>NZ_JAQIRI010000045.1:0-204 GCF_050600755.1 Klebsiella sp. 141162 | reverse complement strand
AAAGCCTTCGTGGTCAAAGTCAGCGACGGCGGCGACGTCAGCCAGCTGACGGCGGCCACTCCGTCTTTCGCACCGGTTCAGGCAGCCGCCCCGGCCCCGGCAGGCACCGGCACCCCGGTGACCGCGCCGCTGGCGGGCACCATCTGGAAGGTGCTGGCCAGCGAAGGCCAGGCGGTGGCGGAAGGCGAGGTGCTGCTGATTCTG
>NZ_JAQIRI010000044.1:0-206 GCF_050600755.1 Klebsiella sp. 141162 | reverse complement strand
TGACGTTTGAGATATTTGCTCTTTAAAAATCTGGATCAAGCTGAAAATTGAAACGACACACAGTCAATGTGTGTTCGAGTCTCTCAAATTTTCGCGACACGAAAATGTTTTACGAAACATCTTCGGGTTGTGAGGTTAAGCGACTAAGCGTACACGGTGGATGCCCTGGCAGTCAGAGGCGATGAAGGACGTGCTAATCTGCGAAA
>NZ_JAQIRI010000043.1:0-214 GCF_050600755.1 Klebsiella sp. 141162 | reverse complement strand
GACGATGACGTTGATAGGTCGGGTGTGTAAGCGTAGCGATACGTTGAGCTAACCGATACTAATGAACCGTGAGGCTTAACCTTACAACGCCGAAGCTGTTTTGGCGGATTTGAGACGATTTTCAGCGTGATACAGATTAATCAGTGCGTCGTATGACGGGCTGATAAAACAGAATTTGCCTGGCGGCGATAGCGCGGTGGTCCCACCTGACCCC
>NZ_JAQIRI010000042.1:0-236 GCF_050600755.1 Klebsiella sp. 141162 | reverse complement strand
TCCTTCACCCTGCCGCAGGCGGCGGCCATCGGCATCATCGGCGGCGCCGACGGCCCGACGGCCATCTACCTGTCGAGCAAGCTGGCGCCGGAGCTGCTGGGGGCCATCGCGGTGGCCGCCTACTCCTACATGGCGCTGGTGCCGCTGATCCAGCCGCCGATCATGAAGGCGCTGACCAGCGACAAAGAGCGGAAGATCCGCATGGTGCAGCTGCGTACGGTGAGCAAACGCGAGAA
>NZ_JAQIRI010000041.1:0-237 GCF_050600755.1 Klebsiella sp. 141162 | reverse complement strand
GGGTGAAGTCGTAACAAGGTAACCGTAGGGGAACCTGCGGTTGGATCACCTCCTTACCTTAAAGAACCTGCCTTTGTAGTGTCCACACAGATTGTTTGATAAATGATAAATTTCAAAATGTACTGTTAAGTGCATTGTGAAATTTTGCTCTTTAAAAATCTGGATCAAGCTGAAAATTGAAACGACACACAGTTAATGTGTGTTCGAGTCTCTCAAATTTTCGCAATCAGAAGTGAA
>NZ_JAQIRI010000040.1:0-272 GCF_050600755.1 Klebsiella sp. 141162 | reverse complement strand
GACACCGAACATGCCAACGACAGCATCAGCCCGATCTTCGACAAGGAGAAGGAGCAGAACCGTCTGAAGGAAATCGGGATGATCAGCGATATCGGCGGTCAGGTGGCGGATATCGCGCGGACGCAGGGGGAATTGAATGCGCTGAAGGCTGCGCAGGATAAATACGGGCCTGTTCCTGCGGATGCGACGGAAGAACAGCGGCAGGCATATCTGGCAAAACTGCGTGATACGCCGGAATACAAAAAGGAACAGGAAAAGTATGGCACCGGCAG
>NZ_JAQIRI010000039.1:0-320 GCF_050600755.1 Klebsiella sp. 141162 | reverse complement strand
TTCCCTACTCTCACATGGGGAGACCCCACACTACCATCGGCGCTACGGCGTTTCACTTCTGAGTTCGGCATGGGGTCAGGTGGGACCACCGCGCTCTCGTCGCCAGGCAAATTCTTTACAAGTGCCGAACTTTAACCTAAAAAGTGGTGCTGATACCCAGAGTCGAACTGGGGACCTCACCCTTACCAAGGGTGCGCTCTACCAACTGAGCCATATCAGCACGCTAAATTTGATGCCTGGCAGTTCCCTACTCTCACATGGGGAGACCCCACACTACCATCGGCGCTACGGCGTTTCACTTCTGAGTTCGGCATGGGGTC
>NZ_JAQIRI010000038.1:0-326 GCF_050600755.1 Klebsiella sp. 141162 | reverse complement strand
GAAGTTTTGCTCTTTAAAAATCTGGATCAAGCTGAAAATTGAAACGACACACAGTTAATGTGTGTTCGAGTCTCTCAAATTTTCGCAATCAGAAGATGACACTGTAAAAGGTGACGTGAGCAAAGTGAAGCCAAGGCGTACCGCACGCAGCGAGCGGAGTGGACTATATGTCCATGAGCATCGCGAGTACGGAACAACGCAGGATTCATGATGCGCAACGAACCGGACAGAACGAAACATCTTCGGGTTGTGAGGTTAAGCGACTAAGCGTACACGGTGGATGCCCTGGCAGTCAGAGGCGATGAAGGACGTGCTAATCTGCGAAA
>NZ_JAQIRI010000037.1:0-331 GCF_050600755.1 Klebsiella sp. 141162 | reverse complement strand
ACCCCGGCGGCGGTGCCCACGCAGAAGGCGATCACCCCCAGCAGCAGGATCCCCAGCGTCTGCGGCTGCAGGAACTTGTCCGCCACCAGCTTGGCTCCCACCGACAGCCCGAGGAAGATGGTGACGATATTGATCAGCGCGTTCTGCACCGTATCGCTCAGACGATCCACCACCCCGCTTTCGCGCATCAGGTTGCCGAAGCAGAACATCCCCAGCAGCGGCGCGGCGTCCGGCAGCAGCAGCGCCACCAGCAGCAACAGCACCGCCGGGAAGAGGATCTTCTCGCGTTTGCTCACCGTACGCAGCTGCACCATGCGGATCTTCCGCTCTT
>NZ_JAQIRI010000036.1:0-349 GCF_050600755.1 Klebsiella sp. 141162 | reverse complement strand
CGTAGCGATACGTTGAGCTAACCGATACTAATGAACCGTGAGGCTTAACCTTACAACGCCGAAGATGTTTTGGCGGATTTGAGATGATTTTCAGCTCTGATTCAGAGTCCGAAGGATTTTACGCTGAGACAAGGCGGCAAGCGAAGCGATGGAAGGAGCATACTAAAGTATGTGACTGACATTCGCGAGAGCAGCCAACGCAGTATGAGCGTAAAAGACACAGGACGAGCACAAAGAATTTGCCTGGCGGCGACAGCGCGGTGGTCCCACCTGACCCCATGCCGAACTCAGAAGTGAAACGCCGTAGCGCCGATGGTAGTGTGGGGTCTCCCCATGTGAGAGTAGGGAA
>NZ_JAQIRI010000035.1:0-371 GCF_050600755.1 Klebsiella sp. 141162 | reverse complement strand
TAAGTAATCTCTGCAGGCTTGTAGCTCAGGTGGTTAGAGCGCACCCCTGATAAGGGTGAGGTCGGTGGTTCAAGTCCACTCAGGCCTACCAAATTCGCTCTCGTGCTTTGTTGTGGCAAAGCTCGCATACTTCAGTATGCTTCGCTTCACCACGCCGCGCCCGAAAACGAATTAAGGTTAAAAGAGATTCATTCGATGGGGCTATAGCTCAGCTGGGAGAGCGCCTGCTTTGCACGCAGGAGGTCTGCGGTTCGATCCCGCATAGCTCCACCATCATTACTGCAAAAAACAAGAAAACTTCAGAGTGTACCTGAAAAGGTTCACTGCGAAGTTTTGCTCTTTAAAAATCTGGATCAAGCTGAAAATTGAAA
>NZ_JAQIRI010000034.1:0-376 GCF_050600755.1 Klebsiella sp. 141162 | reverse complement strand
GAAACATCTTCGGGTTGTGAGGTTAAGCGACTAAGCGTACACGGTGGATGCCCTGGCAGTCAGAGGCGATGAAGGACGTGCTAATCTGCGAAAAGCGTCGGTAAGGTGATATGAACCGTTATAGCCGGCGATGTCCGAATGGGGAAACCCAGTGTGATTCGTCACACTATCGTTAACTGAATACATAGGTTAACGAGGCGAACCGGGGGAACTGAAACATCTAAGTACCCCGAGGAAAAGAAATCAACCGAGATTCCCCCAGTAGCGGCGAGCGAACGGGGAGCAGCCCAGAGTCTGAATCAGCTTGTGTGTTAGTGGAACGGTCTGGAAAGTCCGACGGTACAGGGTGATAGTCCCGTACACCAAAATGCACAGG
>NZ_JAQIRI010000033.1:0-385 GCF_050600755.1 Klebsiella sp. 141162 | reverse complement strand
CCTGACGCGCCTTTTCCGGGCTACCGGCTGGTGGGACGCGGTGAACCCGTAGCCCCGGTAAGCGAAGCGCCACCGGGGAGGTTGAACTCAGGCTTTGTGCTAATCGATTCCCGGAGGCGGCGCCTGACGCGCCTTTTCCGGGCTACCGGCTGGTGGAATGCGGTGAATCCGTAGCCCCGGTAAGCGAAGCGCCACCGGGGAGGTTGAACTCAGGCTTCGTGCTAATCGATTCCCGGAGGCGGCGCCTGACGCGCCTTTTCCGGGCTACCGGCTGGTGGGATGTTGTGAATCCGTAGCCCCGGTAAGCGAAGCGCCACCGGGGAGGTTGAACTCAGGCTTCGTGCCAATCGATTCCCGGAGGCGGCGCCTGACGCGCCTTTTCCGG
>NZ_JAQIRI010000032.1:0-425 GCF_050600755.1 Klebsiella sp. 141162 | reverse complement strand
CGTAACAAGGTAACCGTAGGGGAACCTGCGGTTGGATCACCTCCTTACCTTAAAGAACCTGCCTTTGTAGTGCTCACACAGATTGTCTGATGAAAGTAAAGAAGCAAGGCGTCTTGCGATTGAGACTTCAGTGTCCCCTTCGTCTAGAGGCCCAGGACACCGCCCTTTCACGGCGGTAACAGGGGTTCGAATCCCCTAGGGGACGCCACTTGCTGGTTCGTGAGTGAAAGACGCGCGCCGACATATCTCAAAACTCATCTTCGGGTGACGTTTGAGATATTTGCTCTTTAAAAATCTGGATCAAGCTGAAAATTGAAACGACACACAGTCAATGTGTGTTCGAGTCTCTCAAATTTTCGCAATCAGAAGTGAAACATCTTCGGGTTGTGAGGTTAAGCGACTAAGCGTACACGGTGGATGCCCTG
>NZ_JAQIRI010000031.1:0-430 GCF_050600755.1 Klebsiella sp. 141162 | reverse complement strand
GGCCGGGAACTCAAAGGAGACTGCCAGTGATAAACTGGAGGAAGGTGGGGATGACGTCAAGTCATCATGGCCCTTACGAGTAGGGCTACACACGTGCTACAATGGCATATACAAAGAGAAGCGACCTCGCGAGAGCAAGCGGACCTCATAAAGTATGTCGTAGTCCGGATTGGAGTCTGCAACTCGACTCCATGAAGTCGGAATCGCTAGTAATCGTAGATCAGAATGCTACGGTGAATACGTTCCCGGGCCTTGTACACACCGCCCGTCACACCATGGGAGTGGGTTGCAAAAGAAGTAGGTAGCTTAACCTTCGGGAGGGCGCTTACCACTTTGTGATTCATGACTGGGGTGAAGTCGTAACAAGGTAACCGTAGGGGAACCTGCGGTTGGATCACCTCCTTACCTTAAAGAACCTGCCTTTGTAGTG
>NZ_JAQIRI010000030.1:0-491 GCF_050600755.1 Klebsiella sp. 141162 | reverse complement strand
GAGAGCAGGCCGCCGAAGCCAATCGGCAGCAGCAGTAACGGCTCGAACTTTTTCGCAATCGCCAGCCACAGCAGCAGCAGGCTGACCAGCAGCATCACCGCCTGGCCGGCCCCCAGGTGCATCAGCCCCATGCCCTGAATCAGGGCGTTCAGACTTTCCATTTGCGCTCCTCGTCCTTACGCCAGCTGCAGCAGGGTGTCGCCGACCGCCACCGCATCGCCGGATTTCACCGCGATACCGCGTACGGTACCGGCCTGCGCGGCGCGGATTTCGGTTTCCATCTTCATGGCTTCCAGAATCAGCAGCACCTCGCCTTCCGCCACCGCCTGGCCTTCGCTGGCCAGCACCTTCCAGATGGTGCCCGCCAGCGGCGCGGTCACCGGGGTGCTGGCGCCTGCCGGGGCGGCTGCCTGAACCGGTGCGAAAGACGGAGTGGCCGCCGTCAGCTGGCTGACGTCGCCGCCGTCGCTGACTTTGACCACGAAGGCTTT
>NZ_JAQIRI010000029.1:0-587 GCF_050600755.1 Klebsiella sp. 141162 | reverse complement strand
AGCTCCGGCGCCAGCTTGCTCGACAGGTAGATGGCCGTCGGGCCGTCGGCGCCGCCGATGATGCCGATGGCCGCCGCCTGCGGCAGGGTGAAGGAGATGAAGCCGAAGTAGTTCAGCGTCAGCGCCCCGAGCACGGTGGCGAAGATCCCGAACTGCGCCGCCGCCCCCAGCAGCAGGGTGCGCGGGTTGGCCAGCAGCGGGCCGAAATCGGTCATCGCCCCGACGCCCATAAAGATCACCAGCGGCGCGATACCCGAGCCAATCGCCACCTTATAGAAGATGGCCAGCACCCCGGAGGAGTAGCCCATGTCCACCGCCAGCGTCTCCATCTGCCCCTGCACCGACGGCAGGGCCAGCGCCAGCGCCTCCTTGATGGCGTGGACGTCCGGCGCGCAGTTGAGCTTCGCGGCAATCACCGCCAGCTGGACCGGGTCGTGGTGGGCCAGCAGGTTTTCCAGCGCGCTCAGCGCCAGCCCGGCCTCCGGGATATTGGAGAGCAGGCCGCCGAAGCCAATCGGCAGCAGCAGTAACGGCTCGAACTTTTTCGCAATCGCCAGCCACAGCAGCAGCAGGCTGACCAGCAGCAT
>NZ_JAQIRI010000028.1:0-645 GCF_050600755.1 Klebsiella sp. 141162 | reverse complement strand
GTGATTCATGACTGGGGTGAAGTCGTAACAAGGTAACCGTAGGGGAACCTGCGGTTGGATCACCTCCTTACCTTAAAGAACCTGCCTTTGTAGTGCTCACACAGATTGTCTGATGAAAATACAGCAGTAAGTAATCTCTGCAGGCTTGTAGCTCAGGTGGTTAGAGCGCACCCCTGATAAGGGTGAGGTCGGTGGTTCAAGTCCACTCAGGCCTACCAAATTTTCCCTGAATACTGCGTTGTGGCAAAGCTCGCATACTTCAGTATGCTTCGCTTCACCACGCCTTGTCTCAGGAAAAATTACCGGTAAAGAGATAACTACGATGGGGCTATAGCTCAGCTGGGAGAGCGCCTGCTTTGCACGCAGGAGGTCTGCGGTTCGATCCCGCATAGCTCCACCATCCTTACTGCAAAAAACAAGAAAACTTCAGAGTGTACCTGAAAAGGTTCACTGCGAAGTTTTGCTCTTTAAAAATCTGGATCAAGCTGAAAATTGAAACGACACACAGTTAATGTGTGTTCGAGTCTCTCAAATTTTCGCAATCAGAAGTGAAACATCTTCGGGTTGTGAGGTTAAGCGACTAAGCGTACACGGTGGATGCCCTGGCAGTCAGAGGCGATGAAGGACGTGCTAATCTGCGAAAAG
>NZ_JAQIRI010000027.1:0-660 GCF_050600755.1 Klebsiella sp. 141162 | reverse complement strand
TCATCTTCGGGGGTAGAGCACTGTTTCGGCTAGGGGGTCATCCCGACTTACCAACCCGATGCAAACTACGAATACCGAAGAATGTTATCACGGGAGACACACGGCGGGTGCTAACGTCCGTCGTGAAGAGGGAAACAACCCAGACCGCCAGCTAAGGTCCCAAAGTCACAGTTAAGTGGGAAACGATGTGGGAAGGCACAGACAGCCAGGATGTTGGCTTAGAAGCAGCCATCATTTAAAGAAAGCGTAATAGCTCACTGGTCGAGTCGGCCTGCGCGGAAGATGTAACGGGGCTAAACTGTGCACCGAAGCTGCGGCAGCGACACTATGTGTTGTTGGGTAGGGGAGCGTTCTGTAAGCCTGCGAAGGTGGCCTGTGAGGGTTGCTGGAGGTATCAGAAGTGCGAATGCTGACATAAGTAACGATAATGCGGGTGAAAAGCCCGCACGCCGGAAGACCAAGGGTTCCTGTCCAACGTTAATCGGGGCAGGGTGAGTCGACCCCTAAGGCGAGGCCGAAAGGCGTAGTCGATGGGAAACAGGTTAATATTCCTGTACTTGGTGTTACTGCGAAGGGGGGACGGAGAAGGCTATGTTAGCCGGGCGACGGTTGTCCCGGTTTAAGCATGTAGGCGGAGGTTCCAGGTAAATCCGGTACCTT
>NZ_JAQIRI010000026.1:0-678 GCF_050600755.1 Klebsiella sp. 141162 | reverse complement strand
AGCAGCCCAGAGTCTGAATCAGCTTGTGTGTTAGTGGAACGGTCTGGAAAGTCCGACGGTACAGGGTGATAGTCCCGTACACCAAAATGCACAGGTTGTGAACTCGAAGAGTAGGGCGGGACACGTGGTATCCTGTCTGAATATGGGGGGACCATCCTCCAAGGCTAAATACTCCTGACTGACCGATAGTGAACCAGTACCGTGAGGGAAAGGCGAAAAGAACCCCGGCGAGGGGAGTGAAAAAGAACCTGAAACCGTGTACGTACAAGCAGTGGGAGCACCTTTGGGTGTGACTGCGTACCTTTTGTATAATGGGTCAGCGACTTATATTCTGTAGCAAGGTTAACCGTATAGGGGAGCCGCAGGGAAACCGAGTCTTAACTGGGCGTTAAGTTGCAGGGTATAGACCCGAAACCCGGTGATCTAGCCATGGGCAGGTTGAAGGTTGGGTAACACTAACTGGAGGACCGAACCGACTAATGTTGAAAAATTAGCGGATGACTTGTGGCTGGGGGTGAAAGGCCAATCAAACCGGGAGATAGCTGGTTCTCCCCGAAAGCTATTTAGGTAGCGCCTCGTGAATTCATCTTCGGGGGTAGAGCACTGTTTCGGCTAGGGGGTCATCCCGACTTACCAACCCGATGCAAACTACGAATACCGAAGAATGTTATCACGGGA
>NZ_JAQIRI010000025.1:0-783 GCF_050600755.1 Klebsiella sp. 141162 | reverse complement strand
CAGGCGATACAGTCCATCCAGAAGCACTTTTAACGCCATTTCATCTTCCTGCGGTACCTGAATCAGTGATCCCAGCGTTTTTGCCCTAGTGAACAATGCCAAAGTACGCATCAGCAGCTTATATTCCGCGCTGTCGGTATTGGTCAGTGCCGTCCCTTCTGCAAACATATCTCCCATGCTGCCGCGCTGTACCTGCTGGTGGTAGTTCAGTCTGGTCCACAGCTCAGCGATATCCAGCTTACTTTCCTGCAGGGAAACAATATTCAAGCGAACGCCACGGCCTGGACTCAAAATGCGGCGATCGTCCTGGCGGGCCAGCATCAGCATCGCAAAACCAGACAGCTGTGCGGCACGGTCATCAATGTCCAGCCCAAAGAGATTGTTTTCCAGAATCAGCTGCGGGATATCCCGTGTACGGTAGCCACGCTCTTCGTAAATGGCCTTCAGCACGTTATAGGCTTCAGTCAGGATATGCCCGGAGCCGCAGGCCGGGTCCAGCACCTTGATACTTTCGGGTTCAATGCTGGATGGAGTGATGGCAGCCAGCTGCGCCTGCACTTCCGGCGTTTGCTCCGCTGGCTCAATGTAGTACGGCATTTTGCCTTTGAGGCTGGAGTCCGGATAGGTTTGCAGCCACTGGCGGCCCACCGAGTTCTGCACCAGGTACTGGACAATCCAGTTCGGGGTAAACAGCTGAGTAGCGGCGGGAATATCTTCGCTCTTTACCACCTTGCCGATCACATCGTCTTTTTTCTCGGAGATGTAAAACTGATACAGCCAGCC
>NZ_JAQIRI010000024.1:0-1173 GCF_050600755.1 Klebsiella sp. 141162 | reverse complement strand
CGTAATTCATTACGAAGTTTAATTCACGAGCATCAAACTTAAATTGAAGAGTTTGATCATGGCTCAGATTGAACGCTGGCGGCAGGCCTA
Organism: Klebsiella sp. 141162; assembly: GCF_050600755.1. Taxonomy (NCBI): domain Bacteria; kingdom Pseudomonadati; phylum Pseudomonadota; class Gammaproteobacteria; order Enterobacterales; family Enterobacteriaceae; genus Klebsiella; species Klebsiella sp. 141162. The sequence goes on along the minus strand of NZ_JAQIRI010000024.1, from coordinate 1,083 downwards.
ACACATGCAAGTCGAGCGGTAGCACAGAGAGCTTGCTCTCGGGTGACGAGCGGCGGACGGGTGAGTAATGTCTGGGAAACTGCCTGATGGAGGGGGATAACTACTGGAAACGGTAGCTAATACCGCATAACGTCGCAAGACCAAAGTGGGGGACCTTCGGGCCTCATGCCATCAGATGTGCCCAGATGGGATTAGCTAGTAGGTGGGGTAATGGCTCACCTAGGCGACGATCCCTAGCTGGTCTGAGAGGATGACCAGCCACACTGGAACTGAGACACGGTCCAGACTCCTACGGGAGGCAGCAGTGGGGAATATTGCACAATGGGCGCAAGCCTGATGCAGCCATGCCGCGTGTATGAAGAAGGCCTTCGGGTTGTAAAGTACTTTCAGCGAGGAGGAAGGCGTTAAGGTTAATAACCTTAGCGATTGACGTTACTCGCAGAAGAAGCACCGGCTAACTCCGTGCCAGCAGCCGCGGTAATACGGAGGGTGCAAGCGTTAATCGGAATTACTGGGCGTAAAGCGCACGCAGGCGGTCTGTCAAGTCGGATGTGAAATCCCCGGGCTCAACCTGGGAACTGCATTCGAAACTGGCAGGCTAGAGTCTTGTAGAGGGGGGTAGAATTCCAGGTGTAGCGGTGAAATGCGTAGAGATCTGGAGGAATACCGGTGGCGAAGGCGGCCCCCTGGACAAAGACTGACGCTCAGGTGCGAAAGCGTGGGGAGCAAACAGGATTAGATACCCTGGTAGTCCACGCCGTAAACGATGTCGACTTGGAGGTTGTGCCCTTGAGGCGTGGCTTCCGGAGCTAACGCGTTAAGTCGACCGCCTGGGGAGTACGGCCGCAAGGTTAAAACTCAAATGAATTGACGGGGGCCCGCACAAGCGGTGGAGCATGTGGTTTAATTCGATGCAACGCGAAGAACCTTACCTACTCTTGACATCCAGAGAACTTAGCAGAGATGCTTTGGTGCCTTCGGGAACTCTGAGACAGGTGCTGCATGGCTGTCGTCAGCTCGTGTTGTGAAATGTTGGGTTAAGTCCCGCAACGAGCGCAACCCTTATCCTTTGTTGCCAGCGGT
>NZ_JAQIRI010000022.1:0-1442 GCF_050600755.1 Klebsiella sp. 141162 | reverse complement strand
GCCGGGGCGGCTGCCTGAACCGGTGCGAAAGACGGAGTGGCCGCCGTCAGCTGGCTGACGTCGCCGCCGTCGCTGACTTTGACCACGAAGGCTTTGCCTTCCACTTCCACGGTGTAGACGCCGGAGGCGGCGGCTTTTGCCGGCGCGGCAGATTTTGCTTCTTCCACCTGCGGCACGGGCTCAAAGGCCGCCGGGTTGTGGCGGTTTTCGAGGAACTTCAGGCCGATTTGCGGGAACAGCGCCACGGTGAGCACGTCGTCGATGGCGTTTTCGGCAAGCGTGATGCCCTTCTCCTGCGCCTGGCGTTTGACGTCGGCTTCAAGCTCCGCCAGCTCAGGCTTCAGCAGGTCGGCCGGGCGGCAGGTGACGGCGTCGGCGCCGTCGAGCACCCGCGCCTGCAGGGCGGCGTTAACCGGCGCCGGGGTGTGGCCGTATTCGCCTTTCAGGATACCGGCGGTCTCTTTAGCGATGGTTTTGTAGCGCTCGCCGCCCAGCACGTTAAGCACCGCCTGGGTGCCGACAATCTGCGAGGTCGGGGTGACCAGCGGGATGAAGCCGAGGTCCTCGCGCACGCGGGGGATTTCCGCCAGCACCTCATCCAGACGGTGGGCGGCGCTCTGCTGTTTAAGCTGGCTCTCAAGGTTGGTGAGCATCCCGCCCGGCACCTGGGCGACCAGGATACGGCTGTCGGTGCCTTTCAGCTGGCCTTCGAAGGCGTGGTATTTTTTGCGCACCTCGCGGAAGTACGCGGCGATGCTCTCCAGTTTGTGGATATCGAGGCCGGTGTCGTAGCGGGTCCCGGCGAGGGTGGCCACCAGCGCTTCGGTGGCCGGGTGGCCGTAGGTGGCGCTCATCGAGGAGATGGCGGTATCGACGCCGTCGACGCCGGCTTCAATAGCCTTCAGCAGCGCCATCTCCGCCATGCCGGTGGTGGCGTGGCAGTGCAGGTGCAGGGTGACGGCAAAGCGTTTTTTGATTTCGCTGACCAGCTCAAAGGCGGCGTTCGGGGTGAGAATGCCGGACATGTCCTTGATGGCGATGGAGTCGACGCCGGTCTCCAGCAGCTGTTCGGTGAGGTCGAGCCAGGTCTGCAGGGTGTGCGCCGGGCTGGTGGTGTAGCTGAGGGTCCCCTGGGCGTGGGCGCCGTGGCTGCGCACCGCCTGCAGGGCGGCTTTCATGTTGCGCGGGTCGTTCATGGCATCGAAAACGCGGAACACGTCCATGCCGTTTTTGACGGCGCGCTCCACAAAGCGCGCCACCACGTCGTCGGCGTAGTGGCGGTAGCCGAGCAGGTTCTGGCCGCGCAGCAGCATCTGCAGCGGGGTTTTCGGCATCACCTTTTTCAGTTCGCGCAGGCGGACCCACGGGTCCTCGCCGAGGAAGCGGATGCAGGCGTCAAAGGTGGCGCCGCCCCAGCATTCCAGCGAGCGGTAGCCGACGTC
>NZ_JAQIRI010000021.1:0-3039 GCF_050600755.1 Klebsiella sp. 141162 | reverse complement strand
CATCAGGCGTGGATCCTGGCGCAGCGCTATGATGCGGTGGTAGCGAACCCGCCGTATATGGGTGGGAAAGGAATGAATGGCGAGCTGAAAGAGTTCGCTAAGAAACAATTCCCTGACAGTAAGTCAGATTTGTTTGCGATGTTTATTGAACGTGGCTTTGGCTGGCTCAAAGATGGCGCATTTAACTCGATGGTTACAATGCAATCATGGATGTTCTTGTCCAGTTACGAAAATATGCGTGAAAATATTCTGGATAAGTTCACTATTGATACTATGGTACATATGGGCAATGGGGTAATGAAGATTGCCTTTGGTACCAATGCGACAGTGTTTAGAAATGCTCATATACCGTCTTACCACGGTATGTTCTCTTATGCTGGAAATGATGATATTAACGATGAAGGTTATCCGAAAGAGTTTCCGGTTAAAAATGGTCGTTTAAAAACCGCTGCTGCTTCTGACTTCAAAAAAGTCCCTGGTGCACCAATTGCGTATTGGGTATCAGATAAAATATTGGAGGCTTTTGAAATAAACAAAACATTTTCTGAGATCGCTGATGCAAGAGCTGGTTTACAAACGAGTGATAACAACAGGTTTTTACGTCTATGGCATGAAGTTTCTGTTGAAAACATTAATTTTAATAACAAAACTCGCGGCGAGTCATTAAATTCCACTCAGAAATGGTTCCCATGTAATAAAGGAGGGGCGTATAGAAAATGGTTTGGGAATTTTGAACACATTGTAAATTGGAAAAATGATGGCGAGGAATTATTTAAATTTGCTACAGAATTATACGGTTCTCCTACAAGAATAATAAAAAACGCTGAATATTATTTTAGAGATGGTATTACATGGAGTGATGTTACGTCAGGTGATTCTAGCTTCAGATTTTTACCTCCCGGGTTTATATTTGATGCAACAGGTCATTGTGCTTTTTTCAGTTCAAATGAAGATAAACTTCTAGCTTTAGGTATTCTTAACTCTAATTTCATTACAAGTGTTGCAAAAATACTCAACCCAACAATGCATTTCCATGTTGGGTACTTTAGAGCTTTACCTTACAGTGAAAAACTACAGGGTGAAATTGAAGGAAAAGTGGAGGAGTTGGTATTAATAACGGAGTGCGATTGGAATGAATCTGAAGTAAATTGGGGATTTAGCACTCCGCAAATGATCAAAAAAAAAGGTGGAAAATTAAGTTTAAAATATGAGAGTTGGTTTCAGGATTGTAATGAACGAACACATTTAGTTATGCACCTTGAGACCATTATTAATAATTTAGTCAATAGGGCATATGGGGTTGAGTCTATTTATAAAGATGACGTGGAATTTAAAAAAATCACTCTAAACACGAACCCTTTATATCGTTATAATATCGAAGAAATTAATGATGAGATCTGTTATAGGTTCCGTTCTGATATTATAGCCGAATTAATCTCATATGCCATTGGCTGTCAAATGGGCCGATACTCCCTCGATCGTGAAGGTCTGATCTACGCCCGCGAAGGCAACAAAGGTTTTGCCGAATTAGTCAGCGAAGGCGCCTATAAAACCTTCCCCGCCGATGAAGATGGCATCCTGCCATTAATGGACTCCGACAGGTTTGATGACGACGTTACCGCCCGCGTGAAAGAATTCGTTCGCATCGCCTGGGGCGAAGAATATCTGCAGGAAAACCTCAATTTCATCGCCGAAAGCCTCTGTTTGTACGCCATCAAGCCAAAAAAAGGCGAATCTTCGCTCGATACCATCCGTCGCTATCTTTCCACTCAGTTCTGGAAAGATCATATGAAGATGTACAAGAAACGCCCAATTTACTGGCTGTTCAGCTCCGGTAAAGAGAAAGCGTTTGAGTGTCTGGTCTATCTGCACCGTTATAATGAAGGCACGCTGTCGCGTATGCGTACCGAATACGTAGTTCCGCTGTTGGCACGCTACCAGGGCAATATCGATCTGCTTAACGATCAGCTTAAGAATGCGGAATCTGGTGCGGCCACCACACGCCTGAAAAAAGAGCAGGATGGTCTGACCAAAAAATTCAATGAGCTGCGCAATTTTGACGATCGCTTGCGTCACTATGCTGATAGACGTATCACTATTGATCTGGATGACGGCGTTAAGGTTAACTACGGCAAATTTGGTGATCTGCTGGCGGATGTAAAAGCCATTACCGGCAGTGCACCTGAAGAAATTTGAATTTAAATTTTCAACAAGCCAGTTCTCCAATAGTTCTGGCTTTTAATAATTTTAAAATATGCCCGTTATTTGAACGCCAGCATGTTTATTGAATTTATTGGGATTGAATATGAATACGTCCAACATCAAAAAATATGCCCCGGTGGCACGTAAACAGTTCCGTGGTGCAGTCATGCAAAAACTGACCACGCTGGGTATTGAGGCCGATAAAAAAGGCAACCTGCAAATTGCTCAAGCAACCGATCTTGGCGACAGTGTGCGTTATGGTCAGTTCTCACTGGATAAATCACTGGCGTCACGCCGTGAGCGTCTGGTCAAGCGTGCCGAAAAGCGGGGTTACGAGGTGCTGGTGGAGCACATCGCTTACACCTGGTTTAACCGCTTCTGCGCTATTCGCTATATGGAGCTGCACGGCTATCTTGATCACGGTTTCCGTATGCTGTCTAACCCGACGCTGGAAGGGGGTTTTGAGGTTCTGGATCATGTGCCGGAAGTGGCTGATGCTCTGGGGCTGGACAAAGCGCGCCTCGTGGAGATGAAGCTGGCGGGCGATCGCGATGAAGAGCTGTACCGTGAACTGTTGCTTGCGCAGTGCCATGCACTTCATGGCGCGATGCCTTTCCTGTTCGAAGCGGTCAATGATGATATCGAACTGGTACTCCCGGATAACCTGACCCGCACTGATTCCATTCTGCGCGGGCTGGTGGATATTATTCCTGAAGAAGACTGGGAACAGGTCGAAGTGATTGGCTGGCTGTATCAGTTTTACATCTCCGAGAAAAAAGACGATGTGATCGGCAAGGTGGTAAAGAGCGAAGATATTCCCGCCGCTACTCAGCTGTT
>NZ_JAQIRI010000020.1:0-3041 GCF_050600755.1 Klebsiella sp. 141162 | reverse complement strand
TTCGGCATGCCCACTGTTGCCCGCCGCCGCAATCATCCCGCCCGGCATATTGCCCTTGAACTGGTCGCCGAAGCTGCCCGCGCCGCTGATACTGAGGGGCTAAGCGTAGTCTCCGTTAACGGGCCGAAGATGAAGCAGTGGCTTAAGGCCTTCCCCGGCGCGCTTAACGACACCGGCGATCTGCCGGTGATCAAGCGTGGCAAGGGACATTTTGGGTAGGGTAACAACCGATAAAACGATCCCGGACAGATCACTTCTGGCCGGGATCTTAAAATGCTGCTAACTCTTCATACCTAAACGGATTATTTCAGTTGGAAACAAAGGCTGTAATATTAATTCATTGTTAAAAATAAATAACTTCGGTGATAAAGCTGTAACGTCATAAATATTCTCAGCAATCAAAATCAGCTTAGTTCTAAAAATAGGAATGCTAATATCATCTACAAAAACGAACACATCGTCATTTTTGTTATGATTATCTGATATAAGAGCGTTCATATCCTCATAATCCGAATACTTAAGATCTGCCCATAATATATTTCCATTAGCAAATGGAAATTGATGCAAAATATTAATAGCCTCCTTCTCGCGCTGACCTTCAAGCACATCAAAATCAGCGCTAAGGGCTTCTTTACACTCATCAAATAAAGTCATTTGCTCTACCTATTCAACTGTTTCAATATGGTTTCAAATGATTTTTCATTACCTTCAAATGGTATGACTTGCTTGACTGCTTTTCCCGGCCCTTTTCCTTGAGAGTAATCCCATATATTAATGTGCGTTCCCTTTTCAGGATCATAATCAACACGCCAGCCAACTTTACCATCACTAGATTGACGTCCAATTACTTTTCCATTCCCTGCACTTACTTCTAACCGCCCAATTACAGGTTTAGAGTCTGCCCCTAAATTACCAACAATACCCAATGCCTTATTTCGTGCACTTTCCCAACTTTTCTCAGATTTAAGTATCGTTTCAATTCGATTTGCTGCGGCGGGTACTTTCTTACCCGGCAAGATAATACCTGCCAGCAATCCGCCAGTGGCTTCCAGCGCAGCCTGATTTCCTCCGGCCGCCTGTTTGACCGTATCCGCAACCGCTGACCAAGTTTCGCTTTTCATCAGAGCGGCAACACTATCGGCCACTGCCTGATTTTTCCCGGCTAGATCGCTCATTGCTCTGCTGCAATAACTGTCACCCGCAGCACATGAAGCCAGCGCCATTGCTGTATCCGCAACATAATCTGCTGAACCTAATGCTGCATCACCAGTATCTGCAAGGGCATTGATAATACCGTTTGCGATGGAAGAAGTCGTGCCCTCGCCAAGTTTGTCCCTGACCTGAGTTTTCCACCACGCGGCGCTCTCTTTAACTGATTTCCGGGCTTCATCCCCGGCCAGAGAGTTATTCTCCACAACAACTTTTTCTGTCGTGAAGCTGGCTGCCTGAACCACCTTTCCCTAGTAATTTCCGTTGGTTAGAACGGTTTTTTCTGCTGCGTTCTGATGACCCGGCACCAGTGCCCCGACGTGCGTTTTCAGCCCTCGACACGCTACCGCCCCGCCGTGACCTTCCGGTCTGTAACACCTGCATCATAGCAGCCACTCCTCCCCCTGGCATTACCCGTTGCATTAACCGGTCCCTACCGGCAACCCGCGCCAGCGGGTCCTGCGGGTGCGGGTGGCACAGAGCCCGCTGGCGACGGAACGGTACCCTGTGACACACCAGCCTGACCAGGAGCTGCTATTGCATGACCACTCTGAACCTGAGCGGGCTGCGGAAGTAGGCGAGGCAGGTACGGGCAACGCGGTGCGAGCCACCGCAGCCTGACGACGCAAGGGATCGTCCGGCGATCAAGCGTGAGCGCGGGCATTTTGGGTGAGGCTGACGGCTAAAAAGAAGATCTCGGCGGAAGGGCCGGGATCTTATGCAGTCATATACAGATACTCTCACTCGATCCATCAATAAAATGGACTAACATATCAGATTTATTTATATCTACATGATCTATGTATTCGATAAACTCAATATTTTTATACTCTTCAAGATTTTCTCTTAAAAGAATAATTACTTCAATTTCGCATATAATATAAATATATTTATCACTTAATTTAAAATCATAAAAGAAGGATGACAGCAACATCCTCTTAATAATCTTATTGTTATCAAGGCAAAAAAATATCACCGTCTGGTCACATCCAACAGCAACAACGCTACTCATTTCAATAAAAACAGGAAATATTTCACTTTGCATTGAAAATTTAAAAATACTTTTCCCATCGGAACTCACCTCATAGTAATGACGAGCATATTCCTCGTCATGGAATACCGTAGGTATATGAGCATGATAAAAATCATTTTTTGTCATGGGCGTAATTCTTATCATTTATTCTTACTCGATATTTTAGGAATCAATGTTGTAATTTTTGGCGTTGCTGACATATTACCATCAGGATAGAAGAAACTGACCTGAACCGCACCTTTATCTGAAACAGAAATACTCTTGGTTACAGTCGTCCCAAAATTATTAGATTTCTGAGAAATAACAACGCCATCACTGGCTGCTTTATTAAATAAGTTCATCAGTGACTGCTCATTATTTATTCCCAATGTATTAAGATCCTTCAGGTTCTGTGCTGAACGTTCAATATTGTGAGGACTTCCTGTAGTAACTTTCCCAAAAAAGTAATCAAATTTCTTGGGATCAATATTATAACCTTGAGGCGTAACTTCTGATGCATTAGCCTTCCCGGCTCTATTCAGGCTATTTGCACCATAAAGCCCTGCCAATGCCGCTGTCACCGCCTGCAACTGCATCGCCGTATCATAACGACCTGCCACTATTTCCCAGCTTACGCCCGATGCCTGTGCTATCGCCGTGATAGCCTGATCGCGCGTAATGCTTCCCGCATCCAGTCCCTGAAGCACCGTTTCCAAGTTCTTCGCATCCTGCGGATACAGGTCTTTATACAACAACGAGTAAGTAACGTTTTCGCCATACTCGGCTAGCGCTTTTTGCGCCGGGCCAACCAGTGTGCCAC
>NZ_JAQIRI010000019.1:0-17027 GCF_050600755.1 Klebsiella sp. 141162 | reverse complement strand
CAGGAGCAGGAGCAGGAGCAGGAGCAGGAGCAGGAGCAGGAGCAGGAGCAGGAGCAGGAGCAGGAGCAGGAGCAGGAGCAGGAGCAGGAGCAGGAGCAGGAACAGGAACAGGAACAGGAACAGGAACAGGAACAGGAACAGGAACAACTGGCTTGGCATTTAGTAGAAGTGGGTTGTCGCGTTCAGGTTCGTAGTTGAGGAGCTTTTGAAGATTCGCCCATGAATACATCTTTCCAAGCTGGGAGGCTTTAAATGCGATGTTTTGATATTCGAACGAGAATCCATTCATCTTTCCTGTTTTTGAGACGTTCGCCGTCCAGGAAACCTGAGCTTCTCTGATTCTTTTGATAAAAGTTTCTAGATTGGGTTTATCAGTCAAACATTTATCAATGACCTGTTGCAGGGATTTCTTAGGGCAGGGCAAGCCTGTCCGTTGAGAAAGCATCTCTTCATTACGTGAAAGCTTACGTTTTGTTTGTTTCGGTTGTACTCTTACTGCTGGTGTTTGAGTAAGGTCATGAGCAATTTCAATTTCCTGAATTATTCGGCCACTGACTAAACTCTCATGCCGACCAAGATGAACTTTACCAGACACGGAATCGACTCTATTAGCAATGATGTGAATGTGTTGACCAACAGGATCGTCGTGTAATACATAACAACGAAGGTGAGTGTCACTGAATCCCATACGGTACATGTAGTCGTCAGCTAACGATTTCCACTTCTCATTGGTAAGCTTATCGCCGTGGGGTAAACGAAGCGAGTTATGCCAGGCTGGTTTTGCAATGTCAGTTCTGAGCTTACTTGCAGTATCAAACTCTGCTATCAGTTCCTTTGCACAATCACCTGTCATGTTCCCACCAATAACCACAGGATCACTTCTATGATGAGAACCTGGCTTCAACACATACTTTACGACATTGATAAAGTTCTTGTGTCTTTTTATCCGTTGCATTCCCTTCATAGGAATACCTACTTATCCGACTGACAAACAGAAGCTGTCAGGCACAAACGAAGTTCTTTGATCTGTTTCTTTACAGCGAAGATCTCTGTTTTAGTTAATTCACTATTGCTACTTTTTGTGTCCAGATGATTTATTAGTTTATTTAGCTTTTGGGATATGTCAGAAAGTGATTTCCAGGCTTCAATATTTATTTCAGGAACAATGACAGGAAGTTTATCAAGGGATGTTAAACGAAGCCATTCGCCTTTGCTTTTGCCACCTCTGTTTTTATTGAGAATATCCAATTCTTCTTTATTAAATCGAACACTGACACAATGTATTCGTAATGATTCATTCGGTGACTTTTCTGTTTTATGAACACAAATAGGCTGGAAATTATTTGTATAGGATAAGGTTATTGTATTACTCATAGAAACTCCTTTTCATATATGTATGTTTGTATTCGCTTATAGTGAGCAATTCCTTTGCAACACTTATAATACAGTTATATTATAAATACAGAGTAAGTCAATCTTTGGGATTCGACTTTGATTTTCTTTTTTCAACGGAACGGCGAAAAACAAGGAGACTGAACGAAGCTCCGCTTCGTTCAGTCATACCTTGCATATCTTATAGATATTTTTGGTTTTATTGACAATTAGTTTTCAATATGTATAACAATTTAAATGATTACTCGAATTTTTGACAATAGGAGAGAACTGATGAGGCTGTCAGGATTTTATAAATTGAAGATGGAAGAAATAAATAAAGAAAAAAACTTAATTCAAAATGAAATTGATCACAAAATTAGAGCTAACCACAGAAACAAAACGTGGGGGTTGGAAAATGAAGCTTCGGATATTGCACATGCTTTAGCTTTTTTTGGTGATATCACTAAATCCGAAGCTTCCAGTCTTGTAGATAAGAAAGAAGTAATATCCTTGCAATTACATGGATACAATCCATGGTTGAATGGATTAAGGATTTTTATTCGTTCTTAGCTTTTTAATTTTTTCTTCACATTCTTTCATTCTTTTTTCAAGAATTGCAGAAGTGGTTATGTTTTCTTGAATGAAATCACCATACCACACATGACCTTCAAAAATATAAAAGAGAGGGGTTATTTGTTTTTTTTGTATGTCTATTTTTAAAAAATAGTTTTTTGTCTTTTCTGTAAGTAAATCAAACATAACTAAAAACGGAATTTGTTTACTTAATTCTATCATCGCTGTAAATGCTTTCTCTTCTGGGAAGTGTTTGTTTATCACCTCTATAGCGACCCACGGATGATGAATTGACATTGCCAAACTTCTCCTTTGCCCAAATAGATCATGCCGTAGAGTTAATTTATTATTGCAGATTCTATGTGTTTCTATTCCCCATTCGTATTCATTTAAAATTGCAATAGGAGAAAAACCTACTATTTTTCTATCTTTGAAAATTGAAGTTCCTATGGTGAATGTTTCTTGTTTCTTTAGTAAATTCGAAAGATAATCAATATGTTCATTATGTGATTTATCAGTTTCAAAGGAGCTTATCTCTCTTTCATCAGAACTGTTCGGTGTGTAAAAATGACATGTCTTGTCTTTATAAAATCTTGGGCGTAGAAGTGTGTATCCACTTTTATCAAAAAGTATTTTGCTTTTGGCAAAGAAATAGGTTTGTTCATCACTAAGAGAACTTGCTAATATTTCTTTTTCAATCGAGCCATCATAATAATAAGCTCGATCATATTTTAATTTACTTGACATTCATTCCAACCTTATTAGTCCTGATCTGTTTTTAATCCCAGAGAAATTACACCAGCGGAAAAGGGGTTTTCAGGATCGTCAAATGATATTTTATAAATAATACTATTTTCGCTATCCGCTAAAATCTCTTCAATCACAGGTATATATTTATCGTGACTACATATGTTTTTTTCATAATTATAGTCAGCTAAGGTCGCGGCAATTAAGTCTGGGACTCGGTTGTAAGAGTCATACCATACCTTACCTTCTGCTTCTGGTAGCCCAAATACAAATTTTTCCTTATATTCTTCATCGATGTTATACATAAGGATATGATAAGTATTGTATGCCAAATCATATATAATTGGTTTGGAAAACTTCGCTATTTTATAGCTTAACATTGCATCTCTATCAGAAAACCAACCGATAGTATCGATTTTAATTTCTTGTGATATTTGAAATGCAATATATGCAGTGAGCGATGATATTATCTCAATATCTCTTATAGCCTTTAAATTAGCACCGGGCTTATCTAATTCAGTCAACACAAGTTGTAAATTTTTTATTAGTTGTTTGAAATATTTTTTCTCGCCTTGATTCTCTATCCATATATTTATTTGTTTTATGGCCATTTTATATCGTGTTTTGAGCATTTCTCGCTCATTCAGTGGGTCGAGTTTTCTATCTTTTGATAGTAAAATGGATAAGTTAAGTATTTCACTTTTCTTTATAAAATTAATAAATTCTTTGTTTATTCTTTTAAGCTTTTTTGTATCTTTAAAAGATAGGGAATCAATTCTTTTCCCCAATTCAAAAAAATCCTCAGTATAGGGACATATTGAGAAAGTCACTACATCGTTGGGTTTATTTTTATCATATAATACATAATCACTGAAGATCATCCATTTTGTAATGTGACTATTTTTTTCAAAAAATTTTTTTATTTTAATATTGTTTGATTGATTAAATGTGCTATCAAATGCCACCAAGAAATTATGAAAAATAAATCCAGCATCATCTTGTCCATGATGTGATATCCCTGTATTCAACTCTTCTAATTTCATCACTATATCCTTTAGTTATTGTAAATTTAGATTGATAAATGCTTAATTAATCTGTTTTGGTTGTTAAGGTTTCACTACTCTCATTATCAACATACTATTAAATATTAGAAATGTATCCCATTAGTAAACCAGAATCAATGTTTGTATAAACTTGTGTTTATATTTCAACAACTTAACTAATAAAAAATGGTACTGCTGCATCATTGGGGTATGGGCGTCTAAATTGTCGATTGTGCTCATAGGGTGTTATCCAGGTCCCTGATTTTTAATGGAGTGCGATTTTATTATTGTCGTCGTTATCGCATGAGGAAGACATGATAACGGAGATAGGCATTTGAGGGAAAGTGACGAAGTGGACGCAGCGATCCTGATTCCACTTCTCGAACGCGCGGCCCTCGCTAAGCTGGCCGCGCGTGACGTTCAGGGCGCCAGATAAACCTGTGGAATCGCTTTTTCCGGGTGCTGGCCGAGGCGCACATCCGCGCCGTACCAGCGGCTAATGATTTCCTGCTGGATAACCTGATGCGGGAAGAGTACCGGCTGATGGCTGAAAAACCGGAACACTCAAAAAGTGCATGGAACTGAAGCTGGGATGCTTACATATCCACCTCTGATTAATATGTTATATTTATATCAGTCATAAAGCCACTTTCCAGCTTTCGCTGATTCCGAAAACATTCTGATTGTTAAAGGTTTGCGATTTCGTTCTACATCTTCCCGTTTTAATTTAAACCACCGTGTTAGCAGTGGAGTATTTTCCCAAGGGAAATAATACGACCATTTAATTTCTGATAAATCTATATTAAATTTTTTTTCAAATTTATTCAAAGCTTCATGCAGGTCATCACCGGGAGCTTCAAATAAATCAGAATCAAGTTCTAAAGGGATTTCTTTCCAATTGCTGTCTAAATATCCGGGGATCTCTTCACGGAAAAGTGCTAATACCTCTTGTTGAATTGTATCCATCAAAAGGATGTCCATTGTATACGATCTTTAGGGCGTGCTATGAGGTTGTATTTGGCCTGAGTTTTCCTTGATACTTGGTAAATTGAATTCACAAGACCAACCCAGCCTAACCACGGAACATATCGTGCTATGACTGCGGCAAGATTATTTGTTTTTCGCATTCTTACACCAACTGGTGTTGGAACTCTAATACCAAAAGGAGTTCGTGCATTTCGTAAAAGCATTCTCCCATACCTGGAAATAACACTTGTCCCTTTGATTGCTTCTCCCGGTTTCGTTCTGGTTTTTAACCACGGTTGCCCAGCGAGGATAGCAGCACCTGATTCAATGCCAATTCCAAGTTCATCACAAAATTGCTCAAGGAAAATCACATCAAATAGTTCACCTGCTGACAGGTTCGATTGTCCGTGGTAGAAGTAGGTTCCGTTTAGTTCTTCTGTCGTATCCATTCAATCACCTGTTAGGCTGTTTGTCGTTCATTCCAGGCATCTGTGAAAATTATGTTTCCATCACAATGTTTCCAGGTGATTTTCTCGTATCTTAGCTCCACAGATTCAAGATGGTTGTTGTTCTTGTCCTCTGGGGAAGCCATCGTAGGGGAGATTGATACGATTCGAACTCCTTCAAGTAGCATATTGAAGTATTCCACTTCCTGACCAGAATCGTTGATTTTGTACCATTTAATTTCGGCAGATTTCAGGTTTTGACCAGTAGCAACTGCTTTGTATAGGTATGGGCTGGAATAGTCGAATTCTTTAACGATGATCATTGGAGAATGCTGACGAGTGCCAGTAGGTTTGCCAGTGGAATTATCAGTGGGAATGGAGAGATTATGGTGAAACCCTTTAAACTCTATACTGAACTCCCTGTCTGCAACATCACAGCCACCTTTGATTAGTGCTCCGCCATCGTCATAGAGCCACATATTACCGGGAATAGCCATGTCCTTATTTCCTTATGTTTTTATAAATCCCTGTAAATAGTTTATCTATTGAGTGAAGGTGAGTAAATAACCAATGTGTGGTTTTTTTGTTCCTCAGTTTCAACAATTTAATCACTGAAAAATGGTACTGCTGCATCATGGGGGTATGGGCGTCTAAATTGTCGATTGTGCTTATAGGGTGTTATCCAGGTCCCTGATTTTTAATGGAGTGCGATTTTGTTATTGTCGTCGTTATCGCATGAGGAAGACATGATAACGGAGATAGGCATTTGAGGGAAAGTGACGAAGTGGACGCAGCGATCCTGATTCCACTTCTCAGACGCGCGGCCCTCGCTAAGCTGGCCGCGCGTGACGTTCAGGGCGCCAGATAAACCTGCGGAATCGCTTTTTCCGGGTGCTGGCCGAGGCGCACGTCCGCGCCGTACCAGCGGCTAATGATTTCCTGCTGGATAACCTGATGCGGCGTGCCCTGCGCGACCACCTGTCCCTGGTGTAGAAGCAGAATCTGGTCGGCCCACAGGGCTGCGAGGTTGAGATCGTGCAGCACCACGCAGACATGCAGCTGGCCGGAAGCTGTCAGACGCTTGAGCAGGCGTAACAGATGTTGCTGGTAATAGAGATCCAGCGCCGAGGTGGGTTCATCCAGAAACAGCCAGCCCTGCGGCGCGCCGTTTTGCCACAGTTGGGCGAGGCAGCGGGCCAGCTGTACCCGCTGCTGCTCGCCGCCGGAAAGCGACGGATAGCGCCTGCCGCGCAAATGATCGCAGCCGGTTTCCGCCATAATATCGCGCAGAGTCTGCGGACTGGCGGTCGCTTCCCACGGCGAGCGCCCCATGGCGATAACCGTTTCCACCGTCCAGTCGGCCTGGAGTGGAGTGCGCTGCAACATCACCGCCCGGCGGCGCGAGAGCGCCTGCGGCGACCAGCGCTCCAGCGTTTTGCCGTCCATTATGCGCTCGCCGCTGTCCGGGGTAAGGAAGCCGGTTAGCAGCCGCAGCAGGGTGGATTTGCCCGCGCCGTTCGGGCCGATCAGCGCGGTCATCTCGCCGCCGCGCAGCGTCAGCGAAACCTGGTCAATCACCTGTCGTTGGCCGAGCCGCAGCGACAGACCTTGCGCCCGATAGTCTTTATCCATGGATTGGTTTCTCCCGACGAAATATCAGCCACAGGAACCACGGCGCGCCCAACAGGCTGGTTAGCAGCCCCACTGGCATCTCCGCCGGCGCGGCGACGGTGCGTGCCAGGGTATCGGCAATCAGCAGCAGAATCGCGCCCGCCAGCAGCGAGCCGGGGATGAGACCCCGGTGGTCCGCCCCCAGCCACATTCGCATCAGATGCGGCACCACCAGGCCGATAAAGCCGATGACGCCGCTTATCGCTACCGCCGCGGCGACCAGTACCGCGCTGCATAGCAACAGCAGCCGCTGCAGCGCCCGCACGTTAACGCCGAGATAGTGCGCCTCTTCATCGCCGAGTTGCAGCAGATTAAGTCGTGTTGCCATCCGCCACACCGCTATTGACGCCGGAATAATCAAGCTGGCCGCCACCAACAGCGTCGGCCATTCGGCCTGGCCCAGGCTACCCATCCCCCACAGCGACAGCTGGCGTAGCTGAGCATCGTTGCTTAGCCACGCCAGCACGCCGACCAGCGCCCCGCATAAGGCGTTGATGGCGATCCCCACCAGCAGCAGCCGCGACAGCGAACCGTCGCCTGCGCGGCTGAGGATAAAAATCACCACCATCACCGCCAGGCTGCCGATAAACGCCGCCAGCATCGGCATATACAGAGCTAACAACGCCGGCACGCTGAGCGGCAACACCAGCCAGCAGGCCACCGCCAGCGCCGCACCGCTGCTGATGCCCAGCAGCCCCGGGTCGGCGAGTGGGTTGCGAAACAGCCCCTGCATCACGCAGCCGGACAGCGCCAGTGCGGCGCCGACCAGCAGCGCCAGCAGCACCCGCGGCAGACGGATCGTCAGCCAGATATGGCGCAGGATTTCATCGCCGGAGGGCAGCAGGTTGATCAATGGCAATCGCATTGCGCCGAGGGTGGTGGCGTAAAGCGTCAAGGCGACCAGCAGCAGCGTCATCAACAGCAAATGGCGAACGAGGGCAGGGCGCATCAGGGCGATAGCTCCGCTTTTTGCCGCAGTTCGAGGATCGCCTGCGGCGTACGCGGGCCGAAGCCGAGCAGGGCCATATCGTCGATCGCCAGTAGCTGTTTATGGCGGCCTGCCGGCGTTTGCGCCAGACCGGGCAATTTCCATAGCCCGCTTTCGCCGCCCATCCCTTTGAGGCCATCGGCGGAAATCACCACCAGATCCGCCTGGCTTGCGGCCACCCCTTCCTGCGACATCGCGCGATAATGGTCGAAACCCTGCATCGCATTTTGCAGCCCGGCGGCGCGAATCGCGCCATCGGCGGCGGTGTGCTGCCCGGCCACCATGGTGTTCATCCCGCCGTGGCTGAGGATAAACAGTACCCGTTTGGCGATAGGGCGCGTGGGAAGGGCGGCTATCTGCTGCCGGACCTGCTGGCGCAGCACGTCGCCTGCCGGAGTTTTACCTAACGCTTCGGCGATAACGGCGATTTTGTTATCGATAGCGGCAAGGTTATCGCCGCCCGGCACGTTGACGACCTTAACCTGGTTTTCCTGCACTTTCTGCAGCACCAGCGACGGCTGCGCCTGCGCGCTGGCCAGTACCAGCTGCGGGCGTAAGGAGAGGATCCCCTCGGCGCTTAATTGCCGTAGATAGCCGACGTCCGGTAGCTTTTGCGCGGCGGCAGGCCAGGTGCTGGTGCTGTCCTTCGCCACCAGCTGCTGCCCGGCGTTCAGCGCGTAGACAATTTCGGTAACGTCGCCGCCGAGGGAAATCACCCGTTCGGCGGCCGCGCTGGCGAACAGCGGCAGTGCGGCAAGCAGTATTCCCCAACGTTTCATGCCGGCTGCCCTTCCGCGCACAGACGCGCCACCTGCGCGCGCCACTGTTCTTGCTCCGGGTGGCCTTCGCTGCGCTGGCCGTACAGCTGGGCGATTTGCGTACCGTCTTTGGCAAACAGTTCGACGCTGGTGACGTGACCATCGGAGGTCGGTTTACGGGTGACCCAGATTTCATCCACGCTGTCTTCGCGCAGATGCAGGGTAAAGGCGCTGTTGAAGATGTTGATCCAGCCGCGCATCGGCGCCAGCTTTTCCAGCGCGCCGGTGAAGATCTGCACGCAGCCGCGGTTGCCGACGAAGATCATGATTTCATTGCCGTCCTGGCGCACCGTTTCCAGCAGTCCCGGCAGGGCGTTATTGTCGATGCGGCAGGCCAGATCGTCGCTCACCAGGCGGAAGGCCTGCTGACGGGAAAGATTGTGTTTACGCAGCAAACCGAAGAACTGGTGCACATCGGTCATCGCGCGCCACTCGTTTTCCAGCGCCGCGGCGTCGGCGGAGTCGGCGTACTTTACGCGGTCGGCCGGGCGAATCGTCAGCGCGCCGGGCGCCGTCTCGCTGAATTTGGCTACCAGCGTTTGCCATGCCGCCATATCGGTTTGCCCGGTGGCGTAAACCTTTAGCAGCGCATCGCCGTGCGGGTCAAAGAACTGGATGCTCTGGCGGCCGTTATCGTTGAGGTGGAACACGCTCGACCACTGGCTGAGGAACAGGCGCAGGTCGAGCGCCCGCGGGTTGAGCACCAGCCCGGCGTGACCGCTCAGGTGTTGATGGGTAAATTCGCCGACCTGCTCGTGTACCGCGTATTCGTTGCGGCAGATGCATTTGGTTTCGCCGACGCTCTCCAGGGCGGCGATAATCGCCCGTACGTCGTCGTGCAGACGCACGGTATCGTGACCAACGCGCGCGGCGGTTAATTCGGCTTCGCTAATTCCCATCTCTGCGGCGATGTCGCGGGCATATTTGGCGGTGGAGCGGGCTTTGGTGGCCTGGTAGCGCTGCCACAGATCGTCGTGTGCGTTTTGCATAATTAACATCCTTCTCTACGATGAATTTCCCCGGCCCGCGGGCCGGGGGGCAGGTTTGTTATTATTCGGGCGATCAGAAATCGATATTCACGCCCAGTTGCCAGGTCCTTCCGGGCATCACCGCCAGCGCTTTATCGTTGGCATCCTGATTGGTACTGGTCTCGATGTTGCGGCTGCTCAGGTAGTCCCAGTATTTACGGTCGGTAATGTTGTAAACCCCGCCGTTGAGACGAACGTTCTTCGCCACCTGCCAGTAAGCGGTCCAGTCCAGCATGCCGTAGCCCGGCACGCGCATATATTCGGTGCTGGAATCGGCGATGGCGGAGCCGGTGTTATTGTAGCTCTCGCGGCTGGTGGCAGTGGCCTGTTTGCCCTTAACAAAGGTGGCGGTCAGCGCCGTACCGTAGCGCTTAGCCGGATCGTCCCACGCCACGCCGACGATCGCTTTCATCGGCGCGACGCTGTCGAGGTCGACGTATTTATCGCCGTAGTAGCTGGATTTCGATTTCCCTTCGCTATAGCCCCAGGCGAGGGTGGCGCTCAGGCCATCCACCTGCTCAAACCAGGTGCCGAAGTTAAATTTAGTGCTGATCTCGCCGCCGTAGATATAGGCCTTATCGCGGTTTTCCGCTTGATAAATGGTGTAAATATTCGACGGGACGTTAGTGAATTTGCCCGGATTGTTGGCGCGCGAATAACGCGTATAGGCGATAAAGTTCTTATAGCTGTTGTAGAACAGCGCGGTACGCACGGTGATGCCTTCGGTGACTTCGCCCTTGATACCCCATTCGATATTGTCGCTGGTCTCGGTTTTCAGATCGTTGTTGCCAATTAACGCGTACTGCTGGCTGCCGGCATAGCTGGAGCCCAGGTTCCACGAACCATACAGCTGGCTGGCATTCGGGAACTGCGCGCCGCGCTGGTACTGCAGATAGGTCATCAGCCGCGGCGTAATGTCGTACTGGAACGTCAGTGACGGCAGCACCTGGGTGTCGCTGTTTTTACCATACAGATTCGCCACCGACGATTCGGTGAGCACGCTGCTGTTGGCGCTAAGATCGGACAGATCTTCCGGTTTAGTGGACTGATGCGTCACGCGTACGCCGGGAATAATCGCGAAGTTGTGGCTATCGAGATCGAAGTTGATCTGATCCTGCACGTAACCGCCGAGGGTGTAGCTACGGCTGTCCGCTTCCGGCTGCATAATTTCGCTGTAGACGCTGGGGATCGGCGACTGGCTGAATGGCCGCTGGGTTTTGGTCGTGCTGGCGTTAAAACCGGCGCTCAGGTCGTGGCGGCCGATGCTTTTCGCGAGCGCGGTCTGCAGGCCCCAGGTATCGGTATCGTAGTCGGAATTGACCGTCTGCATTTGGCGGGTGACGCTATCCGGCATCCAGGTCCAGTCGTGAGCCTCGGTATGCTGGTAATACACCTTGGTCGAGACGCTGTCGATGTAATCGTTCATCGGCGTCCAGTCGTCTTTCAGGCTCAACCCCCAGCGCCGCGTCTGGTTGGTTTGGTTGGCGGCGCCGATCACGCTGTTACCGCTGGAGTCCCATGAGTCGAAGTGGCTGTGGTTGGTCTTGTGATAGTAGTCGAAGGTGCTGGTGAACTTATGTTCATCGTTCGGCTGCCAGATGCCGGAGGCCATAAACGCGTCAGAGTGCCAGTTTGCCGGGTAAGCGTCGACGCTGCCGCTGTTGTTCTCGGTTTCCTGGCCATCGCGGCGGCTGTAGACGAAAATGCCGCGCAGCGTTTCATCGCCGCCGGCGACGGTGACGCCGTTATGCCAGCTGCGGTCGGAAGAGTCGTAGCCGCTCTGGTAGCCAAAGGCGCTGGTTTTGCCCGGGCGCAGATAGTCATCCGCTGATTTCGGGCGGAAGGAGACGTTGCCGCCGATTGAGCTGTTAGCGGTCTCGGTTGAGGTGGCGCCCGACTGAATATCCACGCTGCCGTACATATAGGGGTCGATATAATCGCGGCCAATGCCAAAGGTGTTGAGGCCGGAACGGCCAACGTAGCCGCGGCCGGTGGCGTTTGGCTGGGCAATGCCGTCAACATCGATGCCGACGCGGTTGCTTTCGAGGCCGCGGATGTTGTAGCCGGTATAGCCGCCGCGATCGAAACCGCTTTTACCGTTGCCGGAACCGCCGCTGGCGCCGGTGGCGCTGATGAGGGGTTCATAACGCATGATTGAGCCGAAGTCGTTGGCGCCTTTGTCCTGCAGTTCCTGCGCGCTCACCGAGTGCTCGTTGCCGGCTTTCAGCTGTGGGGCCGGGGCGGTCACCACCATCTGTTCCGCGCTATCCGTCGTGTTATCCTGGGTCACGGCCGCGATAGCGGCATTCTGCGCGATTGCTGCGAGCAGAGAAGTCGCCAGCAGGCTTTTCTTACGCCATGCTGCTGATTGAGTCGATTTGTACATTTGTAGCCACGCCTTGATAATTATTAGTATCGGCTCACGCGTTACTTCCAGAGTGCAGGTTGGTCCGTGTTTTCCCTGGCGGACAGTGGTATTCCTGATTTAGTAATTGCGAATGGTAATGATAGGTATTATCGTTTGCAACAAAATATTTACCTATACCCTAAATAATTCGAGTTGCAGGCAGGCGGCGACGCAGAGAATCCCCTGGAGCTTACTCAAATAAGTGACTGGGGTGAGCGAGGAAGCCAACGCACATGCAACTTGCAGTCTGACGGGTATATTCTGCATTTTGTTTACATTCCTTCGGACGGGAGCAACACAACATGACTCATAAAGCGGCGGTTACCATAACCTACTGTTCCCAATGCAACTGGATGCTGCGCGCCAGCTGGATGGCCCAGGAGCTGCTGCATACCTTTAGTACCGATATCGCTTCGGTCACGCTGGTGCCCGGTACCGGCGGCATTTTTACGGTGAGCGTCGATGAGGCGCTTATCTGGGAGCGCAAACGGGACGGCGGTTTCCCGGACGCTGCCGAGCTGAAACGGCGGGTGAGGGACGTCTGCTTCCCGGAAAAAGCGCTGGGGCACGTGGATAATGCCAGGAAGCAGGTCTAAAACGGCTGGCTGTGATTAACGTCCTAGCTCAACGTTGACCAGCACGCTTTGTCGGCGGGTGCGGATAATGGATACCGCCTCTTCCAGTACGCCGGGGAGATCTTCCGCCAACGAAACTGTCAGCGCAGCCGCGCGGCTGGAGGCGGCGAGGGCGGCGAAATCTGGCGACGACGAGAACGCGGTGGCCGGAATAGCTTCCATTTTGGCGGCATAGCCGTCGGGATAGAGCGCTTTGGTGCCGCCCGCTACCGCTCCCCAGCCGCCATTGTTGCCAACCACCACCAGTACGGGAAGCTTCATCACTTCCGCGATGTGGTGGCACACCGCCGGATTGGCAAAGAGATAGGAGCCGTCGCCCACGGCGGCGATGATAAGCTCACCCCGCCGGGCGAGCTGCAGCCCTAAGGCGATGGGCAACGCTTCACCCAGACCGCCCGCCAGCGCTTCCTGGTAATAACTGTCCGCCTGAATCAGGCCGGCAAACTGCGGCATTGTTGTCAGTTCGGAGACGATCTTCCCCTGATGTTGGTTGGCAAGCTGACCCAGGCAATAGCTCAGCCAGGGTTTGCCAATCGCTCCTTTTTGGCCGGCGTGGAGGAGGGCTTCACGTTGGTCCTTCGCGTGTTGTATCAGGCTAAGCACATGCTTTTCACGTTCAGCCACCTGCTGTTGCTTCGCCGCCACAAGCGGCTGGAGCGCCTCTTGTAAAAGTTCGAATACCTCGTCGGTTTCTCCGGCCAGATTGATATCGGCGCGATAGCCGCGGACGGGGTAGCGGGAAAAAAGCGGATCGGGGCCGATCTGGATCACCTTACAGCTTTCGTTGCAGCGGCTTTCTTCGATGATCCACGGGGCCTGTGAGTCGATAATGATGATGACGTCGGCGGCGGAAAGCCAGCCTTTGGGATCGCTGCCGGCCAGCATAGGATTGTCGCTGCTAAGGGTGACTTCAGTACCCCAATATTCCACCACCGGAATAGCCCACTCCTTAACCAGGGTATTGAGCCGCGCAAAGCCACCAGACGTTCTTGCGCCGCGCTGGGCGAAGATGACCGGCTGTCTGGCATTGGCTATCGCATCGGCGGCGCTGGCAATATCCGCCCGCGTTGGCGCATAGCGGACCGGCTGCTGGGTGGGGGAGGCATAAAGCGCTTGTTCATCGATGGTGAACGTTTCGCATAGCGGCTCGCGGGGCAGGCTCAAATACACCGGCCCCTTTGGCAATGAACGGGCTATCGCCCATGCTCTGTCAACATGCTCGCCGACCTGATCGGCAATGCGTAATTCGAAGTCCCATTTCACCGACTCACGAATGAGCGCCGCCTGATCGCGCATCTCCTGGCCGTAGCCAATCGGCGTGTTGCGACAACCAAAGTGTGAATGCTCGCTAATCGGCGTGCGTCCGCCAAAAATCAGCACCGGAATATTGCTGTTGGCCAGATTGATGACGCCGCAGGCGGCATTGGCCAGGCCTACGTTGGTGTGAACCATGACGGCCTGCACTTTCCCGCTCCCGAGATAATAGCCGTGGGCCATGCCGATGGCGGCGTTCTCGTGGGGACATATCACCAGCTCCGGTACCTGTTGTCCCGTGGCGCGCATTTTGGCCCACGCTTCAATAACCGGGGGATAATCGGTACCCGAATTAATAAAAATATAGGCCACGTCGAGGGCCTGAAGCCGGTGCAGTAATAATTCAGCGGCCGATACAGTGATAGAAGTCATATTCTCTCCGGATTAACGCGATGTTATCGCCGTGATTAAAAGGTCAGGAAAATAAATGCGCCCATCGTAATGATGGAAGTAATAATACTTAGCGCCATGGTCGAGGCCATTTCTTGCTCGCCGGACTTATATTGCATGGCGATAATAATGGCGATCGAACCCACAGGAATCGCCATCGTTAATACCACTTGTTTTATTTGCTCCATGCTGAAACCCATTTTTAACAAAATGAGGTAGCAGGCGCCGGGCACCAGAATATTACGAGCGATGACGGTAATAATGGTGGCTGAGGTGATGACAATGCTGCGAGTATAAAGCACGATGCCTGCGGCAAACAGCGCCAGTCCGCCGGAGGCCTTACCCAGCAGCCCTAGCGACATTGATACGGTTTCAGGAATATGAATATCCATTAATACTAATATCAGCGCGACAACCGGCGACCATACCACCGGCTGCTTGATGGCGTTGATCACCCGCGTGGTAAAAGAGATATTCTGGCTTTTATCCCCCGTTGCAACGGACATCAGAATCATCACCAGCGGAAGCTGGAAGACATTTTGCGTAATACTGGAAACAGTAATTAATGAGGCGCTGACGGTACCGAATAAAAAAGCCAGTACCGAGGTGCCAATGAAGGGAACGGCCGGCGAGCCGATGGCCAGAGCCTGTAAAGTACTGAGCGCCAGGGAGCGTTTGCAGATATAACGGGCAATAACTAAAGGAATAACAAAACTCAGAATTAGCGCAAGGATAATGGCGATGGCGACAGGGCCCATGCTCATCACGATATGCCGCGGCGTCATGACCATATTACTGAAAATACTCAGTGGTAAAGCATACAGCATTACAATTTTATTAATATCACCAGCCTGTTGCCAATTGAAGTCTTTACGTTTACCGCTGATATAGCCAATGAGAACGGTAATGATAACGGGTAATATAGCGCCAAGAATTAATAGAATGTTGTTCTGTGTCATAGTGATGTATTCTCATTATAAATTATTGTTAGAGACAGAGTGTTGAACTATAAATATTGAGAATGATTCCCCCCTGGAAATTCGCCGCTGTTGCAATATTGATTTTCCTTGATTACTGCATTTTTGACGCAAAAAGAAGCGAGGGGGAAATGTAAAAACAATCCGTTCAATGAGTAATTGTCATGGCTATGAAAATTAAACAGATACAAGCCTTTCTGACCGTCGCCAGCGAAGGGAATATGACCCTGGCAGCGGAGAAAATGGGGATTACGCAATCCGGACTCAGCCGATTGTTGCTGTCCCTGGAAGAGGATCTGAATGCCACCTTATTTGAACGGCACAAGCATGGAATGGCGTTAAGCGAGTATGGCAGCGCGTTTTTACCCTATGCCATGACAATGTTGAACACGGAGAACAAGGCCAGAGAGGAGATGGCGCTGATCCGCGGAGCGGGCAAGGGGATTTTGAGAATCGGCTGCGTATCCAGCCTGTTAACCAGCCACTTTATTGATAAATTAGCCGCCTTTCATAAAAGCCATCCCCGGATACATATCAAAATCTTCGACCGCATTGACTCAGAGTTATTTAAACTGCTGCTGATGCATGAAATAGATATCGCCCTTTGCGGGCCCTTGCCCCACGACGATAAAATCGTGGTTCGCGGTAAAATTAACTGGCAGGACCGTATTTGTATCATTTCAAGGCCAGACCATCCGCTGCAAAAAGACAAGCGCCTGTCGCTTGCGGCGATGCTCGACTATCCGTGGATCATGCCGCCGCCGTTAAGCACGCCGATGCTTATCCTCGAAGATATTTTTCGCTCGCATCAGCTGCCCTGTCCGGTTCCGATTATCGAGTGCGCTTCATCCGCGGCGATAAAATCCTTTATCGCTGAGAGCGATCTTTTAACGTCAATGCCCGCCCCCGTCTATCGACTGGAAGAGAAGCTTGGATTGTTGCGCCCGCTGGAAGCGGAAGGCAGCGTGTTTGTCAGAGATTTCTATGCCTGGAGCCATTTTGGCGTGTTATCCGGAGCCGCGCTGCAGCTAATTCAGCATCTGAAGCAGTGAGATGCCCTGATAGATACAAAGGTGTATAATGAATGCATCTTATTAACTTGAGGCTGTGGCATGGGTAAGCGCATCGAACGTGAAAAAAAGACTATCAGCTGTATGATTCGGCTGTATCAACGCCGCTGCCCGGACGCCCGTGACGAGGATGAACATTACCAGGCGCTCAATACCTACGCCGATAAGCGCCTGGATAAGTGCGTATTTGGCGAAGAGAAGCCGGCCTGTAAACAGTGTCCGGTACACTGCTATCAACCGGCGAAGCGGGAAGAGATGAAGCAGATCATGCGCTGGGCCGGGCCGCGGATGCTCTGGCGGCATCCGATTCTGACCATTCGTCACCTGATTGACGACAGGCGGCCGGTGCCGGAGCTGCAGGAAAAATACCGGCCGAAAAAATAGCAGCCTTCCCCCGGCTTGCGCTGCGCTTCGCCGCTACCGGGGATCGCGGTTGAAGGACCGTAGATACTGTTATCGGTTGGCAATTTTTTTAAGGGTTTTTCCCGGACGCGGCGCGTTGCGCCTTCTCCGGGCTACCAAATCGCACAGCGCTGTAGCCCCGGTAAGCGGCAGCGCCACCGGGGGTTTTGAGATCGCC
>NZ_JAQIRI010000018.1:0-20165 GCF_050600755.1 Klebsiella sp. 141162 | reverse complement strand
GACCCCATGCCGAACTCAGAAGTGAAACGCCGTAGCGCCGATGGTAGTGTGGGGTCTCCCCATGTGAGAGTAGGGAACTGCCAGGCATCAAATTTGCAGTAAAACCGGGGCATTAAACCGGTAGATGTAGAAAAAATTCGGTGGAGCGGTAGTTCAGTCGGTTAGAATACCTGCCTGTCACGCAGGGGGTCGCGGGTTCGAGTCCCGTCCGTTCCGCCACTTATTAAAAGCCCTGAGCATTTGCTCAGGGCTTTTTTGTTTCTTCATCTCCAATTATTGCTAAATCAGCAAAAATCCTCTGCATTTATCGATCTTTTTCCCAACCCAACCTTCAACCATAATGGCCTCAGTTAAGCGAAACGAATAATTAACGAGGAACATCTATCATGGCAATCCCTGCATTTGGTCTTGGCACTTTCCGTCTGCAAGACGACGTAGTCATCAACTCTGTAAAAATGGCGCTGGAGCTGGGCTATCGTACTATCGATACCGCACAGATCTATGAAAACGAAGCCGCTGTTGGTCAGGCTATCGCGGAAAGCGGCGTGCCGCGTGATGAACTGTTCATCACCACCAAAATCTGGATCGAAAACCTGAGCAAAGACAAGCTGATCGCCAGCCTTAAAGAAAGTCTGCAGAAGCTGCGCACCGATTATGTTGATCTGACGCTGATTCACTGGCCGTCGCCGAACGATGTGGTTGCTGTCGAAGAGTTTATGGCTGCGCTGATGGAAGCGAAGAAACTGGGTCTGACCCGTCAGATCGGTATCTCTAACTTCACCATTCCGCTGATGGAGCGTGCGATCGCCGCCGTTGGCGCTGAAAATATCGCGACTAATCAGGTTGAACTGTCTCCGTACCTGCAGAACCGTAAAGTGGTAGATTGGGCGCGTGAACACGGTATCCACATCACCTCTTATATGACGCTGGCCTACGGTAAGGCGCTGAAAGATGAAGTGATTGCCCGTATCGCGGCGAAACATAATGCGACCCCGGCACAGGTTATCCTGGCGTGGGCGATGGGCGAAGGTTATGCGGTTATTCCATCTTCCACCAAGCGTGAAAATCTGGCGAGCAACCTGAAAGCGCTGGATCTGAAGCTGGATGATGAAGATCGTAAAGCGATTGCCGCACTGGATTGCAATGACCGTCTGGTAAGTCCGGAAGGTCTGGCGCCGAAGTGGGATTAATCCACCGATTCCGGCAGGCGGTTGATGCCGCTGCCGGACGATAGTTATTTTACAGCTCCTTCGGGAGCTGTTTGACGTGCTCACTAAGAAAGTCAATAAATGCCCTGATGCGCGTGCTGACGGCTCTGTCGCTGTAATACACCGCACTGAAAGGCATCTCCACCGGCAAGCGCTTGTCGGCAAGTAGCTCCACAAACTCCCCGCTGGCAATCTCTTTATCCACCATATAATCCGATAGGCAGGCAATACCATTGCCGCTAAGACAGAGCTGTTTTAGCGTTTCACCACTGTTAGAGGTAAGTTCACAACCGACTTCCAGTAATTGGCCATCGCTGGCGGCGATAGGCCAGGTATTTAACGAGACGGGTTCGGTGAACCCCAGACAGAGGTGATCCGCAAGATCTTCCACATTCACCGGCGTGCCGTAGCGGGCGATATAATCAGGTGAGGCGATGATCTTGCGATAACTATTGAATAGCGGGCGGGCGCGCAGGCTGGAATCGGTTAGGGTACCTGCGCGGATCGCGACGTCGACTTTACGCTCTATAAGATTAATGAAGGTTTCCGAGGAAACCAGCGAGAGCGTCATTTCCGGATAACGTTCACGAAACGGTTTTACCAGCGGCATTAAAAAATGCAGCATCACCGGCGTAGCGGCATCCACGCGGAGCAAGCCGCGAGGGGTGGTACGGGTCTCTAAAAGCTCATTTTCAGCAGCCGCCATCTCCTGCAACACCACCTGCATGCGGCGGAAATAACGCTCGCCTTCTTCTGTCAGGCTCAGCTGGCGCGTGGTCCGGTTTAATAAACTAACGCCTAGCTTTGATTCTAGTTTTTTGACTGCCCGGCTGACGGCAGAGTTTGCCTGCCCGAGCTGCTCGGCCGCCCGGCTAAAACTGCCGCTTTCCACTACGGCGACGAAGATAGCGATCTCTTCTGACGTGGCTCTCATTGTTGCACCTATAGCAAAATTCTATTGAGATTTTGATGGTTTTTGTTATTTAAACATCCCTTCATACTACGTGTCATCTTAATCCTGATGCTACGGAGTAAATTATGCCACTGGCGCTACTTGCATTAACCATCGGTGCCTTTGCTATTGGCACTACCGAATTTGTGATCGTCGGCCTGGTACCGACCATCGCTGAACAACTGGCTATTTCGCTGCCGTCTGCGGGTCTGCTGGTTTCCATCTATGCACTGGGTGTGGCCGTTGGCGCGCCGGTACTGACCGCGCTGACCGGCCGTATGCCGCGTAAGCAACTCCTGCTGGCGCTAATGGTGTTGTTTACCGCCGGCAACCTGTTGGCGTGGCAGGCACCGGGTTATGGCACTTTAATTGTGGCCCGCCTGCTGACCGGCCTGGCGCACGGCGTGTTTTTCTCAATCGGCTCGACGATCGCCACTAGCCTGGTGCCAAAAGAGAAAGCCGCCTCGGCCATTGCTATCATGTTCGGCGGCCTGACGGTCGCGCTGGTAACCGGGGTGCCTTTCGGGACTTTCATCGGTCAGCATTTTGGCTGGCGGGAAACGTTCCTCGCGGTATCGATTCTGGGCGTCATTGCACTTATCAGCAGCTTGATTCTGGTGCCAAATAATATTCCGGGCCGCGCCGGCGCCAGCCTTCGCGATCAGCTGAAAGTCTTGACCCATCCACGCCTGTTGATGATCTACGCGATTACCGCGCTGGGCTATGGCGGCGTGTTTACCGCATTTACTTTCCTTGCGCCGATGATGCAGGAGTTGGCTGGTTTTAGCCCGTCGGCGGTCAGTTGGATCCTGCTGGGTTACGGTATCTCCGTCGCTATCGGTAACGTATGGGGCGGTGAACTGGCTGATAAACATGGCGCTGTCGCCGCGTTGAAATTTATCTTCGCTGCGTTGGTCGTGCTGCTGCTGGTCTTCCAGCTTACCGCCAGCCTGCACTACGCTGCTTTGGCAACGGTGCTGGTGATGGGGATTTTCGCCTTCGGCAACGTTCCGGGTCTGCAGGTCTATGTGGTGCAAAAGGCAGAACAGTACACGCCGGGCGCCGTTGATGTCGCCTCTGGGTTGAATATCGCCGCCTTCAATATCGGTATTGCCCTTGGGTCGGTCATTGGTGGACAGGCGGTTGAATGGTATGGTCTGGCCCAGACGCCGTGGATCGGCGCGGTAATTGTGTTGGTCGCATTGCTGCTGGTCGTACTGAGCGGTCGTTTAGATAAATCTCCACGCCGTTCGGCAGCCGTTTCTGTCGAAGGATAAGGCTTTCTCGCAAATTGCATTGAAAGTGTATGGGAAAATCCCTATAACAGAATAACCAGCCGCAGTCGGGCTGGTTTCCTGTTATCGAGGTTCAATGCCCAAATTGCGAAAGAATACCTATGCCATGCGCTATGTCGCCGGACAACCTGCGGAGAGAATCTTGCCTCCGGGGGCGTTTGCGGGCGTCAGTCCGGTTTATCCCGCCGGCGCGCCGTTAAGCAGCGATGAGAAAATTCGCGTGCTGGTGTGGAATATTTTTAAGCAGCAGCGTGCTGAATGGCAGTCGGTACTCAAAAATTTCGGCAAAGACGCGCATCTGGTCCTGTTGCAGGAGGCGCAAACTACCCCGGAACTGGTCAGGTTCGCGACTTCAAACTATCTGGCCGCCGATCAGGTGCCGGCCCTGGTATTGCCGCAGCATCCTTCCGGCGTGATGACGCTGGCCTCCGCTCACCCCATCTATTGCTGTCCGTTGCGCGAGCGCGAACCTATTTTACGTTTGCCTAAATCGGCGTTAGTAACCGTTTATCCGCTGCCCGATGCGCGGCTGTTGATGGTGGTGAATATTCACGCGGTTAATTTTAGTCTCGGCGTCGATGTTTATAGTAAACAGCTGCTGCCAATTGGCGATCAGATTGCCCATCACAGCGGGCCGGTAATCATGGCTGGTGATTTCAACGCCTGGAGCCGCCCGCGGATGAACGCGTTGTATCGCTTTGCGCGTGAGATGTCGTTACGCGAAGTTCGTTTCTCTGACGATCAGCGCCGCCGCGCGTTTGGTCGCCCGCTCGATTTTGTGTTCTACCGTGGATTAAGCGTGCACGATGCTTCCGTGCTGGTGACCCGCGCCTCCGATCACAACCCGCTACTAGTCGAATTCAGTCCCGGCAAGCCTGATTAATTAAGGTATGTCAGGCCTGCCATCGGGCAGGTCTGCGTTCAGCACGATGCTGCCCTTTATTACTCAAACCACCGAAGGACAACACAATGACAACACGCTCTCATCATGACAACGTCGAAAAGCAGTTTGGCTCACAGGCAAGCGCCTATCTGACCAGCGCCGTGCACGCCTCCGGGCGCGATCTGCAGCGTCTGGCGGAACGGCTGGCGGATTTCCCGCAGGCAACGTTGCTGGATATGGGATGCGGGGCAGGGCACGCCAGCTTTACCGCTGCCGGCCAGGTAGCGCAGGTTACCGCGTATGATTTATCGAGCCAGATGCTGGAGGTTGTCGCTCAGGCGGCAAAAGACAAAGGCTTTACCAACATTGTGACTCAGCAGGGGTATGCTGAAAAGCTGCCGTTTGCCGACGACAGTTTTGATGTGGTGATTAGCCGCTACTCCGCTCACCATTGGCATGATGTCGGCCAGGCGCTGCGCGAGGTGAAACGCGTGCTGAAGCCGGGCGGGGTGATGATCATCATGGACGTGATGTCTCCGGGGCATCCGGTACGTGATGTCTGGCTGCAGACCGTAGAAGCCCTGCGCGACACTTCGCACGTGCGTAATTACTCCAGCGGCGAGTGGCTGGCGCTGGCCAACGACGCAGGTCTGGCGATTAATCATTTATTGACCGACCGTCTGCCGCTGGAGTTTAGCTCCTGGGTCGCGCGGATGCGCACGCCCGAGGCGCTGGCGGAGGCGATTCGCTTATATCAGCAGAGCGCATCGGCGGAGGTTAAAGCCTACTTCGAATTACAGCAGGACGGATCGTTTACCAGCGATACCATCATGTTTGAAGCGCATAAAGCAGTGTAACGCTGGCAATAAAAAAGGCACCGGGGAATCGGTGCCTTTCTCATTATCCTGAAATCAGGATTCAGGTCTGTCGTTGTTCTTCACAAACAACGTCAGCTGATCCCCTGGCTTCAGGTTATCTGTATCGCTGTTCCAGCGCATAACGTCGCGGATATTGACGCCGTGGCGTTTTGCGATGCTCGACAGCGAGTCGCCCTTACGAACACGATAGGTGATGCTATCGCTGTTGTTCGCCAGACGTTGCGCGCTGCTGCCTGCGCCGACAACCAGATTTTGCCCGACTTTAAGCCCAGAACCGCGCAGGTTGTTCCACTGCTGTAGATCCCTGGTGGTGACGCCGAGACGCGAAGCAATCCCGGAAATCGTATCGCCAGAACGTACCTTATAACTACGGCTGGTCAGCGGCGTATTGTCAGCAAGCAGCGTCGGCTGTACGGCGGCAATGTCGCCAGAGGCCAGAGATTCACGCAGTTGAGCTGCGTGCTTCTGAGGCACCATGACGTACTTTGGCCCGCTAGCGCCAAGCGTTGACCCCTTTACCCCAGCGTTGAAGGTTTTCAGCTTGCTAACCGGCATTCCTGCCATGTCCGCGAGTTGAGAAATATCAACCGGACTATCGAGGCGAACGCGCGCCAGCGCCCGGCTTTCATCAGCCGTTGGCAGCTTCACGCCGTAACGCTTGCTGTTTTTGAGAATATCGCTCAAAGCCAGCATTTTTGGTACGTAGACCTTGGTTTCATGCGGCAGCGAGAGCGACCAGAAATCGGTGGGTTTACCACGCGAACGGTTCGCCTTCACGGCCTTCATCACCCGGCCTTCGCCGCTGTTATAGGCTGCGACGGTCAGTAACCAGTCGCCGTCGAACATTTTGTTCAGACGTTGCATCATGTCCAGCGCCGCGGTAGTAGACGCGACGACATCACGACGCGCATCGTAACTGCGGGTCTGTTTTAAACCATAATTGCGCCCTGTGCTCGGAATGATCTGCCAAATGCCTGCGGCATTGGCGCCAGACGTCGCGTGTGGGTCAAAAGCGCTCTCCACTATGGGTAGTAATACCAGTTCCATTGGCATGTTACGTTTCTTAACTTGCCCGGCTATCCAGTACATATACGGTTCAGCCCGTAAAGTTACATCGTGGAGATAGCTCTTATTACGTAAGTACTTCTGTTTCTGTTCGCGAATCCGGGGGTTTTCCGGAATTCCCATCTTTAGCTCGTCGCTTATGGAAGTCCACAGATCCTGGTCTTGCGCGTAGAGGGTTCCATCATCTAACCATCGCGCCTGACTTGTGAACTTGCCTGCTTCCCCTTGACCAGCTGCAGAAAGGCTCTGTGCTCGCTGTTCTACGGTGCCGTCGTGCTTCGACGCCTGGCACCCTACCAGCAGGACAGAGGCGAGTAATATCGCTCGTGCCTTCATGTGTGTGTCAATAGTTGCTTAAAAGACGAGCAAGGATAACGGTGAAGGCCGAGGATGACAAGCGTTAAATCTCAGAAGTCATCTTTCTTTGACCTTAACCATGCAAATCTCTGCGCAGAGTGTTGCAAATTTGTTTCTTTGGCTATTTCTTTAATTAAATCATTGTCATCCGTACGTAAAAATAAATTTATACGGCGTTCATTTTTCAGAGTAACGGGTAGTGTCTTTTGGTTTTTTGCGCGTAACTCATTAACTTTATGGTAGTAATCCTTTATATCCATATCATCTGGCAGGATACTCAATGCAAACTTCATGTTTGCTAAAGTGTACTCATGTGCGCAACAAATTAGTGTGTCAGCGGGAAGGGCGTTTATTTTCATAAATGATTGATACATTTGGTCTGCTGTACCTTCGAACAGTCTGCCACAGCCTCCGGAAAACATTGTATCGCCACAAAATAGATAAGGTTCGCTGTAGAAACAGATATGTCCTAATGTGTGACCGGGAGTGGAGAAAATAGAAAATTCGCGGCCCAAAACAGTAATGCTATCGCCATCAGATACAATATCCGTGCTTCCCTTATCCTGGGTTTCTGCCGGCCCGTAAACCACAAGTTGCGGGAACTTTTGCCGCAGTTCTTTCACGCCGCCAACATGATCGTGGTGGTGGTGGGTTAACAAAATCGCTTCTGGCTGCCAGTTGTTTTCTTCAATGGCCGCGAGTACCGGCGCGGCTTCGCCCGGGTCGACTATCACACAACGATGGCTATCGTCGCTAAGAACCCAGATGTAGTTGTCCTGAAATGCAGGAATACTGATAAGATTCATAAATTACCTCTCAAAGCGTTGCGGAAGGTTGCGATGAAGCCGGCAAGGATACCTCATACAATTACAGCTCCAGAGCATTGGTCCAGTATGCCGTGGGGTGAATACTATCGCGAGTCGCTGGAACGGCATATGAAACCGTGGCTGGCTAAATTATATGGCTTTCATCTACTTAAGATTGGCAATCTGAGCGCGGAAATCAATACCGAAGCCTGCGCGATCTCCCATCAGGTGAACGTTTCGCTGGGGGGAAGTCCTATCCAGGTCAAAGCCGACCCGCTGTATCTTCCTTTCGCCGCCAAATCTGTGGATGCCTGTTTACTGGCGCATACTTTGCCATGGTGCAGCGATCCGCACCGGCTGTTGCGGGAAGCTGACCGCGTGCTGATTGACGATGGCTGGATGATTTTGACCGCCTTTAATCCGATGAGCCTCGTCGGATTGCGCAAGGTGACGCCGATTCTGCGAAAAACTATCCCCTATAACAGCCGCATGTTTACCATGACGCGACAGCTTGACTGGCTGGCGCTGCTCAATTTTGAAGTGCTGCACTACGGTCGCTATCAGGTGCTGCCCTGGTCGAAGCTGGGGGGAAAAATGTTAAGTACACATCTGCCGGCTTTGGGGTGTTTGCAGATGATCGTCGCGCGGAAAAGAACCATTCCGCTGACGCTAAATCCGATGAAGTCCGGGAAGGCGAAGACGCAGCTGCGTCCGGCCGTTGGCGCCACCAGGCAGTGGCGCGACGGGGGAAATTAGCTTTCCGGCTGGTAGCCGACGTCGTCCAGCGTGGGGTTAGACGCCGCAGCGCGCGCGAGTTCGTCACAGCGTTCGTTTTCCGGGTGCCCGGCATGGCCTTTGACCCATTCCCACTTAATTTGATGCTGGCCGAGAGCGGCATCAAGACGTTTCCACAGATCGACATTTTTAACCGGCTTTTTGTCCGCGGTTTTCCAGCCGCGTTTTTTCCAGTTATGGATCCACTGGGTTATCCCCTGGCGGACGTACTGGCTATCGGTGCTTAGCACCACTTCGCAATGCTCTTTAAGCGCTTCGAGAGCGACGATGGCAGCCATCAGTTCCATGCGGTTGTTAGTCGTCAGGCGGTAGCCCGCGCTGTAGGTTTTTTCATGCTGGCGATAGCGCATAATAGCGCCGTAGCCGCCAGGCCCTGGATTCCCCAGGCAAGAACCATCGGTGAAAATTTCTACCTGTTTGAGCATCTCTGGTAGACTTCCTGTAATTGAAATCGATATGTAAACGACAAGTCTGACATAAATGACCGCTATGAGCACTGCAATTACACGACAGATTGTTCTCGATACCGAAACCACCGGTATGAACCAGATCGGCGCCCATTATGAAGGGCATAAGATCATCGAGATCGGCGCCGTAGAGGTGATCAACCGTCGCCTCACCGGTAATAACTTCCATGTTTATCTGAAGCCCGATCGGCTGGTGGACCCGGAGGCCTTCGGCGTTCACGGTATTGCCGATGAGTTCCTCATGGATAAGCCGACATTTGCCGACGTTGCCGATGAGTTCATGGAGTATATCCGCGGCGCGGAGCTGGTCATCCATAACGCATCGTTCGATATCGGCTTTATGGATTATGAATTCAAAAAGCTGAACCGCGGCATTGAGAAAACGGAAACCTTTTGTAAGGTCACCGATAGCCTGGCGCTGGCACGTAAGATGTTCCCCGGCAAGCGTAACAGCCTCGATGCGCTCTGTTCACGTTATGAAATAGACAACAGCAAGCGTACGCTGCACGGGGCGTTGCTCGATGCCCAGATTCTGGCTGACGTCTATCTGATGATGACCGGCGGGCAGACCAGCATGGCGTTTTCGATGGAAGGGGAAGGCCAACAGCAGGCCGGCGATATTGGAATACAGCGCGTTGTCCGCGCCGCCAGTAAATTACGCGTGGTTTATGCTTCTGACAGCGAGCTGGCGGACCATGAATCGCGTCTCGATCTGGTGCAGAAGAAGGGCGGAAGCTGCCTGTGGCGCGCCTGATCGCCGACAATATGCGCTAAAAATAGGCGGGTGGGCTAATTTTGCAGCAAACGATTCAAAAGTGAAGAAAAAGCGTTGACGACGATGTAGGGAAACCGTAATATTCGCCTCGTTCCCAACGGAACAACAACGCGGAGCGGTAGTTCAGTCGGTTAGAATACCTGCCTGTCA
Organism: Klebsiella sp. 141162; assembly: GCF_050600755.1. Classification (NCBI taxonomy): domain Bacteria; kingdom Pseudomonadati; phylum Pseudomonadota; class Gammaproteobacteria; order Enterobacterales; family Enterobacteriaceae; genus Klebsiella; species Klebsiella sp. 141162. The sequence goes on along the minus strand of NZ_JAQIRI010000018.1, from coordinate 10,534 downwards.
CGCAGGGGGTCGCGGGTTCGAGTCCCGTCCGTTCCGCCACTATTCGAGGCCATGCTATTCATTAGCATGGCCTTTTTGCTTTCTAACGCTTTCTAATATGGCCTCCAGCAGAGCATTCAGTGTATCGACCCGCTTTGGCTGTTTAAGATAGGCCGCCTCATCTGAAAGCCGTTAATCACAACGTTCCCATTTTCATAGCACTTGCTTTACCTGATTTATGGAAGTGACCAGGTTGATATTTGCCGGTCGCTTCAGAAGTGACGACCTGTCGATATATTCATTCTGTTCATGCCCCTTCATTTCGGCTCTGTCCCGAATATATTCCGTTTTCAATAACCCGTTTTTATTTTTATTAAGAATAGTTCTGAGAAAAGACTGCAATATTCTGAAAATAGTACAAGTTTGCGCTCTTGCTGTTTTATTCATCCGCCATTGGGTGTAATGTGACCAGAAATGTAAGTTAATGTCACAAAATACAATCATAACGTAAATAACAAAGGCATACAGGAACAGGGATGAAGGTTTTATATCTGGCAGGGATATTGCTGGTTCTGAGTCAGCCAGTTTTCGCAGCCCCGTTATCGCCAGCAGACCGCAACAGCATCGAACAGCAGCAGCAGCAATTGCTTCTTCAGAACCAACAGCAGCGTGAATCGCTGGAGCGCACAGCGCCGCTGGCTCGCCCCTCTCCGGCTGAACCGCCTGTGCCAGCATCCGGGCCATGTTTCACCATCAATCGCATTGTGTTGGAAGGGACCACCCTTATTGATGATCGCAGGCAGCGAAAACTCCTTGCGCCCTGGGTGAACCAATGCCTGAATATGGCCCGTATTAATCAGCTTACTAATACAGTTTCGGACTGGTATATCAGCCGCGGATATATAACCAGCCGTGCTTTTCTGACGGAACAGAATTTACGTTCTGGTGAGCTGCATCTGGCTATTCTGGAAGGTCGGCTGGAGAAAATACACATGGATGGCGCGCCCGAGCGTGAGCTGAAAATGACCTTTCCAGGGCTGGAAGGGCGTATTCTTAATCTGCGTGATATTGAACAGGGTATGGAGCAAATTAACCGCACCCGTACCACGCCGGTGCAGATTGAAATATTACCGGGCGATAAGCAGGGATGGTCGATTGTTCATTTGACCGCCACGCCAGAATTTCCTCTTTCCGGCTCAGTCAGTTTTGATAATAGCGGCCAGAAGAATACGGGCGTCGGGCAAATTAACGCAGGGCTGAGCGGTAACAACCTGTTAGGTCTGGCCGATAACTGGTTTGTTTACGGTGGACGCAGCAGCGCGTTTTCGAATACAAAAGATGCACAAAATTTTGCTGCGGGCGTCAGCGTGCCCTACGGCTACAGCCTGCTGGACTATAGCTACAGCTGGAACAACTATCTCAGCACCATCGATAACAACGGCTACCGCTGGCGTTCGACCGGCGATACCGAAACACACCGGGTGAATCTGTCACACGTGCTGTTCCGCAACGGTAATATCAAGACGGGTATCTCCCTGGGCCTGAGCCATCGCATCAATCATAATTATCTGGACGATATCCTGTTGCAAAGCAGCAGTCGCAAACTGACCAGCCTGCTGTTTGGCCTGAACCATACTCAGAAAATATTTGGTGGCGTAGCCACGTTTAACCCTACCTTCAGCCGCGGTATGCCATGGCTGGATGCCGACAGCGACGGCAGTAAAAATGGTGATTTACCGAAAGCGCAGTTCCGTAAATGGAGCCTGAACGCCAGCTTCCAGCGCCCGGTAGCTGAAAACTTGTGGTGGCTGGCGAGCGCCTACGGGCAGTGGTCACCGGACCGCCTATACGGTAGCGAACGCATGACCATCGGCGGCGAAAGCTCGGTGCGCGGGTTTAAAGAACAAAGTATCTCCGGCGATAACGGCGCGTACTGGCGAAATGAGCTCAACTACACCCTGTTCATACTGCCGGTGATAGGCCAGGTCAGCGCGCTGGCTGCTGTTGATGGCGGCTGGCTGCATTCCGACAAGCTGGATCGCTATTCAGCTGGCACTCTGTGGGGCACGGCTGTTGGGCTCAATACCGCCAATGGCCACGTTTCCACCGCGTTTACCGTCGGACTGCCTCTTGTTTACCCGGACTGGCTTGGCCCGGATCACGTCAATATTTACTATCGCGTTGCCGTCGCGTTTTAAGGGATTATCGTCATGAAACAGCCTCCCGTTCGCTTAGCCTACCGCGTGCTCAGCTATGTATTAAGCGTCCTGCTCGCCGGACAACCTTTGCTACCTGCGATTTCCGCCACGCTGACGCCAACGGGCAATACCTCCACGGATAAAGCGGCGAATGGCGTGCCGGTCGTGAATATTGCCACACCGAACGGGGCCGGAATTTCGCACAACCGGTTTAAGGATTACAACGTCGGCAAAGAGGGACTGATCCTCAATAACGCCACGGGTAAGCTCAATCAGACGCAGCTTGGCGGGTTGATTAACGGTAACGCCAACCTGAAAGCGGGCAAAGAAGCAAAGGGCATCATCAACGAAGTGACCGGCGGCAACCGCTCACATCTGCAGGGGTATACGGAAGTCGCGGGCAAAGCGGCGAATGTCATGGTCGCTAACCCGTATGGCATCACCTGTAATGGCTGCGGGTTTATCAATACCCCCCAGGCTACGCTGACCACGGGAAAACCTGTTTTTGACGCCAGCGGCAATTTACAGGCGCTGGACGTGAAAAAAGGCAGCATCACCATTGAGGGGCAGGGGCTTGATGCCAGCGGCAGCGATGCGTTGTCGATCATTTCACGCGCAACCGAAGTGAATGCCGCCATTCACGCTAAGGATTTAAACGTGGTGGCCGGGGCCAACCGCGTTGGTACAGACGGCAGCGTACAGGCGCAGCTGGGAGAAGGTAAAGCGCCATCGGTGGCGGTCGATACCGGCGCACTTGGCGGTATGTACGCCAATCGGATCCGGATGGTGTCGAGTGAGAAAGGTGTCGGGGTTAACCTCGGCAATCTTAACGCGCGCCAGGGCGATATCACCCTGGATGCCAGCGGCAGTCTCAGCGTACACCAAAGCCTCGCCGGCGGTGCGCTGTCCGCTAAAGGTGAAAACCTGACCCTGACGGGCGATCACAAAGCCAGCGGCAATATGTCGCTGAGCAGCCAGGGCGACATTGCCCTGAGCAACGGTTCACTCAATAGCGACGGCGACCTGGTACTGAATGCCAATGGCGCGATTTCAAACGCTAATGAAAAGCTGACTGCCGGACGCGATACGACGCTTACCGCGAAAAATATTAGCCAGGATACCTCCAGCCAGATTAACGCCGCCCGCCATATCGAGGCTAAAGCCAGCGATACGCTGAAAACGCAAGGGCAGATGATAGCCGGGCAAAACCTGACGGTAAGCAGCAACACCCTGACGGTAGAGGGCAAGCTGCTGGCGCGTAACAGCGCTCAGCTGAATGCCAGCGCGCTGAATAACAGCGGTTCCGTTCAGGGCGCCTCCCTGAGCGTAGGCAGCTCTACGCTCAGCAACGCCGGTTCGCTGCTGAGCGGTAGCGACCTGACCGTCAATACTCACGATTTTACCCAAAGCGGTAGTATCGGCGCGAAGGGAAAAGCGGACATCACCGCCAGCGGGAAGCTTATCAACACGGGCTCGCTGGTGAGCGATGCGGTGCTGGCATTGAAGGCGCAGGATGTGACGCAGAACGGCGTACTGTCCGGTGCCCAGGGGCTAACGGTCGCTACGCAGAATCTGACCTCCGGCAAAAATTCGCTGATCCACAGCGATGCCGCCATGACGCTGAATACCGCCACGGCGACGTTGGACGGTGAAACCAGCGCCGGAAGCGATCTTCTGCTGCAGGGCGACAGGCTTGCTACCACGGCGGGCGGGCAACTTCAGAGCGGTAATAATCTCAGCCTCAGCGCGCGGGAAATGGTGCTTTCGGGCACGCAGGCGGCACAAAAAACCATGACGGTGAATGCCCGCGAAAAGCTCAACCACAGCGGCAAAAGCAGCGCGGCCGAAGTCAACCTGAATGCGCCTGCGCTGACCAATAGCGGCGTACTCGTTGCTTCCAGCATGAACACGCAGTCGCAAACCCTGACCAACAGCGGGCTGATCCAGGGCGCCAGCGCACTGCTGATTAACACGCAAGCGCTGGACAACCAGCTGAACGGCACGCTGTACAGCGCGGCAAACCTGGCGCTGTCTGTGCCGGATATTCGCAACAGCGGGCTTATTAGCAGTGACAGCGGTCTGATAATGACGGCGGACGCGCTAAGTCATTCAGGCAAAATCATCGCTGACACGCTGGATATTCAGGCGACCACGCTGAGCAGTGACGGCCTGCTTCAGGGCCGTCACGCACTGACCCTTTCCGGCGACAGCCTTTCGCAGGGGGCAAACGGACGCTGGCTGACGGCGGGTCATTTATCCCTTGATGGCAACACGCTGGTCACCGGCGGGATAACCCAGGGGAGGGATGTCTCGGTTGATGCAGACCGCTGGATCCACAGCGGATCGGCGTTGGCAACGGGCGAACTTGAAGGCACGCTCACCGCTTCCTTGAACAATAACGGCGACCTGATGAGTCAGGGGCGTTTCGCCCTGACTGCGCCGGCGCTGACGAACCATGGTCGCCTGCTTGCATCCGGCGACATGGCGCTTAGCGGTAACCAGATCAGCAGCAATGGGACGCTTCAGGGGAAAACCCTGAGCCTGACCCAGGACGATATCAGTAACCAGGGGACCATTATCGGGCTGAACGCGCTGTCGCTGAACAGCGCTGGCGCATTCGCTAATACTGGCGATTTACTGAGTCAAGGGGAGCTGACTCTCTCCGCCGGCGATATCACCAACGGCGGACGAATACAGGGGCAGAACATCATTCTTGATGGCGCCCGGCTGACTAACCACGGGGCCATCCAGAGCGCGATCGATTTAGCGCTGACCCTGAGCGATGACATCACTGCCGTTACCGGCAGTAAAATCACCGCCCTGGGCGATGCTCGCCTGACCGGTAAGGCGCTGAGTAACCAGGGATTAATCAATGCGAAAACGCTGGAGGTGGAAGGAGATTCGCTCAGCAACGACGGTGAAATCAGCGGTGTTAACGGCCTGAGCGTCACGCTGCATAGCGGCCTGCAGCAGCAGGGCAAACTGCTGACTGGCGGTAAGCTGGCGCTGAAAGCCGGTAACATCAGCAACAGCGGGCAGCTTCAGGGGGCTGATACCCAACTCAGCGCCAGTACACTGATCAACAGCGGTCGCATTCAGGGCGATAGCGCTCTGACGCTCACTCTGCTGAACGCACTCACCAACCAGGCGAACGGCGTTATCCTCAGCCAGGACGCGCTCAGCATCACTGCGCCATCGCTCATGAATGACGGCACGATTCAGGGCAACGGTAAAACCACGCTCAGCGCGGCAACGCAGGCCCGCAACGACGGCAAAATTCTCTCCGGCGGTGGCCTGGTATTCACCACGCCGGACTACAGCGGCAGCGGCTGGCTACAGGCCACGAACCTGGTGCTGAACGTGGCGAAGTTTGCCAGCAGCGGCACCGTGCTGGCGGCGAACCAGGCGACGCTCACAGGTGACAATTTGACCAACAGCGGTACCTTCCAGGCCGCACAGCTGAACGTAAACGCGCAGTTCGTCAACAACGGCGGCACGCTGCTGGGTAATCAGGGGCTGAGCATCAACGCCAGCACCATCAATAATGAGAATGGCAAATTGTTCAGCGGCGGTGACCTGCTGGCCGAAACGGTCTCCCTCAGCGGCGCGGGCCAGATTGTGGCGCTCGGTAATCTGACGCTGAAGCTGGTCAACAGCTGGACGTCACAGGGGGTTGTGGCCTCGAACAAACAGCTTTCTGTCAGTACCCAGGGGGATATCACCAACAATGCCACCCTGCAGGGTGACGGCATTACCCTGGACGCGGCGGGTAAGCTGACGAATAACGGCCAGCTTACGGCAGGCGGTGGTACCACTTCGCTTTCCGGCAGCCAGATTGCCATGAACGCCAGCGGCACTCTGCAGGCGGGCGGGGACGTCAGTCTGACCAGCCGGGGCAGTATCATCCTCGACGGTTTTACCGGCACGGCGGGCAATCTGCTCCTGAACGCGACAGGTGCGATCGTCAACACTGCCCTGCTGTATGCGGGTAATAATCTCGCCCTTTACGCCAACAGCATCCAGAACCTGCATGGCGATATGCTGGCAGGCAATAACCTGGTGATGCAGAAAGACGCCAGCGGCGCGGCGAATGCCGAAGTGATTAATAGCTCCGGTAATATTGAGACTATTAACGGTGATATCACCATCAAGACCGGGCATTTGCTGAATACGCGGGATGGGCTAACGACAAAAACAACGCATATCGATGGTGGACAGAGTATTCCGGGGATGGGGAATTCGATGATTAACGTCGATATCAGCCAGCTTGCCGACGGTACTTATGGAATGACCAGCCGGGTGGCAGAAAGACAGGTGGGGCCATGTAACGGCCATGGAGCCTGTAACTATGTCCACTGGAATCAGTTTTACTATGCAATGTATGCCGGTTCGGCAGAGCAAAAGTTCATCAGTAGTCAGACGCGAACTGACGTTACCAGCAACGGCGGAGCATCCAGAATTGGCTCCGGCAAAAATCTCGCGATCGATGCAGGCTCACTGGATAATTTTGCCAGTAATATTTTGGCGAATGGTAATGTCAGTCTGACCGGGGGCACCCTTAATAACCAGAGTTGGCAGTCAGGGACAGTTACTGACTGGTTCGTCTATCAGTACGATTCACGCCGATATGGATACGCAGTCGAGCCGGGGGGGCGTTATCCGACGGACGGAAATAAGTATCATGATGTTATGCCTGAAAGCACGTCCATTGCGTTTACGCTTAAAGGACATGATTCAAGTACAGAGCTCGGCGAAATTTACCGCGCGGTTATTCAGGCGGGCGGCAACGTCTCAGCCAACTTCAACAGTGACATCAGCAATACCAATACGATGTCTAATGCCGACAAGATCAGCAACACCATCGTTGCCCCAAACCTGAATACGCCTTCAGCGCAAAGCATCGGTAGCGACGCGAGCCAGCAGGCGCTTGTGGAGGCTGCAACCCCGGCTATCACCGCTCCAGACTGGAAAGACAGTACCGCCAGCCAAACTATCGGCGAAGGTACCGTACTCGCCCCCGGCGGCATGGATAGCAACTACCCACTGCCTTCCGGTAATAATGGCTACTTTGTGCCGTCGACCGATCCGTACAGCCCGTATCTCATCACCGTTAACCCAAAACTCGACGGTCTGGGTCAGCTCGATCCGTCGTTGTTTGGCGACCTGTACAACCTGCTCGGCATGAACCCGGGCACGGCCCCACGTGAGACGGGTAGCCAGTATACCGATGTCAGTCAGTTCCTCGGTTCTTCGTACATGCTTGGCCGCCTCAACCTGAATCCGGACAAGGATTACCGCTTCCTTGGCGACGCGGCGTTTGATACCCGCTATGCGTCAAACTATGTACTGAACCAGACCGGGCAGCGCTACATCAATGGGCTGGGGTCAGACCTCGACCAGATGCGTTACCTGATGGACAACGCCGCCAGCGCGCAACGCTCGCTCGGTCTGACGTTTGGAGTGGCGTTGACCGCCGACCAGGTGGCGGCGCTCGACCACAGTATTCTCTGGTATGAAACCGCCACGATTAACGGACAGACGGTGATGGTGCCAAAAGTCTATCTGTCGCCAAAAGATGTGACGGTGCAGAGCGGTAGCGTGATTAGCGGCAATAACGTGCAGTTAGCGGGCGGTAACGTTACCAACAGCGGCAGTGCTCTGCTGGCGCAGAATGGCCTTACCATCGACAGCAGCAACAGCATTAACAACCTCAACGCGGGTCTCATCCGGGCTGGCGGCGGGCTGGACCTGAGCGCGCTGGCCGATATTAACAATATCGGCTCCGTCATCAGCGGTAAGACGGTACAGTTGGAAAGCACCGATGGCAGCATTAACAACATCACCCGTACGCAGCAGTGGAGCGTAGGCGGTGACAGCCGTCGCGAAAGCGTCCACATAAGTGGCACCGATGTCGGACAAACCGCCTCCATCAGCGCCAGCGATGGTCTTTATATGGCAGCGGCGAACGACATCAATATCACCGGCGCGAAAGTAAACGCGGGCGGTGACCTCGCCATGGATGCCGGCAATAGCATCAATATCGCCGCTAACCAGATAACCGACAGCAGCAGCCGATCAGGTGTTTGGGGCCAGAAAAACACCAGTACATCCTCCACCTCAAATCAGGGCAGCAGCATTACGGCGGGCGGTAACGCGGTAATGCAGGCTGGCAACGATCTGAACGTGACGGCGAGCGCTATCAATGCGGGTAAAACCGCGCAGCTGGTGGCGGGAAATGATCTGAACCTGAACGCGGCTGACAGCGGGCAGACCAGCCGCACGGGCGGCAGTGAAAGTCATCAGGGCAGCGCCGACAGAACAACGATTTCAGCGGGCGACAACGTAACGCTGGTTGCCGGACGGGACGTGACCAGCCAGGCGGCAGGCATCGCGGCGGAAGGGAATGTCGGGATCCAGGCCGGGCGCGACGTTAATCTGCTGGCGGAAGAGTCCGTGACCGGCAGCAGCTCACACTCGAAAAAGAAAACCGTTATCGATGAATCCGTGCGCCAGCAGGGGACCGAAATCGCCAGCTCCGGCAACACCACCATCGTCGCCGGACGCGACGTCAACGCCGAAGCGGCGCAGGTGACCGCCAGCGGGGATATCGGCGTGGCGGCAGGCCGCGATGTGAACCTGACCACGGCGACGGAAAGTGATTACCACTACAGGGAAGAGACAAAGACCAAAAAAGGGTTCCTTAGCAAGAAAACGACTCACATCATAGAGGAAGACAGTGCGACCCGTGAAGCAGGTACCTTGCTTTCCGGCGACAGCGTCACCGTGCAGGCGGGCAACAACCTGCTGGTGAAAGGCTCCTCCGTAGTGGGCGATAACAGCGTGGCGCTCGACGCAGGTAATAACGTCGATATCGTGGCCGCGACCAACACGGATACCTCCTGGCGCTTTAAGGAAGAGAAAAAATCCGGCCTGATGGGCACCGGGGGGATCGGGATCAGTATCGGCAGTAGCAAGACTACCCACGATTTACGCGAGGCGGGCACCACGCAAAGCCAGAGCTTCAGCACCGTCGGATCTACGGGCGGTAACGTGGTTATCGCTGCCGGAAACCAGGCGCACATCGGCGGCGCAGACCTGATTGCCGGGAAGGACATGAGTCTCAGCGGCAGCAGCGTCATCATCGACCCGGGCCACGACAAACGTACCCGCGATGAAACCTTCGAGCAGAAGAAAAGTGGGCTGACGCTGGCGCTTTCGGGCACTGTCGGCAGCGCGATTAATAATGCGGTTACGGCGGCACAGGATACCAAAGAGGAAAGTGACGGACGGCTCAAAGCGCTTCAGGCCACTAAAACTGTGCTCTCCGGTGTGCAGGCCGGACAGGCGGCTGAGGCGGCTGACCTGACGGCCGACCCGAACGCGATGGGCGTCAGCCTCTCGCTGACCACGCAGAAATCCAAATCGCAGCAGCACGCTGAGAGCGATACGATAACGGGCAGCACGCTGAATGCAGGCAACAATCTCTCCATTACCGCGAATGGAAAAGGTAAGGGCCCGAACAGCGGCGATATCGTTATTGCCGGAAGCCAGGTGAAAGCGGGCGGCGACACGCTGCTGGACGCCAGGCATGACGTCATTCTCAGCGGGGCTGCTAACACTCAACAGTCCAGCGGCAAGAACAGCAGCAGCGGAGGCGGTGTCGGCGTAAGTATTGGTGCAGGTAAAGGTGCCGGTATCAGCGTGTTTGCCAATGTCAACGCAGCCAATGGCAAAGATAAAGGTAACGGTACCGACTGGACTGAAACCACCATCGACAGCGGCAAGACCGTCACCATTAAGAGCGGGAATGACACCGTGCTCAATGGGGCACAGGTCAGCGGCAATAAAATTGTCGCCAAAGTGGGGCACGACCTGCTGATGAGCAGCCAGCAGGACAGCAACAAATACGACAGCAAGCAGAGCAGCGTGGCGGCGGGCGGCAGCTTCACCTTCGGCAGCATGACGGGCTCCGGCTATATCTCTGCCTCCCAGGACAAGATGAAGAGCCGCTTTGACTCTGTTGCCGAACAAACCGGGATGTTCGCCGGTGATGGCGGCTTTGATATCACCGCGGGCAACCATACCCAACTGGATGGCGCAGTGATTGCCTCCACGGCCACGGCGGACAAAAACAGCCTCGATACCGGTACGCTGGGCTTCAGCGACCTGCACAACGAAGCGGACTTCAAAACTCAGCACTCGGGCATCAGTATCAGCGGCGCGGGCAGCTTCGGCGACCAGTTCAAGGGCAATATGCCGGGTGGGATGATTGCGGCGGCGGGCAACAGTGGGCATGCCGAAGGCACGACTCAGGCCGCTGTGGCTGACGGCACCATCACCATTCGCGACAAGGATAA
>NZ_JAQIRI010000017.1:0-25032 GCF_050600755.1 Klebsiella sp. 141162 | reverse complement strand
TGTTCACTAGGGCAAAAACGCTGGGATCACTGATTCAGGTACCGCAGGAAGATGAAATGGCGTTAAAAGTGCTTCTGGATGGACTGTATCGCCTGACGGTTGAAGGTGATAACCAGCAGAAAGAGGCTGCGGTAGAGCTGCTCCCATATATCCATCAGGCGTGGATCCTGGCGCAGCGCTATGATGCGGTGGTAGCGAACCCGCCGTATATGGGTGGGAAAGGAATGAATGGCGAGCTGAAAGAGTTTGCTAAAAAACTATTCCCGGACAGCAAGTCGGATCTGTTTGCGATATTCATGCAGCATGCGTTTTCTTTACTTAAAGAAAACGGCTTTAACGCGCAAGTGAATATGCAGTCATGGATGTTCCTGTCGAGCTATGAAGCGCTTCGAGGATGGTTGCTGGATAATAAAACGATTATCACCATGGCACATTTAGGTGCACGGGCATTTGGGCAGATATCGGGAGAGGTAGTTCAGACAACTGCATGGGTGATTAATAATTGTTGGACCGATAGTTATCAACCTGTTTTTTTCCGTTTGGTTGAAGGTAATGAAGAGCAAAAACAAAGCGCTTTGCTGGCGCGGGAAAATTGTTTTGATAATTCTGAACAAAATGACCTCAAAAAGATCCCAGGCTTTCCAATTGCGTATTGGGCTAGTGATGCAACAAGAGCAGCCTTTTCCCATAACAATACATTATCAAGCCAAGTCCCTGTAAAAGTCGGGTTACAAACTGGGAGTAATGATAAATTTGTCAGAGAATGGCAGGAGATATCAATTGATAAATTTTCATTTTTTGATTCTTCAACTGAAAGCTTAAGGAAATGGTTTCCATATAATAAAGGTGGTGAGTTCAGGAAATGGTATGGTAATAATGAAAATGTAGTTAACTGGGAAAGTGATGGCTACGAAATAAGAAACTATTCAGATGAGAATGGCAAGCAAAGGTCTCGGCCACAGAACATTGCTTACTATAGAAAAAAATCAATAACTTGGTCTTTTATTAGTTCATCTTACTTTGGTGCTAGGTACTCCGATACCCATGCGATTTTCGATGTGGCTGGATCATCTGCATTTCCAAGAAAAGATTGCATTTTTAATTATACAGCATACATGTGTTCGAGTGTTGCTCATTACTTTATGAAATTAATGAATCCTACGTTAAATTTCCAGGTGGGTAATGTTTCTAATCTACCAGTTCCTTCTCAAATGAATGAATCATTTATTAATGACATTGCTAATGAATTAATTGAGTTGCATAAAAATGATTGGAATAGCTTCGAATCCGCATGGGAATTCAAAAGAAATCCATTATTAAATGAATGTGGGGGGATTTCAGAGGCGTACTCTCAATACGTTAGCAAATATCAATTAATAGTTAAAAGATGTCAAGAGCTTGAATGTGATAATAACATTTATTTTTCTTCTTTATTTAATATAAAACAAGAAATAGAGACTAGCATTCCAATTGAGGCTATCACGTTAAAGAATAACCCAGCGTATAGATATCCCGAAGAAAATGATGGTGCAAAACTTAAAGAACGTTATCAATCTGACATTTCTGTTGAACTCATTTCCTATACTATTGGTTGTCAGATGGGTCGCTACTCTCTCGATCGTGAAGGTCTGGTGTATGCCCACGAAGGTAACAAAGGTTTTGCCGAATTAGTCACCGAAGGTGTCTACCAAACCTTCCCTGCCGATGAAGACGGTATCCTGCCATTAATGGATTCCGACTGGTTCGACGACGATGTCACTGCCCGCGTGAAAGAATTCGTTCGCACCGTCTGGGGCGAAGAGCATCTGCAGGAAAACCTCAATTTCATCGCCGAAAGCCTCTGCTTGTACGCCATCAAACCGAAAAAAGGCGAGTCTTCGCTGGATACCATCCGTCGCTATCTTTCCACCCAGTTCTGGAAAGATCATATGAAGATGTACAAAAAGCGCCCAATTTACTGGCTATTCAGCTCAGGTAAAGAGAAGGCGTTTGAGTGCCTGGTGTATCTGCACCGTTATAATGAAGGCACGCTGTCACGTATGCGCACCGAATACGTGGTTCCGCTGCTTGCGCGATACCAAGGCAATATCGATCTGGTTAACGATCAGCTTAAGAATGCTGAATCCGGCGCTGCCACTACCCGTCTGAAAAAAGAGCTGGATGGGTTGAGCAAAAAATTCAATGAGCTGCGCAGTTTTGACGACCGCTTGCGTCACTATGCTGATAGACGTATCACTATTGATTTAGATGACGGCGTTAAGGTTAACTACGGCAAATTTGGCGATCTGCTGTCGGATGTAAAAGCGATCACTGGCAGCACCCCGCAGGAGGCATGATGAAAGTAACGGCAATCTATACCCTTGCAGTAGGTCCATTGGCCGACGTTCCAATATCATTGGCCAATGACTGGACCGACGAAACTGAGAATAACGTATTATTCACTGGTCCAAATGGCTGTGGAAAATCAACAGTTTTGCGTTCTGTTGCAATGTTATGGGAAGCATTTGGGTATTGGCTTGATCAGCGTAAATTGTTGCCAGCCAATAGCGAGGCTCGCAAATGGCTTGAACGCTGGGATGGTGTTGCCGTCGTTCTTGATGACCTGTCACTTTTAACGGATAAAAAGGTCGGCCTTTTTTTTGGCGATTTGGTTTGGATTGAGCATCTTAAATCTCGATATCAGGATATTGCCTGGATTGGTGAGACTCAGTCTCAGACAGGAACGTCAAGAAGGATTAGAAAGTTAGAACTCTCTTACGTTGAATATGACTGGTTCGAAAAATGGGCAACCTTACATAAACGAATGGTGCTGACGCACGATAACATCAATGCGCCAAATGTTATCTACCTGGATGCAGAAGAGCGCCGGTGGGTTGCGCCGAAACGAAAAGTCTCTGAACCGCTTCCAGATTTTTTATCTCTGCGTTGGATAACTCGTTATCAGCCAACAGACGACTGGCAAGGCCAGCTTGAATCATCACTGATTAACCTGAAAACCACACAATTACATAAATTTCATGAGGTTGTTAGAACACTGAATCAGTTCCTGTCTGGAAAAGAGATAGAACCTGACATTCGTCCTGGTGAGGGGCGTTTACGGGTAAAACTCAAAGATATTCGTGGAGGATTTCATTACCTGGACGAGTTGAGCGCGGGTGAACATCAAGTTCTGATCATTCTCTACATGCTTCAACGGTGGTTACAGCCAGGTGGCGTCGTACTCATTGATGAGCCTGACCTGCATCTTCATCCATCTTTGGTATCACCACTTCTAGCAGCGGTTGAAAATATCGTTAGAAATCAAAATGGTCAGTTAATTGTGACATCTCATGCGACCGAAGTGTGGGAGCGTTATGAGAACTTAGGTATCAGGGTTGATTTAGGTAGACTCAAGGACGATGCAAATGGCAAAGATTGATAGGCTGATTCAGCAAATCAAAGATCGAGATCTTGCTGCGTTTCCTGATAAACGAGTCTTGGTACTGGAAGGGGTCGACGATGTTGCAGCTTTTCAGCAACTTTTGACCAAACATAATCCTAGTTGGGAACATCAATGGGTATTGGTTAAAGCTGATAAAAAACAAAATGTCTTGGATATCCTTTCCTTAGAAAACACCTGGTATGGCCTTATCGATCGCGATGAATGGTCTGATGATAAAATTATGCAATTAGAGCATGAAAATCCTCGGCTTATGTTTCTACCTAGGTTTTGTATTGAGAGCTATTTGGTAAATCCTTCTGAAATCTGGCAGGCGTTACAGCCAAAACATCAGGCGCTTATTGAAGGGGGGGAACATGCCTTCACGAACCTGTTTGCGCTAGAAGTACAACGATGGTTCAATCATGCTGCAATTTGGTATGTAATTAACCCCCTCTGGGAAAGGCTTCGTGCGGCTGGGTTTAATTCAGCTTTACTTGATGTGAATACGGTACGACAAGATGCAGAGGTCGAGAGAATTTTAAGCTCATGGGGTACGTTAATTGATCCTGCTAACCTTACGCAGCAGATACGACAGCGTAAAGAACAGATCGAACGTGTTTCTCTGTCAGAACAACTTACTATCTGCATTCACGGCAAACTTTTCTTTGAAAAGTTTGTTGATCCACTCCTGACTAGTTTCTTGGGACAGCGTGGTAGGGAACAGCGTCAAAAGGATCTATTTAGGACGCTTCCGGTTCCTAATGATTTATCCCCGATTTGGGTGAGAATGGGATTATAAATTGCAAAGTAAAGAATTAGTTGCTGGACTTACTGACAAGTTCTTAAATCACCGCATAGTCTTCTGGCACGACCCAGAACAACGTTTTACTGATTCGCTCAATGAGCTGGATCTCGACAACGTTGCGCTGCTGGATATGCGCGGCGTTTCTGTGCTCGCAACAAAAAAACGACTCGAAATCGACGAGCCTGAGCAAAAATTTTTACTCTATTTCACCAGTGAGGTTCCCGCTCGTGAGCAGGACTGGTTGCTGGATATTCGCCTCTATAGCACCGAATTCCACGCTGATTATGCGGCGATCACCCTGAACTCTCTGGGTATCCCACAACTTGGTTTACGCGAACATATTCAGCTTCGCAAAGCCTTCTTTACCGTTAAACGAACTCAGATCCTGAAGGGATGGGTCACCGAGCGCGAAACGGAAAACTCTCTCGATAAGAAAATGCTGGCAGTGGTGGTCGGGGCCAGTACCTTTGAAACCAAAGAAATTTTGTTTGCTCTGATTCAGCAATTTGCCGCGGCTCGGCAGCAGGATGATAGCGCGCTGGAGAACACCTTCGCCGTACTGAAGAAACTTGGCCTGGATGAGGTGCTTTGGGAAATTCTTCGCCTTGAGCTAGGGTACCAGTTTGAAACTCCGTCACTGGAAAACCTGCTGCTGAAACTGTTCTGTACCGATCTCTGGGCGCAGGGTGATGAAGCGCATCGTGACTGGTTAAGTAAAAATGTACTGGCTACCGCTGCTGGCCGAGCATCTTCTCTGGCCTTTATGGGAGCGTGGCGCAACGATCGTCGCTATAAAGCAGAATACGATTATTGTGCAGAGGATTTGCAACAAACACTGCAGCCAAAAGAGCACTACAACCACAGCTCACCATACGTACTGGCAAAATGCGAAACGTTCGAGGCCATTGAACAAATTATTATTCGTGGTCTGGTGACTCAGTTACAGGAAGAGAGCACCACTCTTGATAGAGATGCGTTTAAAGCGTTGGTTTCAGAGCGCAGTGCTAAATACTGGAGCCAGACACGTCCAGAGTATCTTTCTATCTGGAATGCTATTCGTCAGGCGGAACGTTTGCTGAATTTGCGTAACCGCTACACTGACGGGTTTAATTTCCCCGATACAGGCGCGTTCTGGAAGGCCTACTGCGACGAAATTTATCGCTTCGATCAGACCTATCGGTTGTTTAATGAATATGCCGCGCCGGTGCACAGCAAAGGGGCGATGATCCTGCATGAACTGGATAAATTCATCGAAGAGTTATACAGCAATTGGTACCTGGCTGAACTAAGTCGTGGCTGGAACAAACTACTGGAAGCAGAAAAACGTATGCAGACCTGGCAGTTTAGCGGAATACCCCTGCAGCGCAATTTCTATAAAGAGAATGTTAAACGTCAGTTTGACACCTCTCAGGTGAAACGCGTTTTTGTCGTGATCTCGGATGCACTGCGCTATGAAGTGGCGGAAGAGCTGGGCAGGCATATTAACCATGAGAAGCACTTCAGCGCAGAGCTGCGCTCCCAGACCGGAGTGCTCCCAAGCTATACCCAACTGGGTATGGCTGCACTGTTACCTCATGAGTCGTTGAGCTATCTTCCTGATAATTCTGGTGTAGTCTACGCCGATGGGATGTCCACTTCCGGGTTTGAAAAACGAGCCGCTATTCTTGCGAAGGTGAAAGGTGTAGCGCTGAAAGCAAAGGACTTGCAGAACGCCAATAATCAGGAAGTGAACGAACAAATCCGCAACGCTTCCGTGGTTTACATCTGGCACGACACTATAGATGCGATGGGTGATAAGGCGGCAACCGAAGATAAAACATTCGAGGCTTGCCGAAGCGCTATTACCGAGCTAAAAGATCTGGTCTCACGCTTACGTAGCCGATTTAATGCCAGCCGAATTTTTGTTACCGCCGATCACGGGTTCCTGTTCCAACAACAAGCGCTGGTGGAGCAGGATAAAACGAAGCTGGAAAGTAAAGCTAAAGACACGATTGAAGCGAATAAGCGTTTTATTGTAGGTCATCAACTGCCTGAAAGTGAATTTTGCTGGCACGGTAAACTGGCAGATACTGCAGGCGCAAGCGATGAGAGTGAATTCCTGTTGCCTAAAGGGGTACAGCGTTTCCACTTCGTAGGTGGTGCTCGTTTCGTTCATGGCGGAGCCATGCTGCAGGAGGTGTGTGTTCCTGTGTTGAAGATTCGCGCGCTTGAAAAGAAAGCGGCTGAGAAGCAACCCCAGCGGCAGCCCGTGTCCGTTGTTGCGCGGGATCAGGTGATCAAACTGGTTAACAGCATTGATAAAGTTGGTTTTATTCAGACTTCGGCAGTGAATGATTTAAATGAACCGCGCACGCTGAATATCTTTATCGTCGATGAAAACAACCAAGTCGTCTCCGGCACGGAAACAGTATGCTTCGACAGTGATAACGAAGATATGGGTAAACGCACCCGCGATGTAACCATGAAACTCATGGGGACGGCATTCAATCGTAAAAACAAGTATGTTCTTATCCTAGAGAATGCAGACAGCGCAACAGAGTATGGTCGCTACCCGATCACGATCGACCTGGCATTTCAGGATGACTTCTTTTAAGCGAGGCGTTATGCAACAGCAGGATAACTCAGCCAGTAACATGGAAACGGCCTCTGTGTTGGCTCAGGACCTGGATTCATTGTTGAATCAGCACTTTCGCGGTCGCGTGGTGCGTAAGGATCTGACTAAGCAACTTAAAGAAGGGGCTAATGTTCCGGTTTACGTACTGGAATATCTACTCGGTATGTACTGTGCCTCCGATGATGATGAGGTTGTCGAGCAGGGGCTGCAGTCGGTTAAGCGTATTCTTTCTGATAACTACGTCCGCCCGGATGAAGCAGAAAAAGTGAAATCACTGATTCGCGAGCGTGGTTCTTACAAAATTATCGATAAGGTCACGGTAAAGCTAAACCAGAAGAAAGACGTTTACGAAGCCCAGCTTTCTAACCTCGGTATTAAAGATGCCCTGGTGCCGTCTCAGATGGTGAAAGACAATGAGAAACTGTTGACGGGTGGTATCTGGTGCATGATCACCGTGAACTACTTTTATGAAGAAGGGCAAAAAACGTCTCCTTTCTCGCTGTTCACACTGAAGCCGATCCAGATGCCAAATATGGATATGGACGAGGTATTTGAGGCCCGCAAGCAGTTTGATCGTGACCAGTGGATTGACGTGCTGTTACGTTCTGTCGGGATGGAGCCTGCGAATATTGAACAGCGTACCAAGTGGCATCTGATTACTCGCATGATTCCCTTTGTGGAAAACAACTATAACGTCTGTGAGCTTGGACCACGTGGTACCGGTAAGAGCCATGTTTATAAAGAATGCTCCCCTAACTCTCTGCTGGTATCTGGCGGGCAAACCACGGTAGCGAACTTGTTTTACAACATGGCCAGCCGGCAGATTGGTCTTGTGGGTATGTGGGACGTCGTCGCGTTTGATGAAGTGGCAGGGATCACCTTCAAAGACAAAGATGGCGTGCAGATCATGAAGGACTACATGGCGTCAGGTTCGTTCTCTCGTGGTCGTGATTCCATCGAAGGTAAAGCCTCCATGGTGTTTGTCGGCAACATTAACCAGAGCGTGGACACGCTGGTCAAAACCAGTCATCTGCTTGCACCGTTTCCGGATGCGATGATTGATACTGCATTTTTTGACCGCTTCCATGCTTATATTCCTGGTTGGGAAATTCCAAAGATGCGTCCGGAGTTTTTCACCAATCGCTATGGTTTGATTACGGATTACCTCGCTGAATACATGCGCGAGATGCGTAAACGTAGCTTCTCCGATGCAATTGATAAATTCTTCAAGCTGGGAAATAACCTCAATCAGCGTGACGTGATTGCCGTACGTCGCACTGTATCCGGTCTGTTGAAGCTAATGCACCCGGATGGCGCTTACGACAAAGAAGATGTCCGGGTTTGCCTGACTTATGCACTGGAGGTCCGTCGTCGCGTTAAAGAGCAGCTTAAGAAACTCGGTGGCCTGGAGTTCTTTGATGTGAACTTCAGTTATATCGATAACGAGAGCCTGGAAGAGTTCTTCGTGAGCGTACCGGAGCAGGGGGGTAGTGAATTGATTCCCGCCGGTATGCCGAAACCTGGCGTAGTGCATCTGGTCACTCAGGCTGATTCAGGCATGACGGGCCTCTATCGTTTTGAAACGCAGATGACTGCCGGTAATGGCAAACATGCGGTATCAGGTTTAGGGTCGAATACAGCAGCGAAAGAAGCGATCCGCGTGGGTTTTGACTACTTCAAAGGTAACTTAGGTCGTATCAGTGCTGCGGCTAAATTCTCTGAACATGAATATCATCTTCATGTGGTGGAGCTGCACAGCACAGGACCGAGTACAACCACCAGTCTGGCCGCGTTAATCGCGTTTTGTTCCATATTGCTGGCAAAACCGGTTCAGGAACAAATGGTCGTATTGGGCGGCATGACATTGGGCGGCGTGACGAATCCCGTTCAGGATTTAGCTGCATGTCTGCAGGTAGCATTCGATAGCGGTGCTAAAAAGGTACTGCTCCCTATGGCGTCTGCTATGGATATTCCTACCGTACCGACTGAGTTATTTACCAAGTTCCAGGTAAGCTTTTATGCTGACCCTGTGGATGCGGTGTACAAGGCATTAGGTGTGAATTAAATGATATTATTACCAGTACTGTGTTCACTGCGTTACTGGTAATTTCATTTATTCCAAATATTCTTTTGAAATTTAAATTATGTGTTTTCATAAATTATTTGATCCCGGTTTTATGAAATAAAAATACAGGAATACAAACGGGATACAGTTTTCAAGAATCGGAATGGATTTGAGGTAATTTAGCATCTCGACTGGCGCAGTGCCGTGAGAAGCCTTACTCTGGAATGCGTTTCGGACCTGGAAAATAATCACGCAACTTTGTGATCTTCCACGCAGTATTCAATTTTATGTCCCATTCTGGGGGCAAACCCCCAAAATAAAATCTCACAACCCATTAATTTTCAATGAATTAAAAGAAAAGGCGAGTCCGGCCTTCGCACCCAATCGGCAACCAATTCACCTGAAGGCATCTTTTTGTGCCGGAAATTCAGTATCTGTTTAAACACTTCGTGTAACGAATGTGAGTATTGTATTCCCATTAACTATGCTAAGTCAGCTGCAAATTTTTTCGGATAAAAATCTTTCCCTTGTCGATTGCATTGGCGTACGATAAATAAACAATGCCGCTGCAATTCAGAGGGATTTTGAATGCCTGTAAACGAGAGGATTAACGCGACATCCGGGACGCGTATCAAACCCGGCGGAACGAGGCTTATAACCACTGGTGAGATTGGGTTAGCAAGAAAGCTATACGGCTACGGTCTCCGGTACAATACAGTGTGGATTCATCGGGAAAGTTATTTGCCATTCAATCTACAGTCTACTGATATTGCTATGAGCCCTAATGGCGAAATATGGTTTAGGGAAGACACCTACTCCCATGATTTTTCAATGGAAGTTGATGTGCAGAAAAAACATAGATTCATGCATGAGTTAATGCATGTATGGCAAGCGCAGCACGGAATGTTTGTCAGAACCAGAGGGTTTTTCTCCCGATTTGCTGATTACAGTTATAGTTTAGACAAGGAAAACATACGACATTATAGCTTAGAACAGCAGGCTTCATTAGTTAGTGATTACTGGTTGTTGCAAGCTTACGGTTTTAAAAATTATCTGTATCTGCCTGCATTACGAGATTATGATCATAAAGAATCTGATTATACATTGCTTCAAAAATATAAATTAGTTATGAAGGGATTTCCACAATGAAGAGATTCGCTATCTTACCTTTAACTTTTCTTATTTCCGGTTGTCCTGGTGGTAATCATGCGCCACACCCAAGAGATACCATTATTAATGGAGAGCATCTTTGCTTTAGTTTGGATAAAAGGGATGTATTGAATTACTACACTATTGATTCAGGCGAAAACGGTAAGACGCAAACGGTAATGAGTTCTGGTTATGACAAGTTAATGTCATCATATCCTGACAATTGCATCGATATTGAATGGAAGAAGAATCATACTTATGTCATTAACTACGGTTTAAATAATAAAAAATATGTTCATGAATTCTTTATTGATAGTACCGGGACGTTGACAAAATAGGGGGGGGCGATTCCGTGCCATATAGTCGCGTGCCTTACCTCACCTCCTAAATACCTCTCTCCTGTGCCACTCCACAAATCCCTCTTTCGGGTAACAGTCCTTCCCCTGAGGCAATCCAATTTGCTTACCATCAAAATCCCAGAACAGCTTTCCGACAATTCCACCGCCGTTAACCGCTGGAGAAATCTGTACCCGCATATGCTCATCCAGGCCAATCGAGCCTTTATCAAACGCTTTGTGGTGAATGGCGCATAGCGCCAGGCCGTTGGGAATTTCACATGGGCCGCCGTGCTGCTTCCATTTGATATGCGCAGCCTCCAGCGCGACGGAGGTGTTGTCATGGCGCATATTAAAGCCGCAGATAGCGCATTCATAGTTATAAGCGCGTAGCACCTGCTGGCGGAACAGCGGGTCGCGTTCTTTGCGAATTTGCTGGATATCAAACCCCATCTCATCGGCGATCTCTTCCTGAATACTCTCCGGGAAATGGGCCTGCAGGATCTGATGCGCCAGGGTGTTAATCAGCCTCTTATTCTTGCTCAGCAGCGCGAAGTGTTCTTCGTCAAAGCCGCCCGCGACGTGATAGGTTTCCAGTTCTTTAGAGGGAGGCTGTCTGCTGCCTTCAGTTGAGCATTGCTCAGCGTTGCGTAATTCCCAGAAGCCGTCGCCTTTTAGACGCCAGAAAGGCATATCGGGGCGGTATTGCGCGCGCTGTGGACCAAAACGCTCCAGCAGGCTATGTAACTCATCACGAACCTCTGAGGCGTAATCGAACATCCGCGTATGTCCGTGCTGGTAATGCGATAGCACGTGCAACAACAGCAGAGGTTTATGCGGCGCACGCTGTTCGCCTTTGCGCCAGATAGTGATATTGGCGATCGCTTGTTGCAGAGTTTTACTGGAAGGCATCGCGTTACGTTTTTTGCTAAATAATTGCGATGATGCTCGCAAAACTGCTGCCGATCAAGCCACCGGGATTCGATATCCAACCCAGGTCTCTTTTCAACTATCACCATGATTTATCTATTCGAAATTTATTCCGCTTTCTATCTATAATGAAGTCACTCATCATCAAATAGCTCAGCCATATGAAACGGTTGCCAGATCATCTATCGCGAGAATGCATCATCGAAGCCATCTGCGCGTACGACGAGGGTATAGCGCATCAGTTTAAAGATGCGCGTTTGTATGAAGTCGAATTCGAAGGACGTCGTTATCCCTCTAAAGCTATCGTTGGGATAGCGGCCACCATGGCGACGAAAACGGAGTTCACGCCGGCGGATTTCAGCGGTGGGATCAAATCCAAATGCGTCCGTCTGTTGCTGGAACAAGGATTCAAGATCGTTCAGGAGCGAGTAGATGATGCCGGCATTACCCTTTTTCCCGACGAGCTACAGACGAAAAGCGAGTTTGTGGAAGGGGCTGCGGTTCAGGTTATGGTTAACCGCTATGAGCGCGATCGCCAGGCCCGCGAGGCCGCGTTGCGCTATCACGGTACCCGGTGTCAGGTGTGCGGCCTTGATATGGCTAAGCGCTACGGTGATATCGGCCAGGGCTTTATCCATATTCATCATCTGGTGCCGCTATCGGAGATTAAACAGGACTATCGTCTGGATCCGAAAACTGACCTGATCCCTGTTTGCCCCAACTGTCACGCGATGCTGCATCGGCGAAACCCGCCATATACGCCGAAAGAGCTTAAAGCGCAGATGCTGGCAGAGTGAGGTAGCGACTGAATGGCGTTGTTATACAGAGAGACCACTATCTATTTTTTGATGAGATTTTTTTTTCTGCAGTTGGTTAGCCTTCCAGGCCAGGAATGGTGAGTATGTACCCCAGGTAATAGCCAGCACTACAACAGTACCCAGACCTCCAGAGATGAGGTATTTCTGAGGGCCGCATAAGGTGGTGACGAACATAACCACAACCAGGGCAACGGTAACCCAAAATGCCACCCGGAATCGGCGGGATAGCACTGAAATCAGTTCATTCAAATTTCCTTCTGCTGCTGCAAGCCTGCGATGCAGACTCTCGACATCGCTCTCAGTGAATCCGGCATCGAATAGATCTCTTTCTTTGATGGTCATTATAATTGCCCTTTTTTGTATAATAAATATGAGCCTATTATTCCCCTACGATTGCATATAAAAGTTACTGTTAACTAATCTGCTAATAGTTCTGTGTTGTGGTTGATTAATAATTTATATAAAATGATCCGTTAATTATCATCTTTGATAGCTTGTTTTTGATAAGAGCAAGAAAAAAGAAAGCATGAAATCATAACTATTAATCAGTTAGTATGGTGTTTTACCACAATGGTCTCTCGGAAGTGAAAATTATCTTATTCGCCGTCGCATTAATTGCCAGCATAAATCTCATCCCAGATGCTTGGGTTGGTGACACGTTTATGACTCACATATCCATTTCTGGCGATGGGGAAGAGGCTATGAATGATTACGAATTTACGTTATTAATGATTAAGTTTGGGATATCCACCGGGCTTGCTCTTTTAGTTGTAGAGGGCTATCGACGGCTTAGGCGTTGATAGCATTTGCTTAACCAAGATTCAACTCACCAACCCTACACCTCATAACCCCGGTACAGCCAATACCCGCCAACCAGCACCACAACATTCAGTACGATGCTAATAATGAAATACGTTCTGAATGGCTGCTTCTGGGTTTTGTGGCGAAAACACTGCTGCCCGGCAATCGCGCCGGGCCATCCGCCAAGCAGGCCGAACGTCAGCAGGGCGGATTCCGGTATCCGGCTCCAGGCTTTACGGGCGGCTAATTTATCGATGCCGTAGATAAGCCAGGTTAGCACGTTCGCCAGCAGGAACCACATGGCGATGGAATAGGGCAGCAACAGGCTGCCGACGGCGGCGATGGCCAGCAGGAAGTAACAAAAATAACCGAGCTTCATACAATATCAACAGCGCTTAGCGGTGGTAGGGAGGGCAACTATATCTGGTTTGCTGGCTGGCGGTAAGACGCCGATTGTTAATCGCGACAGGTCGACACCTTTACCCCTTGCTCCTTATTGGCAACCCATTTCCCGCGCCAACCTGCCCGGCTGCGTTTTTAAGGTTGCGGCAACGGCCGCCGGCAATGCCGACCACAGCGTCAAATGCGGACTGGTGCGGCGCTCGATCTCTTCCACCGTCACCTGATAGTCGCAAAAATTAGCATCGCGCGGCGTCGCCTGGTCCAGCACAAATGCCGCGTACTGGCCGCTCTGCGGGCCGCTATCGAGGAAAATAATCTTCCAGTAGCCGCTGGGGATCTCCACGCCCGGCGCGGCGGGCAGCGTGGCAATATGCCGTTCGAACAGCGGCCCGGTGACCGCATAAACCGCCGTCACCTCCGGGCGCTCGGCTAACGCGCGCTCCGCGTCTTCCAGCCGCGCCCACGCCCCCTGATTCAGCGCCGCTTCCTGCGGAGTGATATTCGACAGATAGTTCAGCGCAGGCCAGTCCGCCGCGCCACCGAGGCTCGCCAGCGGCGCCTGATGGCCGCGATCGACCGCCAGTAAGGTGTTGGCCCGGCGATAGTCGGCGGGCGCCAGCGTATCGGCGGCAGGCAAATCGGGGTCCTGCTTCCACACTCTCGCCCGGTTGCTGGCCTCGCTGGCGCGGGTGATTTTATACGCTACCCAGTTGGCCAGTTTACGACTGGGGTTATTGTTCAGCGTGTAGGCCGCGCGGAAAAGCGTTTGTTGGCTGCCGCCGGTCGGGCAGCCAACTTCACAATTATCCACCTTTGCTGTCGAGGCATGGCAGGGGGATATCGTGCTCAGGGTGGAAAGTAATAACAGCAAAAATAAACAGGGTGGAAAAGGATTCAGGTTCATCGATAGCGCTCATTAATTTAAGGCCCACCTTTTCTCCGCGTGATAAATACGCAGCCTGGGTGAGCAGGAAAATCAATGAAGCTAAAGGGGATAACGAGGAGTGAAGGTCGATTGGCGCAGAGGATGAGATAATATGAGAGCGGGTGAGGGTTAAATGAGGTAATTGCTTGTGGGTCTAATAATAAAAAGGCCCGCCGGTGAAATACCAACGGGCCTGCCTTTATTTATTCTCCGCGCTTGCCCCGATGCCGATACAGCCACATCAGCTTATATGCCGCCGGAATGATGAACAGCGACAGCAGCGGCGCGGTGATCATCCCGCCAATCATCGGCGCGGCGATACGGCTCATCACTTCTGACCCGGCGCCGGTGCCCCATAAAATCGGCAGCAGGCCGGCGATAATCACCGCCACGGTCATCGCCTTTGGCCGCACGCGCAGCACCGCGCCCTGGTACAGCGCCTCGTCGAGCTTATCGGCGCTGAAGGTCTGCGGATTCTCCAGCGATGGCTCCGCCTCGATGGCATGGCGCAGGTACATCAGCATCACCACGCCAAATTCTGCCGCCACCCCGGCGAGGGCGATAAAGCCGGTACCGGTGGCCACCGACAGATGGAACCCCATCCAGTAGAGGAACCAGATCCCGCCGACGAGGGCGAACGGCACGCTGGTGATAATCAGCAACGCCTCGCCGAAGCGGCGGAACGCCAGGTACAGCAGCACGAAGATAATCATTAGCGTCATCGGCACCATCAGCTTCAGCTTCTGATTAGCACGCTCGAGCAGCTCAAACTGCCCGGAGTAGGAGACGCTGATGCCCGGCTTCAGCTTCACCTCTTTGCCGATGGCCTGCTGCAGATCGCGCACCACCGACACCATGTCGCGGTCGCGGGCGTCGATGTAGATCCAACTGGTCGGGCGGGCGTTCTCGGTCTTCAGCATCGATGGCCCGGTAACGACCTTAACCTCAGCGACGTCGCCGAGCACGATCTGCTGCTTCAGCGGCGTGAGGATCGGCAGCTGGCGCAGGGTCTCCGGGCTGTCGCGATAGCTCTGCGGGTAGCGGATATTGATCGGATAGCGTTCAACACCCTCTACCGTTTCGCCAACCATCGCGCCGCCGATGGCAGACGAGACGAACAGCTGCACGTCGCCGACGGTCATGCCGTAACGGGCCGCCTTCTCACGATGAATATCAATGTTGAGGTAGCGCCCGCCGACCAGCCGCTCGGCTAATGCCGAAGTGACTCCCGGCACGGTGCGCGCCACTACTTCAATTTGTTCGGCGATGGCGTCGATATCGGCCAGATTAGTGCCGGAAACTTTAATGCCGATCGGGCTCTTGATGCCGGTGGAGAGCATGTCGATGCGGTTGCGGATCGGCGGCACCCACAGGTTCGCCAGCCCCGGCAGACGCACGGTTTTATCCAGCTCTTCGACGATCTTCTCCATGGTCATCCCCGGTCGCCACTGATCCTGCGGCTTGAGCTGAATCGTGGTCTCTACCATCTCCAGCGGCGCCGAGTCGGTGGCGGTTTCGGCCTTGCCGGTTTTGCCGAACACCCGCGCCACTTCCGGCACCGTCATAATTAGCTTATCGGTTTTCTGCAGCATATCCGCCGCCTGCGCAGCGGAGATCCCCGGCAGCGTTGACGGCATATACAGCAGATCGCCTTCGTTAATCTGCGGCAGAAACTCGCCGCCGACCCGGTTAAGGGGCCAAATCACCGTCAGGATCGACAGGAGCGCAATCAGCAGGGTAGTCTTCGGCCAGTGCAGCACCTTCAGCAGCAGCGGGTGATAAATGCGGATTAAAAAGCGGTTCAGCGGGTTGCTGTTCTCCGCTGGGATCTTGCCGCGGATCCAGAAGCCCATCAGGATCGGGATCACCACGATCGCCAGCAGCGCCGCCCCAGCCATCGACCAGGTTTTGGTGAAGGCCAGCGGGCCGAACAGTTTGCCCTCCTGGCCTTCGAGGGTGAAAATCGGGATAAACGACAGGGTAATGATCAGCAGGCTGATAAACAGCGCGGGGCCGACCTCTACCGACGCATCGGTAATGATTTTCCAGCGGATGTCGTTGCTTAGTTTCTCTCCCGGGTGCTGGTGCTCCCACTCCTCCAGCCGCTTATGGGCGTTCTCAATCATCACGATGGCGGCATCGACCATCGCCCCCACCGCAATGGCGATCCCGCCCAGCGACATGATGTTGGCGTTGAGCCCCTGGAAATGCATCATGATAAAGGCGAAGCACAGACCGAGCGGCAGCGAAATAATCGCCACCAGCGCCGAGCGCACGTGCCACAGGAACAGGGCGCAGACCAGCGCGACAACGATAAATTCTTCCAGCAGCTTGTAGCTGAGGTTGTCGATGGCGCGGTCGATAAGCTGGCTGCGGTCGTAGGTGGTAACCACTTCAACCCCATCCGGCAGGCTGCTTTGCAGCGACGCCAGCTTCTCTTTGACCGCCGAGATCACCTCGCGGGCGTTCTTCCCGGAGCGCAGGATCACCACGCCGCCGGCCACTTCGCCTTCGCCGTTAAGCTCGGCGATACCGCGGCGCATCTCCGGGCCAATCTGCACCCGCGCGACGTCGCCGAGATAGACCGGCACGCCGTTATCAGCAGTCTTCAGTACGATATTTTTGAAGTCGTCGAGCGTCTGCAGGTAGCCGCTGGCGCGCACCATATATTCCGCTTCCGCCAGTTCGACGGAAGAGCCGCCTGCCTCCTGGTTAGAGGCGTCCAGCGCCGATTTCACCTCGCCGAGGCTGATGCCGTACTGGGTCAGCTTCATCGGGTCGACGAGAATCTGATACTCCTTGACCACGCCGCCTACCGAAGCCACTTCCGAGACGTTAGGAATGGTTTTCAGCTCATATTTTAAGAACCAGTCTTGCAACGAGCGCAGTTCGGCGAGGTCGTGTTTGCCGCTGCGGTCGACCAGCGCGTACTCGAAGACCCAGCCAACCCCGGTGGCGTCAGGGCCCATTTCGGCGCTGACCCCGGCGGGCAGTTTGCCCTGCACCTGGTTGAGATACTCCAGCACCCGCGAGCGCGCCCAGTAAGGATCGGTTCCATCTTCAAAAATCACGTACACGTAGGAGTCGCCAAACTGCGAGAAGCCGCGCACCGTTTTGGCGCCGGGGACTGACAGCATGGTGGTGGTCAGCGGCCAGGTGACTTGGTTTTCGACGATCTGCGGCGCCTGTCCCGGGTAGCTGGTTTTGACGATTACCTGTACGTCGGAGAGGTCCGGCAGGGCGTCTACCGGGGTGTGGACGATGGTCCAGGTCCCCCAGATGCTGAGAAACAGCGCCGCCATCATCACCAGGAAGCGGTTGGCCACCGAGCGGCGGATAATCCATTCAATCATTGTTCCGTTCCTCAGTGCGCGTGGGCGGCAGGAGCCGTGACATCAGGAGCCTGCGCGCGCATGCGCTCCAGTGCACCGGAGATATTGGCTTCCGAGTCGATCAGGAACAGGCCGCTGGCGACGACTTTTTCGCCCTCCTGCAGACCGCTGCGAATGGCCGTAACGCCGGCGGATTCATGGAATACCTGTACGAGCTTCGGCACGAAGCGGCCCTCGTTATCCACGGTAATCACTCGCTGCTCGCTGCCGCTGTCGATCAACGCTTTTGATGGGATCAGCAGCATCGGCGCGCTTTCGCTGGTCAGTTTCAGATAGGCGTTCATCCCCGGCTTCAGTGCTTCATCCGGGTTGTTGACCTGCAGGCGCAGCTGCAGGGTACGGGTGGCGCTATCGACGCTGGGGAGAATGGTCCATTTGTTGATGCTGAAGGTTTTGCCCGGCCAGGCGGGAACCTGAATGGCGAACTGCGAGGCGTCTTTAATTAGCCAGGCGATGGATTCCGGCACCGCCACGCTGACCCACACCGGGTCCATGCCCTGAATTTTCGCCACCACATTATCTTTGGCGATATTCATTCCGGCACGCAGATCGAAGGCGGTAATAACGCCATCGATCGGCGCTTTGAGGGTAAAGCGGGTCTGGATTTTACGTGTGGTTTTCAGGCGGCGGATATCGTCATCCGGCATGCCGGCGAGGCGTAGGCGTTCGAGGATCCCCTCAACCTGCGTGGCGGTGCCACCGGTCTCCTGCAACAACAGATATTCGCTCTGCGCTTCCACCCAGTCCGGGATGGTCAGCTCGAGTAACGGCGTGCCTTGCTTGACTTTGTCGCCGACGGTCAGCGGATAGACTTTATTGATAAAGCCCGCCGCCCGCGCCTGCATAATCACGTACTGATACTCGTTATAGCTGATGTTGGCCGGGAAGGTCTGGGCGTAGCGCAACGGCCCGCGGCTGACCGCGGCGGTTTTTACGCCGAGATTCTGGGTCTGCGTCGGGTCGATACGCACCCCCGGCGCACCGGCGGCGGCACTCTCCTCATCAGCGTATTTCGGCACCAGATCCATATCCATAAACGGCGATTTACCCGGTTTATCAAAGCGAGTATTCGGGTACATCGGGTCGTACCAGAACAGCACTTTGCGCTGCTGCTCGATCGCGGATGCGCTAGTCAGGGGAGGCGTCAGTCGGGTATACAGCGCCGCGGTAAGCGCGCCGCCAATTACCATGCTGCCGAGGATCAGCGCCGTATTTTTCAGTGTCAGGGATGCCATGTGTCGTCCATTCAGTTGTTGAGGAGCCTACCGTCGCCGGGCCGTTATTGGGCGCGGATATCCTGTAACAGCGACAGATTGCCCTGCTGAACGAAGGTGAAATCCACGCTGTCGCCGTTCTTCACATTGTTGAGCTGCGTCTGCGGGGTGATGGTGAAGCGCATGGTCATCGGCGGCCAGTTCACCGCCGGGATGGCGTCGTGGGCGATGGTGATTTTTTTACTATCCATGTCAATGGCTTTAATGACGCCTTTGCCAGTGATGCTTTGCGTCTGCGTGGCTGCGGGCTGTTCGTGCATTGCCATACCGGCGTGCGGGTCGGCGGCCTGGGCCGCGAACACTGCGCCAGAGAACAGGGTGAACAGGGCGATTTTAGACAGTGAATTCATAATCAAGACTCCTCGGGTTATTCCATCCAGCCGCCGCCGAGAGCGGTGAACAAGGTGATTTCATTAGCCTGACGGGAATAGTTGAGTTCCAGCAGGGTTTGTCGGGTGGTGAAAATGTCGCGCTGGGCGCTCAGGACTTCGATGTAGCTGACCGCGCCGTGACGATAGAGCGCAGTCGCGCGCTGCAGTGTGATATTTAGTGAAGCGAGATAGCGTTCCTGGGCGGCAATCTGAGCGGCCAGGCTTTGGCGCAGGGCCAGCGCGTCGGCCACCTCTTTAAAGGCGGACTGTATTTTTTGCTCATAGTTGACCACCTGCTGCTGCTGGCGGATCTCCGCCAGATCGAGGTTGGCCTGATTACGCCCGGCGTTGAAAATCGGCAGTTCGATTTTGGGGATGAAGTTCCACATCGCGCTGCCGGCGTTAAACAGGCTGGAGAGCTCGCTGCTGCTGCCGGAGAGAGAGCTGGTTAGGGTAATCGACGGGAAGAAGGCCGCCCGCGCGGCGCCGATATTGGCGTTGGCTGCCAACAGGCTGTGTTCGGCCTCTAAAATATCCGGCCGCTGCAGCAGGATCTCTGAAGAGAGCGACGGCGGCAGGGTTACGCCTTTCAGGTCCACCGCGCTGCTGGCGCTATCGTCCGGCAGCCGTTGATAGCTGCCGAGCAGTAGCTGCAGGGCGTTATTAGCCTGCGCCAGTTGGCCCTGCCGTTTGGCGATATCGGCGCGGGTGCTTTCGATCATGCCGCGCGCCTGTTCCAGCGCCAGAACGGTGGTGCTGCCGGTCAGCAGCTGTTTTTCGACGAAGGCGTAAGACTGCTGATAGTTCTGTAAGGTGTCGTTCGCCACCTGCAACTGCGCCGCCGCCAGCCGCTGGTTGAAGTAGCTTTGTGAAACGTTAGCAATCAACAGGATATGCACCGCGCGCCGCGCCTCTTCGCTGGCGAAGAAGTTCTGTCGGTCGGCCTCGCTAAGGTTTTTCAACCGGCCAAAGAAGTCGAGGTCGTAGCTGAGACTCAAGCCAGCGGCATAATCGCTGCTGGTGGTGGTGTTGCCTTTGAGCTTGCCGCCATAGGTGGTGCTGCCGTCGCCGTTAAGCTGCGGGTAGCGGTCGGCGTCGGTGACCCGGTACTGGGCGCGGGCCTCCTGCACTTTCAGCGTCGCCATCCGTAGATCGCGGTTGTTGGTCAGCGCGATACTAATCAGGCTTTTCACCTGCGGGTCGACGAAAAAGGTGCGCCAGCCGGTTTCCTGGTAGCCCGCCGTCGCGGTAACCAGTTTGTTCTGGCTGAGAGAGAACTGCTGCGGCACCGGCGCTGCGGGGCGCTGGTAGTCCGGAGCAAGTGACAGACAGCCTGTTAAGGCGAATATCACGCTGAGAGAAAGAAGCTGAATTGGGCGCATGGCGACAGACGGTTTTCGGCGATTTATCAATGGCGGATACTTTACGCAGCGGGCTCTGTTCAACGCGTGACAGGAAAATGACAAAGCTGTCATTTTCCTGATATTTCATTGCTATCCGGAGGGGCTCCTCTAAAATTGAATACCCGCACAGAGCGCGCGTGAAGGAGCCAGCCGTGAAGATTTTGATTGTCGAAGATGAGAAGAAAACCGGGGAGTACCTGACCAAAGGGCTTACCGAAGCCGGATTCGTCGTCGACCTGGCCGACAACGGCCTTAACGGTTATCACCTGGCGATGACCAGCGATTACGATCTGCTGATCCTCGATATCATGCTGCCGGACGTCAACGGCTGGGATATCGTGCGCATGCTGCGCGCCGCCAATAAAGGGATGCCGATCCTGCTGCTCACCGCGCTTGGCACTATCGAGCATCGGGTGAAGGGGCTGGAGCTGGGCGCCGACGACTATCTGGTGAAGCCCTTTGCTTTTGCGGAACTGCTGGCGCGGGTACGTACTCTGCTGCGTCGCGGGGCGGCGGTAATAGTAGAAAGCCAGTTTCAGGCGGCCGATCTCAGCGTTGATTTGGTCAGCCGCAAGGTGATGCGCGGCGCGACTCGTATCACCCTGACCAGTAAAGAATTCACTCTGCTGGAGTTCTTCTTGCGCCATCAGGGCGAGGTGCTACCCCGCTCGCTGATCGCGTCGCAGGTGTGGGATATGAATTTCGACAGCGACACTAACGCCATCGACGTGGCGGTGAAGCGGCTGCGTGCCAAAATCGATAACGACTTCGAACCGAAGCTTATCCAGACCGTGCGCGGCGTCGGCTATATGCTTGAGGTGCCGGATGGCCGCTAAGCGCCCCTTTTCGTTGGCTACCCGGCTGACCTTCTTTATCAGCCTCGCCACCATCATTGCATTCTTTGCCTTCACCTGGATCATGATCCATTCGGTGAAGGCTCACTTTGAAGAGCGCGACGTTCACGACCTCAAGCAGCTCAGTACCACGCTTGAGACGGTGCTCAACCATGCCGACTATCCGCAGGAGCGGCGGCTGGAGATCTTAAAAAACGTGATTGGCGGCTACGCTAACGTCTTTATCTGTCTGGATGATGCCGAGGGCAATATTCTGTTTCAGTCGCCAGACGGCCCGGAACTCAGCCATATTATGAGCACGCCGGGTCTGGCGATGAAGTTGCGCGACGGTAATGTGATTTCATGGACCGACCCGCAGCCGCGGGAAATGGTTCATGATAATCATCAAATGGAGACCCGCTCCTGGCGGCTAATCATGTTGCCGCTGGGCAAGCAGGCGGACGGTAAACCGGCCTGGCATCTGCTGATGGCTTTATCGATCGACTTTCACCTGCACTATATTAATGAGCTCAAAGCAAAGCTGATTTCCGCGGCGTCGATAATCAGCCTGCTGATCATCGCCATCGTGCTGTTTGTGGTCTATCAGGGGCATAAGCCGATTCGCCAGATCAGCCGCCAGATCCAGAATATTACCTCCCGGGATCTCGATGTACGCCTTGACCCACAGGCGGTACCCATCGAGCTGGAGCGGCTGGCGCTGTCGTTTAACCATATGCTGGAGCGGATAGAGGATGTCTTTACCCGGCAGTCTAATTTCTCCGCCGATATCGCCCATGAAATCCGTACGCCGATTACCAACCTGGTGACGCAAACCGAAATCGCCTTAAGCCAGAGCCGCAGCCAGCAGGAGCTGGAAGAGGTGCTCTATTCCAACCTCGAAGAGTTTTCACGCATGTCGCGGATGGTCAGCGATATGTTGTTCCTCGCCCAGGCGGATAATAACCAGCTGATCCCTGAACAGCGGGCGCTGGATCTGGCCGAGGAAGTGAATAAGGTGTTTGAGTTCTTTGAAGCGTGGGCGGAAGAGAAAGAGGTGGCGCTGCGTTTTGTCGGTAGCCACTGCCGGGTGATTGGCGACCCGCTGATGCTGCGGCGGGCAATCAGCAACCTGCTGTCGAACGCGATCCGCTATACCCCTGCCGGCCAGGCGGTGACCATTCAGTTGAGCGAAAGCGCCGAGAAGATTCGCCTGGTGGTGGAGAACCCCGGCGCGCCGATTGCCGCTGAACATTTGCCGCGCCTGTTTGACCGTTTCTATCGCGTCGACCCCTCGCGCCAGCGCAAAGGCGAGGGCAGCGGCATAGGTCTGGCGATTGTAAAATCGATTGTCAGCGCCCATCACGGCAGCGTGGCGGTGAAGTCCGATCAACGATCTACGCGTTTTATTGTGGTATTACCAAAATATGCGCAATAACGACCTCATCTGACGGCTTCGTCATAATGCGGTCACGCTGGCGACAGAGCCATTATTTTATCCTTCCTGTTGATGACTCACTATTTGTTAATCTTCAGGGAGTAATAGAATGAACACAGTACGCACTATCGTGGCTATCAGCGTTATTTTTGCAGCAAGTGTGGCGAATGCTGCGGAAATGACCCATCACAACGCGGCGTTGGCGCATGAGATGATGAATAACGGGCAGTCGCCGGCCCATCAGCAGATGGCGCAGGGGCATCTTGCGCAGGTGGGCGACAATCCGGCCTCCCCGAAACAGCCGCGTTCTTTTTCACAAATGAATGAACATGAACAGGCTGCGGTATTTCATGAATCGCTGAATAATGGCCAGGCGTTTGCCCATCAGGCGGAAGCAAAAGCGCATCGCCAACAAATTCCAGCTCTCTAATCAGTGGTGGAGGTGATGGGGGCGAGTTGTCTGGATAATGTCTGAGAGATAGCGGGCAGCGCCAGGCGGCTGCCCGCAGTATTGCCGTTCTCTTACTCTTCGAAGTACCAGTAGCCCTGATTAATCAGGCGCGTCAGTTCGCTAACGAATGCCGGATTTTTCAGGCCGCTGCCGAGCTCTTCTTGACCTAATGAGGTATAGCGGCACAATGCATCCAGCGCTCCGGCATCGGTGGTATCCAGCTGTTCGCTATGTACGAAGAAGCTGTCGCCGATATGCAGAACGCGCAGGCCGCTCAGGCGAGAAAGCTTTTCGCCGCCCAGCAGCGCATCGACCACTTCCGCTTCTTCATATGCCGGTTCCGCCGGAGCAATGTCCAGCTCGTGACGCGGCGTGGTGACGAAACTGCCGAACCACTGCTTGAAGTCTTCGGGTTGGCAAATCATGTCGATCATCATGTTGCGCAGACGTTCGAGTTCATACTCTTCAACCCGGCCCGGATGCTCGCGGCAGGTGAGATCAGGATCGCTGTAGTGTTCGCCGCCGAGGTCGTTTTCCAGCACATAGTCGGCGAAGCTGCTGATCAGGTCGCGGCCGTTTGGCCCGCGGAAGCCGACGGAGTAGTTCAGTGCCGTTTCGTGGGTCACGCCGTCGTGCGGGAATCCCGGTGGAATATAGAGGATGTCGCCCGGCTCCAGATCTTCATCAATGATCGGTGGGAACGGATCGACGTGCAGCAGTGCCGGATGCGGACAGAACTGACGCATCGGCAGCTTATCGCCCACGCGCCAGCGGCGGCTGCCCATGCCCTGAATAATAAAGACGTCATACTGATCGATATGCGGGCCCACACCGCCGCCGGGGACGGAGAAGGAGATCATCAGATCGTCTAAACGCCAGTCAGGCAGCACGCGGAACGGGCGCACCAGTTCCGCGGCCGGCATATGCCAGTGGTTTACCGCCTGGGCCAGCAATGACCAGCCGCTTTCGCCCAGCCCGTCGAAATGTTCAAATGGACCGTTACTGGCCTGCCATTTACCGTTAACCAGGCTGACCAGCCGGCTATCGACTTCCGGCTCCATGGCTAACCCGGCCAGTTCGTCTGGCGTAATGGGGTCGATGAAGTTCGGAAACGCCTTCTTTAATACGACCGGCTGCTTTTGCCAGTACTTCTCTAAAAACTCGGGCCAGTTAATGTTGAGTTGATAAGCCATAGATTATTACCAATAGGAAGAAACGGCTCTGATTATAGAAAGGAGAGGAAGTTGAGCGCTTTGTCATGGGTCAAGAGTGGTGCTTAATTCACCATTGGCGCGATAGCGGCGGTGGGTGAACGAGAAAAATCGCGTTTTCGCAAAAAAGTAGTTTCGGTAGAGAATGCGCTGCAGGCCGCATGAATACTGGGTTTTATCGGTTCTGTCTTAACGAGGATAAACGTGAAAAGTTTAATTAATGAGCGCTTGATAAGTTTTTTGTATTTTAAGGCTTGCTATATCTCAGCAGCTCCCTATAATGCGCACCCACTGACACGGCAGATGTGAATCACTTCACACAAACAGCCGGTTCGGTTGAAGAGAAAAATTCTGAAATTCAGGGTTGACTCTGAAAGAGGAAAGCGTAATATACGCC
>NZ_JAQIRI010000016.1:0-39704 GCF_050600755.1 Klebsiella sp. 141162 | reverse complement strand
CATAGCAACGTAAACGAAAGGCTCAGTCGGAAGACCGGGCCTTTTGTTTTGGTGTTTTGCGGCCAGACGCGCCGCCGTCTCCCCCGGTGGCGCTGTGCTTACCGGGGCTACAGTCCCGTAGCCCGGAAAAGGGGCGCAGCACCGCCTCCGGGGAAACATCCTCCCTGCCAGCGCCATTCATTAACGCCCATCATGAGTAGAACCCGGCCCTGAACCGGTATTATTCAGGCAAGCCTTCCCTCGCTATATACGGTAAACTAATGCTGATTTTGCATCAGGAAGCCACTATGAACCTCTCCCTCAAACCCTGGAATACCTTTGGCATTAACCATTCTGCCAAAGCAATTGTACTTGCTGAAAATGAACAACAGTTGCTGACTGCCTGGCAAGCCGCCGCTGCAGAACACCAACCTTGTCTGATCCTTGGAGAAGGAAGCAACGTTCTGTTCCTGAAAGACTATTCCGGCACGGTGATTATCAACCGCATCATGGGGATCGAGGTAAGCGAAACGTCTGAAGCCTGGCGTTTGCACGTTGGCGCCGGCGAAAACTGGCATCAACTGGTGCAATTTGC
This sequence comes from Klebsiella sp. 141162, assembly GCF_050600755.1. NCBI lineage: Bacteria > Pseudomonadati > Pseudomonadota > Gammaproteobacteria > Enterobacterales > Enterobacteriaceae > Klebsiella > Klebsiella sp. 141162. Next base: position 39,130 of record NZ_JAQIRI010000016.1, on the reverse strand, counting down.
GCTGGAAAATGGAATGCCTGGGCTGGAAAACCTGGCCTTAATTCCTGGCTGCGCGGGGTCTTCACCAATTCAAAATATTGGTGCCTATGGCGTCGAACTGCAGCGAGTATGTGAATACGTAGACTGTATCGAACTCGAAACAGGTCGCAAGCAGCGCCTTTCTGCCGCAGAGTGCCGTTTCGGCTATCGTGACAGTATTTTCAAACATGAATATCAGGATCGTTACGCGATAGTGGCTGTTGGGCTATGGCTGAAAAAAGCGTGGCAGCCTGTCCTGACCTACGGGGATTTAACTCGTCTCGATGCGCAAACTGTTACCCCCCGCCAGGTGTTTGATGCGGTTTGCCATATGCGTATGACCAAGTTACCGGATCCGAAAGTAAATGGTAATGCCGGCAGCTTCTTTAAGAACCCGGTCGTCAGCGCTCAGGTTGCTCAGGAATTGCTGGCTGCATTCCCTGGCGCGCCACATTATCCACAGGCTGACGGCAGCGTTAAGCTGGCGGCCGGTTGGCTTATCGATCAGTGCCAGCTAAAAGGTAAAACTATCGGCGGGGCGGCAGTTCACCGTCAGCAGGCGTTGGTACTGATCAACGATAACCAGGCGACCAGCGATGATGTCGTAGGGTTAGCCCACTATGTCCGCCAGCAGGTTGGCGAGAAATTTAACGTTTGGCTACAGCCTGAAGTGCGCTTCATCGGAGAGCAGGGTGAAGTGAACGCGGAAGAGGTGATTGCATGAAAGACAATACCGTACCCCTGATGCTTATCTCTATTCTGGCGGATGGCGAGTTTCACTCTGGCGAACAGCTCGGCGAACGCCTGGGGATGAGCCGCGCGGCAATTAACAAGCATATGCAGACGCTCCGCGACTGGGGTGTTGATGTGTTTACCGTACCAGGGAAGGGCTATAGCCTCCCTGAGCCGATTGAATTGCTGGATGAGCAAAAGATTGCCGGCCAGATTGAACAAGGTCGTATTACCGTGCTGCCGGTAATTGACTCCACCAACCAGTATTTGCTGGATCGTCTGGACGAACTGGAGTCAGGTGATGCCTGTGTCGCTGAATATCAGCAGGCTGGTCGTGGCCGCCGCGGGCGTAAGTGGTTCTCACCGTTTGGGGCCAATCTTTATCTCTCCATGTACTGGCGTCTGGAGCAAGGCCCTGCTGCCGCTATCGGTCTGAGCCTGGTGATCGGTATTGTGATTGCGGAAGTACTGCAGAGCCTGGGAGCGGATAACGTTCGGGTCAAATGGCCGAATGATATCTATCTGCAGGACCGCAAGTTGTCCGGTATCCTGGTAGAACTGACAGGCAAAACCGGTGATGCCGCGCAGATCGTCAGCGGTGCTGGTATCAATCTCGTGATGCGCCGGGTTGAGTCTGATGTTGTCAATCAGGGGTGGATCAGCCTTCAGGAGGCGGGAGTCTTCATTGACCGTAACACCCTGACGGCGCGTCTGGTGAAAGCATTACGTAGCGGTTTGCAACTATTCGAGCAGGAAGGTTTAACACCTTACCTGCCACGTTGGGAAAAACTGGATAACTTTATCAATCGGCCGGTGAAGTTGATTATTGGAGATAAGGAAATATTTGGTATTTCTCGCGGAATTGATGCGCAAGGGGCATTATTACTCGAGCAGGACGGGGTAATTAAACCATGGGTTGGAGGCGAGATATCGCTGCGTAGCGCTGAATAAACAGAAGGGAGCTTGCGCTCCCTTTTTTATTTCCGTAGGCGAACTTGATCGACCGAGTGATTTGCGCTCTTCGTCATAATCAAGCTGGCGCGCTCTCTGGTTGGTAATATATTTTCTTTTAAGTTCAGTAGGTTGATCTCATTCCATAATGAAGTGGCAATATTAACCGCTTCGTCTTTTGAAAGTTTGGCGTAATTATGGAAATAAGAATCCGGATCGGTAAAAGCTCCTTCACGGAATTTCAGGAAGCGATTGATATACCAGTTCTTTAATAAGTCTTCCGGCGCATCGACGTAAATAGAGAAATCGACAAAGTCAGAAACAAATACATGATGGGGATCGTGTGGATAATCCATTCCGCTCTGCAGAACGTTCAAACCTTCCAGAATAAGAATATCCGGTTGAGCAACGGTTTTATCGCCATCAGGAATAACATCATAAATCAGATGGGAATAGACCGGCGCGGTTGCGCTGGGTACGCCAGATTTCAGGTCAGAAACAAACTTCACCAACCGATGCATATCATACGACTGCGGGAAGCCCTTTTTCTTCATCAGGCCGCGTTCCTTTAACACCGAGTTAGGATGTAAGAAGCCATCGGTAGTAATCAGTTCTACATGGCGATGTTCCGGCCAGCGGCTAAGCAGCGCCTGTAAAACACGCGCTGTAGTACTTTTACCAACCGCAACGCTACCTGCAATACTGATGATGTAAGGAATACGCTGGCCATTGGTGCCAAGAAATTGCTCAAGCACCGCCTGGCGACGGAGGTTGGAACTGATATAGAAATTGAGCAAACGTGACAGCGGCAAATAGATCTCGGCGACTTCTTCCAGCGAAAGATCTTCGTTGATGCCTTTTAACCGCGCGATTTCTTCCTCTGTCAGCGTCATCGGAACGGAATCACGAAGTGCAGCCCATTGGTTGCGGTTAAATTGTAGATAGGGTGTCATTAACGTCTGCTCTTTTTTGCTCATAAGCATGTTCTTACTATCACCGAAAAAGAGGTAGCGGTGATGCTTCACACTAGTTAATCAGGACAATGGGCAGGAGGGTAACACCAGAATGCCGGGAATAATAAGAAAAAAACTCATCGAAGGGCGCTTTCTCATAGCAGCATCACAAGTGATGAATAAGTAGAAAGAGGGGAGAAAGCGAGTCTGCTATCTTTGCAGGTTAGCGATCGCGCCTGCCACCAGGATTTCCAGGTGAAAAAACCGTCATTCTTGTATCTGACAGGCGCAGCGAAACAAATTCTGCGTTGAGGAATGCGCTTTTTTTGCACTCCATTGTTTGAAATTACACCGTTTTTTCGCGTAAGAGCACAAAATGTGAGCAAGAGAACGTTTTATGCAAATTTTTAGTTGCATGAACTCGCAGGTCTCCCTAGAATGCGCGCTACTTGATGCCGACTTAGCTCAGTAGGTAGAGCAACTGACTTGTAATCAGTAGGTCACCAGTTCGATTCCGGTAGTCGGCACCATAACAATTTGGGTGGGGTTCCCGAGCGGCCAAAGGGAGCAGACTGTAAATCTGCCGTCATCGACTTCGAAGGTTCGAATCCTTCCCCCACCACCACTTTCGGGCGACGCTTTGCGTAGCCGGAGTTGGTTGGGTAAACTAATCAGCTCAACATTAAAGAGAGCAATCTCTTTTTTGTTACAGAAAGAACTGGGTAGCCGAGTTTCAGGATGCGGGCATCGTATAATGGCTATTACCTCAGCCTTCCAAGCTGATGATGCGGGTTCGATTCCCGCTGCCCGCTCCAGACGTGCTGATATGGCTCAGTTGGTAGAGCGCACCCTTGGTAAGGGTGAGGTCCCCAGTTCGACTCTGGGTATCAGCACCACTTCTTTATCTCTCCTTCCCTGTTTCTCTCTGTTTATTGCATTCAACAAGTCGGGCATGTTGCCTGGTTGATGTGGTGATATCACCGATTTATCCGTGTCTTAGAGGGACAATCGATGTCTAAAGAAAAGTTTGAACGTACAAAACCGCACGTTAACGTCGGTACTATCGGCCACGTTGACCATGGTAAAACAACGCTGACCGCTGCAATCACTACCGTACTGGCTAAAACCTACGGCGGTGCTGCTCGCGCATTCGACCAGATCGATAACGCGCCGGAAGAAAAAGCTCGTGGTATCACCATCAACACTTCCCACGTTGAATATGACACCCCGACTCGCCACTACGCGCACGTAGACTGCCCGGGCCACGCCGACTATGTTAAAAACATGATCACCGGTGCTGCTCAGATGGACGGCGCGATCCTGGTTGTTGCTGCAACTGACGGCCCGATGCCGCAGACTCGTGAGCACATCCTGCTGGGTCGCCAGGTAGGCGTTCCGTACATCATCGTGTTCCTGAACAAATGCGACATGGTTGATGACGAAGAGCTGCTGGAACTGGTTGAGATGGAAGTTCGTGAACTGTTGTCTCAGTACGATTTCCCGGGCGACGACACTCCGATCGTTCGTGGTTCTGCTCTGAAAGCGCTGGAAGGCGACGCAGAGTGGGAAGCGAAAATCATCGAACTGGCTGGCTTCCTGGATTCTTACATCCCGGAACCAGAGCGTGCGATTGACAAGCCGTTCCTGCTGCCGATCGAAGACGTATTCTCCATCTCCGGTCGTGGTACCGTTGTTACCGGTCGTGTAGAGCGCGGTATCATCAAAGTTGGTGAAGAAGTTGAAATCGTTGGTATCAAAGACACCGCGAAAACCACCTGTACTGGCGTTGAAATGTTCCGCAAACTGCTGGACGAAGGCCGTGCTGGTGAGAACGTAGGCGTTCTGCTGCGTGGTATCAAACGTGAAGAAATCGAACGTGGTCAGGTACTGGCTAAGCCGGGCAGCATCAAGCCGCACACCAAGTTCGAATCTGAAGTGTACATCCTGTCCAAAGACGAAGGCGGCCGTCATACTCCGTTCTTCAAAGGCTACCGTCCGCAGTTCTACTTCCGTACTACTGACGTGACTGGTACCATCGAACTGCCGGAAGGAGTAGAGATGGTAATGCCGGGCGACAACATCAAAATGGTTGTTACCCTGATCCACCCGATCGCGATGGACGACGGTCTGCGTTTCGCAATCCGTGAAGGCGGCCGTACCGTTGGCGCGGGCGTGGTTGCTAAAGTTCTCGGCTAATCGCTGATAACATTTGACGCAATGCGCAATAAAAGGGCATCATTTGATGCCCTTTTTGCACGCTTTCACACCAGAACCTGGCTCATCAGTGATTTTTTTTGTCATAATCATTGCTGAGACAGGCTCTGAAGAGGGCGTAAAGTCCGAAACGCAGCAGAGCATTTCGGTTTGGTCGCCTCGCATTTAACGCGGGGCGAAGATGTTTGTCTGAATTCTTGTGACAGGTTGGTTTATGAGTGCGAATACCGAAGCTCAAGGGAGCGGGCGCGGCCTGGAAGCGTTGAAGTGGGTTATCGTTGCCGTGCTGCTGATCGTAGCCATCGTAGGCAACTTCCTTTATCGCGACATTATGCTGGCGATCCGTGCGCTGGCCGTGGTGATTCTTATCGCTGCTGCCGGTGGCGTCGCTCTGTTAACGACAAAAGGTAAGGCGACTGTCGCCTTCGCCCGCGAAGCGAGAACCGAAGTCCGCAAAGTGATCTGGCCGACCCGCCAGGAAACGCTGCACACCACGCTGATTGTTGCTGCCGTAACTGCAGTAATGTCACTGATCCTGTGGGGACTGGATGGTATTCTGGTTCGCCTGGTATCCTTTATCACTGGCCTGAGGTTCTGAGATGTCTGAAGCTCCTAAAAAGCGCTGGTACGTCGTTCAGGCGTTTTCCGGTTTTGAAGGTCGCGTAGCTACTTCGCTGCGTGAACATATCAAATTACACAACATGGAAGAGTTGTTTGGCGAAGTCATGGTTCCGACCGAAGAAGTGGTTGAAATCCGTGGCGGCCAGCGTCGCAAAAGCGAACGCAAATTCTTCCCAGGCTACGTTCTGGTTCAGATGGTCATGAACGACGCGAGCTGGCACCTGGTGCGCAGCGTCCCGCGCGTGATGGGCTTCATCGGCGGTACTTCCGACCGTCCGGCGCCGATCAGCGACAAAGAAGTCGATGCCATCATGAACCGTCTGCAGCAGGTTGGCGATAAGCCACGTCCGAAAACGCTGTTTGAACCGGGCGAAATGGTTCGCGTTAACGACGGTCCGTTTGCTGACTTTAACGGCGTTGTTGAAGAAGTGGACTACGAGAAGTCCCGCCTGAAAGTTTCCGTTTCTATCTTCGGTCGTGCGACTCCGGTAGAGCTGGACTTCGGTCAGGTTGAGAAGGCGTAAGCTGGCGATCAAAAAAGCAGCGATTTAATCGTTGCATAGGGCGCGAAATTGGAATACAATTTCGCGCCTTTTGTTTTTATGGGCCTGGCCCGTAAAACGATGTTTAATCACGGGGAGCTTCTCTGAAGCGTTAATACCCAATTCGAGGATTTAAGAATGGCTAAGAAAGTACAAGCCTACGTCAAGCTGCAGGTTGCAGCTGGTATGGCAAACCCGAGTCCGCCGGTTGGTCCAGCACTGGGTCAGCAGGGCGTTAACATCATGGAATTCTGCAAAGCGTTCAACGCAAAAACTGAATCCATGGAAAAAGGTCTGCCAATCCCGGTTGTTATCACCGTTTACGCTGACCGTTCTTTCACTTTCGTTACCAAAACTCCGCCGGCAGCAGTTCTGCTGAAAAAAGCGGCTGGTATCAAGTCCGGCTCCGGTAAGCCGAACAAAGAGAAAGTTGGTAAAATTTCCCGCGCTCAGCTGCAGGAAATCGCGCAGACCAAAGCTGCCGACATGACTGGTGCCGACATTGAAGCGATGACTCGCTCCATCGAAGGTACTGCACGTTCCATGGGCCTGGTAGTGGAGGACTAAGAAATGGCTAAACTGACCAAGCGCATGTCCGTGATTCGTGAGAAAGTTGATGCAACTAAACAGTACGACATCAACGAAGCCATCTCTCTGCTGAAAGAACTGGCGACCGCTAAGTTCGTTGAAAGCGTTGACGTTGCTGTAAACCTGGGCATCGATGCTCGTAAATCTGACCAGAACGTACGTGGTGCAACTGTACTGCCGCACGGTACTGGCCGTTCTGTTCGCGTTGCCGTATTTGCACAGGGCCCGAACGCTGAAGCTGCTAAAGCTGCAGGCGCCGAGCTGGTAGGTATGGAAGATCTGGCTGACCAGATCAAGAAAGGCGAAATGAACTTTGACGTTGTTATTGCTTCCCCGGATGCAATGCGCGTTGTTGGCCAGCTGGGCCAGGTTCTGGGCCCGCGCGGCCTGATGCCAAACCCGAAAGTTGGTACCGTAACTCCTAACGTTGCTGAAGCGGTTAAGAACGCTAAAGCAGGTCAGGTTCGTTATCGTAACGACAAAAACGGCATCATCCACACCACCATCGGTAAAGTGGACTTTGACGCTGACAAACTGAAAGAAAACCTGGAAGCTCTGCTGGTTGCGCTGAAAAAAGCAAAACCGACTCAGGCTAAAGGCGTGTACATCAAGAAAGTTAGCATCTCCACCACCATGGGTGCAGGTGTTGCAGTAGATCAGGCTGGCCTGAACGCTTCTGCAAACTAATGCCTTTACGTGGGCGGTGATTTTGTCTACAATCTTACCCCCACGATTCTGTCAATAAGACAGACGCTATGCGAGTCATTTGAATTGCAGCTAACGCCGCTGCGGTTCGAAGGACCAAGTCATAGGAAGAATTTGTTCGTTGGAGCCTGGCCTATCCAGGCCTCCGTCGAAGACCGCAGGTGTTTCGTAAGAAACTTAATCCCCTGCGTAGACGGTGACAGAACGCTAAGATTATTTTTTTGGATACTCTGGCTTGTTTCTGCTCACCGTATTAAGACGCTCTATTCGTTGAATAGAGTGAAGTGAGTTCCAGAGCATAAGCTCTGGCAAACATCCAGGAGCAAAGCTAATGGCTTTAAATCTTCAAGACAAACAAGCGATTGTTGCTGAAGTCAGCGAAGTAGCCAAAGGCGCGCTGTCTGCAGTAGTTGCGGATTCCCGTGGCGTAACTGTAGATAAAATGACTGAACTGCGTAAAGCAGGTCGTGAAGCTGGCGTTTACATGCGTGTTGTTCGTAACACCCTGCTGCGCCGCGTCGTTGAAGGTACTCCGTTCGAGTGCCTGAAAGACACGTTTGTTGGTCCGACCCTGATTGCATACTCTATGGAACACCCGGGCGCTGCTGCTCGTCTGTTCAAAGAGTTCGCGAAAGCGAATGCAAAATTTGAGGTCAAAGCCGCTGCCTTTGAAGGTGAGCTGATCCCGGCGTCGCAAATCGACCGCCTGGCAACTCTGCCGACCTACGAAGAAGCAATTGCACGCCTGATGGCAACCATGAAAGAAGCTTCGGCTGGCAAACTGGTTCGTACTCTGGCTGCTGTACGCGATGCGAAAGAAGCTGCTTAATCGCAGTTATCTTTGTAAAGCACTCGCTTACGTATAAACTTATTCTGATATTCAGGAACAATTTAAATGTCTATCACTAAAGATCAAATCATTGAAGCAGTATCCGCTATGTCCGTAATGGACGTTGTTGAGCTGATCTCTGCAATGGAAGAAAAATTCGGTGTTTCCGCTGCTGCTGCTGTAGCTGTAGCTGCTGGCCCGGCTGAAGCTGCTGAAGAAAAAACTGAATTCGACGTAATTCTGAAAGCTGCTGGCGCTAACAAAGTTGCTGTTATCAAAGCAGTACGTGGCGCGACTGGCCTGGGTCTGAAAGAAGCTAAAGACCTGGTAGAATCTGCACCGGCTGCACTGAAAGAAGGCATCAGCAAAGACGACGCTGAAGCTCTGAAAAAATCTCTGGAAGAAGCTGGCGCTGAAGTTGAAGTTAAATAAGCCAACCCTTCCGGTTGCAGCCTGAGAAATTAGGCTGAGGCTGGTGACTTTTTAGTCACCAGCCTTTTTGCGCTGTAAGGCGCCAGTAGCATTTCACACTGTTTGACTGCTGGTTTGCCTCACAATGCTTGTTTCTATCGACGACTTAATATACTGCGACAGGTTAGGGTTCCTGGGCTGTGTAAATCGCAATGAAATGGTTTAAGCGTGATAGCAACAGGCATTGCGGAAAGTGTTCCATTTTCCGGTCAACAAAATAGTGTTGCATAAAAAACTGCCCTTTCCGGGCAGATGGGTCGACTTGTCAGCGAGCTGAGGAACCCTATGGTTTACTCCTATACCGAGAAAAAACGTATTCGTAAGGATTTTGGTAAACGTCCACAAGTTCTGGATGTGCCTTATCTCCTTTCTATCCAGCTTGACTCGTTCCAGAAGTTTATCGAGCAAGATCCTGAAGGGCAGTATGGTCTGGAAGCAGCCTTCCGTTCCGTATTCCCGATTCAGAGCTACAGCGGTAATTCAGAGCTGCAATACGTCAGCTACCGTCTGGGCGAACCTGTTTTTGATGTTAAAGAATGTCAGATCCGTGGCGTGACGTATTCCGCACCGCTGCGCGTGAAACTGCGTCTGGTGATCTACGAGCGCGAAGCGCCGGAAGGCACCGTTAAAGACATTAAAGAACAAGAAGTCTACATGGGCGAAATCCCGCTTATGACCGACAACGGTACCTTCGTTATCAACGGTACCGAGCGTGTTATCGTTTCTCAGCTGCACCGTAGCCCGGGCGTCTTCTTTGACAGTGACAAAGGTAAGACTCACTCTTCCGGTAAGGTCCTGTATAACGCACGTATCATTCCTTACCGTGGTTCCTGGCTGGACTTCGAATTCGACCCGAAAGACAACCTGTTCGTTCGTATCGACCGTCGTCGTAAACTGCCTGCAACCATCATTCTGCGCGCGCTGAATTACACCACTGAGCAGATCCTTGACCTGTTCTTCGAGAAAGTGGTCTTTGAAATTCGCGACAACAAGCTGCAGATGGAGCTGGTACCGGAGCGTCTGCGCGGTGAAACCGCCTCCTTCGATATCGAAGCCAACGGTAAAGTGTACGTTGAGAAAGGCCGTCGTATTACCGCGCGCCATATTCGCCAGCTGGAAAAAGACGATATCAAACATATCGAAGTTCCGGTTGAGTACATCGCGGGTAAAGTTGCTTCTAAAGACTACATCGACGAAGCGACCGGCGAACTGATCTGCCCGGCGAACATGGAGCTGAGCCTGGATCTGCTGGCTAAACTGAGCCAGTCCGGCCACAAGCGTATCGAAACGCTGTTCACCAACGATCTGGACCACGGTCCGTACATTTCTGAAACTGTACGCGTCGACCCAACCAACGATCGTCTGAGCGCGCTGGTAGAAATCTACCGCATGATGCGCCCGGGTGAGCCGCCGACTCGTGAAGCGGCTGAAAGCCTGTTTGAGAACCTGTTCTTCTCCGAAGACCGCTACGATCTGTCCGCGGTTGGTCGTATGAAGTTCAACCGTTCTCTGCTGCGCGACGAAATCGAAGGTTCCGGTATCCTGAGCAAAGACGACATCATCGAAGTGATGAAGAAGCTCATCGATATCCGTAACGGTAAAGGCGAAGTCGATGATATCGACCACCTCGGCAACCGTCGTATCCGTTCCGTTGGCGAAATGGCGGAAAACCAGTTCCGCGTTGGCCTGGTGCGTGTAGAGCGTGCGGTTAAAGAGCGTCTGTCTCTGGGCGATCTGGATACCCTGATGCCTCAGGATATGATCAACGCCAAGCCGATTTCCGCAGCAGTGAAAGAGTTCTTTGGTTCCAGCCAGCTGTCCCAGTTTATGGACCAGAACAACCCGCTGTCTGAGATTACGCACAAACGTCGTATCTCCGCACTCGGCCCAGGCGGTCTGACCCGTGAACGCGCAGGCTTCGAAGTTCGAGACGTACACCCGACTCACTATGGTCGCGTATGTCCAATCGAAACGCCTGAAGGTCCGAACATCGGTCTGATCAACTCCCTGTCCGTGTACGCACAGACTAACGAATACGGTTTCCTTGAGACCCCGTATCGTAAAGTGACCGACGGTGTTGTTACCGACGAAATTCATTACCTGTCTGCTATCGAAGAAGGTAACTACGTCATCGCTCAGGCGAACTCCAACCTGGATGACGAAGGCCACTTTGTTGAAGATCTGGTTACCTGCCGTAGTAAAGGCGAATCCAGCTTGTTCAGCCGCGACCAGGTTGACTACATGGACGTATCCACCCAGCAGGTGGTATCCGTCGGTGCGTCCCTGATCCCGTTCCTGGAACACGATGACGCCAACCGTGCATTGATGGGTGCGAACATGCAACGTCAGGCGGTTCCGACTCTGCGCGCTGATAAGCCGCTGGTTGGTACCGGTATGGAACGTGCTGTTGCCGTTGACTCCGGTGTTACTGCGGTGGCTAAACGTGGCGGTACCGTTCAGTACGTGGATGCTTCCCGTATCGTTATCAAAGTTAACGAAGACGAGATGTACCCGGGCGAAGCAGGTATCGACATCTATAACCTGACCAAGTACACCCGTTCTAACCAGAACACCTGCATCAACCAGATGCCTTGCGTGTCCCTGGGTGAACCAATTGAACGCGGCGACGTCCTGGCCGACGGCCCGTCCACCGACCTCGGTGAACTGGCGCTGGGTCAGAACATGCGCGTAGCGTTCATGCCGTGGAACGGCTACAACTTCGAAGACTCCATCCTCGTATCCGAGCGTGTTGTCCAGGAAGACCGTTTCACCACCATCCACATTCAGGAACTGGCATGCGTGTCCCGTGACACCAAGCTGGGGCCGGAAGAGATCACCGCTGACATCCCGAACGTGGGTGAAGCCGCGCTCTCTAAACTGGATGAATCCGGTATCGTTTATATCGGTGCGGAAGTGACCGGCGGCGACATTCTGGTTGGTAAGGTAACCCCGAAAGGTGAAACCCAGCTGACTCCGGAAGAGAAACTGCTGCGCGCGATCTTCGGTGAGAAAGCGTCTGACGTTAAAGACTCTTCTCTGCGCGTACCGAACGGTGTCTCTGGTACCGTTATCGACGTTCAGGTGTTTACCCGTGACGGCGTAGAAAAAGACAAGCGTGCTCTTGAGATCGAAGAGATGCAGCTGAAGCAGGCTAAAAAAGACCTGTCTGAAGAACTGCAGATCCTCGAAGCTGGTCTGTTCAGCCGTATCTACGCTGTGCTGGTTGCCGGTGGCGTTGAAGCTGACAAGCTCGACAAACTGCCGCGCGATCGCTGGCTGGAACTGGGCCTGACCGACGAAGAGAAACAAAATCAGCTGGAGCAACTGGCTGAGCAGTATGACGAACTGAAACACGAGTTCGAGAAAAAACTCGAAGCGAAACGCCGTAAAATCACCCAAGGCGACGATCTGGCACCGGGCGTGCTGAAGATTGTTAAGGTATACCTGGCCGTTAAACGCCGTATCCAGCCTGGTGATAAGATGGCGGGTCGTCACGGTAACAAGGGTGTTATCTCTAAGATCAACCCGATCGAAGATATGCCGCACGATGCTAACGGTACGCCGGTAGATATCGTACTGAACCCGCTGGGCGTACCGTCTCGTATGAACATCGGTCAGATCCTGGAAACTCACCTGGGTATGGCTGCGAAAGGTATCGGCGATAAGATCAACGCCATGCTGAAACAGCAGCAAGAAGTCGCGAAACTGCGCGAATTCATCCAGCGTGCTTACGATCTGGGCGCTGACGTTCGCCAGAAAGTTGACCTGAATACCTTCAGCGATGAAGAAGTTCTGCGTCTGGCTGAAAACCTGCGTAAAGGCATGCCGATCGCAACGCCGGTATTCGACGGTGCGAAAGAAGCTGAAATCAAAGAGCTGCTGCAGCTGGGCGACCTGCCGACTTCCGGTCAGATCACTCTGTTTGACGGCCGCACCGGTGAACAGTTCGAACGTCCGGTAACCGTAGGTTACATGTACATGCTGAAACTGAACCACCTGGTCGACGACAAAATGCACGCTCGTTCCACCGGTTCTTACAGCCTGGTTACTCAGCAGCCGCTGGGTGGTAAGGCGCAGTTCGGTGGTCAGCGCTTCGGTGAGATGGAAGTGTGGGCGCTGGAAGCATACGGCGCGGCCTACACCCTGCAGGAAATGCTCACCGTTAAGTCTGATGACGTGAACGGTCGTACCAAGATGTATAAAAACATCGTGGACGGCAACCACCAGATGGAACCGGGCATGCCGGAATCCTTCAACGTACTGTTGAAAGAAATCCGCTCGCTGGGCATCAACATCGAACTGGAAGACGAGTAACTCTCGCTCAAACAGGTCACTGGTGCCGGGGTAAAACCCGGCGCCAGATTGTGCTAACTCCGACGGGAGCAAATCCGTGAAAGACTTATTAAAGTTTCTGAAAGCGCAAACTAAAACCGAAGAGTTTGATGCGATCAAAATTGCTCTGGCATCGCCAGACATGATCCGTTCATGGTCTTTCGGTGAAGTTAAAAAGCCGGAAACCATTAACTACCGTACGTTCAAGCCAGAACGTGACGGTCTGTTCTGCGCTCGTATTTTCGGGCCAGTAAAAGACTATGAGTGCCTGTGCGGTAAGTACAAGCGCCTGAAACACCGTGGTGTTATCTGTGAGAAGTGCGGCGTTGAAGTGACCCAGACCAAAGTGCGTCGTGAGCGCATGGGCCACATCGAGCTGGCGTCTCCGACTGCCCACATCTGGTTCCTGAAGTCTCTGCCGTCCCGTATCGGTCTGCTGCTGGATATGCCGCTGCGTGATATCGAACGCGTACTGTACTTTGAATCTTATGTTGTTATCGAAGGTGGCATGACCAACCTCGAACGCAACCAGATTCTGACTGAAGAGCAGTACCTGGACGCGCTGGAAGAGTTCGGTGATGAATTCGACGCGAAGATGGGCGCCGAAGCTATTCAGGCCCTGCTGAAAAGCATGGACCTGGAGCAAGAGTGCGAGCAGCTGCGTGAAGAGCTGAACGAAACCAACTCCGAAACCAAGCGTAAAAAGCTGACCAAGCGCATTAAGCTGCTGGAAGCGTTCGTTCAATCTGGCAACAAGCCGGAGTGGATGATCCTGACCGTTCTGCCGGTTCTGCCGCCAGATCTGCGTCCGCTGGTTCCGCTGGATGGCGGTCGTTTTGCGACTTCTGACCTGAACGATCTGTATCGTCGCGTCATTAACCGTAACAACCGTCTGAAACGTCTGCTGGATCTGGCTGCGCCGGATATCATCGTACGCAACGAAAAACGTATGCTGCAGGAAGCGGTCGACGCCCTGCTGGATAACGGTCGTCGCGGTCGTGCGATCACCGGTTCTAATAAACGTCCTCTGAAATCTTTGGCCGATATGATCAAAGGTAAACAGGGTCGTTTCCGTCAGAACCTGCTCGGTAAGCGTGTTGACTACTCCGGTCGTTCTGTAATCACCGTAGGTCCATACCTGCGTCTGCATCAGTGCGGTCTGCCGAAGAAAATGGCGCTGGAGCTGTTCAAACCGTTCATCTACGGCAAGCTGGAACTGCGTGGCCTGGCCACCACCATCAAAGCCGCTAAGAAAATGGTTGAGCGCGAAGAAGCCGTCGTTTGGGATATCCTGGACGAAGTTATCCGCGAACACCCGGTACTGCTGAACCGTGCGCCAACACTGCACCGTTTGGGTATCCAGGCGTTCGAACCGGTTCTGATCGAAGGTAAAGCTATTCAGCTGCACCCGCTGGTTTGTGCGGCATATAACGCCGACTTCGATGGTGACCAGATGGCTGTTCACGTACCGCTGACGCTGGAAGCCCAGCTGGAAGCGCGTGCGCTGATGATGTCTACCAACAACATCCTGTCCCCGGCGAACGGCGAACCAATCATCGTTCCGTCTCAGGACGTTGTACTGGGTCTGTACTACATGACCCGTGACTGTGTTAACGCCAAAGGCGAAGGCATGGTGCTGACTGGCCCGAAAGAAGCGGAGCGTATTTATCGCGCCGGTCTGGCCTCTCTGCATGCGCGCGTTAAAGTGCGTATCACCGAATACGAAAAAGACGACAATGGTGAATTCGTCGCGAAGACCAGCCTGAAAGACACGACCATTGGCCGTGCCATTCTGTGGATGATCGTACCGAAAGGTCTGCCGTTCTCTATCGTGAACCAGGCGCTCGGTAAGAAAGCGATCTCCAAGATGCTGAACACCTGTTACCGTATTCTGGGTCTGAAACCGACCGTTATTTTTGCGGACCAGACGATGTACACCGGCTTTGCTTATGCAGCGCGTTCAGGTGCGTCCGTTGGTATCGATGACATGGTCATCCCGGAGAAAAAATACGAAATCATCAGCGAAGCGGAAGCTGAAGTTGCTGAGATTCAGGAACAGTTCCAGTCTGGTCTGGTTACTGCGGGCGAACGCTACAACAAAGTTATCGATATCTGGGCTGCGGCGAACGATCGTGTATCCAAAGCGATGATGGATAATCTGCAAACCGAAACCGTTATTAACCGTGACGGCCAAGAAGAACAGCAGGTTTCCTTCAACAGCATCTACATGATGGCCGACTCCGGTGCGCGTGGTTCTGCGGCACAGATTCGTCAGCTGGCTGGTATGCGTGGTCTGATGGCGAAGCCGGATGGCTCCATCATCGAAACGCCGATCACCGCGAACTTCCGTGAAGGTCTGAACGTACTCCAGTACTTCATCTCCACCCACGGTGCTCGTAAAGGTCTGGCGGATACCGCACTGAAGACAGCGAACTCCGGTTACCTGACTCGTCGTCTGGTTGACGTTGCGCAGGACCTGGTTGTTACTGAAGACGACTGTGGCACCCTGGAAGGCATCACCATGACGCCGGTTATCGAAGGTGGCGACGTTAAAGAGCCGCTGCGCGATCGCGTACTGGGTCGTGTGACTGCTGAAGACGTTCTGAAGCCGGGTACCGCGGACATTCTGGTTCCACGCAACACGCTGCTGCACGAGCACTGGTGTGACCTGCTGGAAGAGAACTCCGTTGACTCCGTCAAAGTTCGTTCCGTTGTATCCTGTGACACCGACTTTGGTGTATGTGCGCACTGCTACGGTCGTGACCTGGCGCGTGGCCACATCATCAACAAAGGTGAGGCTATCGGCGTTATCGCGGCACAGTCCATCGGTGAGCCGGGTACACAGCTGACGATGCGTACGTTCCACATCGGTGGTGCGGCATCTCGTGCGGCTGCTGAATCCAGCATCCAGGTGAAAAACAAAGGTAGCATCCGTCTGAGCAACGCGAAGTCGGTTGTGAACTCCAGCGGTAAACTGGTTATCACCTCTCGTAACACCGAACTGAAGCTGATCGACGAATTCGGTCGTACGAAAGAAAGCTATAAAGTGCCTTACGGTTCCGTTATGGCGAAAGGCGACGGCGAACAGGTTGCTGGCGGTGAAACCGTTGCAAACTGGGATCCGCATACCATGCCGGTTATCACCGAAGTGAGTGGTTTCGTCCGCTTCACTGACATGATCGACGGCCAGACCATTACTCGTCAGACCGACGAGCTGACCGGTCTGTCTTCGCTGGTGGTTCTGGATTCCGCAGAACGTACCTCCGGTGGTAAAGATCTGCGTCCGGCGCTGAAAATTGTTGATGCTCAGGGCAACGACGTTCTGATCCCAGGCACCGATATGCCTGCTCAGTACTTCCTGCCGGGTAAAGCGATTGTTCAGCTGGAAGATGGCGTACAGATCAGCTCTGGTGACACCCTGGCCCGTGTTCCGCAGGAATCTGGCGGTACCAAGGACATCACCGGTGGTCTGCCGCGCGTTGCGGATCTGTTCGAAGCACGTCGTCCGAAAGAGCCGGCAATCCTGGCTGAAATCAGCGGCATCATTTCCTTCGGTAAAGAAACCAAAGGGAAACGTCGTCTGGTTATCACCCCGGTAGACGGTAGCGAACCGTACGAAGAGATGATTCCGAAATGGCGTCAGCTGAACGTGTTCGAAGGTGAACGTGTAGAACGTGGTGACGTGGTTTCCGACGGTCCGGAAGCGCCGCACGACATTCTGCGTCTTCGTGGCGTACACGCGGTAACGCGTTACATCACCAACGAAGTGCAGGACGTTTATCGTCTGCAAGGCGTTAAGATTAACGATAAGCACATTGAAGTTATCGTTCGTCAGATGCTGCGTAAAGCGACCATCGAAAGTGCTGGTAGCTCCGACTTCCTCGAAGGCGAGCAGGTTGAATACTCCCGCGTTAAGATCGCTAACCGCGAGCTTGAAGCGAATGGCAAAGTTGCGGCAACCTATTCCCGCGACCTGCTGGGTATCACCAAAGCGTCTCTGGCAACCGAGTCCTTCATCTCCGCGGCCTCGTTCCAGGAGACCACTCGCGTGCTGACCGAAGCAGCCGTTGCGGGCAAACGCGACGAACTGCGCGGTCTGAAAGAGAACGTCATCGTGGGTCGTCTGATCCCGGCGGGTACCGGTTATGCGTACCACCAGGATCGTATGCGCCGTCGCGCAGCGGGCGAACAGCCAGCTGCGCCGCAGGTGAGCGTAGAAGAAGCGTCTGCCAACCTGGCAGAACTGCTGAACGCAGGCCTGGGCGGTTCTGACAACGATTAATCGTTGATGCGCTAAGCGCTTAAAAGCCAGTCAGGAAACCTGACTGGCTTTTTTATTACCTGTCGATTTATCTCACCTAAAATAAATTACATTTATTTAATGTAATTGCCGCAATTAATTAGCAAATTAAACATGCCTGGTAATTATCAATTTGCTATTTCTTTATGCCATCACTAATCGATGGATAAAAATTCTACATGTATCAAAAAATAAGCGACGTAAACGCTATATAGTCAAAACACTCAAAGAATCATGTGATTACTTTTCCCCATCCTTTTCGGTTTACCGCAACTGAGGGGTTCGCTGCGCCTGTTAAAAGGCAATGGAGGAGGTGAGCAAAAATAAAAATAAGGCGGAGAGTATTGTCGTTATTTAATGGATAGCTTCTGGGGGATACATGGAATTTGCTATACAGCTCATCATTATCTTAATTTGTCTGTTCTACGGCGCGAAAAAGGGTGGTATTGCGCTCGGCCTTTTAGGCGGCATTGGGTTAGTTATCTTAGTTTTTGTCTTTCATCTTAAACCGGGAAAGCCGCCGGTTGATGTCATGCTGGTGATTATCGCGGTGGTGGCCGCCTCGGCGACGCTACAGGCATCTGGCGGTTTAGACGTGATGCTGCAGATTGCCGAGAAGCTCCTGCGGCGCAATCCCAAATACGTTTCTATCGTCGCGCCATTCGTCACCTGTACGCTGACGATCCTGTGCGGTACCGGCCATGTGGTGTATACGATCCTGCCAATTATTTACGACGTGGCTATCAAAAATAATATTCGCCCGGAGCGGCCGATGGCGGCGAGCTCAATTGGCGCCCAGATGGGGATCATTGCCAGCCCGGTTTCGGTGGCGGTGGTCTCGCTGGTGGCGATGCTCGGGAATTTTACCTTTAACGGTAAGCACCTTGAGTTTCTCGATTTGCTGGCGATAACCATTCCGTCAACGCTGCTAGGGATCCTGGCGATTGGTATCTTCAGCTGGTTCCGCGGTAAAGATCTTGATAAAGACGAGACCTTCCAGGCGTTTATTGCGATACCGGAAAACCGTCATTATGTTTATGGCGACACGGCCACGCTATTGGATAAAAAGCTGCCGACCAGCAACTGGATTGCGATGTGGATCTTCCTTGCCTCAATTGCCGTGGTGGCGCTGCTTGGCGCGTTTTCTGAATTGCGTCCGGCGTTCGACGGAAAGCCTCTCTCTATGGTTCTGGTGATCCAGATGTTCATGCTGCTCTCCGGGGCGCTCATCATTATTATTACCAAAACCAATCCGGCTTCGATTTCTAAAAATGAGGTTTTCCGCTCGGGGATGATCGCTATCGTCGCGGTGTATGGTATCGCGTGGATGGCGGAAACCATGTTCGGCGCGCATATGACCGAGATTAAAGGTGTACTCGGAGAAATGGTGAAGGAGTACCCGTGGGCCTACGCTATCGTGCTGTTATTGGTATCGAAGTTTGTCAACTCTCAGGCGGCGGCGCTGGCGGCGATTGTCCCGGTGGCGCTGGCGATCGGCGTTGACCCGGCCTATATCGTCGCTTCCGCGCCCGCCTGCTATGGCTATTACATCCTGCCGACTTACCCAAGCGATCTGGCGGCGATTCAGTTTGACCGTTCAGGCACAACCCATATTGGCCGCTTTGTCATTAACCATAGCTTTATCCTGCCAGGATTAATTGGCGTGAGCGTTTCTTGCGTCTTCGGCTGGGTGTTCGCGGCGATGTACGGTTTTCTGTAAGTGAGACAGGCGCCGCTGGCGGCGCCTGCTAGCTCATTGGGATTATTGTGCGGGCGGCAGGCGGCGATACAGTTCGATCATATCGGTCGCTAAATCCTGAATCACCATCGCGTTCATCAGATGATCCTGGGAGTGCACGGTAATCAGGTTCACCGGCAGCTTGCCGCTGCCTTCATCCATGCCGATAAGCTGGGTCTGGATTTTATGCGCATGCTTTACAAATTCGTGGGAGTCGGCCATAGCCTGCTCGGCGGCGGCGAAATCCCCTTTACGCGCCTGCTGCAGGGCAGTGAGGGCAGAACTGCGCGCGGAGCCGGCGTTGACCAGCAGCTCCATGATAATCGTCTCTAAATCTTCCATGCCTTACTCCATCAGCTTCAGGGCTTTATCAAGAACGGCATCGCCTTTCATCATGCCGTAATCCATCATATCGATAACGGCGACCTTTTTACCAACCGGGTCGGCTAGCGCCTGTAGTTTTGCCTGTTCATACTTCACCTGTGGGCCGAGCAGGATAATATCCGCCGTGGCCAGGTTATCTTTGAACTCCGCTACCGGCACGGCTTTAATAGACACTTCGACGCCTTTCTTCTGCGCGGCGTCTTTCATACGTTGCACCAGCATGCTGGTGGACATTCCTGCGGCACAGCATAAAACGATATTCTTCATTGTTTCATCGCCCTTATGTATGTTCCTTGATATACCATCTTTATCGCGGGCGGCGGCGTGGCACAACCGCTTCACCATGATTGTGTGTAAAACATCACAAAAAATGAAACCGGTTTCAATTTTGCAGCGGCAGAGATAAAAAAGCCCGCAAAAGCGGGCTATCAGAGGGTTACGCTCAGGCGCGAACGATTCGGTTCTTGCCCTGCTGTTTGGCCTTATACAACGCTTCATCCACGCTAACGACCAGTTTTTCCAGCGGCTCCATATTCCACTCTCCGAGGCCGGCGCTAAAGGTGACGGTTAATCCTTCTTCGCGCCAGGTTCGGCTGGCAACGTTAAGGCGCCAGCTCTCCAGAATGGTGAGCGCGTTGTCGATATGTTCGGCAGGGAAGATTACGGCAAACTCTTCGCCGCCGTAGCGGTAAAGCGAGATCTCCTGAGGCTGCAGGATCTGTAACCCTTCACGCGCGACGTTGCGCAGTACGATGTCGCCATTGAGATGGCCCCAGGTATCATTAATCGATTTGAAGTTGTCGATATCGACCAACGCGAGGGCGAAAGGCTGGTGATCGTTCATCAGCGCGGCGATATCGCTGTCGAAGGCGCGGCGGTTTTTGCAGCCGGTCAGGGCATCGATGGTGGCCTGGCGGACATAGGTGAGCTCACGCTGTTTATTGCTCTCGATCGCTTTGCTGAGCATGGCTTCCAGCCGCGGCGCGCGTTTGACGTCGCCGGTCTTGATGGCGTTAATGATGTTCATCAGTACGGTACGCGAAGCGTGACGCAGATAAAGCCCGAACAGAACAATGACGATAGCGGCAAGAGCGAAGCCCCAGGCGACAATATCGGTTTCATAGCGCGTCAGGTCGTCAAGGGTGGCATCGGTAACGCGGAAAATAACGAACCAGTCAGGATTGGTAAAGGAATAGTAGTAGTACCAGGCCTTATGCTCCTCATCATAAAGCTGGCCTTCCGCACTGGTCATTTTGTCCATGAGTTCCGCGCTAATGTAGGTTTTAAATAGCGCGCCGGTATCGGGATGGATCACCACTTTGCCGTCGCGTTGCACGACAAAAAACTCGCCCTGCACCGGTGAGACAATCTGCCGTAACGCGTAGCCCATCGACGTTAGATCCATATGAAACGCCAGGCTACCTTTGAGCCGCCCCTGCGGCGAAATGACAGGCCGGTAGACGGTGACGGTAGGATGGTGAGTGAAGTAGTCAAGGTAAGGAGTGGTATAGAGACTGAAGGTACTGGCTTCCGCCTGGCGAATAAACCAGGGACGCGTTTTAGGATCAAACGAGCGGCTCTCATCGCCTTCCATCACCTCGGGAGCGCGCAGATAATGGCCGAGAGTATCGGCAAGCGAAATGGAGGAGACCGTCGGCATCAGCTCCTGCAAACGCATCAGATCGTCCAGACCCTTTTGCGGATTGACATTTACGGCGATATTGAGCGCATCGTCGCGGGCGAAGTATTTCGTCGCGCGCGCCAGAATGTAGTCATTCTCGCGCAGCAGAGATTCGGTGTAGTTCACCGCAAGATTATGGGTAAAGTTGCGGTTAATATGATGATAATCTTCGAGAAAATTTTTCTTCTGCGTCGCGGTAACAAAGATTGCGATCAGTAAAAAACTGAGCAAAATCCCCGCAAAGCCCACTACGATCGGCGTAGTAAAAGAAAGCTTTCTGTTGTGGCGTGCCATAAGTTGTTAATCGTCCAGAATCAATATACCCGTCATACTTCAAGTTGCATGTGCGTTGGCAATAACTCGGCCCATCCTTGGGCCTCGCCTTTACGGGGCCAGCGCAAGCGCTGTTCAAAACGGCTAGCCGTTTTGTTCTGCAACTCGAATTATTTAGGGTATAAACCGTGGGTTTAGACGCAGGTTAAGCCAGCATGCCTGCTTAGCGAATCAGGTAACTATCGCTAAATTATAACGCTGAGTGCGCTCAGCATCGTGATTAATATTCGATAGTAATATGTTTGTGGCAGTGCGGACCGTAGAGGCAGGGCGAAGAGAGGAAAGAAAAACTCGCCCTGGTCAGCGTCCGCTGCTGACCCTGGCAGAATAGAAAAATGGCGGCAGTTGGGCGAGCCTCCGTTTTCCATCTCTCGTGCAGGCACGCAAAATAATCAGCGGCTTGCAGCATACTTCATGATGATTGCGAGGCGCGTCCCAGCCAGCTATCCCAGTCTTTCCATACCGGCTGTAGGCCACGGGCGGCCAGCGCGCTGGCAACCTCTTCAGGGCGGCGATCGTCGTGGGGAGCAAATTGCTCAAGTTCCGGATGATCGTCGGCGTAGCCGCCGGGTTGGGTTTTGGAGAACGCGCTGACGTTGTTAATCGCCAGCGGGATCACCCGGTCGCGGAACCACGGTGATTCACGGGTCGAGAGCGACAGCTCAACCTCCGGCGCCAGCAGGCGGAAGGCGCAAATGGTCTGCACCAGCTGACGCTCGTCCATCAGCGAAGCTGGCGTAATACCGCCGGCGCAAGGGCGTAAACGCGGAAAGGAGATAGAGTAGCGGCTGCGCCAGTAGCGCTGCTGTAGCCATAGCAGATGCTCGGCGACCATAAAGCAGTCCACTCGCCAGCTGTCGGAAAGGCCAATGAGCGCGCCGAGGCCGATCTTATCGATCCCCGCTTCGCCTAAACGATCCGGTGTATCAAGGCGCCAGAAGAAATCCTGCTTTTTACCCTTCAGATGGTGCTGGGCATACATACTTTCATGGTAGGTCTCCTGATAGACCATCACCCCATCAAGCCCCAGCGTTTTTAGTTCGGCATACTCTTCGGTCGCCAGCGGCTGCACTTCCATATGCAGCGAGGCAAACTGGCGGCGAATGGCTGGCAGGTGCTGGCGGAAATAATCCATTCCGACCTTACTCTGATGTTCGCCGGTGACCAGCAGAAGATGTTCAAAGCCTAAATTGCGGATTGCGGCGCATTCGCGGGCAATCTCCGCTTCATCCAGCGTCTTGCGCTTGATGCGGTTACTCATTGAGAAGCCGCAGTAGGTACAGTCGTTGGCGCACAGGTTGGACAAATACAAAGGTACGTAAAAGCTGACGGTGTTGCCGAAGCGCTGCCGGGTGAGGCGCTGCGCGCGCTGGGCCAGCGGTTCAAGATAATCGGCCGCGGCAGGTGAGAGCAGGGCCATCATGTCATCGCGGGTGAGTTGTTTTGCCGCCAGCGCCCGTTCGACGTCGGCGGCGGTTTTGCTGTTGATACGCAGGCGAATGTCATCCCATTCCAACTGCCGCCAGCGATCGCTGAAAGTTTTCATGCCAGTGCCTCCAGAAAGCCGGTCAGCGGGCTGGTGGCCTGCGCCTGAGTACTGCGCGCCCCCGGTCCGGCCTGACGCGCCAGTAATCCGGCATCGACCGCCATGCGGAAGGCGCGGGCCATGGCGACAGGATCGTCGGCGACGGCAATGGCGGTGTTGACCAGTACCGCATCAGCGCCCATTTCCAGCGCCTGCGCCGCGTGGCTCGGCACGCCAATCCCGGCATCAACCACCACCGGTACCGTCGCCTGTTCGATAATAATCTCCAGCATGGCTCTGGTTTCCAGCCCCTGATTGGAGCCTATCGGCGCACCCAGCGGCATCACCGCCGCGCAGCCAGCCTCTTCCAGCCGTTTGCACAGGACCGGGTCGGCGCCGCAATAGGGCAAGACGACAAACCCTTCGCGCACCAGTAGCTCCGCCGCCTTCAGGGTTTCAATGGGGTCAGGCAGCAGCCAGCGGGCGTCCGGGTGGATCTCCAGTTTCAGCCAGTGGGTACCTAAGGCTTCCCGCGCCAGGCGGGCGGCAAAAACCGCTTCTTCCGCCGTCTTGGCGCCTGAGGTATTCGGCAGCAGGTTAACGCCCGCCGCCAGCAGCGGCGCGAGAATCGCGTCATTATGCTGGCGTAAATCGACGCGCTTCATCGCCAGCGTCACCAGCTGGCTTCCCGAGGCGCGAATCGCCTCGACCATTACCTCCGGGGCGGCGAATTTGCCGGTTCCGGTAAAAATGTGGGATTCAAATGTCTTATCAGCAATACGTAACATGTCAGCCTCCGGCGATAACCTGAAAAAGCAGGACCCGATCGCCTTCCTGCAAGAGATGATCTTCCCACCGTTCGCGTGGCAGGATGTGTTGGTTGAGCGCCAGCGCAACGCCCGGCTGGAGCTGTTCCAGTTGGCTAAGCAGGGCGCTTACGCTGAGGTTGTCCGCGCACTCCAGCGGTTCGTCGTTAAACCAGACTTGCATGATGTCCTCCACAAACCGGACAGCCCCGGGCCTTTTGCAACGTAAGGTTGCGCCAGTTGCTGGTGCGGGCGTCAAACAGCCGTAGCGTGTTGCGCGGCGTCGCCATGCCGCTAAGGAGCTTAATGGCTTCCAGCGCCTGCAGCGTCCCCATCATGCCGACGACCGGGCCGACGATCCCCGCGGTACGACAGTTACGCTGTGGTTCGGCGGTGTCCGGCCACAGGCAGCGGTAGCAGCCCTGCGCCCAGGGCGGCGTCAGCACCATCAACTGGCCGCCGAAGCCGACGGCGCTGGCGGTTACCAGCGGCGTCTCAAGGGCGACGCAGGCGGCGTTAATCGCCTGGCGGGCAATCATGTTATCGGTACAGTCCAGCACCACGTCGGCTTTCGCCACTTCGGCGCGCAGCGACTCGCCGCTTAAGCGCTGCTGTAGCGCCACGAGGCGGATTTGCGGATTGAGTTGGTTGAGCCGCGTCTTTGCCGCCGCGGCTTTTGGCTGGTCGATATCGTCGCTGGTGAACAGAATTTGCCGCTGCAGGTTGCTGAGATGCACCGCGTCGTCATCGGCCAGGGTCAGCGTTCCGACGCCGGCCCCTGCCAGATATAGCGCGGCCGGCGAACCTAAGCCGCCCAGGCCGATAATCAGCGCCCGGCTGGCTAACAGTTTCTGCTGTCCCTCGATGGCGATATCTTCCAGCAATAGCTGGCGGCTGTAGCGCATGAAGTCGTGATCATTCATCGCCTGCTCCCGCCAGCGCTAACAGTTGTGCTGTGGCAGCCCGCCAGTCTGTTGCCTGGGTAATGGCGCTGACGACCGCGATGCTGCCGACGCCGGTCGCCAGTACGCCCGGCGCTTTTTCCAGACTGATGCCGCCTATCGCTACCGTCGGATAATCGGCCAGACGATGAATATGCCCGGCAAGCTGTTCGAGGCCCTGCGGCGCCGAAGGCATCTGTTTGGTTTGTGTCGGGAAGATGTGGCCCAGCGCGATGTAGGAAGGGCGCGCCGCCAGCGCGACGTCAATTTCCATGTCGTCGTGAGTGGAGACGCCAAGGCGCAGTCCGGCTTTACGGATGGCGCTCAGATCGGTGGTTTCCAGGTCCTCTTGACCCAGATGTACGCCGTACGCCCGGTGCTTAATCGCCAGTTGCCAGTAATCATTGATAAACAGCCGTGCGTGATAGCGGCGGCCAAGTGCGATGGCGGCGATGACATCATCCTCTACGTCGCTGTCGCGCTGGTCCTTGATCCGTAACTGAATGGTGCGCACGCCAGCTTCCAGCAGGCGCTCAATCCACGCCACGCTATCGACAACCGGATAAAGCCCGAGACGAAACGGTACGGGCGGAAAGTCAGGCTGGTACATCAGGCATTTTCCTTTTTCAGGTAGATTTCACCGCCGCGGGCGCGGAAGTTATTTGACATATCGGCCATGCCGGCCTCGATACTTTGCTTCGCGGCGTAGTCGCGGACCTCCTGGGTGATTTTCATCGAACAGAATTTTGGCCCGCACATGGAGCAGAAGTGGGCGACTTTGCCGGACTCCTGCGGCAGGGTTTCATCGTGATAGGCCCGCGCGGTAAAGGGATCGAGCGCGAGGTTGAACTGGTCTTCCCAGCGGAATTCGAAACGCGCTTTGGACATCGCGTTGTCGCGGATCTGCGCGCCGGGGTGGCCTTTAGCGAGGTCGGCGGCGTGGGCGGCGATTTTGTAGGTAATGAGTCCCTGTTTCACATCCTCTTTGTTGGGTAAGCCGAGATGTTCTTTTGGCGTGACGTAGCACAGCATGGCGCAGCCAAACCAGCCAATCATTGCCGCGCCGATACCGGAAGTGAAATGATCATAGCCCGGCGCGATGTCGGTGGTGAGCGGCCCCAGCGTGTAGAACGGCGCTTCGTGGCAGTGCTCCAGTTCTTCGGTCATATTGCGGCGAATCATCTGCATCGGCACGTGGCCGGGGCCTTCAATCATCACCTGAACGTCATACTCCCAGGCGATTTTAGTCAGCTCGCCCAGCGTATGCAGCTCGGCGAACTGCGCCTCGTCGTTGGCATCCTGAATCGAGCCGGGGCGCAGACCATCGCCGAGGGACAGCGACACGTCATAGGCGGCGCAGATTTCACAGATTTCGCGGAAGTGCTGGTAGAGGAAGTTTTCCTGATGATGCGACAGGCACCACTTGGCCATGATAGAACCGCCGCGCGAGACGATACCGGTCAACCGCTTCGCGGTCATCGGCACATAGCGCAGCAGCACCCCGGCATGAATCGTGAAGTAGTCGACGCCCTGTTCGGCCTGTTCCAGCAGGGTATCGCGGAAGGCTTCCCAGGTCAGGTTCTCGGCAATGCCGTTAACTTTCTCCAGCGCCTGGTAAATCGGGACGGTACCAATCGGCACCGGGCTGTTGCGCAGGATCCATTCGCGGGTCTCGTGGATATAGCGGCCGGTGGAGAGGTCCATTACCGTGTCGGCGCCCCAGCGGGTTGACCAGACCAGCTTCTCGACCTCTTCCTCGATGGAAGAGGTCACCGCCGAGTTGCCGATATTGGCATTCACTTTCACCAGGAAGTTGCGGCCGATAATCATCGGTTCGGATTCCGGGTGATTGATATTGGCCGGGATGATGGCTCGCCCGGCAGCGACTTCATCGCGGACGAACTCGGCGGTAATGTTGTCCGGCAGGCGGGCGCCAAAGCCTTCTCCGGCATGCTGCTGGCGCAGCACCTCGCTGCGGATACGCTCGCGGCCCATGTTTTCGCGAATGGCGATGAATTCCATCTCCGGGGTGACGATCCCCTGGCGGGCGTAGTGTAGTTGCGTTACGCATTTGCCGGCGACGGCGCGTTTAGGCGTCAGCAGGCCGCCGAAGCGCAGTTCATCGAGGCCATCGTCGGCCAGCCGCGCTTTAGTGTATGCTGAGCTGCGTTCGCTGAGCGGCGCGCAGTCGTTACGTGCGTCGATCCACCGCTGGCGTAGTTTTGTCAGTCCCTGGCGGACATCGATGTTGATCTCCGGGTCGCCGTAAGGCCCGGAGGTGTCATACACCGGTATCGGTTCGTTGGCTTCGTACTGGGGGTTATCGTTATCACCGCCGATGAGCGTCGGGCTGAGCTGGATTTCACGCATCGGGACGCGGATATCAGCCTGTGAGCCTTGAATGTAGATACGGCGTGAATTGGGAAAAGCGGTGCCTTCCAGCGTATCAATGAATCGCTGCGCGTGTTCGCGTTGTTCCCGGCGGGTCAGTTTGGTAGTAGACATAGCGCATTCCAGTTACAAAAAAAGGAGATGGCTTGTCAGACGACGGATGGAGTAACAGATGCGACCAACCCGTAACGGGCAGGTGCGACCAGCAGTTTACTCTTGTTCCCTTCGCAGGTATTAGCCTGATCAGGTTCCGCGGATCCCGAATAAACGGTCTCAGCCTTTTCCACTTCAGCTTTCGTGTGGAAAATAGGCACTCCGACAAGATGAAATCCCTCCGCAGAGGGATAATGTATGTAAATTACTCGTTAACGGTTCACAACTCAAGCGGTCGGCGCGATATTGTCGCCAATGCTGTCTTTCCGATCGTGAGCGACGACCAGCGCCAGCAGCTTGTCCTCAAGCGCGAAGCGCGCCTCCAGCGACTCGCCGATATCTGACAGCGCCTGCTGAAATTCGAGATAGTTATCATGATCGATGGCGTTTTCGAGGCAGGTATCGTAGTAGTCCATCATCTGCTGGGTATTGGCTTCCAGCTGCGGGTAGATTTTGGTGGCGGCTAAAAGAGGGGTACTCCCTTCCATTTCTCCGATAATACGTTCATAAATATTAAAATGACCGGATGAGAGGTAATCCACCAGGCTTTGGCAAAAGTCATCCAGCGCCTTTTCATTAAGCCGCATAAAGGACTCTTTGCCGGGTTTCAGGCCAACCAGGTTGTAGTAAGCCACGAGCAAATGCTTACGCACAAGCAGCCAGCGATCGACCAGTTTGTTATTGCCTCCAACACGTTCCGTCAGGTTTTCCAGCTGGTTTAACATGATTGACTCCGCAAGATTAAAAATAACGTTGCTCAGCAAATGTAAATATAATGTTAAAAGTGCCAGTAAAACGAAGGTAGCGCAATAGATATGGATCGTATTATTGAAAAATTAGATCGCGGCTGGTGGATCGTCAGTCACGAACAAAAATTATGGCTTCCCGCAGGGGAATTACCACATGGCGAAGCGGTAAATTTTGATCTTGTCGGTGAACGCGCGTTACATCTCGGCGAGTGGCAAGGCGAAGCGGTGTGGCTGGTGCGTCAGGATCGTCGCCATGATATGGGATCGCTGCGCCAGGTGTTGGATCAGGATCCTGGGCTTTTCCAGTTAGCAGGGCGCGGGATCCAGTTGGCCGAGTTTTATCGATCGCATAAATTCTGCGGCTACTGCGGCCACCCGATGCATGTGAGTAAAACCGAGTGGGCGATGCTGTGCGGCCACTGCCGCGAGCGCTATTATCCGCAAATTGCCCCCTGCATTATCGTCGCCATTCGTCGCGACGATTCGATCCTACTGGCTCAGCATACCCGTCATCGTAATGGTGTCCATACGGTGTTAGCCGGGTTTGTCGAAGTGGGCGAAACCCTTGAGCAGGCGGTCGCACGCGAAGTCATGGAAGAGAGCGGCATTAAGGTGAAAAACCTACGCTATGTGACCTCTCAACCGTGGCCTTTCCCGCAATCACTGATGACCGCCTTTATGGCTGAATATGATAGCGGCGATATTGTCGTGGATAAAAAAGAGCTGCTGAGCGCGGAGTGGTATCGCTATGACGACTTGCCGCTACTGCCGCCGCCGGGCACCGTGGCGCGACGCCTGATCGAAGATACGGTGGCGATGTGTCGGGCAGAGTACGAGTGACATGTTACACTGGGCGCATCAACGCTAAAGGAATGTAAAAATGACCGAACTGAAAAACGATCGTTACCTGCGTGCGCTGCTGCGCCAGCCGGTTGATGTCACCCCGGTGTGGATGATGCGCCAGGCGGGCCGCTATCTCCCGGAATACAAAGCCACCCGCGCGCAAGCGGGCGATTTCATGTCGCTGTGTAAAAATGCCGAGCTGGCCTGCGAAGTGACGCTACAGCCGCTGCGCCGTTACCCGCTGGATGCGGCGATCCTCTTTTCGGACATCCTGACGATTCCGGACGCGATGGGGCTGGGGCTGTACTTTGAAGCTGGCGAAGGCCCGCGCTTCACCTCGCCGGTGAAATGCAAAGCCGACGTCGACAAGCTGCCGGTGCCGGACCCGGAACAAGAATTAGGCTACGTGATGAACGCCGTGCGCACCATTCGCCGTGAACTGAAAGGCGAAGTGCCGCTGATTGGTTTTTCCGGCAGCCCGTGGACGCTGGCGACCTACATGGTTGAAGGCGGCAGCAGCAAAGCCTTTACCGTCATCAAAAAGATGATGTACGCCGAACCGCAGGCGCTGCACGCGCTGCTGGACAAGCTGGCGAAAAGCGTCACCCTGTATCTGAACGCGCAGATCAAAGCGGGCGCGCAGTCGGTGATGATTTTCGACACCTGGGGCGGCGTGTTGACCGGCCGCGACTATCAGCAGTTCTCGCTCTACTACATGCATAAAATCGTCGATGGCCTGCTGCGGGAAAACGAAGGTCGTCGCGTACCGGTGACGCTGTTCACCAAAGGCGGCGGACAATGGCTGGAAGCGATGGCGGAGACCGGCTGCGATGCGCTGGGTCTCGACTGGACTACCGATATTGCCGACGCTCGCCGTCGCGTAGGTCACAAAGTGGCGCTGCAGGGCAATATGGACCCGTCGATGCTTTATGCGCCTGCCGCCCGTATTGAAGACGAAGTGGCGAACATTCTCGCCGGTTTCGGCCAGGGCGAAGGCCATGTCTTTAACCTTGGTCACGGCATCCATCAGGACGTCGACCCACAGCATGCAGGAGTCTTTGTTGAGGCGGTGCATCGTCTCTCCGCGCAATATCACCAATAGGAGATAAGCATGATGGATTTAGCTGCGCTGCGAACCCAACAGCAATCTTTAGCCGCGTCGGTAGAACGTGCGGACCGATTGGATCGCGACCCGCCGGTGCTGATCGGCGGCGCCGATGTGGGGTTTGAGCAGGAAGGGGAAATTACCCGCGCTGCGATGGTGCTGCTAACTTATCCGGGGCTTGAGCTGGTGGAGTATCAGGTGGCGCGTGTCGCCACCACGATGCCGTACATCCCCGGCTTTCTCTCCTTTCGCGAGACCCCCGCGCTGCTGGCGGCG
Source organism: Klebsiella sp. 141162 (assembly GCF_050600755.1). Classification (NCBI taxonomy): domain Bacteria; kingdom Pseudomonadati; phylum Pseudomonadota; class Gammaproteobacteria; order Enterobacterales; family Enterobacteriaceae; genus Klebsiella; species Klebsiella sp. 141162. The sequence goes on along the minus strand of NZ_JAQIRI010000016.1, from coordinate 8,949 downwards.
TGGCAACAGCTATCGCAAAAGCCCGATCTGTTGTTCGTCGACGGCCACGGTATTTCACATCCCCGGCGGCTTGGCGTCGCCAGCCATTTTGGCCTGATGGTTGATGTGCCAACGATTGGCGTAGCGAAAAAACGCTTATGCGGTAAGTTTGAACCGCTCGGCGCCGAGCCCGGCGCGCTGGCGCCATTAATCGACAAGGGCGATCAGCTGGCCTGGGTCTGGCGCAGCAAAGCACGCTGCAACCCACTGTTTATCAGTACCGGCCACCGCGTGGGTATGGATAGCGCGTTAATGTGGGTGGAACGCTGTATGCAGGGCTATCGGCTACCCGAGCCGACGCGCTGGGCCGATGCCGTGGCGTCCCGTCGGCCTTCCTTTGTGCGTTGGCAAGCAAATCACGGCTGATTCAGGTACACTGCGCCTAATTTCTGACTTCGAGAATTCATCATGTTACAAAACCCGATTCATCTGCGCCTGGAGAAACTGGAGAGCTGGCAGCACGTCACCTTTATGGCCTGCCTGTGCGAGCGTATGTACCCCAACTACGCCATGTTCTGCAAGCAAACCGAGTTCGGCGACGGCCAGTTATATCGTCGTATCCTTGACCTGATCTGGGAAACGCTGACGGTAAAAGATGCGAAGGTGAATTTCGATAGTCAGCTGGAAAAGCTGGAAGAGGCGATTCCGTCCGCGGATGACTACGACATGTACGGCGTCTATCCGGCTATCGATGCCTGCGTCGCGCTGAGCGAATTAATCCACTCACGCCTGAGCGGTGAAACGCTGGAGCATGCTATCGAGGTCAGTAAGACTTCCATTACTACCGTCGCGATGCTGGAAATGACTCAGGAAGGTCGCGAAATGACCGATGAAGAGCTCAAAGCTAACCCGGCGGTAGAACAAGAATGGGACATTCAGTGGGAGATTTTCCGCCTGTTGGCCGACTGCGAAGAACGCGACATTGAACTGATTAAAGGGCTGCGCGCAGACCTGCGAGAGGCCGGTGAGAGCAATATTGGTATAAATTTTCAGCAATGAGACCAGAAAACGTGATTTACCGCCTGAATTGTAGCGTCTGAAGACTTCCATTCCGCCCCCTGTCTGGTCTACATTTGGGGGGCGAAAAAAAGTGGCTATCGGTGCGTGTATGCAGGAGAGTGCTTTTCTGGCATTTCCGTCGCACTCGATGCTTAGCAAGCGATAAACACATTGTAAGGATAACTTATGAACAAGACTCAACTGATTGATGTAATTGCGGACAAAGCTGACCTGTCTAAAGCACAGGCAAAAGCTGCCCTGGAATCCACCCTGGCTGCAATTACCGAGTCTCTGAAAGAAGGTGATGCTGTTCAACTGGTTGGTTTCGGTACCTTCAAAGTGAACCACCGTGCTGAGCGTACTGGCCGCAACCCGCAGACCGGTAAAGAAATCAAAATCGCTGCAGCTAACGTGCCAGCATTTGTTTCTGGCAAAGCGCTGAAAGACGCAGTTAAGTAAGACCGCGTGGCAGTGTCCAGTTTTAACGAAGGGGCTTTTAAGCCCCTTTTGTCTAACTGGCGTCGCACGCTGACGCTGGCAGGCGCGCTATTGCTCACTGCCTGCAGTCACGATTCTTCTCTTCCTCCTTTCACCGCCAGCGGCTACGCCGATAACCAGGGCGCGATGCGCATCTGGCGCAAAGATGCCGGCGATGAAGTTCACCTGCTTGCCGCTTTTAGTCCATGGCACCGCGGCGACACCTCAACCAGCGAGTACCGCTGGCAGGATGGCCAGCTAACGCTTATTGAGCTCAACGTGTACGGCAAACCGCCGGAACATATTCGCGCCCGCTTTGACGCCCAGGGCGAGCTGAGCTTTATGCAGCGTGAAGTAGATGGTGAAAAACAGCAGCTTTCGAACGACCAGGTCGCGCTGTACCGCTATCGGGCGCAGCAAATCCGCGAAACCAGCGACGCCTTGCGTCAAGGCCGGGTGGTATTACGCCAGGGGCGCTGGCATGCCGATCGTACCGTGACCACCTGTGAAGGCCAGACCGTGAAGCCTGACCTTGATGAGCGGGCATTAGCGCATATTGAACGCCGCCAGAATCACTCCTCCGTGGAAGTGAGCGTAGCGTGGCTGGAGGCGCCGGAAGGCTCGCAACTGCTGCTGGTGGCTAACGAAAACTTCTGTACCTGGCAGCCGAACGAAAAATCGTTCTGAGTTTTACCAGTGGTTCATGCCCATATGACCACCGCCATTACCGCGGCAGCCGCCGTAACCCATACCCGCGCCGCGAGGAACGCCTGCTTCCGCAAGGGCGATATCAAATTTTACCCGCTGCTGATCCAACTGCTGGCTTAATGTTTCCATTTCCTTCGCCACAGCCTCAATTTTACCGCTTTCCGGTTTCTGCGCGGTGAGCAACGCATTGTACTCGTAGCGTTTGGACTGTAACTGCTGGCGCAGGGCGCTGGTTTGCGCATAGTAATTGTCATGTAGCTTCTGCACGGTCGCTTGCTGTTCCTGGGTGAGCTGGCTGTAACCCTGCGCGCCCATCCCGTTGTTATAACCCCAGTGATGTCCGGCCCAGGCCGCGTGACTGCCAAAGGTCAGTGCGGCAAGCGCCACGAGGACGAGGGATAAAGTCGGTTTCCGTTTCATAGCGTGATCTCCTGTGTGGTTTCCCTCGGTATTGCATCTTCCATGCCAGCCTGAAAAAGCGCGTGAATACAGGCCTGCCCGCGGCGAACATTATCCTGGCGAGTAAAAATGACCCGTTCTGGCTGGGGCCTGCGAGTCATTTTTACTCGCTAAATCACCGGCGATATGTCTGAGGACAGGTTTCACGGTGTGGAAAAATGGCATGATTCCTGCTGATGGATCCTGGTGATAGCGAATAAGGACACGATAAGGACCCGCCCATGCCGCGCATTACCTCATTTTCCCGGGACACCCTGAGCTGGTTGCTGACCGGCACGGTTATCCTGTTGGTTATTCTGTTTTCCGCGATGATTGTCCGCGATTATGGCCGGGAAACCGCCGCCGCCCGGCAAACTATCGAAGAAAAAGGGGAGGTGCTGATCCGCGCGCTGGAGTCCGGCACGCGTGTCGGCATGGGGATGCGAATGCATCACGCGCAGCTGCAGGCGCTGCTGGAGGAGATGGCCTGGCAGCCCGGTGTGCTGTGGTTCGCGGTGACCGATGAAAACGGTAAAATTATCGCCCACAGCGATCCGCAACAGGTGGATAAGGCGCTGTACAGTCCCGCGCAAATGCGTGAACTCAAGGTGGGGGAACAGGAGCGCTGGCGCCGGCTTGCCGAGCCGCAACCGGCACTGGAGATTTATCGCCAGTTTCGCCCGCTTAACCCTGCTCGTGGTCACCATATGGGGATGATGAAGCGCTGCAACAGCGCGCTGGCTCAGCCCAATGTTCCACAGGTAATTTTTATCGCCTTTGATAGCCGCGAGCTGGATGCGGCGCAGGCCCGCGGCTTGCGTAATATGATGATCATGCTGGCGGCCGCGGCGCTGGTCATCGTCGCGACGATCCTCGCTCAGTTCTGGTTCCGCCGCTACCGTCTCTCACGCCAGCAGCTTCAGGAGGCGATGGCCCGCAAAGAAAAACTGCTGGCTCTTGGGCATCTGGCGGCGGGAGTCGCGCATGAGATCCGCAATCCGCTTTCTTCGATTAAAGGACTGGCGAAGTATTTTGCCGAGCGTACGCCGCCGGGCGGCGAGGCGCAGGAGTTAGCGCTGGTGATGGCCAAAGAGGCCGATCGCCTGAACCGGGTCGTCAGCGAGCTGCTGGAGCTGGTTCGTCCAGCCCATTTAAACTACCAGCCCGTCGATATCAACGCGCTTATCCACCACTCATTGCAGCTGGTAAGCCAGGATGCGCAGAGTCGCGGGATCGCGCTGCAATTTACTCCGCGCCCTGAATTAACCTCTATTAAAGCCGACCCCGACCGTCTGAACCAGGTGCTGTTGAATCTGTATCTGAACGCGATGCAGGCAATTGGCCGTGATGGCGTTATTCACGTATCGGCAAGCGAAGCCGATCGGCAACGTGTGAAAATTGTCGTCAAGGATAGCGGTAAGGGGATGAGCGATGAAGAACTGCAGGCCATCTTTACCCCTTATTTCACCACCAAGGCGGACGGCACGGGGCTGGGGCTGGCGGTAGTACAGAATATTATCGAACAACATGGCGGGACAATCCGCGCCGAAAGCCAGCCGGGGGCCGGAGCGATATTTACGCTTTGGTTACCGGTGGATGCTCAACGGAGGGAAGATGAGCAGCGATAAAGTACAGATTCTGGTCGTCGATGATGACGTTAGCCACTGCACGATTTTGCAGGCGCTGCTGCGTGGCTGGGGCTATCAAGTGGCGTTAGCCCACAACGGCCTGCAGGCGCTGGAACAGATCCATCGGCAGGTGTTCGACCTGGTGCTATGCGATATCCGCATGGCGGAGATGGACGGTATCGCGACATTAAAAGAGATCAAAGCCTATAACCCGGCGATTCCGGTATTAATCATGACGGCGTTCTCCAGCGTCGGCACGGCGGTTGAGGCTATTAAGTCCGGCGCGTTGGATTATCTGGTCAAGCCGCTGGATTTTGACACTCTACAGCAGACGCTGGTTCAGGCGCTGGCGCATACCCGGCAGAGTGAAGGCGATTCCAGCGCCGCGACGGATTCGCAATGGGGCATGATTGGCGATAGCCCGGCAATGCAGGCGCTTATCAACAATATTACGCTGGTGGCGCCCTCGGATGCGACGGTGCTGATCTGCGGCGAATCGGGAACCGGTAAAGAACTGGTGGCGCGCGCCATCCACGCTTGCAGCGAGCGCCGCGAGAAGCCGCTGGTGACGCTAAACTGCGCGGCGCTCAATGAGTCGCTGCTGGAGTCCGAGCTGTTCGGTCATGAAAAAGGGGCTTTTACCGGCGCGGAGCGGCGGCGGGAAGGGCGTTTTGTCGAGGCGGATGGCGGCACGCTGTTTCTTGATGAAATTGGCGATATCTCGCCGCTGATGCAGGTGCGTCTGCTGCGGGCGATTCAGGAACGCGAAGTGCAGCGCGTTGGCAGTAATCAGACGCTTTCTGTCGATGTGCGGCTAATTGCCGCCACCCATCGTAATCTGGCGGAGGAGGTGAGCGCCGGGCGCTTTCGCCAGGATCTCTATTATCGCCTGAACGTCGTAACCATTGATATGCCGCCGCTGCGTCAGCGGCGTGAAGATATTCCACCGCTGGCGCAGCACTTTCTTAAGCGCTATGCCGAACGCAATCGTAAAACGGTGCAGGGATTTACGCCGCAGGCGATGGACCTGTTGATTCACTACGGCTGGCCGGGGAATATCCGCGAACTGGAAAATGCGGTGGAGCGGGCGGTGGTGTTACTGACCGGAGAATACATTTCCGAGCGTGAACTGCCGTTGGCGATAGCGGGTACGACGCTGCCGGTTACTGGCAACGATGAGGCGTTGATTCAGCCTTTAGTGGAAGTCGAAAAAGAAGTCATACTGTCGGCGCTGGAAAAAACGGGCGGCAACAAAACTGAAGCCGCCCGTCAGTTAGGCATTACGCGTAAAACGCTGCTGGCAAAACTCAGCCGTTAGTTTTTTCACGCGCGATGGCGCGCCAGCCGATATCGTTACGGCTGAAGCTGCCGTTCCAGCGAATATCGGTCAGCAGTTCATAGGCGCGCTGCTGCGCCTGCGCCACGGTGTCACCCAGCGCGGTCACGCACAGCACGCGCCCGCCGTTGGTGACTACGCGCTGGTCGTCAGACAGCCTGGTGCCGGCGTGGAAGACTTTACCGTCTGCCGCTTCCTGCTGCGGCAGACCGTGGATCTCATCGCCCGTGTTGTAGTTGCCCGGATAGCCGCCGGCGGCCACCACAACGCCCAGCGAGGCGCGGTCATCCCACTCGGAGGTTTTCTCGTCCAGCTTGCCCGCGCAGGCGGCGAGGCACAGCTCGACCAGATCGGATTTCATGCGCAGCATGATCGGCTGGGTTTCCGGATCGCCAAAGCGACAGTTGAACTCAATAACCTTTGGGTTGCCCTGCTTGTCGATCATCAGACCGGCATACAGGAAACCGGTATAGGTGTTGCCTTCAGCGGCCATACCTTTAACGGTTGGCCAGATAATCCGCTCCATGGTGCGCTGATGGACTTCATCGGTCACTACCGGCGCCGGGGAGTAAGCGCCCATACCGCCGGTGTTCGGGCCGGTATCGCCGTTGCCGACGCGCTTGTGATCCTGGCTGGTGGCCATCGGCAGGACGTGCTCGCCGTCGACCATGACAATAAAGCTGGCTTCTTCGCCATCGAGGAACTCCTCAATCACGATGCGGTGGCCTGCATCGCCGAAAGCGTTACCGGCCAGCATATCTTTGACCGCCGCTTCGGCTTCCTCAAGGGTCATCGCCACGATAACGCCTTTACCCGCCGCCAGACCGTCGGCTTTGATGACGATCGGCGCGCCTTTCTCGCGCAGGTAAGCCAGCGCAGGCTCAACTTCGGTGAAATTCTGGTATTCCGCCGTCGGGATATGATGACGAGCGAGGAAATCTTTGGTGAAGGCTTTTGAACCTTCCAGCTGCGCGGCGCCTTCGGTTGGCCCGAAGATGGCGAGCCCTGCGGCACGAAACGCGTCCACTACGCCAATGACCAGCGGCGCTTCTGGACCCACGATCGTCAGGTCGATTTTTTCATCCTGCGCGAAACGTAGCAGCGCCGGAATATCGGTAACGCCGATAGCGACGTTTTGCAGCGCCGGCTCCAGCGCGGTGCCCGCGTTGCCCGGCGCGACGTAGACGGTATCAACCAGCGGCGACTGGGCCGCTTTCCAGGCCAGCGCGTGTTCGCGCCCGCCGTTGCCGATTACTAATACTTTCATCTGCTGCTCCGTGAATTAATGGCGGAAGTGGCGCATGTCGGTGAAGATCATGGCGATACCATGTTCGTCCGCGGCGGCAATTACTTCTTCATCGCGGATAGAGCCGCCCGGCTGGATAACGCAGGTGATGCCGACGGCCGCGGCGGCATCAATACCATCGCGGAACGGGAAGAAGGCGTCAGAAGCCATGGCGGAGCCTTTCACTTCCAGACCTTCGTCACCGGCTTTAATCCCGGCAATTTTCGCCGAGTAAACGCGGCTCATCTGACCGGCGCCGATACCGATGGTCATATTATTTTTGGCATAAACGATGGCGTTGGATTTGACGAATTTCGCCACTTTCCAGCAGAACAGCGCATCGCGTAGCTCTTGCTCGCTCGGCTGACGTTTGCTGACCACGCGCAGTTCGCCCGCGGTGACCATACCGAGATCGCGGTCCTGAACCAGCAGGCCGCCATTGACACGTTTGAAATCGAGACCCGCGACGCGAGCATCCCACTGGCCGCAGACCAGCACGCGGACGTTCTGCTTAGCGGCGGTGATTTTCAGCGCTTCTTCGCTGGCGGATGGCGCGATGATCACTTCGACGAACTGGCGAGAGATGATCGCCTGCGCGGTTTCAGCATCCAGCTCGCGGTTAAAGGCTATGATGCCGCCGAAGGCGGAGGTTGGATCGGTTTTGTAAGCGCGATCGTAGGCGTCGAGGATCGAGTCGCTGACGGCAACACCGCACGGGTTGGCATGCTTAACGATAACGCAGGCCGGTTCGTTGAACTCTTTCACGCACTCCAGCGCCGCATCGGTATCGGCAATGTTGTTATAGGAGAGCGCTTTGCCCTGCAGCTGGGTGGCGGTCGCCACGGAGGCTTCTTTTACATTCTCTTCTATATAGAAGGCTGCCTGCTGGTGGCTGTTTTCGCCGTAGCGCATATCCTGCTTCTTAATGAAGTTTAGATTCAGGGTACGCGGGAAGCGGCCAGCGGCTTCTTTGCTTTCGCCGTGATAGGCCGGAACCATACTGCCGAAGTAGTTAGCGATCATGCTGTCGTAAGCGGCGGTGTGTTCGAAGGCTTTAATCGCGAGGTCGAAACGGGTGTCCAGTGTCAGGGAGCCTTCGTTGGCGTCCATCTCATTAATGATGGCGTCGTAGTCGCTGCTCTTAACCACGATGGCGACATCTTTATGGTTCTTCGCCGCGGAGCGCACCATAGTCGGGCCGCCGATATCGATGTTTTCCACCGCGTCTTCCAGTGAGCATCCTTCACGAGCGACGGTCTGGGCGAACGGGTAGAGGTTAACGACAACCATATCGATAGGCGCGATACCGTGTTGCTGCATGATACCGTCATCCTGACCGCGACGACCGAGGATGCCGCCGTGTACTTTCGGATGCAGGGTCTTCACGCGTCCATCCATCATTTCCGGGAAACCGGTGTAGTCAGAGACTTCGGTAACCGGCAGGCCTTTATCTGCCAGCAGGCGAGCGGTGCCGCCGGTGGACAGCAGCTCGACACCACGAGCGGAAAGCGCCTGCGCGAATTCGACGATACCGGCCTTGTCAGAAACACTGAGCAGGGCGCGGCGGACTGGACGACGTTGTTGCATGGTATTAAATCCCCAGGATTTGAACATTACAGAGAGCGTTAGGTGAGTTTTTGCCTAAAAACTCACCTAACGCACCCAACCGGGCATCCGTGTCATAGCGCGGCATTGTAACGAAAACGTTTGCGCAACGCTCGCGAATTTTTATCTTTCTCTTTAAGCCGATGGTTCTCTCCTTATATGGCAATGGATGTACCGGGGTTTAAGCCGTGTTTTGCCGTGTGCCTGTGGATAATTCTGTGTGTAAAAGGGTATAAAGCGGGGTTTTGCTGGGGAATGCAGCAGTCAGTCATTTTTCTGCAATTTTTCTATTGCAGGTGCTCGAGAACTCCCTATAATGCGCCTCCATCGACACGGCGGATGTGAATCACTTCACACAAACAGCCGGTTCGGTTGAAGAGAAAAATTCTGAAATTCAGGGTTGACTCTGAAAGAGGAAAGCGTAATATACGCCA
>NZ_JAQIRI010000015.1:0-41420 GCF_050600755.1 Klebsiella sp. 141162 | reverse complement strand
TCGCGCAGGCGGACCCACGGGTCCTCGCCGAGGAAGCGGATGCAGGCGTCAAAGGTGGCGCCGCCCCAGCATTCCAGCGAGCGGTAGCCGACGTCATCCAGCTGAGCGGCGACGGGGAGCATATCGTCAAGGCGCAGACGGGTGGCGAACAGGGACTGGTGGGCGTCGCGCAGGACGACATCGGTAATGGCAACGGTCATGAATTCCTCCGTGAATTAAGGATTAAGGCGGCGATGGTGGTGAATAGCGGCGACAATCGCCGGTTTTAAGCGGGCGAAGTCGTCGGCGGGCGCGACGGCGGCCGGCGCCGCTTTGGACGCGGCAGGCGGCTCAGGGAACAGACGGGTAACGGCGAGAGACATCCCCCGGATGGCGAAAATGAGCAGCAGCAGGAACGCCAGCACGAAGCCCATGCCAAGAAACATCAGGGTGAAGCCCTCGCCTAACAGCGCAGCATCAGTCATAAAATAGCCTTTGGAGGGGCGCAATAATGGCGTAATGAACCCGCGATAGCAGAGTGGATTTCCCCAGACCACATGGTCAGAAGCCTCTTTATCGCGGAATTTAATTCTCGCCACTACTGCGCAATATATTTAGCCAGGAGTTATTTAATAAAACTTACGTGCTGACAGATCTCATCAGCGACAATCTCTTTGCGCTGATTAAATATCACTTTATTCTGCTCAAACAGGTTATTTCCATGGGTATCGATCGACACAATAAGTGGGCCGAATTCTTTTACCCGGCAAACCCATAAGGTTTCCGGCATACCTAAATCACGCCACTGGGCGTCTTCAATTTCTTCCACACAGACCGCGGCAACCACCGCGCAGCCGGCCGGGAATACGCAGTGCAGCGCTTTATGTTCGGCGCAGCCTTCTTCGGTACCTTTGCCCATGCCGCCTTTACCGACAATGAGTTTCACACCGGTCTTAGCAATAAATTCTTTTTCAAATTTCTCCATACGCATACTGGTGGTTGGTCCAACAGAGACCATTTCAAATTTATCTTCTGTACCTTTAATCGGCCGCACAATTGGCCCGGCATGTAATATCGCGCCGCCGGCAACGTTGACCGGCAATTCGCGACCGCCTTCAATTAAACGACGATGAGCAACATCACGACAGGTAACAATATGACCATTAAGATAAATAATATCGCCCGCTTTAATATCAGCTAAATCTTCATCTTTAATTGGCGTAGTAAGTATTTTTTTAGTCATCAGAAAGCCACTCCTGTGTGAGACGTAATGGTGTAATTCAAATCTTTATCGAAAACGATATGTCCTTTGCGGTGCGACCAGCAGCCGACGTTGACCGCCACGCCAATGGTGGAAGGATGGCGTGCGGTATTTTCGATATTGACGCCCATCACGGAGGTATTGCCGGACATCCCCTGCGGGCCAAGGCCAATTTTATTAATGCCGTCTTCGAGCATTTTCTCCAACGATGCGGCGCGTTCATTCTCATTGCGCGATCCCACCGGACGCATCAGCGCTTTCTTCGACAACAGCGCCGCCGTTTCAACGGAAGTCGCGACGCCAACGCCAACCAACAACGGCGGACAGGCGTTCAGGCCATAGCTGGTCATGACATCCAGCACGAAACGGGTTACGCCTTCGTAACCAGCGCCCGGCATCAGCACCATCGCTTTACCCGGCAGCGAGCAGCCGCCGCCGGCCATATAGGTGTAAATACTGCACTGGTCAGAATCAGGGACAATCTCCCAGAATACCGTCGGCGTACCTTTACCCACGTTTTTACCGGTGTTGTATTCGTCAAAGGTCTCAACGCTGTTGTGACGCAGCGGAGAATCCACGGTGGCTTTAATCACCGATTCGCGCAGCAGCGCTTCCAGCTCGCCAATCAGCGGGAAATTAGCGCCGCACTCAACCAAAAACTGAATGACGCCGGTGTCCTGGCAGGAGGGACGATCCAGCTCCTTCGCCAGACGCTGGTTTTCAATCATGGTGGTGAAGATGACGTCAGCCAGCTGGCTGGTCTCTTTCTTATGCAATTCTTTCAGTTTTGCAGTGACGTCATCAGGCAATACTTTGCCGGTATATCCCACGAATTTGGCCATAATATCGGTCATTCGGGATATCTGTTCGCTTTTGCTCATAAAGGCTCCTTAGTCAGAACAGCGTCCGTAAATTACGGGTGAAAAGGGAAAAGAATTGGCAGCAGTACGAGGCTGACAATGGTAGAAACGATAATCAGAGGAAGGCCCGATTTGGCGTAATCGACAAACTTATAGCCGCCTGCCGATAGCACCATCATGTTGGCGGGCATACCGATCGGCGTCGCGTAGGCGCAGGAACTGCCGATTACGGTCGCCATCAGAACCGCTTTCGGATCGGCGCCCATTCCGGCCGCGATCGACAAACTCACCGGTACCAGTAGCGCGACGGTGGCGGTATTGGACATAAAATTGGTCATGATGACGGACAGCGCAAAGACCACCACCATCAACATGAACGGGGAAGAGTTCTGGCCCAGCATGCCGATGACATGATCGGCAACCAGCTTGCCAGCACCGGTCATTTCCAGCGCTTTTGCCAGCGCCAGCGTGCCGCCAAAAATGAAAATAGTCTGTGAATCAATCGCCTTATAGGCCTGCTTTTCCGTCAGCACGCCGGTAAACACCAGTACCAACGCACCGATACAGCCTGCCACCGTCAGGCTAATGCCGGTCTGTTTCTCAAAAATCATGCCGAGGATCGTGGCGATCAGCACCACCAGCGACAGGATCTGTTTCCTGCGCGGAACGTGGCTGTAATCACGCTGTTCGCCGACGCTACCGACTTCACCGCTATTAGCGGTAGCAGGCAGAAATTTATAGCCGATAGTCAGGAAATAGAGGATGCCGCATAGCAGCATCGGTAAACCCACTTTCGCATACTCAAAGAAGCCAAAGCCGCTACCGATATTCTGCAACGCCGATTGCGCGATCAGGTTGCCGGGCGCGCCAATCAGCGACAGGTTGCCGCCGAGCGCGGCGGCAAATACCAGCGGCATCAGCAGACGCGAGCGGGCAAAACCCGATTTCGCCGCGACGCCAATTACTACCGGGATCAATACCGCCGCCGTACCGGTGTTGGAAAGAAAACCCGACATCACGCCGACGACCACCATGATGGTGAAGATCAGCTGTTTTTCGGTTTTGGCGAAGTGAGTGATCACCCCACCGACTTTATTGGCCATCCCGGTTTCAAATAACGCCCCGCCGACGATAAACATGGCGACAAAAAGAATGACGTTGGAGTCGATAAAACCGGCAAAAGCTTGTTTTAGATCCAACACGCCGGTGAGCACTAACGCCACGCAGACCACCATGGAAGTCACTGCCAAAGGCACCTTCTCCCAGACAAACATGACGATAGCGAACACCAGCAAACATAAGGTGATGGTAATCGGTTCCATATTTATAATTATCCCTATCAATGATATATGATATTGTATCCAATATTGACGAGGGAGAAATTATGCCCATGCAAAAAGTAAGTCAATGCGTTTTTAAACAAAGATCGCGCAGTGCGATCTGCATCAAGATCCTCTGCAGATCGTCACAAGAGATGATTAATAGCGTTGATGAATACGACTAAAACCAACAGGCTTTAGCGCTATACAGAGGTTTCGGGAAGGTATCGCGTGAGCATATTTTCCATTGAGCGAATAATATGCTCGCGCATGCGCTGACGCGCCAGTTCTTCATTATGCTGTTCAAGTGCCTGTAAAATCTCCTTATGTTCGCGAATGGAGATAGCGGCGTATTCTGCTTCGGTGACCTTGTGCCCCATCGACAGTCCGTTCCACATATTACAGAGCAGCATCTTCATTTTTTCGTTGCCCGCGGCGTTCCAGATCTCCATATGGAAGGCCTGGTTCAGGTCGGAATATTCAGTGAAGTTATTATCGGCCAGCGCTTTTTCCGCCGCATCGTGTACCCGGGCAATGGACGAAATATCCGTGCCGGGACGGGAGGCTTTCGCCACCGCCTCACTTTCCAGCAGCGCGCGAATTTCATAATGCTCGCGAATCGTCTGTTCGTTGATCCCCAACACCACCGCGCCTTTATTAGGGCGGACTTTAATCAGGCCATCGGCGGCTAAAATCTGAAACGCTTCGCGCACCGGCATGCTGGAAACGCCGACCATCCGGGCAATGCCTTCGAGAGTTATCTCCTGCCCTTCCACTAAATCCCGCGAAAGAATCGCTTTGCGTAATACCGCAGCGACCTGCTCTTTCGCCGAAAGAAGCTTAATTTTCCCTAATTTAGGCTTCTGCACTTTCCCAATCCTTCATATGTTGACGCATAATTTCCGCAAGCATGAGGAAATAACGCTGTGTTGCCTGAGCAATATTGCCCACATCGCCGCGGCTAATGGCTCCAGCCAGTTCATGTAGTATCAGTGCCGATTCCTGGCTATCGTCTTTCAGATACAGGATGACATAAGAAATATATCCATCCAAAAATTGCTGATACGCCTTCGCCAGATAGCGGTTATCGAGATAAGAAATCAGCAACTGATGAAATTCCAGTTCGCGAGTTTTGTCGCCAGGCTGCGCCAGCGCTTGCGCGCGCCCGAGCAGCAATTCCCCCTGGTTTGCCGGCACGAGAGTGAACAATTCGGCAGCCATCACCGCGATCACGCGAAAAATATGGCTAACATCATCGGGCACCAGCTTTGATACCTGCATATGACGGTTAGGCAAGCGCACCAGAAACCCCTCTTGTTCAAGAGACTGCAACGCTTCTCTAACCGGCATACGTGAAAGCCCTAGCTGCTCAGCAATACTCTCCTGCGCCAGCTCATCTCCCGGTTTTATCGCTCCGGAAAGAATTTGATAGCGAATGATTTGCGTAATGTGGTCCCTGGTCTGCTTTCTTTCGATCTTTTTCACAACGTCCTCATTGCGTGGGGCTTAAGACGCGGGGATTTTAGCAGATTTAGCCGCCAGGCGGCGCATTCGGCAGGGAGATGAGGCGATAAAAAAGCCGGAACGACGGTTCCGGCTTTTCTGCTAAGGAGATGTTACTTGTTGACGAAATCCTCGCCGAGGGCGATATCTTTCTTCAGCGTATCCAGCATGCCTTCCAGCGCCTGCTGTTCAAAAGCGCTGAGTTTACCGATAGACTGACGCTCTTCCACGCCATTTTTGCCCAGCAGCAGCGGCTGCGAGAAGAAACGGGCATACTGGCCGTCACCTTCGACGTAGGCACATTCAACCACGCCTTTTTCACCCTGCATGGCACGCACCAGTGAGAGCCCGAAACGCGCAGCCGCCTGGCCCATCGACAGCGTCGCCGACCCGCCGCCCGCTTTCGCTTCCACGACTTCCGTCCCGGCGTTTTGAATACGTTTGGTGAGATCCGCGACTTCCTGCTCGCTAAAGCTGACGCCAGAAATCTGCGACAGTAAAGGCAGGATAGTGACGCCAGAGTGGCCGCCAATGACCGGAACTTCAACCTCGGTTGCCGACTTGCCTTTCAGCTCGGCGACAAAAGTATTAGAGCGAATAATGTCGAGCGTGGTGACGCCAAACAGTTTGTTTTTATCGTACACGCCGGCTTTTTTCAGCACTTCGGCGGCGATAGCGACGGTGGTATTTACCGGGTTGGTGATAATACCGATGCAGGCCTGCGGACAGGTTTTTGCGATCTGCTGCACCAGATTTTTAACGATACCGGCGTTAACATTAAATAAGTCGGAACGATCCATGCCGGGCTTGCGCGCGACGCCGGCGGAAATCAGCACCACATCAGCGCCTTCCAGCGCCGGGGTTGCATCTTCACCGGAGAAACCTTTGATTTTTACATCTGTGGGAATATGACTTAGATCTACCGCCACGCCCGGCGTAACCGGAGCGATGTCGTACAACGAGAGCTCTGAACCTGAAGGCAGTTGGGTCTTAAGTAGTAGGGCAAGCGCCTGGCCGATGCCACCAGCGGCGCCGAGGACTGCAACTTTCATCCTAAACTCCTTATTATGGTTAATTTACACCCTGAATAATTCGAGTTGCAGGAAGGCGGCAAGAGCGTGAATCCCCAGGAGCTTACTGAAGTAAGTGACTGGGGTGAACGATTGCAGCCAACGCACATGCAGCTCGAAGTATGACGGGTATAGTCTTTCGTTATTCCGTCGCCTGGACCTTAATTCACAAGATGAACAATTACAATAATTATGGCTGAAGAATGCGGGGTACGCGCAATGATGCAGCAAATTCGCATTTTTCTTCCTGAGACTGGCCATCCAGCAAAGCCGTAGTACCGGATCGACTATTGGTTACAATACACCCAGCTCGCTCGGCAAAACAATATCAATTTCATAACATTTATTTCACTTTTACAGCAATTTACCCGCTGTGATGCAGGCATGTTCCTCATCAGGGTTATTTGCTAAAATATGCGCCTTTCATAACATTATTTACGCTATTCCCTTGCG
Source organism: Klebsiella sp. 141162 (assembly GCF_050600755.1). Lineage (NCBI taxonomy): Bacteria > Pseudomonadati > Pseudomonadota > Gammaproteobacteria > Enterobacterales > Enterobacteriaceae > Klebsiella > Klebsiella sp. 141162. The sequence goes on along the minus strand of NZ_JAQIRI010000015.1, from coordinate 34,975 downwards.
GATTATTTGCATAAAAATGCACTTGTATGCATAATGATGTTGTTTTTACCACCATAATCTGGGTGACTTATGCGTAGTTCGGCAAAACAAGAAGAACTGGTTAAAGCGTTTAAATCGCTGCTTAAAGAAGAAAAATTCAGCTCGCAAGGCGAAATCGTTCAGGCGCTGCAGGAAGAAGGTTTCGAGAACATCAACCAATCGAAAGTTTCCCGCATGCTGACAAAGTTTGGCGCCGTTCGCACGCGTAACGCCAAAATGGAAATGGTCTACTGTTTGCCTGCCGAACTCGGCGTGCCGACGACCTCCAGCCCGCTGAAAAACCTGGTGCTGGACATCGATTATAACGATGCGGTGGTAGTGATTCACACCAGCCCCGGCGCGGCGCAGCTGATCGCACGCCTGCTGGATTCCTTAGGTAAAGCCGAAGGTATTCTGGGTAGTATCGCGGGGGATGACACTATCTTTACCACCCCTGCCCGCGGTTTTTCCGTTAAAGATCTCTACGACGCGATCCTGGTCCTGTTCGAACAGGAACTCTAAGCGCTCCCCCTCTGGTTCCCGCCAGAGGGCTCTTCCCCGCAAAACGCTCCCCCTCAAACCTTCAAATAAAGCAGCATTTTTTTAACATTTAGTGTGGTTTTCCACCTCTATACATTCCTTTACCGAATGATAACGGCTAAAGCGCACAAAAGATCAAAGCGCAATATCTATTTGATTTAAATATAAATAATCATGACATTCACCCCATGAATGACATTTCTAATTCTTATACGTTATAAAAACGACATTTCTTGGAAATTATTTACACTGAAAACAATTAGCATGGTATTAATATTTTTGGTGATTAGTGTATACTTGATTTTGTGATGAGGGTCACGAAACAAAGCCCCCTAATAATAAAATTCGACGAGGTGAACATCATGAAAATCAAAACCACTGTAGCCGCACTCAGCATGCTATCCGTACTGTCCTTTGGCGCTTTCGCCGCTGATTCAATCAACAGCACTCAAGCGGAAAGCCGCCAGTCACTGGGCACCGTATCTATCGGCGCGGTAGGTTCTTCCCCGATGGATATGCACGAAATGCTGAACAAAAAAGCACAAGAAGAAGGTGCTTCTTCTTATCGCATTATCGAAGCTCGCACCGGCGACCACTGGCACGCCACTGCTGAACTTTATAAATAAGCTTTAACGATTGTCGGTCATTAACTGAAACAGTATCTCTTCAGCGGCCTGGGTTCATACGAAATCTCCCGCCGCTGCACAAATGGTTGGAGTAAAGATTATGAAAAGCGCAATTATCATCGCATCCCTGGGTCTGGCATCTGTTCTCTCTTTCGGCGCAAGCGCAGCCGTACAGCAAGTGAACGCCGATCAAGCACAAAATCTGCAACCAATGGGCACTATCTCTGTATCTCAAGTAGGTAGCGCGCCAATGGATATGCGCCAGGAACTGGCGGCTAAAGCCGAGAAAGAAGGCGCCAGCAGCTACCGCATTATTGAAGCTCGTACCGGCGACAGCTGGCACGCGACTGCTGAGTTGTACAAATAAACCCTCGTCGTCTTATCCGACGACTTGCCCCCGCCCTGCCGGGGGCTTTTTTATGCCCAACGGGCATTGAAACGTAGTAGTCCTTCCAGCTCCTCTTCCGCTTCATCGAACAGCAAAATTAACGCGCCAAAGCGACGACGCTGTTTTTCATCCAGATGAACAAATTCAATCTCCAGCGGGAACGGTAAGCGCCCTCCCGTCACCGCGCTCCACAGCGCGTCGAGGTTATCCACCTGCTTATCCGGTAGCGCGAAGGCGCGGGAAAACTCGCGATAGAAATCCTGTTGCTCAGCTATTTCATCAAAATCAAAGGTATAAATAGTCATTGCCCGGCGCCCCTTAAGCTCTGTCCCTCTACACCAAATAAGTATAGCGATAAAAAAACCGACGCCGGGGCGTCGGTTCGCAGCTTAGCTGTTGGTGAGCACGTGCTGATATTTCTTCAGCATATCGACCAGCCGTCGCACCGGCTCAGTGACCTGGGGCGACGCCTGCCAGTGAAGGAGTTTTTCCTGATAAACATCAAGCTCTTCCAGCAGACGGGTAAAGTAACGGCGGCGCTTATCATCGCTGCCGGCGGAGATAACGTGATCGGCGGTTCGCCGCAGCTGGCGGTGGAAGGCCGACAGATCCTCGTTTACCGGCACCGGGGCATCGCGTAGACGCTGGTGCGCAATAATCAGCGTCAGCGCCAGCCGGAAGCGGGCGATATCGCCGGGAAACTTGTTCAGCAGTAAAAATAGCTGTTGATACAGCGCCGGCAAATGGTTCTCTTTACGCCGGGCGCTATTCGTGGTCAGCGAAGAGACCGCCGCCGAGACGAACTGGTTCAATAGCACCCGTCCGGTGCGGGCCTGCGAGTTATCACGCACTAACAGAATCACCATCAGCGCGAGGAAACAGCCGACAATCTGCCCCAGGGCGCTATCGAGGAACTGGCTAAACTGGAACTGCATCGGGTTATCCAGCACCAGAATATTGATGGTGCTCGCCAGGGCCCCAAGCGATCCCAACCGCCGCTTTTGTACCTCAATGCCGATAAAGAACGCCATCGCGGCAAGGCTGATACACAGCAGCAGCATGCTCTGCTGCGTCGCAGGCATGACGACAAGGAAGAACAGCGCGCCGAGCGGTAGAGCGGCAAGGGTGCCATAGAGGAAGTCTAAGGCCACCATCCGCGGGTTAGGCAGACGCATCGCCAGCGCGGTCACCACGGCAATCATAACCATCGCCCCGCTACCGGATGTCCAGCCGGTCCACAACCAGAACAAGGTGCCGAGAATACAGGAAATAGAAGTTCGCCAGAAATTGACCATCGCGTGGTGACGCTCGGCGGACTCAACCTTCACCACCGTTTCGCCGCGTAAGACTTCATCTTCGATACGGCTGATTTTGGTATTGCCGACCACGCCGCGCTTCAGCAGCAGGTAACGCGTCGCCGCGCCGACCCAGCTATAAATCGTAACTGGCGTATTGTGTTCACCTTTCCAGGTCAGGAAGCGGCGCATACGCTTAAGCTGTTGATGCACATCCTGTACGGTTTCTACGGGCTCGGCAAACAGCTCGCGGTAGTCGTCAGTCACCATCTCCGGGCGAGAGTTCTGGATCAGATAGGTTTCGCAGGCCTGAGTAATCAGCGTCAGCGATAGCGTGTTGATCGCCTTTAGCCGCTGGTTTACCTTCGCCCAGCGCGAAGATTCCATGATCAGGTTGCCGCGCATCCCCTCCAGCGCGGCAGTACGACGCACCAGCGCTCCCCAGGCTTTATCCACCACCTCGCTATCGCCATGGGCGACACAAAGCTGCATCAGGCGATACTGATCCAGCAGCAGGTTATCCAGTTCGAGGTCGATCTCTTTTTTGATAGAACGCGGAGAAAATAGCAGGTCAGCGACGATGGCGCTGACGATCCCGATGACGATTTCGCTGCAGCGCTCGACGGCAAACTGCGGCGCCAGCATCGGGTCGGTATGAATGGTGATGATGATAATCAGCGCCGTATAACCCGCCAGCCCCCAGGCGTAGGAGTTTTCGACCTTCACCAGCGAGGAGATCCAGGTGCAGAAACCGGCCCAGAGACAGCAGACCAGCATCATCAATAGCGGCGCGCGGATCATGAGGATGATGATCGCCAGCGCGGCAATACAGCCGATAAACGTCCCGGCAATACGCAGCATCCCGCGGTAGCGAATCGCCCCGGAATAGGGCTCACCGCCAGCGGCAAATGCCGGACCGGCGGTCACGATAGCCGCGGTCAATACGGCCCAGCGCGGCGTCTCAAGCTGAAAATGAAAGCCGACGAACAGCGCCAGCACCACCGCGCATGCAAGCTTAATGGCAAAGCGGAGATGCCGGGGAGCAATGGTATAGGTCCCCATGGCGATTAACCAAACTCACGCAAGCGCATGGCGACTTTCTGGAAGAAGTTGGCCTGGCTGGCGTCGCGATCTTCTTTGCCGGTGATGACAACGGTCGCAGTGGTGCCCGACGGCCAGAGGTTGCCCTGCTGCTGGTCAAGACGGATACGTACCGGCACGCGCTGCGCCAGACGTACCCACTCAAGGTTGGAGTCAACGGAAGCCATGCCTTTCGCATCGCTGCTGCTGCTGGCGTTGGTTACGCCCGCGGCAACGCTGTCGACGGTACCTTTTATCACCTTACTACTGCCGAGCGGGGTGATTTCGGCGCGGTAGCCTGGACGCACGCCTTCCAGCTTGGTCTCTTCCAGATAGGCCATCACGTAGAAGGTATTTTGTTTCACCAAAGCGACCGCAGTCGAACCGCGGGTGATGAATTCGCCGGAGTAGACGTTCAGGTTGGTCACCCAGCCATCGGCAGGCGCACGGATAACCGTACGTTCAAGATCCAGCTTGGCTAAGTCGCGGCTGGCCACCGCTTTCGCCAGCTGATGCTCAACGGTTTGCAGTACGTTGTTGGCCTGGTCAATCTCTTCGCGCGACATGGCCTGCACGCCGAGCCTGTTACGGCGCCCGGCTTCAACGCGTTTTTCCTGAGCCAGCGTCTGGTAATAAGAGACGTCGGCTTCCGCCTCCGCCAGCGCTTTTTGGTAACGAGGTTGGTCAATAACGAACAATACCTGGTCTTTCTTAACCAGTTGGTTATCCTTGACATTCACTTGCGAAATGAGCCCCGACACGTCCGGCGCGATGGCGACGATATCGGCGCTAAAGCGCGCATCGCGCGTCCACGGCGACGCGGTGTAGTACACCCATGCGCGAAAAATAGCGATAAACGCCAGAATAACCAGTATCACAGTGATGGCAGTACGCAGGATATTTCTTGTTAGTGTTTTCACATCGACCTCAAACGAACAAGCGCGATATCAGATAAAACAGACAGCAATACAGCGCAGTATTAAACAGTGCAGGGTGCCAGACAAAATCATAAATACCGGTCGGAACCAGCAAACGGTGCACCAGCCAGAAGATGGCTAGCGACAATAGCAGCTCAAAGAAGATCGGCGGAAACGATAGGCCGAAAATCACTATGACAGGAAACAGACTCATGATGACCTTGATAAGAAGCGTACAGGTGGTAGCGTGATGCGTTTATTATGTAGCTAACTATATATTAACGTAACAATTGCAGCCTTATCTATAATATGTGATCTAAATCACTTTTAAGCCAGAGTGAATAATGGAACGACTAAAACGCATGTCGGTGTTCGCCAAAGTGGTTGAGCTGGGCTCTTTCACCGCCGCCGCACGCCAGCTCCAGATGAGCGTTTCATCTATCAGCCAGACCGTTGCTAAACTGGAAGACGAGCTTCAGGTAAAGCTGCTCAACCGCAGCACCCGCAGCCTGGGCTTAACAGAAGCGGGTAAAATTTATTACCAGGGCTGCCGAAGAATGCTCTTTGAAGCGCAGGACGTCCATGAACAGCTGTATGCCTTCAACAATACCCCCATCGGCACGCTGCGCATCGGTAGCTCTTCAACTATGGCACAGAATGTGCTGGCGCGCATAACCGCCGAAATGCTCAAAGAATATCCGGGTTTATCGATTAATCTGGTGACCGGCATTCCCGCGCCGGACCTGATTGCCGACGGCCTCGACGTGGTGATACGCGTCGGCGCATTGCAGGATTCCAGCCTCTTCTCGCGGCGGTTAGGCTCAATGCCAATGGTGCTCTGCGCGGCGAAAAGCTATCTTCAGCACGCGGGATGTCCGGAAAAACCAGCGGATCTTGCCAGCCACTCGTGGCTGGAATACAGCGTACGGCCAGATAATGAGTTCGAAATTATCGCTCCGGAGGGGATCTCAACGCGCCTGATCCCACAAGGACGCTTCGTCACCAACGACCCGATGACGCTGATCCGCTGGCTGACTGCCGGCGTTGGCGTGGCCTACGTTCCGCTGATGTGGGCGATCGACGAGATCAACCGCGGCGAACTGGAGATCCTGCTGCCGAGCTATCAATCGGATCCGCGACCGGTCTATGCGCTGTATACCGAAAAAGATAAGCTGCCGCTGAAGGTGCAGGTATGTATTAACTATCTGACGGATTATTTTGTCGAGGTGGCGAAGATCTATCAGGGAATGCACGGGCGCGGGATGACCCGTTAACTGACATCCCGGCAGCGGCTTCGCGCCGCCGGGACCAGCCGTTATCAGGCGGTGCCGCCAACGGTAAGGTTGTCGACTTTCAGCGTCGGCTGGCCGACGCCGACCGGCACGCTCTGCCCTTCTTTACCGCACACGCCAACGCCGCTATCCAGCTTCAGGTCGTTACCGACCATGGAAATCTGCTGCATCGCTTCGATACCGGAACCGATTAGCGTCGCGCCTTTGACTGCCTTGGTCACTTTGCCTTTTTCAATCAGATAGGCTTCCGAGGTCGAGAAGACAAATTTACCGGAGGTAATGTCCACCTGACCGCCGCCAAAGTTCGGCGCATAGATACCGTAATCGACCGATTCGATAATCTCCTGCGGCGTCGACTTCCCTGCCAGCATATAGGTGTTGGTCATCCGCGGCATCGGCAGATGCGCATAAGATTCGCGGCGACCATTACCGGTCGGCGCGACGCCCATCAGACGCGCGTTGAGCTTATCCTGCATATAACCTTTCAGGACGCCGTTTTCGATAAGCACGTTGTATTGACCCGGCGTACCTTCGTCATCAATCGCGACCGAACCACGGCGATCGGCCATGGTGCCGTCATCCACGACGGTGCACAGTTCAGAGGCGACTAATTCGCCCATGTGACCGCTGAAGACCGAGGTGCCGCGACGGTTAAAGTCACCTTCCAGGCCGTGGCCGACGGCTTCATGCAGCAGCACGCCAGGCCAGCCCGCGCCAAGCACCACCGGCAGCATACCGGCTGGCGCGGCAACCGCGGACAGATTGACTAATGCCATACGTACCGCTTCACGCGCCCAGACATCCGCCCGTACGTCGCCATCCAGCGGCGCGAGGAAATAATCATAGCCAAACCGTCCTCCGCCGCCGCTGGCGCCGCGCTCGCGTTTGCCGTCTTCCTCCACCAGCACGCTCACGGAGAGACGAACCAGCGGACGGACATCAGCGGCCAGCGTCCCGTCCGTTGCCGCTACCAGGATAAGCTCGTAGACGCCGCTCAGGCTGGCGGAAACTTCCTGCACGCGCTTATCGGCGGCACGCGCCACCTTATCGACGCGGCGCAGAATATCCAGTTTCTCTTCGCGGCTCATGCTCTGCAGCGGATCGACGCTGGTATAGAGAGAGCTGTACTCCACCGCGCCGAGCGTCTGCACTTTGCCGTCGCCATGGTCGCGGACGATAGTACGCGCCGCCTGCGCGCTCTGCTCAAGCGCCAGTTTGCTGATTTGGTCCGCATAGGCAAAACCAGTTTTCTCGCCGCTTACCGCCCGGACGCCTACGCCCTGGTCAATATTGTACGACCCATCTTTAATGATGCTGTCTTCCAGAACCCAGGATTCGTGATAGCTCGACTGAAAATAAAGATCGCCGTAATCGAGACGGCGCTCAGCCAGTTGGCCAAGAATGGCAAACAGGTCCTGATGATTCAGGCCATTTGCCGACAGTAATTGTTCACTTACCAGGTTCAAACTCATCGTTACGCTACTCGTTTGTTGCCGCCTGACACAGGGGAATGCCATGCGGCGAAAAAGATGACGGGGAGAAAATGCCCTCTATTGAGAGTGCGATAATTCCCCGTACTCGTCAAATCATTGCTTTTTGTTGCTGCGAGCCTGGCGCAGCACTTCGTTGATTTCCGGCTGATCGATTGGACCCGTAATGCGATAGCGCAGAATCGACACTTTGTTCCACAGCGGCCCAAGCACCTTGCTGGCGGCAAAAACCGCCGCGCCGACGATCGGGTTGACGGCGAATGCCGCCGCTACGCCCACGGTCGCCGATATTTCCGGCGCCACCACCGCTTGTAAATCTAAACGACGGCGCACCAGATCGACCGAACCTTTCATCGCGATGTCGGCTTCAAGGCCATCCACCAGCGTATCATCCGTATTCAATACGCCGTCTTTAATCCATGCCGTACTGCGAATCGAATCAAACCAGAAGCCTTCCTGGAAGGTGTCGCTGAAATCGAAGCGTAGCTTACGCAGCAGCGCGTCAACGCTCAATAGCCGTAACAGCTGACCGGCATGACCGGTGCTCAGGTCAGTAAACTCGCCTTTGCCGAGGCGGCTTTTGAGGATCCCGTTCAGCGAAGCGACATCAGGCTGCCATGGCGGCGCGCGCCAGTGCAGATCGTAATCGACATCAAACGACGAGCCTTTTACCGGCGTCGAAACGCCAAAGAAGTTCACGAAGTCATCCGTTTTATTACCGTGCAGCTTGCCTTTCAGCGAGGTACGCACGCCGCCGGGCGCATTCACCCAGACGCCATCGGTAGTGAGTCGGCCAAAGCCGGTATCCACCAGGCCATTACTGAGGGTGAGCGTATCGCCCTTGATATCGAAGTCACCGTCGATTCGCCCATATTTTTGCCCCCACAGCCAGCACTCTTTACAGCGCAGCTGTAAATCAGGCCAGCCGCGGAAATCCAGACGGGTATCAGCCAGCGGGCCGCTCTCTTTTTTCGCCGTGCCGTTGTTATCGCTGGAAGGGTTGTAATAGAGATAGCGAATAGCCGCCAGCCAGGGCGCGTTCTTATGCATCGTCAACGTAGCGTTGATTTCGCGCCCCTGCGCCTCCACCTTCGAGCCGCTACCGTCAGGCTGGGAGACCAGACTGACGTTATTCCAGTTCTGCCCGGCGAACGCCAGCGACGGTGTACGAAGCGTCACGCGCTCAGGGAAAGCCATATTACTGCTCACTTCGTTGACGGCCCCCCGCTGGAACAACGCCAGCCATTGCGCGCCATCCATCGCCGGCATGTTCAGCTCGACGCCTGATGCTTCAGGCAGCGAAGGAATCGCTTTGCTGTCGGAGGTCAGAATCGCCCGATCGAGCGTCAGCTTATTATTCAGTAACCAGCGGCTATTGACGTGGTTCTTGCTGCCGATATTGCCGGTCAGGTCGAAGCTGTTTAAGCCACCGGTCACGTTGATTTTCACCGGCAACGGTTCGCCCGCCGATTTATTCACCGGCGCAGGTAAGTGACTACTCACATTTTTCAGATCGCCGTTGATATCGACTTTGTAGCTCGCGCTACCGCGATACGGTAACTCAATGGCCACTTTGCCATCCCAGGGGACGCTGCCGCTGAGTTCATCATTGACCGCTTTCGGCAGCAGGCCGGTACGCGTCGGCTGCCAGTTAGCGTTCATGCCGACGTCAACGAGGAAGGCTTTCGCCCCTTCAGTAGTGGTGAAATTGAGGTTCAGCGGTTGATTAAACCAGGTCGCGCTTAGCGGCCCGCTTTTTAAATCTCCGTTCTCAAAGCTGAACTGACCATTGAGGTTCTTCAGCGTCGCGTCAATCGGCTTGATAAACAGATCGTTATTTTTCAGCCGCACATCGCCTTTGGCGGTGGTCATTTCGCCATCGAGCGGGATAGCAAGATGTAAGCGAGCGCTCACATTACCATCCAGCTGCAGTTCATCCAGCGCCGAGCCGAGCGAATCCTTCAGCGGGGTCTGTTTGAAATAAGGGCCGACCTCTTTGCCCGGTCCGTTAACATCGGCATCAATAAACAGTTTTTCATGGGAATAGTCGGGGATCACCGCGTCAAGGTTGCTGGCGGTGACGTTGCCCAGCATCGCTTTATCCGCTTTCATCCATAGGCCGTTATTAACGAAGTTAAGATTGATATCCAGGCCGGTCAACGCCGGCCAGTCCGGCTGGAAGGCGAAGGTTGCATTCTTCAGCGGTACCGAGACCTGGAATTGGCCTTCGTTATGCTCATAAGGGAACAGATGCGGGTTGCCGCCGTAAACCAGGGTGGCATTGCTGGCCTGGCCACCCTTAATTGCGCCGCTCAGGTAATCCACCAGCGCTTTGCCCATCAGGTTTTCCGGGAAATAACGCCACGCCTGGCCGCCATCGTTGGTACTGATACCCGCCAGGATGCCTAACCACGGCTCATCGCCTTCCGGCTGCAGATAGCGGAAGCCGCCGCGCGCGCGAACGCCGGTAGCCTGTACATCGATATCGCGGCCATCCAACATAAAGCCCTTGCTGTTCTTCTCCCAGCTCAGAGTCGCATCGCCCTGGGCTATCTCCAGCGGCGCGCGAAAGACCGTTTCATAGGGCATTTTCGCCTGGGTCATATGCGCGCGCAGTTCGCCGTTTTCAACGCTGCCGCTCAGGCTGCCGGAAAAGCGCTCGGCCCCCGGCAGCAGCTTCCACTGCTTCCACGCCAGATCGCTCCAGTCGGCCTGGAAACGGGTCTTTTCCGTTGCCTGCAGCGGGATATCCAATGCCAACAGGTTGATTTTGCCGCTCGGCTGGGTAGTTCGCCACACTTCGCCAAAGCTCGGCGCCAGCTTATCGGCCATCGGCTGCAGACCGGTCAAGCCGCCAAGCTCGAGATTGCTGGCGCGGATGCGCAGCTCATCGCTACGCTGATTGTTATTACCACCCACTTCCTGCGCCGGGATCCACGCCATCGCCAGCGCGCCGCGCGGCCAGGCTTTACCGTCTATCGAGATCCGCGTGTCGGGGATATGAAATGCCCAGCTTTGATTTTCGCGTGTAATATGCGCCGTCAGGTTATCCACCGACAGCTGATGCAGATGCTTGTCACCCTGCCAGCTGGCGCCGCCTTTTTTCAGCCACACATCGCCGCTGGCGACATCGCCTTTATCGATGGTCATCCAGCCTTCGAGACTAAAGCGCGCGCTCTGCAGGGCGATGTTGTCCTGCATCCAGCGCCCGAGCCAGGGCTTAACGTCGATGTCGTCGGCCTGTAACCAGAGACGCCCCTTATTGAGCAGGCCGTTCTCGTCACGTAAATCCATCCGCACCTGCATGACGCCGTGCTGGCCGGTGAGACTTGAAAGGCTCAGTTGCCCCTCGGCGCGGTGGCGGTTTTTACCGTTAAGCCAGGTAAGCTGCGGGATCGCCAGCTCCGCGCGCTGACCGGAAATCGTCAGGAAGCTCAAATGGCTATCGCGGAGAATAAAGTGGTCAAACTGACGCAGGAACAGATCGCTGATGCGGTCGGTCTTCAGGCTGGCGCCGTCGTCGTTGGTCTGGATGGGGGTATTGGTGTGGATTTGCAGCTGCCAGAAGGTCAGGTCGCGGAACTGCCAGCGCATATGTAGCAGGCTTTGCCAGACGTCGAGCGCAAGGGTAACCCGTTTGATCGTCATTTCGCCACCGTCTTTCAAGGTGGCTTTAATATCGCGAACGTCCAGCGTCGGGCCGAAGTTTTCCCAGTTGGCGTTGATCTGCGAGGCATCGACCGCCACCCCGGATACCGCGGTAATTTTCTCCAGCAGTTGGGGACGCCAGTTATTTAGCTGCGGCAATGCCAGACGCAGGCCGCTCACCAGCAGCGCAACAATCACCACCACGGTTGCCACGGTGAGCAGTAATATCCCGGGCCATCGCCTCAACGCATCTCTCCTTGTCAGCCTGTTACGCCTCATCCTTCAGCCCGCCTGTTTACCGCCCCCGACGCCATCGGGAACGACGGGCTGAATGATTACATCATTACCACATCGAACTGCTCTTGATTATAGAGCGGCTCAATTTGCACTTTGACCTGCTTGCCGACAAAGATTTCGACTTCCGCCAGCGCGTGGGACTCTTCCCCTTTCAGAGCTTCCGCGACGGCAGGTGAAGCATAGACCAGGAAGCGGTCTGAGTCATACGCATGATGCACGCGGACTATCTCGCGCATGATCTCATAACAGACCGTTTCGACCGACTTTACCGTGCCGCGCCCATGACAGGTAGGACACTCGTTACACAGCACATGTTCCACGCTTTCGCGGGTGCGTTTACGGGTCATCTCGACCAGCCCCAGCTGCGAGAAGCCGTTAATGCTGGTTTTCACCCGGTCTTTACTCAGCGCCTGCTCCAGCGAGTGCAGTACCCGACGACGATGATCTTCATTATTCATATCGATAAAATCAATGATGATAATGCCGCCCAGATTACGCAGACGCAGCTGGCGCGCGATGGCCTGCGTGGCTTCAATATTGGTATTGAAGATAGTGTCGTCGAGATTGCGGTGGCCGACGAACGCCCCGGTGTTGATATCGATGGTGGTCATCGCTTCGGTCTGATCGATGATCAGATAGCCGCCTGATTTCAGCTCGACTTTACGCTCCAGCGCGCGCTGGATTTCGTTCTCAACGTCAAAGAGATCGAAAATTGGCTGGCGGCCGCTGTAATGTTCCAGCTTGCTGGTCATTTCCGGGATGTATTCCGCGGTGAACTCCAGCAGCGCCTCGTAGGTCAGGCGCGAATCCACGCGAATGCGGTCAAGCTGAGCATCGGCGAAATCGCGCAGCACGCGCTGGGCCAGCGCCAGCTCGCCGTACATCTGATAGCGGGTCTGGTTACGCTTTTTGCGTTCCATCACTTTGGTCCAGACGCGCTTGAGGTAGGCCGCATCCGCCGCCATCTCTTGCTCATGCACGCCTTCCGCCGCGGTGCGGATAATAAACCCACCCTGCTCGTCGCAATATTCGGTGACCACGCTTTTCAGACGTTCGCGCTCGGCCTCGCTTTCAATACGCTGCGACACGCCGACGTGCGAAGCGCCGGGCATAAAGACTAAATAGCGGGAAGGTATCGTAATGTCGGTGGTCAGACGCGCGCCTTTGGTGCCCAACGGGTCTTTCACCACCTGCACCATCAGGTCCTGGCCCTGACGCACCAGTTCGGAAATATCGCGAACGGTAAACTGCTTCTGCTCTTCACCCGCCACGCACTCGGTGTGCGGCATGATATCGGAAGCATGCAGGAAGGCGGCCTTATCCAGGCCAATATCTACAAAAGCCGCCTGCATTCCAGGCAACACACGACTGACACGACCTTTGTAGATATTGCCTACGATTCCGCGCCGCGCTTCTCTCTCAATATGAATTTCCTGCAGGATCCCGCCATCGATATACGCGACGCGCGTCTCGGATGGCGTTACGTTAACTAATAATTCAGCCGTCATCTTTATCCCTTTTCTTCACGCAGTGAGTTAAAGTTACTCAGCAACTCATACGTTTCCACCAGCGGTAAGCCGACTACGGCGTGATAGCTGCCATTTATCTTCCTGACAAAACAACCACCCAACCCTTGAATACCGTATGCGCCTGCTTTATCTAAAGGTTCGCCGCTGGCTACGTAGGTAGCGATATCCTGCTCGGAGAGCAGACGGAAGGTCACTTCCGTCACCACCAGACAATCCAGCGTTTGCTGTTTATCCGCCAACGCCACCGCGGTCATCACCTGGTGGGTTTTTCCGGAAAGCATGCGAAGCATTTCTGCGGCGTGCCCGGCATCGCGCGGCTTTTCCAGCACTTCGCCGTTAAGAATGACAATCGTATCCGCTCCCAACACCGGCAGATCGCGCGGCGCCATCGCCACGCCAGCCAGCGCTTTTTCACGCGCCAGACGCGCAACATAATGCGCAGCGCTCTCCTGCGGGCCGCGCCGTTCCTCAATACCCGGAACCAGGCGTTCGAAAGAGAGGCCAAGCTGAGTTAACAGTTCCTGCCGACGCGGGGAACCAGAAGCCAGATACAGAGTTGTCATATCAACCTTTATTGAACCGCAAATTGCTGACGCACTTTACGCATTAGCAGGAATAGCCACGGCCAGAGCACACCGTTTACTACACTACTCCAGAACACTTCCGGACGGAAAGAGACGTTGATCACTAAAAACTCTGCCCAGAAAACAATGATATCAACGGAAAGAGACAACAGCATGACCACCAGCGCCTGTTGCCAGAGCGCCAGATTACGGAACAGCTGATATTTTAAAGCGACCAGATAGGCAACGATACTTAACGACAGCGCGCGTACGCCAAGCGTTGAACCGCTGATGAGGTCGAGAATCGCCCCCATCACAAAGCCGGTACCGACGTTAACCCGATGCGGCAGCGCCAGGATCCAGTAAAGCAGAATCAACAACACCCAGTTTGGCCGGAAGACGGTGATGTCCTGCGGCCAGGGCATAATCTGCAGCAATAGCGCAATAAGAAACGAGAGCCAGATAACCCAGCGTCCCTGGCTACGATAACTTGCCACTATTGCCCCCCTGCTGGCAGAGGTTGCGCGGACGGCGGCGGCGTCAGGCCCGTCGCCGGCGCCGGCATCTGCGGCCCCATCGCATCAGGCGCAGGCAGCACCTGCGGCATCATTTGCATCAGGCGTTCATTGGCAACGCGGTGAACCTCTTCCGGGGTCATTGGGTTGGCGCCGTTACGATCGGCGCCCCACAGCAGCAGCAGATAGCGTAAACGCTGCAGCCCGGCAGTCGGACGAGCCTGGATTACCGTGTAAGCACGCTGAGTATCCAGACGTACCGAGGAGACCACCCCAACCGGATACCCTTCCGGGAAGCGTCCGCCGAGCCCGGAAGTCACCAGCACATCGCCGACGCGAATATCGGTATTCGCCGGCAGATGTTCAAGCTGTAAATCATCAGTGCAGCCGTTGCCGGCGGCAATCACGCGAATATCGTTACGCAGTACCTGAATCGGCAAGGCATGGGTCGCATCGCAAATAAGCAGCACGCGGCTGGTCATTTTCGCAACCGCCACCACCTGACCGACAACGCCCTTGTCGCTGATAACCGGCTGGCCTTCATAAACGCCGTTGACGCTGCCCTTGTCGATAACGACCTGATCGCTGTAGGGGTCGTTAACCGTCGAGATAACCTGAGTTACCATCTTCTGCTCGTCCTGACGCAGCGGCGAGCCTAGCAGTTCACGCAGGCGGGCATTTTCTTGTTTGTATTGGCCAAGCATCAGCAGATCGCTGTTTTTCAGCAATAACTCCTGACGCAGCGCGCGGTTTTCCAGTTCGAGCTGATCGCGGGTCGCCAGCGATTGCGATACGCTGTCGAGCAGTTCCCGGGGACCATTTGAGATAAAGTAGAAAGGACTGACGGCAGTATCCATGTACGTTCGAATCTGGCTGAACGTACCCAGGCGGCTGTCGGCGATAATGACGCCAAGCGCCACCAAAACCGCCAGAATAAGGCGAATCTGTAGCGACGGGCCACGGCTAAAAATTGGCTTCATAGGCTATGCGTATTCTCGTGTCAGTAAAGACCAGAGGCAGCCCTTAAGCTGCCCCAGACCTTCAGGCTGACTACTCTTCGCTGAACAAGTCGCCGCCGTGCATATCGATCATTTCCAGCGCCTTACCGCCGCCACGAGCGACGCAGGTCAGTGGATCTTCTGCAACTACGACAGGGATCCCTGTCTCTTCCATTAACAGACGGTCAAGGTTGCGCAGCAGCGCACCGCCGCCGGTCAGGACCATACCGCGCTCGGAGATATCGGATGCCAGCTCCGGCGGGCACTGCTCCAGCGCGACCATAACGGCGCTGACGATGCCGGTCAGCGGCTCCTGCAACGCTTCGAGGATTTCGTTGGAATTCAGGGTGAAGCCGCGTGGAACGCCTTCAGCCAGGTTACGGCCGCGCACTTCGATTTCGCGTACTTCATCACCCGGGTAAGCGGAACCGATTTCGTGTTTGATACGCTCAGCGGTCGCTTCGCCGATCAGGGAACCGTAGTTACGACGCACGTAATTGATCACGGCTTCATCGAAACGGTCGCCGCCGATACGTACGGAAGAAGAGTAGACCACGCCGTTCAGGGAGATAACCGCGACTTCGGTAGTACCGCCGCCGATATCAACAACCATAGAACCGGTCGCTTCAGAAACCGGTAAGCCTGCGCCGATCGCGGCCGCCATCGGCTCTTCGATCAGGAAAACTTCACGGGCGCCAGCACCCTGCGCGGATTCGCGGATAGCACGACGCTCAACCTGGGTCGCGCCAACCGGCACGCACACCAGCACACGCGGGCTCGGGCGCATAAAGCTGTTGCTATGCACCTGTTTAATAAAGTGTTGCAGCATCTTTTCAGTCACGAAGAAGTCGGCGATAACGCCGTCTTTCATCGGGCGAATCGCCGCGATGTTGCCCGGCGTACGGCCCAGCATCTGCTTCGCTTCATGACCTACAGCGGCAACGCTTTTCGGCGAACCGGCACGATCCTGACGAATGGCCACAACGGAAGGCTCATTCAATACGATGCCTTGTCCTTTTACATAAATAAGGGTATTCGCGGTACCCAGGTCAATGGACAGGTCATTGGAAAACATGCCACGAAATTTTTTTAACATACTAAGGGATAATCCTGAAAGCTGGGGCGGAAAACAAAATCCGCTTACTTTACCAACCACACGCAGCAGCGACAAGGCGCAAAAATCATCTGCTACGGTGAAAATTAGTGCAGTTCATTTCCTTTGTTACAAACATTTACGAAGTCCCTTCGGCGCTGAATAAATCAGCTGCGCTCCGTGCTCTGTTTGTACCTGTCAAAGGTCAGTCTTGCGTAAGTTGCGACATTCCGGCGGGTAGACAAGCACACCCCCTTTACTATGGCGCGCGTTATTCTACGTGAAATCACGCCAAACGGCAGATCAAACAGAGTATCTTTGCGAATATTTTTTCACATTTGTGTCAAGTGGCTGTGAGGCGGCAAAAAATTCCCCCTGCCCGCCGGTCACGCCGCATTGCGACAGCACCTGCCACTCGCTGCGACTGCGTACTCCCGTCGCAAAAACCTGTACCGGCATCCCTTTACAGGCCTCCACCAGACTTTGAACCAGTAACTGGTTCTCGCTGCGTTTTTCAATATTGCGCGATAGCCCTTGATGCAGCTTGATCACTTCCACGTCCAGCTGCTTGATCCAACTGGTGCCAACCAACGTCAACCCGGCCTGAACCACGGCGACGCGAATGCCCAGCGCGTTTATCAACCGCATAACCGGGTGTAAACGGCCGATATATTGACAAACATCCGCCTCTGCAAGTTCAAAAATAATCCGCCGACGTTGTGATTTTTCGCACTGCATCATGGTATCGCGCAGCCAACGCTGGAAACGCGGGCGAATCAGCGACTCCACGGTCACCTGCAGGGCCAGCGTTTGATCAGGCCAATAACTTAATAACGGCAGCAAACGCGTAATCTGTAGGCGATCGTACTCTTCCGCTAAGCCAAACTGCTGCACCATTGGCATATACTCGGCGGCAATCACCTCTTCTTTACCGTCATAGATGCGACACATTAGCTCGCGATGATGTACCCGCCCATCGCGCATGACCGCCGGTTTCTGATACAAGCGCGGGCCGCCGCGGCTAAGCATCTGCTCGATAAGCGTCCGCCAGCGCACGTTGCCGCGCCCTTTCTCCGGCAGTGAATCATCGTAAACCGCCCAGCTATTACTCCCCTGTAGCACGGCGTTGCGGGTAGCCGCTTCGGCGTGTTCCATCACCTGAGAAGTGGACTGGCCGCTGCGGAACGCGCAGATGCCGATATGCATCGTGTCGTCTTTATCCAGCACCCGTGTTGACGGCAGCGCATCCATCGCCTTGAGTAACTGCCCGGCGATACTATCAGCCTCTTTTAAAGTGCGATGCGGCAATAAGACGGCGAAATCGCTACGGTGATAGCGCGCCAGTAGCGAGCCGGGATAGCGCATAATAAAAGTAGACAGCAAATTAATTAGCGTGAAGTAATGCTCTTCCGCCGCCGCCCGTCCCCAGTTGTCGCGCAGCAGATCAAACTCCGGCAGGCGAATCATCATCACGATACCGTGCGCCCCCACCTTTTCCTGATCGTCCAGCAGCGTCGCCAGCTGGTTATCAAAGAACAGACGGTTATTGAGGCCGGTTTTGGAATCCTGGGCGGCGTAGGATCGAATCAGGGTATCCATGCGGCTGCGCTGATCGCTGGCGAACTGCAGTTCCGAGAGCAGCATATCCAGCGCGCTGCTGGTGCTGGCAGGCCATTCATGGACCGAACCGCGCACCTGCGGCCCGCGCTCGCCGCTGAGAATGCGCCGCGCGCGCAGCTCCAGTAGTTCTTGCCCCGCCAGCTGGCGGCGGATCCAGCGAATCGAAAAGAAGATAATCAGCACCATGAAGCCGATGGCGAAGGAGAGCGGCGCGGTGACGTGAAGCGAGCGGAAATAATTGACCATCGGGTCCATGTAGACCAGACGAATCGAAATTCCGGGATGTTTGAGCGAGGGTACCGTCATTTCACGATACTGGTTGTTACTGCCCAGCGGACGATAACTGTCGCCGCGGGTATGGCTGTAAAGCGATTTGCCGTTGAGCAGAAAATCAATATGTTCGACTTCTACCGGCGTCAGCAGCTCGTCCATTTGCGGTTCGAGCTTTTCAAAAGAGGTGGTTACCAGGCGGCTGTCCAGCATCGTCGCCACCGCCTGCACGCGATTCTCAACTTTAATCTGAATGCCGTTGTAAAAGCTCAGCGACGCGCCGATGAGCGTGACAAAAATCGTCAGGCTGGTGAGCAGCGTAACAAATGCTGAGAATTTCGTCGTTAATCGCATCCCTGTGTTAACTCCGCGTGTGAATAACTACCCGAAGGGCATTCGGGCCCCTTTTAAGACTTTTGCTTAAGTAAGTACTAACTTTCTGAAGCGACGCATACTACCAAAGCTGGCGTATCTGGCAATTTATTGCGTTACATCCACGTAATAATGCCGTTAGCGAGTATAGTCTGCAGAATAATTTTTCCAATCTTCAAACCGCGAGGAACCACATATGCAGGCTTTAATCTTAGAACAGCAGGATGGCAAAACCCTTTCCTCGGTGCAAAACATCGATGCCAACCTGCTGCCGCCAGGCGATGTGACGGTCGATATTCACTGGTCGAGCCTCAATTATAAAGATGCCCTGGCCATTACCGGCAAAGGAAAAATTATCCGCAACTTTCCGATGATTCCTGGTATCGATTTTGCCGGTACCGTCCATGCCAGCGAAGATCCGCGTTTTCACGTTGGCCAGCAGGTGTTGCTCACCGGTTGGGGCGTGGGAGAAAACCATTGGGGCGGCCTGGCCGAGCGCGCCCGCGTCAAAGGTGAATGGCTGGTGGCCATGCCTGAAGGTCTCGACGGACGCAAAGCGATGACCATCGGTACCGCAGGCTTTACCGCCATGCTATGCGTGATGGCGCTGGAAGACGCCGGCGTACGACCGCAGGATGGCGAGATCGTCGTAACAGGCGCCAGCGGCGGCGTCGGCAGCACGGCGGTCGCTCTGCTGCATCATCTGGGTTATCAGGTGGCGGCGGTTTCCGGTCGCGAAAGCACCCATGACTTTCTGAAAAGCCTCGGCGCGCAGCGTATTCTGGGCCGCGATGAGTTTACCGAGACCCGTCCGCTGGAAAAACAAATCTGGGCGGGTGCTATCGATACCGTCGGCGATAAAGTACTGGCGAAGGTACTGGCGCAGATGAACTACGGCGGCTGCGTCGCGGCCTGCGGCCTGGCGGGCGGTTTCGCGCTGCCGACCACCGTGATGCCGTTTATCCTACGCAACGTACGCCTGCAGGGCGTCGATTCGGTAATGACCCCGCCTGCGCGCCGCGCCGAAGCCTGGCGCCGGTTGACGCGCGATCTGCCGGAATCTTTTTACGCGCAAAGCGCGACTGAAATCTCCCTTGCCGATGCCCCGGCCTTCGCCGACAAGATCATGAACAACCAGATCCAGGGTCGTACGCTGGTCAAAATCGGCTAATCTGCAATTTTTCGTGACATATTCGCGATCGCGCTCCGCCTCCGTCATGCTTAGGAAAAAGTATGACGGAGGACGCCATGAAAACCAGAAAACTGACGGAAGCCGACGTAACGGCGGAATCGGTATTTAACCTGCAGCGCCGCCAGGTGCTGAAAATGCTCGGTATCGGCGCGACGGCGATGTCGCTCTCAACAAAGGCCCATGCCGACCTGCTCGATTGGTTCAAAGGCCATGACCGCCCGCCGGCGCCCGCCGGAAAGGCCCTCACCTTTGATAAACCCGCAGCATGGCAAAGTAAGCTCGCCCTCACCCCGGAAGATAAAGTCGCCGGCTACAACAACTTCTACGAATTTGGCCTCGATAAAGCCGATCCGGCCGCTAACGCAGGCAGCCTGCGCACTGACCCCTGGACGCTTACCATCAGCGGCGAAGTCGCCAAACCCCTGACGCTCGATCACGACGACCTGACCCGTCGTTTCCCGCTGGAAGAACGAATTTATCGTATGCGCTGCGTGGAGGCCTGGTCGATGGTCGTACCGTGGGTCGGCTTCCCCCTGCATAAACTGCTCTCGCTGGTGGAGCCCACCAGCAACGCCCGCTACGTCGCTTTCAAAACGCTGTATGCGCCGGAACAGATGCCGGGACAAAAAGATCGCTTCATCGGCGGCGGCCTGGCCTATCCCTATGTCGAAGGGTTGCGCCTTGATGAAGCGATGCACCCGCTCACGCTGATGACCGTTGGCGTCTACGGGAAAGCGTTACCGCCGCAAAACGGCGCCCCCATCCGCCTGACCGTGCCGTGGAAGTACGGCTTTAAAGGGATTAAATCGATCGTGAGTATTGAGTTAACCCGCGAGCGGCCGCCGACAACCTGGAATCTGGCGGCGCCGGATGAATACGGTTTCTATGCCAATGTGAACCCGCACGTCGATCATCCGCGCTGGTCGCAGGCCAGCGAGCGGTTCATCGGCGCCGGCGGCGTACTCGACGTAAAACGCCAGCCAACGCTGCTGTTTAATGGCTATGCCGAGGAAGTCGCCTCGCTGTATCGCGGGCTTAACTTACGGGAGAATTTCTAGTGCGTCTGAGCGTTAAACAGATAGGCTGGCTGAAAGTTGTGCTGCATTTAGCCGGTTTTTTACCGCTGGTCTGGCTGTTCTGGGCCGGGCATCAGGGCTACTTCAGCGCCGATCCGGCGAAGGATATCCAGCATTTTACCGGACGGATGGCGCTGAAGTTTTTGCTTGCCACCTTGCTTATTACGCCGCTGGCGCGTTACGCTAAACAGCCATTATTGATACGCACCCGTCGTTTATTAGGGTTATGGTGCTTTGCCTGGGCAACGTTGCATCTCACCAGCTATACGCTGCTGGAGCTAGGCATTAACAATCTGGCGTTACTCGGTTCCGAGATAATCAACCGTCCGTATCTCACGCTTGGTTTAATCAGTTGGCTGGTTTTACTGGCGCTGGCGGCGACGTCAACCCAGTACATGCAACGAAAATTAGGCCGTCGTTGGCAAACATTGCACAACTTCGTCTATCTGGTCGCGATCCTCGCCCCTATACATTATCTGTGGTCGGTGAAAATTTTATCGCCGCAGCCGCTGATTTATGCCGGGCTGGCAATGGTACTTTTAGCCAGCCGCTATAAGAAGTTTCGCCAGTGGTGGCGCTAATCTCCGGATATGTGCAGTTCCCCGCAGAACGTTTATCAACCGCGACTCTTTTTACGATAGCGGTTGATAATCTTCCCTGATAAGACCAGTATTTAGCTGCCAATTGCTACGAAATCGTTATAATGTGCGACTTTGGTTTTCCTGAAGGGGTTTTCGAACCCTGAAAAGGTGACAAGCGCGCATCGAAGGTATATTTTGTTTTTTGCCCGAGATTAGCAGGAGATAGCTGCACAATGGCTGACAAGTTTCGCATTTTGCTTTTGAACGGACCAAACCTTAATATGCTCGGCAGCCGTGAACCCGAGAAGTATGGTTCGCTAACGCTGGCAGAAATTGTTAACCGTTTAACCGCAGAAGCGGAAGCGCTAAACGTGACGCTCGACCACCTGCAATCCAATGCGGAGTTCACGCTCATCGACCGAATTCATCAGGCTAAAGACTCTGTGGACTATATCCTGATCAATCCGGCCGCGTTTACGCATACCAGCGTGGCCATCCGCGACGCGCTGCTTGCCGTGAGTATCCCGTTTATCGAGATCCACCTGAGCAACGTGCATGCGCGCGAGCCGTTCCGTCACCACTCGTATCTGTCTGATGTCGCCTCGGGCGTTATCTGCGGATTAGGTGCGGACGGCTATTCATACGCTTTACAGACGGCGGTAAAACGCCTGTCACAAACACACTAAACAAAGAGTACGGAACCCACTCATGGATATTCGTAAGATTAAAAAACTGATCGAGCTGGTTGAAGAATCAGGCATCTCCGAACTGGAAATTTCTGAAGGCGAAGAGTCTGTACGCATCAGCCGTGCAGCGCCGGCCGCCAGCTATCCGGTAATGCAGCAAGCTTATGCTGCGCCAATCGCCCAGCCTCAGGCGCCAGCCGCCGCAGCGCCGGCAGCAGCACCTGCCGCTGAAGCGAAAGCGGAAATCAGTGGTCACATCGTACGTTCCCCGATGGTCGGTACTTTCTACCGCACCCCGAGCCCGGACGCGAAAGCCTTTGTGGAAGTCGGTCAGAAAGTTAACGTGGGCGACACCCTGTGCATCGTAGAAGCGATGAAAATGATGAACCAGATCGAAGCCGACAAAGCCGGCGTGGTTAAAGCCATTCTGATCGAAAGCGGCCAACCTGTAGAATTCGACGAGCCGCTGGTTGTCATCGAGTAACGAGGCGAACATGCTGGATAAAATTGTCATCGCTAACCGTGGCGAGATCGCACTGCGCATCCTGCGTGCCTGTAAAGAACTGGGCATCAAGACCGTCGCTGTGCACTCCACCGCGGATCGCGATTTAAAACACGTATTATTAGCGGATGAGACGGTCTGCATCGGCCCGGCTCCGTCCGTAAAAAGCTATCTGAACATCCCGGCTATCATCAGCGCGGCGGAAATCACCGGCGCGGTAGCGATTCACCCGGGTTACGGTTTCCTTTCCGAGAACGCTAACTTTGCCGAGCAGGTTGAGCGCTCCGGTTTCATCTTCATCGGCCCGAAAGCCGACACTATCCGCCTGATGGGCGACAAAGTGTCCGCCATCACCGCAATGAAGAAAGCTGGCGTTCCGACCGTTCCAGGTTCTGATGGCCCGCTGGGCGACGACATGGACGCAAACCGCGCGCATGCCAAACGCATCGGCTATCCGGTTATCATCAAAGCCTCCGGCGGCGGCGGCGGTCGCGGTATGCGCGTCGTGCGCAGCGACGCTGAACTGGCGCAATCCATCTCCATGACCAAAGCGGAAGCGAAAGCGGCTTTCAACAACGACATGGTCTACATGGAGAAATACCTGGAAAATCCTCGTCACATCGAGATCCAGGTGCTGGCGGACGGCCAGGGCAACGCTATCTATCTGGCAGAACGCGACTGTTCCATGCAGCGTCGTCACCAGAAAGTCGTCGAAGAAGCGCCGGCGCCGGGCATTACCCCGGAACTGCGTCGCTACATCGGCGAACGTTGCGCGAAAGCCTGTGTGGATATCGGCTATCGCGGAGCGGGTACCTTTGAATTCCTGTTCGAAAACGGCGAGTTCTACTTCATTGAGATGAACACCCGTATTCAGGTAGAACACCCGGTTACCGAAATGATCACCGGCGTCGACCTGATCAAAGAACAGCTGCGCATCGCGGCGGGTCAACCGCTGTCTATCAAGCAAGAAGAAGTCCAGGTTCGCGGCCATGCGGTGGAATGCCGTATCAACGCCGAAGACCCGAACACCTTCCTGCCGAGCCCGGGTAAAATTACCCGCTTCCACGCGCCGGGCGGTTTTGGCGTGCGCTGGGAGTCTCATATCTACGCCGGTTACACCGTACCGCCGTACTATGACTCAATGATCGGCAAACTGATCTGCTACGGCGAAAGCCGTGATGTGGCGATTGCCCGCATGAAGAACGCGCTGCAGGAACTGATCATCGATGGCATCAAAACCAACGTTGAGCTGCAGATGCGCATTATGAGCGACGAGAACTTCCAGCATGGTGGCACCAATATCCACTATCTGGAGAAAAAACTCGGACTGCAGGAAAAATAATCCTGTACTCGCTGCAAAAGGCCGGATAATCCGGCCTTTTTTCTTTTTCTCTCCCCTCGACTTTTCCATGCGGTACAATCCCCGCTTTCTTCATCCTCAAGGGACAAAAAATGGACAAAAGATTTGTTCAGGCCCATAAAGAAGCGCGCTGGGCGCTGTGGCTGACCCTTCTCTATCTTGCCGCCTGGCTGGCTGCGGCCTATCTACCGGGCGTCGGTATTGGCTTTACCGGGCTGCCACACTGGTTCGAACTGGCCTGCCTGCTGGTGCCGCTGCTGTTCGTTCTGCTGTGCTGGGCGATGGTGCGCTTTATCTTCCGCGATATCTCTCTGGAGGATAACGATGCAGCTTGAGATTATCGTGGTGCTGATCGCTTATCTGTTTGTGGTCTTCGGGCTGTCTCTTTACGCGATGCGTAAACGCAGTACCGGGAACTTCCTTAGCGAGTATTTTCTTGGCAGCCGATCGATGGGCGGTTTTGTATTAGCGATGACCCTCACCGCCACCTATATTAGCGCCAGCTCGTTTATCGGCGGTCCCGGCGCCGCCTACAAATATGGACTGGGCTGGGTACTGCTGGCGATGATCCAGGTACCGACGATCTGGCTCTCTCTCGGGATCCTCGGCAAGAAGTTCGCGATCCTGGCGCGCCGCTACAACGCCATTACCCTTAACGATATGCTGCAGGCGCGCTACCAAAGCCGCGCGGTGGTATGGATTGCCAGCGTCAGCCTGTTGGTGGCCTTTGTCGGGGCCATCGCGGTGCAGTTTATTGGCGGCGCGCGCCTGCTGGAAACCGCCGCCGGTATCAAATACGAAACCGGACTACTGATATTTGGCATCACGATCGCGCTCTATACCGCGTTCGGCGGCTTCCGCGCCAGCGTACTCAACGATACCATGCAGGGAATGGTGATGTTGATCGGGACGATCGTCCTGCTGGTTGGCGTAGTGCATGCCGCTGGCGGTCTGCATCAGGCGGTAGATACGCTCCAGCGGATCGACCCGCAGCTGGTGTCGCCTCACGGCGCCGATGATATCCTCACGCCAACCTTTATGACCTCGTTCTGGGTACTGGTCTGTTTCGGCGTCATCGGCTTGCCGCATACCGCCGTGCGCTGTATCTCCTATAAAGACAGCAAGGCCGTGCACCGCGGGATCGTTATTGGCACCATCGTGGTGGCGATTCTGATGTTCGGTATGCATCTCGCCGGCGCGCTTGGCCGCGCCGTCCTGCCGGGCCTCACCGTCCCCGATCAGGTGATCCCGACGTTGATGGTCCAGGTGCTGCCGCCGTGGGCCGCGGGGCTATTTTTAGCGGCGCCGATGGCCGCGATTATGTCTAACGTTAACGCCCATTTACTGCAGGCATCGGCTACGATCATTAAAGATCTGTGGCTCAGCGCTCAGCCTACGAAAAAGCGTAATGAGCAGAAGCTGAAGCGGATCTCAACGATCGCCACCTTAGTGCTCGGCATACTTATGATGCTGGCCGCCTGGCGGCCGCCGGAAATGATTATCTGGCTTAATCTGCTGGCCTTTGGCGGCCTGGAAGCGGTGTTCTTATGGCCGCTGGTGCTGGGTCTCTACTGGGAGCGGGCAAATGCTGCTGGCGCGCTCAGCGCGATGTTAGTGGGCGGCGTACTGTATGCCGTGCTCGCGACGTTTAATATTCAGTACCTGGGCTTCCACCCTATCGTGCCCTCGCTGCTGCTAAGTTTGTTGGCTTTTGTCGTCGGGAACCGTTTCGGTCAGCCCGTACCGCCAGCCCCTATTATGACTACTGATAAATAAAGAGTTTTGCCATGCCTTGGATCCAACTAAAACTGAATACGACCGGCGCTCACGCGGAAGAACTGAGCGACGCGCTGATGGAGGCCGGCGCGGTCTCGATTACCTTCCAGGACACCCACGACACGCCGGTGTTTGAGCCGCTGCCGGGTGAAACCCGTTTGTGGGGCGATACCGACGTTATTGGCCTGTTCGACGCGGAAAGCGACATGAACGAAGCGGTTGCTATCCTTGAGCAGCATCCGCTGCTCGGCGCAGGCTTCGCGCATAAAATTGAACAGCTGGAAGATAAAGACTGGGAACGCGAGTGGATGGATAACTTCCACCCGATGCGTTTCGGCGAACGCCTGTGGATTTGCCCGAGTTGGCGCGATGTTCCTGATGAGAATGCAGTCAACGTGATGCTTGATCCAGGTCTAGCCTTTGGTACCGGTACTCACCCAACGACCGCGATGTGTCTGCAGTGGCTCGATGGCCTTGACCTTCAGGGCAAAACGGTTATCGATTTTGGCTGCGGTTCCGGCATCCTGGCGATCGCCGCGCTGAAGCTGGGCGCCGCCAAAGCTATCGGTATTGATATCGATCCGCAGGCCATTCAGGCCAGCCGTGATAACGCCCAGCGTAACGGCGTCTCCGAACGCCTTGAACTGTATTTGCCGCAGGATCAGCCAGAAGCCATGAAAGCCGATGTGGTGGTCGCAAACATCCTGGCAGGCCCGTTGCGTGAGCTGGCCCCTTTAATCAGCGTCCTGCCGGTTACAGGCGGCCTGCTGGGCCTTTCCGGAATCCTGGCAAGCCAGGCGGAAAGCGTCTGCGAAGCCTACGCCCCGCTCTTCACCCTCGACCCGGTGGTGGAGAAAGAGGAGTGGTGCCGAATTACCGGACAGAAAAACTAAGTAAGACTGCGGCCTACGGGCCGCATTTTTGTTTCCAGTAACCGCCGAATATTGCCAGGAAATGAGAGCCGGATCGCATTACGATGCCCTTTTTTGGCTACAAAAACAGCGTTTTATCCCGTCTCGTATCGCCTTCGTCTCAGAAAAATCGAGAAGTTTTGCGATTTTATAATTGGACACAAATTATCCCATTGCTAATAACGCAATGATTAATATGATAATTTATTCATGACTATTACGTTACTCCTGGATTCATTGATCTGTAACAGAGGATTGGTCAAAGTTTGGCCTTTCATCTCGCGCAAAAAATGCGTAATATACGCCGCCTTGCAGTCACAGTATGGTCATTTCTTAACTCATGCGCATCGGACACCACCAGCTCAGAAATCGCCTGATCGCAGCACCTATGGCTGGCATCACTGACAGACCATTCAGGACGCTGTGTTACGAGATGGGAGCAGGTTTAACCGTCTCCGAGATGATGTCCTCCAACCCGCAGGTATGGGAGAGCGACAAGTCCCGGTTACGGATGGTGCACATTGATGAGCCCGGTATTCGTACCGTGCAAATCGCCGGTAGCGTACCGGAAGAGATGGCCGCGGCCGCCCGTATTAACGTGGAAAGCGGCGCCCAGATTATTGATATCAATATGGGGTGCCCGGCTAAAAAGGTGAATCGTAAGCTCGCTGGTTCAGCCCTCTTGCAGTATCCCGATCAGGTGAAGTCAATCCTGACCGCGGTCGTCAAGGCAGTGGACGTTCCGGTGACTCTCAAGATTCGCACCGGTTGGGAACCGGAACACCGTAACTGTGTAGAGATTGCCCAACTGGCTGAAGAATGTGGCATTCAGGCTCTGACTATTCACGGACGCACTCGCGCCTGCTTGTTTAACGGAGAAGCTGAATACGACAGTATTCGGGCAGTTAAGCAGAAAGTTTCCATTCCGATTATCGCGAATGGCGACATTACTGACCCGCTTAAAGCCAGAGCCGTGCTCGACTACACGGGGGCTGACGCCCTCATGATAGGCCGTGCGGCTCAGGGAAGACCCTGGATCTTTCGGGAAATCCAGCATTATCTGGACACTGGGGAGTTGCTGCCCCCCCTGCCGTTGGCAGAGGTTAAGCGCTTGCTTTGCGCGCACGTTCGGGAACTGCATGACTTTTACGGTCAGGCAAAAGGGTACCGAATCGCGCGTAAACACGTCTCCTGGTATCTCCAGGAGCATGCTCCAAATGACCAGTTTCGGCGCACATTCAACGCCATTGAGGATGCCAGCGAACAGCTGGAGGCGTTGGAGGCATACTTCGAAAATTTTGCGTAATAGAAATAAAGAGCTGACAGAACTATGTTCGAACAACGCGTAAATTCTGACGTACTGACCGTTTCTACCGTTAACTCTCAGGATCAGGTAACTCAAAAGCCCCTGCGTGACTCGGTTAAACAGGCACTGAAGAACTATTTTGCTCAACTGAATGGTCAGGATGTTAATGATCTGTATGAGCTGGTATTGGCTGAAGTTGAACAGCCACTGTTGGACATGGTGATGCAATACACCCGTGGTAACCAGACCCGCGCTGCCCTGATGATGGGTATCAACCGCGGTACTCTGCGTAAGAAACTGAAAAAATACGGCATGAACTGATATTAATCAGTAAATTGCTGAATTAAAAAGGCGCTCTTCGGCATGGGGAAGCGCCTTTTTTTATGGCCTGATTTTTGATACTGGACTACTGCCCCACGGCAGCCATCGGCCACCCGCTATGGCCAGGTTGCTGCAGCGATAACGCCGACATAATATTGTCTACCAGCACGGGCGCCTGCTCATAGAGATTGAATTTTTCAGGGTCCATTAACCAGTTCTTAATAATTCCTGTAAAAGCGCCATGTAATATAATTAACGTGATTTCGATATTTGTTTCCGCCGGTAATAACCTGTTTCTGACACAACGTTGTAGTACGTCACGGACTATCGCGTAATTAAAGCCAATTCGCTTGCGGATTTCCGTTTCCGGCAGCATATCGCTGGCGAATTCGCATTTGTGATAAAGAATCTGTAACAGCGCCTGCTGTCGGGGTGTTTCGGCAATATATTGCAACCCGGTAATAAATTTTTTACGTAACCCCATTAACGGATTTTGGTTATCCAGTTCCCACTGCTGATGGGGCAATAACTCCCTAAGCGGCGGCTG
The DNA here is from genome assembly GCF_050600755.1 of Klebsiella sp. 141162. Classification (NCBI taxonomy): domain Bacteria; kingdom Pseudomonadati; phylum Pseudomonadota; class Gammaproteobacteria; order Enterobacterales; family Enterobacteriaceae; genus Klebsiella; species Klebsiella sp. 141162. The sequence continues at coordinate 6,166 of NZ_JAQIRI010000015.1, read as the reverse complement.
CTGCTGCCACATTTCATTAAACAACTCCGCCTTGCTGGAAAAATGCCAGTACACCGCTCCACGCGTGACGCCAGCGGCGTCGGCGATATCAGTCAGCGTGGTATTGGTAACACCGCGCTGTGCGAACTGCTGGATCGCGGACTCAATCAGGAGCTGACGCGTTCTTAATGCGTCCTCTTTGGTTTTTCTGGCCATAACCTTTCCCACTAGCTGCCGAACGGTGAATACAAATCTTACTGACATACCTACCAACTTAACATTCCTTAAATATTATTATTTAGCAAAAATGCAGATACAAACATTTAATAACAGAGATATCTTATACATGAGATAAATATAAACAAAGAACATATTCACAAAAGAAATATTAAAGGAAGAGGAGCTAAATCAATCGCCTGTTTTTTGTTTTTGCGTGCCTTGTTCATTGTCCAAAAATAACTATTTCTTACATCCATCGGTGATTATTTGTAGGATAACGAACCGCTTTAATATTCATTATTTCTTCGCAGATTCGCCGCCCTATCCGGCCCGTAATCTATAAGGAACAGCAATGACGAGTCATGCCAGAGTTTCTCTTTTAGCCAGCCTAATTATCTCCACCTTGTTGCTTACCGGTTGTGATAATTCAGGCGATCAACAGGCGCAGCCGCAAGCGCCTCAGGTTAGCGTACATGTGGTGCGCAGCGAACCGCTCTCCGTTACTACCGAATTACCGGGGCGGACTTCGGCTTTTCGCGTCGCTGAAGTTCGCCCCCAGGTCAGCGGCATTATCCTGAAACGCAATTTTGTCGAGGGCAGCGATATCAAGGCCGGTGAATCGCTCTATCAAATCGACCCCGCCACTTATCAGGCCGCGTGGAACAGCGCCAAAGGCGACGAGGCGAAAGCCGAAGCCGCAGCGGCTATCGCCCATCTGACGGTAAAACGCTATGTTCCTCTGCTTGGAACGAAATACATCAGCCAGCAAGAATACGATCAGGCCGTCGCCACCGCACATCAGGCCGATGCCGACGTCGTGGCGGCTAAAGCCGCGGTCGAAAGCGCCCGTATCAACCTGGCGTACACCAAAGTGACCTCGCCGATTGACGGTCGCATTGGTAAATCCAGCGTAACTGAAGGCGCACTGGTGACCAACGGCCAGGCTGACGCTATGGCGACGGTGCAGCAACTCGATCCGATCTATGTCGACGTGACCGAATCCAGCAACGATTTTATGCGTCTGAAGCAGGAAAGCCTGCAGCGTGGCGATGACAGCAAAAGCGTGCAGTTGATTATGGAAAATGGCCAGCCCTACTCCTTGAAAGGATCGCTGCAATTCTCCGATGTCACCGTCGATGAGAGTACCGGGTCCATCACGCTTCGCGCGGTATTCCCTAACCCGCAACACACTCTCCTGCCGGGCATGTTTGTTCGCGCTCGTATCGATGAAGGCATCAATCCGCAAGCGATTCTGGTACCACAGCAGGGGGTTACCCGCACGCCGCGCGGCGATGCCACGGTGATGATCGTCAATGCGCAGAACCAGGTGGAAAACCGTGAGGTCACCGCCGCGCAGGCGATAGGCGATAAATGGTTGATCACCAGCGGTCTGCAAAACGGCGACAAAGTCATCGTTAGTGGATTACAAAAGGTTCGCCCTGGCGTCACCGTGAAGGCGACGGAAGATACCGCTGCCCCAGCTGCACAATAAGGTATGAATCGCTATGTCTAAGTTCTTCATCCATCGACCGGTGTTTGCATGGGTGCTGGCAATCATCATGATGATTGCCGGTGGCCTGGCCATCATGCAGCTCCCTATTGCGCAATATCCCACGATCGCGCCGCCTGCGGTGGCGATTTCTGCTACCTATCCTGGCGCGGATGCGCAAACCGTGCAGGACACCGTCACCCAGGTTATCGAACAGAACATGAATGGTATCGATAATCTGATGTACATGTCCTCTACCAGCGACTCATCCGGTAGTGTGACCATAACGCTCACTTTCAAATCCGGCACCGATCCGGATATCGCTCAGGTTCAGGTACAGAACAAACTGCAGCTGGCGACGCCGCTGCTGCCACAGGAAGTACAGCAGCAAGGTATTAGCGTTGAGAAATCCAGCAGCAGCTTCCTGCTGGTTGCCGGTTTTATCTCTGATAATCCAAACACTACCCAGGATGATATTTCCGACTACGTTGCCTCTAACATTAAAGACCCTATTAGCCGCCTTAACGGCGTTGGCGATGTGCAATTGTTCGGCGCGCAATATGCCATGCGTATCTGGCTTGACGGCAACCTGCTGAATAAATATAACCTCACGCCGGTCGATGTTATCAACCAACTGAAGGTGCAAAACGATCAGATTGCCGCCGGGCAACTTGGCGGAACACCATCTGTTAAAGGTCAGCAGCTTAACGCCTCGATCATTGCTCAAACTCGCCTGAAAGATCCGGAGGAATTCGGTAAAGTCACGCTGCGGGTGAACGCCGATGGTTCCGTCGTTCGCCTGAAGGATGTCGCGCGCATTGAATTAGGCGGCGAGAACTATAACGTTGTCGCCCGCATTAACGGTAAACCCGCCTCTGGATTGGGGATTAAACTGGCGACCGGCGCCAATGCGCTGGATACCGCTACGGCGATTAAGGCGAAACTTGCCGAGCTGCAGCCCTTCTTCCCGCAAGGGATGAAAGTTGTTTATCCCTACGACACCACGCCGTTCGTTAAAATCTCCATTCATGAAGTGGTGAAAACGCTGTTTGAAGCCATTATCCTCGTCTTCCTCGTGATGTATCTGTTCCTGCAGAACATCCGTGCGACGCTTATCCCGACGATTGCCGTGCCGGTGGTTTTGTTGGGTACCTTTGCGGTACTGGCGATGTTCGGCTACTCCATCAATACGCTAACGATGTTCGGCATGGTGCTGGCGATTGGGCTACTGGTCGATGATGCCATCGTGGTGGTAGAGAACGTCGAGCGCGTCATGGTCGAGGACAAGCTTTCCCCCGTTGAAGCCACAGAGAAATCAATGGAGCAGATTCAGGGGGCGCTGGTTGGTATCGCCATGGTGCTCTCGGCGGTATTCGTCCCGATGGCCTTCTTTGGCGGCTCTACCGGGGCGATTTACCGCCAGTTCTCAATTACTATCGTTTCCGCAATGGCGCTCTCTGTGCTGGTCGCGTTGGTGTTGACTCCGGCGCTGTGCGCGACCATGTTAAAACCGTCATCCGCCGACCATCATGGCAAGAAGGGGTTCTTCGGCTGGTTTAACGCCAGGTTTGACCAAAGCGTTAACCATTACACCAATAGCGTAAGCGGGATCTTACGAGGTACCGGGCGCTACCTGGTCATCTACCTGCTGATCGTTATCGGCATGGCAGTACTGTTTGTCCGCCTGCCTACATCCTTCCTGCCTGATGAAGACCAGGGTGTGTTCCTGACCATGGTTCAGTTACCTGCTGGCGCTACGCAAGAGCGTACGCAAAAGGTGCTCGACTCCGTCAGCGACTACTATCTACAGAAAGAGAAAGCTAATGTTGAGAGCGTGTTCACCGTTAACGGCTTTAGCTTCAGCGGACAAGGACAAAACTCCGGTATGGCGTTTGTCAGTCTGAAACCATGGGAAGAGCGCAGCGGTTCGGAAAACGGCGTTGAAGCCATTATCAAGCGTGCCACCGCCGCATTTAGCCAGATTAAAGATGCAATGGTCTTCCCGTTCAACATGCCGGCCATCATCGAGTTAGGTACCGCGACCGGTTTCGACTTCGAGCTGATTGACCAGGGGGGCTTAGGGCATTCACAGTTGACCCAGGCTCGAAACCAGCTTTTAGGTATGGTAAGACAGCATCCGGATCAACTTGTGCGCGTACGCCCTAACGGTCTGGAGGATACGCCGCAGTTTAAACTTGACGTCGATGAAGAGAAAGCGCAGGCGCTGGGGGTCTCACTATCCGACATTAACGAAACCATCTCGGCAGCCCTCGGCGGCTACTACGTAAATGACTTTATAGACCGCGGCCGCGTGAAGAAAGTCTATGTTCAGGCCGAAGCGGAATTCCGAATGTTACCAAGCGATATCAATAACATGTACGTTCGCAGCGCCAACGGCGAGATGGTGCCCTTCTCAGCGTTTGTCACCTCGCATTGGGTATATGGCTCCCCACGACTGGAACGTTACAACGGCCTGCCTTCAATGGAGATCCTCGGCGAAGCGGCTCCGGGCAAGAGTACAGGGGAAGCGATGGCGCTGATGGAACAACTCGCCAGTAAACTACCTACGGGTATTGGCTATGACTGGACCGGCATGTCCTATCAGGAGCGTCTATCAGGTAACCAGGCGCCAGCGTTATATGCTATTTCGCTGATAGTCGTCTTTCTCTGCCTGGCAGCGCTCTATGAAAGCTGGTCTATTCCATTCTCAGTTATGCTGGTTGTGCCATTAGGGGTTATCGGCGCATTATTAGCAGCTTCGCTTAGAGGGTTGAATAATGACGTTTATTTCCAGGTTGGCCTGCTAACGACTATTGGTTTATCTGCGAAGAACGCTATTCTTATTGTCGAGTTCGCTAAAGATCTTATGGATAAAGAAGGGAAAGGCATTATTGAGGCAACCCTGGAGGCATCCCGTATGCGTCTACGCCCTATATTAATGACTTCATTAGCCTTTATTCTTGGGGTCATGCCGTTAGTGATTAGCCATGGCGCTGGTAGCGGCGCGCAAAACGCTGTCGGTACGGGTGTGATGGGCGGTATGCTTACTGCAACGCTATTGGCCATCTTCTTCGTGCCGGTGTTCTTTGTGGTCGTAAGGCGTCGCTTTACCCGCCACGCAGAATAATCGACTATAATTATCAAGGCGCCACGCGGCGCCTTTTTTTATATTTATCAGAACAACAAGTTAGTAGAAATATTAATTTTTCATCCCCAACTAACGCATTGGTATATCCCTTCCTGCATATTCTCTTCATTATTTCTCATTTCTCTTCACGATATTTACACTGCTCATAATTTGAGATTATTTCCCCTTCCAGGCCCGGGTCATTGCGGTGGTAAAATAAGCTATTCCGTTATGTGTTAACAACGTTGACAGCAAACGGTTATTTAGAGGTAATACCATGAAAAAATTAATATTAGTGACATTGTTAGCAACGTTGCTTGCTGGCTGTGCCCATGATTCCCCGTGCGTGCCTGTCTATGACTCGCAGGGCCGACTGGTGCATACCAATACCTGTGTAAAAGGCACAACACAGGATAACTGGGAAACGGCTGGCGCGATCGCCGGTGGGGCCGCAGCGGTTGCCGGTCTCACGTTAGGTATCGTGGCGCTGACTCGTTAGCAATTCCTCTCCATGAATGCTCAGCCTGGAGGCGTTCCCTTTGGCTCAGTCGCCAGAAAAACAAAAGGCCCAGTCGTGTGACTGGGCCTTTTGTTTACGTTGATATGGCAGCGGCTTTCCCCGGAGGCGGTGCTGCGCACCTTTTCCGGGCTACGGGTTGCGTAGCCCCGGTAAGCGTAGCGACACCGGGGGAGATGGCGGCGTGTCTGGCCGCAAAAGACAAAAGCAGAAAGCCCGGTCTTCCGACTGAGCCTTTCGTTTACGTTGCTATGGCAGCGGCTTTCCCCGGAGGCGGTGCTGCGCACCTTTTCCGGGCTACGGGTTGCGTAGCCCCGGTAAGCGTAGCGCCACCGGGGAACTGGTGCCGCGTCTGGCCGCAAAACATAAAAACAAAAGGCCCAGTCTTTCGACTGAGCCTTTCGTTTACGTTGCTATGGCAGCGGCTTTCCCCGGAGGCGGCGCGATGCGCCTTTTCCGGGCTACGGGTTGCGTAGCCCCGGTAAGCATAGCGCCACCGGGGAACTGGTGCCGCATCTGGCCGCAAAACATAAAAACAAAAGGCCCAGTCTTTCGACTGAGCCTTTTGTTTTATTTGATGCCTGGCAGTTTATGGCGGGCGTCCTGCCCGCCACCCTCCGGGCCGTTGCTGCGCAACGTTCAAATCCGCTCCCGGCGGATTTGTCCCTACTCCGGAGAGCGCTCACCGACAAACAACAGATAAAACAAAAGGCCCAGTCTTCCGACTGAGCCTTTCGTTCTATTTGATGCCTGGCAGTTCCCTACTCTCACATGGGGAGACCCCACACTACCATCGGCGCTACGGCGTTTCACTTCTGAGTTCGGCATGGGGTCA
>NZ_JAQIRI010000014.1:0-85701 GCF_050600755.1 Klebsiella sp. 141162 | reverse complement strand
TGATAAATTGTTAAAGAGCAGTGCCGCTTCGTTTTTCGCTGCGGCGCGGGGTGTGCATATTACGCTTTCCCGCCTCAGAGTCAAGCATTTATTTTTGCTTTTCTCCGCGAGGTTCTCACCGGAACCCCGCTGACCCGGCGGCTTGTTTGCCGTTGTTCCGTGTCAGTGGTGGCGCATTATAGGGGGTAATTCTGAAGTGACAAGAGGAAATTCAAAAAAACTTTTCGTTCGCTCGATTTTCCACCATAACGCGAGTTTTACGCGCTATTTGCTCGTCATTTGCGCGATTTCTTGAGCGAATCTGGCCACCTGCGGCCAATCCGTATAAACCACTTCTTTACTGGTGTCCGTTTCGCCGCCGGTCATCTTCATAATTAAACGAATCATAAAGCGATCGTACCAGCGATAGCGCGGATAACGCAGCGCGCCGGCAAATACCGCGCAGCTCTGCGGCTGCCACGGCGAATTAAGGAGAAACTTGCGCGTATAGCTGTTAGTTTGCGGCGTCCGCTTTTCCGCTTTGCGCGCCACCAGGTTTACCGAGAAGAATGCTCCCGGCAACGCCTGCAGTGATGCCAGGTGCTTTTTCACAAAGCGGTCCAGCGCAGGATGGAAGTGCCCATAGCGTATAGAGGCGCCAATCACGACGCGATCGTAGTGATGCCACTCAACCGTGTCGGTACGGTTCAGGTTCACGGTATCCGCATCAATTCCCAGCTCCTTAAGTTCGGAGGCCAGGTATGAGGCAATTTCACGGGTCTGCCCGTCACGGGTGGAGAAAAGAATTAAAGTTTTCACGAGCACTCCTGTTATTCGCGCCAGAAAGTGGGGGTAAAGAGCACCAATAAGGTGAACACTTCCAGACGACCAAACAGCATATTAGCAATCAGGATCCATTTCGCGACCGGGTTCATTGTCGCAAAGTTATCGGCAACGACCCCAAGCCCTGGCCCCAGGTTGTTCAACGTCGCCACAACTGAAGCAAAAGCAGAGAAGTCATCAACACCGGTAGCGATAATAGCCAACATACTAATGATAAAGACCAGCGCATAGGCGGAGAAGAACCCCCATACGGCTTCCAGAATACGTTCCGGCAGCGCGCGGTTACCTAACTTAATGCTATAGACGGCGTTTGGATGCACCAGGCGTTTAAGTTCACGATTCCCCTGTTTAAACAGCAACAGAATACGAATGACCTTCAAACCACCGCCCGTTGACCCGGCGCAACCGCCGATAAATGCAGAGCAAAGTAACAGCACAGGCAGGAACAACGGCCAGCGCGCAATACTGTCGGTGGTAAACCCAGCGGTCGTCGCCATCGACACCACCTGGAAGAACGCCTGGTTCAGCGTCGTTAACACCGAGCCGTAGACATTATGTAGCCACAATACCAGCGTACAGACGATAACCAGCGTTAGCTGAACACCGATAAACATTCTGAATTCCGGGTCACGCCAGTACACCCGCAAACTGCGCCCACTTAATAGCGAAAAGTGCAGACCGTAGTTACAGCCGGAGATCAACAGGAAGATGGCGATGATGGAGTTAATCATCGGGCTATTAAAGTAGCCGACGCTGGCATCGTGAGTTGAGAAGCCGCCGATAGCGATGGTCGCAAAGCTATGGCCGATCGCGTCAAATGCCGGCATCCCGGCGAACCACAGCGCCAATGCGCAGGCGACGGTTAATAAGACATAAATAAGCCACAGCGTTTTTGCCGTCTCGGCGATACGCGGGCGCATCTTATTGTCTTTCAACGGACCCGGCATTTCCGCCCGGTAGAGCTGCATCCCCCCGACGCCGAGGATAGGCAAAATCGCCACCGCCAGCACGATGATCCCCATACCACCGAACCACTGCAGCATCTGGCGATAGAACAGGATGGCATGCGGCAGTGAGTCCAGCCCCACCAGCGTCGTCGCGCCGGTAGTGGTTAAGCCGGAGAAGGATTCAAAAAAGGCATCCGTCACCGTCAGATTAGGCTGTTCAGCAAAGATAAACGGTAACGCACCGACGCTGCCCAGCACGGTCCAGAACAGCACAACAATGAGAAACCCTTCGCGGGATTTCAGTTCGCCTTTTTGCTTACGGTTCGGCCACCACAGCATGGAGCCGATCGCCAGGGCAACAAAGAAGGTTTGGGTGAAAGCTCGCCCCGCGCCATCGCGATATATCAGGGCCACTAATCCCGGGACAATCATCGTCCCCGAAAATAAGATGACCAACAGTCCAACGATTCGGGTTATCGCGCGAAAATGCATCTCTGGCGCTTCCTTTGGGTTACAAAAAAATCAGGTGGGGATTATTCGTCAATCTTCAGTAATTGCAATGAACCACGACTAAAATCAGCCAGTTTTGTTGAAAAAGAGGCCACTTCAGCTTGCGGAAGCGCGACGCGCAGTTGCACAGACGCCTGATATTCGCTTTCCACAATAATGCCCGAGAACTGCGCCAGCAGCGCTTCTATCCCGGCTAGCTGTCCGTATTCACATTGCAAAGTATATGCGGTTAACGGCGTCTTGCGCTGCGTTTTCAACTGCGCAAGCGCCTGATGGACGCCGCCGCCATAGGCCTTCACCAGGCCGCCGGTACCCAGCAGAATACCACCGTAGTAGCGCACCACCACAGCGGTTATCTCGCCGACGCCGCTGCCCATCAGCTGCGCCAGCATGGGTTTACCTGCCGTTCCCGCCGGTTCGCCATCGTCAGAGAACCCCAGCTGCTGTGAATCATCAGGAGGACCGGCAACCCACGCCACGCAGTGATGACGAGCGTCCGGGTGCTCAGCCCTGACCGATTCGACAAACGCTTTCGCCGCCGCCACGCCGTCGGTATGCGCCAACAGCGTGATGAAACGGCTCTTTTTGATCTCTTCAACAACGCTCACCGGCGCGGCCGGCACCAACCAACTTTCCATTACGCCAGTTTCAGGTCGCGCGTCATATTTTCGATGCTGTTTTCGTGAACCACCACGTTATCTTCGATACGGATCCCACCAAACGGCTTCATGGCTTCAATTTTCTGCCAGTTGAAGTGCTTGCTGAACTGCCCTTCACGCCATGGCGCCAACAGCGACTCAATAAAGTAGATGCCTGGTTCGATGGTCAACACCATACGCGGTTCGAGAATACGGGTGCAGCGCAGGTAAGGATACTTCGACGGCGCCGCCAGATGCGTACCGGTATCGTCCTGCATGAAACCGGCGACATCATGAACCTGCAGGCCCAGCGGATGACCAATCCCGTGCGGCATAAACGGCCCGGTCAGATCGTTTTCCACCATCGCCTCTTCGCTCATACCGGTCACTAACTGGTGTTTACGCAGCAGCTTTGCGATGCGCTGATGGAACTGAATATGGTAATCCACGTAGCTGGTGCCAGCCTTCATGGTGCTGATCAACGCCAGCTGTTCGTCGTTAACGTCTTTAATCAGCTGCGCGAAGTCGTTGTCGCTGTGACCTGCCCAGGTACGCGTCAGGTCCGCGGCATAGCCGTTGTACTCTGCGCCTGCATCCAACAGGAAGCTACGCATCTCGGTTGGCGCACGGTGATCCAGCTTGGTGTAATGCAATACGGCCGCATGCTCATTCAGCGCCACGATGTTGCTGTAAGGAACATCGGTATCGCGATGACCGGTCGCCGTCAGGTAAGCCTGATTAATATCGAACTCGCTCATCCCCGACTGGAAAGCTTCGTGGGCCGCGCGATGGCCGTTGACCGCCGATTTCTGCGCTTCACGCATACAAGCCAGCTCATAGTCGGTTTTGTAAGCGCGATAATAATGCAGATAGTCGATAACGCCTTTCGGGTTGATTTTGTCTGCCGCGATCTCCAGACCGATAGCACGCTCCGGCACCGGGCCGATATACGCAATATTGCCACGCGCCGCGGGCAGTTGACCACCAATGCCGTCGGCTTTCGGCAACGCAATCACGTCCACTTCTTCGGTCCAGAAAGAGGTCGGCAGCGGCTCAACGTTGTGCCAGTAATCGACCGGCAGATAGAACCACAGCTTCGGTTTATTCACGCCATCCACCAGCAGCCAGCAGTTTGGCACCTGGGTCACCGGCACCCACGCCTTAAATTGCGGGTTTACTTTAAACGGATACGGATGATCGTCGAGGAAGACATTAATCAGCTCGCCGGAGTGGATCAGCAGAGCATCCAGCTTGAAGCGGTCTAATACTTTGCGGGTACGTTCTTGTAGGGTAACGATATGATTTTTATAAAGCGCGGCCAGTGATTCCATCTTTTATCCTTTGCTTTTATTGGATCGTGATTCTCCGCATCTTAGCACATTAGCTCCAGGCCGGGTGATTTCTACCGGATGTGATCCGACCAGCAATTATTTAAAGAGTAATTTGCATTTTCTTAACATAAATTCCACACTCCGAGTCATCTGGTATGACCAGATCATATTGCTGGATTCAGGAGACTGACATGCTCTACAAAGGCGACACCCTGTACCTCGACTGGCTGGAAGATGGCATTGCCGAACTGGTTTTCGACGCCCCCGGCTCGGTTAACAAGCTTGATACTGCAACCGTTGCCAGCCTCGGTCACGCGCTGGACGTACTCGAAAAACAACAAGATCTCAAAGGGCTGCTGCTGCGCTCTGAAAAAGCGGCCTTTATCGTCGGCGCCGATATCACCGAATTCCTTTCGCTATTCCTGGTGCCGGAAGAACAGTTGAGCCAGTGGCTGCACTTTGCCAATAGCGTATTCAATCGCCTGGAAGATTTACCGGTTCCTACGCTGTCGGCGGTTAACGGCTATGCGCTGGGCGGCGGCTGCGAATGCGTGCTGGCGACCGACTATCGCCTCGCGACGCCGGATCTGCGCATCGGTCTGCCGGAAACCAAGTTGGGCATTATGCCTGGCTTCGGCGGTTCCGTACGTCTGCCGCGCCTGCTTGGCGCCGATAGCGCGCTGGAAATTATTGCCGCCGGTAAAGACGTCGGTGCCGATCAAGCGCTGAAAATTGGCCTCGTTGACGGCATTGTTGCCGCGGAAAAACTGCATCACGGCGCGCTGGCGATTCTGCGTCAGGCGATTAATGGCGATCTGGACTGGAAAGCCAAACGTCAGCCGAAACTGGAACCACTGAAGCTCAGCAAAATTGAAGCCGCCATGAGCTTTACTATTGCCAAAGGCATGGTCGCGCAAACCGCTGGAAAACATTATCCGGCGCCGATCACCGCGGTAAAAACCATCGAAGCCGCCGCGCGTCTTGGTCGTGACGACGCGCTGAAGCTGGAAAACCAAAGTTTTGTTCCGCTGGCGCACACCAACGAAGCGCGCGCGCTGGTCGGCATCTTCCTTAACGACCAGTACGTCAAAGCGAAAGCGAAAAAGCTGACCAAAGATGTCGAAACACCGAAGCACGCCGCCGTATTAGGCGCCGGCATTATGGGTGGTGGCATTGCTTATCAGTCAGCCTGGAAAGGCGTGCCGGTGGTGATGAAAGACATCAGCGACAAATCGCTGACCCTTGGCATGACCGAAGCGGCGAAGCTGCTGAATAAACAGCTGGAACGCGGAAAAATCGACGGCCTGAAGCTGGCCGGAGTGATTAGCACCATTCAGCCAACGCTGGAATATAGCGGTTTTGACCGCGTGGACGTCGTCGTTGAAGCGGTGGTGGAAAACCCGAAAGTGAAGAAAGCGGTACTGGCGGAAACCGAAGAGAAAGTGCGTCCGGACACCGTGCTGGCTTCCAACACCTCAACGATTCCTATCAGCGAGCTGGCCAGCGTTCTGCAGCGCCCGGAGAATTTCTGCGGTATGCATTTCTTTAACCCGGTACATCGCATGCCGCTGGTTGAAGTGATCCGCGGTGAGAAAACTTCGGATAAGACCATTGCCAAAGTCGTGGCCTGGGCCAGCAAAATGGGCAAAACGCCGATCGTGGTGAATGATTGTCCCGGCTTCTTCGTCAACCGCGTCCTGTTCCCCTACTTCGCAGGCTTCAGCCAGCTGCTGCGCGACGGCGCGGACTTCCGCAAAGTCGATAAAGTAATGGAAAAACAGTTTGGCTGGCCGATGGGCCCGGCCTATCTGCTGGATGTTGTCGGCATCGATACCGCGCACCATGCCCAGGCGGTAATGGCGGCGGGGTTCCCACAGCGAATGCAGAAAGATTATCGCGATGCGATCGACGCGCTGTTTGACGCCAACCGTTTCGGCCAGAAGAACGGCCTCGGTTTCTGGCGTTATAAAGAAGACAGTAAAGGCAAACCGAAAAAAGAAGAAGATGCCGCGGTCGATGGTCTGTTGGCCGAAGTCAGCCAGCCGAAGCGCGATTTCAGCGATGAAGAGATTATCGCCCGTATGATGATCCCGATGGTTAACGAAGTTGTTCGTTGCCTGGAAGAAGGCATTATCGCCAGCCCGGCGGAAGCGGACATGGCGCTGGTATACGGCCTGGGCTTCCCTCCGTTCCACGGCGGCGCATTCCGCTGGCTGGACACCATCGGCAGCGCAAAATATCTCGATATGGCGCAGCAATACCAGCACCTCGGCCCGCTTTATGCCGTGCCAGAAGGTCTGCGTAACAAGGCCCGTCATAACGAGGCGTATTATCCTCCAGTAGAACCAGCCCGTCCGGTTGGCGAACTGAAAACGGCTTAAGGAGTCACAATGGAACAGGTTGTCATTGTCGATGCAATTCGCACCCCGATGGGCCGTTCAAAGGGCGGCGCCTTTCGCAACGTGCGTGCGGAAGACCTCTCCGCACACCTGATGCGAAGCCTGCTCTCGCGTAACCCGTCCCTTGAGGCGAGCGCGATTGACGATATTTACTGGGGCTGCGTGCAACAAACGCTGGAGCAGGGTTTCAACATTGCCCGTAACGCCGCGCTGCTGGCGGAAATCCCGCACTCGGTACCGGCGACAACGGTTAACCGCCTGTGCGGTTCCTCCATGCAGGCGCTGCATGATGCCGCCCGTATGATCATAACCGGCGACGCCAGCGTCTGCCTGATTGGCGGCGTTGAGCACATGGGCCATGTACCAATGAGCCACGGTGTCGATTTCCATCCGGGCCTTAGCCGTAATGTGGCGAAAGCCGCCGGTATGATGGGGCTGACCGCGGAAATGCTGGCGCGTCTGCACGGCATTAGCCGTGAAATGCAGGATCAATTCGCCGCACGCTCTCACGCTCGCGCCTGGGCGGCGACGCAATCCGGAGCATTTAAAGCGGAGATCATCCCGACCGGCGGTCACGATGCCGATGGTGTGTTGAAATCCTTCAATTACGACGAAGTGATCCGCCCGGAAACCACCGTCGAAGCGCTGGCGGCGCTGAGACCGGCTTTCGATCCGGTGACCGGCACGGTAACGGCGGGCACCTCTTCCGCGCTTTCCGACGGCGCGGCGGCGATGCTGCTGATGAGCGAAAGCCGCGCCCGCGAGCTGGGGCTGAAGCCGCGCGCTCGCGTCCGTTCAATGGCGGTGGTCGGCTGCGATCCGTCCATTATGGGTTATGGCCCGGTTCCGGCCTCAAAGCTGGCGCTGAAAAAAGCGGGATTATCCACCAGCGATATCGACGTCTTTGAAATGAATGAAGCGTTTGCCGCGCAGATCCTGCCGTGTATTAAAGATCTGGGGTTAATGGAGCAGATTGACGAGAAGATCAACCTTAACGGCGGTGCGATCGCGCTCGGCCACCCGTTGGGCTGTTCCGGGGCGCGTATTAGCACCACCTTGATCAATCAGATGGAACGTAAAGACGCGCAGTTCGGTCTGGCAACCATGTGCATCGGTTTAGGCCAGGGGATCGCCACCGTATTTGAGCGGATGTAGGTAAAAAACTCGATGCCATTATTGCCTGCCAGCCAACAGGCAATAATGGATTAGAGGGGGTTTAGTTGCCGTTCTTCCCGCCTGTCAGGGGCGGGTTTTTTATTTTCAGATAAAGGCAAACGCATCGCCAAACAGGCGGTCTTCGCGCGCGCCGCGTTCATTACAGAACAGGTCGCGGGCAATCTTGGCCATCTCAAAGCGACCGGCAATGTAAATATCATGCTCGGCCAGCGTACCGTAATCCTGCAGCACCGCAGTCAGTACCGTACCGGAACGGCCGCGCCATCCTTCTTCCGGCTGCTCGACCACCGGCTCGATGCGCAGATTCGGATGCTTGATGCTTAACGCTTCTAGCTCGGCCAGATCGTACAGATGTTTAGCCTCGCGGCCGCCCCAATAAATGGCGATATCGCGATCCGGGTTACGCGCCAGCGCGGTTAACAGAATAGAACGCACATAAGAGAATCCGGTACCACCGGCGATCAGAATCAGCGGACGATCTTCGTCATCGCGCAGCCACGCTTCGCCATGCGGAATATCAACCTCAATTTCACGCTCTTTCAGAATGCGATCCATCACCGCCATCGCATACAGATTGAGTTCAGAAGCACCGATATGCAGCTCGATAAACTCATGCTCTGACGGCGTGGAAGCCATAGAAAACGGACGCTTGTCGCGCTCGTCCATCACCACCATCAGATACTGGCCGGCGCGGAAAGAGAATGCCGCTTCCGGTACTAATCGAACGCGATACACGGTATCGGTAATCGCCTCCACCGAGGTCACTTTACAGCTTAAGGTTGTCATGCGTCCCCTCTGTCGGGTCTATAGAGCAAAACAGCGGCGTTAGCCCCGCTTACTGTTATTTAAAGATGGCCAGTTCATCCCAGATGGCGTCGATGCGCGCCGTCACCTCAGGATCTTTTTTGATTGGACGACCCCATTCACGCTGGGTTTCGCCAGGCCATTTATTTGTGGCATCCAGCCCCATTTTTGAACCCAGGCCGGAAACCGGCGAGGCAAAATCCAGATAATCTATTGGCGTATTTTCTACCAGTACCGTATCACGAGCCGGGTCCATACGGGTAGTAATCGCCCAAATCACGTCGTTCCAGTCGCGCGCGTTCACGTCATCGTCGCAAACAATCACGAACTTGGTATACATGAACTGGCGCAGGAACGACCAGACGCCCATCATCACGCGCTTGGCATGACCGGCGTACTGTTTTTTCATGGTGACCACCGCCAGGCGATAGGAACATCCTTCCGGCGGCAGATAGAAGTCGACGATTTCCGGGAACTGCTTTTGCAGAATCGGCACAAAGACTTCGTTCAGCGCCACGCCCAGCACCGCGGGTTCATCCGGCGGGCGACCGGTATAGGTCGAATGATAAATCGCGTCTTCGCGCTGGGTAATATGGGTCACCGTAAATACCGGGAAGCTGTCCACTTCATTGTAGTAGCCGGTATGATCGCCGTACGGCCCTTCCGGCGCCATCTCGCCGGCCTCAATATAGCCTTCAAGCACAATTTCCGCGCTAGCCGGCACTTCAAGGTCATTGGAAACGCACTTCACCACTTCGGTCTTGGTGCCGCGCAGCAGGCCTGCGAAAGCATATTCCGACAGGGTATCGGGCACCGGCGTCACCGCGCCCAGAATGGTCGCCGGATCGGCGCCAAGCGCCACGGATACCGGGAAACGCTCGCCGGGATGCGCCGCGCACCACTCCTGGAAATCCAGGGCGCCGCCGCGGTGGGACAACCACCGCATGATGAGTTTATTTTTGCCGATCAGCTGCTGGCGATAAATACCCAGATTTTGCCGCTCTTTATGCGGGCCTCGGGTCACCGTCAGCCCCCAGGTAATCAACGGCGCGGCATCTTCCGGCCAGCAGGTCATAATCGGTATTTTGTTGAGATCGACGTCATCGCCCTGGATGATTTTTTGCTGACAAGGCGCGCCGCGCAGACGTTTGGTCGGCATATTCAGCACTTGCTTGAACTGCGGCAGCTTATCAAACAGATCGCGGAAGCCTTTTGGCGGCTCCGGCTCTTTCAGAAAGGCCAATAGCTTCCCGACTTCCCGTAGCGAACTGACGTCTTCCTGGCCCATCCCCAGCGCCACGCGGCGCGGCGTGCCAAACAGGTTGCACAGCACCGGCATTGAGTAGCCTTTCGGGTTTTCAAACAGCAGCGCCGGGCCGCCAGCACGCAAAGTGCGGTCGGCAATTTCGGTAATTTCCAGGTGCGGGTCGACCGGCAGGGCTATCCGTTTTAGCTCGCCCTGCTGCTCAAGTAATGTCAGAAAGTCGCGTAGATCGTGGTATTTCATGGAGTTATTATTGACCTCTATACTAGCGGCTGATTATACGATTTTCGCCGCAACGATGCTGTACTTTTGTTAAATAAGCGTAAATGAACAGGCTATTTACGCTTTCGCTTATAATGGTTTTCGCGATTGTTCCGGGCTTTTGTTATGCTTGCAGGTAGTAAAGCGGAAAGAGTCATTATGCAAGCCTGGTACTTACTTTATTGCAAACGTGGGCAGCTTCAGCGCGCCCAGGAACACCTTGAACGTCAGGCAGTCAATTGCCTGATGCCGACGATCGCGCTGGAAAAAATCATCCGTGGTAAACGTACTACGGTCAGCGAGCCCCTGTTCCCAAACTATCTGTTCGTCGAATTCGACCCCGAGGTTATCCATACCACCACCATCAGCGCCACCCGCGGAGTGAACAGTTTCGTCCGTTTTGGCGCCCAACCGGCAGTGGTGCCTTCAGACGTGATTCACCAGCTTTCCATCTATAAACCGGAAGGCATTACCGACCCGGAAACGCCTCATGAAGGCGACAGCGTGTTAATCACCGACGGCGCTTTTGAAGGACTGCAGGCTATCTTCACCGAGCCCGACGGCGAAGCACGCTCCATGCTGCTCCTCAATCTGTTGAATAAACAGGTCCTGCAAAGCGTTAAAAATACCGACTTCTATAAAATCTGACGGCGCGGTTAAAAGCGCACGCCAAACAGCTTCCTGACGTTCGCATCCGTAACCTCCTCCAGCCATTGCGCTTCCTCGCCTCGCCAGCCCGCTACGCTTGCCAGAATATGCGGCAGATAAGCGGGCTCGTTGCGCCGCGAGGAGGGCTTCGGCTTCATGTCGCGCGGCAACAGATATGGCGCGTCGGTCTCCAGCAGCAAACGTTCCGCCGGGATCGCCGGCAACAGTTCGCGAAGCTCCAGTCCCCGCCGCTCATCGCACACCCAACCGGTGATACCGATAAATAAACCTCTATCAAGACACTGAAGCACTTCCGCGCGGCTACCGGTAAAGCAGTGCAACACGGCGCCGGGTAGTTTATTGAGCCACGGCTCCAGCAGCGCAAGGAACCGTTCATGGGCGTCGCGGCAGTGTAAAAATACCGGCATTGAGAGCTCGGCCGCCAGCGCCAGTTGGGCGCTGAACGCCTTCTCTTGCTCCTGCGGCGTTGAGAAATTACGGTTGAAATCAAGACCGCATTCGCCAATCGCCGCCACCTGCGGCTGGCGGGCCAGCGCGTGGATTTCTTCGGCCACCGACTCCGTCCAGGTGCTGCTATCGTGCGGATGTACACCCGCGGTAGACCAGCAGTTGGCGTAACGGCCAGCCATCTGCTGCGCCTGCTGGCTTTCATGCAGATTGGTGCCGGTCAGCAACAGCCCCTGGACACCCGCCGCCTGCGCGCGCGCAACCACCTCGTCGTGATCGCGGGAAAACTGCGAGCTGGTCAGATTTACGCCAATATCAAACATCATAACTCCCATATGACAACCGCCCTGACGGGCGGTTGGCGTTGTTACTCTTCTTTGCTCTCCGCCTCTTCGGCGGCGGCATCTTCGTCACGCGTCAGGCGTTTCCCGGTGTAGAAACGGGCAAAGAACACCCCGACTTCAAACAGGCAATACATGGGGATGGCCAACAGCGTTTGCGAGAACACATCCGGCGGCGTCAGCAGCATACCGACCACGAAGGCGCCCACCAGCACGTAGGGCCGTTTTTTACGTAAATCTTCCGGCGTCGTGACGCCCATCCAGCAGAGCAGGACGATGGCGACCGGCACTTCAAACGACACGCCGAAAGCCATAAACAGCGCCATGACAAAATCGAGGTAGCTACGGATATCGGTCGAAACTAATACCCCTTCCGGCGCGGCGTGGGTCAGGAAGCCAAATGCCAGCGGGAACACGACGAAATAAGCGAAAGCCATACCGATATAGAACAGCAGCGTACTGGAAACCAGCAGCGGCATGACCAGCCGACGTTCATGCTTATACAACGCTGGCGCGACGAACGCCCATACCTGATAAAGAATGACCGGTACCGACAGGATCACCGAGACCATAAAGGTCAGTTTGATCGGCGTGAAGAAAGGAGAAGCGACATCGGTGGCGATCATCGTCGCGCCTACCGGCATTTTGCTGATAAGCGGAGCGGATACCAGTTGATAGATATCATTGGCGAAGTAAACCAACGCCAGGAAGATCACCAGGATGGCAATAATGCTGTTGAGCAGGCGCTTACGCAGCTCAATCAGATGAGAAATTAACGGTTGAGTCTCGTCTACGCCCATTTTTTACGCTTTATCACTCGATGCGGGGGAAGAATCTGGCACTGCCGCGGCGGCTTTTTCCTTAGTTGCCGGGGCTTCAGCCGACGAAGCGGATAACTCATCGACAACGGGTTCCGGCGCATGTGCCGGAGCGCTGACCTGGTGTTCCGCCGTCGCCGGCGTGACATCCTGGCGCTGCGCTTCGCTACCTTTGACGACCGGATTATGAATGGTGTTCGCTTCGTCGCTGGCCTTTTCAGGATCGTGGGCGGTATAGGAACGCTTCATGGATTCAGCCGCTTCGCGCAGTTCATCCATCGAGGCTTTGAGCTCCGGAGTCAGATTATCCAGGCTGGCCTTTTCCACCTTCTTCAGGCTCTCCTGAAACTCCTGCAGTTTTAGCTCCTGGGCAAGCTCATTTTGTACGGTGGTCGCCAGCGAGCGCAACGTACGGATCCAGCTGGCCACCGTTTTGACGGCGACAGGTAGTCGCTGTGGCCCCAATACGATGAGGCCAATCACGAACACCAGCAATAGTTCACTAAAACCGATATCGAACACGAATTACACCTGCTCTTTGTCGTGGCGTTTTGTCTCGTCTTTTTTCGCATCATCTTGTTTATCAGCGATAGTTTTCGCTGCAAAATCTGCATCGGCTGAGGACTTATCAGATTTTTCGTCATCGCTCATCGCTTTTTTAAAGCCCTTGATCGATGCGCCTAAATCCGAACCCAGCGAGCTCAGCTTCTTCGTCCCGAAAAGCAGAACTACGATGACGACAACAATTAACAACTGCCAAATACTGATACCACCCATACACGTTCCCCTATGACAGATGATGAATGATGAGAGCGCATTATACACGTCATCCGGTGAGACGCCTCTTTGTCAGGCCGCTCACATGACTTCGCGCAAGAATCAATGCGCCAGAATAAACGCGAAACCTGTTAGCGCGTTTTTCGCCAACCAATAAGCCAGGTTACGACGCCGCCGGCCATCAGCCAGCCAGGCATCATGCCCCACTCCGGGCGGTGGATAAATAACAGCGTACCGCTTAAAAGCAAAACGGCACCTATACCAAACAGATAACGGGACTGCCCCTGGCGCACGTGGCGCACCTGGAAGTCGCGCACGATGGTATCGACGCTGGTCTGTAGCTGTTTGCTCTGCTGCAGGCTTTGGTACACCAGCTCAGGAATTTCCGGCATTCGTTCAATCCAGAACGGCGCTTTTTCTTTAAACGCACGCACCAGCGCGGGAATACCGACCTGATCCTTAATCCACGACTCGAGAAAAGGCTTCGCCGTTTTCCACAAGTCTAACTGAGGATAGAGCTGACGACCTACCCCTTCTACGTAAAGTAATGTCTTCTGAAGCAAAACCAGCTGCGGCTGGACTTCCATGTTGAAACGCCGCGCGGTATTAAACAGATTCAGCAATACGTGGCCGAAGGAGATTTCCGCCAGCGGCTTTTCAAAGATGGGCTCGCACACGGTGCGAATCGCAAACTCAAACTCTTCAACGTTGGTGTCAGGCGGCACCCAGCCGGAATCGACGTGCAGCTCGGCAACCTTACGATAATCACGGTTGAAGAAAGCAATAAAGTTTTCCGCCAGATAACGCTTATCGTCTTTGTTCAGCGAGCCGACGATACCGCAGTCGATACCGATATATTGCGGGTCATGCGGATGATCGTAGCTAACGAAAATATTACCCGGATGCATATCCGCATGGAAAAAGCTGTCGCGGAACACCTGGGTAAAGAAGACCTGCACCCCACGCTCCGCCAGCAACTGCATGTTGGTGCCCTGGGCTTCCAGCGCGGCGACATCGGAAACCGGAATACCGTAGATCCGCTCCATCACCATCATGCCTTCGCTACAGTAATCGGAATAGACTTCCGGCACGTATAGCATTGGGCTGTCTTCGAAATTGCGCCGTAGCTGAATAGCATTAGCCGACTCGCGTAGAAGGTTCAGCTCGTCCATCAGCGTTTTTTCATATTCGCGGACGACTTCCTGCGGACGCAGACGGCGGCCATCCGGCAGCAGACGAGGCACCCAGCGCGCCAGGCGGTAGATTAATTTCATGTCCGCTTTGATCACCGGCAGGATATCCGGGCGGATGACCTTGATGACAACCTCTTTGCCGTTGTCTTTCAGACGCGCGGTATGGACCTGAGCGATAGAGGCGGAGGCAAGCGGCTCAATGGCGAAATCATCGAACCAGGCTTCAATGGGCAGCCCGCCCATCGCTTGTTCGATCTGTTGTTTTGCCAATTTGCCATCGAAAGGCGCGACGCGATCTTGCAGCAGCGCCAGCTGATCGGCGATTTGCGGCGGGAACAGGTCGCGGCGGGTGGAGAGCATCTGGCCGAACTTAATCCACACCGGGCCCAGCTCCTGCAGCGCCAGGCGTAAGCGTTGACCCAGCGGTTTATCTTTGTGGCGATTCGGCATCCAGAACAACATTCGCCGCCAGATGCGCAGCGGCAACGTGATACGCATTTTGGGAATGAGCTCATCAAGCCCGTAACTCAAAAAGGTGCGGATGATAAAATACAGGCGCCGTAATTCTCCTGGCGTCATTTGCCCTCCAGCGTTTCCAGCCGTTTTTCCAGTGCGGCCAGCGCGCGTTCCACGGCGGCGGATTCTTCAGCAAACCAGGCCATCTCTAACGGGCCCGGCGCCAGTCGCCACTCTTCGGTAATCGCTTCAGCGACGTAGCGCTGCTGGCTTTGCGCGCCCTGCAGCAGGAAGCGCGCGCCGCCGCGAAGTACCTTGCCAACCCCTTCAGCGACGATATCGCCGGTATACGGCGCCAGTAGCTCTGCCGGATCGAACTCCGCCAGATCGCAAAGCGCGACCATGTTCTGCACAACCTGCAGGTCGCCCTGCACTTCCAGATCGCCGCTGCGAATCAGCGCGGTCAACTGCTGGCGGTTACGCAGCTGCGGCAGCACGCTCAGGCGGGTAATTACGGTACAGTCAGCTTCGCCTTCCCATGCGCCGAGCACGTCGATTTGCTGCTCGCTATAGGCCAGCACGACAGGCGCCGACAGCTCTTTGAGCTCTACGCGCAGCACTTTCCCCAGCAGGCGTTGACGCGCCGGTTTAAGCGCGCGGTCGCGCCAGAGAAAAGTATTAAGAACCGTTTCGATGCCAGCGGTAACCAGTGGTGCGAAAGGCATAGCGTCCCTCCTGTCAGAACTTATAGCCGCGGTGTAGCGCGACAATACCTGCCGTCAGGTTGTAGTAGTCGACGCTTTCAAAACCCGCCTCCTGCATCATGCCTTTCAGGGTCTCCTGATCGGGATGCATGCGGATGGATTCCGCCAGATAGCGATAGCTTTCCGCATCGTTTGCCACCAGTTCGCCGACTTTCGGCAGCACGTGGAAGGAGTAAGCGTCGTAGGCTTTGCTCAGTGGTTCGAGAATCGGTTTGGAGAACTCCAGAACCAGCAAACGTCCGCCCGGTTTCAGCACGCGGTACATTGAACGCAGCGCTTTGTCTTTATCGGTAACGTTACGCAGGCCAAAGGAGATGGTGATGCAGTCAAAGGTGTTATCCGCAAACGGCAGCGCTTCGGCGTTGGCCTGAACGTATTCGACGTTACCGACAATACCGATGTTACGCAGTTTTTCGCGGCCCATTTTGAGCATCGAATCGTTGATATCGGCGAGCATCACGCGACCGGTTTCGCCCACCAGACGGGAAAACTTCGCCGTCAGGTCGCCGGTACCGCCCGCTAAGTCCAGCACGGTTTGCCCACGACGCACGCCGCTGCAGTCGATGGTGAAGCGCTTCCACAAGCGATGAATCCCGAACGACATTAAGTCGTTCATCACATCATATTTTGCAGCGACAGAATGGAATACATGCGCCACCATGTCCGCCTTCTGCTCTTTGGCTACCGTTTGAAAGCCAAAATGCGTCGTTTCTTGTGAATCCTCAACCATCTCTATGCCCGCTTACTTATCAAGAAAATGTTCAGCGAGTGTAACAGATTCAGGCCATTTCCCATACGTTTCAGCTTGGCCTGACGTGCTCGTTTACTCTCGCTGTAGACGCGGAATCGGCGCTAAACACATCTTCCTGCGGTGAATTTTCATCTTCCTCAAGGCGGTATTCGTCATCCTGCGCCGTGGCCTGCTCGACTAAATCAGGATTAATCCCGCGCTTAACCTCGACCCCCAGGCCACGGAATGACTCGGCCTGTACCAGCAGATTGCCGCGCCCCGAGGCGAGCTTTTTCATCGCCTGGCGATAGTTATCCTGCGCTTTATCAAGGCTTTGGCCGATGGCCGACATATCGTCGACAAACAGCCGCATCTTGTCGTACAGGCGCCCGGCGCGCTCGGCGATTTTCTGCGCGTTACGGCTTTGATGCTCATAGCGCCACAAATTAGCGATAGTGCGCAGCGCCACCAGCAGGGTTGTTGGGCTAACAAGCATAATATTGTTCTTCAGCGCCTCGCTGATAAGCTCAGGCTGACGGTCGATAGCCAGCAGGAACGCCGGCTCGACGGGGATAAACATCAATACATAGTCGAGCGAACGTAACCCCGGCAGCTGTTGATAATCTTTGCGGCCCAGCAGGCGAATATGGTTACGTACCGAGGCAATATGCTCCTGTAGCGCCGCTTCGCGGGTGTAATCATCCTCAGCGTTGAAATAACGCTCATAGGCGACCAGAGTCATTTTGGCGTCGATAACCACGTCTTTGCCCTGCGGCAGGCGCACGATAACGTCCGGCTGCATCCGCGAGCGGTTATCGGTTTCGATGCTGACCTGTGTTTGATACTCATAGCCTTCGCGCAGGCCGGAGGCCTCCAGCACGCGGGTTAGCACCACTTCTCCCCAGTTGCCCTGGGTTTTGTTATCGCCCTTCAGCGCTTTCGTCAGGTTCAACGCCTCTTGCGCCATCTGTGCGTTCAGCTGTTGCAGGTTGCGGATTTCGTGCGCCAGCGTGTGGCGCTCACGCGCCTCCTGGCCGAAGCTGTCCTGCACCTGGCGACGAAAGCCGTCGAGCTGTTCCCGCAGCGGCGTCAGCAGGCCATGCAGGCTCTGGCGGTTTTGTTCATCAACCCGGCGGTTGCTGTGTTCGAATATGCGGTTCGCCAGGTTTTCAAATTGCTCGCTCAGGCGCTGCTCGCTGTTGACCATCTGGCGGATTTTATCTTCGGCGTGCAGCTGCGTGGATTCCAGACGAGTGGTCACTTCCCGCAGGTCGGCCTCCAGCGAGGTGTTGATATCACGCAGGCTGCGCAGCTCGTTGTTGAGAAGTTCGCACTCATCGCGCCAGTGCGATTCCTGCACCAGCTGCTGACGTGCGGCGCTAAGTTCGATATCCAGCTCGCGGCGCTCTTCAATGAGATCGGCACGGATTTGATCGGCGCGGGCTTTTGTCGCCAGCCAGCCAACGACTAACCCTGCCGCCAGCGCCACCACGGCGCTTATCACAATAGAGATATCCACAACGCCTCCCCGGCAACCACTTACGACACAAAATAGAATTGTGCTGTACAAACGTCCAGTTGAAAAGGATTTTCCTGCGAGGCGCTACGCAAAAAAGAAAGGCCGGAGGGTCCGGCCTTGCGAGAAAAAGTGAAGAACTACAGCAGGCGGCGCGCCGCTTCCACAACGATTTTCACCGCGTGGCTTTCGGTTTGCTTCATGGTTTCGGCGTTAGGGATCTCTTGCTGGGTACGGTTGACGATAACCCCTGCCACCATCCCGGCGCGCAGGCCCTGGCTGGCGCACATGGTCAGCAGCGTAGCGGATTCCATTTCATAGTTCATGACGCCCATTGCCTGCCACTCTTCCATCGAGCCTTTGAAGCGGCTCACGACACGGCCGGAGAAGGTGTCGTAACGCTCCTGGCCTGGATAGAAGGTATCAGAGGAGGCAGTTACACCGATATGGGTGGTCGCACCAATTGATTTCGCCGCTTCCACCAGCGCGGTGGTGCAGGCGAAGTCAGCAACGGCCGGAAACTCCATCGGCGCAAAGTGCAGGCTGGCGCCGTCCAGACGGACAGAACCGGTCGTCACCAGCACATCACCAACGTTGATGTGCGGCTGAATCGCCCCGGTGGTGCCGATACGCAGGAAGGTACGAACTCCCAGCTGCGCCAGCTCTTCCACGGCGATAGAGGTCGACGGGCCGCCGATACCGGTGGAGCAAACAATCACCGGTTTGCCATCCAGCTCAGCGCGCCAGGAGGTAAATTCACGATGTGATGCCAGCTTAACCGGCTTATCCATCAGCGCGGCGATCTTTTCCACACGCTCCGGATCGCCAGGGACGATAGCCAGCGTAGCCCCTTGTAAATCGTTCTTAGTGAGGCCGAGATGAAAAACATCAGACTTGGACATAAAAAACTCCTCTGTGGGTCGAAGTATCAGCAGAAGCAAAAGGGTACTTTACAGAAGCCACTCGCTTATTTTTGTGATGATGGTCACCATGCATAACAATGATTGCATTTGTTTTTCAACAAATAGTGATTTACATCACATTAACAAGTTATATTCACGGTCATAGAACAAAAGATAGCCGCTTTCAGGCACTGTGCTTTATTACCGCCCGAACTAAAGGGTCTATAGTTAGTGTTGCGCTAATAAATAAGGGTACGGAGAATACCATGACCACCACCAAGCAACCTGGATTCGCACCTGCAGCCTCGCCGCACGCCTCTACCGCCGTCCATACGTCGGATGAGCAGATTGTCGCCGGAGAAACCTCGATCCCATCGCAGGGCGAGAATATGCCAGCCTATCACGCCCGCCCGAAAAACGCCGACGGCCCGCTGCCGATCGTTATCGTGGTGCAGGAGATTTTCGGCGTACATGAACATATTCGCGATCTGTGCCGCCGCCTGGCGCAGGAAGGCTATCTGGCGATTGCGCCAGAACTCTACTTCCGCCAGGGCGATCCGAATGAGTACAACGATATCCCTACCCTGTTCAAAGAACTGGTCACTAAGGTGCCGGACGCACAGGTGCTGGCGGATCTCGACCACGTCGCCAGTTGGGCGGCGCGCCACGGCGGCGATGCCCATCGTCTGCTGATCACCGGTTTTTGCTGGGGCGGGCGCATTACCTGGCTGTATGCCGCGCATAACCCGCAGTTGAAGGCAGGCGTCGCCTGGTATGGCAAACTGGTGGGAGAAAAATCGCTGAATTCGCCAAAACACCCGGTGGATATCGCGGTCGATCTCAACGCGCCGGTACTTGGCCTGTACGGCGCTAAAGACGCCAGTATTCCGCAGGATACCGTCGAGACCATGCGCCAGGCGCTGCGGGCGGCAAATGCGAACGCCGAGATCGTGGTCTATCCCGAGGCCGATCACGCCTTTAACGCCGACTATCGCGCCAGCTATCACGAAGAGTCAGCCAAAGACGGCTGGCAGCGGATGCTGGCCTGGTTTGCTCAATATGGCGGTAAAAAAGGGTAACTCGCCTGATACATGAAAAGAGGAGGCCGTGGCCTCCTCTGTTGTTTTCCGCGTATCTATCAGGCTGATTCGCGCAGATTTTGCGCCGCTTGCACCATGTTCGCCAGCGCGGCGCGGGTTTCCGGCCAGCCGCGGGTTTTCAGGCCGCAGTCCGGATTAACCCACAAGCGCTCCGCCGGGATACGCTGCGCGGCTTTCTCCAGCAACCCTTCAATCCACTCCACGCTCGGTACGTTTGGCGAGTGGATATCATAAACGCCCGGGCCGATTTCGTTTGGATATTCAAACTCTTCAAACGATTCCAGCAGTTCCATGTCGGAACGCGAGGTTTCAATGGTGATGACGTCGGCATCCAGCGCGGCGATAGAATCCATGATGTCATTGAACTCGCAATAACACATGTGGGTATGAATCTGGGTGTCATCCTTAGCAACCGCGGCGTTGATGCGGAAAGCTTCTACGCCCCACTGTAAATAAGCATCCCAATCGCTGCGCTTCAGCGGCAGACCTTCGCGCAGTGCCGGTTCATCGATCTGGATAATACCGATACCGGCCGCCTCCAGATCCGCCACTTCATCGCGCAGCGCCAGCGCAATCTGCTTCGCGATAGTTTCACGGCTGACATCCTCGCGCGGGAAGGACCAGCACAGAATGGTTACCGGACCGGTCAACATGCCTTTGACCGGCTTGTCGGTAAGAGACTGCGCATACTTCGCCCATTCGACGGTGATCGCTTGCGGACGGCTGACATCGCCGATAACCACCGGCGGCTTCACGCAGCGAGAGCCATAGCTTTGCACCCAACCGTTTTGCGTGAAGATGAAACCGTCCAGATGCTCACCGAAATACTCCACCATGTCGTTTCGCTCGGCTTCTCCGTGCACCAGCACGTCTAAACCCAGACGTTCTTGTTCGACGATCGCCTGCTTAATATGTTCGGCAATACCCGTCCGATAATGGCTGGCGTCAAGATTGCCCTTTTTGAAGTCCAGACGTAGGGTACGAATTTCGGTTGTCTGCGGGAATGAACCGATCGTCGTCGTCGGCCATGCTGGCAGGTTAAAGCGTTTGCGCTGCGCCTGTGCGCGCTCGGCATAAGGGCTGGTGCGCTGGCTGTCCTGAGCAGTGATTGCCGCCAGCCGTTTTTCCACTGCCGCGTTGTGTACGCGAGTCGAATGGCGACGAGCCTGAATTGGCGCGCTCCACGCCTCGATCGCCGTCGTATCACCGCTGTTCAGCGCGTCGCGCAGCAGCGCCAGTTCGCCACACTTCTGCAGGGCGAAAGCAAACCAACTTTTTACTTCGGCATCAAGACGGGTCTCTACGCTCAGATCGATCGGGCTATGCAGCAAGGAGCAGGAAGAGGCGACCCATAGTTCACGTTGACCGACAAACGACTTAATTTGCGCATATTTTTCCGTGAGATCGGCGCGCCAGACGTTACGACCATTGATCAGCCCGGCGGATAACAGCCAGTCGGCCGGCAGGCGTTTATGTAGTTCAGCCACCTCATCTTTGCCGTGCACCAGATCGACGTGTAGCCCCTGTACCGGCAGCGCGGTGATAACATCAAGGTTGTCGGTGATCCCTTCAAAATAGGTAGTCAGCAGTAGTTTTACCTGCCCCTGCAGGGCTTCATAAGCCGGTTTAAAGGCATCCAGCCATGCTTGCGGCAGCTCCAGAACCAGCGCCGGTTCATCAATCTGCACCCACTCAATGCCGCGTTTCGCCAGCTCGCCCAGTACCTGCTGGTAAACCGGAAGGATATCGTTCAACAGGCTTAAACGATCAAACTGTTCGCCTTTTACTTTGCCCAGCCACAGATAGGTTACCGGCCCCAGCAGTACAGGCTTAATCTTGTGGCCCAGCGCCAGCGCTTCGTCCACTTCATCCAGCAGCTGGGTCCAGCTCAGCTTGAACTGTTGGCCCTGGACAAATTCCGGCACCATGTAGTGATAGTTGGTGTTGAACCACTTGGTCATTTCCGCGGCGGCAGCGGGTTCACCGGTCGGCGCGCGGCCGCGACCAATGCGGAACAGGGTATCGATATCGACGGTGCCGTCTTTGTTCTGATGACGAGCCGGCACGTTGCCCAGCAGCAGGCTGGTGGTCAGAACATGGTCGTACCAGGCAAAATCGCCCACCGGCAGCAGATCAATGCCCGCCTGTTTCTGCTGCTTCCAGTGACGAGCGCGCAGCTCGCGACCTACCGCCAGCAGCTCTTCACGCGTGGCGTTGCCCGCCCAGTAGCTCTCTTGCGCTTTTTTCAGCTCGCGGCGAAGGCCAACGCGAGGAAAACCGAGGGTGTGATTAATAATGGTCATGTGTTCTTCCTCTAATTAATTATTAATCCAAAGGATTTTGTATTCAGGGAAGGCGGCAAGTTTGCTCATCCCCAAGTGACTGGGGTGAGCGAACGCAGCCAACGCACCATAAATTCAAAAGACGAAGGATTTTAGCCATCCAGATGTTTACACATCCATAATGTAAAGGTACTGTATATTCCTCAAGCGCAAATTATTCATGCCGAAGTGAAGGACATTCATGATCGAGATTAAACACCTGAAAACGCTACAGGCGTTGCGGAACAGCGGTTCGCTGGCGGGCGCGGCGGCAGCCCTGCACCAAACCCAGTCGGCCCTGTCCCACCAGTTTAGCGATCTGGAACAGCGCCTTGGCTTCCGTTTATTTGTGCGTAAAAGCCAGCCGCTGCGCTTTACGCCGCAAGGGGAAATTCTGCTGCAGTTAGCCAATCAGGTGCTGCCGCAAATCGCTCGCGCGCTACAGGATTGCAATGAACCACAGCAAACCCGTCTGCGGCTGGCGATTGAGTGCCATAGCTGCATTCAGTGGCTCACCCCGGCGCTGGAAAGCTTCCGCGCCCGCTGGCCGCTGGTGGAAGTTGATTTTCAGTCCGGCGTCACTTTTGACCCGCAGCCAGCCCTGCAGCAGGGCGAACTCGATCTGGTGATGACCTCAGATATTTTGCCGCGTAGCGGCCTGCACTATTCACCGATGTTTGATTATGAAGTTCGTCTGGTGTTAGCTCCGGAACATCCACTGGCGGCGAAAACGCGCATCTCGCCGGAAGATCTGGCTGCGGAAACGTTACTGATTTATCCGGTACAGCGCGGGCGACTGGATATCTGGCGCCACTTCCTGCAACCGGCGGGGATCAGCCCGCAGTTGAAAAGCGTCGATAACACGCTGCTGCTGATTCAGATGGTCGCCGCGCGAATGGGTATTGCCGCCCTGCCGCACTGGGTGGTGGAAAGTTTTGAACGCCAGGGTTTGATTGTCACCAAAACCCTGGGAGAAGGACTGTGGAGCCGGCTGTACGCCGCGGTGCGCGATGGCGAACAACGCCAGTCGGTAACAGAAGCGTTTATTCGCTCAGCGCGGAATCACGCTTGCGATCATCTGCCGTTTGTACGGAGTGCGGAGCGACCCAGCGGCGATGGACCCATAGCGAAGCCAGGATTACCAGCGCGCCAATGATAAAGCTCGGCCAGTGAGGCTGTTCCTGCCAGATAGCGAGATTAACCAACAGCCCGGCGGGGACGTGAACGTTATTCATGATCCCCAACGTACCGGCATCCACCTGCGTTGCGCCGTAGTTCCACATGAAGTAACCCAACCCGGAAGCGACCACGCCAAGCCATACCAGAACCCCCCACTGCAGACCGGTAGTCGGCAACCTCTGCGGATTGCCCAGCATAAACCACGCCGCTACCGCCACGATAAAGGCGCCGGCATAGAACCAGGCAAAGGCATTGTGTTGCGGCATTGGACGGACTTCCATCAGACGCTTGTAGCCCACCATACCGATGGCGAAACAGATATTCGACAGCTGCACCAGCAATAGCCCGGTCCAGAAGTGATCGCTGACTTTGTCATAGCGGATGATCGCCGCCCCTAACACCGCCAGCGCCGCGCTAAGCAGATAGCCCCAGCGTAGTTTACGGCCGCTGATCAGATCGTAAATCAGAGTGATATACAGCGGGGTAAAGACCGTAAACAACAGAAATTCGGAGACTGTCAGATAGAGATAGGCGCGGAAAGCCAGCAAATACATAATCCCAAGCTGCATCGCCCCTACCAACATGTAGAGCACGATGGTACGCGGAGACTGGCCGCGCGTACGCAGGAAAGGCAGGAACACCAGCGCTGCCAGGCCCACGCGCATCAGCACGGAAAAATAGCTATCGACGCTACCGGCAAGGTATTCGCCAATCAGGCTAAACGAAAAGGCCCACAGGATAGTGGTGATAATTAATAGCGCCACAATGGTCGTCTCATTGAATAAAGAACAGGCATTGTAGCGGAGAGAGAGGTTGACGACTGACCAGTTATTAGCCAATCGTCAATCTTTATCAATCGAGGTACAGCTTGCGCAGGTAATGCGGTACAGCATCATCGGCGTTGCTGCCGATCACTTCCAGCTCCGGATGCAAGTCCTTCAACCGCTGATGGGCGTTCGCCATGATGCAGCCTTTACCGGCCATCGACAGCATCTCGGCGTCGTTCATGCCGTCGCCAAAGGCGATACACTCTTTGAGGCTGTAGCCAAGCATTTTCGCGACGGCCTCCAGCGCATGCCCTTTCGATACACCGCCGGCCATCACTTCAAGGCAGGTCAACGTGGAGAAACTCACATTCACGCGGTCGCCCCAGCGCGCGTTGATAGCCTGCTCAAGCGGCAGCAAATGTTCATGATCTTCACAGGTGAAGAAAACTTTGCTGATGCCATCCGCATCCAGCTCGCCCGGTTCATAAAGCTTGTAGTTGAACACCGCCTCTTTGAAGAAGCGCATCTCTTCCGGGCGATGGCGATTCATAAACCATTCATCTTCACGATAGACGTTGGTCACAATCTTCACATCGTTACGCACCATCTCAAACAGATCGCTGGCGATATCGCGGTCGAGGTTATGGGCGAAGATTTGTTTTCCTTCGCTATCGTGTACGCGGGCGCCGTTAGAGGTGATCATGTACGACTTAATGCCGAGATTATCGCGGATCTGTCCCACATCGATATAGTGGCGACCAGTGGCGAAAACGAAATTTATCCCGCGCGCGGTGAGTAGCTTCAGCGTTTCTTTGGCATAGGGAGTGAGGAAATGGTCGGGGGAAAGCAGCGTGCCATCTAAATCAGACGCAACAACCTGGTACATAAAAAATTTAACCTCTAAGCAGGGCGACGAGATCTATCGTCGGATTAAGTATGTCGATTGAAAAAATCGACGATGGCATTTAGCGCGACTGAGCGCATAGCGTCCTTTTCAAAAAGGATCTCGTGATATGCCCCTTCAATAACGAGCGGCTTATCGCCTTCACAAGGGTGTCCGGCAGCGGAACGGAGTTCGCAATAGCGGTCGTGCATCAGGTTATCGACCACCCTTTCATCCTCGGCCTGAATCAATAGCGTCGGAGTCGTATCTTTCTCGACGCCAGCCAATATCTCTTCACCGGCCAGAATACCTTCGCGCACCCAGTGATAGGTCGGCCCGCCGACGCGCAGCCGCGGATCGTCGGCATAAAAACGCAGATTACGACGATAGCGCTGACGGCTATGAGTCAATACATTGAGCGAAAACGGCAGCGCCCGCCAGCGGCCCGTACCGATGGCATACTCTTCACGAATACGCTGATGGCCCTCAGCCCAGTCGAGAATATGGCGCACCATCCAGTCCGGCAGGCGCATGATGATGCCAAACATTGGCGCGCATAAGGCAATGGCGTCGCAATGCTGCCGGTGACGCTGCAAGAACAGCGTGGCAATGGCGCCGCCCATCGAGTGGGCGAGAATAAAACGTTTACGCCAGTGGCCGGGCACCACTTCCTGCTGCCAAAGCGCAGCCAGATCGTCAACATAATCGCTAAAGCGCACAACATGACCGCGGTGGGTATCAGACAGCAACCTACCGGAGCGCCCCTGACCGCGGTGATCGATAATCATTACGTCAAAGCCGCTGTGGAAGAGATCGTAGGCTAGTTCGGCGTACTTCACGTAGCTTTCGATGCGGCCGGGGCAAATAACTACCAGCCGGTCATTATTTGCGGCGCAAAAGCGCACAAAGCGTACCGGAACCTTATCGACGCCCGTAAATTCAGCTTCTTCCCGCTGATGCCAAAAATCCGTCAGCGGCCCCATGGTAAAGGCCGCAAACGCGTTTTCTCGTGTGTCCCAGTCCTTTTGCTGCCCAAACATCGGGTTTACACCCCTGTTAACCGCTGAAAATCGTTTTTTTGTCGCACATCACACAATGCTGATGCAATAGCGTATTGTGGCATAAAAATAGACAATCAGGGAGATTCTCATGACCTTCGAGTGGTGGTTCGCTTATCTGCTGACATCAATCATTCTCAGCCTGTCGCCGGGTTCCGGCGCGATTAATACCATGACCACATCCATCAACCACGGCTATCGCGGCGCGGCAGCCTCTATTGCCGGCCTGCAAACCGGATTGGCCATTCATATCGTGCTGGTTGGCGTCGGTCTGGGCACGCTCTTCTCACGCTCGGTACTGGCATTTGAAGTGTTGAAATGGGCGGGCGCGGCTTATCTTATCTGGCTGGGGATCCAGCAATGGCGGGCGGCGGGTTCAATCGATCTGAATACGCTGGCGCGCACTCAAAGCCGCGGTAAGCTCTATAAACGCGCGGTGTTCGTCAATCTGACCAACCCCAAAAGTATCGTCTTCCTCGCCGCGCTGTTTCCCCAGTTCATCGTCCCGCATCAGCCGCAGGTGATGCAGTACCTGGTACTTGGCGTCACCACCATTGTGGTCGATATCATTGTGATGATCGGTTACGCGACGCTGGCGCAGCGCATTGCGGCCTGGATTAAAGGTCCGAAGCAGATGAAGGCGCTGAATAAAGTGTTTGGTTCGCTGTTTATGCTGGTGGGAGCGCTGCTCGCTTCCGCCCGTCATGCCTGAATATAAGCTGGCACAGCGTGTGCCGCAGCATGGAGGAATGCTAATGACTCTGGCAGAAACGTGGCTCGCAGAAGGCAGAGAGAAAGGCATTAAAGAAGGCATTAAAGAAGGCATCAAAGAAGGAAAACTACAGGCCCTTTTACAGGTCGCCGCAGCGATGCTCAATCGCGGCATTGATGACGATGCGATCCTGGAAATGACCGGTTTGACCAGCGATGAGCTACAGCGTCTTCGTCACTAATATCAACCCCACCCGGCAACAAACCGGGCGGGGAATCGCATAACACGTTAACGCGAAATAATCAGATGGATGCCGAAACCGGCAAACAGGGTTCCCGCGATGCCGTCTATCCACTTTGCCATCCGCTGATAGCCGCGGCGCATTTGCGGCAGTGCGAACAGGCTGGCCACGATGGTGAACCACGCCAGCGTTTCAAGAACGATCAGCAGGAAAATCCCCCAGCGCGCGCCGGCGCCAATGTTATCGCCAACGAACAGCGAGAAGACCGAACCAAAGTAGATAATCGCTTTCGGGTTGGCGAGGTTAGTCAGCAGGCCCTTCAGGAAACTGCGCCCGCTACGCGCCAGCTCAACCTGCGGTTCCGCCGCGACAACGTCGGTTTTCTTCAACGCGCCGCGCAGCATTTGATAGCCCATCCAGCACAGATAGAGACCGCCGCCGACCATAATCAGCGTATGCAGCCAGGCCATTTTCTCGATAATCAGATGCAAGCCGAGCAGCGCCACGCCAGCCCAGACCATCACGCCGCCGGTGATCCCCAGCACGCCCATCATCGCCTCTTTGCGCGAACGGCTCACCGCGGTTTGCGAAACGAAGAAAAAATCCGGCCCCGGGCTCATTAGCGCAATGATGTGCACCAGCGCCACGGTGAGAAAAAGCATCAACATGTTTAACTCGCAGGGAAATAGTGAAGAAGGAAACTATTCTGGCACCTTTTCCCGCGGCTGACTACTCATCATCGCCATCGACATGAGCACGTATCAGCGCCATGAATTCTTTACCGAAGCGCTCAAGCTTACGGGTCCCCACGCCGTTGACGCTAAGCATCTCCCCGGCGGTAAGCGGCGACTGTTCGGCCATCTCAATCAGCGTCGCGTCGTTAAACACGACATATGGCGGGATATTCTCCTCGTCGGCGATCGCTTTACGTAATTTACGCAGCTTGGCGAACAGCTTGCGGTCGTAATTGCCGCCGAAGGATTTCTGCATCGCTTTCGGTTTTAGCGCCACGATACGCGGCACGGCGAGCTGCAGCGGGACTTCACCACGCAGTACAGGACGCGCGGCCTCGGTGAGCTGCAGCGCGGAGTGCTGGGCAATATTTTGCGTCACCAGTCCGAGGTGGATTAACTGGCGAATCACGCTCACCCAGTGCTCGTGGCTCTGCTCGCGACCAATGCCGTACACCGGCAGTTTATCGTGGTTCAGGTCGCGGATACGCTGATTGTTGGCGCCGCGGAGTACTTCAACCACGTAGCCCATCCCGAAGCGTTGATTCACCCGGTAAATAGTTGAAAGCGCCTTACGCGCGTCCATTAAACCATCGTACTGCTTTGGCGGATCAAGACAGATATCACAGTTGCCGCACGGCTCCTGACGCCCTTCGCCAAAATAGTTCAGCAGCACCAGACGGCGACAGGTCTGCGCTTCGGCAAATGCCCCCATCGCATTCAGCTTATGACGTTCAATATCCTGCAGCGGCCCGGCGGGCTTCTCCTCCAGGCAACGGCGCAGCCACGCCATGTCCGCCGGATCGTAAAACAGCATCGCTTCCGCCGGCAGCCCGTCACGCCCGGCGCGGCCGGTTTCCTGATAATAGGATTCAATATTGCGCGGGATATCAAAGTGCACCACAAAGCGGACGTTCGGCTTGTTAATGCCCATACCGAAAGCCACCGTCGCCACCACGATCTGCAGATCGTCGCGCTGGAATTTCTCCTGCACATCGGCACGAATATCATTTTCCAGACCAGCATGGTAGGCCGCCGCGCTGATGCCGCGGCTTTGCAGCCTGGCGGCGGTGTCTTCAACCTTAGAACGGCTGTTGCAGTAGATAATCCCTGATTTACCGCGCTGATCCTGGACGTATCGCATCAACTGATCGAGCGGCTTAAATTTCTCCATCAGCATATAGCGGATATTGGGGCGATCGAAGCTACTAACCTGAATCAGCGGATCGTTAAGCCCCAGCAGGCGAACAATATCGCGGCGAGTGGTGTCATCAGCGGTGGCGGTGAGCGCCATAAACGGAATATGCGGCATCCGCTGGCGCAGCTGGCCCAACGCGGCATATTCCGGGCGGAAATCATGGCCCCACTGCGAGATACAGTGCGCCTCATCCACCGCCAGCATCGCTAAGTTCCAGTGGCTCAGATGCTCCAGGAAGTTATCCAGCATCAGGCGTTCCGGCGCGATATACAGCAGACGAATCTGCCCGCTGCGGCACCCCGCCATCACCTCTTGCTGCTGCTCGCGGCTCTGCGTCGAGTTAAGACAGGCCGCGGCGACGCCGTTTGCCAGCAGCTGATCGACCTGGTCTTTCATCAGCGAAATCAGCGGCGACACGACAACCGTCAGGCCGCCGAGGACCAATGCAGGTACCTGGTAGCACAGCGATTTACCGCCGCCGGTCGGCATCACCACCAGGCAATCGCGGCCTTCCAGCGCCGTGGCGATAATCGATTCCTGGCCCGGGCGGAACTGCTGGTAGCCGAAGGTCTCTTGTAAAACCTGCTTAGCCAGCGATTCCTGATTTAATACTTCCGCCTGTGCCACGTTGACCCCATCCGCCTGAAAAGAAAACAGGCGCTATTTTCAGCGCCTGAGAGCCAGAGTGCAACGATTAAAACAGATCGTTGAGCATCACGCCGACGCCGACGCGTGTCTGATTGAAGTTATAGTCGATGAGCGACTCGCCATAACCGCTGTACACCTGAGTATAGGCGCGCACGTGCTTGGTAATAGGGTAACTGACCCCGATTTCCGCGCCGCCGTAGCCGGTATTCCAGTTATATTGCCCCTGAGCGCTAAAAATAGCCTCCCCCAGCTGGTAGCCAATCTTCAGGCGGTAGTAACCCATGTATTTGGTGATATCGGGGTTATCATCGGTACTGCCGACCACATACCACGGCTTCACTTCAACCAGCCAGTTACCGTTTTGCGCCATCAGGCGAGTATACAGGCGGTTCCAGCTACGTGACGTTGGATCGGAACGGCCATTGGAATCGTGGTTATAGCCGACTTCGATATCGCGCAAAGTCCAGCCGGCAAACTCATAATCCGTCGCGAAGCCAAGGAAGAGCTGAGGCTCGTAGTTGGTTTCGCGAAACGGCGCCGAGCCTTTACTGTTAGAGAGCTGCCACCAGGATTTTTGCGTATAGGAGGCGCCAAGCAGCGAATTATCGCCAAGGATGCCGCGCCATAACGGGAATGCCAGGCTGAGCTGGAACTTCACCTCATCCTTACGCGCGTCATCGGCCCAGTCGTAACTGCGGATGGCCTCTTTATTGAGATCGCTGGTCCACGTATAGAGCAGATAGTTGCTCTCATAAGGATAAAGCAGGAACGGATTATCATGGTCCTGCAGCAGGTTGGCGATAATGCTGCCCCGCACCGCGGGTTTGTCATGAACGGCTTGATTAAGCGGCGCGTCCTGCGCCAGAACGCTGGCCGGCAGCGCGCTAAGCGCCAGCAGCCAGGTCAAAGAGATACGCATTACTGTTCTCCTGAAGAAGGGTTCTTATTAATGTTTTGTCCTGCTGCCATTCTACCTGTTTATCTGCCTCCCGCTGCGTTATCGCCTCCGAAAGTGGAAATCAATATTTTTGAAGCATAAAATCAACATTTCATTAACGAATGGACTTCTGCTATGTCTGAACTGACCGCCGCCGCCGCACTAAAGTTGGTGGGAGAGATTTTTGTTTATCACATGCCTTTTAACCGTGCGCTGGGGCTTGAGCTGGAACGTTATGAAAAAGAGTTTGCCCAGCTCAGCTTTAATAATCAGCCGATGATGGTAGGCAATTGGGCGCAGAGTATTCTGCACGGCGGCGTTATCGCCTCTGCGCTGGATGTCGCCGCTGGACTGGTCTGCGTCGGCAGCACCCTGACTCGCCATGACACTATCAATGAAGAAGAGCTGCGCCAGCGCCTCTCGCGGATGGGAACTATCGATTTGCGCGTCGATTACTTACGCCCTGGCCGCGGCGAGCGTTTTACCGCCACCAGCAGCCTGCTGCGCGCCGGAAACAAAGTCGCCGTGGCCCGCGTCGAGTTGCATAACGAAGAGCAGGTTTATATCGCCAGCGCCACGGCTACCTATATGGTGGGTTGATTGCCGCAGATCGAGTAACATCACTCTTTTTGGCAATGGATTCTACCAATGGACGCAAAACAAACGCGGCTGGGCGTTATGCTGGCGCTGGCCGCCTACTTTATCTGGGGTATCGCGCCGGCGTACTTCAAACTTATTTACTACGTTCCCGCCGATGAAATCCTGACGCATCGCGTGATCTGGTCTTTCTTTTTCATGGTGGCGCTCATCAGCGTCAGCCGCCAGTGGCCGCAGGTAAAAAAACTGCTAAAAACCCCGCGCAAGATCTTCCTGCTGGCGCTCTCTGCGGTGCTGGTCGGCGGCAACTGGTTGCTCTTTAT
Organism: Klebsiella sp. 141162; assembly: GCF_050600755.1. Classification (NCBI taxonomy): domain Bacteria; kingdom Pseudomonadati; phylum Pseudomonadota; class Gammaproteobacteria; order Enterobacterales; family Enterobacteriaceae; genus Klebsiella; species Klebsiella sp. 141162. The sequence goes on along the minus strand of NZ_JAQIRI010000014.1, from coordinate 54,241 downwards.
CTGGGCAGTCAATAACCACCATATGCTGGAAGCTAGCCTCGGCTACTTCATTAACCCGCTGGTGAATATTCTGTTGGGAATGATTTTCCTCGGCGAACGCTTTCGCCGCCTACAGTGGTTAGCGGTGATCCTCGCCTTCTGCGGCGTGCTGGTGCAGTTGTGGACCTTCGGCTCACTGCCGGTAATCGGCCTGGGGCTGGCATTTAGCTTTGCCTTTTATGGCCTGGTACGTAAGAAAATCGCCGTCGATGCGCAGACCGGTATGCTGGTGGAAACGCTATGGCTGCTGCCAGTGGCGGCGATCTGGCTTTTCGGCATCACCGATAGCCCAACCAGCCATATGGGAGACAACCCCTGGTCGCTCAATTTACTGCTAATGGCAGCGGGTGTGGTAACCACCATCCCCCTGCTGTGCTTCACCGGCGCGGCGACCCGCCTGCGCTTGTCGACGTTGGGCTTTTTCCAGTACATCGGCCCGACGCTGATGTTCCTGCTGGCGGTAACGTTCTACGGTGAAGTGCCGGGCACGGATAAAATGGTCACCTTCGCCTTTATCTGGGTGGCGCTGGCGATATTCGTGATGGATGCGGTATATACGCAAAGAAGGGGGCGTCGGGGATAGGATATTACCCGATGTCGGCTACGCCTTATCCGGCCTACAAAAGCACAACACGTAGGCCCGGATAAGCGAAGCGCATCCGGCACAACAACTACAGCCAGTTTTTACGCTTGAAGTAGAGATACGGCGCCAGGCCGGCCAACATCATAAACACGATGGCTCCCGGATAACCAAAGCTCCAGTGGAGTTCCGGCATAAACTCAAAGTTCATCCCATAGCTGGACGCCACCAGCGTCGGCGGCAGGAACACGACCGAAACCACCGAGAAGATCTTGATAATGCGGTTCTGCTCGATGTTGATAAAGCCCATCGCCGCCTGCATCAGGAAGTTCACCTTCTGGAACAGCGATTCGTTGTGCGGCAGCAGGGATTCGATATCTCGCAGGATCTCTCGCGCCTGTTCCAGCTGGCCTGCCGGCAGGCGCGCCTTGCGCACGAGGAAGTTTAGCGCGCGCTGGGTATCCATCAGACAGAGACGTACTTTCCAGCCGATATCTTCCAGTTCCGCCAGCGTCGACAGCGCTTCGTCGTACTCGTCGCCCTGGTGGCCTTCCATAATCACGCGGCTCAGCTTTTCCAGGTCGCTGTAGATGTTTTCTATCTCATCCGCCAGCTGTTCGATTTTGGTCTCGAACAGATCTAACAGCAGCTCGTAGGCGTTGCCATCAATCAGCGTCTGGTTACGCACGCGCATGCGGTACAGGCGAAAAGCGGGTAGTTCACGCTCGCGCAGGGTAAACAGGCGACCTTCGCGGATGGTAAACGCCACGGTTGAGTTACCGGCGTGATCGTCAGCATCTTCGAAAAAGAAAAAGGAGTGGATGTGTAAACCATCTTCGTCTTCAAAGAAACGCGCTGACGCTTCGATGTCTTCCAGTTCCGGGCGCGTCGCCAGGTTCTGGCCTAACTCCGTTTGCACACGGCTACGTTCATCATCGTCAGGCTCGACCAGGTCGACCCACACCGAGCTGGCAAGATGCTTGATCTCATCGGCCTCAAGGCGCGTTAAACGATTATTTTCCAGTTGAAATGCGCTCAGCATGACCGGGACTCCCAATACAAAAAATTTATCGGACAGTTCGATGGGCACACAGAAACTATTTGGGTTTCAGACCATTAAGCCTGACTCAGAGCGACGGGAATGGGACGGGTCGCCGACAACCGCTAAGGCTATCGGCATAAGGGGATAGCCTTAGGAGTTGTTCCTGAATGACAGGAAGTTGAGCCAGCATCTACTGGGTGTGTCCAAGGCGAATGTCCTCTTAGCGTAATCGTGCGCGCATGTTACGCCAGCGCCAAAACGGCGTCAACACGCAAGGGAACGCTAAAGAGCAAATCCTGCCATTTAGCATATAAGGCTAGCAGATTATTACAAAAAAATTATATTTTTCTTAAAGTTACACCGTTTCCAGGCGTGCGTAGGCGGCGACCAGCCATTTAATTCCCTGCCCCTGAAAAGCCACCTGCAGCCGGCTATGCTCACCGCTGCCCTCAAGGTTGACGATGGTGCCTTCACCGAACTTCGGATGCCGCACTCGTTGGCCCAGCTTATAGCCGGTATCGTTCTCCGCCACCGGGGTACCGAGACGCTGATGGTTAACCGGGCGGCTCACCGTCGCTCGCAGCCGCACCTCTTCCACGCACTCTTCCGGCAGCTCGCCGATAAAGCGCGATGGGCGATGGTAAACCTCTTTACCGTACAAACGGCGGGTTTCGGCGTAGGTCAGCGTCAGTTTTTGCATCGCGCGCGTCACGCCGACGTAGGCCAGACGACGCTCTTCCTCCAGACGACCGCCCTCATCAAGCGCCATCTGGCTCGGGAACATCCCCTCTTCAACGCCGACGATAAACACCTGCGGGAACTCCAGCCCTTTCGCCGAGTGCAGAGTCATCAGCTGTACCGCATCCTGCCAGGTATCCGCCTGCCCTTCGCCCGCTTCCAGCGCGGCGTGGGAGAGGAACGCCTGCAGCGGCATCAGATCTTCATCTTCTTCGTTGTAGCTGAACTGGCGCGTCGCCGTCACCAGTTCCTCTAAGTTTTCGATACGGGTCTGGCCCTTCTCGCCTTTTTCCTGCTCGTACATCATACGCAGGCCGGAATCTTTAATGACCCGGTCAGTCTGGACATGTAGCGGCATATCGGCGGTTTCCTGCGCCAGCGCGTCGATAAGCTCCATAAAGCGCTGCAGAGCGCTGGCAGCGCGGCCTGCCAGCACTTTCTCTTTCAGCAGCTCGCGGCAGGCCTGCCACAGCGTCAGCTGACGATCGCGCGAGGTCTGGCGCACCACATCCAGGGTCCGATCGCCGATGCCGCGGGTAGGCGTATTGACCACACGCTCAAACGCCGCGTCGTCGTTGCGGTTGGCAATCAGGCGCAGATAAGAGAGCGCATCTTTGATTTCCTGACGTTCGAAGAAGCGCATGCCGCCATAAATACGGTACGGCATGCTGGCCTGCAGCAGCGCCTCTTCCAGCACGCGCGACTGGGCGTTGCTACGGTAGAGAATGGCGCACTGCTCCAGCGCCCCGCCGTTCTCCTGCCAGGTTTTAATTCGGTTAACCACGAAACGCGCTTCATCGAGATCGTTGAAGGCGCAGTACAGCGAAATGGGCTCGCCGTCGGCGCCGTCGGTCCACAGTTTTTTGCCCAGCCGCCCGTTGTTGTTTTCAATCAGGGCGTTGGCGGCGCTGAGAATATTGCTGGTTGAACGATAGTTCTGCTCCAGACGAATAGTTTCCGCGCCCGGGAAGTCATTCAGGAAGCGCTGAATGTTTTCGACCTGCGCGCCGCGCCAGCCGTAAATCGACTGGTCATCATCGCCGACAATCATAACTTTGCCGGTATCGCCCGCCAGCAGGCGGATCCAGGCATACTGAATGTTGTTGGTATCCTGGAATTCGTCGACGAGAATATTGGTGAAGCGCTCGCGGTAGTGCTGCAGGATATGCGGTTTGTTCAGCCACAGTTCGTGCGCGCGCAGCAACAGCTCGGCAAAGTCCACCAGCCCGGCGCGATCGCAGGCTTCCTGATAGGCCTGATACACCTTCTGCCAGGTCTGTTCGACCGGGTTGCCGTAGCTCTGAATATGGTGCGGGCGCAGCCCTTCATCTTTTTGGCTGTTGATGTACCACATCGCCTGACGCGGCGGCCATTGCTTCTCATCCAGGTTCATCGCCTTAATCAGGCGCTTCAGCAGGCGCAGCTGATCTTCGCTATCGAGGATTTGGAAATCCTGCGGCAGGTTGGCATCCAGATGATGGGCGCGTAGCAGGCGATGGGCCAGGCCGTGGAAGGTGCCGACCCACATACCGCCCTGGGTGGTGCCCATCAGTTGGCCGATACGGTGGCGCATCTCCGCCGCCGCTTTGTTGGTAAAGGTCACCGCCATAATGGAATACGGCGAGCAGTTCTCCACGCTCAGCAGCCAGGCGATACGGTGCACCAGTACGCGCGTCTTACCACTGCCCGCCCCTGCCAGAACCAGCATATTGGTGCGCGAGGCCGCTACGGCTTCACGCTGTTTGTCATTAAGGCTGTCGAGCAGGTAAGAAACGTCCATTGGCACCGCCGGAAGAGAAGGGGTTCCACGAACCCCTGTTAATATATACAGAGTTACTGGTGATTATATCAGCGAGGTCAGAGATGCCAACCGTGAAATTTCAATATGCGGCAGCAGGCGGCTATCGGCGGTTTTCATCAACGAGGCGTTCTCCGGCTTGATCCAGCAGGCCTGCATTCCACAGCGAATAGCGCCCGCCACGTCGGTGGTCAGATCATCGCCGACATGCAGAATCTGCCCGAGCGGCAAATCCAGACGCTCCGCCGCCAGATGGTACATATCGGCAAACGGCTTGGAGCGGCCATCCGGACCTGCGCGCAGCACGAAACGGAAATAGTCATTCAGCCCGAACAGTTCTGGCTGAGCGTTACCGTTGGTGATAGCCACCAGCGGCCATTTCTGCGCCAGCTTCGCCAGCGTATCGTGCGTCTCCTGCGGCACATCGACGCGGCTGCGCCAGTGGGCGAAATTTTCCATCGCCGCATCGGCGCCGGCTTTCGCCTCGGCGGCGGAGAGCCCGGCATTACGCATCCCTAACTCCAGCGCGCGGTGGCGCCAGACGGTGACATCGTGATAAATCTCGGGTTCTGAGGTCAATAACGTTTGGCGCAGGCGGTTGAGATCGCTTGCATCAAACTGGCTCAGCGCCGGATGGTAATTACGCACAAATGTCAGCGATTCCTGCATCGTCCGGTCAATCACCGGGCGGTTATCGTAAAGGGTGTCATCCAGGTCGAACGTCAGCGCGGAGATCGGGCCCAGAGGTCGGTAAAAACGCATTATTTCCCCCGTTTAGCGCGCGGATGCGCGGCATCGTACACCGAGGCAAGGTGTTGAAAATCGAGATGGGTATAGATTTGGGTGGTGGAGAGATTGGCATGCCCCAGCAGCTCCTGCACGCCGCGCAGATCGCCGCTCGACTCCAGCATATGCGTCGCGAAGGAGTGCCGCAGCTTATGCGGATGCACGTGGCTATTGAGTCCTTGCTTGATTCCCCACTCGGCAAACCGCTTCTGCACGTTGCGCGCTGAAATGCGCTTACCCAGCTTCGACAAAAACAGCGCATCGTCATCGCCGCCGAACAGGCCGCGCAAATCCAGCCAGTGTTCGATCCACGCCACCGCGTTGCGTCCAATTGGCAGGCGGCGCTCTTTGCTGCCTTTCCCCATCACCCACACTTCCCCTGACTCCAGGTCAAGGTGCTTAATATCAAGGTTAACTAACTCAGAAAGACGCAGCCCCGCGCCGTACATCACTTCCAGCATCGCCCGGTCGCGCACCGCGAGCGGGTCGTTGAGGTCGATATCCAGTAGCCGATTCACATCATCAACGTCGATATTTTTCGGCAAATGGCGGGGGATCTTCGGCGCCGCAATCCCTTTCGCCGGGTTAGCGGCCAGCTCGCCCTGGCTGACCATCCAGTCGAAAAAGCTGCGCAGGGCGGAAAGCCGCAGCGCCAGGCTCGCCGGGCCTAAGCCCGCGCGGCGGCTACGCACCGCAAAGCTACGTACCTGAGCGGCGTCACACTGCTGCCAGCTTTTTAAGCCAGCATCATCCGCCAGCGCGATCAGCGCTTCCAGCTGACGCTGGTAATTCGTGAGCGTAATCGGGCTAAGCTGGCGCTCAACGCCGAGATAGCGCAGGAAGCGGTCGACGCAGGCGAATAGCGGGGAGTCGGTCATGCGCGTTCAATCCAGCGCTCCAGCAGGCCGGGCAGCATGCGCGCAATCTCCTGCAGTAGCTGTGTTCCCTGGCCTTGCTGATAATGTTGTGGATCGCGGCTGCTGAAGAACATCACCCCCGGCGCGTCGTCATCGCCCAGTAGCGACATCGCCACCGAGCCGATAGCTTTCGCCTCCGGCATGACTACCAGCAACTCTGGCCCGTTCAGCGGCCCAAGATAGTGGCGTGCCTGGCCCAGCCGCTGAATACGAATGGGTTCGAACGCCTGCCGGCTCAGCGCCAGATGGGTGAATTTAGACGGCGCGCCGAGATGCCAGCTGTCCGGAAACAGGCGCACCGTTGCGCCCGCCAGGCCAAGCTCGCGCGCCCAACGATGAAAGCGGTTGAGCATTTCATCCAGGCTATCGGCGGACGCCAGCCGCGTCTGCAGATGGAACAGGCGCTGAAACAGGCTTTGATTGGCCGTCGCCTGTTCCATCAGCAGCGTCATGTTCTCTTCCAGCACGTTGATATGGTTACGCGCCCGCAGCATATGCCACTCTACCAGCGAGATGGTGCCGCGCACCGGATGCGGGACGCGGATATGCTCAACCTGCGCCGCATTACGAATAAAGAACTCAGGATTTTGCAGCAGATAATCTACTACCGCGCTGTCGTCGAGCGCTGTGGCGAGTTCCTGCTGTTCTTCCCCGATCTGTTTCATAGATGAATAAATCCGTCGTAGACGTGTGCCGCCGGGCCAGTCATATACAACGGTTGACCCGGACCTTTCCAGGCGATGTCGAGACGCCCGCCTGGCAATTCCACGCGTACCTCTTCGGCGAGTAACCCCTGTTGGATACCGACTGCCACCGCCGCACAGGCACCGCTGCCGCAGGCCTGCGTTTCGCCTGCGCCGCGTTCATAGACGCGCAGACGAATATGGGAGCGTTCCACTACCTGCATAAAACCGATATTGGCGCGTTCCGGAAAACGTTCGTGGCTTTCCATTACCGGACCGAGGGTTTCAACCGCGGCGGTGTCCACGTTATCGACCTGAATCACGCAGTGCGGGTTGCCCATTGAGACGACGCCGCACAATATTGTCTGTTCAGCCGCGCGCATAATATAGGTCTTTTCCGCTTTGTTAGCGCGGAACGGGACCTGAGACGGCTCGAAATTCGGCTCGCCCATGTTAACGCGCACCAGATCATCTTCCGTTACGCTTAATACCATACGACCGTTGGCGGTGCTCACGCGGATATCACGTTTATTGGTCAGGCCTTTTAAACGGACAAAGCGGGCGAAGCAGCGCGCGCCGTTGCCGCACTGCGAGACTTCGCTACCGTCAGCATTGAAGATACGGTAGTGGAAGTCCAGATCGGGATCGTACGGCGGCTCGACAACCAACAGCTGGTCGAAGCCGACGCCAAGATGCCGATCCGCAAGGCGACGAATCAGCTCCGGTGAGAAGAAAACATTCTGCGTTACCGCATCAACAACCATGAAGTCGTTGCCGAGGCCATGCATTTTAGAGAACTGCATTATCTACTCCAATTGCGCGGAACAGAACGTTATCGTTAATAGTTAACCTGGGTCGGACCGCCATTATCGCCGCGATCGTTACGATCCGGCGTCGCGCTCTGAATGCCTGGGTTAACCGGCTTGGTCGGCGGCGGCGCGGTTTTGTCTGCCGGCGGGAAATACAGCGGCCCTTTCAAACCGCAGCCGGTCAGGCTGAAGATTGCAAACAGAACGGCAAGCGTGGGTAAAACGTTTTTCATTGATAGTTGCCCATGATTCATTCGTTACTGCTTTCTATCATCGCAGGAGAAGACGTAAAAGCAAGCGTTTAGCATCTGACTGCGCGCGCTTTTGTTTCGCGCTATACTGCGGCCATCTTCAAAAATCAAAAAAGCAGAATATAACTATGAACGACAGTGAATTCCATCGCCTGGCCGATAGCCTGTGGATGACCATCGAAGAACGTCTGGACGACTGGGACGGCGACAGCGATATCGACTGCGAAATCAACGGCGGCGTGCTGACCATCAGCTTCGAAAATGGCAGTAAAATCATCATCAACCGTCAGGAACCGCTGCATCAGGTCTGGCTGGCGACCAAGCAAGGCGGCTATCACTTCGATCTGCAAGGCGACGAGTGGATCTGCGATCGTAGCGGCGAACGCTTCTGGGATCTGCTGGAGCAGGCGGCGAGCAATCAGGCCGGCGAGACGGTGAGCTTCCGTTAATGACGTCTTTCCCGGATGGCGGCGCATCGCGCCTTGTCCGGTTACCCGACGACATAGAACCGTAGCCCTGCTAAGCGCAGCGCCAGCAGGGAATATCTCCGGATAGCGGCTCGCGCCTTATCCGGGGCAAATCTACGAGTAGCGCTGCTGCAGCACCGGTGAGGCGACCGCTTCCTGGCCCGGCGGCACCGCGGCGGCAATCGCCTGACTGCGGAACGGGATCACCTGCGTGCGTCCGTCAACTTCGACTATCTGATAGAACTGCGGCAGGTTGAAGTTAATGAAGCTTGAGCCGTAGGTGAAGCGATCGTGCGATGACGAGTAGAAGCGGCTGACGTCGCGCACCAGCTCTTCTTTGCTGCCCTCGCAGTGGTGATAGACCTCTGCGCGGTTGCTTTCGTCGAGAATGTAGATGTTAAAGCCGCTGTCATTGTTATCCGCATCTTCAAAGAAGAATTGAATTATCCCTTCGCTGGCGAAGCCATCCACCACCGCCGGCAGCTTAACGTGATTGGTTTCTACCTGTACCGACAGGCCGTGGAGCTTGTTGTGCGAGATAGCGCCGTAGAACTCAATGGCGTTTTCCAGCTTCTGCACCGACACGTTCAGGCGCTCGAAGAACAGGCCCCAGGTCTGGCCGGAGACGCGCAGCGCTTTGAAGCGCCCGGTATCCTGACGGGTACTGGAGAGACGCAGTTCGATGCACTCGGAGACCATCTGCTGCACGCGGGTGCGGATAAGGCCGCGCAGGTGCTGGCTATAGCAGAACACCTCCACGCTATCCGGCGGCGCGGCGTCCTGATGCATTTTGCCGAGAATAGTTTTCAGCGCTTCGATCATCGCCTGCTCACCGTTAAAGTGCAGCGTGCGCACTTCGTTCCACGAGTTGCGATACAGCAGGTCGACGCTGCCAATCAGGCATTTTTGCTCTTCGCCAAAGCTGAAAACATCGAGCTTACGGAAGTCGAAATGCACCACCTGATTGCGGAATGCCGCCGTCGGGTCATATTCGAGGTTGACGATAATCGCCAGGTGGCGAATTTCGCACGGGCTGTACAGCGCTTTTGGCGTCGGCGCCGGCAGGCGCAGCGGGAAGTGGTGCGACACGTCGGCCACCATCTCCTGCAGCTTCGGCAAATCGACGATACCGTTGCCCTTAATAAACAGACGGGTGCGTGAGGTCAGCAGGCCGTTAAACCAGGCCCAGGCCACCAGCTTATTAAGATAACGGTTATATTCCAGCGGCTGATGGCTGATGATCGATTCCATATCCGGCGCGCGGTTATACAGATACCAACCGGTACGGTTAGCGCGGCCCGGCGGCACGTGGATAAAGGTCAGATTCGGTTCCGACAGGTCCGGTGAAATTTGCGGGTTTACCAGGGTAACTTTGCCCGGCAGGGCTTCAAAGGCGGCATACAGCTTACGCGTCAGCACGCCGATATCCTGCGGGCTGGCGGAGACGCTGAGGTTATTGCGCCGGGCGAAACGGATCAGATTACGATAGCTCTGCATCATCGCGTCGAGCAGTTCGTTGTGCGCTTTGCGCACTTCATCGATTTTCCAGTTAGCGCGGTTATCAAGCATCATCAGACGCTTTTCATCCCAGCCCCACTCTTTCACCAACTGGCTGACGACTTCACGACGCCAGCCCACGCAGGCGCGCTCGCGGCTGAGTTTTTCACAGACTTTCAGGTAGAAGCAGCGGCGTACCAGATCGAGACGGGTGTCGTCTTCGATAGCCTGCAGATAGCCGGTAACGCGCTCCAGCATCATGCAGTAGGGGTCGAGACCGAACGAGACAATCTCGCCATCGTGCAGGCGCTGTTTAATATCTTTCGCCAACAGGCGGTTGTTGGGGTATTCCCAGGAGTAGGCTTCCAGCAGCAGCGTTTTCAGCACCGCTTTATACGGGGAGTCGATACTCTTATACAGCTGCCACAGGCTGGCGCCGAAGTACTCTTCCGCCGACAGCGAACTGAGGCCGCCGAGATCGAGCCATTCGTTTGGCGTCAGCACGCCCTGGGCATACAGCCCCATCACGTAGTCATCGTAATGGTCTTCTTCATCACCCGGCACCATATTCCACAGAATACGCTTCCCGGCGAGACGCACGGCGGTGCGGTAAAATTCATCGAGCAACAAAATATGCTGGGTCGAACCGCAGTCTTCGCCGCCGAGGCTGCCGCTTTCGTTATGGCGGAAGCGGTTTTCGTCGATCAGGAAGAAACTGACCTCGACGCCGAGCGACGCCGCCCAGTTTTCAAGCAGGCTGCATTTACGCTGCAGCAGCTGGCGTTCTTCGTTATCCAGCCAGGCCTGATGGCATACCCAGATATCCAGATCGGAAGAGCAGCTTTGCCCAACGGAGGAGGTACTGCCCATCGAATAAACGCCGGTAATCGGCAGTTCGCCTTTCGGCGGCTCCTGCGTCAGCAGGCCGCGGTGCAGTTCGAGTTCGTCAAGGTAGTGGCGTTGGGTTTCATCAGGCGTGTAGAGGCAAATGCCGCGGGGAACGTTACCGTCAAGGTAACCCGGCATCAGCGGGTGATGATAATGTAGTAATGTCGGCAGAAGACTGTAAACCTGCTGGAAAGCGGGTCCCATGGCAGCAAGCGCGCGATCCACGCGCAGTTGGTTGATGGCATCCAGTCTCTGTTTCAGTGTCTCAATATAGAGGTACAAGACATATCGCCTGATGTTCAAAAATCCGACGTACAATAGTACGGAGGATTTCAGTATTTCAACAAGAACCGTCACCATTCGTCATCGGTGTGGTTGTGATGAACTGCTGGCTGACAAATGGTTTAAAACGTGATCAATTTAACACCTTGCTGTTTGACCGTAAAGAAAGATGCGCTACATACAAGTGTAGCACCGTTTGCCGGGTGTAAATTCCCCACTACGCTTGCGGCAACCGCAGCCGCATGAAACGCTAAAGGACATCGTGCCAGCATCCCACATTAACCGTGAAACAACCGTGAAACTAACATCCCTAAAGCAACAATGTTAGGATGGCTCGTGGTCGACAATGACGGTAACAAGCATGTTAGACAAAGTTTTGAGAATTGCCACACGGCAAAGCCCGCTTGCGCTATGGCAGGCACATTATGTGAAAGAGCGCCTGGAGTCGTGTCATACGGGGCTTTCCGTTGAGCTGGTGCCCATGGTCACCCGCGGCGACGTGCTCCTTGATACCCCGCTGGCAAAGGTGGGCGGCAAGGGCTTATTTGTGAAAGAGCTAGAGCTCGCCATGATTGAAGGGCGCGCCGATATCGCCGTCCATTCGATGAAAGATGTCCCGGTCGAATTCCCGGAAGGCCTGGGGTTGGTCACCATCTGCGAGCGTGAAGATCCGCGCGACGCATTTGTTTCCAATCACTATGCCTCAATTGACGATCTGCCGGCCGGCAGCATCGTTGGCACGTCAAGTTTACGTCGCCAATGCCAGTTGGCGGCAGAGCGCCCCGATCTGGTGATCCGTTCGCTACGCGGCAACGTTGGCACGCGATTAGGCAAACTCGATAACGGCGAGTATGACGCTATTATCCTCGCCGCCGCCGGATTGAAGCGGCTGAAACTGGAAGCGCGTATTCGCCAGCCGCTCTCGCCTGAGCAATCTCTGCCGGCCGTCGGCCAGGGCGCGGTAGGTATCGAATGCCGCCTTGACGATGAATGGACCAAAGCGCTGTTAGCGCCGCTTAACCATACGGAAACCGCCGTGCGCGTGCGCGCCGAGCGGGCGATGAACACCCGTCTCGAAGGCGGTTGTCAGGTGCCGATTGGCAGCTATGCCGAACTGCGCGATGGTGAGCTGTGGCTACGGGCGCTGGTGGGCGCGCCGGATGGGTCGCTGGTCGTGCGCGGTGAACGCCGCGGCCGGCCGGAAGAGGCAGAGGCGCTCGGCGTCTCGCTGGCGGAAGAGCTACTGGATAACGGCGCCCGCGACATCCTCGCGGCGGTCTATGATGGAGAAGCCCCACGATGAGCATCCTGGTCACCCGTCCGCTACCGCAAGGTGAAGAGTTAGTCAGCCGCCTGCGCGCGCTGGGACGCGTGGCCTGGAGCTTTCCGCTGATTGAATTCACGCCGGGGCGGGAGCTGGCAGCGCTCCCGCGCCAGCTGGCGGCATTAGGCGCGGACGATTTGTTGTTTGCGCTATCGCAGCATGCGGTGGAATTCGCCCATGCCCGTCTGCTGCAGGAGAGCCAACGCTGGCCCTCCGATCCGGCCTATTTCTCGATAGGCCGCACCACCGCGCTGGCTCTGCATACGGTCAGTGGTAAAAATATCCGTTACCCGTTAGATCGGGAAATCAGCGAAGTCTTGCTACAATTACCTGAATTACAAAACATTGCAGGCAAGAAAGCCCTGATTCTGCGCGGCAACGGCGGGCGGGAATTATTAGGCGACACGCTGCGTGAACGCGGCGCCGAAGTAACATTTTGTGAATGTTATCAACGTTGTGCGAAGTACTATGATGGTGCGGAAGAGGCTATGCGCTGGCAATCTCGTGGAGTCACTACGCTGGTGGTCACCAGCGGCGAGATGCTGCAGCAGCTGTGGTCGTTAATACCCCAGTGGTATCGCGAACGGTGGCTGCTGCACTGTAGCCTTGTCGTTGTCAGCGAACGTCTGGCCCTTCAGGCCCGGGAATTGGGCTGGCAGGATATTCAGGTTGCCGATAACGCCGACAACGATGCGCTGCTACGCGCATTACAATAACTCTCAACATTGGAAGCCATAATGACGGAACAACAAAATCAATCCGCCGTGGTTGAAGAGACCAGGGAGGCCGTGGAAACCACGCCACAGCCAGAAAACAACGAGAAGAAAAAGGCCGGCAACAAAACCAGCCTGGCGCTCAGCGCGATAGCTATCGCTATCGCCCTCGCCGCCGGTATTGGCCTGTATGGTTTGAATAAACAGCAATCCACGCGCCAAAATGAAACCAGCTCGGAATTATCAAGCCAGATCGCAGCGCTGCAAAAAGCGCAGGATAGCCAGAAGAGCGAGCTGGAAGGCATTATCAAACAGCAGGCCGATCGGTTGAGCGAGGCCAAACGCGAACAGGAAACCCTGACGAAACAGCTTGATGAGCTACAGCAAAAAGTTGCAGTGATTTCCGGCAGCGACGCCAAAACCTGGCTGCTGGCGCAGGCTGATTTCCTGGTTAAGCTGGCGGGACGTAAGCTGTGGAGCGATCAGGATGTGACGACCGCCGCCGCGCTGCTGAAAAGCGCCGATGCCAGTCTCGCCGACATGAACGACCCAAGCCTTATCGGCGCGCGCCGCGCCATCACCGATGACATCGCTTCGCTGTCGGCGGTAAGTCAGGTCGATTACGACGGCATTATCCTTAAGGTTAACCAGCTGGCGAACCAAATCGACAATCTGCGTCTGGCTGATAATAACGACGATGATTCTCCGATGGATGCCGACAGCGACGAGCTCTCCAGCTCCATCGGCGAATGGCGCGTTAACCTGCAGAAAAGCTGGCAGAACTTTATGGATAGCTTCATTACCATACGTCGCCGTGACGAAACGGCGGTGCCGCTGTTAGCGCCGAATCAGGATGTCTATCTGCGCGAAAATATCCGCTCTCGTCTGCTGGTTGCCGCGCAGGCGGTGCCGCGTCATCAGGAAGAAACCTATAAGCAGGCGCTGGAAAACGTCTCCACCTGGGTACGCGCCTATTACGATACTGAAGACGCCACTACCAAGGCTTTCCTTGAAGAGGTGGATAAGCTCAGTCAGCAAAGTATCACCATGAGCGTACCGGAAACGTTGCAGAGCCAGAGCCTGCTGGAAAAGCTGATGCAAACTCGGGTGCGTAATTTAATGGCCCAGCCTGCGGCAGCCGCTCCGACGCCGACGCCAGCACCGACCGCGCCAGCCCCTGCGCCACAAGGAGAATAACCGATGCTGAAAATTCTCCTGCTTTTCGCACTGCTGATCGCCGGGATCGTCGTCGGCCCGATGATCGCTGGCCACCAGGGCTACGTTCTGATCCAGACCGATAACTACAATATCGAAACCAGCGTGACGGGCCTTGTGATCATCCTGATCCTCGCAATGGTGGTGCTGTTCGCCATTGAATGGCTGTTGCGCCGCATTTTCCGTACCGGCGCGCACACGCGCGGCTGGTTCGTCGGCCGTAAGCGCCGCCGCGCGCGTAAGCAAACCGAGCAAGCGCTGCTGAAACTGGCGGAAGGCGATTACCAACAGGTTGAAAAGCTGATGGCGAAAAATGCCGATCACGCCGAACAACCGGTAGTGAACTATCTGTTAGCGGCGGAAGCGGCCCAACAGCGCGGTGATGAAGCTCGCGCCAATCAGCATCTTGAGCGCGCCGCCGAACTGGCTGGCGATGACCTGATCCCGGTTGAAATCACCCGCGTGCGCCTACAGCTGGCGCGTAATGAAAACCACGCCGCCCGTCACGGCATCGATAAGCTACTGGAAGTGACCCCGCGTCATCCGGAGGTGCTGCGTCTTGCCGAGCAGGCCTATACCCGTACCGGCGCGTGGAATTCGCTGCTGGACATCATTCCATCCATGGCGAAAGCCAACGTGGGGGATGAAGAGCACCGCGCCGCGCTGGAACAGCTGGCGTGGATTGGCCTGATGGACAAAGCGCTGGCCGACGGCGGTAGCGAAGGGCTACGCGAGTGGTGGCGCAACCAGAGCCGTAAAACGCGCGCCCTGATACCGCTGCAGGTGGCGATGGCCGAACGCCTGATCGAGAGCGACGATCACGACACCGCACAGCAGATTATTATCGATGGTCTGAAGAAACAGTACGACGACCGCCTGGTTATGCCAATCCCGCGGCTGAAGACCAATAATCCTGAACAACTGGAGAAAGTGCTGCGCCAGCAGATCAAAGCCGTCGGCGACCGTCCGCTGCTGTGGAGCACCCTGGGCCAGTCGCTGATGCGTCACGGTGAATGGCAGGAGGCCAGTATCGCTTTCCGCGCCGCGCTTAAGCAGCGCCCGGATGCCTTTGATTACGCGTGGCTTGCCGATGCGCTCGACCGCCTGCACCAGCCGGAAGAAGCGGCGACCATGCGTCGTGACGGCCTGCTGTTGACGCTACACAATAACCCTCAGCAGTAATTCACGATAACGCTATCGCCTCGTTCGGGGCGATAGCGCCCTTCTCTCGCGAAAAAATAGCCTACCCCTGAAAGAAAAAAACGCCTGCGCTGAAATCAGGGCAGGCGTTAAAACAGGTCTGTTTGACAACAAATTGGGTGCTTCACTCAACGTTATGTCCATGGTGTTTGATGAGACATATGAAATGCGACATCTATCAGTGGACGATAAGCACCGTAAGTACGGCTCTGCATCATTCCTGAGTTTATGAGGCACAAAGGCGAACATAAGAGATGGAATGAGCATCTACCCGGTTATTATCGCACAGGATCCAGCGAGATTGCATCTATCGCAGCAATCATTTGGGACAATTCCGGACAATAATTCGCAGACGTGGAACCTATTTTTTACGAGGAAGATCAGCGGGATAAAAGACGACTGGAGAAAACCGGAAAACAAAAAACCCCGCCGAAGCGGGGTTCAAAATTGGTCGGCGAGAGAGGATTCGAACCTCCGACCCACTGGTCCCAAACCAGTTGCGCTACCAAGCTGCGCTACTCGCCGAAATACTGCTTTTTGAATTTTTAGTTCAATTCTTTAAAGTCGTGGTGCGAGGGGGGGGACTTGAACCCCCACGTCCGTAAGAACACTAACACCTGAAGCTAGCGCGTCTACCAATTCCGCCACCTTCGCAATTCACAACTCTATCAAATAATGGGGTGGCTAATGGGATTCGAACCCACGACAACTGGAATCACAATCCAGGGCTCTACCAACTGAGCTATAGCCACCACAACAATTCTTTTACGCGGTATTAAAACCACCGCAGCTCCAGCACCGGGTAAATGGTGCGCCCGACAGGATTCGAACCTGAGACCTCTGCCTCCGGAGGGCAGCGCTCTATCCAGCTGAGCTACGGGCGCTTAGCGCCGTTGCGGGGGTGGATAATACGGACTTCCCCCACCCCTGTCTAGTGCCTTTTTAAATAAAATTTCTATTTGCTCACAGTTTGTGCGCTTTGGCGCTTATTCCGCCGTTTTATCGAGATTTCCCCGCTTGCCGAGGCCGAAAACCTTATAAATAAGGGTCACCGCGGCAAGGAAAATAATCCCGACAAAGAGCGACATCCGGGTTTCATCGTTGATTCCCATGCCGATCAGCACACAAACGAGGAATGCCATCGTCAAATAGTTCGCCCACGGGAACAACAGCGAACGGAACGGATGGCTGGACATCGCCTGCTGATGCTCGCGGCGGAAACGCAGCTGGCTTATCAGGATCACAAACCACGGCACCATCCCCGGCAACACGCTGGCGCTATAGACATAGACAAACACGCGCTGCGGGTTAGGAATAATGTAGTTCAGGCACGAACCGATTAGCAGAATCACGATCGACAGCGCAACGCCCGCTACCGGTACGCCCTGACGCGACACTTTGGCCATTGCCGCCGGTAGCTGACGATTACGCGCCAGCGCATATAACATGCGTCCACAGCTATACATCCCGCTGTTACAGCCCGACAGCGCGGCGGTCAGCACCACGAAGTTGATAATCCCCGCCGCCGCGGTAATGCCGATTTTGGCGAAGGTGAGAACGAATGGGCTACCGGTCGAGCCAATCTGGTTCCACGGGAAGATAGTCACGATAACGAAAATCGCCCCCACGTAGAAAATCAGGATACGCCACAGCACCTTGCCTACCGCGCTACGCAACGTGACCTGTGGGTTTTTCGCTTCCCCGGCGGTGATACCGATAAGTTCAACGCCCTGATAAGAGGCGACGACAATACACAGCGCCGTCAGGAAGCCTTTCCAGCCGCCGGCGAAGAAGCCGCCGTGCTCGGTAAGGTTGCCAAAACCGATCGACTGTCCGCCGTTGCCGAAACCAAAGAAGATGACCCCCAGGCCGATGACAATCATCACGATAATGGTGGTGACTTTAATCATCGCAAACCAGAACTCGATCTCGCCGTACAGACGCACTGCCGCCAGGTTAGCCAACGCCACCAGTCCGACGGCAATTAGCGCCGGGATCCACTGCGCCATCTCCGGGAACCAGAACTGCACGTATACCCCGATGGCGGTGATCTCAGATATCCCCACCGCCATCCACATAAACCAGTATGACCAGGCCGTGAGATAGCCGAAGAACGGGCTCATGTAGCGATGTGCGTAAACGGCGAATGAGCCGGTTACTGGTTCGAGGAACAACATCTCGCCCATCGAACGCATGATAAAGAAGACAAATAAACCGGCGATAATATACGCCAGCAGGACGGACGGACCGGCCCACTTCAGCGTACTTGCCGCGCCCATGAATAACCCTACGCCAATCGTCCCGCCTAGCGCGATTAGCTCAATATGTCGGGCCTCCAGTCCACGCTGGAGTTCCGCTTTTTTCTCAGTCATAAAGCCTCTTGTGTTTGCTGTATTCCGGGTACTCCCGGTTATTGTTATTCATTGAAACCATAGCCTTGCCGGCGCGCAGGTCTCCCCCACGCGTTTGAAGCATGCGAATGGTTAATTAATTTTACGGAAATGGCAAATAAAGTATCAGGCGAGTGAAGAGATTACACAGAATATGTATGCAATCTCGTCTGGTTGCAGTGGAATATCAGAGCTTGCCGGAATAATGCCAACGTAAATAGCGCAGTAGACGGAACTGTCTTTTGATGCGGCTCGGCTGCAGGAGCAGGCGATAAAACCACTCCAGCCCCAGGTTCTGCCAGAATTTTGGCGCCCGGTGAACGTGGCCGGTAAAGACGTCATAAGTGCCGCCAACGCCCATATACAACGCGGCGGGATACACCAGTCGGCAGTCGCGCATCAGAATTTCCTGGCGCGGCGATCCCATCGCGACGGTGACAATTTTCGCCCCGCTGTCGCGTACCCGTTCAAACAGCTGCTGGCGCTGATCGGCGGAAAAATAGCCGTCCTGACTGCCGACGATATTCACCTTCCAGCGTTCACGTAGCTTCGCTTGCGTCTCCGCCAGCACCTCGGGCTTGCCGCCAATCAGAAACACCGGCGTTCCCTGCGCCCCGGCGCGCTCCATTAAGGCCTCCCACAGATCGGCGCCGGCAACGCGCGACACCTCAGCCTGCGGATATTTTTTGCGTAATGAGCGCACGACGCTGATGCCGTCGGCATATTTAAACTCGGCGGCCTCAATCAGCGCACGCACTTCCGGGATATCCTCTACCGCCAGCATTTTTTCGGCGTTGATCGCGACCAGCGTTCCCTGACGCAGTTCGCCGTCGGCGAAGAGATAGTTGAGCGCATGCTGCATGTCGCGCCAGCCAATAAGCTGCAGCCCTCGCAGCGCATACTGCGGCGCGGAAGTGTTATCAGTCATGTTCATCCTTATCATACCTGCGGTTGCGAAAGCGGCTTCACCCGCTTATGAATCAATCCTGCGCTGTCCAGGAGCCAGTACAGCAATTTCGCCGCTAACAAGCAGATACCAAAGATCACGAGGAAAAACACCACGCGGGAGCCGAACGAATCCAACCCTTCGCGTGCCAGCACTATCATGTTGAAGATAGCGCCGAAACAGAAACTGTGCAGGATAGCCGCTTTGTAGCGATTGCTCTCCCGATTGCCAAGTTCGTACAACCAGTCAAACCATTTAATGATAAGCCCTACCGCGACGGCGCCCAGCGGTACGAACCATACGCCGCCCATCACCACCAGCGAACCAATCAGCGTCGGCGATATCGCCAGCCCCGAATGGTTGTTTAATACTTCCCACGTGAAGTAATTGGCGGTATTCAGCACCATTGTCGGGCGACCGTGCCACATCCAGCTGGGGATAAAGACGTAGAAGTCGCGGATCATCGGCGCCAGCCCCTGGAACTCAATCTTGTCGTAGTTCTGCAGCAGCAGCGCCAGGTTCTCCCACGGCGAGAAGGTATCACGCGTGAGATAGAGGAAAGTATAAAACGCTTCATCGCCGCTAACGTTCATCCCGTAGCGCTTCAACGCCAACCAGAACATGCCGACAATACCCAGCACGCCCGCCGCCGCCAGCATCCACAGGCTGATCCAGCCGCGAATAATGCCGATAAACAGGAAGATAGCGAAAGCGATAATGATATTGGCGCGGGTGCCGCCGACGATCGCGTAGGTCAGCAGGCCAAAGGCGACGGTGCTCACCAGGAAGAAAATCCACGCCTTGTAATCCTGACGCAGGAAATAGATCACCAGCATCGCCGGAATAAAGAAGTAGAAGAAGCGCTTCAACGCCACGCCGGACACTTCCGCAGAGAATATCTGGCTGTATGAATTGAGCTTAAATAGCAGAAAACCGTTGTGGGCGAAGAAGATACCGACGCACAGCAGCGCCAGCCCCATCATAATCCCCCAGGCCAGATGGGTTTCAACCCGGTTCATGGTGAACAACGGGCGACGTGGAACATCACGCGATGCCGGACGCAGTCGCGTTTTGTAGGTCACGTAGTAGATGGCGTAGAAGCACACCGCAACCAGTAGCGTCTGCAGCAAAATCTCCGGCGGCGCCACGCTGACGTCAAAGCGGAACACCAGGATACTGGTTAACGGGAAGCCGAAGAAAAAGGTGAGCAGGAACAACAACGAGAAAAAGACGTTGAAGTTAAAGCGCACGCGGCGGAACTCAAACCAGGTGGCGGTGGCGATAAACAGCGTCGACAGCAGCCAGACCACCAATAGCCCGCTAAATTGCATTAACGTCATACCCGATCCTCCGCTGCCAGCTGTAACGCCCGCTGCCAGCCCGCCAGATAGTTCGGGCGGAAGAAAGCGATTTGCGTTTTATCAACGCTCGCTAACTGGCGCTGTGCTTCACGCACCACGTCGACATTCAGAGTATCGCTGGTAAACAGCACCGGGATCTGTTGTTCGGTCATATCCTGCCAGAACGGATTTTCGCGATTGAGCACGCAGGGAATACCCGCCTGAACCAGCAGGCACAGCGTGCCGATACCCTGCTGGCGCGCAAACAGGAAATAACCCAGATCGCAGCGGCGCAGCAGCGCCAGATAATCATCAAACTCAAGCTTCTCGCTGAGGATCTGCAGATGCTCGCGACTAAACAGCGCCGCTCCCGCCTGACGAACTTCATCAATGTAGGCTTCATTGTTGGCCGGATAGCCCATCGGTACGATGACATTCACCGTATCGCCAAACTGCTGATAAATCGCCTTTAGCGCTGCAATATGCTCATTACTACGATCGCCGGAATTTCCGACCAGAATGGTCAGGGTGTCACCGCGCGGGGCGGTATCGGCAAGGGAATTTAGCGATGGATCCATGCGGGTCGGGAAGTACAGCAGTTCGCCCGGCACTCGCGGATGGCGGTTCGCAAACCAGCTGAGATCGCCGCGGGTGGCGAAAACGCGTCCTACTCGCCCTTGCGCCATGCGGCGCAGAGGATAAAACAGACGGAATTTCAGGCTGGCTGAGTTTTCATACAGATCCGCGCCCCAGATATGCCAGTTAAACTGCGACGGGCGGATCCCGCCGCTCAACAGCGCCAGCCACAGACCGGTATTAAACTGACCGTGGAAAAAAAAGCGCTGCTGGCGATCGGCTTTCGCTTTGGCGATCGCCGCCTGCGCCAGCGATTTTTTACCCGGGTAGCAGGTAATTTCCAGCGCCGGATACGCCTCGCGCATACCTGTCGCATCACCCACGACCATAAACGTCCTGGCCCGCGCGTCGGCGGCCAGTTCGTCGTTAAAGAACCGCAATACGGTCTGGTTGTGGTGCGGGATATCCGATCCCAGTACGTGTATCAGTGCTGTCATGCCCGTTTACGCCAGAGTAAAAACACGCCACTACAAAGGGCGAAATAAACAATATAAGTGGCCATATACGCCTGCGCCGCGCCAAGTGCGCCGTGCGCCGGAATAAGCCAGTGTGAAAATGCGGTCAGCAGCGTGAACTGGCTGATTTCCGTCAGAATATAAAAACGCAATGACGCTTTGGCGATCACCAGATAGCCGTAAACGTAAGCGCCAACTTTTAAAACATCGCCCACTAACTGCCAGGCGAACAGGTCGCGCATAGCGGTGAAGCGCGCGGAAAACAGTAACCAGATGGCAAAATCGCGCAGCAGCCAGACCGTCAGGCTCGCCGCCGCCACCGCCGGCAGGACGAATTTCAACGACTTCACTATTTCACGCGTGATGTCCGTTTTGGCGCTCAGCCGCGACAACGTCGGCAGCAGATATACGCTAAAGGAAGCGGTAATAAACTGCAGGTAGGCATCCGAGATACTGCTCACCCCCTGCCAGATGCCGACCGCCTCCCAGCCGTAATGCGCCGCCAGCAGGTTACGCATCATCACATAGGCCACCGGCAGCGTCACCGAGGTAATCAGCGCCATCAAGGTAAATTTCGATAGCTGCCCTGCAAGGCCGTTATCCCAACGCGGACGTAGCGCGCTCAGCGGGATCGCGCCACGTCGCCATAGCATAATGGCGGCCGGAACCACCACCAGCGCGGGGACTAACGCCAGCCCTAACAGCGCCCCCTGATAACCACCGAAGTAGTAACAGGCGTAATAGGCCGCCACGCCAATCAGGCTACCGGCAATCAGCGAAAAAGCGTTACCCGCCGCATCGCGAAAACCTTTCATCAGCGCCAGCAGATAGTTGGCCCACGCGATCCCCATCTGCACCAGCGCCACCAGACGTACCAGATTCTGATAGTGCGAATGGCCGAACAGCGCCTGGCTTATTGGCGCCGCCGCCAGCAAAAAGACCAGCGCCAGCAGAGTGGAAAAACCGAGCACCATTGATGACGACGTCCCGACCACCTGCTTCAGGCGTAGCGGATCGTCGTGATGTTGGGCAACCAGCTTAGTGACGCCATTAAAAATCCCGGCGCCAGCCAGTACGCCAAGGACGGTGACCAGTTGCCGGAAGTTACCGGCCTGGCCTACGCCCGCCGGGCCGAATGAGACCGCCAGCAGCTTTACCACCAGCAGACCGGCGCCTATTTTGACTAACGTGGACGCCGCGGTCCACAGTGATGCTTTTGCCAACGACATATCAGGAGAAGTAGCTCAGCAGCGAGTTAATCACCGTCCGTTGGTTTACCGCAGACAGGTTGTAGAACAGCGGTAAACGCAACAGGCGTTCGCTCTCCTGGGTGGTATAACGATCTTCGCCGCAGAACTCGCCGAACTGTTCGCCAGCCGGGCAGCTATGTAGCGGAATGTAATGGAACACCGCCAGAATTTCTGCCTCTTTCAGCCAGTTAATCAGCGCCGCCCGGTCATCGTTATCCCGCAGCTTAATGTAAAACATATGCGCGTTTTGCCCGCAATCCGCTGGCACCGCCGGCAGATCGATACGGCCCGCGCGCGCCAGCGGCAGCAGCGCGTCATAATAATTTTGCCACAGCATCAGGCGCTGCTGGTTAATCCGCTCAGCGGCTTCCAGCTGCGCCCAGAGATAGGCGGCCTGCAGATCGGACATCAAATAGCTGGAACCGATATCGCGCCAGGTGTACTTATCCACCAGACCGCGGAAGAACTGGCTACGGTTAGTGCCTTTTTCGCGAATGATCTCCGCGCGTTCCACCAATTTAGGATCGTTGATAAGCGTTGCGCCGCCTTCACCACCAGCGGTGTAGTTTTTCGTCTCATGGAAACTAAAGCAACCAATATGGCCGATAGTGCCCAGCGCGCGGCCCTTATAGGTGGACATCACGCCCTGCGCGGCGTCTTCCACCACGTACAGGTTATATTTGGCGGCGAGCGCCATGATGGTGTCCATCTCACAGGCCACGCCCGCATAATGCACCGGCACGATCGCCCGGGTTTTATCGGTGATCGCCGCTTCTATCAACGACTCATCAATATTCATCGTATCGCGACGGATATCGACGAAGACGATTTTCGCCCCGCGCAGCACAAAGGCATTGGCGGTGGAAACAAAGGTATAGCTGGGCATGATGACTTCATCGCCCGGCTGAATATCCAGCAGCAGCGCCGCCATTTCCAGAGACGCGGTGCAGGATGGCGTCAGCAGCGCCTTCGCGGTGCCGAAGCGCTGTTCAAACCACTGCTGGCAGCGACGGGTAAAACCGCCGTCGCCGCAAAGCTTGCCGCTGTTCATCGCCGATTGCATGTAATCGAGCTCGGTTCCCACCACCGGCGGTGCGTTAAATGGAATCATCGTGTCACCTGTATAACCAGTACGCGGTGCTTTCCACATTCGCACCGCTGAGAATATAACGTTTAAGCGCGGCGGTGTTGCCCATTTGGGTCGCCACCCGCAGTGTAGAAAGCCCGCGTTGCGCCGCCCAGTGGCGCGCCGCCTGCATAAGCTCGGCGCCAGCGCCGCGCCCGGCCAACAGGCCGATACGCGCGTCGGTGTCATTGAGCTGACGCAAAGAAACAAATGCGCGGATGTCGCCATCGGACGCGCGAAATAACAGACACTGGTGATCAAAGGTTCCCAGTACCGCGTTTTCAATCCATTGCGCGTAGAAACGGCCGCTGGCGTCAGCGGCGTACCAGGGAGCGCGAAAACGGCTCATGGCAAAGGCCTGCGCCGCCAGTTCGCGCAGTCGCGCAATATCGCCTTCAACGGCCCATTCGGCGCCAGCATCAGCCGGCTCGCCTACCGGCAACGCCAGATCGACCTCGCCTTCCACCAGTTGAAAACCGATCTCCTGTAGCGCATCCAGCCGGACGGTGTCGCTGGCGGCGACTTTCGCCTGCACTCGCGACCATCCCGCCAGGGCTTCAGCGGTGAGCAGCGGCGCGCGTTCGTCAAAGCGAACGATGCCGCTATTAACGGCGAAGAAGCGGTTTTCCCACTCCAGCGCTTCAATACTGGCGCGGGCGGGCACGGAGGAGATCCAGCAAGTATTGGCCATAGCCGGTTTTTTCCAGCCGCTTCGCGGCGCGTTTGACGCCGTCATCATCAAGCCAGCCGTTACGCCAGGCTATTTCTTCCAGACAGGCGATTTTAAAGCCCTGCCGCTTCTCTACCGTCTGTACAAACATGCTGGCTTCAATCAGGCTATCGTGCGTGCCGGTATCCAGCCACGCAAAGCCGCGCCCAAGCAGCTCGACGGTTAACGCGCCATCCTCAAGATACATCTGGTTGATGGAGGTAATTTCCAGCTCGCCGCGCTCGGACGGTTTGACCCGTTTGGCGTATTCGGCCACTTTTCCATCGTAGAAATAAAGCCCGGTGACCGCCCAGTTCGACTTGGGTTGTTTCGGCTTTTCCTCAAGCGACAAGGCGCGGAAGTTGTCATCAAACTCCACTACGCCGAAGCGCTCAGGATCCATCACCTGATAGCCAAATACCGTCGCCCCTTCGGTGCGGGTTGCGACGCTACGCAGCTTAGGGCTAAAGCTCTGGCCAAAGAAGATATTATCGCCCAGCACCAGGCACGCCGGTTCGCCGTTGAGAAACGCTTCCCCGATAATAAATGCCTGGGCTAAACCATCAGGCGTCGGCTGAACGGCATACTGCAATTGGATACCGAACTCGGAACCATCGCCGAGCAGGCGTTGGAAATCGCGCTGATCTTCCGGCGTGGTGATGATAAGGATTTCACGGATCCCGGCCAGCATTAACACCGAAAGCGGGTAGTAAATCATCGGCTTGTCGTAAATCGGCAGCAGCTGTTTCGACACGCCGCGCGTGATGGGATGCAGGCGCGTACCGGAACCGCCTGCCAGAATAATACCTTTCATCATGCCCTCCTGGGCCAGTTAGCCGTGCAGCCCAAGACGCTCGCCCTGATAGCTACCGTCCTGAACCTGCCGCCACCATGCCTCATTTGCCAGATACCACTGGACGGTCTTGCGCATGCCGGAAGTAAAGGTCTCATCCGGCGTCCAGCCCAGCTCGCGTGCAATCTTCGCCGCATCAATCGCATAACGCAGATCGTGGCCCGGCCGGTCAGCGACAAAGGTAATCAGATCGCGATAGTGCGCCACGCCCTGCGGCTTTTGCGGCGCCAGCTCTTCGAGCAATTCGCAAATGGTTTCCACCACCTCGATGTTTTTGCGCTCGTTATGGCCGCCGATATTGTAAGTTTCGCCCGGTTCGCCGCGGGTTGCCACCAGATACAGCGCTCTGGCGTGGTCTTCGACATACAGCCAGTCGCGAATTTGTTGGCCGTTACCGTAAACCGGTAGCGGTTTTCCCGCCAGCGCGTTGAGAATAATCAACGGGATCAGCTTCTCCGGGAAGTGATACGGGCCGTAGTTATTCGAGCAATTAGTGATAAGCGTCGGCAGGCCATAGGTACGCTGCCAGGCGCGTACCAGATGGTCGCTACTGGCTTTCGAGGCCGAATAGGGGCTGCTTGGCGCATAAGGCGTGGTCTCGGTAAAGAAATCATCGCTGCCGTGCAGATCGCCATACACTTCGTCCGTCGAGATATGATGGAAGCGAAACGCCGATTTTTGCTCCGCCGTCAGCGTATTCCACCAGCTGCGCGCGGCTTCCAGCAGCGTATAGGTACCGACGATATTGGTTTCGATGAACGCCGCCGGGCCATCGATGGAACGATCGACATGGCTTTCCGCCGCCAGATGCATCACCGTATCGGGTTGATGCTGGCGAAAGACGCGATCCAGCTCAGCCCGGTTACAGATATCCACCTGTTCAAAGGCAAAACGCGCATCCTGCGCCACCGGCGCCAGCGACATCAAATTGCCGGCGTAGGTCAGCTTATCCACGACCACGACGCGATCGGCGGTGCGCTGGATGATTTCACGCACTACCGCGGAGCCAATAAAGCCCGCGCCGCCGGTGACCAGAATCGTTCTCACCGCCACACTCCTTTGGTGTCGATGATATAGGCCTGAGCAACGCTATCGCCGCTAACGGCTTTAAACTCTTTGTGATCGACCAGCATCACCAGCACATCGGCGCTCGCCAGCGCGTCATCAAGTGTCGCCAGCGTACACAGGCCATCAAGTTTCTTCGGCAGCGCGTGGATGTTGGGCTCAACCACCTGCGTCGCGCCGCTGTGCCAGCGGGCGATCTGCGCGGCAATTTCCATCGCCGGGCTTTCACGTAGATCATCAATGTTAGGCTTAAAGGCCAGGCCGAAGCAGGCAATAGTCAGTTCGCTGGCGCGTTTATTGCTGGCATTCAGGCACTCGGCAACCTGTGCTTTCACCCGTTCGATAACCCATTCCGGCTTGTGGTCGTTTACCTCGCGCGCGGTGCGAATCAGACGCGCCTGCTGCGGGTTTTGCGCCACGATAAACCACGGATCGACGGCGATACAGTGGCCGCCGACGCCCGGACCCGGCTGCAGAATATTGACGCGCGGATGGCGGTTCGCCAGGCGGATCAGTTCCCAGACGTTGATCCCCTGATCGGCGCAAATCAGCGATAGTTCGTTAGCAAAGGCGATGTTGACGTCGCGGAAGCTGTTTTCCGTCAGCTTGCACATTTCCGCAGTGCGCGAGTTAGTCACTACGCATTCGCCTTCAAGGAAAATTTTATATAGCTCACTGGCGCGCGCCGAACAGACCGGCGACATACCGCCAATTACGCGGTCGTTTTTGATGAGTTCAACCATCACCTGCCCCGGCAGCACGCGCTCCGGACAGTAGGCGATATTAACGTCAGCCGCCTCGCCCACCTGCTGTGGGAAGCTGAGATCGGGGCGCATCGCCGCCAGCCACTCGGCCATCTGTTCGGTCGAACCGACCGGCGAAGTGGATTCCAGGATCACCAATGCCCCTTTCTTCAGGGTCGGCGCAATAGATTTAGCGGCGGATTCGACAAAGGCCATATCTGGCTCATGTCCGCCTTTAAACGGCGTCGGGACGGCAATCAGGTAGGCGTCAGACTCCACCGGCACGGTGGTGGCGCTTAAATATCCCTGTTCAACCGCCGTTTTTACGACGCTCGCTAAATCCGGCTCGACGATATGAATCTCACCACGGTTAATGGTCTCTACGGCGTGTTGATTGATGTCCACGCCAACCACCCGCCGTTGCCGGGACGCAAATGCGGCAGCGGTTGGCAGACCAATGTATCCAAGGCCAATCACTGAAATGGTAGAAAAACTCATAGCGTTACCTGATTATTTTTAAGGGCGGATAAAATACGATCGCATGCCTGTCCATCGCCGTAAGGATTATGGGCCCGGCTCATCGCCTGCCAGGCGGCATCATCCTGCAGCAGCCGGGTGACTTCATCAACGATACGCTGTCTGTCGGTGCCGACCAGCCGCACGGTGCCGGCGGCGACCGCCTCCGGACGTTCCGTCATTTCGCGCATCACCAGTACCGGTTTACCCAGCGACGGCGCCTCTTCCTGAATCCCGCCGGAATCGGTCAGAATCAGCCACGCGCGATTCATCAGCCAGACGAACGGCAGGTAATCCTGCGGTTCAATTAATTTCACGTTGGCGACATGGCCGAGAATACGATTAACCGGTTCACTGACATTCGGGTTCAGGTGAACCGGGTAAACAATCTGCACATCAGGATGATGGCTGGCGATATCCGCCAGCGCATGGCAAATGTGCTCGAAGCCGAGACCAAAGCTCTCGCGACGGTGGCCGGTCACCAGAATTAATTTCTTATCCGCTTCGAGGAACGGGTAGCGCTGCATCAGTTCATTGCGCAGCGCCTCGTCGCCAAGGACACGATCGCGAACCCAGAACAGCGCATCGATCACCGTATTGCCGGTGACGGTAATACGTTCTGCGTCAATATTTTCCCGCAGCAGGTTATCGCGCGAGGTGGCGGTCGGGGCGAAATGGTACATCGCCAGGCGCCCGGTCAGCGTGCGGTTGCCCTCTTCCGGCCACGGCGAGTTCAGATCGCCGGTACGCAGGCCCGCTTCTACGTGGCCCACCGGGATACGCTGATAAAACGCCGCCAGACTGGCCGCCATCGTCGTCGTGGTATCGCCATGTACCAGCACCACGTCCGGCTTAAACGACTCCAGTACCGGCTTTAAACCTTGCAGAATACGGCAGGTAATCTCGGTTAATCCCTGCCCCGGCTGCATAATGTTCAGATCGTAGTCCGGCGTAATCGAAAACAGTTTCAACACCTGATCGAGCATCTCCCGATGCTGCGCGGTTACGCAAACCTTTGCCTCAAAATGAGGATCCTTTGCCAGCGCATGGACCAGCGGCGCCATCTTGATGGCTTCTGGTCTCGTGCCAAATACAGTTAGTACTTTCACATCGATTCTCTTCGATTAGGTGATGATGGCGCGGAGCCTTCATCACAGGCCCCATTCACTGGACACGACGACGTGCTAACGCCACGCCTGCGCCGATGAGCGCGCCCACAATCCCCCACATGATCATCAGAAATACGCGCCGCGGGCTATCGCGTTTTACAGGTTCTTCCGGCGTACGCAAATATCTGTAAGTCTGAAAACGTGGATCCAGCGTCGGGCCAACGTTTAGCGTGTTCAGCATGGCGCGGTTCTGGTCATAGTCGAGATCGTATTCCGGCCCTACGGCCTGCAGATTTTCGAGGCGCGCCTGCAGCATCGGCCGGCCCAGTAAGAAGAGTTCGGAGGCCGGCAGCTGCTCCGCCGGAACATCGGTCTCGCTGCGTGAAATGTTATGCTGCTGGGCGATTTTCAACGCCTGCTCGACGCTCTGCACGCGGCGGTTGTAGATCTCGCTCGCCACCTCTTCCTGACGCTTCACCTGCGCTTTCATCTGTACGGTACGCGCCGCCCAGGCGCCCTTCAGCTCATCATTAAGATGACCGGCGGCACGCTGACTGGCGAAAGCGACGTACTGACGCAGCAGATTATTGGCATCTGGCGCGGTCTCCGCCGTCAGCTTGATGCTGTCATTGACGCTTTTCAGCGGGTCGCCCGGGATAAACTGAATATCGTTGATCAGATCGTCAAGCATCGCGGCATCCGCGCGCGCGTTGCCTGACTGACGCTGCTTGTAGTAGTCGGTCTGCAGCCAGAAGTCACGGCGGGTATCCCATGACGCCTGTTGCATAATAAACTCTTTGTATGCCTCATCCATGGCGGAAGGTTGGTCTACCGAAGCCAGATCGGCTTTGATATCCAGGTTACGTAAGAACTGCTGTTGCGAATAGTATCCACCCAGCATATTGACGGTCGGCCGGTCGGTAATTGCCGTCGCGCTCCACTCCTGGCGAGCAAAAAAGGAATAAATAAGAACGATCAGCGCGAATAGCACGGCGATGCCGACTATCCAGCCTTTTCCTGCCCATAAGGCGCGAAACAGCCCGCGAATATCCAGTTCGTTCTCAACGTTCACTGCTTGTGCTCCCGGTAATGGTTGAGTCATCACGTCCCCAGTTTTACTTGGTTAAATTTGGATTATTGCCGCTGTGTCGCCGAATTCTGCGTCTAATGCGCTTAACCAGACGCGCCACTTTCCATGCGCGCTTAATGCAGTAGCCATAAAGTAAAAAAGCAAACAAAAAGAGTATTAACATCACCCATTCAGGAACAATACGGGTGTATTCCGCCACTACGCCGACCAGCGCCAATAAAGCGGCAGCCAGCGTAATCAGGACAAAGGCCTGCCGGGAAGTAAACCCGGCACGCATGATCAAATGATGAATATGCTGACGGTCTGGCGAGAACGGGCTCATCCCCTTTCTCAGGCGGCGATACATAATCGCCACCATATCCATCAATGGAATCGCAATAATCCACAGCGCCGTCACCGGGCTGATGGGATGCGTTTTGCCCTGCGTCGTTTCCAGCAGGATCCAGATAATGGTGAAGCCAATCATGGTGCTGCCGGCATCACCCATAAACACTTTATAGCGACGTCCAAGCGCGCCGAGATTAAGTAAAATATAGGGCAGAATGGCGGCAATCATCGCAAAACACCACATTGCCAGGCTGTACTGGCCGTCAAACCACAGGATGATGCCGGTTGCGGCAAAGGAGACGGACGATAACCCGCCGAGCAGTCCGTCAATGCCATCTACCATATTGAAGGCGTTGATTGCCGCCCAAACGGCGAAAAGGGTGAGGAAAAAACCAAATGGGCCGAGGACTAACTCCCACGAACCGAAAATATAGCCGAGACTGCTGAGATGCAGATTACCCGCCGTCATCATGATAACGGCTATCGCGGCCTGAATAACCGCACGAATTTTTACGCTGATATCAAATCGGTCATCTAATGCGCCGACCAACACCAGCACGCCCGCGCAGGCCAGATACAGCGTGGCATGAGGGATATAATAATCGGCAATCGCAAAGGTAAAACAAATACCGGCATAAACTGAGATACCACCAACTAACGGAATCAAACCTTGATGCCGTTTCCGATAGTTTGGCTTATCCACTAACCCAATTTTTTTCGCTGCTTTACGGGCAACAAATATAAAGAGGGTCGTGAATAAGAAAACACTGATTAATTCAGTAATAGCAGTGAGTAAATTCACAACACATGTGCTCTCAGCATAGTTAATCCGGGGAGTATAACGATGATGTCTCCACTCCTGAAGGGGAAAAGCAGAACATTACAAATTTATTGTATATATTTTAGACTGTTAAAGTCCTTTCTGCCTTACCCGCCGCGCATATCATACGGCAACGCTAGCGGCGCTTTTCCCGCCTGGATCATACAAAGCTACAAAACAAAACGCCACGCAATCGCGTGGCGTTTTTTCGGCGTATTCCGTCTTACGAACGCTTCATCATATCGAAGAAGTCGTCGTTAGTTTTGGTCATCGCCAGCTTATTAATGAGGAACTCCATTGCGTCGATTTCACCCATTGGATGGATGATTTTGCGCAGGATCCACATTTTCTGCAGCTCTTCCTGGGTGGTCAGCAGCTCTTCTTTACGAGTACCGGAACGGTTGTAGTCGATAGCCGGGAAGACGCGTTTTTCCGCAATCTTACGGGAGAGGTGCAGTTCCATGTTACCGGTGCCTTTGAACTCTTCGTAGATAACTTCATCCATTTTAGAGCCGGTATCGATAAGCGCGGTAGCGATGATGGTCAGGCTGCCGCCCTCTTCCACGTTACGCGCCGCACCGAAGAAGCGCTTCGGACGATGCAGGGCGTTGGCGTCCACACCACCGGTCAGTACTTTACCGGAAGCCGGAACCACGGTGTTGTAGGCACGAGCCAGACGGGTGATGGAGTCGAGCAGGATGATAACGTCTTTTTTGTGCTCAACCAGACGTTTCGCTTTCTCGATAACCATTTCGGCAACCTGCACGTGGCGAGATGCGGGTTCGTCAAAGGTAGAAGCAACAACTTCGCCTTTAACCAGACGCTGCATCTCGGTTACTTCTTCCGGACGTTCGTCGATAAGCAACACCATCAGCACGCAGTCAGGATGGTTGTACGCGATGCTCTGCGCGATGTTCTGCAGCAGCATGGTTTTACCGGCTTTCGGCGGCGCGACGATCAGGCCACGCTGGCCGCGACCAATCGGCGATGCCAGATCCAGTACGCGAGCGGTTAAGTCTTCGGTAGAACCATTACCACGCTCCATACGCAGGCGCGAATTCGCGTGCAGCGGCGTTAAGTTCTCGAACAGAATCTTATTACGCGCGTTTTCCGGCTTGTCGTAGTTAACTTCGTTAACTTTCAGCAGCGCGAAGTAACGTTCACCCTCTTTAGGAGGACGAATCTTACCGGAAATGGTGTCACCAGTGCGGAGGTTGAAGCGGCGGATTTGGCTGGGGGATACGTAGATGTCGTCTGGACCGGCGAGGTAGGAGCTGTCTGCTGAGCGGAGGAATCCAAATCCATCCTGCAGTATCTCCAGTACGCCATCGCCAAAGATATCTTCGCCACTCTTTGAATGCTGCTTAAGGATGGCAAAAATAATATCCTGCTTACGCATACGAGCCAGGTTTTCCAGCCCCATATTTTCGCCGAGAGTAATCAGCTCAGAAACCGGCGTATTCTTTAATTCGGTAAGATTCATAGTGGTGTGGGTTCTTAAACTCGGGGTAAATCTCGAACTTAATGTTGTGAATGGTATGGCAGGAACATCCATGCCTGTTAGCGGCTTCATCTCGTGTCTGTACGTTGCCTGGTCACAGGAAAGAACGCAGAACTGAAACGACAAGACGGAATGAGTGATAAGCCCAGAATTATTAGCCTCACGCGCATAGTCTGCGGGACGCTTTGGGTAAAACAAGATTCAAACAATAGGTATGTTTAAAACGAAGTCTGGAATTAACTTAGCACGACTCAGGCCGGGCGTCCAGAGTTCCACAAAAAATAGGAATCCGGACGCCGGAATGGCAAACCGATTACGCCAGGTTGGCGTCGAGGAACTCTTTCAGTTGGCCTTTGGACAGCGCGCCGACTTTGGTCGCCGCGACTTCGCCGTTCTTGAACAGCAGCAGCGTCGGGATGCCGCGGATGCCGTACTTCGGCGCCGTGCCCGGGTTCTGATCAATGTTCAGTTTAGCCACGGTCAGTTTGCCTTGATACTCTTCAGCGATCTCATCCAGAATCGGGGCGATCATTTTGCACGGACCACACCACTCTGCCCAGAAATCGACGAGGGTCAGCCCGTCAGCCTTGAGTACGTCCGTGTCAAAACTGTCGTCAGTCAGGTGAATAATTTTATCGCTCATATATAACTCCACAGGAATAAGCCTGGTGTGTTGGTGTCGCAGTCATCAACGACGTGTTGATGCTACGTTATGCACGCTATTCTTCAGGATGCCTCTTTTATAAGCTACCTGCGGAAATGGATCCACCATGGACCACCACCGCCGATGCTTAAGCGCACTGTCTGCAAATCTACCTGCGGCAGATTTACCGCCCCCGTTGCGCTTAGTAGTCTAAGCTTTCCGGGATCCGTTCAGTAGCCGGAGACGCACCTTGAATAATTTCGTATATCGCCAACGAAAGGTTGACGTTATTTCACCGGATACGCTTTCTTAATGCAATAGTTAGCTGATATTCTACCACACTATGAGCAAAACACATTTGACAGAACAGAAGTTTTCCGACTTCGCCCTGCACCCGGCAGTTGTCGAAGCCCTTGAAAAAAAAGGGTTTCATAATTGCACACCCATTCAGGCTCTCGCCCTTCCGCTAACGCTGGAAGGTCGCGATGTCGCCGGGCAGGCGCAAACCGGTACCGGTAAAACGATGGCGTTTCTGACGTCAACGTTTCATTATCTTCTCTCTCACCCGGCCATCGCAGACCGCCAGGTTAACCAACCGCGCGCGCTGATCATGGCGCCGACGCGCGAGCTGGCGGTGCAGATTCACGCAGACGCCGAACCGCTGGCGCAGGCAACGGGCCTGAAACTGGGCCTGGCTTATGGCGGCGACGGCTACGATAAACAGCTGAAAGTGCTGGAAAGCGGCGTCGATATTCTGATCGGCACCACCGGTCGCCTGATCGATTACGCCAAACAAAACCATATTAACCTCGGCGCCATTCAGGTTGTCGTGCTGGACGAAGCCGATCGCATGTACGATCTCGGCTTTATTAAAGATATCCGCTGGCTATTCCGCCGCATGCCGCCAGCCACTCAGCGCCTGAACATGCTGTTCTCCGCTACGCTGTCTTATCGCGTACGCGAACTGGCGTTCGAACAGATGAACAACGCCGAGTACGTTGAAGTCGAACCGGAACAGAAAACCGGCCACCGTATTAAAGAAGAGCTGTTCTACCCTTCCAACGACGAAAAAATGCGCCTGCTGCAGACGCTGCTGGAAGAAGAGTGGCCCGACCGCGCTATCGTTTTCGCCAACACCAAGCATCGCTGCGAAGATATCTGGGGCCATCTGGCCGCAGACGGACATCGCGTCGGCCTGCTGACCGGCGACGTAGCGCAGAAAAAACGCCTGCGTATTCTCGAAGAGTTCACCCGCGGCGATCTCGATATTCTGGTTGCGACCGACGTAGCCGCTCGCGGCCTGCATATCCCAGCCGTCACCCATGTCTTTAACTATGACCTGCCGGATGACTGCGAAGACTATGTCCACCGTATCGGCCGTACCGGCCGCGCGGGCGCAAGCGGGCATTCTATTAGCCTGGCCTGCGAAGAGTACGCGCTGAACCTGCCGGCAATCGAAACCTATATCGGCCATTCGATCCCGGTCAGCAAGTACAATCCGGACGCGCTGATGACCGACTTACCTAAGCCGTTGCGTTTAACGCGCACCCGCCCAGGTAATGGCCCGCGCCGTAACGGCCCGCCACGTAATCGTCGTCGTTCAGGTTAACATCTATGCCATACGCGAAATCTTTCAGGATGCGCCATGGAGATAATCCCAGGCAATGCGTTCAGGTAAGTGGAATGGGCAACGACGCCCAGTCGACACAGGAGCGACCTGAAAGATGAAGAGTATGAGTTCCACCTCGCTGTATGCCGCCATCGACCTTGGCTCCAATAGTTTTCATATGTTGGTGGTGCGCGAGGTGGCCGGCAGTATTCAAACGCTGAGCCGCATTAAGCGCAAGGTGCGTCTGGCCGCTGGCCTGAATAGCGATAATGCGCTCTCCGCGGAAGCGATGGAGCGCGGCTGGCAGTGCTTACGCCTGTTTGCCGAGCGTTTGCAGGATATTCCTTCAGCGCAAATTCGCGTCGTGGCTACCGCCACCCTGCGGCTGGCGGTCAACGCCGGCGAGTTTCTGGCGAAAGCGCAGGAAATCCTCGGTTGCCCCGTCCAGGTGATTAGCGGTGAAGAAGAAGCCCGCCTGATCTACCAGGGTGTAGCCCATACCACCGGCGGCGCCGATCAGCGCCTGGTGGTGGATATCGGCGGCGCCAGCACCGAACTGGTGACCGGCACCGGCGCGCAAACCACTTCTCTGTTCAGCCTGTCGATGGGCTGCGTCACCTGGCTTGAACGCTACTTCGCCGACCGTAGCCTGACGAAAGAAAACTTCGCTCTCGCTGAAGCGGCGGCGCGCGATGTGCTGCGTCCGATCGCTGATGTCCTGCGCTACCACGGCTGGAAAGTGTGCGTTGGCGCCTCAGGCACCGTGCAGGCGCTGCAGGAAATCATGATGGCGCAGGGAATGGATGAACGCATCACCCTCAGCAAACTGCAGCAGCTTAGGCAGCGCGCTATCCAGTGCGGTCGGCTTGAAGAGCTGGAAATCGAAGGGCTGACGCTCGAACGCGCACTGGTTTTTCCGAGCGGCCTGGCCATTCTGATTGCTATCTTTAGCGAACTGAATATTCAGTGCATGACGCTGGCAGGCGGCGCATTACGCGAAGGGCTGGTCTACGGCATGCTGCACCTTTCCGTCGATCAGGATATTCGTAGCCGCACGCTGCGTAATATTCAGCGACGTTTTATGATCGATACCGAGCAGGCGCAACGGGTAGCGAATCTGGCCACCCATCTGGTGGATCAACTGGACAGCGGCTGGGAGCTGGATCCGCTAAGCCGCGATTTACTCGTCAGCGCCTGCGCGCTGCATGAAATTGGCCTGAGCGTCGATTTCAAACGCGCGCCGCAGCACGCCGCCTATCTGGTCAATAACCTCGACCTGCCCGGTTTTACCCCGGCGCAAAAGAAGCTCATCGCCACGCTGCTGCTCAACCAGACTAACGCCATCGATCTTTCTTCGCTCCATCAGCAAAACGCGGTACCGCCGCGCGTTGCCGAACATCTGTGTCGCCTGCTGCGACTGGCGATTCTGTTTGCCAGCCGCCGGCGCGACGATCTCCTGCCAACCATCCAGCTTACCGCCGACGACGAAAAACTGACGCTGACGCTGCCGGATGACTGGCTGGAAGAACACCCGCTGGGCCGGGAAATGGTCGAGCAAGAGTGCCAGTGGCAAAGTTATGTCCACTGGGCGCTGCTGATCGACGACGACGCGGCGAGGTAATTTCCGGCCAGGAGGGCGCATGCGGGAAGAACTGGATTTCAAATCACTACGCTTTTTCTCCGCGCTCTACCGATTGGGGAATGTCTCTCCGGCGGCGGAAGCGCTCGATATCAGCCAGCCAACCGGTAGCCTGCTGCTAAAAAAGCTACGCGAGCACTTTGACGACCCGCTGTTTGTGCGCGTTGGTCAACGAATGGCGCCAACGCCGCGCGCGGACGCTATCGCCCCCACCATTTTTACTCTGCTGCAAATGGTCGATACCGATTTGGCGGCTAAGCCGGAATTTATTCCGCAGGAGAGCAACCGTAACTTCACCATCGGCATGACCGATATCAGCCAGATGACGCTTCTTCCTTTGCTGCAAAGCCAGCTCCAGCGGCTGGAAGCCAGCGACATCACTTTTACGGTGCTGAATATTGACGATCAAACGCTTAGCGCGCTGGAATCCGGGAAATGCGATTTGGCGATCGGATATCTTACCCAGTTGCCGGATAGCGTCTATCAGCAGCACTTGTTCGATCAATCGTATGTGTGTCTGGCAGCGGAAAATCACCCGCGCATTCGTCATCGGTTCAGCGCCGAAGACTGGCGTCAGGAAAAGCACCTTGCGGTTCGCGTCAACGGCACCGCCCACGGCGACATTGATAAACTACTGGCGGAACACAGTATGCCGCGGCGCATCGCATTGACGCTGCCCAGCTTTTTAGGCGCGGGCGAGCTGGTTGCCGGCAGCGAGATGCTGGCGGTGGTGCCAGAACAGCTGGCGCGCCATATCACCAGACGTTACCCCTGCCGCAGCTGGCCACTGCCTTTCTCACTGGCTAACATCGCGATTCGCCAGGTCTGGCACCAGCGCCTGCACCGCGATCCCGGGCATATCTGGCTGCGCACGCAGATTGTAGCCCTTGCCGCCTCAGGTGGTTCTATTAACATTTAAATCATCAAAGAATCGGCTGTATTAGTATTCCTGATACGCCGTATTCTATTTGGTTTATTGCTGTCAATACGTCAAACATTTTAATCTCCTCGCATCAGTTCATATCGACCGAATAAATAGAGGAACCTATCATGCGCGGAAAAATCGCTTTAGAAGAACATGTATCTACTCCTGAAAATAATCGTTTGTGGGATTCGACCGGCGAAGCTAATCGTAACGGTAGCGAATATATGCAAGACGTTGAACGCCGTCTGCTTGACCGCAGCATTCAGCTCGAAGAGATGGCGCAACGTAATATTGACCACGTCATTCTTTCTCTGACTTCGCCCGGCGCGCAATCTATTTTAGATAAAGCTAAAGCGGTCTCTTTCGCTCGCGACACTAATGATTTTATTGTTGATAATTATGTAAAACCGAATCCAGATAAATTTAGCGCGTTCGCCACGCTGGCGTTACAAAACCCGGAAGCAGCGGCGGAAGAGCTGGAGCGCGCGGTGAAAAAACTGGGCATGAAAGGCGCGCTGATTAACGGCTATACCAACGTCAAAGACAGCGAACATGGCCTGTATCTTGATGATGAATCCATGTTGGTATTCTGGGATAAAGTTAACGAGCTAAACGTGCCGGTGTACCTGCATCCGCGTGAACCGCTGGAAGGCCCGGCGCGCGGGATTTATACCGGTTACGAAAGCCTGATCGGTTCCGCCTGGGGCTTTGCGCAGGAAACCGCCGTTCACGCTATTCGCCTGATGATGAGCGGCCTGTTCGACCGTTATCCGAATCTTAACCTGGTGCTGGGACACCTCGGTGAAGGGCTGGTACACATGCTGCCGCGCACTCAGCATCGCCTCTATCGTCAGCGTTTCGGCTGCGGTTTGGGTAAGGCGGAAAAACCGTTAATGCACTATCTGCAAAATAACTTTATTGTCACCACCAGCGGTCATTTTAATACTCACTCGCTAAATAATGCGATTGAAGTAATGGGTGCCGATCGCGTGATGTTCTCCGTAGATTACCCTTATGAAGATATTCATCAGGCCTGCGACTGGTTTGATCCGTTAGAAATGGATGCGGGGCTGAAAGATAAAATAGCCTGGGGCAATGCCAGCCGCGTATTTAATATCAAATAATAAAAAATAAATCGACAGGGCCTGTTCTCAGGCCCTGATTTTATTACAGGGAGAATATACTATGCCGGTAGGTATTTTTGTTTGCAGCGGTTCATTACTCGTCGGCGCGATTGCAGGCGCCTCACTCAACCGATTTATCCCGGATCACTTTAAGAAAACGCTACCGCTTATTTCCGGTTTAATCTCTATCAGTATGGGCGTGTTCTTCCTTAACAAACTCATCAATCTGCCACCCATTGCGCTGGCCGTTATCATCGGCACGATTATTGGCGGCCTGTTGAATATTGAGAAGTGGATTGAGCGGGCGGGAACACAGCTGCGAACGCCCATCGAGCGCATTTTTCCAGGCCAAAACAACGCAGGCGTAGAAGCGGAGGATTTTATGAACCAGTTTATCGCGGTGCTGATCCTGTTCTGCGCCAGCGGTACCGGTATTTTTGGCGCCCTAACCGAAGGGATGACCGGCGACCCGACCATTCTGCTGACCAAGTCGATACTCGACTTTTTCACCGCCGCTATTTTCGCGTCCACGCTGGGCTACATTATCACCGCGATTTTTATTCCCCAGTTGATCATCTTCGTGATTCTGTTCTTCGCCGCCACGTTTATTATGACGTTGATAAGCCCATCGATGATCGCTGATTTTACTGCTTGCGGCGGAATTATTATGCTGGCGACCGGTTTTCGGCTTTGCGGTATGCGCCATTTCCCTACCGCCAACATGCTACCGTCACTGCTGCTGGTGATGCCATTTTCCACCGCCTGGCAGCAGTTTGTCGCCTGAAGCGTTAGCCCTTTTTCGCCTTCGCCAGCATCGCCTTGATATTCGCGACGTTGGCCTGGCCTTTATGCATGCGTTCTTCCGCAGAGATGACTTTTCGCTCCTGCTCCCAAATCAGATCGTCTTGCGGGAGCTCGAGCAGGAAACGGCTCGGTTCCGGGCGCACCAGCTCGCCATACTGTCGGCGCTCTTTGCACAACGTGAAAGTCAGCTCTTTCTGGGCGCGAGTGATACCGACGTAGGCCAGCCGCCGTTCTTCATCGACGTTATCTTCATCAATACTGCTCTGATGCGGCAGCAATCCCTCTTCCATTCCTACCAGGTAAACATACGGGAACTCCAGCCCTTTTGAGGCATGCAGGGTCATCAACTGCACCTGATCCAGCTCTTCATCCGATTCGCCGCGTTCCATCATATCGCGCAGGGTAAAGCGGGTAACCACCTGCGTCAGCGTCATCGGCTCGTCTATCTCACTGCCTTCCAGCATCTCGGTCATCCAGGTGAACAGCTGGTTGACGTTTTTCATCCGCATTTCCGCGGCTTTCGGGCTCGGCGAGGTTTCATATAGCCAGGACTCATAATCAATCCCGCGAATTAAATCCCGCACGGCATTGACCGGTTCACGCTCGGCCAGTTGCTGAATTTCCCGCAGCCAATGGGTGAAACGAGTGAGAGATTCATACCCGCGCCCGGTCAGCGTCTGGCTTAACCCCATATCAAAGCTGGCGGTGAATAAGCCTTTGTTACGGCTCATCGCCCATTCGCCCAGCTTTTGCAAGGTCGCCGGGCCAATCTCGCGTTTCGGCGTATTGACGATGCGCAGGAAGGCGCTGTCGTCATCCGGGTTGGTAAGTACGCGCAGATAGGCCAGCAAATCTTTAATTTCCGGGCGCGAAAAGAACGACGTGCCGCCCGAGATTTTGTACGGGATGCGGTTTTGCATCAGCATCTTTTCAAAAACCCGCGACTGGTGATTACCGCGATAAAGGATGGCGTAATCTTTGTAGTTGGTTTTATTAATAAAGTGATGGGCTATCAGTTCGCCAGCGACGCGCTCCGCTTCATGATCTTCGTTATTGGCGGAGAGCACTTTCAGCTCGGTGCCGTAGCCAAGTTCAGAGAACAGCCGCTTTTCAAAGACGTGTGGGTTATTGGCGATCAAAATATTGGCGGCCTTCAGAATACGCCCTGATGAACGGTAGTTCTGTTCAAGCTTGATCACCTGCAGCGCCGGAAAATCCTGGCTTAGCAGCACCAGGTTCTGCGGCCGCGCGCCGCGCCATGAGTAGATCGACTGGTCATCATCACCCACCACGGTAAAGCGCGCGCGCTGCCCCACCAGCAGCTTCACCAGCTCATACTGGCTGGTGTTGGTATCCTGATACTCATCCACCAGCAGGTAACGGATCTTATTCTGCCAGCGCTCGCGCACCTCTTCATTACGCTGCAGCAGCAGCGTCGGCAGCAGGATCAGGTCGTCAAAATCGAGGACGTTGCAGGCCTTCATATGCGCATCATAGAGCCCATAGCAGTGGGCGAAGATGCGGTCCCGTTCGCCTTTCGCGCCAGCCGCCGCCTGCGCCGGCGTTTTCAGATCGTTTTTCCAGTTGGAGATCGTCGAGATCAGCTGCTGCAACACCACTTTGTCATCTTCGATCAACCCTTCGGTGAGTTCTTTCAGCAGCGCGACCTGGTCGGTATCATCGAACAAAGAAAAGTTGGATTTCATTCCCAGCGCGGCGTATTCGCGTTTGATGATATCCAGCCCCAGGGTGTGGAAGGTGGAAATCATCAGCCCGCGCGCCTCTTTGCGCCCCAGCGTTTGCCCGACGCGCTCTTTCATTTCGCGCGCGGCCTTGTTAGTAAAGGTGACGGCCGCGATATGGCGCGCCTGATAGCCGCAGCCGCGGATCAGGTGGGCGATTTTATTCGTAATAACGCGGGTCTTACCGGAACCGGCGCCCGCCAGCACCAGGCACGGTCCGGTAACGAATTCGACGGCTTGTTGTTGGCCAGGGTTTAAACGCATGGGAATATTGCTCAATCTTCGAACGGGGTGTGGATTGTAGCAGAAAGCGAGGCCGAGATTTACCGGCTGATGGTAAAGTGTCAGCCACGCAATTCATCCCGAGGCTCCGGTAATGGCAAAAAGCGCAGCGGCCCTGCATATTCTGGTCAAAGAAGAAAAACTGGCACACGAGATCCTCGCCAAGCTGGAACGGGGCGTCAGCTTCGATCATCTGGCGAAGCGCTACTCAAAATGTCCGTCCGGACGCCATGGCGGCGATTTGGGGGAGTTCCAGCAGGGCGCGATGGTCGCTCCGTTTGATAAAGCCGTGTTCAGCTGTCCGCTGCTCAAACCCTATGGCCCGGTACAAACCAAATTTGGCTACCATATCATCAAGGTGCTGTATCGCCGCTAGCGCGTGTTACTATGGCGCCCTGATTTATCCCAACTCAATCAAGGCGCAATCATGGCTAAAACAGCGGCAGCACTGCATATCCTGGTAAAAGAAGAGAAACTGGCTCTCGATCTGCTTGAGCAGCTCAAAAACGGCGCCGACTTCGGCAAGCTGGCGAAAAAACACTCTATCTGCCCGTCAGGAAAACGCGGCGGCGATCTGGGCGAATTCCGCCAGGGCCAGATGGTTCCGGCATTCGATAAAGTGGTTTTCTCCTGCCCGGAACTGGAGCCAACCGGCCCGCTGCATACCCAGTTCGGTTACCACATCATCAAAGTGCTGTACCGGAAATAAACAACAAGGCCTTCTCAAAGAGAAGGCCTTTAATGTTTGCCCCCTCTCCCTGTGGGAGAGGGTTGGGGTGAGGGCATCCGCCCGCACCTTTTGTTTTATTAGCCGGCAACCGCGATACGCTTCATATCGGTCATATACCCGCGCAGTTTTTTACCCACCGCTTCGATAGCGTGGCTGCGAATCGCTTCGTTCACGTCGCGCAGCTGAGCGTTATCTACCGCGCCTTCGGCAATCGCTTTGCCCAGGTCGCCGGTCTGCAGAGTGGTCATGAACTCTTTCAGCAGCGGTACGCATGCATAAGAGAACAGGTAGTTACCGTATTCTGCGGTATCGGAGATAACCACGTTCATTTCATACAGACGCTTACGGGCGATTGTGTTGGCGATAAGCGGCAGCTCGTGCAGCGATTCATAGTAAGCGGACTCTTCGATGATGCCGGAATCAACCATGGTTTCGAAGGCCAGTTCAACGCCCGCTTTCACCATTGCAATCATCAGTACGCCTTTATCGAAGTACTCCTGCTCGCCGATTTTACCTTCATACTGCGGCGCGGTTTCGAACGCGGTTTTACCGGTCTCTTCACGCCAGGTCAGCAGTTTTTTGTCGTCGTTCGCCCAGTCAGCCATCATGCCGGAAGAGAATTCGCCGGAGATGATGTCATCCATATGTTTCTGGAACAGCGGCGCCATGATCTCTTTCAGCTGTTCGGACAGTGCGTAAGCGCGCAGTTTCGCCGGATTAGACAGGCGATCCATCATCAGGGTGATACCGCCTTGCTTCAGCGCTTCGGTGATGGTTTCCCAACCGAACTGAATCAGTTTTTCCGCGTAGGCCGGATCGGTACCTTCAGCCACCAGCTTATCGAAGCACAGCAGAGAACCCGCCTGCAGCATGCCGCAGAGGATGGTCTGCTCGCCCATCAGGTCAGATTTCACTTCCGCCACGAAGGAGGATTCCAGAACGCCCGCACGATGGCCGCCGGTCGCCGCTGCCCAGGCTTTGGCAATCGCCATGCCTTCGCCTTTCGGATCGTTTTCCGGGTGGACGGCGATAAGCGTCGGTACGCCGAAACCGCGTTTGTACTCTTCACGAACTTCGGTACCCGGGCACTTAGGCGCCACCATCACCACGGTGATGTCTTTGCGGATCTGCTCGCCCACTTCAACGATGTTGAAGCCGTGGGAGTAACCCAGCGCCGCGCCGTCTTTCATCAGCGGCTGTACGGAACGCACAACGTCAGAGTGCTGTTTGTCCGGAGTCAGGTTGACGACCAGGTCAGCCTGCGGGATCAGCTCTTCATAGGTACCCACTTTGAAGCCGTTTTCCGTCGCTTTACGCCAGGATGCGCGCTTCTCGGCGATCGCTTCTTTACGCAGCGCATAGGAGATATCCAGGCCGGAGTCACGCATGTTCAGACCCTGGTTCAAGCCCTGCGCGCCACAGCCGACGATGACTACTTTTTTACCCTGAAGATAGCTTGCGCCATCGGCAAATTCATCGCGCCCCATAAAGCGGCATTTGCCCAGCTGAGCCAGCTGCTGGCGCAGATTCAGTGTGTTGAAGTAGTTAGCCATGGTGATACCTCGTGATGTTGTGTTGTCGTGCTTATTGTTCGGTTCGCGTTTTGCGAGAATGAACCCACTATATGACAGGAATTTCGTTGCGAAAATTGATATATTCACAACATCACATTGCAATAACTGCAACGTTATTCTCAGGGGATTGAGCCATGGATTTACGCGATCTGAAAACCTTTCTGCATCTGGCGGAAAGCCGCCATTTTGGCCGCAGCGCGCGGGCTATGCATGTCAGTCCCTCCACGCTTTCGCGGCAGATTCAACGCCTGGAAGAGGACCTCGGCCAGCCGCTGTTCGTTCGCGATAATCGCACCGTGACCCTAACCGAGGCCGGCGAAGAACTCCGCACCTTTGCCCAGCAGACTTTATTGCAGTATCAGCAACTGCGCCACGCCATCGACCAGCAGGGGCCGTCACTCTCCGGCGAGCTACATATTTTCTGCTCCGTGACCGCCGCTTACAGCCATCTGCCACCGATTCTCGACCGCTTTCGCGCCGCGCATCCTTCGGTAGAGATAAAGTTATCGACCGGCGACGCCGCTGATGCGATGGAAAAAGTGGTCACTGGAGAAGCCGATCTGGCCATTGCTGGTAAGCCGGAGACGCTGCCGGGCTCGGTGGCGTTTTCGATGCTGGAAAATCTTGCGGTGGTGCTGATTGCCCCGGCGTTACCCTGCCCGGTGCGCAATCAGGTCACGGTCGAGCATCCCGACTGGGCAACGGTGCCGTTTATCATGGCCGATCAGGGGCCGGTGCGCCGCCGCATCGAGCTGTGGTTCCGCCGCCATAAAATCAGCAATCCATCCATTTACGCCACCGTCGGCGGCCATGAAGCCATGGTATCTATGGTCGCCCTCGGCTGCGGCGTGGCGCTACTGCCGGAAGTGGTGCTGGAAAACAGCCCCGAGCCGGTACGTAATCGCGTGATGATCCTCGATCGCAGCGATGAGAAAACGCCATTTGAGCTGGGCGTCTGCGCACAAAAAAAGCGGCTGTACGAGCCGCTTATTGATGCGTTCTGGAAAATACTGCCTAACCACTAGCCCGCGAGGAAAAAGCGGAACGCCGGGTTATGGGTTTCGTCATGACACTCGTAGCCCAGTTCATTAAGACGGGTTTCGAAGTCCGGCTCATGCTCGCCAAGCTCAAACGCCGCCAGAACGCGGCCAAAATCGGTGCCGTGGCTGCGATAGTGGAACAACGAAATATTCCAGTGGGTGCCCAGGGTGTGCAGAAACTTGAGCAGCGCGCCAGGCGATTCCGGGAACTCGAAGCTAAACAGGCGCTCCTGCAGCGGTTTAGACGGTCGTCCGCCGACCATATAGCGCACGTGCAGTTTCGCCATTTCGTCATCGGAAAGATCGACCACGCTGTAGCCGCCTTCGCTTAGCAGATCGAGGATCTCTTTGCGCTCATCCAACCCGCGGCTCAGCCGCACGCCAACGAAAATACAGGCATCTTTGGCATCGGCAAAACGGTAGTTGAACTCGGTAACCGAACGGCCGCCTAGTAGCTGACAGAACTTAAGGAAGCTGC
The DNA here is from genome assembly GCF_050600755.1 of Klebsiella sp. 141162. Classification (NCBI taxonomy): domain Bacteria; kingdom Pseudomonadati; phylum Pseudomonadota; class Gammaproteobacteria; order Enterobacterales; family Enterobacteriaceae; genus Klebsiella; species Klebsiella sp. 141162. The sequence continues at coordinate 9,546 of NZ_JAQIRI010000014.1, read as the reverse complement.
CTTTCTCTTCCGGTATCGTCACCGCCAGCAGCGCTTCGCGCTGCTCCCCGAGCTCGCAACGCTCCGAAACGTAGCGCAGTCCGTGGAAGTTGACGTTGGCGCCGGACAGGATGTGAGCCAGACGCTCACCGCGGATATTATGCTGGGCGATATACTTTTTCATCCCTGCCAGCGCCAGCGCGCCGGAGGGCTCCGCTACCGCCCGCACATCTTCGAACAGATCTTTCATCGCCGCGCAGATAGCATCGCTATCAACGGTGATGATGTCGTCCAGATACTCCTGGCATACACGGAACGTTTCATCGCCGATGCGCTTCACCGCCACGCCTTCAGCGAACAAACCGACGCGCGGCAGATCCACCGGGTGGCCGGCATCCAGCGCCGCCTTCAGACACGCCGAGTCTTCCGCTTCCACCGCTATCACTTTAATCTGCGGCATCAGCTGCTTGATCAGCACCGCCACGCCTGCCGCCAGACCGCCGCCGCCAACCGGGACGAATACGCGGTCAATGTGGGCATCCTGCTGCAGCAGCTCCAGCGCCAGCGTTCCCTGACCGGCGATAACCATCGGGTGATCGAACGGCGGCACCCAGGTAAAACCCTGCTGCTGCGCCAGCTCGATCGCGCGGGCTTTCGCTTCGTCAAAGTTGGCGCCGTGCAGTAACACTTCGCCGCCAAAGCCGCGAACGGCATCGACTTTGATATCGGCGGTCGCTACCGGCATCACGATCAGCGCCTTAACACCCAGCCGGGAGGCAGAAAACGCCACGCCCTGCGCATGATTACCCGCCGAAGCGGTGATCACACCATTTGATTTTTGTTCCGCCGTCAGGCCGGACATCATCGCGTAGGCGCCGCGCAGCTTAAAGCTATGCACCGGCTGGCGGTCTTCGCGTTTCACCAGGATAACGTTATCGAGACGCGAAGAGAGCTTGTCCATTTTTTGCAGCGGGGTTTTCTGCACCGCTTCATAAACCGGCGCGCGCAGTACCGCCCGGAGATACTCCGCCCCCTCAGGGGCGGCGGATAGGGGTTGCGACTCGGCCATGATTAACCCCCAAGTTTTGATTTATCGCGCACGGCGCCCTTGTCGGCACTGGTCGCGAGGCTGGCGTAAGCGCGCAGCGCGAAGGAGACCTGGCGCTCGCGGTCTTTCGGCGTCCACGCCTTATCGCCACGCGCTTCTTGCGCTTCGCGACGGGCGGCGATTTCGGCATCGCTGAGCTGCAGTTGGATACCGCGGTTCGGAATATCGATAGCAATCATGTCGCCATCTTCGATGATAGCGATGTTGCCGCCGCTCGCGGCTTCCGGCGATACGTGGCCGATGGAAAGCCCGGAGGTGCCGCCGGAGAAACGGCCATCGGTGATCAACGCGCACGCTTTGCCAAGACCCATGGACTTGAGGAAGGTGGTCGGATAGAGCATCTCCTGCATTCCCGGCCCGCCTTTCGGCCCTTCATAGCGAATAACCACGACGTCGCCTTCCACGACTTTGCCGCCGAGGATAGCCTCAACCGCTTCGTCCTGGCTTTCATAAACTTTCGCCGGGCCGGTAAATTTCAGGATGCTATCGTCGACGCCAGCGGTTTTGACGATACAGCCGTTTTCGGCAAAGTTACCGTACAGTACTGCCAGGCCACCGTCTTTACTGTAGGCATGTTCCAGAGAACGGATACATCCCTCAGCGCGATCGTCATCCAGCGTATCCCAGCGGCAATCCTGCGAGAACGCCTGGGTAGTACGGATCCCCGCCGGACCGGCGCGGAACATTTTTTTCACCGCGTCGTCCTGGGTCACCATCACATCGTACTGTTCCAGGGTCTGCGGCAGCGTCAGGCCAAGGACGTTTTTAACCTCGCGGTTGAGTAACCCCGCGCGATCCAGCTCGCCGAGGATACCCAGCACGCCACCGGCGCGGTGCACGTCTTCCATATGGTATTTTTGCGTACTCGGCGCCACCTTACACAGCTGCGGCACTTTGCGGGACAGCTTGTCGATATCACTCATGGTGAAGTCGATTTCGGCTTCCTGCGCCGCCGCCAGCAGGTGCAGTACGGTATTGGTTGAGCCGCCCATTGCGATATCGAGAGTCATGGCGTTTTCAAATGCCGCCTTGCTGGCGATATTGCGCGGTAGCGCGGAAGCGTCGTCCTGCTCGTAGTAGCGTTTGGTCAGTTCAACGATACGTTTACCGGCGTTGAGAAACAGCGCTTTACGGTCGGCATGGGTCGCCAGCAGAGAACCATTACCCGGCTGCGACAGGCCTAATGCTTCGGTCAGGCAGTTCATTGAGTTCGCGGTGAACATACCCGAGCACGAACCGCAGGTCGGACAGGCGGAACGCTCTACCTGTTCGCTCTGATCGTCAGAGACTTTCGGGTCTGCCCCTTGAATCATGGCATCAACCAGATCCAACTTGATGATTTTGTCAGACAGCTTAGTTTTCCCGGCCTCCATCGGGCCGCCGGAAACAAAGATCACCGGAATATTCAACCGCAGGGAGGCCATCAGCATCCCCGGGGTGATTTTGTCACAGTTGGAGATACAGACCATGGCATCGGCGCAGTGGGCGTTAACCATGTACTCGACTGAATCGGCGATGAGCTCGCGGGATGGCAGTGAATAGAGCATACCCCCGTGACCCATGGCGATCCCATCATCCACCGCGATGGTGTTGAATTCTTTAGCGACGCCGCCCGCAGCTTCAATCTGCTCGGCAACCAGTTTGCCGAGATCGCGCAGATGCACGTGCCCTGGAACAAACTGGGTAAAGGAGTTAACAACGGCGATGATTGGTTTGCCGAAATCGGCATCGGTCATCCCGGTTGCGCGCCACAGCGCGCGGGCGCCCGCCATATTGCGGCCATGTGTGGTGGTGGCGGAACGGTACTTAGGCATGCTCTTTTTACTCCCATCTCTGTTTATGCAATGGGACGGTGCGTGCCGTCCCATTTTTAATCACTTACTTACCGGATCCAGCCAGCCCCATTTATCTTCCGTTTCACCGGTGAAGAGGCCAAAGAAGGCTTCCTGAATGCGTTTGGTCACCGGACCGCGGCGGCCTGCGCCGACCTGGATACCGTCAACGCTGCGTACCGGCGTGATTTCCGCAGCGGTACCGGACATGAACACTTCATCCGCCAGGTACAGAGATTCGCGGGACAGCACCTGCTCGCGGACTTCGATACCGAGATCTTTCGCCAGCTTGATGATGGCGTCGCGGGTGATACCCGGCAGCGCGGAAGAGGTAAACGGCGGAGTAAACAGCACGCCATCTTTCACCTCAAACAGGTTTTCGCCTGCGCCTTCGGAGATATAGCCGTTAACGTCCAGCGCGATACCTTCCTGATAACCGTGACGACGCGCTTCGCTGCCGACCAGCAGAGAGGAGAGATAGTTGCCGCCCGCTTTCGCTGCGGTTGGGATGGTGTTAGGCGCCGCGCGGTTCCAGGAAGAAACCATCGCATCGATCCCCTGCTCCAGCGCTTCTGCGCCAAGGTATGCACCCCACGGGAACGCCGCGATGATAACGTCGGTTTTGTAACCGTCCGGCGGGTTAACGCCCATGCCAACATCGCCAACAAACACCAGCGGACGGATATAAGCGCTGGTCAGTTTATTGGTACGGATAACTTCGCGGCAGGCTTCCATCAGCTCGTCAACGCTCTGAGAAACCGGGAAACGGTAGATTTTGGCTGAATCATGCAGACGCTGCATGTGTTCACGATGGCGGAACACCACTGGCCCTTTGTGAGAATCGTAGCAGCGGATACCTTCGAATACCGAAGTCCCGTAGTGCAGCGCGTGGGACATGACGTGTACTTTCGCCTCGCCCCATGGAGTCATCTCGCCATTGAACCAAATGTAATCAGCTTTCTTCGTCGTCATTTTTTTTATTCCTCTGCGCTCAGGCGCGGATTTGTTGTGATGTGGGTTGCTGGATCTCGACGCAGGCGACGTCGACCAGTTTGCGTAACTGACTAAACAGTAATTCGACGGGCCGCTGGCTGGCAACGGTCAGTTCGATATTTATGTTTTGCGCATCCGACGCGGTTTCCATATTCATTGAGCAGATTTGAAAACCGCGATGGCGCACCACGCGCAGCACGCGTTCTAAGGTTTCGGGGTTGAAGCGAGCCTGTAAAGCGACCTGATGTTGCATCATGATAATTTCTCCAGCATTTCTGCATTACTGGCGCCGGGCGGCACCAACGGCCAGACATTCTCAAGTTCATCGATTGAGACATGAAGCAGGTATGGCCCCTGGCTCGAAAGCATGGTGTCGAGTGCCGCTTCAACCTGGTCTTTACGGGTGATGTGCTGGCCTGGAATGCCGAAAGCGCTGGCCAGCGTAAGAAAATCAGGATTATCGGTAAGCGTGGTTTCGCTGTAACGCTCCTGGAAGAACAGCTGCTGCCACTGGCGAACCATACCTAAACGTTGGTTATCCAGCAGCACGATTTTCAACGGTAACTGCTTGCGCTTAACGGTGCCCAGCTCCTGCACGTTCATCATGAAAGAGCCATCGCCGGAGATACAGATAACCGTATCGTCCGGGCGGGCCACCTGCGCGCCGACGGCTGCCGGCAGGCCGAAGCCCATGGTGCCCAGGCCGCTGGAAGTGATGAAATTTTCCGGACGGGTATAGGTCATGTGCTGGGCCGACCACATTTGGTGCTGGCCGACATCGGTCGTCACGACGCAATCCGCCGGTTTGCGATCGGAAAGCTGCTTGAGCAACAGCGGCGCGTAGATTGCTTCGCCGGGATGATCGTAGCGCCAGGCGTGCTCCGCGCGCAGCTGCGCGTTGTGCTCGCGCCACGCATCGATGGCCAACGGCTGCTGCAACGCTGGCAGCATGGCGTTTAAATCTCCAGTTAAGGCGACGTGCGCCTGGCGCAGTTTGTTCAGCTCGGCCGGGTCAATATCCATATGGATTACTTTGGCGTGCGGGGCAAAGGTATTCAGCTTGCCGGTCACCCGGTCATCAAAACGGGCGCCGACGGCAATCAGTAAATCGCACTCCTGCACCGCCAGATTTGCCGCCTTGGTGCCATGCATACCGAGCATGCCAAGGTAATACGGATAATCCGCGGCAACGGCGCCCAACCCTTTCAGGGTGCAGGTGACAGGCATCTGCGTCACCGCCAGAAATTCGCGCACGGCCGGTACCGCTTGCGCCATTCCGACGCCGCCGCCCACGTACAGCATCGGCTTATGGGACTGCGCAAGCATCGCTAACGCCTGCTCGACTTCTGCGTGAGGAAACTCAACATCGTCAGGAACGGTAGAGAAATGCGGATCTAATTCGCCTTTAGCCAGCTGGATATCCTTCGGGATATCAACCAGTACCGGGCCAGGACGGCCTGAGTTTGCCACCTGGAAAGCCTCCGCGATCACGCGCGGCAGCTCTTCCAACGACTGCACCAGGAAACTGTGTTTGGTGCAGGCCAGCGACAAACCGAGAACGTCCACTTCCTGAAAAGCATCGGTGCCGATAAACGGCGCCGCCACCTGACCGGTGATCGCAACAACAGGCACAGAATCAAGTAACGCATCCGCCAAACCGGTGATCAGGTTGGTGGCGCCAGGGCCGGAAGTGGCGATGCAGACTCCGGTTTTGCCGGTCGCGCGGGCATAACCGATGGCAGCCATTGCGGCGCCCTGCTCGTGTCGACACAGCAGGTGTTCCACGCCGCCGTCATACAATGCATCGTAGACCGGCATAATCGCGCCACCCGGATAGCCAAATACCGTATCGACACCCTGTGTTCGCAAAGCATGTACCACCCACTGCGCCCCGTTCATAGTTACTTCCCCGCCATAGATCGGGAGAAACAGAATTTTATGCTAAAACCCATCTTCTGCTCCTCGCTTATGTTTTTTAAGTTATAAAAAAACCCCCGGACCTTTCGGTGCGGGGGTCTTAGTTCGTTAAGGCTTGATTTCTAAGCCTTTCCTCGTCCAAGTGCAGCCCCGCACGGTGGGATAATAATCACCACCACGCTAATCACGACCAGGCTAATCACTCGTAGAAGGGCTGTCATTTTCTGTTCTTTCTGGCTTCTTGTTCGAAGGAATACCTAAAGAGTTACCACAGACATCACATTAAGCACAAGATTTTTTTATGTTCCATTTTCTGATCTTGCTAACAATTTTTATTAAACCAGTTGTTTTTAAAAAGAAAAAAATAAAATGAAAAAAATTCAGCTTATTCTCGCGTTTGCTTCAGTGCTTCACGGCATTAAAACGGCTTCATGACGGATTTGCGCGCGCACTCCCAAGACAATGAAAATGCAAAACTTTGCAGGTAATTGTCTGGAACAAGCAACGTAAAGTTAAATATTCACAGGTTTATGAAACCGTTTGAATAGACATAATCATTCCGCTCAGGAGGCGTTATGTCACTCGCAATTGTCTATACCCGCGCGGCGCTCGGGGTCAGCGCGCCGCTAATTACCGTCGAAGTCCATATCAGCAACGGACTCCCCGGCTTGACGATGGTCGGTCTACCGGAAACCACGGTAAAGGAAGCCCGCGATCGGGTGCGTAGCGCCATTATTAACAGCGGCTACAGCTTTCCAGCGAAGAAGATAACCATCAATCTCGCACCCGCCGATCTGCCCAAAGAAGGAGGGAGATATGATTTACCTATTGCTCTCGCGCTCCTGGTCGCTTCGCAGCAGCTTGCCGCACCGAAACTTAATCAGTATGAGTTTATTAGCGAATTAGCCCTTACAGGCGCGTTACGCGGCGTTCCAGGGGCTATATCCAGCGCTATGGAGGCAATAAAAGCCGGGAGGAAGATCATCGTTGCCGGAGATAATGCCGAAGAGGTCGGTTTGATTGGCGGCAATGAGTGCCTTATAGCCGGACACCTGCAGGAAGTTTGCGCGTTTCTGGAGGGGAAACATACTCTGCAGGCGCCAGCTGGCGAAATCGCGACAGACGACAATGATTATGACGATCTCGGCGATGTCATTGGCCAACAGCAGGGAAAACGCGCGCTGGAGATAGTCGCAGCTGGCGGTCACAATTTGCTCTTGATGGGTCCGCCGGGGACAGGAAAGACGATGCTCGCCAGCCGTTTACCGGGGCTTTTACCGCCGCTAACCAACCAGGAAGCGCTGGAAAGCGCGGCTATTCTCAGCCTCGTCAATGCTCATTACGTCACGCGCCAGTGGCGTCGGCGGCCTTTTCGCGCCCCTCACCATAGCGCTTCGCTAGCGGCGATGGTCGGCGGCGGCTCAATCCCGGCCCCTGGAGAGATCTCCCTTGCACATAACGGTATTCTGTTTCTTGATGAACTACCCGAATTCGAACGTCGGGTTCTGGATGCACTACGAGAGCCCATCGAATCAGGAAAAATTCATCTTTCCCGCACTCGGGCTAAGATTGATTATCCCGCAAGATTTCAGCTGATTGCCGCCATGAACCCCAGCCCAACAGGACATTATCAGGGTCAGCATAATCGGGCCACGCCGGAACAGACCCTACGCTACCTGGGCCGATTATCAGGGCCATTTCTCGACCGCTTCGATCTTTCGCTTGAAATTCCGCTCCCTCCGCCGGGCGTATTAAGCCGGGGTGGCGGCGGTGAAGAGCGAAGCGCCACCATCCGATTACGGGTATTAGCGGCGCGCGACAGACAGCTCGCACGGCAGAATAAACTGAACGCGCAACTGGATAGCGGGGAGATAAAAGTCTGGTGCAAGCTGAAAGAAGACGACGCGATATGGCTGGAACAGACGCTGTCACTATTAGGGCTTTCAATCCGCGCATGGCAACGTTTACTGAAAGTTGCGCGTACTATCGCCGATCTTAATGAGGATAGGGATATTGAACGTCATCATTTGCAGGAGGCGCTAAGCTACCGGGCTATCGACCGCATGTTAAATCACCTGCAGACGCTGATGGCATAAAAAAAGGGCTTTCGCCCTTTTTTTTAATCGTCGCTTTCAGTGTAGTCTTCAGCGCCTTCAACCTGCGGCTTGCCGCCAGATAAGGTATGAAAACGCTTCGGACGTTTGATTCGCGCCATATACTTAATCCAAACGCGTTCCGCGTCGGTTACTGGCTCACGTTCGCCGTGACATACCGCAACGAACTGTTTTTCATCTTCGGTAACAGGCTCGCGTTTGCCCAATTCCAGCTCATTAAAGGCGTAACCATGACGTTCAAGCAGTTGCGCCTCTTTGATGGTGAAATCACCGTGACGGGAGAACCCGCGTGGATAATTTTTATTGTCGAAAAAACGATTAGTCGTCGTAAAGCTTTCCGCCATCCTACACGCTCCTGATTCTTTGGCCGAGCTATTTATGGCGCGGAGTATTAGTTACGCTTGACAGAGCGTCAAACAAAACATTTAAATCATCACGACAAATAATTTTGCGGAGAAGAGTGTGGACACGGAATTGCTCAAAACTTTCCTTGAAGTGAGCAGAACTCGCCACTTTGGACGGGCAGCGGAAGCGCTTTATTTAACACAATCAGCGGTTAGCTTCCGCATTCGTCAGCTGGAGAACCAGTTGGGCGTGAATCTATTTACCCGTCATCGTAACAATATTCGCCTGACGTCAGCCGGCGAGAAACTATTGCCCTATGCCGAAACGTTGATGAATACCTGGCAGGCCGCGCGTAAGGAGGTCGCCCACTCTTCTCGCCATAATGAATTTTCGATCGGCGCCAGCGCATCGCTGTGGGAATGCCTGTTGAACGGTTGGCTGGGGACACTCTACAACGATCCCTATAACCTGCAATTTGAGGCGCGGATAGCCCAGCGCCAGTCATTAGTAAAGCAGTTGCATGAACGCCAGCTTGATCTCCTGATCACCACTGAATCACCGAAGATGGATGAATTAAGCAGCCAGTTATTGGGTCATTTCACCCTGGCGCTCTATTGTGCCGCGCCGGGAAAAAATAAGAATGATTTGAACTACCTGCGCCTGGAATGGGGACCAGACTTCCAGCAAAACGAAGCGGGTTTGATCGGTAGCGATGATGTGCCGCTGTTGACAACGAGCTCCGCCGAACTGGCTTATCAGCAACTCAGTACGCTGAACGGTTGTACCTGGTTACCCGTTAGTTGGGCACAGCAGAAAACCGGCCTGCACACGGTGACCGATAGCGCGACGCTTTCACGTCCTCTGTATGCCATCTGGCTACAAAATAGCGATAAGCAGGCACATATTCGCGAGATCCTGAAAAGCAGCATCCTGGAATAGCGATCTGACTCCATGGATGGAGTGACCAAAAGGCAAGAAAGGCAGTGTGAGGGAAGAAATTAAAGACAAAAAAAATCCTTTGCCGAAGCAAAGGATTATATATGGCAGGGGCGGAGAGACTCGAACTCGCGACACCCGGTTTTGGAGACCGGTGCTCTACCAACTGAGCTACGCCCCTAAATCTTTCTCGCTATTAAGCCCGCTAATATAGCAGGCTTAATATAAATAAGTGGCGGAACGGACGGGACTCGAACCCGCGACCCCCTGCGTGACAGGCAGGTATTCTAACCGACTGAACTACCGCTCCACCGAATTTTTT
>NZ_JAQIRI010000013.1:0-99035 GCF_050600755.1 Klebsiella sp. 141162 | reverse complement strand
AGAGACTTGGTATTCATTTTTCGTCCGAGGACGTTAAGAATCCATGTCACTTTGAGTGCCCACACAGATTGTCTGATAAATTGTTAAAGAGCAGTGCCGCTTCGTTTTTCGCTGCGGCGCGGGGTGTGCATATTACGCTTTCCCGCCTCAGAGTCAAGCATTTATTTTGCTTTTCTCCGCGAGGTTCTCACCGGAACCCCGCTGACCCGGCGGCTTGTTTGCCGTTGTTCCGTGTCAGTGGTGGCGCATTATAGGGAGTTCTGAGACGTTGACAAGCCCTGTTTTCAAAAAACTTTTCAACCGTCTTTTTTTTGCGCAAAACGCCATTAAAGCGGTAGTTTTTCCAGCGTTTCAAAGCCGTAACGCTGTAAAACGGGTAAAAGCTGTTCAGTATCCGGGGTCATCGCCATGCAAAAAGCCTTATTGGCATCATTCGATTTGGCATCCGGCGCTTCATGCTCTAGCAGCCAGGCGGTGCGTCGAGCAATCGCCGCGCCGGAATCGATAAACCGCGTTCCTTCCGGCATAACCTGTTGCAGTTCTTCCGCCAGTAGTGGGAAGTGCGTACAACCTAATACGACCGTATCGGGCGGTTCCTGCATCCGTAGCCACGGGCGCAGAATTCGACGCAGCTCTTCTAACGGTACCGCTTCGCCGTGCAGCTTCGCCTCTGCCAATTCCACCAGCTCAGCGGAACCCAGCATTTCGATGCGGCACTCATTGGCAAAGCGGTCAATGAGTTCACGGGTATAAGGACGCTTGACGGTACCGCGCGTCGCCAGCAGGCCAACAATGCCGTTTGCCGTTAAGCGCGCGGCAGGCTTAATTGCCGGCACCACGCCGACCACCGGGAAAGCGAACTTTTCACGTAGGGCTGGCAGGGAAACGGTACTGGCGGTATTACAGGCGATGACCGCCAGCGCCAGAGGATAGCGTTGCTGAACGGCAGTCACGATCTCAACAACACGCTCAACGATAAACTCTTCGCTCTTCTCGCCATACGGGAAAGCAACGTTATCGAAAGCATAAATGTAATGTAGATCCGGCAGCAGCTGCCGAATCTCGTTATATACCGACAACCCACCGACGCCGGAATCAAACACCAGCACGGTGGGACGTGGATCAGAAGGTGTAGCTGCCAGACAAGGTGTATTCCCGTCCTGCAGTTTGGTAGCCATATACTGTCTCGTAATCTTTATCGAACAGGTTGGCTATTTTACCACGAACTGTGAGATGTGAGGTGACTGGATACGAAACTGCGAGATCCCACAAGCTTACGCCGCCCAACTTAACGCTCTCAGGCGCATAGGTTACCGGGTCGTAAGTGTTGTCATAACGGGTGCCAAGATAGTGATAGGTCACACCCCAGTCGAAATCATAAACCTGCCAGTCCAGCTGGTATTTCACCTGCTGTTTTGCCCGGCGCACCAGCAGCTCGTTGGTTTTCGCATCACGCGCATCGACATAGTCATAGCTGATGCTGTGCGCCAGCGGCCCGGTATCAAACGACGCCGTCGCTTCAATACCTTTAATACGCGCCTTGCCGACGTTGTAATATTTCATCAGCTGCGAGTCGTAGTCGATCAGATTGTCGATGTCGTTACGATATCCGGACAGGCGCCATGTCACCCCAGACGTCAGGCCTTCAAAGGCCCCTTCCCACTGCTTGCTCTCTTCCGGGTCGAGATTCTGATTACCATAGAAGCCGTAAAGCTGGCCGAGATTCGGCGCTTTGTAGGCGGTGCCATAAGAGGCGATAAAGCGGTAGCCGTCGATAAACTCCCACGCGGCGCTGCTCTGCCAGGTACCGTGCTGGCCAAACTGCGAGTTATCATCGCTACGCGCCGCCCCTTCCAGGGTGAAATCGCCCAACTTTTGCAAGCCGGTGATAAACAGGCCGGTATTACGGATTTCATAGCCATCGGTCACATAGTTCGTGCCAGGCTCGGTGGTTTGTTTCTGCCAGTCGATTCCGGCGCCCACGTTGCCGTGGCCAACATCGACCGTGTTCGCCCACTGCACGTTGTACTGTTTCACTTCATCCAGCGTCGCCGAGGTGTCATAGCGCCCCAGTCGCGGATCGTAATTGTAGTCCTTGCTGTGGCTATAGCTGGAAGTCAGCTGCGAGTGGAAGATATCCTGATTAAAACGCAGGCCGGCATCCCAGGTCTGGCTATACAGCTGGCGAGTGTCGACTAATACGCCGCCATAAGGAGAGCCATCATAGGCCGTCCGGTTGTCATAACCATATCCGCGCACAAAGCCGCTCCACTCATTGGAGAAGCTATGCTCCAGCGCCCCGTAGATCGTTTTGCTCATAAAGCCATCGCGATCCGGCTGGCGAACGCCGCCGGTATTGCCTTCCGCGACAACATCAAAGCCTTTGGTATAGGTATAGTCGCCCGCCAGGGTGACGCGGGTATGACCGCCGAAAGTCTGCTGCGTGCTGCCGCCGTAGTTCTGGTAGCCATTTGAACCCACGCCGGCATTGAGCGTGGTGCCGTCCTGGTCGCGAGTGGTAATAATGTTCACCACCCCGCCAATCGCGTCTGAACCGTAGACCGCCGAGCGCGGGCCGCGAACGTACTCAATGCGCTGTACCAGAGCGATAGGGAACTGGCTTAAGTCGGAAGAGCCGCTGACGCCCGCCTGATTCAGACGTACGCCATCCACCAGGATTAAGACATGGCTGGAGTTGGTACCGCGTACGAAGAGAGAGCTCTGCTGCCCCATGCCGCCGTTTTGCGCGATGTCCACGCCCGGCAGGCGGCGCATCACATCGGTGAGAGAGGTTGACTGCCAGCGATCGATATCCTGCCGCGTCACCACGCTCACCGGCGCCAGCACGGTCTCGATAGGTTGCGCCACACGGTTTGCCGTCACCACTAACGTATTTGAATTGCTGTCCTGCGCCCAGCCGGAAAATGCCGTGACGGATAAAGCCGTCATCAGCGAAGCTTTTTTAATCATTGTAAAAGCATCCATAATATAGAGAGGATGCCGCCGGCTCTATCAATAGCTCGCGATGATAGAAACCAAATGCGACGTATCCGGCAGGTCTTCGGGCTTGGAGGCGGTTTCAAGAAATAATGACTTCCCACGGCTAACCGCAGTGTCTGCACCGAGTGCGCTTATTTCTCGCCTTTCCTTACCGCTGCGCGTCAGCTCCAGATTCGCACTGGATTCCCTATTAACTCAGAGGACCGGTTGCAAGATGCTACAATTAGAAACATATAGATGTCCAGACTGCTATAACGATATTTCATCCGCAACCAGGGCTGGACATCCCCAATGCTTTCCCTACAATCCCCGCGTACTTATTTTATTCAGGATGCATCATGACCCCCGAACACCTCCCTACCGAGCAATACGAAGCGCAACTGGCAGAAAAAGTCGTCCGTTTGCAGAAAATGATGGCCCCTTTTGCCGCGCCGGTTCCGGAGGTATTTCGTTCGCCGGTCAGCCACTACCGGATGCGCGCTGAATTTCGCCTGTGGCACGACGGCGACGACCTCTATCACATCATCTTCGATCAGCAGACCAAGTCGCGTATTCGCGTCGATACCTTCCCGGCCGCCAGCGAGCTCATCAACCAGCTGATGCCGGCGATGCTCGACGGCGTGCGCCATAACCCGGTCCTGCGCCATAAGCTTTTCCAGATTGATTATCTGACGACCATGAGCAACCAGGCCATCGTCTCGCTGCTCTATCACAAGAAGCTCGACGACGAATGGCGCCAGCACGCGGAAGCGCTGCGCGATGCCCTGCGCGCGCAAAATCTCAACGTGCAGCTGATTGGCCGCGCCACTAAAACCAAAATCGAGCTCGATAGGGATTATGTCGATGAACGTCTACCGGTTGGCGGGCGCGAAATGATTTATCGTCAGGTAGAAAACAGCTTTACCCAGCCAAACGCGGCGATGAATATTCAGATGCTGGAGTGGGCGCTGGACGTCACCAAAGGCTCCACCGGCGATCTGCTGGAGCTCTACTGCGGCAACGGCAACTTCTCTCTGGCGCTGGCGCGTAACTTCGATCGCGTGCTGGCGACGGAAATCGCTAAACCGTCAGTCGCCTCCGCGCAATACAATATTGCCGCCAACCATATCGATAACGTGCAGATTATCCGCATGGCGGCAGAAGAGTTTACTCAGGCGATGAACGGCGTGCGAGAGTTTAACCGTCTACAGGGTATCGATCTGCAAAGCTATCAGTGCGAAACCATTTTTGTCGATCCGCCGCGCAGCGGGCTGGATAGCGAGACCGAAAAAATGGTTCAGGCCTATCCGCGAATTCTGTATATCTCCTGCAACCCGGAAACACTGTGCCAGAACCTGGAAACCCTCAGCCAGACGCACAATGTCACCCGCCTGGCGCTATTCGATCAGTTCCCGTATACCCACCATATGGAATGCGGCGTGCTGTTAACGAAGAAATAAACGCATAAAAAAACCCGGCGAACGCAACGTTGCCGGGTTATTGCCTGGCGGATTACTCCGCCGCGGTATCTTTGCGGTTGCGCATCTTGTAACCGATCCAGAACACCATCACGACGGACAGTACGGCCGGGAAGAAGTTAGAGCCGATATCCGGATATTCTGCGCGCACCACGGTGCTATACAGCAATACGCCGAGAATAAAACAGGCGGCGGAAAGCCCCGGCAGCCCGACCGGCATACTGCGGTTCTGATAGCGCTGGTGCAGGCAGTACACCGTCAGCAGCAGCGACAGAACCGGGAAGATGGAAAAGGGAACGATTGAGCTGAACAGCGCGGCGAAGGTGCCATTAATGGACAGACCCGCGATCAGCGCCAGCAGTAGCGTACCTTTATCTTGAACTGAGTGTTTCATTGCTCGTCCTTCACGTTATTCGGAATGATGTGACATTTTTTCTTGTTCACGGCGATACCAGTAATACGCGCCTTTTGAAATCATTCTGAGCTGCAGTACCAGCCGCTCTTCCAGCTGTCGGCGCTGTTCCGGACTGACGTCCAGCGCTTCCGCACCGGCGTTGAATACGATGGTGACCATAGCTTCAGCCTGCGCTTCGGTAAAGGCGCGCGGCATATGATTTTCGAGTTCTAAATAGTCGGCAAGTTCCGCGATGAAATGCTGGATCTCGCGCGCTACAGCGGCTCGAAACGCCGCGGATGTGCCAGAACGCTCACGCAACAGCAGGCGAAAGGCGTTCGGGTTGTTACCAATAAACTCCATAAAGGTAGAGACGGAGGTGCGGATCACGCTGCCGCCTTTGGCAATGCGCTGGCGCGCCTGGCGCATCAGCTGGCGCAGCATTAGCCCGCTTTCGTCTACCATCGTCAGGCCTAACTCATCGACATCGCGAAAATGACGATAAAAGGACGTCGGCGCGATCCCTGCTTCCCGCGCAACCTCGCGCAAGCTCAGGCTGGCAAAGCTTCGCTCAGCGCTAAGTTGGCTAAATGCCGCTTCCACCAGCGAGCGGCGGGTTTTTTCTTTTTGTTGTGCTCTTACGCCCATCACGATGTATGAATCCTTCCAATAGCCCTGTCGGCACTATACCAGAGATTAAAACTAATCGGTTTGTACTGGATTGTGAATGATTGTTTATGAGCCGTTTCTGCTTTTATGCCGCAAAAAAGCACAACGATAATTGGGTTAAAGCTCGCCAAATGTTATCATCGTGTTTATTTTGTGTATAAAACAGGTGAGTAATGCCATGTCACACTCTTGGGATTATGATGCAATAGTGATTGGTTCCGGTCCTGGCGGCGAAGGCGCCGCTATGGGACTGGTGAAACAGGGAGCTCGTGTTGCCGTTATCGAGCGCTACCATAACGTCGGCGGTGGTTGTACCCACTGGGGAACCATCCCGTCAAAAGCGCTTCGCCATGCCGTCAGCCGTATTATCGAGTTTAACCAAAACCCCCTCTACAGCGACCATTCCCGTCTTCTCCGTTCTTCCTTCGCCGACATCCTCAACCATGCCGACAGCGTCATTAACCAGCAAACCCATATGCGTCAGGGTTTCTATGAGCGCAACCACTGCGAAATTCTGCAGGGCAACGCCCACTTTGTTGATGAGCACACGCTGGCGCTGGAGTGTCACGATGGCACCGTAGAAACGGTCACCGCCGAGAAATTCGTTATCGCCTGCGGCTCGCGCCCGTATCATCCGGCCGACGTCGATTTCCACCACCCGCGCATTTACGACAGCGATTCCATTCTTAGCCTGCACCACGAACCGCGCCACGTGATCATTTACGGCGCCGGGGTGATCGGCTGCGAGTACGCATCGATCTTCCGCGGTATGGAAGTTAAGGTCGATCTGATCAACACCCGCGATCGTCTACTGGCGTTCCTCGATCAGGAGATGTCCGATTCGCTCTCCTATCACTTCTGGAACAGCGGCGTGGTTATCCGCCACAACGAAGAGTACGAGAAAATCGAAGGCGTCGATGATGGCGTGATCATGCATCTGAAATCCGGTAAGAAGCTGAAAGCTGACTGCCTGCTGTACGCCAACGGCCGTACCGGTAACACCGACACCCTGGCGCTGGAAAATATCGGTCTGCAAACCGACAGCCGCGGCCAGCTGAAAGTGAACAGCATGTATCAGACTGCTCTGCCGCACATCTATGCCGTCGGCGACGTTATCGGTTATCCGAGCCTGGCATCAGCGGCTTACGATCAGGGGCGCATCGCCGCGCAGGCGCTGATCAAAGGCGAAGCCTCCGCGCATCTGATTGAAGATATCCCGACCGGGATCTACACCATTCCGGAAATCAGCTCAGTGGGTAAAACCGAGCAGCAGCTAACCGCCATGAAGGTGCCTTATGAGGTCGGTCGCGCGCAGTTTAAACATCTGGCGCGGGCGCAAATCGTCGGTATGAGCGTAGGTACGCTGAAGATTCTGTTCCATCGCGAGACGAAAGAGATCCTCGGTATCCACTGTTTTGGCGAGCGCGCGGCCGAAATTATTCATATCGGCCAGGCGATTATGGAGCAGAAAGGTGGCGGTAACACCATTGAGTACTTCGTTAACACCACCTTTAACTACCCGACCATGGCCGAAGCCTATCGGGTAGCGGCGTTAAACGGCTTAAACCGCCTCTTTTAACGCCTTATCGAAGTGGCCATCCATAGTACTACGGATGGCCTCCGCCAGATGCTCATAGCGGCTACGCAGCGGCGAACCAGGACGATAAACCAGCCCGATGGTGCGTCTTGGTTCCGGCTTAATGCACGGAATATAGACCACGCCATCGCGTTTTCTCTCCTGCGGTACCGCCAGCGCCGGCAGCAGCGTAATACCACTTCCGGCGGCAACCATGTTGCGCAGCGTTTCAAGGCTGGTCGCCCGGAAGTGGGTATCTTCATCCGCCCCCGCTTCAAAGCAGAAGCCCATCGCCTGGTCGCGCAGACAGTGTCCGTCTTCCAACATCAGCAGCTTTTCACCGGCTAAATCCGACATCGGCACGCGATCGCGCTCCGCCCACGGATGGTCTTCGTAGATAGCCAGCATCATCGGCTCATCGAACAGCGGCACTTCGATAAAGGCTTCACTCTCTTTGACCAGCGCGAGGATCGCGCAGTCGAGCTTACCGCTATCGAGCTGCGCCAGCAGCTGATGGGTTTGCGCCTCATGCAGATACATTTCCAGCTTCGGGAAAGTCTGATGCAGCATCGGGATTATGTGCGGCAGCAAATATGGCCCCACCGTCGGGATCAGGCCGATATGCAGCGGCCCGGACATGGTTTCCCCTTGCTGGCTTGCCATCTCCTTGAGCACTTTTACTTCGCGTAGCACGGTACGCGCCTGATCCACCAGCAGCAAACCCGCCTGAGTGAACAGAACCTTACGGCTGGTGCGCTCCAGTAACATCACCCCAAGTTCATCTTCCAGCTTGCGAATTTGTCCGCTGAGCGTGGGCTGACTGACGTGGCAGGAATCTGCCGCACGTCGGAAGTGGCGATGTTCAGCCAGCGCTACCAGGTATTCAAGATCGCGAATATTCATTATTCATCCTCCATCGCCACGATAGTCCATGGCGATAGATAGAATAGCAACGAACGATTATCCCTATCAAGTTTTCTGTTCAATAATAACCACAGAAACGAGGAGAACATCTGAAAATCATTGAGTCGCCTCACAGTTTCCCTACCCGAACAACTAAAGCCAACGTGAACTTTTGCGGACCTTGTGTCCGCTTTTTTTTTGCGTAAAAAAGCCCGGGAGTTACCCAGGCTCATTCACTCGCGCGCAATCTCTTACACCAGGCGCTGTCTGGCGTCGGCAATCGCCTGCGCCACCTGCTGCGGCGAAACGCCGCCTTTGGCCGCACGTTTATCAAGGCAGGACTGCAACGACAGGATCGGGTAGACGTCATCGCCGATAACGCTGCTGAACTTTTGCAAGTCGCTTAACGGTAAATCTTCCAGCGCTTTGCCCTGAGCAATCGCTTCAACCACCGCTTCACCGACGATATGGTGTGCTTCGCGGAACGGAACGCCTTTTGCCACCAGGTAATCCGCCAGCTCGGTAGCGTTGGCGTAACCCTGCTGCGCCGCTTCCGCACAGCGCGGACGTTTCACCTGGATACCGTCCAGCACCAGCGCCGCCATGTGCAGGCAGTCGAGCCAGGTGTCCAGCGCATCGAACAGCCCTTCTTTGTCTTCCTGCATATCTTTGTTGTAGGCCAGCGGTAGCCCTTTCAGGGTCATCATCATGCCGGTCAGCGCGCCCTGCACGCGGCCGCATTTACCGCGGATCAGTTCCAGCGCATCCGGGTTTTTCTTCTGCGGCATCAGCGACGAGCCGGAAGTAACGCGATCAGAGAGTTCAACAAAACCCGCTTCGCCGGTATTGAAGAAAATCAGATCTTCGGCAAAACGCGACAGGTGCACCATGCCGATAGAGGCATCGGAAAGCAGTTCCAGCACGTGATCGCGATCGGAGACGCTATCGAGGCTGTTACGGGTCGCCGATGCGAAACCCAACCAACCGGCCAGCTGCTCACGGTCGATTTCATAAGCGGTTCCCGCCAGCGCGCCGCATCCCAGCGGGCTGACATCGAGGCGCTTGAGCGCGTCCTGCAGACGGCTTTCATCACGGGCCAGCATTTCAACGTAGGCCAGACACCAGTGCGCAAAAGTCACCGGCTGGGCGCGCTGCAGATGGGTATAACCCGGCATCACCGCATCCTGATTGTTGCCAGCGGTTTCCACCAGCGCGCTTTGCAGTTGGCGGGTCGCGGACAGCAGCTCGGTGACGGTCTCTTTGCACCACAGCTTGAGATCGGTGGCGACCTGATCATTACGGCTACGTCCGGTATGCAGTTTTTTGCCCAACTGGCCGACTTTATCGATCAGTTTCCCTTCGACCCAGCTATGGATATCTTCGGCATCGCTTTCAAGGATTTGCTGCGGGTTGGCGCGTACCTCTTCCAGCAGAACGTTCAGCGCCTCTTCCAGCTGCAGCTGCTCATCGGCGGTCAGTACGCCTACGGTTACCAGCGCTTTGGACCAGGCGACGGATCCCACGATATCCTGTTCCGCCAGACGATAGTCAAAGCGTAAAGAGTCGTTGAATTGTTTGAACCGCTGGTCTGCTGCCTGTGTAAAACGCCCGCCCCAAAGTGCCATAACATGCTTCCTTTATTCGTGAGTTCTGCCGGGTCGCGCTGCGCTTACCCGGTCTACGGTCTTATCGCCCCGGCAAGCAACGCGCCGCCGGGCATTCAATCTTAAGCCAAAATACGCGTACCGATCGGGGTACCGTTAAATAATGCCGGCAGCTGCTCGGCATGACGCCAGGAGGCGATATCCACCGGGCGACCCAGCTCGCGCGCCGCGTCCAGCGCCGCGTTTACTTTCACAATCATACCGTCGGTAATGATGCCCTGTTCAATCAGTTGCTCGGCCCTGGAGGCGGTCATTTCCGCAATCCGCTGACCTTTGCCGTCGAGAATGCCGCTCACATCGGACAGCAGGATAAGATCCGCGCCCAGCGTCGCCGCCAGCGCCGTCGCCGCCTGATCGGCGTTGACGTTCATCAGCTGTCCTTCGTCGGTGACGCCAATCGAGCTCACCACAGGCAGGTAGCCGCCCGCCAGCAGCGTATTGATAAGCGTCGGCGAGCCTGCCTGCGCTTTACCAACGTGGCCCAGTTCTTCATCCAACTGAGTCACCTTCACGCTATCGCCATCGCCAAGGAACAGCCCTACCGAGGAAAGACCATGCTTTTTCGCCCATGCCAGCAGCGTTTTGTTGGCGGTTCCCGCCAGCGCGCCGGTAATAATGTCAATCTGATCGGCAGGCGTTACGCGCAGGCCATTTTTCTTTTTCACCGGCAGATTAAGCTGTTTCATCAGCTCATCCACCACGCAGCCGCCGCCGTGGACGATAACCAGCGGACGCTGGTGTGTTTCGCGGTAGTGCACCAAGGCGGTAAACAGACGTTCCAGCGCTTCTTCGCTATCCAATAACACGCCGCCAAGTTTGATAATCAATGGATTGTTCATCATCACACCTTAAATTAAAGACTGCGTCTCAGCGAAGCCGAAACGAATGTTAGCGCACTGCACGGCCTGCGCTGCCGCGCCTTTCAGCAGGTTATCTTCTGCGGCCACGACGATAATATGTTCATCCTGGACGGCAAAACCGATATCACAGAATGGCAGCCCAACCACATTTTTCAGCGCCGGTACGCCTTTATCGTATAAACGGACCAACGGCTTATTGGCATAGGCCTGCTGGAAGACCTCAGCAACCTGCTCTTTACCGACGCCCGGCTTCAGACGGCAGGTAATGGTTTCCAGAATACCGCGTTTAAAATTGCCCAAGTGGGGAGTGAAGATCACCTCTGCGCCCAGATGGGTAGAAATTTCCGGATGATGGCGATGATTGAAAACGCCGTACGGCTGCAGGCTGACTTCGCAGAAGCTATTGCTCATCGCCGCCTTACGCCCGGCGCCGCTAACGCCGCTGGTGGCGTTGATCACCGGCCATTGCTTCAGATCCAACAGACCGGCATCGATCAGCGGTTTTAACGCCAGCTGCGCCGCCGTCGGGTAGCAGCCTGGCACCGCGATCAAATTCGCCTCTTTCAATGCTTCGACGTTCCACTCCGCCAGGCCGTATACCGCCTGTTTGAGCAGGTCCGGATGCTGATGAGTGAAACCGTAGTATTTTTCGTAGAACGCCCCATCGTTGACGCGAAACGCGCCGGATAAATCGAACACCACGCAGCCCGCGGCCAAAAACTGCGGCGCCAGATCGTGGCTGACTTCATGCGCGGTGGCGAGGAACACCACATCCGCGCCGGCGCTAAATTCGCTGATATCGGACATTGCCTGCAGCGGCAAATCGACAATGCCTTTCAACTGCGGATGTATATCGGAAATTAACTTTCCAGCATCATTACTTTGCGCGGAGACGGTCAAAGCGGTTATGTTCATATGAGGGTGGCGATTTACATAGGCCACCAGCTCTGCGCCGGCATAGCCGCTAGCTCCCACGATCAGCGTATTTAGCATTGGAAGAGCATCTCCTTACATTCGATGGGTTTTATTGCGCTCAACGATATTGTATTTTTATTCACAAATACTGCATGAATATTGATACTATCATGACCAGAGGTGTGTCAACAATGAAAAACAATTTACCGCCCTTTATCGAGATTTACCGCGCATTGATCGCCACACCCTCCATCAGCGCGACCGAAGAAGCGCTGGATCAAAGCAATGAGTCTTTAATCAATTTACTCGGCGGCTGGTTCCGCGATCTGGGCTTTAACGTCGAGATCCAGCCGGTACCGGAGACGCGTAATAAATTCAATATGTTGGCCAGTACCGGCCACGGCGCTGGCGGCCTGCTGCTCGCCGGGCATACCGATACCGTGCCTTTCGACGATGGTCGCTGGACTCGCGACCCGTTTACGCTTACCGAGCACGACAACAAACTCTACGGCCTCGGCACCGCCGATATGAAAGGCTTCTTCGCGTTTATCCTCGATGCCCTGCGCGACGTTGACGTCAGTAAATTGAAAAAACCGCTGTATATTCTGGCCACCGCTGACGAAGAAACCAGCATGGCGGGCGCGCGCTATTTCGCTGAAACCACACAGCTGCGCCCGGACTGCGCCATCATCGGCGAGCCGACCTCGCTGCAGCCGGTGCGGGCGCATAAAGGCCACATTTCAACAGCGGTACGCGTACTGGGCCAGTCAGGCCACTCCAGCGACCCGGCGCGCGGCGTGAACGCTATCGAACTGATGCACGATGCGATTGGCCGCATCATGCAACTGCGCGATGACTTAAAAGAGCGTTACCACTACGCTGCCTTCACCGTGCCTTATCCGACGCTCAACCTGGGCGCCATTCACGGCGGCGATGCATCCAACCGCATCTGCGCCTGCTGCGAGCTGCACATGGATATTCGTCCATTGCCGGGTATGACGCTTAACGACCTGAACGGTCTGCTGGATGAAGCGCTGGCGCCGGTTAGCGAGCGCTGGCCAGGGCGTCTGACGGTCTCTGAGCTGCATCCGCCGATCCCAGGCTATGAATGCCCGCCGGACCACAAGCTGGTCGAAGTGGTTGAAAAACTGCTCGGCGCGCAGACCGAAGTGGTGAACTACTGCACCGAAGCGCCGTTTATCCAGACGCTGTGTCCTACGCTGGTGTTAGGACCGGGCTCTATCAACCAGGCCCACCAGCCGGATGAATATCTGGAGACGCGGTTTATTAAGCCAACGCGCGAGCTCATCACCCAGGTTGTCCATCACTTCTGCTGGCATTAATTGCCGCCGTTTTCCCGCCTTCACGTCCGGAGGCGGGAGAGTGACGATCGTCACACTTCCATAAGTAATGCTTATCCGCCGACCGCTGAGTTAACTTTCGCAAATTATCGCTATTTATTCGTTTGCTGAAGCGATTTCGCAGCAATTGACGCGGGGGTATTTACGTGGCTTTATAAAAGACGGGTTGCTTATCCACTGCTCAAATCACGGAGCGCCGGATATAACAAAATAAAATGAGATGGGGTGTCTGGGGTAACATGAACGAACAATATTCCGCTTTGCGTAGTAATGTCAGTATGCTCGGTAAGGTGCTGGGCGACACCATCAAGGATGCGTTAGGAGAAAACATTCTTGATCGAGTCGAAACTATCCGTAAGTTGTCCAAATCTTCTCGCGCGGGCAATGAAGCCAATCGCCAGGAGCTGCTCACCACGCTGCAAAACTTGTCCAACGACGAGCTGCTGCCGGTGGCGCGCGCCTTTAGCCAGTTCCTGAATCTGGCCAATACCGCTGAGCAATATCACAGCATTTCGCCCAACGGCGAAGCCGCCAGTAATCCGGAAGTTATTGCGCGTACCCTGAGAAAACTCAAAGACCAACCCAATCTCAACGAAGACACCATTAAAAAAGCGGTGGAATCCCTGTCGCTGGAGCTGGTGTTAACCGCTCACCCGACCGAGATCACCCGCCGGACGCTGATCCACAAAATGGTGGAGGTCAACAACTGCCTTAAGCAGTTGGATAACAAAGATATCGCCGACTATGAGCACAATCAGTTGATGCGCCGCCTGCGCCAACTGATCGCCCAATCCTGGCATACCGATGAAATTCGTAAATACCGCCCTTCTCCGGTCGATGAAGCCAAATGGGGTTTCGCGGTAGTTGAAAACAGCCTGTGGGAAGGCGTGCCGAACTATCTGCGCGAGCTGAACGAACAGCTGGAAGCCAACCTCGGCTACCAGCTACCGGTTGATTTCGTCCCGGTGCGCTTCACCTCCTGGATGGGCGGCGACCGCGACGGCAACCCGAACGTCACCGCCGATATCACCCGCCACGTGCTGTTGCTCAGCCGCTGGAAAGCGACCGATCTGTTCCTGAAAGATATCCAGGTGCTTATCTCCGAGCTGTCGATGGTCGAATGCACCGACGAGCTCCGCGATTTGGCCGGCGCGGAAGGCGCGCAAGAGCCGTATCGTTATCTGATGAAAAAACTGCGTAGCCAACTGATGGAGACCCAGGCCTGGCTGGAAGCGCGTCTGAAAGGGCAAAAACTGCCGAAACCAGCGGGTCTTATCACGCAAAACGAACAGCTGTGGGAACCGCTGTACGCCTGCTATAAATCGCTGCAGGCCTGCGGCATGGGCATCATCGCCAACGGCGAACTGCTCGATACCCTGCGCCGGGTGAAATCTTTCGGCGTACCGCTGGTGCGTATCGATATCCGTCAGGAAAGCACCCGCCACACCGAAGCGCTGGGTGAAATGACCCGCTACCTCGGGATCGGCGATTATGAAAGCTGGTCGGAAGCCGACAAGCAGGCCTTCCTGATCCGTGAACTGAACTCCAAACGCCCGCTGCTGCCACGCCAGTGGGAGCCAAGCGAAGAGACTCGCGAAGTCCTCGACACCTGCAAGGTGATCGCTGAAGCGCCGCGCGGCTCGATCGCCGCCTATGTTATCTCGATGGCCAAAACACCGTCCGACGTGCTGGCGGTTCATCTGCTGCTGAAGGAAGCCGGTATCGGCTTTGCCCTGCCGGTCGCGCCGCTGTTTGAAACGCTCGACGACCTGAACAACGCCAACGACGTCATGACTCAGTTGCTGAATATTGACTGGTATCGCGGCTTTATTCAGGGCAAACAGATGGTCATGATCGGCTACTCCGACTCGGCCAAAGATGCCGGCGTGATGGCCGCCTCCTGGGCTCAGTATCAGGCCCAGGACGCGCTGATCAAAACCTGCGAAAAAGCCGGTATTGAACTGACGCTGTTCCACGGTCGCGGCGGCTCCATCGGTCGCGGCGGCGCTCCGGCCCATGCCGCGCTGCTCTCGCAGCCGCCGGGTAGTCTGAAAGGCGGCCTGCGCGTCACCGAACAGGGCGAGATGATCCGCTTTAAGTACGGCCTGCCGGAAGTGACCATCAGTAGCCTGTCGTTGTACACCAGCGCGATTCTGGAAGCCAACCTGCTGCCGCCGCCGGAACCAAAACCGCAGTGGCGCGAGATCATGGCCGAGCTTTCCAACGTCTCCTGTAAGATGTATCGCGGCTATGTGCGTGAGAACAAAGACTTCGTCCCTTATTTCCGCTCCGCGACCCCGGAACAGGAACTGGGCAAACTGCCGCTTGGCTCGCGCCCGGCAAAACGTCGCCCGACCGGCGGCGTCGAGTCACTGCGCGCTATCCCGTGGATCTTCGCCTGGACCCAGAACCGCCTGATGCTGCCGGCCTGGCTGGGCGCCGGCGCCGCGCTGCAGAAAGTAGTCGAGGGAGGCAAGCAGAGCGAGCTGGAAAGCATGTGCCGCGACTGGCCGTTCTTCTCAACCCGCCTGGGCATGCTGGAGATGGTCTATTCAAAAGCCGACCTGTGGCTGGCGGAGTACTACGATCAGCGGCTGGTGAAACCGGAACTGTGGAAACTCGGCGAAGAGCTGCGTCAGCTGTTAACCGCCGATATCAAAGTGGTGCTGGCCATCGCTAACGACTCCCACCTGATGGCCGACCTGCCGTGGATTGCCGAATCCATCCAGTTGCGTAACATCTATACCGACCCGCTGAACGTCCTGCAGGCCGAACTGCTGCACCGTTCGCGTCAGGCCGAAGAGGCTGGCGAGGAACCGGATGCGCGCGTTGAGCAAGCGCTAATGGTCACCATTGCCGGCGTCGCGGCTGGGATGCGTAATACCGGCTAATCATCGTTTCCCCCGGCCGCCCGGTCGGGGGAATTTCCCATTCATTTTAGTGATGCAACATCTCATCGACGATCTGCTCTTTATGCAGCGCATACGGATAATAGGTCGGCCAGTTATCCATCTCTTTCAGCAAGGCTTCCTGAGATTCATTCCCCATGAAAATATGGAAATGCTGCGATTTGCGCGGGCCAATAATATGGTCGCTGAACTGGACGAATTTCGGCGCTTTGCCGTCAGCCTGCTGGCACTCAAACAGGTAGCGAACGCCCTTCTTGCCGGAGGCATATTGCAGGATTTTGTAGCCTGAGTAGCGGTATTTGCAGCTATTAACGGTCTTGCCGACGTGGAACTCTATCACGTTATCTTCAATGCCAATCTGCTCTACGTCGGTGGCATAGCCCTTCTTATAATAGGCGCGATACTCTTCCACGCTCTTGCCGCCGGGCTTTTTCGCTTTTTGCTCCAGAACCGGGTCAAGGTCGCCATTCAGCAGGTACGGATTGACTGACTGCCAGACGCCATCCCAATCGCTCAACGCGCGATCCTTCACATCTTTATCGGCAAAAATGCCTTCGCTGGCCCGGCGTTCCGTTTCAGTTAACGCCGGGCCATGATGATGGCTACCGTGGGCGAATGCCTGAACGCTGGCAAGCGCCATGCCGAAGCCAAACGCGAGCATGGGGATCTTTCGGGTCATTACTCTCTCCTGAGTTGAATATTGATTGCGACAAAATGTTACGATATAACATTTCACAACCGAGAAGCAATAACGACGAGTTCGCGCTTTTACCGCTGGAAAAATGTCCGGTATGATGAACCGCGTGACGTATTTGACGGGGCAATGATGGACAATAGCATCAATCAACTCATTGATTCATTGATAAAAAAAACGAATAACATTGCGGATGTGCATTTTGCCGGCGCAATGCGACCGCCTGCTGAAGCCGTGATACAGCTCGATTTCCCCCGTCTGAATATCGTCATTGAGGGGCAGTTGCGCGATCTCGCCTTAGGCGAAAACGCCGCGCCGCTGCAGGCGCGTGATGTACTGTATATTGCCGGCGATGGCTGGAACTGGCCGCATTGGCAGACGCCCTGTCTGCTCTTAAGCATCCTGTTTGGCAAACAGCAGTTGGAATTTACGCTGCAGCGCTGGAACGGAGAAGCGCTAACTCTTGTCCAGAAGATCCAGGTACCACGCCGCGGGCCGCGCGTGGGTTCATTCCTGCTACAGGCGCTAAATGAGATACACATGCAACCGCAGGAGCAGCAAACCGCCCGCTGCATCGTGATTAGTCTGCTCAGCCACTGTACCGATCTGCTGGGTAGCCAGGCGCAAACCTCATCGCGCAGCCAGGCGCTGTTCGAAGCGATCCGCCAGTATATCGATGTCCATTTCGCTGAGCCGCTGAGCCGGGAATCCGTAGCCCAGGAGTTTTATCTCTCTCCCAACTATCTCTCACATCTGTTTCAGAAGTGCGGACCCATGGGCTTTAACGAATACCTCAATCATATCCGCCTCGAACAGGCGCGCATGCTGCTGAAGGGTCATGATATGAAAGTAAAAGATATCGCCCACGCCTGCGGCTTCGCCGACAGCAATTACTTCTGCCGCCTGTTCCGCAAGAATACTGAACGTTCTCCTTCCGAGTATCGCCGCCAGTACCATAGCCAACTGACGGAAAACCCCTCTGCGCCGTAAAACTAGATTTTTGTAAGTTACTGATTTCCACCTGCAGGCTATTTCAGCCTGGATGCACTATTGCGTGGACAAATGTGATCTAAATCACTCTTAATCGTAATGCGTACATTTATCCAGTTTTTGGCAAAATTGTCATCTGGCGGGCAGGCAAACGGAAGCCGTATCCTTACCTCAACATCATTGAATTACACATCGAGGAATGGTTATGGAACTCTATCTGGACACCGCGAACGTCGCTGAAGTTGAACGTCTGGCCCGCATTTATCCGCTGGCTGGCGTCACCACCAACCCGAGCATCATCGCCGCCGGCAAAACCCCGGTCTGGGATGTGCTGCCTCGCCTGCAAAAAGCCGTCGGCCCGGAAGGTATTCTGTTCGCGCAGACCATGAGTCGCGATGCGCAAGGTATGGTGGCAGAAGCCAAACGCCTGAGTAACGCCGTACCAGGAATCGTGGTTAAGATCCCGGTTACCGCCGAAGGCCTTGCCGCCATCAAACTGCTGAAAAAAGAAGGCATCCCGACACTTGGCACCGCCGTCTATAGCGCTTCCCAGGGGCTGCTCGCGGCGCTGGCCGGCGCGAAATACGTCGCGCCGTACGTCAACCGCGTCGACGCCCAGGGCGGTGACGGCATTCGCATGGTGCAAGAACTGCAATCCCTGCTGGAAATGCACGCCCCGGAAAGCAAAGTCCTGGCCGCGAGCTTCAAAACCCCGCGCCAGGCGCTGGATTGCCTGTTAGCCGGCTGCGAAGCTATCACCCTCCCCTTAGACGTAGCGCAACAAATGCTCGGCACCCCTGCGGTAGAGTCAGCCATAGAGAAGTTTGAGCAGGACTGGAATAACGCATTTGGCACGTTGAACCTGTAATCCGATCGCCGGCCGCCAACAGGCGGCTTGCACGGTCATCGCGGAGGAATCGAAATGGATCGCATTATTCAATCACCCGGTAAATACATCCAGGGCGCTGGCGCCATCAAGCGCCTCGGCGAATATCTCAAACCGCTGGCTGAACGCTGGCTAATCATCGGCGACAAGTTCGTTCTCGGCTTTGCCGAAGAGCAGCTGCGTACCAGCCTGAGCGGCGCTGGTCTGGTGGCCGAAATCGCCCCGTTCGGCGGTGAATGTTCGCAAAATGAAATCAACCGCCTGCGCGATATCGCCAGCAGCGCCCAATGCCATGCAGTGCTCGGCATCGGCGGCGGCAAGACGCTGGATACCGCGAAAGCGCTGGCTCACTATATGCACCTGCCGGTGGTCGTGGCACCGACCATCGCCTCCACCGATGCGCCGTGCAGCGCGTTGTCTGTTATCTATACCGACGATGGCGAATTCGAAAGCTATCTGATGCTGCCGCACAACCCGAACATGGTGGTTGTCGATACGCAGATCGTCGCAGGCGCGCCAGCTCGCCTGCTGGCCGCCGGGATTGGCGATGCGCTGGCGACCTGGTTTGAAGCCCGCGCCTGCTCGCGCAGCGGTGCGACTACAATGGCGGGTGGTAAATGCACCCAGGCGGCGCTGGCGCTGGCGGAGCTATGCTACAACACGCTGGTTGAAGAAGGTGAAAAGGCGATGCTTGCCGCCGAGCAGCATGTGGTTACCCCAGCGCTCGAGCGGGTGATCGAAGCCAACACCTACCTGAGCGGCGTCGGCTTTGAGAGCGGCGGGCTGGCGGCGGCGCACGCGATTCACAATGGCCTGACCGCCATCCCGGACGCCCATCACTTCTACCATGGAGAAAAGGTCGCATTTGGTACCCTGACGCAGCTGGTGCTGGAAAACGCGCCGGTGGAAGAAATTGAGACCGCTGCGGCGCTTTGTCACAGCGTCGGTCTGCCCATCACGCTGGCGCAGCTCGATATTAAAGGCGATATCCCGGCCAAAATGCGTACAGTCGCGGAAGCCGCCTGCGCCGAAGGCGAAACTATCCACAATATGCCGGGCGGCGCCAGCGCCGACCAGGTCTACGCCGCGCTGTTGGTGGCCGACCAATATGGACAGCGTTTCCTGCAAGAGTGGGAATAACCTTTCCCGTTACGCCCGGCGTCAGCCGGGCGTGTTCTTTTATGTTCCTTTGATCGTCGATTGCCAGCACACGGGATGTGTTTTATAGTGCGTTTTTCCTTTGGGCAAATCGTTGTTATGCAATCATCAGACAGAAGAATGAGCATTTACGCCATTCTGCAACAGGACAAAAAAGTCGTTGTAAACGAACTGGCCGAGAAGTTCGGCGTCACCAAAATGACTATCCGCCGGGATCTGTCATTCTTCGAAAAACAGGGAATCGTCAAAACGACCTATGGCGGCGCCTACCTGACCAGCGGCGCCAGCGTCGAGCCAAGTTTTCAGCTTAAATCCGTGCAGATGGTTGACGATAAACACCTGATTGGCCGTAAAGCGGCAGAGCTGGTTGAGGACGGCGACACTATCATCATTGACTGCGGGACCACGCTGCTGGCGCTAGCGCAATCAATTTTCGATAAAAAAATCATGGTGATCACTAACTCAGTACCGGTAGTGAACCTGCTAAAAGGAAGAAAAAACATCAAGTTAATCGTCGCTCCGGGAGAATATGAAGATGATACCCAGGGGATGATCTCTTTCAGTACCGCAGAGTTTTTTAGCACCATTCATGCCGATAAGGTCTTTATCAGCACCCAGGGTATTAACCACCACGGCGAGCTAACGGTCCCTAAAATGACCGATGCCCACGTCAAGCGAGCGCTGCTGCGCGCCGGACGGCAAAAAATCCTCCTCGCCGATAAAAGTAAATTCGAGCAAACTTTCCTTGCCGGCCATGCCCGACTGGACGATTTTGACATCGTTATCAGTCAGGATGGCCTCCCAGCCGATATCCTCTCCCTGCTTACTGCGCAAAAAACCGAACTGTTGCTGGCCGACAGCGCAGCATAACTTCACGCCCGGCAACGGGCGTCTGTGCTTTTCCGTTTTTTCTAAATGTTCTTTTTAGATTTATTAATGATAAATAGAACACAAAAGATCATAAATAAATTGACAAAAGAACACCTCAAGCGTGGAATAGGGATACCCCCTCCAGAATTGAGGTCTTTATGAACGGATTACTGAGCTTCAAACCTACCAACGACGATTGCGACTTCGCGCGTATCGCTAAAAAACAGGATCAGATGTTCCATCGCGTGGCGACGCTATGCCCGGAACGAGCAGAGATCATCACCGAGTCGTTTAAACGCTCCGAAGGCCAGTCCATTGTGATTCGCCGGGCTTTGGCGTTAGCCGATATTCTGGAGAAAATGACCATCTATATCGAACCGGATATGCTGATTGTCGGCAACCAGGCGAGCGCCAATTTTGCCGCGCCGGTGTTCCCGGAATACTCCTTTAACTGGGTTATCGATGAACTGGACGAATTTGATAAGCGTTCCGGTGATAGCTTCCGCGTGTCCGAATCCACCAAAGCCCGCTTGCGTACCCTGCAGGATTACTGGCAAGGAAAAACCCATCAGGATGAAGTGCTTGCCAACCTACCGCAAATTAACCGTCTGGCGGAAAAACAGGGCGTGCTGCACCGCGGCGGCATCAGCATGTCCGGCGACGGCCATATCATTCCGAACCATGATTTCGTACTGGAAGTTGGCTATGGCGGTATGCGCGATATCGCCAAACAGCACCTGGAAAATGACGACAACCTGACCGACGAGCAAAAAGATTTCTATCAGGCGGTCATTATTACCATGGAGGCCGCGCTTAAATACTGCAAACGCTTCTCCGCGCTTGCTAAAACCGAAGCGGCAAGAGTGTCCGATGCTAAACGCCGCGACGAACTGCTGGCCATGAGCGACATGTTCGCCCATCTGATGGAAGGCAAAGCCCGTAGCTTCTATGAAGCCGTGGAAACCGTCTACCTTACCCATTTGCTGATGATGATTGAAAGCAACGGCCACTCTTTCTCCTTCGGCCGCTTCGACCAGTACGTCTGGCCGTATTACGAAGCCGATATCAAAGCCGGGAAAATCAGCAAAGAAAAGGCGCTGGAGATCCTGACCCACTTCTTCATCATGACCAACAGCCTGAACAAAGTACGCCCGTGGGGCCATACTCAGTACAGCGGGGGCTATCCGCTCTATTCCAACCTGATGGTTGGCGGCATGAAGCCTGACGGCAGCGACGGTACCAACGATCTTTCCTATCTGTCGCTGGAAGCCATGGCGCTAACCGGCCTGCCGGAACCAAACCTCAGCGTTCGTTTCTCAAAAGATACCCCGCATTCGCTGATGCAGGATGCCGCAAAGCTCATTCGTAAAGGCTTCGGTATGCCGTCGATCTTCTGCGACGAAGTGGTTATCCCTGCCATGATGACGCTGGGCCTGACGGAAGAAGTCGCCCGCGAATATGCTTCAATGGGTTGCGTAGAAACCGCGATCCCAGGCCGCTGGGGGCACCGCGCCACCGGCATGACCTATGTGAATTTCGGCAAGATCCTTGAGCTGGTGATGAACAACGGCTGCGATCCGGCGACCGGCGTGCAGTTAGTGAAAATCAACGGTAAAGAAGGCCGCGAAATAAACTACCAGTCTTACGATGAAGTATGGGCGGCGTGGAACCAGCTGCTGGAGTTCTACTCCGATCTGGCGGTAGATTGCGATCTGGTCTGCGACCGGGCGCTGAAATACCACGATGCCGATGCCTTTGCCTCCGCCACGATTAACTGCTCACTGGAACGCGGTAAAACGTTGAAAAACGGCGGCGCGGAATATGACTTCGTGAGTTCCTCCAACATTGGCCCTTCCGTGGTCGGCGATAGCCTGGCGGCAGTGAAAAAACTGGTCTTCGACGATAAAGTCCTGACGCTTCAACAGCTACGTGACGCCATGGATAGCAACTTTGAAGGTCTGGAAGGCGCGCGCGTACGCAAACTGTGCCGCAATGCGCCGAAGTTTGGTAACGATATCGACTATGTCGACCATATCGTCGCCGATGTCTTCGAGTCCTATCTCAAACTGCTGCCGAAATACAAAACCGATCGCTATGGTAAGGGGCCAAAAGGCTGCGGTTATACCATGTCGACCTCTAATATTACTTCATACGTGCCGAATGGTTTTGACGTCGGCGCCACGCCGGATGGTCGCCTGGCGACGCTGCCGCTGAACGAAGGCGCCTCTCCGTGCCTCGGCGCGGATAAAGAAGGCCCGACGGCGGTCATTAACTCGGTTGCGAAACTGCCGAACCAGAAAATCGCCGGCGGCCAGCTGCTGAATATGAAGTTCACGCCAAGCGCGCTTGAAGGCGACGACAATCTGGAGAAATTTACCGCCTTTATGGAAGCCAGCCGTGAGAAAAACATCTTCCATAATCAGTTCAACATCATTGATTCCAATATTCTGCGCGCCGCGAAGGCCAATCCGCAGGATTACCCGAATCTGATGGTGCGCGTTGCCGGGTACTGCGCGCTGTTCTCAACGCTGATGCCGGAAGCGCAGGATGCGATTATCGCGCGCACCGAACTGAGCTGGTAAGAGAGAAACGCGATGAGAACTGGCCTGATATCCCGAATTCAACGTTATTCCACCAAAGATGGTCCAGGAATACGCAGCACCGTCTTTATGCAGCAGTGCAACCTGCGCTGCCAGTGGTGCGCGAATCCGGAAACCATCGGGCCAGGCCATAACGTTTTCTGGTTTAAAGAACGCTGCCGCCAGTGCGGTACCTGCGTACAGGCGGCGAACAACCACGCCATTACCCTTGCTGAACCTGGCAATGGCGTCAATATAGACCGTAGAAATTGCAGCAATCTCCTGGATATGGTCGATCTCTGCCCCTACGACGGTTATGAAAAAGTCGCTAAAGAGATGACCTCGCACCAGTTGGCGGAATTACTACTGCGCGACAAGACATTTTACGACTCAAGCACTGGCGGCGTGACCTTTTCCGGCGGCGAGCCGGCGCTGCAGGCGGAGTTCGTCAAAGAAACAGCGCAAATATTGAAAGCGCAGGGCGTACACGTATGTCTCGATACTGCAGGCAATATCCGCTGGGAAAAGCTGCGCCCGCTGATTGAAACGGTCGATCTGGTCTCTTACGACTTTAAAGCTTTCAACCCCGAGACTCATCTTGCCTGTACCGGCGTAGACAATCGGCGGATCCTCGATAATGCCAAAGCGATCGCCGCTATGGGCAAGCCGATCCTCGCGCGAATGGTGATCGTGCCGACGCGTAACGACGATCCGGAGGATATTCGCCAGCGTCTCGACTTTATTCGTAAACTCGGTCCGGCGGTTTTACAGGTTGATATTCTCGAATACCATATTTATGGCATCGGGAAATATCAAAAGCTTGGTATGCCCTATTTTCTACACAACATTCCAACATGCCAACGCGAAGTAACAGAACAAATTAAACAATACGCTGAAGATATTGGATTAAAAGCCACCATTGGCGGTTAAGGATTAACATGTTGAACTTTATTATTACCGACACCTACGAAAAAATGAGCGCCCTGGCAGCACAACATATTGCCCAGGAGCTGAATAAAAAACCGGATTTAGTAATGGCCTTACCGACTGGCGGAACCCCCGTCGGCCTCCTGGCCGAAATGAGCCGAATGGCGAAAGATGGCGAAGCCGATTTCTCCTGCGCCCTCTCGTTTAATATCGACGAATATATCCCGCTGGTCAAAAACGATCCGCAAAGTTATTATTACTTCCTGCAACAGCACTTTTATCAGCATGCCAACATGGCTGAAGAAAATACCTTCGTACCGGATATTCTGGCGCCCGACCTGCAGGCCGAATGTGCTCGCTACGAACGCCTGATTCAAAGCCATGGCGATTTCGATA
The DNA here is from genome assembly GCF_050600755.1 of Klebsiella sp. 141162. Classification (NCBI taxonomy): domain Bacteria; kingdom Pseudomonadati; phylum Pseudomonadota; class Gammaproteobacteria; order Enterobacterales; family Enterobacteriaceae; genus Klebsiella; species Klebsiella sp. 141162. The sequence goes on along the minus strand of NZ_JAQIRI010000013.1, from coordinate 74,827 downwards.
TTACCGTTCTCGGCATTGGTCACGATGGTCATATTGGTTTCAATGAACCCCATGCTACCCATAGCCCGGTATGCCATATCATCGACCTTAACGAAGAGACCATTGCGGCGAACGCCCGCTTCTTCGCCAGCCAGGACGAAGTCCCCCGGCAGGCTATCACTTTGGGCATGGGCACCATCTTGCGCAGCAAAAAGATCGTGCTGATTGCCAACGGTAAATCAAAAGCGGAAATTATCAAGCAGTTGCACCAATGCACACGCATCGATCCGCAATTCCCCGCCTCCTTCTTACTGATGCATGCGGACGTCACCATCATATGCGACCGTGACGCGGCATCGCTTATCAGCGCTTAAAGGTGAGCATATGATAATCCAGAGCGAACGAGTGTGGCTTGCCGGGGGTTTTTACCCGGCGCAAATAACCATTGAAAATGGGCTTATCGGCGCGATCACGCCCGGTCTTAGCTCCCGCGTGGATAAGGATTTCGGGGCGCGGCGCATTATACCAGGCCTTATCGATAGTCATGCGCACGGCGCCTGGGATTACGATACCAACGAAAACGACCCACAGGGGCTACGCCGCTGGGCCTCCCGCCTACCAGAAGAAGGCGTCACCGCCTTTTGCCCGACTACCGTTACCGATGAAAACGCGACGCTACTGGCGGCGCTGGACAATATTTCCCACGTCATGGACGAAGGATATAGCGGCGCGGAAATTCTGGGCATCCATCTCGAAGGCCCGTTCCTGAGCCAACTTTACCGCGGCGCGCAGCCGGAAAAACAGATTCGCCCTGCCGACGTCACCCAGTTTCAGGCTTTCGAAAAGGCGGCGCGCGACCACATTATCGCCATTACCCTTGCCCCGGAAGAAGACCATCAATTTGCGCTGACCCGCTACTGCGCGCAGAAAGGGATTGTGGTCAATATGGGCCATTCGGATGCTTCTTTCGAGCAGGCGCTGGCGGCGGTCGCCAACGGCGCTAAAAATGTCACCCATGTCTATAACGGCATGGCGAAATACGTCAATCGCGAGCCCGGCCTGCTTGGCGCCGCCCTGAATCTTGATGGCCTGTACGGCGAGGTGATTGCCGACGGTATCTTTGTCAGCCTGGTTTCCGCCGCCCACCTTTATCGCAGCAAAAATGATAATGACATCATCATGATAAGCGACTCGATGAAGGCGAAAGGTTGTCCTCCGGGGCGCTATATGTTCGGCGGAGAGCCAATGGTACTTGGCGATGATGGCGCAACCAGACGGGATAACGGCGTCCTGGTCGGCAGCACGCTACAGCTCAATCGCGGCTTATATAATATGGTCGAAAGAGCAATGGTGCCGTTTAGCGCGGCATTAAAATCCTGCACCATTAATCCGGCACGGTTATTAGGTTTTGATAGTCGAAAAGGGAAATTACAGCGCGGATACGATGCCGATATTGTTGTCCTTGAAGATAATTATCAGGTGAATACAACCTATTGTCGCGGTACGGTAGCCTGGTCAATAAGTTAATTAATTCACCTCCGTATCATTTAACAATGGTGGTTATTGAAAAATAACCGCTGCTTTGTTATTCATTCTATTTATTAATAACCCAAGTCCTTTTTAATATTTATTAAAATGCGACCTGGCTAACATTAAACACCTCCTGAAATCCCTTAAAAATAACCCACAATAAAAATAAGACTGCTTAATTTTAACTGCCCATCGTTATACAGGTCAGTCGCTTTATTACATGCGGCTTCAGGATTTATTATTTTAAGGGAATTCATATGAATATTTTGGGTTATCTACAAAAAGTCGGCCGGGCATTGATGGTGCCCGTCGCTACTTTACCTGCCGCCGCCATTTTAATGGGCATCGGTTACTGGATCGATCCCAACGGCTGGGGTAGTTCTAACGCGCTGGCCGCACTATGTATTCAGTCCGGTGCGGCCATTATCGATAATATGGGCGTCCTGTTTGCCGTCGGGGTAGCTTACGGCATGTCGAAAGATAAAGATGGCGCCGCCGCGCTGGCCGGGTTTGTCGGCTTTCTGGTATTAACCACGCTCTGTTCGCCGGCAGCTGTCGCCATGATCCAGCAGATCCCAATCGAGCAGGTGCCTGCGGCCTTTGCGAAGATTAAAAATCAGTTTATCGGCATCATGGTCGGTATTATTTCAGCGGAACTCTATAACCGCTTTAGCAGCACGGAGTTACCGAAAGCGCTCTCGTTCTTCAGCGGACGCCGACTGGTGCCGATCCTCACTTCATTCACTATGATTGTGGTGGCGTTTGTCCTGATGTTCATCTGGCCGGTGGTCTTTAGCGGGCTGGTCAGCTTCGGTGAACATATCCAAAAACTGGGCTCACTGGGTGCGGGTATCTATGCTTTTTTCAACCGTATGCTCATTCCGGTCGGCCTGCATCACGCCCTGAACTCGGTATTCTGGTTCGACGTCGCCGGGATTAACGACATCCCGAATTTCCTTGGCGGCGCGCAGTCCATCGCCTCCGGTAAAGCGGTGGTTGGCATCACCGGTCGTTACCAGGCGGGCTTTTTCCCGGTCATGATGTTCGGCTTGCCGGGCGCGGCATTAGCCATGTACCAATGCGCCCGTGCGGAAAATAAAGCGAAGGTGATGGGTATTATGATGGCTGGCGCGTTCGCGGCCTTTTTTACTGGTATCACCGAACCGCTGGAGTTTTCCTTCATGTTCGTCGCGCCGGCGCTATACGTCATCCACGCCTTTTTAACCGGCGTGTCCGTCTTCATCGCCGCCAGCATGCACTGGATCGCCGGATTCGGCTTCAGCGCCGGTCTGGTCGATATGGTACTGGCATCGCGCAACCCGCTGGCCACCCACTGGTATCTGCTCATTCCCATGGGGCTGGTGTACTTCGCGATTTATTATCTGGTCTTCCGCTTCACCATCACCCGCTTCAACCTGCTGACGCCGGGCCGCGAGCTGTCCGTTGCCGGCAGCGCCGCCGATGGCGAAGATGTGAACCTGAGCGCCGCGAAACAGCAGGATATCAGCGCGCTGGCGCGCCAGTACATTGCCGCTATCGGTGGTTCCGATAATCTCACCAATATCGACGCCTGCATCACCCGCCTGCGCCTTGGCGTTAAGGATGCAACGCTGGTCGATGAAGCGCTGGCCCGCCGCCTGGGAGCCAGCGGGGTCATTCGCCTCAACGCCAGCAACGTGCAGATAATCGTTGGCTTCGTGGCGGAAAAAATCGCCACCGCCATGAAAACCGCGGGTCACGTCGATGCCGCGCAGACGCTCCCCAGCGTCACCGCGCAGGCCCACAATAATCCACGCAAGGCAGCGAATGCATTGCGGATTATCGAGCTCGTCGCCCCGGTGAGCGGCGAGCTGGTCGCGCTGGAGCAAGTCCCTGACGAAGCTTTCGCCAGCGGCGCCGTTGGCGGTGGTGTCGCCATCCTGCCGGCCAGCAACATTGTGGTTTCACCCGCGGCGGGTACTCTCATCAAGATTTTCAACACCGATCATGCCTTCTGTCTTGAGACCGAAGACGGCGCTGAGATCGTGGTGCATATGGGGATTGATACCGTTGCGCTGGCGGGCCAGGGCTTTACCCGTCTGGCGGAAGAAGGCGCTACCGTTGTCGCAGGTCAGCCGATTCTCGAAATGGATCTCGTGTACCTCGAAGCTAACGTGCGTTCGATGGTTAGCCCGGTGCTCTGTAGCAATATAGAGGAGTTCGCGCAGCTGGAAATCAAAGCGCACGGTCAGGTGAAAGCGGGTGAACCGCTGTACCACATTAAGGGATAAGATTGATAAACGGTGTGGCCGCGCCATGCGGCCACATGTGACGATTATTTTGCCGCCGTCGCCGGCCGATCAACGTGTTGCCCATGAGCGTGGCGCTTTTTAAGGCTGATAATCGCCAGCGCCGCGACAATCAGCACAATGCCGCCGCCTTCCACCAGCCCCGGATTTTCACCCAGCAGCCACCAGGAAAACAGCACGCCGCAGACCGGCACCGCCAGCGTACTCAGGCCGGCGACGCTGGCAGGCAGATTACGCAGGACATACAGCCACAGACTCCAGGCCACCGCCGTGGCCAGAATCGCGCTATAGCCCAATGCCCAGAAAACCCCAGGCTGCCAGTCAATACTGCGCTGCGGCACCAGCCACGCCACCACGCTCATCACCAGCGCGGCATACAGCATCTGCCAGGCGGTTAACGACAGTAAATCGAGGCGCGGATAGCGGCGATACATGCGTTTGGCGACAATCGCGCTCGCCCCCCAACTGATGCCGGAGAGGATCGCCAGCAGCGCGCTTTTCATCGAGGAGAAATCCAACTGCCACGGCTGCAGCACCAGCAGTAGACCACACGCCGCCAGGACGATAGCGGCATACTGCAGCCGCCGCATGCGCTCGCCTAAAAACAGCGCCGCCATGATCACTACCCAGAACGGCATGGTGTAGCTGAGAATAGCGACTTTACCGGCGCCGCCGCTCATCAGCGCCCACTGCGCCAGGCCGACCATGCCGCAGGTTTGCAGCAGCGCAATCGCCAGGGTATAGCCAAACGGCGTCGGCCGCATGCCGCGCCCGCGCAGCGCCAGCACCGCCATCAGTACAATCGCGCCGAAGATACAGCGCAGCGCGGTAAAATCGAAGGCGCCGATATAGAGCGTTACCTGTTTCATCGCAATCCAGCTGTAGCTCCAGATAAGCGTCAGCAGGACGAGGCCGCAACCGGCCAGGAGATTGCTGTTCCTTGCAACCGTCATAACTTCTCCACCGTCATGATTTTTGCGGGCACTATACTCGCTTTGGCGGAAGGTTGCTTAAAGGCAGAGCGCACTTTTCGTGCTAAAAAAGGGGGCGGTGAATTGCAGTTCACCGCCCCGATAAGGATGAAACAAGAGGTAAAACAGGTGATTACGCCGGGCGCACGCCCAGGGTATGGCAGATGGCGTAGCTCATTTCGGCGCGATTCAGGGTATAGAAGTGGAAATCTTTTACCCCTTCCCGGCTTAAAATTTTCACCATGTCCATGGCGATATTCGCCCCTACTAGCTGGCGCGTTTCGGCATCGTTATCCAGCCCTTCGAACATTTTCGACATCCAGGTTGGGATACGCACGTTCGTCATATCGGCAAATTTCTTCGCCTGTTTAAAGTTGGAGACCGGCAGAATGCCCGGAATAATTTCCACGTCGATACCGGCGGAGACGCAGCGGTCGCGAAAACGCAGGTAGCTTTCGACATCAAAAAAGAACTGAGTGATCGCGCGATTAGCGCCCGCTTCTACTTTACGTTTCAGGTTCAATAAGTCGGCCTGCGCGCTTTTGGCTTCCGGATGCACTTCCGGATAGGCAGCGACGGAGATGTCAAAATCACCGACGTCTTTTAGCAGCGTCACCAGGTCGGCGGCGTACATCTCCGGCTTGCCGCTACCCGGCGGCAGGTCACCGCGCAGCGCGACGATATGGCGGATACCGTTGTTCCAGTAATCCTGGGCAATCGCGCGCAGTTCATCGCGGCTGGCGTCGATACAGGTCAGGTGCGGCGCCGCTTCCAGACCGGTGCGGTCTTTAATGCCCTTGATAATGCTATGAGTGCGGTCGCGCTCGCCGGAGTTCGCCCCGTAGGTGACGGAAACAAACTTCGGCTTCAGGCTGCTTAAGCGATCGATGGATTTCCACAGGGTTTGCTCCATTTCACTGGTACGCGGCGGAAAGAATTCAAAGGACACATTAATCTGGCCCTGGACTTCCGCCAGGCTCTGATTCAGGGCTTCCCGCTGATTGGCGTGAAAAAAGCTCATACCTTACCTCATCAATCGCATTATATTTATCAGTCGTGTTGCGAACTTCTATACGTTTAGACGTCCAGATGTAAAAATGACGGAAAAGCGTGCGGGCGTCAATAGAAAAATCTGCGTAAACAGTGAGGAATTTTCAGTCAAAGTGAAAAAAGTTCATCTCGCGTCAGGCCAGGCGCGCCTTGGCGTTATTTTCAGATTTTGTCCGCAGCGTAATTTGAAGTAGTTCAAAAAATCGCACATCTCCCCCCCTGGCATAACGATTACTATTGCAGCAACGTCAACCTTGATCCACATTGAGTAGAACGTTCTAGTAGAACGTTCTACTCAACATATCATCGCCAATAATATCTATTCGGGGTAATCAGCATGAGTCTGTGGTCAGGGTTCATAAAATCATTATCAAAACTGTCGATGATCGGCCGCGCCTTGATGCTGCCGATTTCGCTCCTCCCGGCCGCCGGCCTGTTATTGGCCTTCGGGGATAAATTCCATTTACCGCTGATGATGAATGCCGGCGGTATTATTTTCGATAACCTGCCGATGCTCTTCGCTATCGGCTCCGCGGTCGGCCTCGCGTCGGAATCCGGCATCGCCGCGCTATCGGCAGCGGTCTCGGTCTTCGTCACCAACATTACCATCGGTACCGTACTCGGCATTACGCCGGAAATGGCCGCTCAGGGCGGCAAATACGCGATGGTGGTCGGCATCCCGACGTTGCAGATGGGGGTTTTCGGCGGGCTTATCTGCGGGATACTCGCCGCCTGGTGCTACAACCGCTTTCACACGCTGCAATTGCCGGAATTCCTCGGTTTCTTTTCCGGTAAGCGTTTTGTGGCGATCGCCACCGCCTTCCTGTCGTTTATCCTCGGCCTGTTGCTACCTTACATCTGGCAGCATATCCAGGCCGGTATTGATTCCTTGTCGATGGTGATTAACGGCGATAACCAGGCCGCCTCCACCTTCATTTTCGGCCTCGTTGAACGCGCGCTAATCCCGCTTGGCCTGCACCACATCTGGTACCCTTCCTTCTGGTACTCCTTCGGCGATTACACCACTCAGGCGGGCCAGATGATCCACGGCGACCAGACCATCTGGTTTAAAATGCTGGAAGAAGGGGTGAAATCTTTTAGCACCGATAGCTATCAAAACGCGGGCAAATTTATGCAGGGTGAATTCCCGCTGATGTTGTTCGCTCTGCCGGCCGCCTGTCTGGCGATGTATCACGAAGCGCACACTAAAAATAAAAAAATCGCGGCCGGTATTCTGTTCTCCGCCGCGCTGACCTGCTTCCTGACCGGCATCACCGAACCCGTCGAATTCACCTTTATCTTCGTGGCGCCGATTCTGTACGTCTTTAACGCCATTATGGCGGGGCTCTCGTACATGACCATGTACCTGCTGCACGCGCATATTGCCAAGTCGTTCTCCGCCGGACTTATCGACTATATCTCCTTCGGTATTCTGCCTTCCATGAACGGCTATCAGACAAACTTCCTCAGCGCGGTGATTGTTGGCGTGCCGATGGCGCTGATTTATTATTTCACCTTCCGTTTCGTGATCCGCCGCTTCGATGTGAAAACGCCGGGACGTACCGATATCACCGTAACGGCCAATGATAAAACCGACGCCGAACTGGCAACTGAAATTGTCAGCTTACTCGGCGGTTCACAGAATATTGACTCGGTGGGCGCCTGCATCACCCGTCTGCGTCTGGAGGTTGCCGAACGCGAGGCGGTAGATAAAGACGGCCTCAACAGTATCGGCGCGCGCGGCGTAGTCTTCGTCGGTGATAACGGTATCCAGATAATTTTTGGCGCCAGGGCGCAATTTATCGCTCAAACCATGTCGGGGATGATTGGCAAATAACCAGAAGATGTTATGGTGTGGAAGATCGCTTGTCTCAGAGAAGCGATCTTCTGCTATCTGACTGTCATACAACAGTTTTCATGGAGCGATTTTGAAGAAAGTCAGCATTATAGATGTGGCGAAACTGGCCGGCGTTTCCGTTTCTACGGTCTCGCTGGTATTACGTCAGAAGGGAAAAATTTCCGACGCCACCATCGAAAAAGTCAATGCTGCCATCCAGGAGCTCGGCTATGTGCATAACGTCGCCGCCGCCAACCTTCGCGCCAACACCACCAATCTAATCGGCCTGATTCTTCGCGACTTCAACGACAGTTTTTCCATCAAAGTGATGGCCAACATCGTGCAGGAACTGGAGAAACAGGGCTATATGGTATTTCTCGGCCAGCCGCTTAACGATAGCGACTATCTGGATCGCTGCCTGCTGTCGTTTAAACAACAGGGCGTCGCCGGCGTGATTTATCTTGATGCCGATACCACCCGCGATACGCTGCCTGCAGCGCTGCTGCAATGTCCCCTGCCTCTGGTGACGGTCTCGCAAACGCCGTTAACCGGCAACCGCGATCAGGTGGTCCGCGATAATCGTCAGGCCGCCAGCATCGCCGCGCGTTATCTGATAGAGCGTGGTCATCGCTATATTGCCTACATCGGCGGTCAGGAAGACGATCTTATTCGTCAGCAGCGGTTGCTCGGCTTTTACAGCACGCTGGAGAAAAACGGCATGACGGTACGCGAAGAGTTTGCGCCCGCCTGTCACGACAATACCCAGGCCGCCAGTATCGCCACCCGTCAGCTACTGGAACAGAACAACGCGATTACCGCGCTGCTTTGCCATTCGCCGGACGCGATGATTGGCTGTCTCAACGGCATTCATCAGGTGGGACGGACGGTGGGCAAAGATGTCTTTCTTACCCAACAAGTGGCGCTGGTGGGCTTCGAAGATATGATGCATGTGAATTTGACTTCGCCATCTTTTACCTATGTCTCTTCCGCCAGCGAAGAGACCGGCCGTCAGGCCGCCGCGTTAATTATCCGCAAGATCAAAGAACCGGCTCTCCCTACCCAGCGTATTACCCTTTCCGGACAACTGGTGACGCGGGAGTCAGCATAATGAAGGCCGGCCCAGCGGGCCGGCCTGACAGATTACAGCAGCTGCGCCAGACGATTGATATCTGACTGAATGGCCCCGGCGGTAACATCGCGGCCTGCGCCTGGCCCACGAATCACCATTGGGTTATCGCGGTACCAGCGACTCTCGATGGCAAAGACGTTATCGCACGGCAAAAGCGCCGCCAGCGGATGTTCCTGACGCACTGCTTCTACTCCGACGCGCGCTTTACCGTTGGCATCAAAACGCGCCACGTAACGCAACACCAGCCCCATTTCACGGGCGGCTTCAAGGCGCTGCAGCATCTGTTCATTCAGCTCTTCGCCGTTCTCAAAGAAGTGGTCGACCGAGCCCTCTTCGCAATGCGCCGGAACCAGCGATTCCACGCGCACCTGATCCGGCTCGATATTGTAACCAGCTTCGCGCGCCAGGATCACCAGCTTGCGCATCACGTCTTTACCCGACAGGTCAACGCGCGGGTCCGGTTCGGTCAGCCCTTGCTGCCAGGCCTGATCCACCAGTTCGGTAAATGGCACCGTGCCGTCAAACTGCAAGAACAGCCAGGAGAGCGTACCAGAGAAGATACCGCTCAGCCCCAGGATGGTATCGCCGCTGTCGATCAGATCGCGCACCGTATGGTTAACCGGCAAGCCTGCGCCGACGGTGGCGTTATACAGCCAGTGACGGCCGGTCTTTTCGAAGGCGTCGTGGATCTGGCGATATTTATCGCTGCTGCTGGCGCCCGCCAACTTATTGGCGCTGATCACATGGAAACCGTGGCTGGCGAAATCCAGATACTGATCGGCCAGCTGTTCGCTGGCGGTCACGTCCAGCACCACTAAATCATCATAAGGGTGCGCGCGCATCCACAGGAATAGCGACTCTTCATCCTGCTCGACCGCTTCATCTTCAAAGAATGCCAATGCGCGGCTGGCATCCAGACCTTCGTAATTCAGCAGGCTACGGCGGCTATCCACCACCCCGGCCAGCAGGAACTCAAAGCCGGTGCGGGCGGAAAGCGTGCTCTGCTCGCGCGCGAACAACTCCAGCCAGCGGGAGCCGATATTGCCTTTGCCGAACAGCACCAGGCCGATGCGTTTTTCAGCGCGGAACACGGAGTGATGTAGTCCCTGAATCAGGCTCTCGGTTGGGCCGGCGCGCAGCACCGCCACCAGGCTGATGCCCTCTTCCGATTGCCAGGTAAACTCTACCGGCTGCCCTTTCAACTGCTGCCAGAAACGGTGGCAATGCAGTGGATTGCGGGTCACGCCCGCGCCGACCATCGCCACCAGCGCCAGCTTCTGACGCAGACGCAGCTCGCCAGGCAGGCCCGCTTCATCCAGCAGTTTCAGCGCGCTGTCGGCCACTTCAGAGGTGTAGCAGAACTGCAGCAGCTTACGGTCGGCATGCACGCCCACCGCCAGCGGGCGCAGCTGCGCGCGTTTGAAAATCTGATCCAGCTCTTTATGCGCCAGCTTGAAATCCTGCCCGGCCGGCACCTGGAATTCAATCAGGCAGACGTCGTCGTGACTGGTGACGATACGCGCGCCGGTGCCGGATGCCAGCACGCGCTCAATGCGCGTCGAACCCTGGTCCGGGGTGTAGCTACAGCGCAGCTGTAAATCGATATCGCTGCCGGAAACCGGCTGTAGCGTACGCGCGTGCAGCACCGGCGCCGCCAGGCGAGCCAGCTCGCTGGCTTCATCAAGACGCAGCAGCGGCAGCAGGCACGCATCTTTCACTTTACGCGGGTCGGCGCTATAAACCCCGGCCACGTCGCTCCAGATGGTGACGCGGGAAACACCGGCCAACGCGCCGATTTGGGTGGCGGAGTAGTCGGAACCGTTACGGCCCAGCAGTACGGTTTCCCCGGCATTGTTACGGGCGATAAAGCCGGTCACCACCAGCCGTTTGTTGGGGTGCTGCGCCATCAACTGTTGTAACAGCGGGTAGGATAAGCCTTCATCAACCTGCGGCTGCGCGGCGCGTTCCGCGCGCAGGAAAGCGCGCGCGTCCAGCCAGGCGGCTTCAACGCCAAGGTGGTTTAGTACCGCCGCCATCAGGCGCGCGGACCACACTTCGCCGTGGCCGACGACTTCGGCATATACCGCATCGGTGACGCCGCTATCCAGCAGGCCCGCCAGACGCTCAAGATCGTGAATAAACGTCGCGATCAGCGCGTCGGCGGAATCCGCCGGCAGCAGGCCGGCGATCAGGTCCATTTGATAGCGACGCAGCGCTTGTTGCACCTGATGCGCAGAAAGACGATCGGTCTGGCTTAGCTGCAGCCAGCTAATCAGCTGGTTGGTGGTGCTACCGGCGGCAGAGACGACCATCATATCGCCTGCCTGCGCATAGTCGGTCATGATCCCGGCGACGCGCAGGTAACATTTCGCATCCGCTAAACTACTCCCACCAAATTTGTGCAGCTGACGACCCTTCGCCCCTGCCTGCGCAATCACACTCATCTTTATTCCTCGTTTGCTGCCCGGAAGCCATTTTCCAGGTCGGCAATTAAATCTTCACCATCTTCAATACCGGTCGAAATACGCAGGAGCGTTTCCGAGATCCCTGCCGCCGCACGCGCTTCCGGCGCCATGCCCGCATGCGTCATCGTCGCCGCATGGGAAATCAGGCTCTCAACGCCCCCCAACGATTCCGCCAGCGTAAATAGCGATAAACCGCTCAAGAAGCGACGCAGCGTCTGCTCATCGCCATCGAGCTCGAAGCTTAGCATCGCCCCAAAACCTTTTTGCTGACGCGCCGCAATCTCATGCCCCTGGTTTTCCGGCAGGGACGGATGATACAGCTTTTTCACCAGCGGCTGGGTTTTCAGATAGTCGACTATCGCCTGCGCGTTGCGCTGCGCCACTTCCATTCGTGGAGAAAGGGTACGCAAACCACGCAATAACAGATAGCTATCAAACGCCCCGCCGGTGACGCCGATATTATTCGCCCACCATGCCAGTTCGGTGACAGTCTCAGGATCTTTGGCAATCACCACCCCGGCGACCACGTCAGAGTGGCCGTTGAGATATTTGGTGCACGAATGCAACACCAGATCGGCGCCCAGCGCCAGCGGATTTTGCAACGCCGGGCTGAGGAAGGTGTTATCCACCACGCTCACCGCGCCGGCTTCACGCGCCAGCCCGCAGATTTTCGCAATATCGACCACCCGCAGCAATGGGTTGCTCGGGCTTTCGACCAGCACCAGCTTCGGTTGTTCCGCTAACGCTTCGCGTAATGCCTGTTCATCGCTTTGATCGACAAAGCGCACGCGATAGCAGCCGCGTTTCGCCAGGCTGTCAAACAGACGATAGCTGCCGCCATAACAGTCGTGCGGCGCCACCAGCAGATCGCCCGGCTTCAGGAACACCGTGGTCACCAGCAGAATAGCCGACATTCCGGTATTGGTCAGTACCGCGCCGGCGCCGCCTTCCAGTTCCGCCAGCGCGCGCTGTACGACATCGCGAGTCGGGTTGCCGCGTCGGGAATAATCGTGGGCGCGCGGTTCATTGAAACCGGTGAAATTATAGGTGCTGGAGAGGTGGATCGGCGGGACAACGCAACCGTACTGTTCGTCGTCATTTAAACCGCTACGCACTGCAATGGTGGCCTGTTTACGCGTCATGTTGGACAGTTCCTGGGCTGTTCGGTGAGAAGTCAGGCCTCAGAGTAATCATTGTCACAATAGACGTCAATACATCTGGACATCTAAACTTCTTTGCGTATAGATTGAGCAAAAGACAAATAGCCGTTAAAATTATATGCATTAGCGCACGTCGGCGGCGGCTTATCTCATGTCAGAAAGCACGCTCATACGGTAAACTACGCGCAATTATGGCCGGGCGTAATGTTCTGGCCCTTAACTAATAAACAGAGGATTAAGGTATCTCATGGCTGAATGGAGCGGCGAATATATCAGCCCATACGCTGAGCACGGTAAGAAGAGTGAGCAAGTAAAAAAAATTACGGTTTCCATTCCTCTGAAGGTGTTAAAGATCCTCACCGATGAACGCACGCGTCGTCAGGTGAACAACCTGCGTCACGCCACGAATAGCGAACTGCTGTGCGAGGCGTTCCTGCATGCCTTTACCGGTCAACCGTTACCTAACGATGAAGACCTGCGTAAAGAGCGCAGCGATGAAATCCCGGAAGCGGCGAAAGAGATTATGCGTGAACTGGGCATCGACCCGGATACGTGGGAATACTAAGACATAAAAAAAGCGGAAGATATCTTCCGCTTTTTTATTCCTCGCGTTGCCAGACGAAGGATACAAAAAAGCCGCCCTGAGGCGGCTCTTTCTGGCAACTTACTTGCTGCCCGGGATGCTGAAGCGCTTGTTGAAGCGGTCAACACGGCCACCGGTAGCAACATCACGCTGTTTGCCGGTGTAGAACGGGTGGCATTTACCGCACACGTCGAGGTTCAGGTCGTGACCAACGGTGGAACGGATTTTCATGACATTACCGCAAGAACAGGTAGCAGTAATTTCGTCGTAATTTGGGTGAATACCTTTTTTCATGGGAGAACCTCAGTTAAGGCCGCGTCGCTCTTCCAGCCCTAACGCCAGACACCACGCGATATTAATAATTTCCCGACGACCTTCGCACAGCTGGCGCATACCGGCTTAACGAATTTCCCGGGTTTTGGGAGTTTGATGCGGCATAAAGCGCACCAAAGGCGGCGAATCATACAGAATTTGACCAGCAGATGCAAACTTATCCGCGCCGCCTTCGGTAATGTGTATACTAACCCGCCAGATTTCAAGTCAGGAAGATTCCATGTCCGTCGCTCATGTCGCCCTGCCCGTTCCGCTGCCCCGCACCTTTGACTATTTGTTGCCTGAAGGCATCCCGGTCAAGGCGGGCTGTCGCGTACGCGTGCCGTTCGGCAAACAGGAGCGGATCGGTATCGTGGTGTCGGTCAGCGAGCGTAGCGAACTCCCGCTTGCCGAACTCAAACCGGTCGCCGAAGCGCTGGATAGCGAACCGGTATTCTCCTCTACCGTCTGGCGCATGCTGCTATGGGCCGCGGATTACTATCATCATCCCATCGGCGATGTGCTGTTCCACGCGCTGCCGATTATGCTGCGCCAGGGCAAACCGGCCAGCGCCGCGCCAATGTGGTACTGGTTTGCGACGGAACAGGGACAAGCGCTGGATATCAATAGCCTTAAACGCTCGCCGAAGCAGCAGCAGGCGCTGGCGGCGCTGCGCCAGGGCAAAATCTGGCGCTATCAGGTCGCAGAGCTTGAATTCAATGACGCGGCGCTACAGGCGCTGCGCGGCAAAGGGCTGGCGGAATTGGCCAGCGAATCCCCAGCCATTAGCGATTGGCGGGCCAGCTTCGCGGTGCCCGGCGAACGGCTGCGTCTGAATACCGAGCAGGCGACCGCCGTCGGGGCAATTCATAGCGCCTCGGACCGTTTTTCCGCCTGGCTGCTGGCGGGTATTACCGGCTCAGGGAAAACGGAAGTCTATCTTAGCGTACTGGAGAACGTGCTGGCGCAGGGTCGACAGGCGCTGGTGATGGTACCGGAAATCGGCCTGACGCCGCAGACCATCGCCCGCTTCCGCCAGCGTTTTAACGCCCCGGTGGAGGTGCTGCATTCGGGTCTGAACGACAGCGAGCGCCTCGCATCATGGCTAAAGGCGAAAAATGGCGAAGCGGCGATCGTTATCGGTACCCGCTCGTCGCTGTTTACGCCGTTTAAAGACCTCGGCGTTATTGTCATCGACGAAGAACACGATAGCTCCTATAAACAGCAGGAAGGCTGGCGTTATCACGCTCGCGACCTGGCGGTATGGCGCGCCCACAGCGAACAGATCCCGATTATCCTCGGCTCGGCGACCCCGGCGCTGGAGACGCTCTACAACGTGCGCCAGCGTAAGTACCGTGAGTTAAAGCTGACCAAACGCGCGGGCAACGCCCGCCCGGCGCAGCAGCACGTGCTCGATTTAAAGGGCCAACAGCTACAGGCGGGGCTTTCGCCTGCGCTGATTAATCGCATGCGCCAGCATCTGCAGGCCGACAATCAGGTGATCCTGTTTTTGAACCGCCGCGGTTTCGCCCCGGCGCTGCTGTGCCACGACTGCGGCTGGATAGCGGAGTGCCCGCGCTGCGATAGTTACTACACCCTGCATCAAGCGCAACACCATCTGCGCTGCCACCACTGCGACAGCCAGCGCCCCATTCCGCGCCAATGTCCTTCCTGCGGGTCGACGCACCTGGTGCCAGTTGGTCTGGGGACCGAACAGCTGGAGCAAGCGCTGGCGCCGATGTTTCCTGATGTACCAATCTCACGCATCGACCGCGATACCACCAGCCGTAAAGGGGCGCTGGAGCAATATCTTGCCGACGTCCATCGCGGCGGCGCGCGCATTCTGATTGGTACCCAAATGCTGGCTAAGGGACATCATTTCCCGGACGTCACCCTGGTGTCGCTGCTGGATGTCGATGGCGCGCTGTTTTCCGCCGACTTCCGCTCGGCGGAGCGTTTTGCCCAGCTCTATACCCAGGTCTCCGGCCGCGCCGGACGCGCGGGCAAACAAGGTGAAGTGATCCTGCAAACCCACCATCCGGAACACCCGCTGCTGCAGACCCTGCTCTATAAAGGCTACGATGCGTTTGCCGAGCAGGCGCTGGCGGAGCGGCAAACCATGCAGCTACCGCCGTGGACCAGCCACGTTCTGATCCGCGCCGAAGACCATAATAACCAGCAGGCGCCGCTGTTTTTACAGCAGCTACGTAACCTGCTGCAGGCCAGTCCGCTGGCTGATGATAAACTGTGGGTACTCGGCCCGGTTCCCGCGCTGGCGCCGAAGCGCGGCGGGCGCTGGCGCTGGCAAATTCTACTCCAGCACCCTTCCCGCATACGTCTAAAGCATATCGTCAGCGGTACGCTGGCGTTGATAAACACCCTGCCGGAAGCGCGTAAAGTGAAGTGGGTACTGGATGTCGATCCTATTGAAGGCTAACGCTTCTCTTGCGAGGCGGATCGAAAAATTCAACAACCGTCACGTTTTTCATGAAAATTCTGTAACTCTCAGGCTGTACTATCTGTTAAAAATGTTGCTGATGTCAGCACGCAAGGGATGTGTCTGCGCAGTCAGCGAGGAGAAACCAGGTGAAGCCCAAAAAACAAATGGTTGCCGCCACCATGAAAGACGTCGCCCTGAAGGCAAACGTTTCAACGGCAACCGTATCCCGTGCGCTAATGAATCCCGACAAAGTGTCGCAGGCAACCCGTAGTCGGGTGGAGCAGGCGGCGCAGGAAGTCGGCTATTTACCGCAGTCGCTCGGGCGTAACATGAAACGCAATGAGTCGCGGACGATCCTTGTGATCGTGCCAGATATTTGCGATCCCTTCTTCAGTGAGGTGATTCGCGGTATTGAAGTGACTGCCGCCGACGAAGGCTATCTGGTGCTGATCGGCGATTGCGCCCATCAGAATCAGAAAGAAAAAACCTTTATTGATCTCATTATCACCAAACAAATTGACGGTATGGTGCTGCTGAGCTCGCGCCTGCCGTTCGACGCCAGCGTCGAAGAGCAGCGTAATTTGCCGCCGATGGTCATGTCGAACGAGTTCGCGCCGGAGCTGGAGCTCCCTACCGTGCATATCGATAACCTGACCGCCGCGTTTAATGCCGTCAATTATCTCCACGAACTGGGGCATCAACGTATCGGTTGTATCGCCGGGCCGGAGGATATGCCGCTGTGCCATTACCGGCTGCAGGGATACGTTCAGGCGCTGCGCCGCAGCGGTATCACCGTCGATCCGCACTACATCGCCCGCGGCAACTTTACCTTTGAAGCCGGTGCTAACGCGCTGGAGCAACTGCTGGCGCAGCCGGTGCCGCCGACCGCGGTCTTTTGCCATAGCGACGTCATGGCGCTGGGCGCGTTGTCGCTGGCCAAACGCCGCGGCCTGAGGGTGCCGGAGGATTTATCGATTGTTGGGTTTGATAACATCGCGTTGTCTGAATTTTGCGATCCGCCGTTAACCACCGTTTCACAGCCGCGTTTTGATATCGGCCGTGAAGGAATGCTGCTTTTACTCGAGCAAATGCAGGGCCGTAACGTCAACAGCGGCTCGCGTCTGCTCGATTGCGAACTGATCGTTCGCGGCAGTACGCAAAAAATCAGACGATAACCATCAGGCTTTCGGGCCTGCTCTTCTGGTCAAAGGCCCGCCGCTTAAGTAACATGGCGGGCTGACGAACGAATATAAGACAGCGAAACGATAGTGGCACAACGAGATTATGTACGCCGCAGCCAACCGGCTCCTTCGCGGCGCAAAAAGAGCAGCCCCCGAAGCTCAAGGAACAAGCAAAGTAGCCTTCCGGCGATTTCACCGACTATGGTTGCGATCGCGGCGGCCGTGCTGGTGGCCTTTATCGGTGGTCTGTATTTCATTACCCATCACAAGAAAGAAGAAGCGGAAGCGCTGCAAAACCGCCAGGCGGCAGGCAACGGTCTTCCGCCGAAGCCGGAAGAGCGCTGGCGCTATATTAAAGAGCTGGAAAGCCGCCAGCCGGGCGTTCGCGCGCCTACCGAGCCGACCGCCGGCGGCGAAGTGATGAAACCCGAGCAGCTAACCGACGAGCAGCGCCAACTGTTGGCGCAGATGCAGGCGGATATGCGTCAGCAGCCCACGCAGCTGACCGAAGTGCCGTGGAACGAACAAACGCCGGCGCAGCGTCAGCAGACGCTGCAGCGTCAACGTCTGGCACAACAACAGCAGCAGGCGCAGCAGCAACAGTGGGCGCAGACTCAGCAGCAGACCACGCAGCAACAGCCGCGCGTCCAGCAGCCGAAGCCGGTGCAGCAACAGCAACCGAAGCAAACCGCGTCTAACCAGCAGCCGTATCAGGATCTGCTGCAGACGCCGGCGCGTAACACCACCACGCAGCCGAAAACCCAGGCCGCCGCGCCGGTCGCCCGCGTGGAAGAAGCGCCGAAAGCCGCAGCCGCCGAGAAGAAAGACGATCGCAGCTGGATGGTTCAGTGTGGTTCCTTTAAAGGCGCCGAGCAGGCCGAAACCGTGCGCGCTCAGTTAGCCTTTGAGGGCTTTGCTTCGCACATCACCACCAATAACGGCTGGAATCGGGTGGTGATTGGGCCGCTGAAAGGCAAAGAGAACGCCAACGATATGATCAACCGTCTCAAGATGGCCGGACACGCAAACTGCATCCGTCTCGCCGCCAGGGGTTGAAACCCCAAAAATCCCCCCCATCTATAATTGCATTCTGCCCCGCGTAACGCGCGGGGCCCCTATTCCGCTTTTGCAACCAAGGGGTCTGCTCGTGACAACAATAGTTAGTGTTCGCCGTAACGGCCATGTCGTTATCGCCGGTGATGGCCAGGCCACGCTGGGCAACACCGTGATGAAAGGCAACGTGAAGAAAGTGCGTCGTCTGTACAACGACAAAGTGATCGCTGGTTTCGCTGGCGGCACCGCTGACGCCTTCACCCTGTTCGAACTTTTCGAACGTAAGCTGGAGATGCATCAGGGCCATCTGGTGAAAGCCGCCGTTGAGCTGGCGAAAGACTGGCGTACCGACCGCATGCTGCGCAAGCTGGAAGCGCTGCTCGCCGTCGCTGACGAAAACGCGTCGCTTATCATCACCGGTAACGGTGACGTGGTTCAGCCAGAAAACGATTTGATTGCGATTGGCTCCGGCGGGCCATATGCCCAGGCCGCCGCTCGCGCGCTGCTGGAAAACACCGAAATGGGCGCTCGCGACATCGCCGAGAAAGCGTTGGATATTGCAGGGGATATCTGCATCTATACCAACCACTTCCACACCATCGAAGAATTACCTTCTAAAGCGTAAGGATCTCCCATGTCTGAAATGACCCCACGCGAAATTGTCAGCGAACTGGACAAACATATTATCGGCCAGGACGCAGCCAAGCGTTCTGTTGCTATCGCCCTGCGTAACCGCTGGCGCCGTATGCAGCTTAATGAAGAGCTGCGTCATGAAGTCACACCGAAAAACATTCTGATGATTGGCCCGACCGGCGTCGGTAAAACCGAAATCGCCCGTCGTCTGGCGAAACTGGCCAACGCGCCGTTCATCAAAGTTGAAGCGACCAAGTTCACCGAAGTGGGCTATGTTGGTAAAGAAGTGGACTCTATCATCCGCGATCTGACCGACGCCGCGATCAAAATGGTGCGCATGCAGTCCATCGATAAAAACCGCTATCGCGCCGAAGAAATGGCCGAAGAGCGTATCCTCGACGTGCTGATCCCGCCGGCGAAAAACAACTGGGGCCAGGCTGAACAGCCGCAGGAGCCTTCAGCTGCGCGTCAGGCATTCCGCAAGAAATTGCGCGAAGGCCAGCTTGACGACAAAGAGATCGAAATCGACCTCGCCGCAGCGCCAATGGGCGTTGAAATCATGTCCCCTCCGGGCATGGAAGAGATGACCAGCCAGCTGCAGTCCATGTTCCAGAACCTGGGCGGCCAGAAACAGAAACCGCGTAAGCTGAAAATCAAAGACGCGATGAAGCTGCTTATCGAAGAAGAAGCAGCGAAGCTGGTGAACCCGGAAGAGCTGAAGCAAGAAGCTATCGACGCCGTTGAACAGCACGGTATCGTGTTTATCGACGAAATCGACAAAATCTGTAAGCGCGGCGGCAACTCCTCCGGCCCGGATGTGTCTCGTGAAGGCGTTCAGCGCGACCTGCTGCCGCTGGTGGAAGGCTGCACCGTCTCCACTAAACACGGGATGGTGAAAACCGATCACATTCTGTTTATCGCCTCCGGCGCGTTCCAGGTCGCCAGCCCATCCGATCTGATCCCGGAACTGCAGGGCCGTCTGCCGATCCGCGTTGAGCTGAAAGCGCTGACCACCCATGATTTCGAACGTATTCTGACCGAGCCGAATGCTTCCATCACCGTGCAGTACAAAGCGCTGATGGCCACCGAAGGCGTGAATATCGAATTCACCGAAGATGGTATCAAGCGTATCGCTCAGGCCGCATGGCAGGTTAACGAAACCACCGAAAACATCGGCGCGCGTCGCCTGCACACGGTGCTGGAACGTCTGATCGAAGATATCTCTTATGATGCCAGCGAAATGAACGGCCAGACGGTGACCATCGACGGTGATTATGTCGGTAAACACCTGGATGTTCTGGTGGCAGATGAAGATCTGAGCCGTTTTATCCTATAATCCGGTTCAATGCATTTTCATCACACACGATGGGGCTATGATAGCCCCATTTTTTTGGCTGAAAGAAATGACTGAACAACCGATAACACGCACCAGGGCCTGGCTTGAAAGCCTGCGTCCCAAAACATTACCTCTGGCGTTCGCCGCTATCGTCGTCGGCACCGCGTTGGCGTGGCAGCAAGGCCACTTCGATCCGCTGGTCGCGCTGCTGGCGCTCATCACCGCCGGTTTGCTGCAAATTTTATCTAATCTCGCCAATGATTATGGCGACGCCGTTAAAGGCAGCGATAAACCTGACCGTATTGGGCCGCTGCGCGGAATGCAAAAAGGCGCCATCACCCAAGCGCAGATGAAACGCGCGCTGATCGTAACGGTAGCGCTGATTTGCCTTTCCGGCCTGGCGTTGCTGTTCTCCGCCTGGCAGACAATGGCGGACTTCATCGGCTTTATGGTGCTCGGCGGGTTGTCGATTATTGCGGCTATCACTTATACCGTTGGCACGCGTCCTTACGGCTATATTGGCCTTGGCGATATCTCGGTGCTGGTTTTCTTCGGCTGGCTGAGCGTCGTCGGCAGTTGGTATCTGCAGGCGCACAGCATCGACGCGGTTATTTTCCTGCCCGCTACCGCCTGTGGCCTGCTGGCCGCCGCGGTGCTGAATATCAATAACCTGCGCGATATCGATAGCGACCGTTCGAACGGTAAAAATACGTTGGCGGTCCGTCTGGGGCCAATTAACGCTCGCCGTTATCACAGCCTCCTGCTGTTCGGCGCTCCACTGTGCCTGGCGCTGTTTAACCTGCTGGCGCTGCGCAGCCTGTGGGGCTGGCTGTTTATTCTCGCCATTCCGCTACTGGTGAAACAGGCGCGTTTCGTCATGCGTGAGCGCGAACCGGTGGCGATGCGTCCGATGCTCGAACGCACGGTCAAAGCGGCATTATTAACCAACCTGCTGTTTGTCATCGGGATTATCGGCAGTAAGCTGGCGGCATAACTGACAAATATCAATTAACAATTGATGATTTTGCAAACAATGCAGTTCACGGGATATACTAAAAATTCTCGCAGCAACTGAACGTTAAGCCTATGAAATACGATACTTCCGAGCTTTGCGACATCTACCAGGAAGATGTCAATGTCGTGGAACCGCTGTTTTCCAACTTTGGAGGGCGGTCGTCGTTTGGTGGACAGATCATTACGGTAAAATGTTTCGAGGATAACGGGTTGCTCTACGATCTGCTCGAGCAGAATGGCCGTGGTCATATTCTCCTCATCGACGGCGGCGGTTCCGTGCGACGCGCGTTAATTGACGCAGACCTGGCGCGTCTGGCGGTACAAAACGAATGGGAAGGGCTGGTGGTCTATGGCGCGGTGCGCCAGGTTGACGACCTGGAAGATTTAGATATCGGTATCCAGGCATTAGCCGCCATTCCAGTGGCCGCTGCAGGGGAAGGTATCGGCGAAAGCGACGTGCGCGTCAATTTCGGCGGCGTCACCTTCTTCTCCGGCGATCATCTGTATGCCGACAATACCGGTATCATCCTTTCCGAGGATGCGCTGGATATCGAATAGCACTAGCATTGAAAGGCAGGCGCAGCCTGCCTTTTCTTTATAACCAGGATGGTTAATCGCTCACACAAGTGCAAAGGAGTGCATGACTTGCGTGAAATACTCTATTTCCTCAGCTTTATTTCGATACCATGGCTACTATATCGAGGATTTCGCATCCTGATTTTAGCCCAACCGCCCTATGTCCTTGCTGCGTCATTACGCTTAGGAGCAGCTTTCGTTATATTTATCGGTGCGGTATCTCTTCCACGTAACGCAGCGACCTTTGAAAAGGAATACAAAGAAATCGTTGGCTATCCATCGACCCAAGTAACACTGCAATTTGCAACGCTGGACAACTCGCAAAAACAACAAATTTTGCAAGAAATGGCTGATTACTTTTCTGATACAGAAAAAATGCTGAAAGTGACGCAAAAGAAGGCGACAGGAAAAGGCCCAAATTTATGGTATAGAACTCCCGAGAAAAACTACAGAACCTGGCACGATACGATCCCTACGCGCTACCGCTGGCAAGAAAATCGGCTGGAGATAGCCACCGGCAGACCACTTGAAGATGAAGAAATAGATACTTTAGAAGCGGTGTTAAGATTAACAATCGCGCAAGAAAATCATTCTGTTTTTTCTGAGCTGTTAAGCCAATCGCTAGAAAATTATCATTTGCAACGCAAGGTTCAATTTCGCCCTTGAAATCGAAACCCACGCTTGTCGATAACCAGCATACCGAGCATGGCTCGCTCGGTTTTATACGCTACGAAAAAAAAGGCCTTCTCCGTGAGAAGGCCTTTTTGTTATGCCGAGAAACTTAGTACAGTTTCTTCGCGCAATCCATCCAGTCAGACTTGAACGGACGCTTCATATTTTCGATAGCATCGATGATGTCGTGGTGAACCAGCTTCTCGTTCTGGATACCGACACAGCGGCCGCCAAAGCCCTGCAGCAGCAGTTCAATAGCATATGCGCCCATGCGGGAAGCCAGAATACGGTCGTAAGGAACCGGAGAGCCGCCGCGCTGAATGTGACCCAGCACGGTCGCACGAGTTTCACGGCCCGTTTCTTTCTCAATGAAGCTAGCCAGTTCGTCAACGTCGCACATGTGCTCGGTGATGGCCACGATCGCGTGTTTCTTACCTTTTGCGATGCCGGCTTTGATTTCAGCCACCAGATCGTCGCGGGTATATTCTACTTCCGGCACCATGATGAACTCACAGCCGCCGGCAATCGCCGCCGCCAGCGTCAGATCGCCACAGTAGCGGCCCATCACTTCCACCACAGAGATACGCTGGTGCGAAGAGGAGGTGTCACGCAGGCGGTCAATAGCTTCAACAACGGTGCTCAGCGCGGTAAAGAAACCGATAGTGTAGTCAGTACCTTTGATGTCGTTGTCGATGGTGCCCGGCAGGCCGATGCAAGGGAAACCCATCTCAGTCAGACGCATCGCACCCATATAGGAACCGTCGCCGCCGATAACAACCAGCGCGTCCAGGCCGCGCTTTTTCATATTTTCAATGGCGACTGCGCGAATATGCTCTTCGCGGAATTCCGGGAAGCGAGCGGAGCCGAGGAAGGTACCGCCACGGTTGATCATGTCTGACACGCTGTAACGGTCAAGCTGAACCATACGATCTTCATACAGGCCGAGGTAACCGTCATAGATTCCAAAAACTTCCAGACCTTCCGTTAATGCCGCGCGCACAACGCCGCGAATTGCTGCGTTCATGCCCGGCGCATCACCGCCACTTGTCAACACACCGATTTTCTTAATCATGACTACCTCTGAACTTAGGAAGCAAAAAATAATCCTGTTGCCTGAAGCGCTCCCATACCAGGAGTGCACGACGATAATTGCAATAGTATATCAAACGCTTCTGGCTGAATTGATTCAGGTCAGACCAAATGGCGGTAATTTATACAAAAAATGCCTACCCGCCCCACATTTTTACATCGAGTTTACAGACTATAACCGAAAGCTCAAAAAACGCCCTGCTGCGCCGGCGGCACCACAGAACAGGGATCCTGATGGATAATCACATCCGATCCCGGGAAACGGCGCAAAATAGCCTGCTCCACCTGGTCGGCGATCACGTGCGCCTGCACCAGCGGGAGGTTATCTTCCATTTCCAAATGTATTTGAATAAAGCGAGTCGGCCCTGACTGCCGCGTTCGTAGATCGTGCGCGCCGCTGACGCCGGGCCAGTTGTTCACGATACTGATGATTTCCTGACGTTCCTCATCCGGAAGCGCGCGGTCTAATAACGATTGCACCGCGTCGTAACCCATACGCAGCGCGCTATATAAAATATAGATGCCAATCCCTAATGCAAACAGCGCATCGGCACGGTGCCAGCCGTACCAGGAGAGGCCGAGGGCGATAAGAATAGCGCCGTTCATCATAACATCAGACTGATAATGAAGCATATCCGCGCGCACGGCCTGGCTCTGGGTTTTTCTGACCACCCAGCGCTGAAAGGTCACCAGCATCAGGGTGCTTATCAAGGCGATCAGCGTCACCACCATCCCGACGCCTGCCGCCTGCATCGGTTCAGGGCGAATCAGATGCTGGATCCCGGTCAGGAACAGAAACAATGCCGAACCGGAGATAAACATGCTCTGCGCCAGCGCCGCCAGCGATTCCGCTTTCCCATGGCCAAAAGTATGTTCTTCATCAGCGGGTTGTAGCGAGTAACGCACCACCAGCAGGTTGGTCAGCGAGGCGGCAATATCCACCAGTGAATCCACCAGCGCCGCCAGAATACTCACCGAACCGGTATACCACCACGCAAAAATTTTGATCAAAAGTAACACGGAGGCCATCGCCGTCGCGGCAATAGCCGCGCGACTTACCAGCCGCCCATAAGATTGATTCATAAACGCTCCTTTTCCGGCGATGCGCTTAGTATAACCTGAACTTTTACCCGGAAGATGAACGGGCATGCGGCGGCTGAGGCGAAAAAAAGACAAAAAAAACCCCCACATCATGTGGGGGAAGACAGGGATGGTGTCTATGGCAAGGAAAACAGGGTTTGTTACTTGGGTTGCACGGTACTGCTACTACTGGAAAGCATCATGGCTGAGCCTTTCTGCATCCTTGCAACCTCACGCAACTGATCCATACGCTGCTGGTGCTTAGCATTTAAAACCGCTTGCTGCTCAGGGGTTAGCAGGTGGTACATCTGGTTGCGGACTTTCGCCATTTCTACCTGGCGGGCAACCTGTTCCTGCGCCATCTTTTCTGCCTGAGCGCGCACAGCGCTTTCATCAAATTTATCTGCGGTGACAAGGCTATGCATTGTCTCCAGTTCGCTAACATTAACAGGGAGCCGGTCATGGCGCGCCCGATGCATAAGATCCCGTAACTGCTGTCGTTGCTGTTCGGTTAGACTTATGCCGTCAAACATATGGCTCTGGCCGCTGCGCTGGGCTCCTTCTTCACCGTGGAGCCAGTTAACGCCGGTAACGACTTCAGCGGCTTGGCTAGTAGCACTTAGCGCCAGCGTTGAGGCCATGACGGCAGCGATAACATTGCGCATCACATACTCCCAAAACGTTTGTGTCGCGATTCAACGAGAGACAGTTTACGATTCAGGCTGCAAACATGCGTCAGGGGGTGTAAAACAACGTAAAGTCATGGATTAGCGAGCCTTGATGACGTAATTTCTGCCTCGGAGGTATTTAAACAATGAATAAAATCCTGTTAGTTGATGATGACCGGGAGCTCACCTCCCTGTTAAAAGAGCTGCTCGATATGGAAGGTTTTAATGTGCTCGTTGCCCATGACGGTGAACAGGCGCTGGCGCTTCTTGACGACAGCATTGATCTCCTTTTGCTTGATGTGATGATGCCGAAGAAAAACGGTATCGACACGCTTAAAGAATTACGTCAGACACACCAGACCCCGGTTATCATGCTAACGGCGCGCGGAAGCGAGCTGGATCGCGTTCTCGGCCTCGAACTCGGGGCGGATGACTATTTGCCTAAGCCGTTTAACGATCGCGAGCTGGTGGCGCGTATACGCGCGATTCTGCGTCGTTCTCACTGGAGCGAGCAGCAGCAGACCACCGAATCCGGTTCTCCGACCCTGGAAGTGGATGCGTTAAGCCTCAATCCGGGCCGTCAGGAGGCCAATTTTGATGGGCAAACGCTGGAGCTGACCGGCACCGAGTTCACTCTGCTGTATCTGCTGGCGCAGCATCTTGGTCAGGTGGTGTCACGTGAACACTTAAGCCAGGAAGTGCTGGGCAAGCGGCTGACGCCGTTCGACCGCGCTATCGATATGCATATTTCCAACCTGCGGCGTAAGCTGCCGGAGCGCAAAGACGGCCATCCGTGGTTTAAAACATTGCGCGGACGCGGCTATCTGATGGTTTCTGCTTCATGATTGGAAGTTTAACCGCACGCATCTTCGCCATCTTCTGGCTCACGCTGGCGCTGGTGTTGATGCTGGTACTGATGTTGCCCAAGCTGGACTCGCGCCAGATGACCGAGCTGCTGGAAAGCGAGCAACGTCAGGGCATCATGATTGAGCAACACGTCGAGGCCGAACTGGCGAACGACCCACCTAACGACCTGATGTGGTGGCGACGCCTTTTTCGCGCCATCGATAAGTGGGCGCCGCCGGGGCAGCGGCTGTTGTTGGTCACCAGCGAAGGTCGCGTGATCGGCGCAGAACGCAACGAAATGCAGATCATTCGTAACTTTATCGGCCAGGCCGATAACGCCGATCATCCGCAGAAGAAGCGTTACGGACGCCTGGAGATGGTCGGGCCGTTTTCCGTCAGGGATGGTGAAGATAATTATCAACTTTATCTCATCCGCCCTGCCAGCACTTCACAATCCGACTTCATCAACCTGCTGTTTGACCGTCCGCTATTACTGCTTATCGTGACGATGCTGGTCAGCGCCCCGCTGCTGCTATGGCTGGCGTGGAGCCTGGCGAAACCGGCGCGCAAGCTGAAAAACGCCGCCGATGAAGTGGCCCAGGGTAACCTGCGGCAGCATCCGGAGCTGGAAGCCGGTCCGCAGGAGTTTCTGGCCGCCGGGGCCAGCTTTAACCAGATGGTGACCGCGCTTGAGCGAATGATGACCAGCCAGCAGCGGCTGCTGTCGGATATCTCGCACGAGCTACGCACGCCGTTAACCCGTCTGCAGTTAGGCACCGCGCTGCTGCGCCGCCGCAGCGGTGAAAGCAAAGAGCTGGAGCGGATCGAAACCGAAGCGCATCGGCTGGACAGCATGATCAACGACCTGCTGGTGATGTCGCGTAATCAGGCGAAAAACGCGCTGGTCAGCGAGACGGTGAAAGCGAATCAGCTGTGGGGCGAAGTGCTGGACAACGCGGCATTTGAAGCCGAGCAGATGGGGAAATCCTTTACCGTTGAGTATCCGCCGGGCCCCTGGCCGCTGTACGGTAACCCCAATGCGCTGGAAAGCGCGCTGGAAAATATCGTGCGCAACGCGCTGCGCTACTCGCACACGAAAATTTCGGTCAGCTTCTCGGTGGATAAAGACGGAATCACGGTCAACGTCGATGATGACGGCCCGGGCGTCAGCCCGGAAGATCGCGAACAGATTTTCCGTCCGTTCTATCGTACCGACGAAGCTCGCGATCGCGAGTCCGGCGGCACCGGTCTGGGGCTGGCGATTGTCGAAACGGCGATTCAGCAACATCGCGGCTGGGTTAAAGCCGACGATAGCCCGCTGGGTGGTCTGCGTTTAACAATCTGGCTGCCGCTGTATAAACGCACCTGAGCCTGTCCCGGCTTGCGCTACGCTGAGCCGGGCTACGGGTTGCAACGTTCAATATGGGGGAATTATTTCCCCCATAATCTCCGCGAATTATCCTCGATTTGCCCGCTTAAACGCCGCTTCTGCATCGTTCTGCTCCAGCTTACCGACAGGCCCGCCGCCGATAACAGACGGTGATACTGGTCGTCGTCAAACGGCATATGCCAGGCAATTGCTCCGGCCTCATGTACGCTCACATCGCTTAGTCGCGATACCAGCTCCAGCGGCGCATCGCTGGAGACCTGGCCGCCGGCGATAATGCGGTAGAGCCAGCCAACCTTGCCGCTGTTTTGCATCAGTTGCGCCATGTCGCTAATACCGAAATGGTAATTCAGTTTGAAGCAGGGAGAGCGCGGTTGAGTGACCTGAATCAGCGCCTCGCCCCAACGAAAGATATCGCCGATATAGACGTTTTTTTCCGTTAGCCCTTCGGTAGAAAGGTTTTCGCCGAATGCGGGTGCGCAGAACAGATCGGCCTGCTGCGGGAATTCGCGGATCCAGTCGAGATAATGCTCGCGGGGATAGTGGCACAACGCGCGATCCGGCCCGCCGTGAATTTTCTTTTCCGCCTGCTCGTCCCCTTCCAGTCCGAGCTCGCCGAGCCGCAGCTCGCCATCGACCTGGATTTTGCCAATTGCGCTGGGTCGGCTACCGTCGTAGTCCCTGATTTTGCCGACAAAGACATTCACCGGATAATGCATTGCTGCTCTCCTTGCTACGGATATAAAAAAAGCGAGTCATCAGACTCGCTTCTCTCTTAGCACAATGCAACCTTATTTTTTGGCGGCAAAACGCGCTGCTGCTTCGTCCCAGTTAACCACGTCCCAGAAGGCTTTGATGTAGTCCGGGCGACGGTTCTGGAATTTCAGGTAGTAAGCGTGTTCCCACACATCCAGGCCGATAATCGGGAAACCGGAAGCGCCGGAAATGGCTTCGCCCATCAGCGGGGAGTCCTGGTTAGCGGTAGAAACGACGGCCAGTTTGTCGCCTTTCAGCACCAGCCACGCCCAGCCGGAACCAAAGCGGGTTGCTGCCGCTTTTTCGAATTCAGCTTTGAAATTGTCCACGGAACCGAAATCACGCTCGATAGCGGCTTTCAGGTCGCCCTGCAGGGTGGTGCCGGTTTTCAGGCCTTTCCAGAACAGGCTGTGGTTAGCGTGGCCGCCCGCGTTGTTACGCAGTACGGTTTTTTTGTCAGCCGGCAGTTGATCCAGTTTGGTGATCAGCTCTTCCGCGGACAGGTTAGCGAATTCCGGCAGGCTTTCCAGCGCTGCGTTAGCGTTGTTAACGTAGGTCTGGTGATGCTTAGTATGATGGATCTCCATCGTCTGCTTGTCGAAATGCGGTTCCAGAGCATCGTAAGCGTACGGCAGGGATGGCAGTGTATAACTCATAATCATCTCCATTATTATCGGGCGGCAGAGGGTGTTAACGCCGCGTAAGCAGTCGGTTCATTATAGTTAATTAAATGATATTGAAAATGATTATCAATGCCGTAGTTTTACTAAGGTTATACCCAAAATAGATACACCCCAGTTTGTGAGCCAAAACAACTCATTAAGCCCCTGATTGCCAGAGTTTCGCCTGGCGTGGCAACAGCTCAAAGGCGTAAAAACTGCGCAATTTTTACACTCATCGCATCGGAGAGAGTCTATCCAACCCAAAACAGATGAGGGTAAAGGCAATGAATCATGCGATTACGATGGGAATTTTTTGGCATTTAATCGGCGCCGCCAGCGCCGCCTGTTTTTATGCCCCTTTCAAGAAGGTGAAACACTGGTCGTGGGAAACCATGTGGTCGATCGGCGGGATTGTCTCCTGGCTGATTCTGCCGTGGGCGATAAGCGCCATGCTGCTGCCCGATTTCTGGGCCTACTACCGCTCGTTTAGCGCTTCCACGCTGCTGCCGGTGTTTTTGTTCGGCGCGATGTGGGGCATCGGTAACATCAACTATGGCCTGACCATGCGCTATCTGGGGATGTCGATGGGTATCGGTATCGCTATCGGCATTACGCTTATCGTCGGTACCTTAATGACGCCGATCCTCAACGGCCACTTTGATGTGTTGATTCACACCAAAGGCGGACAAATGACCCTGCTCGGCGTGCTGGTGGCGGTGATTGGCGTGGGTATCGTTACCCGCGCCGGCCAGCTTAAAGAGCGCAAAATGGGCATCAAAGCGGAAGAGTTCAACCTGAAAAAAGGGCTGATGCTGGCGGTAATGTGCGGTATTTTCTCCGCCGGCATGTCATTCGCGATGAATGCCGCTAAACCAATGCATGAAGCCGCCGCGGCGCTGGGCGTCGACCCGCTGTATACCGCGCTGCCAAGCTACGTGGTGATCATGGGCGGCGGCGCGCTGGTCAACCTCGGCTTCTGCTTTATTCGCCTCGCCAAAGTGAAGGATCTGTCGCTAAAAGCCGACTTCTCGCTGGCAAAACCGCTTATCATCAGCAACATTCTGCTTTCCGCATTGGGCGGACTCATGTGGTACCTGCAGTTCTTCTTCTATGCCTGGGGTCACGCCAGTATCCCGGCACAGTATGACTACATGAGCTGGATGCTGCATATGAGCTTCTACGTACTGTGCGGCGGGCTGGTCGGGCTGGTGCTGAAAGAGTGGAACAACGCTGGACGCCGCCCGGTCAGCGTGCTCAGCCTCGGCTGTGTGGTAATCATCATTGCCGCGAATATCGTCGGCCTGGGAATGGCTAACTGATTTCCCCTTCACGCGGCGGCGCGACTGCGCTGCCGCCACTGTCCCGGCGTCATACCGGTTTCCCGGTTAAACACCACCGAAAAGTAGTTACTGTCCTCAAACCCGCACTGCATAGCGATCTCACCAATTAGCCGCTCGGTATGCTGCAGCAAATACTGCGCATGGCAGATCCGCAGCTGGCGCAAATAGTGGGTTATCGTCATCCCCGTTTGCTGGCGAAACTGCTGGCGTAACGCGCGTTCGCTGCAGGCTTCACGCAGACAAAAATGCTCCAGATTAAAGGGGCGATTCAGACTTCCGGCCAGCTCAGTTAGCAGTTTATCGAGCTGAGTTTCGCTTTGCGTCGCCGCCAGATTATCAGTGGCGTAGCGATAGCGCTGGAGCGTTAGCGCCAGTTGGGCAAACAGCAGTTCCGCCATGCTATCCGCCTGCGCATCCTGCCGCGCGCTTTCGTGCTCCAGCTGGTTAATCACCTGCCTGACCTGCGCCATGCCGCTGCTGCCGATCCGCCAGTGCGGCTGCCACGGCGTGCCGAATAATCCCGGAATATGCGCCGCCCAGTCAAAATTGAGCCGCAGCCGATCCGGACAATAAATAATATTCTGCAGCACCAGGTCGTTGACCGACGCATAAGAGTGTTTATCTTCCGCGCGGATATAAAAGAGATCGCCGCGGGTAACCCGCCACGGGCGATCGTTGAGGATATGCAGACCGTTGCCGCGCCACACCAGCACCAGCTCGCAAAATTCATGGGTATGCTCGGCGAAGACGTTTTGCGGGTAGCGGTCAGCCACCGCCACCGCCTGCGTGGGGGAGGCAAAAAACTCATCTTTGCGAAGCACCAGCTGACCTGCCACAACTCTCACTCCCGACGCGGAAACCAACCATTATTCGCATTTTGCTGAGGCAATACGTTGACTCTTCTCGCGTTACTGAAGAATAGCGTCGCGCCCCTGGCGAATATCGCGCGGCGACCAGTCGAATTCACGGCGAAATAGCGTCGAAAAATGGTTACTGTCGCCGAAACCACAGCGATAAGCGATTTCTGTCACGCTATCATCGCTGTGGCGCAGCAGGTGCCGCGCCTTCATCAGGCGCACCCGGTTGAGATAGCGCTGGGGCGTCAGCCCGGTTTGCAGCTTTAACTGACGATGCAGGGTGCGTAAAGAGAGCGAAAACTGCGCCGCCACCTCCTCCCAGCATATCTCTTCGGCAAAATGGTCTTCCAGCCAGGCCATTAGTTGATTCAGCCGCGCCTCGTGGTTGCCGGAGCCTTCCGCCAGGCTGTTGCTGTGCAGCAGCACCAGTAGCTGCATAAAAAGGATCTCACGGCTGGCGATGGTATGCGGCTCGACGCCCGGGCCGACCTTTTCCATCTGACCGACGATTTGCCGCACCTGCTGTAGCACCGTTTGGTTGACCCGCCAGTGTGAAAGATAGTTGCCGTCCTGCTCTTGCGGCAGCAGCTGGTTCACGCCGGTCAGAAAACGAAAAGCATCCGGCGCGCGGTAAAGCACATTGGTCAGACACAGGTTATTGGTGTGTTCGTAAAGATGGCGATCGTGATCGCGAATAAAGCAGACCGAACCGCCGCTGATGGTATAGGGCTGGCCGTTGAAAACGTGGATGCCCGTCCCCTGCTCAACGATAACAATTTCATGAAAATCATGATGATGCTCTGGAAAGGCCGCTTGTGGAAGGCGCGGTTCAATCGCCACCGCCGAGACGCCGGCCTTAAAAAAATCCGTACAGTGCAACACGGTCATAGCAGCCTCCACGAATGAGAAAAATTATCAACCGTCGTCGCAAATAGTAATTAAGGGCTGGCAATCCGGCCTTCAATTTTTGACCGCAAACCGCGTAAAGCCTGCCGTTTTTTCAAGAACCAGCCGGAAATATCCGGAACTGCGGCCAGCATCACACCCCGCCTCACGCCGCCTATAAAACGAAACTGT
Organism: Klebsiella sp. 141162; assembly: GCF_050600755.1. Lineage (NCBI taxonomy): Bacteria > Pseudomonadati > Pseudomonadota > Gammaproteobacteria > Enterobacterales > Enterobacteriaceae > Klebsiella > Klebsiella sp. 141162. The sequence goes on along the minus strand of NZ_JAQIRI010000013.1, from coordinate 42,856 downwards.
GACGCTTCTCACGGTCACCTTTGCTTTGTTGCCAGCCACCCGCTTTCGCTGTCAGTAGCGAGAAGGTGACGCAGAGACGCCTTTTTTAGACTGCCTGTAATGATTTTAAGAAGGGTCGTGCCATGAGTATTCGTCATTGTGTCGCCGTTGATTTAGGCGCTTCCAGCGGTCGGGTCATGCTCGCGAATTATGCAACCGCGACGCGATCGCTGACGTTGCGCGAGGTTCATCGTTTCACTAACCGCCTGCAGAAAGTGGATGGCTACGATTGCTGGGATATCGATAGCCTGGAAGCGGAAATCCGCCGCGGGCTGGTGAAGGTGTGCGAACAGGGGATCCTGATCGACAGCATCGGTATCGACACCTGGGGCGTCGATTTCGTCTTGCTGGATAAGCACGGCCAGCGCGTCGGCCTGCCGGTTTCCTATCGCGATAGCCGCACTCACGGCCTGATGGCGCAGGCAATCGAACACCTCGGCCGCGCCAGTATCTATTGCCGCAGCGGCATCCAGTTTCTGCCGTTTAACACCCTTTATCAGCTGCGGGCGCTGGTCAACCAGCAGCCGGCGCTGGCGGAACAGGTCGCCCACGCGCTGCTGATCCCGGACTACTTCAGCTACCGCCTGACCGGCGCAATGAACTGGGAATACACCAACGCCACCACCACGCAACTGGTCAATATTAATAGCGATAGCTGGGATGACGAGCTGCTCCGCTGGAGCGGCGCGAAACCGGACTGGTTCGGTACGCCGACGCATCCGGGCAATGTTATCGGTCACTGGATCTGCCCGCAGGGTAACCGCATCCCGGTCGTTGCCGTCGCCAGCCACGATACGGCCAGCGCCGTCATCGCCTCGCCGCTGGCGGATAAAAATGCCGCCTATCTCTCATCGGGCACCTGGTCGCTGATGGGCTTTGAAAGTAAAACGCCTTACACCAGCCAGCAGGCGCTGAAGGCGAATATCACTAATGAAGGCGGCGCCGAGGGGCGCTATCGGGTGCTGAAAAATATCATGGGCCTGTGGCTGCTGCAGCGGGTACTGCAGGAGCACAACATTAGCGATCTGCAGGCGCTGATTGTCGACACGGAGCAGCTACCGGCCTGTCGTTACCTGATTGATTGCAATAACGATCGCTTTATCAACCCGGCCAATATGAGCGCCGAAATTCAAGCCGCCTGCGCGGAGTCCGCTCTGCCGATCCCGGTCACTCCCGCCGAACTGGCGCGCTGCATTTTCGACAGCCTGGCGCTGCTGTATGCCCGGGTATTGGACGAACTGGCCGCACTCCGCGGCCACCCTTTCAGCCAGCTGCATATCGTCGGCGGCGGCTGCCAGAACGCGCTGCTTAACCAGCTGTGCGCCGATGCCTGCGGCCTGCCGGTGGTGGCGGGCCCCATTGAAGCCTCCACGCTTGGCAATATCGGCATCCAGTTGATGGCGCTGGATGAACTCCAAAACGTCGATGAATTCCGTCAGGTGGTACGCGACAACGCGTCGCTCATCACTTTCGCCCCGCATTCAGATAGCGAAATTGCCCGCTTCGTCGCGCAATTTCAGCCACAACCTACAAAGGAGCTTTGCGCATGACCACTCAACTTGAACAAGCCTGGGAAATTGCTAAGCAGCGCTATGCCGCCGTCGGCGTAGATGCCGAGGAAGCTCTGCGTCAGCTGGACCGCCTGCCGGTATCAATGCACTGCTGGCAGGGCGATGACGTGGCGGGCTTTGAAAACCCGGAAGGCAACTTAACCGGCGGCATTCAGGCCACCGGCAACTATCCCGGCAAAGCGCGCAATGCCCAGGAACTACGCGCCGATCTCGAACAGGCGCTCAGCCTGATACCGGGGCCGAAGCGCCTTAATCTGCACGCGATTTATCTCGAATCCACCACGCCGGTAGCGCGTAATGAAATTAAGCCGGAACACTTTAAGCACTGGGTGGAATGGGCCAAACGCCAGCAGTTGGGGCTCGATTTTAACCCTTCCTGCTTCTCACATCCGCTAAGCGCCGACGGCTTTACGCTGTCGAACGCCAATCCGGAGATTCGTCAGTTCTGGATCGATCACTGCAAAGCCAGCCGCCGCATATCCGCTTATTTCGGCGAGCAGCTTGGGACGCCATCGGTAATGAATATTTGGGTGCCGGACGGCATGAAAGATATTACCGTCGACCGCTTCGCCCCGCGCCAGCGTCTGCTGAACGCGCTGGATGAGGTCATCAGCGAAAAGCTCGATCCGGCGCACCATATCGACGCCGTTGAGAGCAAGCTGTTCGGTATCGGCGCCGAAAGCTATACCGTTGGCTCCAATGAATTCTATATGGGCTACGCCGCCAGCCGTCAAACCGCGCTGTGCCTGGATGCCGGCCACTTCCATCCGACGGAAGTCATCTCCGACAAAATCTCCGCCGCCATGCTCTATATCCCGCGCCTGCTGCTGCACGTCAGCCGCCCGGTACGCTGGGACAGCGATCACGTGGTGCTGCTGGATGACGAAACCCAGGCCATCGCCAGCGAAATTATCCGCCACAACCTGTTCGACCGCGTGCATATCGGCCTCGACTTCTTTGATGCCTCCATCAACCGCATCGCGGCGTGGGTTATCGGCACCCGCAACATGAAAAAAGCCCTGCTGCGCGCGCTGCTGGAGCCGACGGCGCTGCTGCGCCAGCTGGAAAACGACGGCGATTACACCGCCCGCCTGGCGCTGCTCGAAGAGCAGAAATCGCTGCCGTGGCAGGCTATCTGGGAAATGTACTGCCAGCGTCACGATACGCCGGCAGGCAGCCAGTGGCTGGAAAACGTGCGGGCCTATGAAAAAGACGTGCTGAGCCAGCGCGACTAATGCCTGACTTTCCCCGGATTGCGCCGTATGGGGTTTATTCGGGGAGTCACACCTATTACGAATCAACAGGAAAGACAAGACTATGCACAACATCATCAATTCATGGTTCGTTCAGGGCATGATCAAAGCCACCTCCGACGCCTGGCTTAAAGGCTGGGACGAACGTAACGGCGGTAATTTGACGCTGCGCCTGGATGAAGCGGATATCGCGCCCTTCAAAGCCGATTTTCACCCCCAGCCGCGCTATATCGCCTTAAGCCAGCCGATGCCGGAACTGGCTAATCAGCCGTTTATCGTCACCGGTTCCGGTAAATTCTTCCGTAACGTGCAGCTCGATCCCGCCGCCAACCTTGGGGTGGTGAAAGTGGACAACGACGGCGCGGGCTACTTCATTCTGTGGGGGCTGACGGAAGAAGCCGTGCCGACCTCGGAACTGCCGGCGCATTTCCTGTCGCACTGCGAGCGCATCAAAGCCACCGGCGGCAAAGACCGCGTGATCATGCACTGCCATGCCACCAACCTGATCGCCCTGACCTACGTGCTGGAGAACAACAGCGATCTGTTCACCCGCAAGCTATGGGAAGGCAGCACCGAATGCCTGGTGGTGTTCCCGGACGGCGTCGGCATTCTGCCGTGGATGGTGCCGGGCACCGACGAGATTGGCCAGGCGACCGCCGGCGAAATGCAGAAACACTCTCTGGTGCTGTGGCCATTCCACGGCGTCTTCGGCAGCGGCCCGACGCTGGATGAAACTTTCGGCCTGATCGATACCGCCGAAAAATCCGCCGAGGTATTAGTGAAAGTCTATTCGATGGGCGGCATGAAACAGACGATAAGCCGCGAAGAATTGATTGCGTTAGGCCAACGCTTTGGCGTCACGCCGCTGGCCAGCGCGCTGGCGCTCTAAGAAAGCGAGCCGCCTTGTAAGGAGAATCATCATGAGCTTTATGTTGGCACTACCGAAAATCAGCCTGCATGGCGCGGGCGCGATCGGCGATATGGTAAACCTGGTCGCAGACAAGCAGTGGGGAAAAGCGCTGATTGTCACCGATGGTCATCTGGTGGAAATGGGCCTGCTCGATAGCCTGTTTCAGGCGCTGGAAGCGCATCAACTGTCTTATCATCTGTTCGATAAGGTCTTTCCGAACCCAACCGAGGCGCTGGTTCAGCAAGGTATCGCCGCATTCCGTGCGGCGCAATGTGACTATATTATCGCCTTTGGCGGCGGCAGCCCGATCGATACCGCTAAGGCGGTGAAAATCCTCAGCGCTAACCCGGCGCCATCGACGGCCTATTCCGGCGTGGGCAAAGTGAAAAATGCCGGCGTGCCGCTGGTGGCAATTAACACCACCGCCGGAACCGCCGCCGAAATGACCAGCAACGCGGTGATTATCGATAGCGAACGTCAGGTGAAAGAGGTCATCATCGACCCGAACATCATCCCGGATATTGCCGTCGACGACGCTAGCGTCATGCTGGATATTCCGCCGTCGGTTACCGCCGCGACCGGTATGGATGCGTTAACTCATGCTATTGAGGCGTTTGTCTCCGTCGGCGCCCATCCGCTGACCGACGCCAACGCGCTGGAAGCGATTCGCTTAATTCACCAGTGGCTGCCGCTGGCCGTTGATGACGGGCACAATCTGCAGGCACGCGAGCAGATGGCATACGGTCAGTATCTGGCAGGCATGGCGTTCAACAGCGCAGGTCTTGGTCTGGTACACGCGCTGGCGCATCAGCCGGGCGCAACCCACAATTTGCCGCACGGCGTTTGTAATGCCATCCTGCTACCGATTATCGAAAACTTTAACCGCCCGAACGCGGTGGCGCGTTTTGCCCGCATCGCCCAGGCGATGGGCGTCGATACGCGCGGCATGAGCGATGAAACCGCCAGCATGGCGGCGATTAACGCGATTCGCGCGTTGAGCAAACGAGTCGGTATTCCTGAAGGTTTTAGTCAGCTTGGCGTGAGTAAGGCTGATATCGAAGGCTGGCTGGATAAAGCGCTGGCCGACCCCTGCGCGCCCTGTAACCCGCGCAGCGCCAGCCGCGACGAGGTACGCGAGCTGTACCTGGAGGCGTTATGATCCGCAAAGCCTTCATGATGCAGATTAATCCCGACGCCCACGAGGAGTATCAGCGCCGTCATAATCCCATCTGGCCGGAACTGGAAGCGACGCTGAAAGCGCATGGCGCCCACCACTATGCGATCTATCTCGATAAACAGCGCCATCTGCTATTCGCCACGGTGGAAATTGAATCGGAAGCCCGCTGGAATGCGGTGGCGGAAACCGAGGTCTGCCAACGCTGGTGGCGCTATATGCGCGAGGTGATGCCGACGAATCCGGATAACAGCCCGCTAAGCGCTGAACTGAGTGAAGTGTTTTACCTTGCGTAATAAAGAAAACGCCTGAGCAATCAGGCGTTTTTGGTATCAGAGGGATTAGGCATTTTTGCGCACAAAGAAACCGTAGCAGCAGGCCCCCATAAACAGCAGTATCCCGCCGAGAATAAATACGTTGGTAAAGTGCCCGGTAGCATCAAGAATAATGCCGGTGATAATCGGCGCCAGCGCCGCGCCGAGAAAGCCGCCAAAGTTCTGGATAGCACCCAATGAGGCGACCTGTTCTTTCGGCGCCATATCGGTCGCTAACGTCCAGATCACGCCGGAAGGCATTTGTGAACAGAAGTAGCCCAGCGTCAGTAGCGCGATCGCAACGCCGCTATTATCAACAAACGGAATCGGCATCACGAAGCAGGCCGCCAGCGCGGCGCCCGCCACAATCGGCACTTTACGCGCGGTAACAGCATTCATTCCTCTACGCACCAGTCTGTCAGAAAGCATCCCGCCGCACAGCACGCCGATAATACCGGCAAAGAAAGGTATCGAGGCGATAAAACCGGTCTGCTTGAGGCTAAAGCCCAGCGAGGTTTCCAGATATCCCGGCAGCCATGTCAGATAAACCCAAATGGTAAACATGATGCAGAAGTTACCGGCAATCATGAACCAGGTGGTTTTCCGGCGAAACAGTTCTCCCCAGCTGACCTTCGGCTGCTCACCTTCGGGACGTATGACTTTCCCGGTATGTATCAGCATCGCCTCGCGCGCGTCCGGGTCGCGATAAAACTTAAGCCACGCCAGCAACAATGGCAGTCCGAGCAGGCCGACAACCATGAACATGCCGCGCCAGCCGATCCATAACAGCAAAATAGTCAGCACCGGAGGCGCTATCGCATTGGCGATTTGCGAACCGGTATTGATAATTGACGTTGGCAAACCGCGTTCTTTCTCCGCAAACCAGCTCTGGGTGATCTTGATACCGGAAGTGAAGAACGGTGACTCCGCCACGCCCAGCAGCATGCGCAAACCATAGAAGAAGCTATAGGTGTTCACGAAGCCCATTAAGAACGTCACCGCTGACCATAACCCCAGCGCGCCGCTGAACATTTTCTTCGCGCCAAAGCGGTCTACCAGCCAGCCGGCGGGTAAATTCGCTAGCGCATAGGGCCAGAGAAACGCTGACAATAACAGCCCCATTTCAGTACCAGAGAAGCCAAACTCCCTGGCGATGGTGGTGTTCGCAATGCTCAGATTGGCGCGATCGAGGTAATTGACCACCGCGGCCAGTAGCAGGATTAAAATAATACCCCAACGTCGACGCGAGAGTTTCGGCGCCGCAATCGCTTCAGCCGCCGTTTGATTAAGCGAACTCATAAACCCTCCTCCAGCAAGGCGCGATCGATTTTCATCACTGCTTTACGGATATGTTGCCGCTCGCCATCGCGCGGATGGCAGCACGGACGATGGATGTCCTGGGGAAAGAAAATGGCGAACATGCCAGGCTTCAGGGTTATCTGCGTCTCCTCTTCTTCAACCTGCCAGAACAGGATGTCCTGCTGCGGCGTCCGATCCTCGGTAACGCAATGACTGCCGCTTTCAGCGCGGCTGACACCCATCCGCTCCTCGCCGGAAATCAGATACTGAATATCAATGAACTGCTTGTGCGACTCCGGCCGCGCCTGCGCGAAAGGCACGCTCTCCATCTCCTGTAGCAGGCAGAAAAGTTTCCCCGGGATCAGGTCGATTTTCCCCGGCGCGAAGCGCTGGAAATCCTGGCTGGCGATAAACGCCAGCGCCTGGCGGATCGCCGGATGAAACGCGGCATGTTGCGCAGACCACGCCTGCAGACTCGATACGATCATAACGATCCCTCCCTTAGCTGGCGATCCGCTGCTGCCACAGTTCAGTCCCGGCGCGGATCTGGTCGAGGATCACCGTCAGCCCCCAGAATTTGCTCAGCACATCGTCTTTATTAACCCGGCAGGCATCGCTGTCGAAGGTCCCCAGCCGTTGATGGTAAATTTTGGCGTTTTTCGGGTAGCCCAGCGTTTCGGTTACCGCACCCAGCGACAGAAATATCGCCAGTTCATCGGCCAGCGCCCGCTGATTTTTGCCTTCCCGCCACAGCCAGCCGTACAGTTCGGGATGGAAGTTGGTGAACACGCCGCTGAAACCTTCGGCGCCCGCTAGCATCGCCGGCCAGGCGATCGCGGCATTGGCGTTAATGACCTTCAGCGGGGTTCCCTGCGCCAGACGCACGCGGCGCTCAACGGTTGGCAGATCGCAGCTCACATCTTTCAGCACCACAAAACGACCACTGTTGGCGCACCAGGCGAACTCGTCGTCGCTAAGCAGGCGGCGATACGGCGCCGGGCACTCGTACAGCCCCAGCGGCATGGAAGAAGGCAAAGCCGCTAACAGCGATTGCAGGGTAGCGAAAAAGACTTCACTACCCTCATTACGCGGATCGAGATGATTAGTGACCAGCACCAGCGCATCAATGCCGGTCTGCGCCATTGCCAGCAACTCCTCTTTTTGCGCCGCCAGATCATCGCTGATATGGCCCGAGGCAATGACTGGAATGCGTCCCGCCACGCGTTGCACCACGAAACGCGCCAGCTCGACACGCTCCTGTAGGCTGAGATATTGCATTTCGCTGGACTGGCAGACGGCAAAAAGCGCATCCACGCCCTTTGCCAGATACCAATCAATCAGCTTCGCCAGCGCCGGATAATCAATCTGGTCGTCAGCGGTAAAAGGGGTCAGCATGACGGGTACAACACCGTTAATCGTTTTCATCTTATTTTTCCTGGATTAGAGGGTACGGAGTCGGGCACTTGCCTGCGCAAAGTCAGGCATGTTGGAAGCCCCCTCCAGCTCGACGGCCAGAGAGGCGAAAGCAGAGGCCCAGGTCGCGGCCTGAACCAGGGTGTTGCCGGCAGCCAGCGAGGCGGCGAGCGCGCCATTAAACGCATCGCCAGCGCCGGTGGTATCGACGGTGACCGCCGGAAAGGCGCGAATTTGGCTAAACTGGCGATTATCCAGCAGCAGCGCTCCGCGCGACCCCATGGTAATCAGAACTTTCTTTACACCTAATTCAGCGATGCGCAGCGCGGCTTCTTTGGCAGTATCAACATCGTGAATGTCGATACCGGATAATAATGAAGCCTCGGTTTCATTCGGTGTAATCACATCGATATAAGGGATGCTTTTGATTATTTCCGCCGAGTATGGCGCCGGATTGAGAATGACTGTCTTACCGAGTTCCCTGGCGATTTTTATTAGCGAATGGGTGGCGTCAAAATTATTCTCAAGCTGAACAAGTAAAACGTCGGAGGCGGACAACTCTGGAATAATCGCCTCAATCTCATTATGCGTTATTGTAGTATTGGCGCCAGAGTAAATAGCAATCATATTTTCGCCATTTTCCTGCGAAACATAAATAATGGCATTGCCGGTAGGTTCGCTCTCAGATTGATAAAGCGTATAGGAGTGTATTTCTGAACGAGTGAGATGATCGGCCGCCAGGTGGCTAAACTGATCCTTGCCCACCTTAGCGACAAAATGGACCTGCGCGCCGGCTTTACTGGCCGCCGTCGCCTGATTCGCCCCCTTGCCACCGGGCCCAAGGCTGCTGGCGAGCGCCAGTAGCGATTCTCCGCCGCGCGGAAAACGCTCCACTCGGGCCACGATATCCACATTAAATGAGCCGAATACACACACTTTGCCGTTCATCGATTTTCCTTTCTGCTGACCGCTCGCCGTAGGTTTCCGATGGTTAATCGGCTGCAGCAGCACGCCGAAACTATCACCGGTTTCAGAAATAAGTTCAGCCTTTAAATTGTGCCGGGAAATAATCGCTCCGCCATAACAACGTTGCACCAACCCCATTTCTGCAAGAATATTTAAATCACTGCGAATGGTTTCTTTTGAAACACTAAAATAAGCAGCAAAATAATTAACAAAACCACGCTCATGATCGTTTAAATATTTCAGGATATGCTTTCTACGTTCTTCTAAAAACATAATAGGCCCCAATGTCACGAATTAAGTATACGAACCACTTCCGGAAGGAAGAGTGACATCAATCCCATGTTTTCAGGCAAAACGGAAGGAAACAAAAATGGAAAAACAATGAAGAAATTGAGTGAATAAATAATTCACTCAATCATTAATGGGAAATGAAATAATCTTCTGCGCATCAGAATAAAATGCGCAGATTCTGACTAATTTTGCTCTGCCACCAGCAGCGCCTGGGTATCCGGCTCCAGCGCCTGAAAGAGGTGTTCCCGATCGGCCGGGTAGCAGATGTAATCCCCTTCTCCCAGCTCTTCCGGCGCTTCGGTAAGACCAACGCGCGCGCGCCCCTGAGTGATAATAATATGTTCGACCGACCCGGGCGGGTGCGGGTGCGAGATCCGATCGGCGCCGGGCTGCGTCAACAGCAGATAGATGTCGCGACGCGCGCCGGGGGGACAAGCCGCCAGCAAAATGGCCTGATAGTTGGCCTGCTCAGCAACCACTTTGGTTCCTTCGCCGCGGCGAATCACCTGGGTCTGGTTGGCCTGCGGCTCCAGTAAGCGGGCGAAGGGAATGTCCAGCGCCACGCACAGCGCCCACAATGTTTCCAGGCTAGGGTTGCCATTGCCGGATTCCAGCTGTGACAGGGTCGATTTGGCTATCCCGGCGCGGCGCGCCACCTCCGCCAGTGAAAGCCCGGTGCGCGAGCGCTCGCGCGTCAGGCTTTTAGCAATTACGCTGATGGGCTGTGTCATACACCGCTCCTCGTATTTTATATCGAACGAATCGTTCGCCTTGAAAAACCATTCTGTTGCGTTCATTATAATGGAAATTCGTTCGATATGGCTAAAGCGTATGCGTTACAAATTTTCCTGTCTCAGTGGAGACACCATTAAAGCAATCATTCTGGTATGCCTGGCGGTCGGCGTGGTTGGCATGTCTTACGGTTCATTAGCGATGGCTTACGGTTTTCCACTGTGGGTGCCGTTTGTCCTTTCCATTACGGTGCTGGCCGGCGCCTCTGAGTTTATGTTTATCGGTATTGTCGCCAGCGGCGGTAACCCGCTCGCCGCGGCGGCGGCAGGTTTACTGGTGAACGCCCGCCACGTTCCTTTTGGCGTCACCGTGCGCGATCTGGTCGGCGCCCGCGCCGCCAGCCTGCTCGGCTGCCATATTATGAATGATGAGAGCGTGGTGTTCGGCCTGTCGCAGAAAACCCCGGAGCAGCGTAAAGCCGCCTACTGGCTCTGCGGGCTGGGCGTGGCGCTCATCTGGCCGCTCGGTACCCTGCTGGGCGCCGGCGTCGGTAAATTATTACCCGCACCGGAAACCATCGGCCTGGATGCGGTATTCCCGGCTATCCTGCTGGCGCTGGTGGTACCGGCTTTTAAAAAACGTACCACACTGATTCGTGCCTGTAGCGGCGCGGTTATTTCGCTTGCCGCCGTGCCCTTCGCGCCGGTTGGATTACCGGTTCTGCTCTCATTGTTTGGTTTACTGGCGAGGAAAAAATAATGGCTAATATGACGCTGTTTATCGCCGGGATCGCGATTCTGTCGATCGGCACATATCTGATGCGTTTGGGCGGGGCAAAGCTTGGCAGTCGTTTAGCGTTTTCCGAGCGCTCGCAGGCGCTGCTTTCTGATGCCGCGACGGTATTGCTTTTTTCCGTGGCGCTGGCGACCACCTTTTATGAAAGCGAGCATTTTTCCGGCATGGCGCGGGTACTGGGCGTCGGTTTTGCCGTGTTCCTTGCCTGGCGCAAGATGCCGCTTATCGTGGTGATTATCGCCGCGGCGGTGGTGACGGCGCTGCTGCGCCTGGCGGGTATAAACTAAAAAAGCGCCCTGAGGCGCTCTTTCGACGGTAGTGGGTTGCTAGCTTATTTGTTCAGCTCAGCGGTCATATGCACGCGGTTACCGCTAAATGCTTCGGTAATGGTGTAAGAAGATGCGCCAGCAGCCTGCGCCTGAGCGGCGATTTTCGCTTCCGCGGCGTCCATGGTGGAAGCGGTGGCGGTCACAGATTGCGCGGCGAAAGAACCGAAAGAAGCGGCCAGAGCGATAACAGCGACAAAAGTTTTGATGCTTTTCATGATATAAACCCTTTCATTTAGTTGTTTGGATAAGGCGCCGTGCCTTGATGTGATAAATAATAGTCTTCACATCCCGTAACTAAAAGCGGAAGGATTTGCTGTCATCTTTCAAAAAAACTGACCAACAATTAACCTGCAATCAGGCGCTGCGGATGAGTATAAATCGTCGCTCTGCCTGGCCTGCAGAAGCCCACCAGCGTCAGATTACAACGCTCGGCGACTTCAACCGCCAGGGTCGTCGCCGCGGAAACGGCAAACAGAATTTCCACCCCACACATTGCGGCCTTCTGTACCATCTCATAACTGGCGCGGCTGGAGACTAAGGCCGCGCCCTGCTGCCAGCCCTCTCCTTCTTCACTACGGCGCCCCAGCAGTTTATCCAGCGCAACGTGACGGCCTACATCTTCATGCCCGCCCGCCAGTTCGCCATCAGGGCGCACCCACGCGGCGGCGTGCGTACAGCCGGTCAGACGGCCGATAGGCTGAACCTCATTTAACTGTTTGAGCGCGCGATCGAGATGAGAGAGCGCAAAGGTCTGGCTAAAGGGCAGCGGCTCGACGGGCTTACCGATATCATTTAGCTGCTCGACGCCACATACTCCACAGCCGGTACGCCCGGCGAGCGCCCGGCGGCGCTCTTTCAGCCCCATAAACCGGCGGCTGGAGAGTTCGATTTGCACTTCTACCCCGTTACAGGCCTGTACCACGTCCATCCCGTAGATCTCTTGTCGGCTTTGTATAATCCCTTCAGATAGGGAAAAACCGACGGCGAAATGTTCCAGGTCACGTGGCGTCGCCATCATGACAACGTGCGAGATGCCGTTATAGACCAGAGCGACGGGTACCTCTTCAGCTACCTCGTCTGGCTGAGGATGTTGTAAATCCTCGCGTTTCCAGAGGGTAATCCGGCGATAACCCGTGACATCTGTCACATTTTTGATTTGTTCAGGAAGGTTCTTATTCACTTTCATTTAACCGTATTGGAACAGGCATACACACAATGTGGTATTCTGTTTTTATATCCCTCCAGGACCGAGGGAAATTAACTCAATTCTGAACCTTTGCGGCCTTCACCGCAAAGTAAATAACTACATGTGACAATGTCGAAACAAGGAGCGAACCATGCAGGTCAGCAGAAGGCAGTTCTTTAAGATCTGCGCTGGCGGTATGGCAGGCACGACGGCAGCAGCGCTGGGCTTTGCCCCGGCTACTGCGCTCGCGGAAACCCGGCAGTATAAACTGCTGCGTACTCGCGAAACCCGCAACACCTGTACGTACTGTTCCGTTGGCTGCGGGCTATTGATGTATAGCCTCGGCGACGGTGCGAAAAACGCCAAAGCATCCATTTTTCATATCGAAGGCGATCCGGACCATCCGGTAAACCGTGGTGCGCTCTGCCCGAAAGGGGCCGGTCTGGTGGACTTTATCCATTCTGAAAGCCGCCTGAAATTCCCGGAATATCGTGCGCCAGGTTCTGATAAATGGCAACAAATCAGCTGGGACGAAGCGTTCGATCGCATCGCGAAGCTGATGAAAGAAGACCGTGACGCCAACTTTATCGCCCAAAACAGCGCCGGCACCACCGTTAACCGTTGGCTGACCACCGGTATGCTGTGCGCCTCCGCTTCCAGTAACGAAACCGGCTATTTAACACAGAAATTCACCCGCGCCCTCGGGATGCTGGCGGTGGATAACCAGGCGCGTGTCTGACACGGACCAACGGTAGCAAGTCTTGCTCCAACATTTGGTCGCGGTGCGATGACCAACCACTGGGTTGATATTAAAAACGCCAACCTGATCGTGGTGATGGGCGGTAACGCCGCAGAAGCGCATCCGGTGGGGTTCCGCTGGGCGATGGAAGCCAAAATTCATAACGGCGCCAAGCTCATCGTTATCGATCCGCGCTTTACGCGTACGGCGTCGGTGGCTGATTTCTATACCCCGATTCGTTCCGGTACCGACATAACCTTCCTGTCGGGCGTCATCCTGTACCTGCTGAATAACGAAAAATTCAACCGTGAATACACCGAAGCCTATACCAACGCCAGCCTGATCGTGCGTGAGGACTACAGCTTTGATGATGGTCTGTTCAGCGGCTACGATGCGGAAAAACGCCAGTATGACAAAACCAGCTGGAACTACGAGCTGGATGAAAACGGCTTCGCCAAACGCGATACCACGCTACAGCATCCACGCTGCGTCTGGAATCTGCTAAAACAGCACGTTTCCCGCTATACGCCGGATGTGGTTGAAAACATCTGTGGTACGCCGAAGGCCGATTTCCTTAAAGTTTGCGAATATATTGCAGAAACCAGCGCGCACGATAAAACCGCGTCGTTCCTGTATGCCCTCGGCTGGACCCAGCACTCCATCGGCGCGCAGAACATTCGCACCATGGCGATGATCCAGCTGCTGCTTGGCAACATGGGGATGGCAGGCGGCGGCGTCAATGCCCTGCGCGGTCACTCCAACATCCAGGGTCTGACCGACCTCGGCCTGCTCTCAACCAGCCTGCCGGGATACATGTCGCTGCCTAATGAAAAACAGGCAGACCTGCAGACCTACCTGAGCGCCAACACGCCGAAACCGCTGTTGAAAGACCAGGTGAACTACTGGGGCAACTATCCGAAGTTCTTCGTCTCCATGATGAAAGCCTTCTTCGGCGATAAAGCTACGGCCGAGAATAGCTGGGGCTTTGACTGGTTGCCGAAGTGGGATAAGAGCTACGACGTCCTGCAGTATTTCGAGATGATGAATCAGGGCAAAGTGAATGGCTATATTTGCCAGGGCTTTAACCCGGTCGCCTCGTTCCCGAACAAAAACAAGGTAGTGGCTTCCCTGTCGAAGCTGAAGTTCCTTGTAACCATCGACCCGCTCAACACCGAAACGTCCACCTTCTGGCAAAACCACGGTGAGTCCAACGATGTTGACCCGTCGAAAATCCAGACCGAAGTATTCCGTCTGCCGTCCACCTGCTTCGCCGAAGAAAACGGTTCTATCGTGAACTCCGGCCGCTGGCTGCAGTGGCACTGGAAAGGCGCGGACGCCCCGGGGATCGCCGTGACCGATGGCGAAATCCTCGCCGGTATCTTCTCGCGTCTGCGTAAGATGTATGCCGAAGAAGGCGGCCCGACGCCGGAGCCGGTGCTCAACATGACGTGGAACTACTCCACGCCGCACGAGCCGGCATCTGAAGAAGTGGCGATGGAAAGCAACGGTAAAGCGCTGGCGGATATTACCGATCCGGCAACCGGCGCGGTAATCGTTAAGAAAGGGCAGCAGCTGAGCTCCTTCGCACAGCTACGCGATGACGGCACGACTTCCAGCGGCTGCTGGATCTTCGCCGGAAGCTGGACGCCGGAAGGCAACCAGATGGCGCGCCGCGATAACGCCGACCCGTCAGGCCTCGGCAATACGCTGGGCTGGGCCTGGGCATGGCCGCTAAACCGCCGCATTCTGTATAACCGCGCCTCCGCGGATCCGCAGGGTAAACCGTGGGATCCGAAGCGTCAGTTGCTGAAATGGGACGGCGCGAAATGGGGCGGTGTGGATATTCCGGATTACAGCGCCGCCGCCCCTGGTAGCGACGTCGGTCCGTTTATCATGCAGCCTGAAGGGATGGGGCGTCTGTTCGCTATCGATAAGATGGCTGAAGGGCCGTTCCCGGAACACTACGAACCGTTTGAAACGCCGCTGGGGACTAACCCGCTGCATCCAAACGTGGTCTCTAACCCGGCCGCTCGCGTCTTTAAAGGCGATCTCGAGCAGATGGGCAAGGCCGAAAAATTCCCGTACGTCGGCACCACTTACCGCCTGACCGAGCACTTCCACTACTGGACCAAACACGCGCTGCTTAACGCCATCGCGCAGCCGGAACAGTTTGTGGAGATCGGCGAAAAACTGGCGAATAAGCTCGGCATCGGCCACGGCGATACCGTGAAGGTCTCCTCTAACCGCGGCTATATCAAAGCCAAGGCGGTGGTGACCAAGCGTATTCGTACGCTGCAGGTTCACGGTAAAGAGGTGGATACCATCGGTATTCCTATTCACTGGGGCTACGAAGGCGTGGCGAAAAAAGGCTTTATCGCCAATACGCTGACGCCGTTCGTCGGCGACGCCAACACGCAAACGCCGGAGTTTAAGGCCTTCCTCGTGAACGTGGAAAAGGTGTAACGGAGACGACTTATGGCTTATCAATCGCAAGATATTATTCGTCGTTCCGCGACTAACGGTTTCACTCCCGCGCCTCAGGCGCGGGACCACCAGCAGGAAGTGGCGAAGCTTATCGACGTGACCACCTGTATCGGCTGTAAAGCCTGTCAGGTGGCCTGTTCCGAATGGAACGACCTTCGTGACGAAGTGGGTAACAACGTCGGGGTGTATGACAACCCGGCGGACCTGACCGCCAAGTCATGGACGGTCATGCGCTTCTCGGAAGTGGAACAAAACGACAAGCTGGAATGGCTTATTCGTAAAGATGGCTGCATGCACTGCGCTGACCCGGGCTGCCTGAAGGCCTGTCCGTCAGAAGGCGCGATCATTCAGTACGCTAACGGCATCGTCGACTTCCAGTCTGAGCAGTGTATCGGCTGCGGCTACTGCATCGCAGGTTGCCCGTTTGATGTACCGCGTCTGAACCCGGAAGACAACCGCGTCTACAAATGTACGCTGTGCGTAGACCGTGTGACCGTCGGCCAGGAACCGGCCTGCGTGAAAACCTGTCCAACCGGCGCTATCCACTTTGGTTCGAAAGAGGATATGAAAACGCTGGCCGGCGAGCGCGTCGCAGAGCTGAAAACCCGCGGTTACGACAAGGCGGGCCTGTACGATCCGGCTGGCGTCGGCGGCACCCACGTGATGTACGTGCTGCACCATGCCGATAAACCGAATCTGTACCACGGTCTGCCAGAGAATCCGGAAATCAGCCAAACGGTGAAATTCTGGAAAGGTATCTGGAAACCGCTGGCGGCGGTCGGCTTTGCTGCGACCTTCGCAGCCAGCATCTTCCACTACGTCGGCGTCGGTCCAAACCGCGCAGATGAGGAAGAAGACAACCTGCATGAAGAGAAAGACGAGGTGCGCAAATGAGAAAACGTGACACCATCGTGCGCTACACGGCGCCGGAACGCATCAACCACTGGATAACCGCCTTCTGCTTTATTCTGGCGGCGGTAAGCGGGTTAGGCTTTTTCTTCCCGTCGTTTAACTGGCTGATGCATATTCTCGGTACGCCGCAGCTGGCGCGTATTCTCCACCCGTTCGTCGGGGTGGTGATGTTCGCGTCGTTTATCATCATGTTTTTCCGTTACTGGCACCATAACCTAATCAATCGGGATGATATCTTTTGGGCGAAGAATATTCGTAAGATCGTCGTCAACGAGGAGGTAGGCGATACCGGGCGTTATAACTTCGGCCAGAAATGCGTATTCTGGGCGGCAATTATTTTCCTGGTGCTGCTGCTGGTAAGCGGTGTGATCATCTGGCGTCCGTACTTTGCGCCTGCATTCTCAATCCCGGTGATCCGATTCGCGCTGATGCTGCATTCTTTTGCCGCAGTCGCGTTAATTGTGGTTATCATGGTGCATATCTACGCCGCCCTCTGGGTGAAAGGCACCATTACCGCGATGGTGGAAGGCTGGGTTACCAAAACGTGGGCGAAGAAACATCACCCGCGCTGGTACCGTGAAGTCCGCCAGAAACAGGAAAAATAGACTGCATGAGTATTCGCATAATCCCGCAAGACGAGCTGGGTTCGAGCGAGAAACGCACGGCGGAAGCAATTCCGCCGCTACTGTTCCCCAGACTGAAGAATCTGTATAACCGCCGCGCGGAGCGCCTGCGCGAGCTGGCCGCCAATAACCCGCTGGGCGATTACCTGCGCTTTGCCGCGCTGATCGCTCATGCGCAGGAAGTGGTGCTGTACGACCATCCGCTGCAGATGGATCTGACTGTCCGCATTAAAGAGGCCAACGATCAGGGCAAGCCTCCGCTGGATATTCACGTATTGCCGCGTGATAAACACTGGCACAAGCTGCTGCATTCACTGATCGCCGAGCTGAAACCGGAGATGAGCGGCCCGGCGCTGTCGGTTATCGAGAACCTGGAAAAAGCTTCCGGGCCGGAACTGGAAGAGATGGCCAGCGCGCTGTTTGCTTCCGATTTCGCCTCGGTCAGCAGCGACAAAGCGCCGTTTATCTGGGCCGCGCTGTCGCTGTACTGGGCGCAAATGGCCAGCCTGATCCCGGGGAAAGCGCGCGCCGAATACGGCGAGCATCGCCAGTTCTGCCCGGTTTGCGGCTCGATGCCGGTCTCCAGCATCGTGCAAATCGGCACCACTCAGGGGCTGCGCTATCTGCACTGCAACTTGTGTGAAACCGAATGGCATGTGGTGCGCGTAAAATGCAGCAACTGCGAACAGAGCCGCGACCTGCACTACTGGTCGCTGGATAACGAGCAGGCGGCGGTGAAAGCCGAAAGCTGCGGCGACTGCGGGAGCTACCTGAAGATTATGTATCAGGAGAAAGACCCGAAAGTCGAAGCCGTTGCCGACGATTTAGCCTCGCTGGTACTCGATGCTCGCATGGAACAGGAAGGCTTCGCCAGAAGCTCAATTAACCCGTTCATGTTCCCCGGCGAAGGGGAGTAAGTTCTGCGCTCCTGTAACGGGCGACTCAGGTCGCTCGTTATCATTCATACGGCGTGACCACGCCGGAAATGCTCTCCTTATCCCGATCCTGCGTCTCCAGATATTGTTCAACAGAAGAAGCAGATCTTTGCTGAGAAATACGCTTTTGCGAGCCGCTTTCCACAATGCGATCGCGGCTTTATTCGGTATATCTTTTTCGCAAAAACCAGGCTATAACACTGGATATTAATCCAGTAAAAGGGACTTGCCATGACGTTGGAAAAAGGTATTGCTTCGCTGGTTGAGGAGTTTATTGCTGCGGGGCGGCCATCAGCACGAGAACAGAGTATTGATGACCGGAGAAACGGCTATCTCGCCAGCGCCGTTCTCGCAGGGGAAACGGAAACGCGTGTGCAGGTTGAGGACATCACGCTCGATGGCATAACCTTTCGCGTCGTCTCGCCGCCAAAAAGCAACGGCTTGCTACCCACCATGGTGTATTACCACGGCGGCTGTTTTGTGAGCGGCGGCTTTGCCACCCATGACAACCAATTGCGCCAGCTTGCCTGGTTCAGTGGGTGCCGGGTGATCGCCGTGCAGTATCGCCTGGCCCCGGAGTACCCTTTTCCGGCGGCGCACGATGATGCGGAACGAGGCGCCAACATTATCCATCGGTATGCGCGGCGGCTTGGCGTTGACGCCGCGCGCATCACGCTGGCCGGCGACAGCGCCGGCGGCCACCTCGCCCTGGTCACGGCTCTGCGCCTGAAAGCGGCGGGAGCATGGCAACCTGCGCAGCTTATCCTGATTTACCCTATGCTCGACGCTACCGCCAGCATGGCAAGCTACGCCAGCAACGGCGAGGATTACATCATTACCCGGGGTACGCTGCTTAGCGGCTACGAAATGTATTTAGCGGCCACACCCGCTACCCATCCGGAAGCCAGTCCGCTGTGGCGGGAAGATTTTAACGGGCTGCCGCCGGTTCATATCCTGACGGCCGAATTTGACCCTTTGCGCGATGAGGGAGAAGCGCTGTACCGGCGGCTAATAGCACAGGGGGTAGAAAGCACCTGCCAGCGCTATCTGGGCGTCATTCACGGTTTCTTTCAGTTAGGCGGGATAAGCCTCGCGGCAAGGCAGGCGATGCGCGATATCGCCTGGCGTACGCAAACGCCAGGCCAATAATAATGCCGGAGGCGGGTTACTCTTCCTCGTTCCCGCCCTCTTCATAAGAACCAAACGGCTTTGCGGGCAATACGATATAGGTACCCTCAAAAACAGCGCCCAGCTTATCGTTACCGAACAGTTCGACCTGAAGCTGTACGCGAGCCTTGCGCCCTCGCGCCAGGCGATCGAGATCGCCGCTTAGCGAGCCCAAATCGGCCACCGCATTCGGGCGTCCGCTAATAGGCTTGCTGTAACGGATATGCGCATCGGCAAGGATAATCGTGCCGCCAAGGTGCCGCTCGCGCAGCATTAACCAAATAAGCCCCCAGCCGGTTAAGGTGGCGAGCGAAAACAGGCTGCCGGCAAACAACGTATGATGTGGATTCTGATTCCCCGCTTCGGGCATGGTGGTGATAAATTTTTGCCCGGTGTACTGCTGAATGCGCACGCCCATCTTTTCGCTCAGCGGAATGTGCTGATACCAGGCCTGCTGCAGCTGGCCGCACCAGTCACCGCGGTGCAGGATATCATCCAGTGAAGCAATGGGTTTAATCATCAAAAAGTGGCGAATCGGCGTGGTTGTCGGCGTGGTGATTTCTCCCTGGTTCACAAAGCCCAGCTTAGAGAAAAACTCCATCGCGTCTTCACGGGCGCTACAGGTCACCCGCTTCACCCCTTCCTGACGGGCGACTGACTCAAGGGTCATCGCCATAAGGGTGCCTAAACCTTTATCCTGAACGGAAGGATGAACGGCCATAAAACGGATCGAGGCTTCATTCTCCGCATTGATATACAGCCGACCGACGGCAACCAGATTGCCCTCTTCATCGACGACCATCTGGTGATGCGCCATGGCATCCCAGGCGTCGCGTTCCGACCCTTTAGGCTGATGCAGCGGCTTACGCAGCATCTCCCAGCGGAACTGATAATAGCTTTCTAACTCTTCTTCTGTTTGCGGTACACGAAGGTGATACATAGCTGTACTCTCTTTTGTTACCCGCAGCCTGCCCGGAAGCTGACTCATACCTGCAACCAAAAGGTCACGGGACCATCGTTTACCAGCGAGACCTGCATATCCGCAGCGAATCTCCCGGTCTGAGTATTCATCTCTTGCTGACGGCAGCGCTCAACAAAGTATTCATACAGCGCTTCCGCTCTGTCCGGCGCCGCGCCTTTGGAAAAACTCGGGCGCATGCCGCGCTCGGTATCGGCCGCCAGCGTAAATTGCGAAACCACCAGCACGCTGCCGCCCGCCTGCTGGACATTAAGATTCATTTTGCCTTCGGCGTCGCTGAAAATGCGATAGCCGAGCACCCGTTCACACAGACGATTGGCCTTCTGTTCGTCATCGTCTTTCTCGACGCCCAGCAGCACCAGCAATCCCGGACCGATTTCACCCGTCACTTCACCCTCCACGGTAACGCTTGCACGGGATACGCGTTGAATTAATGCAATCATGGTTGTTCTGTTTCTTCTTTTTTGAGTTTGCGGTATTCACCGAGAGTGACAGTTATTTCAGCGCCAAGCAAGACGATACACCAGGTCCAGTAAACCCAGACAAATAAAATGGGCACTACCGCTATCACGCCATAAATCAACTGGTATGACGGAAACATGGTGATATATAGAGCAAAAGCCTTTTTACCGGCTTCAAAAAGCAGTGCCGCCACCAGCGAACCGATTACCGCATCGCGATTGCGCACCTGGGTGGTGGGCACGATGCTATAAAGCATCCAGAACGCCGCCCACGATAAGATTAGCGGGAATATACGTAGTACATCGTCAATGACGCTATTGAGATCGCTGGCCCAGCGTAGTGAGAGAAGATAGGAGCTGATTGCCAGACTGGCGCCGGCCAACAGCGGCCCGAGAGTCAGGATCATCCAGTAGACCGCAAATGAATAGATTTTTGGCCGCGTCCGACTGCTGCGCCAGATGGTGTTCAACGCGCTATCAATCGAGTACATCAGCAGTAATGAGGTGACGATTAACCCGAAGGCGCCGACGGCCGTCATCCTGCTGGAGTTCGCCACAAACTGTTCTATATACCCCTGAATGACATCGCCGGTCGCCGGAATGAAGTTGGCAAAGATAAAATGGCGGATCTGCACGCTGACGTCGGAGAACATCGGGAAGGCGGCAAACAGGGCAAAAACCACGGCGATCAGCGGCACCAGCGCAAGTAAAGACACGTAGGCCAGATTCCCCGCCAACGTCGTCATGTTGTCTTCTTCAATTCGCCGCCACAGCAGCTTAAGCCAGGCCACCAGCGGCCTGGTATGGTATTTGGTTTTTTGATGAACGCTTTTTAGCATAGCTGCTTCGCAAAGTAATTGGGGATGGTCTCCTTACCCGTGACCAGAATACTGGTGATCCCCAACTGATTAGCCCCAGCTATATTATCGGCGTTATCGTCAAAAAAGACCGCTTCTTGCGGCGAAAATCCTTCTTCCTGCAGCACGCTTTGATAGATACGCGTTTCGGGTTTGCGCATCCCCATCTCTTGTGAGAGGTATACATGATCGGCGGCAGCACGCACTTGCGGATATTCACTTGGCCAGAAAGTGGTATGTAATCGGTTAGTGTTCGAGAGCACTACCACGCGATGCCCCTGGTCGCGAAGTTTTTGCATGATGTCGGTAACTTCTGGACGCAAGGCGACAAAAACGGCCTGCCAGCCGTGGGCGAACTGTTCATAGCTCAGCGGCATGTTCATTTCGTGGCACATCGCGGCGGCAAACTCTTCGTCGCTGATCTCCCCGCGTTCATGCTGGTGGAAGGCATCGCCCATGACAAAGTCTTGCTTTAGCGTCGCCAGCGGGATGCGGGTCAAATCGCTCCACGTTCCGAGCACCCGGTTGAAGTCAATGTCGACAATCACATTACCTAAATCAAAGATATAGAGCATTTTTGTCTCCTTCCGCGCCGTTGAAGATTAACTGTAGCGGGAAAGAAGAGGTTTGACTATGAACAAACCGGAAACGACTCAAGACATCTCAGGCGCAAAAACGACCAAAGCCGCATATCTGCGGCTTTGGTGAAATGGCAGACCCCTTAAAATCAGACCAATGCGGTTTCCAACATATTCTTTCTGCGGTTGATGCGTTTAACCAGCATCACCGAAACGAACGCGCCGGCGCAAGCGAAGCAGGCCATGATGCCAAAGACTATCTTGTACCCCACCAGACCCGGATTGAGATCGAGAATGTAGCCGTACAGGCTGTAGCAAAACATCGCCGGTGCATAGCCAATGAAGCTCCCCAGCGCCATCGCCGCGCCCGTCTGGTTTTCAGCGATTTTCGCTTCCCCAATCGGGGCAAAAAACACGGCTCGTTGCGTAAAAACAATTGCGCCGAACCCGAGAGTACACACCATACCCAGATAGACCGGCATACTTTCGTGCGGTAACAGAATTAACGCGACTAAAGCCATCGTACTGATACAGAAGGTATAAAAGAGATATTTACTTGGCGATTTGAGGATCTTATCGGCAATTAAACCGCCAATTGGACCACCGATCATTTTTAAACAGTACTGGTTAATAATGCCGTAGGCGCCAACCAGGGCTACCGGCAGCATGTAGATGTTCTTCAGGAACGGGATAAAGAAGGTGAGTCCACAGTAAACCGCGTAAACAAAGAACACATTGAAGGCAATCAGCCAGATAGTTTTGTCTTTCAGCACCGAAGAGATGCTGGTTTGTTGCTTTGTGGCGCCTTCATCCGCGGCGGGCGTCGGCTCATCCTTCTGCTTAAGCATGAAAAACAGCAAGACGCCTACAACAATGACAATAATGGCATAGAACCAAATCCCGGCTTTAAAACCCAGTAAGCCACTGCCAAACCAGGTGAAAATAGCTAATGCGGAAAATGCGATAACGGTATCGACAATTCCGCGCCCCGTTTCGAAGAAGCCAAATAAACGCCCCTGCTGTTCGCTATTCCCTAACCGACTCACCGATTTTAACAATACCGGCCAGTTCATCATGTCGCAGGTGACGCCAAATAATGCCCAGACAAATAGAATGCCCCAATAGCCAGGCATCGTTGTCAGATAGATACCTAATAATCCCGTCGCTATCAGTGAAAATGACATGGTGTAGCGACGCGGAAGTTTATCAGCAAAGTAAATTGACAAGAAAAAACCGATGGTTGTCACTACTGAGTTTACCGACATGGCATTACCAATCTGACCGTTGGTCAAATGAAAATAATCCTGCATCGGTATATAAAATGCGTCTTTTAATGAAGGCAGTTTATAAATGGTACCACCACAAAGCGTTAACAGGCTAAATATAGCCCATTTCTTTCTTGTGAGCATAAGATCCCCTGATGACTTAACATCATTTTATTTAAGGACATGGAACATTTCGCCATTCTAAAAAATAGCGATCATAAATACCAAATGTAATTAAAAGTTAGCGTGCAAGAACTTTCAGTGCATCATTTTTTATATCGCGTAAAGTGTCCATGACAAAATTTAACTGGGCGATCGCATCCTGTTTTTCTTTATCCAGCCGGGTTTCAAGTTGCGTTGTATCAGGCAGAGGCGTTTCGCTCATTTGTCGCCACGGGATCCACGGGTTATCGCCTTCAGTCGCAAAGCGGAAAGGTGGCGCGTAATAATCAACTTCTTCTTCCAGTCCGTACGCCATCACCTGTGGTTGCTCCTGGCCCAGACAAATTAACTCAGTCAGCAGCGCCTTAAACGGCATATCACCCAGACCTGAGTTACAGGCCCGGTGCCCCAGCCCGCCATTTTCCGCAATAATACAGGCATCTTTAATGTGAACCTGAGTGACATAGGGTGACATCACTGCCAACGCCTCAAGCGGTCGCTCATTAGCATTGATCATATTGGCAAAATCAAACAGCAGCGATAGCGACGGCATCTCGCTTTGTTTAACCAGATTGACCAACTCGGCGCTTTTTAAATCTTCATGTTGTTCAATGGTAAAAGTAAGTCCAGATTGGCTATATGTCTCTTTAATATATTGAATATCAGCCGTAATTCTTGCTAAAACTTCTTGTAAAGGCCCTTCGTAACGAGGATAAAAACGAACGGAGGTTGCCCCGGTCTTTAATGCGATAGCGACGGCTTGATCGATGGTCTCTTTATCGGAGGCGCTGGTTTCTATATGGATATCCAACCGTAACGCTTTTGCCTGCTCGCCAAAAGCGGCCAATTGCATATTATCCATACAGCTAAGAGAGTAACGCTCGCCATCGAGGACATGAATTTTCACACCTTTTAAATGATGGCTATTCGCAATTTTCAGTAAATCAGCCGGTAAAATTCTCTCCAGCCGCATATTCAGGTGATATGCATAAGCATGAAGATAAAGAGGAATATTATCAATGCGAGAAAGGATCTTCTCAGCGTTATCTTTAGTGAGCATAAAATACCTACAAGTTAATAAAGAGATCCACAGCCTCAAATCGCCAATACTCGAGATCTATTTGCACGATATTACCTGCACTATCGGCACGATGTTTTTCTATCAGAATAGCGGGCATACCAGCAGAGCCGCCAATGAATTTACTTACATCGCCGGGCATTCTTACTGGCCTGAAGGCTAATTTTTTAATAACAACATTTTTATGATAATTATTCTCCCAAACGGAAGAAAAAGATTGGTTCTTTAGCCTGGTAATAAACTCCGGCGCAACATTCGGGTTGATAAACGTTTCATGATAAAAAACTTTATGTCCTTCTAATGCCCCCCAGCCGGTTATCAGATATAAATCATGCGCAGGACAGGTGGCCACAAGAGCTTCTGCGACGTCGGGATACTCCGTCGTCCGTACCTTTTCGATAAAACCCCACGACGGTTCTCTGCCCTGTTCAATCGCTGCCCGCTGAAAGCTGGCGGAAAGCTCCGGGCTATAGTTAAAACGCGGCTGGGCGACAAACCAGCCTTTACGGTCTTTACGAAATATTCTTGATTCCGCCTCCAGGCTGAGCAGCGCCTGGCGCAGGGTCATACGCTTGATACCGAGCAACTCGCCCAGCTCGCGCTCGGACGGCAATTTTCCACCCGATACCGTCAGCCCCTGCTTTAACCACAGGTCCAGTTTCTCTTTCGCATTTTCCACAGTGGATGGGTTATTCGTCATTGTTTAATCCATTTGGTTTAAACCAGATAACTCATCTTACTCTTGAGCAAAAAAAGAAAGCAATTGCTGTCGCAAGCTTTAAGAATAATTGTGACCGAGCTCTCTCCCGGAGCGACACTGGCGCCGCCCAGGTGATAAGCATGAGGAACAGGCATAAAAAAACCCCGCCGGAGAGGCGAGGTTTGAAGGGTAGCAAGAAGGGTAATTACTCTTCTTTTGCACCGCGCATAGCGCGTTTACGATCGTTCTCGGTCAGGTGACGTTTACGGATACGGATAGACGTCGGAGTAACTTCTACCAGTTCGTCGTCATCGATGAACTCCAGAGCTTGCTCCAGGGTCATCTTAACCGGCGGAACCAGAACCGTTGCTTCGTCAGTACCGGACGCACGCATGTTAGTCAGTTTCTTACCGGTCAGGCAGTTTACCGTCAGGTCATTAGAACGGCTGTGAATACCGATAATCTGACCTTCGTAAACTTCAGCGCCGTGGCCGAGGAACAGCTTACCGCGATCCTGCAGGCCGAACAGTGCGAACGCAACCGCTTTACCCTGACCGTTAGAGATCAGTACGCCGTTGTTACGCTGGCCCACTTCGCCCGGACGAACGTCGTCGTAGTGGCTGAAGGTGGAGTACAGCAGACCGGTACCGGAAGTCATGGTCATGAACTCTGAACGGAAGCCGATCAGACCACGGCTTGGGATCACGTAGTCGAGACGTACGCGGCCCTTACCGTCTGGATTCATGTTTTTCAGGTCGCCTTTACGCTCACCCAGCGCCTGCATGACAGAACCCTGGTGCTGCTCTTCGACGTCCAGCGTCACATTCTCGAACGGCTCTTGTTTACGGCCATCGATTTCGCGGAAGATAACTTTCGGACGGGAAACCGCCATCTCGAAACCTTCACGACGCATGTTTTCAATCAGAACGGACAGGTGCAGTTCACCACGACCAGAAACGCGGAACGCATCGGCGTCTTCGGTTTCTTCAACGCGCAGCGCAACGTTGTGCACCAGCTCTTTGTTCAGACGGTCCAGGATCTGGCGAGAGGTAACGAACTTACCTTCTTTACCGCAGAACGGAGAGGTGTTGACGTTGAAGAACATAGATACGGTCGGCTCATCAACAGACAGCGCCGGCAGCGCTTCGACGTTCTGCGGGTCGCAGATGGTGTCGGAGATGTTCAGCTCGCCCAGACCGGTGATCGCGATGATGTCGCCGGCTTCGGCTACGTCGCTCTCGATACGCTCGAGACCCAGGTGAGTCAGTACTTTACCAACTTTACCGTTGCGGGTTTTCCCTTCGCTATCGATGATAGTGATCTGCTGGTTCGGCTTCACTTTACCGCGCTTGATGCGACCAATGCCGATTACGCCAACGTAGTTGTTGTAGTCGAGCTGGGAGATTTGCATCTGCAGCGGACCGTCAAGGTCAACGTCCGGCGCCGGTACACGGTCAACAATCGCCTGGTACAGCGGGGTCATGTCGTCAGCCATGTCTTCGTGGTCCAGACCCGCGATACCGTTCAGCGCGGAAGCGTAAACGATCGGGAAGTCCAGCTGTTCGTCGGTCGCGTCGAGGTTAACGAACAGGTCGAATACCTGGTCGACAACCCAATCCGGACGCGCACCCGGACGGTCAACTTTGTTGATGACCACGATCGGCTTCAGACCGTGAGCAAACGCTTTTTTGGTAACAAAGCGCGTCTGCGGCATCGGGCCATCAAAGGCATCAACCACCAGCAGCACAGAGTCAACCATGGACATAACACGCTCAACTTCACCTCCGAAGTCGGCGTGCCCTGGGGTATCAACGATGTTGATACGGTAATCATTCCATTTGATTGCAGTGTTTTTAGCGAGGATGGTAATCCCACGCTCTTTCTCCAAATCGTTGGAGTCCATCACACGTTCTTGTGCTTCAGTACGTGCGTCGAACGTACCGGATTGCTGTAGCAGCTTATCAACCAGGGTAGTTTTACCATGGTCGACGTGCGCGATGATGGCGATATTACGCAGATTTTCGATCACAACTTTGCCTCAGGCATTAGAAATAGCGCGTTATTGTACACGTATTAAGCGAAGGACTGAACAGGATCACAAAGATCCTCCGCAAACAAGTATTGCAGAGTTTGTTTGTGATCGCTTTCACGGAGCGATAAAAGGGCACCGTAATAAAAATTGCACCAAAATGGTGCTCAATGTTCACATCGAGGCACTATTTTGGTGCATTATCTCCATCATGGTGCAGTCCTTTTGCACTATGGTGCGCATGATACAGCGTTTTACCGTACTTTTAAAAGTTGGCACAGATTTCGCTTTATATTTTTTAAGGCAACAACGCCACTTTTAAGTAGTAAGAAGTTCGTTACCACGACGACAATGACCAATCCGGGAGAGTTTAAGTATGTCCGCTGAACACGTTTTGACGATGCTGAACGAGCACGAAGTGAAGTTTGTCGATCTGCGCTTCACCGATACCAAAGGTAAAGAACAGCACGTCACGATTCCTTCCCATCAGGTAAATGCCGAATTCTTTGAAGAAGGCAAAATGTTTGATGGCTCCTCGATTGGCGGTTGGAAAGGTATTAACGAATCCGACATGGTCCTGATGCCGGATGCCACCACGGCGCTGATCGACCCGTTCTACGAAGAACCGACGCTGATCATCCGCTGCGATATCCTGGAACCAGGCACCCTGCAGGGCTACGACCGCGACCCGCGCTCTATCGCCAAGCGCGCTGAAGAATACCTGCGCGCCACCGGCATCGCCGACACCGTTCTGTTCGGGCCGGAACCAGAATTCTTCCTGTTCGACGACATCCGCTTTGGCGCATCCATCTCTGGTTCCCACGTGGCCATTGACGATATCGAAGGCGCATGGAACTCTTCTACCAAATACGAAGGCGGCAACAAAGGCCACCGTCCGGGCGTGAAAGGCGGTTACTTCCCGGTTCCGCCGGTAGACTCCTCTCAGGACATCCGCTCTACCATGTGTATGATCATGGAAGAGATGGGCCTGGTTGTTGAAGCTCACCACCACGAAGTGGCAACTGCAGGTCAGAACGAAATCGCCACCCGCTTCAACACCATGACCAAAAAAGCGGACGAAATTCAGATCTACAAATACGTTGTACACAACGTCGCTCACCGTTTCGGTAAAACCGCGACCTTCATGCCAAAACCAATGTTTGGCGATAACGGTTCCGGTATGCACTGCCACATGTCCCTGTCCAAGAACGGCGTAAACCTGTTCTCCGGCGACAAATACGCGGGCCTGTCTGAGCAAGCGCTGCACTACATCGGCGGTGTTATCAAGCACGCTAAAGCGATCAACGCCCTGGCGAACCCGACCACCAACTCCTACAAGCGTCTGGTCCCGGGTTACGAAGCGCCGGTCATGCTGGCTTACTCCGCCCGTAACCGCTCTGCTTCCATCCGTATTCCAGTGGTCGCCTCTCCGAAAGCGCGTCGTATCGAAGTGCGCTTCCCGGACCCGGCTGCCAACCCGTACCTGTGCTTTGCCGCGCTGCTGATGGCCGGCCTCGACGGTATTAAAAACAAAATCCATCCTGGCGATGCGATGGACAAAAACCTGTACGATCTGCCGCCGGAAGAAGCGAAAGAAATCCCGCAGGTTGCAGGTTCTCTGGAAGAAGCCCTGCAGGCTCTGGATGCAGACCGCGAGTTCCTGACCGCAGGCGGCGTCTTCACTGACGAAGCTATCGATGCTTACATCGCCCTGCGCATTGAAGAAAACGACCGCGTACGTATGACTCCGCACCCGGTTGAGTTCGAACTGTACTACAGCGTCTGATTTTGCTGTAAATCCATGGTGTTCCCGTGTTGTGGCACGGGATACCAGGGATGTTTTGTTGCCGTGGAAACTTTCAGCCCATCCCAGGATGGGCTTTTTTCACCAGCAACACGCTGATCTCTCGCGCTTTTTATTGGTAAAAAGCTATACTGCACTAAAATAGTGCAACCATTTCAGGAGACTGTCAGATGGCAACAGGCACACAGCCCGATGCTGGGCAGATCCTCAACTCGCTGATCCACAGTATCTTATTAGTCGATGACGACCTCGCGGTGCATTATGCCAACCCGGCAGCCCAGCAGTTACTGGCGCAAAGCTCGCGTAAATTATTCGGTACGCCGCTGCCGGAATTGCTGAGCTACTTTTCGTTAAACATTGGCCTGATGCAGGAGAGCCTGCAGGCGGGTCAGGGCTTCACGGATAACGAAGTGACGCTGGTGATTGATGGCCGCTCGCACATTCTCTCCCTCACCGCTCAGCGCCTGCCTGAAGGCTATATCCTGCTTGAGATGTCGCCGATGGATAACCAGCGTCGTTTGAGCCAGGAACAGCTGCAGCATGCTCAGCAGGTGGCTGCGCGCGATTTAGTGCGCGGTCTGGCGCATGAGATTAAAAACCCGCTCGGCGGCCTGCGCGGCGCGGCGCAGCTATTGAGTAAAGCGCTACCGGATCCCGCGCTGATGGAATATACCCAAGTGATTATTGAACAGGCCGACAGGTTACGTAACCTGGTCGATCGCCTGCTGGGGCCGCAGCATCCCGGTATGCACATCACGGAAAGCATTCATAAAGTCGCGGAGCGCGTGGTGGCGCTGGTCTCCATGGAGCTGCCGGATAACGTCAAATTGATCCGCGATTACGACCCGAGCCTGCCTGAGCTGGCCCACGACCCGGAACAAATCGAGCAAGTGCTGCTGAATATCGTGCGCAACGCGCTGCAGGCCCTGGGGCCCGAGGGCGGCGAAATCATCCTGCGCACCCGAACCGCCTTTCAGCTCACGCTCCACGGCGTACGTTACCGTCTGGCGGCGCGTATCGACGTGGAAGATAACGGGCCCGGTATCCCGCCCCATCTGCAGGATACGCTGTTTTACCCCATGGTTAGCGGCCGCGAAGGCGGTACCGGTCTTGGGCTTTCCATCGCCCGCAGTCTTATCGATCAGCACTCCGGCAAAATTGAATTTACCAGTTGGCCAGGCCATACCGAGTTCTCGGTATACCTGCCTATTCGGAAATAGAGGTGTTTATGCAACGAGGGATAGCCTGGGTAGTCGATGACGATAGCTCCATCCGTTGGGTGCTTGAACGCGCACTCACCGGAGCGGGTTTAAGCTGCACCACGTTTGAGAGCGGCAATGAGGTGCTTGATGCCCTCACTACCAAAACGCCGGACGTTTTACTTTCCGACATTCGCATGCCTGGGATGGACGGCCTGGCGCTGTTAAAGCAGATTAAACAACGCCATCCGATGCTTCCGGTCATCATTATGACCGCGCACTCGGATCTCGATGCCGCCGTCAGCGCCTATCAGCAGGGGGCCTTTGATTACCTGCCGAAACCTTTTGATATCGATGAGGCTGTCGCGCTGGTTGACCGTGCGATTAGCCATTATCAGGAGCAGCAGCAGCCGCGTAATACGCCGGTCAGCAGCCC
The DNA here is from genome assembly GCF_050600755.1 of Klebsiella sp. 141162. NCBI lineage: Bacteria > Pseudomonadati > Pseudomonadota > Gammaproteobacteria > Enterobacterales > Enterobacteriaceae > Klebsiella > Klebsiella sp. 141162. Next base: position 12,176 of record NZ_JAQIRI010000013.1, on the reverse strand, counting down.
GACGGCCGATATTATTGGCGAAGCGCCGGCGATGCAGGATGTGTTTCGCATCATTGGCCGACTGTCACGCTCCTCAATCAGCGTACTGATCAACGGCGAATCAGGTACCGGTAAAGAGCTGGTCGCCCACGCGCTGCATCGCCACAGTCCACGCGCCAAATCGCCGTTTATCGCCCTTAACATGGCGGCCATTCCGAAAGATTTGATTGAATCGGAGCTGTTCGGTCATGAAAAAGGAGCTTTTACCGGCGCCAATACCGTCCGTCAGGGGCGTTTTGAGCAGGCCGATGGCGGTACGCTGTTCCTTGATGAAATTGGCGATATGCCGCTGGATGTTCAGACGCGACTGCTGCGCGTGCTGGCTGACGGTCAATTTTATCGCGTTGGCGGTTATGCGCCGGTGAAAGTCGATGTGCGGATTATTGCCGCGACCCACCAGAACCTTGAGCTACGCGTGCAGGAAGGAAAATTCCGTGAAGATTTGTTCCATCGCCTGAACGTGATTCGCGTACATTTGCCGCCGCTGCGCGAACGCCGGGAAGATATTCCGCGCCTGGCGCGCCACTTCCTGCAGATTGCCGCCCGCGAACTGGGCGTCGAAGCCAAGCAGCTGCATCCGGAAACGGAAGCGGCGCTGACGCGGTTGGCCTGGCCCGGTAACGTACGACAGCTGGAGAACACCTGTCGCTGGCTAACGGTGATGGCAGCAGGCCAGGAGGTATTGACCCAGGATCTGCCGTCTGAGCTGTTCGAAACGTCGATTCCCGATAGCCCAACGCAGATCCAACCGGATAGCTGGGCGACGCTGCTGGGGCAATGGGCTGACCGTGCCCTGCGTTCCGGTCATCAAAACCTGCTATCAGAAGCGCAGCCGGAGATGGAGCGTGCATTGCTCACCACCGCGCTGCGTCATACGCAAGGGCATAAGCAGGAAGCCGCTCGCCTGCTGGGCTGGGGGCGAAATACGTTAACACGGAAGCTAAAAGAGCTGGGAATGGAATAACACCGGTCTTAGCGGCGAAATGAACGCCCGGTGAGCTGGCTCACCGGGATTCGCTTAAATAACGCGAGAGAACTGCTGCAGGCGCGCTTTCTGCCGCAGATAGGCATCGAAGCACATACAGATGTTACGAATCAACAGACGGCCTTTTGCCGTGACCTGTATTCCTTTTTCATCCACATCCACCAGCCCGTCTTTCGCCAGCGGCGCCAGCAATTTCATATCTTCGGCAAAGTAATCGTTGAAGATAAGATCCCACTGCGTTTCAACCGCCGCGAACTCAAGACGGAAGTTGCAAATCAGGGCCTTAATGACATCCCGGCGGATACAATCATCGCGGGTTAACGCAATACCCCGCCACAGCGCGGTACCGCTTTCATCGACCTGTTGATAATACTGTTTCAGCTCTTTCTGGTTCTGCGCGTAGCAGTCGCCAATCATACTGATCGCCGACACGCCCATTCCGAGCAGATCGGTATCGCCCTGGGTGGTGTATCCCTGGAAGTTGCGGTGCAGCACGCCTTCGCGCTGGGCAATTGCCAGTTCATCGTCCGGCCGGGCAAAGTGGTCCATGCCGATAAACTGATAGCCCGCTTTGGTAAGCGAAGCGATGGTTTCCTGCAGGATATCCAGTTTCTGCTCTGCGCTCGGTAAATCTGCGTCTTTAATTTTGCGCTGCGCAGCGAATAACGTTGGCAGATGCGCGTAGTTAAAGACGCTCAGACGGTCCGGGTTGAGTTCAGCCACTTTCTGCAGCGTGAAGGCAAAGCTTTCCGGCGTTTGCTTCGGCAGACCGTAAATCAAATCGATGTTGGTCGATGTGAAGCCAATCTCACGCGCATGACGCAGCAGCGCAAAGATGAATTCTTCATCTTGTTCACGGTTCACCAGGCGCTGTACTTCTTTATTGAAATCCTGCACCCCCATGCTCAGACGGTTGAACCCTGCGGATCGTAAATGATCCAGTACATCCAGTTCGATTTCACGCGGATCAACCTCAATTGAGATTTCCGCATCGGCGTTGAAGTTAAAGTGGTCGCGCAGCAGATTCATCAAGCGGCTGATTTGCGCTTTGTTGAGATAGGTTGGCGTACCGCCGCCCCAGTGCAGCTGGCTAACCTGACGGCCGGCAAAAAGCGGCGCGCGGTGAATAATTTCCTGCTCAAGGACATCAAGATACTGATCGGCCTTATGCTGCTGACGGGTGACAATCTTATTACAGCCGCAGAAATAGCAGAGCTTATGGCAGAACGGGATATGGACGTACAGCGACAGCGGGCGCTGCGGGTAGCGGGCGACGGCGGCGGCAAAATCAGCAGCGCCGAACGCCGGAGAAAACTCCAGCGCGGTGGGATACGAGGTATATCGCGGCCCGGAATAGTTATATTTCTGGATAAGGGCCAGATCCCAGTCGATTAACTGCTCAGACATGCTCACTCCTTCCGATGATGCCGCCGACGGGTACGCCGTGCCGGCCCAACCGCACCTCGGGTCATGAGCCGGTTGCGCAGCCATTTTTGACGCCGCGACAACCGTCTTAGTTTAACGAATAACCACAGCAGATAACATATAACCAGAAGGGTTATAAGCAGTACCGGGAATCCGATGGGATGCAAACGTTAGTTTCCACCCTTCAGCAGACGCATCATATCTTCCTGACGCTCTTCTTCTTCCTCGTCCTCGTCCTCGTCGTCATCATAGGAGAGGCCAAGCTGCTGCATCAGCGCGTCAATACGATCCAGTTTGGCATCGACCCAGGCCTGCTCTTCAGCATTCAGGGTACCGCCCTCTTCCAGACGTTCCAGCAGCGCGTCCAGGCGCTCATCATTCTCCAGCAAATCCAGCTCAGCCTGCGGTGAAAGCATAGGTTTCTCGCTCTTCGGTTTGTGCTGCTTAACGGCCGGGGTGCTTTCAGTCACGCCCAGCGGGATCGGTTTTTTGCTGCCAATACGTGGGTCCTGCTGCTGGCTGCGACCTTTGCTTGCTGAAGCAGCATCGCCGCCGCTGGCGCGGCTGCCTGCGGCATGGCCGCGGTGTTTTTTCTGACGTTTACGGTCGCGTGCTTCCTGGTTCAACTCTTCACGCGACTTACCACGTGCTTTACCGCGCGATGCGGATGCCGGTTTTTTCATGATGTGTGATCTTCAGACAGTTTTCTTCAGTATAGAATTGAGGCGGAATCTAGCAGAAAGCAAGCAAAGAAAAAAGGCGACAGATTAATCTGTCGCCTTTTTCCGCACTCACAACCCTTAACGGGTTTCCACTTTCCATGTCAGCTATCGACTTACCCTGTCTTTCCCTTAGCTTCCAACGGTCCTTGTTCTATCCCTTTCCCTTTTAAAACGTCTCCAGACGTTTGTCATCCTGACAATCCTGGTCTTCGCCTCCTGGCGCTCCTGACCCCTCGTCCTGAGTCGTAATCCTCTGGCTTCCTCGCCTTTGCCCACTACTTTACCGTTTTGCCGGAAATCGACAACCACCTGTAGGATGAAAAGATAGCTTAAGGATATGGAGTTTCCTGTAACAGCATGATTTAACGGTGATCTATGAATTTGACGTCAGGTTTTTCTCACAAATTTCGTATAGTCCTTATGGGCAATGTCTCACAAAGCGTATGGTTTTTACTTACAGTGACGGCGTGCGGTAAAAACAGCCTTTTTCTGCCTTTCAGGTATAATCCCCGCCATAGCCTGATTTTACGGAGACGACAGTCTTGACCAACTGGAATTATCAACAGACGCATTTCGTTACGAGCGCGCCTGATATCCGCCATCTTCCATCCGATACCGGAATCGAAGTGGCATTCGCTGGCCGCTCAAATGCGGGCAAATCCAGCGCCCTTAATACGCTGACTAACCAGAAAAGCCTGGCGCGTACGTCAAAAACGCCGGGTCGTACCCAGCTTATCAACCTGTTTGAGGTTGCGGAAGGTAAACGCCTGGTCGACTTGCCGGGTTATGGCTACGCGCAGGTGCCGGAAGAGATGAAAATCAAATGGCAGAAAGCGCTGGGTGAGTATCTTGAAAAACGTCTGTGCCTGAAAGGCCTGGTGGTATTGATGGATATTCGTCATCCGCTGAAAGATCTCGATCAGCAGATGATCGAGTGGGCGGTAGAAAGCGATATTCAGGTGCTGGTGCTGCTAACCAAAGCCGATAAGCTCGCCAGCGGCGCGCGTAAAGCGCAGGTCAATATGGTGCGTGAAGCGGTACTGGCCTTCAATGGCGATATCCAGGTTGAACCTTTCTCTTCGCTGAAAAAATCTGGCGTGGATAAGTTGCGTCAGAAGCTGGATAGCTGGTTTAACGAAATCCCGCCGCAAGAAGCCGCCGAAGACGCAGAGTAACCCCCGCTTTTTCCGGATAATGGCGCCCAGCGCCCTATCCGGACGTTCATTTTGCGCTGTTGTCAGCACGTAAAACTTTTCTTTCGCGCAATAAAAAACGCCCCGGTCATAAATGACCGGGGCGGCTAAAATATTCAGCCAAATCCGATTACGTGAAGTAAAAGGTCTGAAAGATAGAACATCTTACCTCTGTACCCTACGCGAATAACTTTACTCTTCTTTCGGTTATGGATAAAGCACTTTTTGTAGTTTTTTTTCACTATTTACATAACAAATTCAAATGACCATCACAAAAATCTATAAGTTATGTTGCTTACTTACAAAAAAGAGCCTTACAGATTGCCCACTTAGTGCGCTTGATCCCAGTTTTCGCCGCTACCGACTTCCACTAATAACGGCACGGCCAGGGTGGTACTGTTTTCCATTAACTCATGCACCTTCTTCGATACGCTGTCCAGATCGTCTTTGTGCACTTCAAACACCAGTTCATCGTGCACCTGCATGATCATCCGCACGCGCGGTTTTTCGCTCAGCAGCCAGTCATCAACGGCAATCATCGCCCGCTTAATAATATCCGCCGCCGTTCCCTGCATCGGAGCGTTGATAGCCGCTCGTTCCGCGCCCGCGCGGCGGGCGCCATTGCTGGATTTGATATCCGGCAGGTACAGACGGCGCCCTTCCAGCGTTTCGACATAGCCCTGCTCTTTCGCCTGCGCGCGGGTACGTTCCATATAGTCCAGTACGCCCGGATAGCGCTCGAAATAGAGGTCCATATACTTCTGCGCTTCTTTACGCGGAATATTCAGCTGACGCGCCAGCCCAAATGCGCTCATGCCGTAAATCAGGCCGAAGTTAATCGCCTTCGCGCTACGGCGCTGTTCATTACTGACGCTTTCCAGCGGTAGGCCAAACACCTCTGCCGCGGTGGCGCGGTGAATATCCTTACCTTCCGCAAAAGCCTTCAGCAGCCCTTCATCGCGCGACAGGTGCGCCATGATGCGCAGCTCAATCTGCGAATAGTCGGCAGACACAATCAGGTAATCCTCAGGCGCAATAAACGCCTGACGAATGCGGCGACCTTCGTCATTACGCACCGGAATGTTCTGCAGGTTAGGATCGGTCGAAGAGAGCCGCCCGGTCGCCGTTACCGCCTGATGATACGAGGTATGAACACGGCCGGTTTTTGGGTTAATCATCAGCGGCAGCTTATCGGTATAAGTCGATTTCAGCTTCGCCAGCCCGCGATACTCGAGGATCACCTTCGGCAGCGGATAATCCAGCGCCAGTTCCTCCAGCACCTCTTCAGAAGTCGACGGCGCGCCGCCTGGCGTTTTCTTCAGCGGCTTGATGCCCTGCTTTTCAAACAGGATGGTTTGTAACTGTTTGGTAGAAGAGAGGTTGAACTCCTCACCGGCAATCTCATGGGCGCGTTGTTCCAGCTCAACCAGACGCTTCGCGATCTCCTGCGAATGCGCATGTAGCACCGCCGGATCGATCTTCACGCCGTTGCGCTCAACCCGCGACAGCACCGGCACCAGCGGCATCTCGATATTTTTAAAGATATTCAGCGGGCCTTCATGCTGCTGCAGCTGCGGCCACATCTTCAGATGCAGTTGCAGCGTCACGTCAGCATCCTCCGCGGCGTAACGACCGGCCTCTTCCAGGGCGATCTGATTGAAGGTAAGCTGATTTTTTCCCTTACCGGCAATCTCTTCAAAGGTGATGGTTTTGTGTTTCAACCAGCGATCGGACAGGCTATCCATATCATGTCGACCCGCGACGCTGTCGAGGGTGTAGGATTCCAGCATGGTGTCGAAGGCAATACCACGCAGTTCAATGTCGTAGTTGGCCAGGATGCCGCGATCGTACTTCAGGTTTTGCCCTACTTTTAGCACCTTGTCATCTTCCAGCAGCGGCTTGAGCAGCTCCAGCACGCGTTCACGTGGGATCTGATCCGGCGCGTCGAGATAATCATGGGCCACCGGCACATAAGCCGCGACGCCAGGCTCAATCGCGAATGACAGACCAACCATATTGGCGGAAATGTTATCGAGGCTATCCGTTTCGGTATCAAAAGCGAATAGCGGCGCTTTCTTCAGTTTGGCAATCCATTCAACCAGCGTCGCTTCATCCAGGATCGTCACATAGTGCTCGGCAGAGAGCGTCGCGGCGACCTCTTCTTCCACAATCACCGCAGCTTCAGCTGGTTTTGCCGCTGGTTTAGCGCCTTTCCCCTGTAGCCATTTGCCGGATTCGACATCGGTGATCCAACGTTTGAATTCATATTGCTTAAACAACGCCAGCAGCTCATCTGCCGCCGGCTGCGCAACTAATAGCTCTTCGCAGCCGAGATCCAGCTCCACATCGGTTTTTATTGTGGCAAGTTGATAAGAGAGGTAGGCCACCTCTTTGTTCTGCTCCAGCTTCGCCGCCATCGTTTTCGCGCCTCGGAAGGTCAGCCCGGCGATTTTTTCTGGTTCCGCATAGAGCGCATCCAGACCGCCCAATCCCTGCAGTAGCGCCTGCGCCGTTTTTTCCCCTACGCCCGGGACGCCAGGTATGTTATCTGAGGAGTCGCCCATCAGCGCCAGGAAATCAATAATCAGTTCCGGCGGTACGCCGTACTTATTCACGACCTCTTCCGGGCCGAGAATAGTGTTGGTCATGGTGTTGATTAAGGTAATGCCCGGCGTCACCAGCTGAGCCATATCTTTATCGCCGGTGCTGATCAGTACCGGACGGCCCACTTTTTCCGCTTCGCGAGCCAGCGTGCCGATAACGTCATCCGCTTCAACGCCAGGCACCGCCATCAGCGGCAGCCCCATCGCCTTCACCATCTTGTGCAGAGGTTCGATCTGCGCGCGTAGATCGTCCGGCATCGGCGGACGATGTGATTTGTAGTGCTCAAACAATTCGTCACGGAAGGTTTTCCCTTTGGCATCAAATACCACGACGGCATGCGTCGGCTGATACTGCAGGATCAGGCTACGCAGCATATTCAGAACGCCGTACATTGCACCGGTAGGCTCCCCTGCGCTATTGGTTAGCGGCGGGAAGGCGTGGTAAGCCCGGTAGAGATAAGAGGAGCCGTCGACGAGGATGAGAGGGTTTTCTGGGATCTGAACCATAATTTCCGTGCCTGTTTATCAGATTATGGGTAAAGGATGCCACAGACGGGCATGAAATCCTGAATTTTTCCCGCATTTAGCCGAAAAGATTCATCGCAGAGGTGAATCGCTGCACAATATTATCTGTGGATAACTTTGTGCATAGTTTTATCGCCTCAGCCAAAAAAGCCTAAACCATGTAACAAAGAATCTTATAAATCATTATATATCAATGCATTAATTATGCACCCAAGGCTATATATGCTTCATGATGACTCAATGTTCCATGTGGATATAAGATTCGCGTTTTTTTCTGTTCTGGTAAGACCCGTTATTTGCCGCGTTTTCTGGTAAAATCAGCCCCTTGCGCGGTTTAAGAACGTTCTTTGCCGGCCTAACTTTCTGAATAAACTAACTATGTCGAGATTTCTCGCTGCGATAACACTCCCGCTGAGTATCGCCCTTACCATCTTAGTCACCATTATCTGTTCCGTGCCGATTATCATCGCCGGGCTGATTAAACTGCTGGTACCTATCCCGGCGGTTTGGCGTTCTATTTCTGTTTTTTGCAATTTCATGATGTATTGCTGGTGCGAAGGACTGGCGCTGCTGCTGCATCTCAACCCATGGTTGAAATGGGATGTTCAGGGGCTGGAAGGGCTGAATAAAAAGAACTGGTATCTGCTTATCAGCAATCATCACAGCTGGGCGGATATCGTGGTACTTTGCGTCCTGTTTCGCAAACATATCCCAATGAATAAGTATTTTCTCAAGCAGCAGTTGGCCTGGGTACCGTTTATCGGCCTGGCCTGCTGGGCGCTTGATATGCCTTTTATGCGCCGTTATTCGCGCGGCTACTTACTGCGCCACCCGGAACGCCGCGGTAAAGACGTCGAAACGACTCGCCGCTCATGTGAAAAATTCCGTTCTCATCCGACTACCATCGTCAATTTCGTCGAAGGCTCAAGGTTTACCGCAGAAAAGAAGCGCGAGACGCGCTCGCCTTACCACAACCTGCTGCCGCCTAAAGCTGCGGGCATAGCGATGGCGTTAAACGTCCTCGGCGCACAGTTCGATAAGCTACTGAACGTTACGCTGTGCTATCCGGACAATAATACCAGGCCGTTTTACGATATGTTAAGCGGCCGCCTGACGCGTATCGTGGTACGTATTAATCTGGTGCCGATTGGCGAGGAATTACACGGTGATTACGTCAATGATAAAAACTTTAAGCGTGGTTTCCAGCGCTGGCTGAATGGGCTTTGGGAAGAAAAAGATCGTCAGCTCACTGACATTATGCAGGGTAACGAAAAGTCGTAACTATTTAGTCGATAAAAAAAGCCGGTCAGTGACCGGCATTTTTTTATTTCTTTTCAACCAGTTGTTTCACAGTATCTGCGTACTGAGAAACAAACGCGTCCATGTTGCTGGTATCCATACCCTGCGGGTTCAGCTGGTATTTACCATTAACAAACATCGCCGGAACGCCCTGCAGCTGTAAATCGGCTGCGGCTTTCTCTTGCTGTGCGACCAGAGACTTCACCACAAAGCTGTTCCATGCCGCGTCGTAATCTTCACCTTTAACGCCCGCATCAACGAAGACTTTACGGATGTCGGCAGTGGACTGAACGGTTTGAGTTTTCTGTACCGCTTCAAACATCGGCGCGGTAATTTTATCTTCAACGCCCAGCGCGATCGCCACAGCCCATGCCTGGGTCAGGTCTTTACCCAACGGGCCCAGGAATTCAACGTGATACTTGGTCATTTTGGTGCCTTCCGGCAGTTTCTGACGTACGTTGTCGGAAACGTGCAGCACTTCTTCAAACTGATAGCAGTGCGGGCAGTAGAATGAGAAGAACTCAAGGACCTGAGGTTCGCCTGCAACCGGCTTATCAAGGGTGGTGTACTGCTTGCCGTCGGTGATCTGGGCAGCGGATGCACTGAAAGCCAGAATCATACCAGCCAGCGCCAGCCAAATTTTTTTCATGATTATTTCTCTCCTGATATATCACATTAATACATTGGCGTTAACTGAAGAGGGGGTTCCTGCAGAACCTTCACCTGCTCAAGAAATGTTGCAGTCTGCCCGCGCCAATAATCTTCCCCGGTTAACCATGGGAAATTTATAGGGAAAGCAGGATCGTCCCAACGCCTGAGCAGCCACGCCAGATAATAAACTAAACGCATGGCGCGTAAAGGTTCGATGAGAGCGATTTCGTCCGTGTTGAAGGGACTGAATTCTTCATAGGCCTCAATGATGGTCTCCAGCTGCATGCGCTGTTCGGCTTTATCGCCATTCAGCAGCATCCAGAGATCCTGTACTGCCGGGCCGGTGCGGGCATCATCTAAATCAACAAACAGCGGCCCATCGCGCCACAGGATATTGCCGGCGTGGCAGTCGCCATGCAGACGAAGCGTATCCGCACGCCCGTGCCACTGCGACCTGACGGCATCGATGAGTTTATCAGCCGCACCCAGGAAATCAGCCTTCAGGCCAGATGGAATAAGCGTGGCCTGTTCAAATACCTGGCGTGGTTCCAACAGATATTCTTGTACGCCAATTTCCGGACGCGCATTAAAACGCTGCTTACGACCGGTCTGGTGCAGGCGGCCAAGATAGCGCCCGACCCATTCTATTTGGTCAAGATTATCTGCTTCGAACTGGCGGCCGCCGAGGCTTGGGAAGACGGCAAAGAAGAATCCCTGATGTTGATGTAGCGTGCTGTCGTTAAACAAGAGCGGCGCGGCAACGGGCACTTCATCCTCTACGAGCTGAAGCGCAAACTGGTGTTCTTCGAGGATCTGTTCTGCAGACCAGCGTTCAGGACGATAGAACTTCACCACGTAGCGGCGGCGATCTTCGTCCTGAAACTGGTAAACACGGTTCTCATAGCTATTAAGCGGAGTCAGACCGGAGTCGACCCGCATTCCCAGATCGAATAATCCATCAATGATGGTATCCGGGTGAAGCGTCTGAAAAGTAAAAGCCTTATCGTGCATCCTGACATCCGATAATCGTACGAATGCTTCAGGATATCATCTCGTAGCCGGTTTCGCGGCAGCACTTACAACCTTTTACTCTTTAATAACACCGCGCGCGCGTAGTAGTGCGGTTTTGAAATCCTCTTCATAATCTTTCTGTATACCCGGGATGACGGCCTCTTTCGATGAATCACGCATCTTCAGGTGATAAATCAGAATATCATCAGAAAGATCGGCCAGTTCACCTTTGTAACCTGCTTCAGCCGCCAGTTTCTGCAAGAATTGCATCAGGTTCAGTTCAGGTTCTTTTTGCCAGGCAGGCTGGAGAAGCTCAATTACTTCATTCAGGCGTTTACATTTCATAGTCATGCTCCTTACTCTTGATAGGGACAAGTTAACAGGGTCAATCCCACAATGAAAGAGGCGATATTAATATGCAAAGCGAGGCAATAACCGGCGTCGTGCTGGCGGGTGGAAGAGCTACGCGCATGGGCGGTGTTGATAAGGGATTGCAGCTGCTGAATGGTCGTCCTCTCTGGCGTCACGTTGCGGATACATTAGAGCCGCAGGTAGCAAGGTTAGTGATTAGCGCTAACCGTCATCTTGAGCGCTGGCATGCCAGCGGATATCCGGTATATCGCGATACGCAGAATGATTACCCAGGTCCACTGGCCGGAATGCTTGCCGTTATGCAGCAGGTAGATAGCCCCTGGTTTGTTTTTTGCCCCTGCGACACGCCGTTCATCCCCTCTTTTCTGGTCGAGCGTTTTGTACAACAGAAAGCCTCGTCACCGGTGGTTTGGGCACACGATGGCGAGCGCGATCATCCCGCCGTTGCATTAGTTCATCGTCAAATCATACCGGAACTGGAGACTTATCTTGCTCATGGAGAACGCCGGGTGATGGTCTTTATGCGCCAGGTGGGTGGGCGCCCGGTGAATTTCAGCGATGTGAAATCAGCATTCATCAATGTGAATACGCTGGATGAGTTGCAGCAAATGCAGGAGCCATCATGATCCCCTTACTGGCGATCGCCGCATGGAGCGGTACCGGGAAAACAACATTATTAAAGCGTCTTATTCCTGAACTCTGCGCCAAAGGGTTGCGGCCGGGGCTGATTAAGCACACTCATCACGATATGGATGTCGATAAGCCGGGCAAGGATAGTTATGAGTTGCGCAAAGCTGGCGCTTCACAAACCATTGTCGCCAGTAAGCAGCGCTGGGCGCTGATGACAGAAACCCCAGATGAGGCTGAATTAGACCTTCAATGGCTGGTAAGCAGAATGGATTCGAGCAAGTTGGATTTCGTTTTGGTGGAGGGCTTTAAGCATGAACCTGTGCCAAAGATCCTTCTTTTCCGACAAAACAGCGGACATCGTGTAGAAGAGTTGGTGATTGATGAACATACGATCGCCGTGGCCAGTGATGTGCCCATCGCGACGTCACTTCCGCTGTTGGATTTAAATAATATCCCACAGATCGCGACGTTTATTGCGAGTTGGTTAGAAAAGCAATCGTAGTTTAGAGATAGGATGTTTTCCCGGAGGCGGTGTAGCCCGGGGAAGGAGCGGTAAGCGCAGCGCCACCGGGGGAGCTATACGCCACACAGCAAAAAACCCCGCACCTTCCGGTACGGGGTTCTTCTTATTTGATGCCTGGCAGTTCCCTACTCTCACATGGGGAGACCCCACACTACCATCGGCGCTACGGCGTTTCACTTCTGAGTTCGGCATGGGGTC
>NZ_JAQIRI010000012.1:0-124602 GCF_050600755.1 Klebsiella sp. 141162 | reverse complement strand
GGGAACCGTTCGATGCCGTTTTTATTCATTGCTCCGGCCCGCTTTTCTCCCTCTCCCACTGGAGAGAGGGAACCGTTCGATGCCGTTTTTATTCATTGCTCCGGCCCGCTTTTCTCCCTCTCCCACTGGAGAGAGGGAACCGTTCGATGCCGTTTTTATTCACTGCCCCGGCCCGCTTTTCTCCCTCTCCCACTGGAGAGAGGGAACCGTTCGATGCCGTTTTTATTCATTGCTCCGGCCCGCTTTTCTCCCTCTCCCCTCGGGAGAGGGTCGGGGTGAGGGCTCGTCTCACACCTCCGGCAATAGGCCGATAAAGCTGCGTTTCTGCCGCGGCTGCGACATCATCTCCTCCAGCTTTTCGACGCAGGCTAAATAGTGCGGCGTCTTCTTATGCGCCAGCACCGCCTCATCGTCTTTATAGGCTTCGTAGATAAAAAAGCGGGTTTTCACCTCTGGATCCTGAAGGACATCAAAGCGCAGGTTGCCCGGTTCCCGCAGCGCGCCTTCGTGGTTGGCGCGAAACACCTCGAGAAACTCATCCACCCGCTCGGGTTTAATATTGATCTCCACCAGCGTTACGTTCATTTCAGCTCTCCCTGTTTTTCTTCCTGCCAGAACTGATACGCTTCGCGCGCGTTCAGATTCTCATGCACCACCTTTTTCACCGCCTTCAGCATCGCGCGCGGGGCACTGGACTGGAAGATATTGCGCCCCATATCCACCCCGGACGCCCCCTGGTCGATTGCCCGCCAGCACATCTCCAGCGCCTCATGCTCCGGCAGTTTTTTACCACCGGCGATAACGATCGGCACCGGACAGCTGGCGGTCACTTTTTCAAAGCCTTCCTCAACGAAATAGGTCTTCACAAACTGCGCCCCCATTTCGGCGGCAATCCGGCTGGCCAGCGAGAAGTAGCGCGCATCGCGGGCCATCTCTTTGCCGACGCCGGTAACCGCCAGTACCGGCATACCGTAGCGATTGCCGGCATCCACCAGTTTGATGATGTTATTGATCGACTGATGTTCGTATTCGCTGCCGATATAGACCTGCGCCGCCACCGCGCAAACGTTGAGACGCAGCGCGTCTTCCATCGCCACCGCCACGCATTCGTTAGAGAGTTCGCTCAAAATCGAATTACCGCCGGAGGCGCGCAGCACCACCGGCTTATTGGTGGCCGCCGGTACCTGGCTGCGCAGTACGCCGCGGGTGCACATCAGCACATCGGTGTCGGCAAACAGCGGCGCAATCGACAGGTCGATACGCTCAAGCCCGGTCGTTGGCCCCTGGAAGTAGCCGTGATCGAAGGCCAGCATCACCGTGCGGTTGCTGTGCGGATTAAAGATGCGCGCCAGCCGCGACTGCATGCCCCAATCCAGCGAGCCGCAGCCTTTCAGGGTATACAGCGTGTTCTGCTGCGGGCGGTCGATACCGAAGTCCTTACCCTCTTTGATGTCGTCTAAATCAGCCATCTCATCCTCCGTCAGAAGTCGTAGTTGTTGATATTCTCTTTGCTGAACACCACACGCTCCGGCAGCAGCACGATACCGTTGCCCTTCGCTTCATACTGGTAGCCCTGCACGCTATTCGGTTCGACCTTCAGCGAGCCGATATCTTTCACCTCAACGCTATCACCTACGTTAAGATCGCCCTTTTTCAGCAATCTATCGGCGACGTTAACCGCAATTTTGCCCTGTTGAACCACATCCCACAGGCCGAACGCTTTCACCGTGCCGCGCTCAACGTACGGGCGCATCACGTTCGGAGTACTAAAGCCGACGATCGCCACGCCCTGACGCTTGAGGTTCTCCGCCGCCTGCGCCGCCGCCGGCAGCGCATTGGCATCCGGCGCGATAATGGCGTCGAGATCCGGATACGCTTTTAAAATCCCCTCGGCGGTTTGCAGCGATTTGGTGGCATCGTTATAGCCAAACTGGGTGGTGACGATTTGCCACTGCGGATGCTCTTTTTCGATTTTGGCTTTTGCTTCCTTCACCCACTGGTTCTGGTCGGTCACCGTCGGGCTGGAGTAGAAAAACGCCACTTTGGCGGCTGGTTTGCTGAGCTGCTTTTCCGCCATCTCGACCAGCAGGCCGCCGAGCTGCTGCGGCGTGCCCTGGTTGATATAGATGCTGCGGCACTCCGGTTTGGTATCGGAATCCCAGGTCAGGACTTTCACCCCGCGCTGCATCGCCCGCTTCAGCGCCGGGCACAGGCCGTCCGGCGAGACGGCGGAGACGATAATCGCGTTGTAGCCCTGGTTGACGAAGTTGTTGATAAGCTGCACCTGCCCGGAGACGCTGGGCTCGGTCGGGCCGTCATAGGTGACATCAACGCCCAGCGCTTTCCCCGCCTCTTTCGCGCCGTTGCCGCCGCTGGTAAAGAAGCCGACGCCAACCAGCTTCGGAATAAAGGCGATGCGGTCCGCCGCCTGCGCGGTAACCACGCTCATCGTCAGCGCCAGCACGATCAGTTTTAATTTCATTTTATGCTCCGATTGTTTTATGCGAGAAAAGACGCCGCCAGGTTGCGCGCACCCATTCACGGTGCAGGCTCAGCGAACGCCCCATCACCACCACAACCAACAGCGCCCCTGACAGCGCGCTCGACACCTGGTTGGGGATGCCGACCATCTGTAAACCCTGTTGCAGATACCCCACCAGCAACGCCGCCAGCGCGGTACCCAGTATCGATCCCGAGCCGCCGTAAATATTGGCCCCGCCGAGCACCGCCGCGGTCAGCGCCGGCATCAGCAGGTCGCGGCCTAAATCCGAACGCGCCGAGCCGAAATAGGAGACCATCACCAGCGCTGCGACCGCCGAGGCGACGCCAACCAGGCCATACAGCACGTACGGGATGCCGTTCACCGACAGCGCGGCATAGCGCGCGGCGCGCGGGTTTTGCCCGAGTAAAAAGAGGTGGCGGCCAAAGCGCCCGCGATGGGCCAGCAACCAGAAGAGAAAGGTGATAATCGCGAACAGCACCAACGGTAGCGGCAGCCCTGCGAGGGTTAAATTGGCGAAGGCGGTGAAGCTATCGGGAAAGCCGCCAATCCCCTCGTAACCGGTCGCGCCGGCCATGCCGGAAAGCAGCAGCGCGCCGCCACCGTACAGATACAGCGTCCCGAGGGTGATCACCAGCGGGCTGATGCCGGTGTAGTGAATCAGCGCGGCGTTAAATAACCCGCACAGCAGCCCCAATAGCAACGTCAGCGATACCGCCAGCCACAGCGGCCAGCCCGCCTGGGTCATTACGCCAAGGGCGATAGCGCACAGGCCGATGGTCGAGCCCAGCGAAATATCGATCCCGCCGCTGATGATCACCAGCGTCAGCGGCAGCGCGACGATGCCGATGCAGATAAAGTCGCTGGTGCTAAAGAGCAGCATATTGAGATCCAGCATGCGCGGATTCAACGCGCCGAATAGCAGGATTTCCGCGATCAGCAACGCCAGCAGCGCGCTTTCCCAGTTAAGCTTCAGCTTCATTTAAGCCACCTCTTTGCTTTTGCGTTCGGGAAAGCGGGCAACCTGTTTGCCCCCTTTATTACCGGGCTGAAAACGGCTGTACTTTAGCGCCCGCTGATGGCGGGCCAGCGCCTGGCGCAGGCGGCCATCGAGCACCAGCACGCCGAGCAGCACCAGGCCGGCGATAAAGTCATTCCACCAGGCGGGAAGGCGGAACAGCACCAGCACGGTGTCGATTTGGGTGAGGAAAAAGGCGCCGAGAAACGCGCCGAGCAGCGTACCGGTACCGCCGAGCAGCGAGATCCCGCCCAGTACGCAGGCGGCGATGGCTTTCATCTCCAGCCCGCTGCCGGTCTGATTAGGCACAAAACCAATCTGCGCGGCGAAGACGATCCCGGCGCAGGCCGCCAGCATGCCGTTGAGGGTAAAGGCCAGCATCCGCGTGCGGTTGACCGCCACGCCCAGCTGACGTGCGGCGGCAAGATTATCGCCAACGGCGTAAAAATCACGACCAAAGGCGGTACGCGACAGCAGCCAGCCGCCCGCCAGCAGCAGCGCCAGCACCAGCCAGCCCAGCGGCGACACGCCAATAAACGCGGGCTCCGAGAGCGATTTCAGGCTGTCGGGCAAGCCCTCGATCCATTTCCCGCCGGTCCACAGCAGCATCACCCCGCGATACAACCCCAGCGTACCGAGCGTCGCGACGATCGCCGGAATGCGCAGTCCCACGACCAGCAGGCCGTTAAAAGCCCCGGCCAGCGCGCCAATCGCCAGCGCGAAGGCGATAGCCGTCGCCAGCCCGTAACCGTTGTTCAGCGCCACGCCGACGGCGATGGCGCACAGCCCAACGGTCGAGCCTACCGACACATCAATATTGCGGGTCAGCATCACCAGCGTCGCGCCCAATGCCAGCAGGCAGAGGATCTGCGAGCTGGCGAAAATCATCGCCAGGGTCTGCAGGCTGAAATAGGCTGGATTGAGCGCCACCAGCACAACAAAGAGCGCCACGATGGCAAAGAAGGCGCTCAGTTCGCGATTCTTCAGTAACGTTTTCATGCCTGCCCTCCGAAGGCCAGGGTCATCATGCGATCGACGGTCACCGCCTGCCGCGCCAGTTCGCCACTGTAGCGGCCCTGATGCATCACCAGCACCCGGTCGGCCAGGCCAACGAACTCATCCAGATCGCTGGAGATCATCAACACCGCCACGTTTTGCGCGGCAACGCTTTTTAGCAGTTGATAGATATCGGCGCGGGCGGAGACGTCCACGCCGCGCGTCGGCTCATCGACAATCAGCAGCAACGGATTAGCTTCCAGACAGCGCGCCAGCAGCACCTTCTGCTGGTTACCGCCAGAGAGAGTGCGCACCGGCTGATCGCCATCGGCCAGCTTGATCCCCAGCGCACGGTGATAGCGCTCAACCACCGCCGCCTCCCGTTTCCCCTGCTGCCACCACGACGGCTGATTGAACATCACCGTGTTCCAGCGCACCGGCGCATCGAGAAACAGCCCCGAGACCTGGCGGTCTTCCGGCAGATAGACCAGCCCGCTGGCTAGCCTGGCGCGGGTGCTGTCGCGGCTAATCTCGCGGTTCTCCAGCCAGATCCGCCCGGCGCGCGGTGGACGCAGGCCGTATAGGGTTTCGGCAAATTCGGTGCGCCCGGATCCTACCAGCCCGGCCAGACCGACGATCTCTCCGGCGCGGATCTCCAGATTGAGATCGATAAAACCTTCTCCGGTGAGATCCTCCACCCGTAGCACGGGAAAGTCCTGCGGTTGAGTACGCCGGTTGCCCGGTAGCGCCAGCCACAGCTTTTGCGTGTCGCTCAGCGCATGGTCGCGGCTGGCCGGCGTCATAGCGTTAATCAGTTGCTCATCGCGATAAGCCGCGGTCTCGCCGCTCAGCACCACCGCGCCATCGCGCATCACCGAAATATGGCTGGCAAGCTGGCGGATTTCGGGCAATTTGTGTGAGATAAAGACGATCCCAACGTCCAGCGCCTGTAACGCGCGGATCTGGCTAAACAGTCTCTCGGTTTCACCCGGCGTTAAAGAGGCGGTGGGTTCATCAAGGATCAGGATCCTGGCCTCGCGCATCAGCCCGCGCAGGATCTCGACCATCTGTTGATCGGCTACCTCGAGCATGCTGGCGCTGGCGTCGAGGTTGATCTGGCAGTTCAGCTGCTGCAGTTTGTCCTGCAACCGCGCGGCGGTGTCCGCCCGCTTCGGCAGGCGGAAGAGAATGTTCTCGCGCACGCTGAGGTTGGGAAACAGCATCGGCTCCTGCGGCACCAGATAGATGCCCAGCTGGTGCGCCAGCGCCGGATTGAGACGCGCAAACGCGCGGTCGCCGAGCGTCAGTTCACCGCTGTCCGGCGTTTCAACGCCAGCGATGATCTTCATCAGCGTTGATTTACCCGCGCCGTTGCCGCCCATCAGCGCATGCACCTGGCCCGCGCATAGCGTGAAATCGATGCCCTTCAGCACCGCAACGCCGGAGAACTGTTTGCAAATCTGACGAGCTTCAAACAGTGGCTTCATCATCGCGCCTCAATTGAACAAATGATTTTTAAATTTAATAATGTTCAAAAGCGTAGACGGTGAACTATATTTACAACCGTGCGAAGATCACACTTTGGTGCTTTAGATCGTCAGGAATAAATGCGCCAGCAATGAAAGATCCGTTTTGCCAGTCGGCTCACACTTTCCGACCGCGCAATAGCGAACATATGATCTAAATTTTTATAAGAGTTCAATTTATGAGCGAAAAACGCATTACGGAAGAGAACCGCTACGCCGGGCTGGCGTTAGCCGAGGAAGAGCTGGTGGCGCGGGTGGCGTGGTGTTACTACCACGACGGCCTGACGCAAAATGACATCGGCGAGCGTTTGGGGCTGCCACGGCTGAAAATTTCCCGCCTGCTGGAGAAAGGCCGCCAGTCCGGAGTGATCCGCGTGCAGATCAACTCGCGCTATGAGGGCTGCCTGGCGCTGGAAAGCGAACTCCAGCAGCGTTTTGGCCTCAAGCTTGCCCGCGTGCTGCCGGCGCTCAATACCCCGCCGATGAATACCCGGCTGGGGATCGGCGCGGCGCAGTCGCTGATGGGCATTCTGCAACCGGGTCAACTACTGGCGGTCGGGTTCGGCGAAGCCACCATGAGCTGCCTGCAGCATCTCAGCGGATTTATTGGCTCGCAGCAGGTGCGGCTGGTGACCCTCTCCGGCGGCGTCGGCCCTTATATGACCGGCATCGGCCAGCTTGATGCCGCCTGCAGCGTCAGCATTATTCCGGCGCCGCTGCGGGTCTCTTCGGCGGAGGTCGCCGAGATCCTGCGCCGCGAGTCGAGCGTGCGCGACGTGATGCTGGCGGCGATGGCGGCGGACGCGGCGGTGGTTGGCATTGGCGCCATCGATCAGCGGCGCGACGCCACCATTTTACGCTCCGGCTATATCAGCGAGGGCGAACAGCTGATGTACGCGCGCAAAGGCGCGGTCGGCGACATTTTAGGTTATTTCCTGCAGGCCGACGGCCGGCCGGTAGAAGGACTGGAGATCCATCGGGAACTCCTCGGCGTAACCCTTGATGAGCTGGCGCAGCTGCCCACCATCGTCGGCGTCGCCGGGGGAGAACAAAAAGCGCAGGCGATTCATGCCGCTCTGATTGGCAAGCGCATTAATGGCCTGGTAACGGAAGAGACAACAGCACGCGCGGTGCTCGCACTGGCCTCCTGACGGCCTGGCGCCGCGCGACAACAGCGAGGCGCATGTCATGAGTTACCTGTTAGCGTTAGATGCCGGGACCGGCAGCATTCGGGCGGTCATTTTCGATCTTAATGGCCGCCAGCTGGCGGTAGGCCAGGCCGAATGGAAACACCTGAGCGTTGATAACGTCCCCGGCTCGATGGAGTTCGACCTTACCACCAACTGGCAGCTGGCCTGCCAGTGCATTCGCCAGGCGCTCGACGCCGCCCGGCTCTCTGCCGCCGATATTCAGTCCGTCGCCTGCTGTTCGATGCGCGAAGGGATCGTCCTCTATGACCGCAACGGCGAAGCCATCTGGGCCTGCGCCAACGTTGATGCCCGCGCCAGCCGTGAAGTGGCGGAGCTTAAGGAGATCCACGACTATCGGTTTGAATCCGAGGTGTACGAGGTCTCGGGACAAACCCTGGCGCTAAGCGCCATGCCGCGCCTGCTGTGGCTGGCGCACCACCGCCCCGATATCTACCGCAAAGCGGCGACCATCACCATGATCAGCGACTGGCTGGCGGCGAAGCTTTCCGGCGAGCTGGCGGTTGACCCGTCAAACGCCGGCACCACCGGCATGCTCGATCTGTTTAGCCGCGACTGGCGTCCGGCGCTGCTGGATATGGCCGGACTGCGC
This sequence comes from Klebsiella sp. 141162, assembly GCF_050600755.1. Classification (NCBI taxonomy): domain Bacteria; kingdom Pseudomonadati; phylum Pseudomonadota; class Gammaproteobacteria; order Enterobacterales; family Enterobacteriaceae; genus Klebsiella; species Klebsiella sp. 141162. Next base: position 116,762 of record NZ_JAQIRI010000012.1, on the reverse strand, counting down.
GCCGATATGCTGTCGCCGGTCAAAGAGACCGGTACCCTGCTGGGCGCCATCACCGAAGCGGCGGCGCAGCAGAGCGGCCTGCGCGCCGGGACACCGGTGGTGATGGGCGGCGGCGACGTCCAGCTCGGCTGCCTGGGCCTTGGGGTGGTGCGTGCCGGGCAAACCGCAGTACTCGGCGGCACCTTCTGGCAGCAGGTGGTCAACCTGCCGCAGGTGCGTACCGATCCGCAGATGAATATTCGCGTTAATCCTCATGTCATTCCCGGCATGGCGCAGGCGGAATCGATCAGCTTCTTTACCGGGCTGACCATGCGCTGGTTCCGCGACGCCTTCTGCGCTGAAGAAAAACTGATTGCCGAGCGGCTCGGCGTTGATGCCTATTCGCTGCTGGAGGAGATGGCCAGCCGCGTGCCCGCCGGATCCCACGGCGTGATGCCTATTTTTTCCGACGCTATGCACTTTAAGCAGTGGTACCACGCCGCGCCGTCGTTTATTAACCTCTCCATCGATCCGGAGAAGTGCAACAAAGCGACCCTGTTCCGCGCGCTGGAGGAGAACGCGGCGATTGTCTCCGCCTGCAACCTGGCGCAGATTTCGCAGTTCTCCGGCGTGACATTCGAGAGCCTGGTGTTTGCCGGCGGCGGCTCTAAAGGCGCGCTGTGGAGCCAGATCCTCAGCGACGTCACCGGCCTGCCGGTGCGGGTGCCGGTGGTCCGCGAAGCCACCGCTCTGGGCTGCGCCATCGCCGCCGGAACCGGCGCCGGACTGTATGGCGATATGGCCAGTACCGGAGAGCGGTTAGTGAGCTGGCATCGCGAGTTCACCCCTAATCCGCAGCATCGCGAGCTGTATCAGGAGATGATGAGCAAGTGGCAAACGGTGTACGCCGATCAGTTGGGTCTGGTGGATAGCGGGCTGACAACGTCGATGTGGCAAGCGCCGGGTCTGGAGCGCCGCCAGCGCGTAGTCCCCTCACCCTAACCCTCTCCCGGTGGGAGAGGGAACCGTTCGGCACTGGCCTTGAATACCAGTGCCGATCCGCCTTTCCCCTTGCCCTTTGAGCGGGAACCGTTTGGCACTAGCCTTGAATACCGCTGCCGGTCCGCCTTTCCCCTTGCCCTTTGAGCGGAAACCGTTCGGCACAGGCCTTGAATACCGGTGCCGATCCGCCTTTCCCCCTCGCCCTTTGGGAGAGGGAACCGTTCGGCACTAGCGTTGAATATCGGTGCCGGTCCGCCTTTCTCCCTCTCCCTTTGGGAGAGGGAACCGTTCGGCACTAGCCTTGAATACCGGTGCCGATCCGCCTTTCCCCCTCGCCCTTTGGGTGAGGGAACCGTTCGGCGCAGGCCTTGAATACCGATGCCGATCCGCCTTTCCCCCTCGCTCTTTGGGTGAGGGAACCGTTCGGCGCAGGCCTTGAATACCAGTGCCGGTCCGCCTTTCCCCTTGCCCTTTGAGCGGGAACTGTTCGGCGCAGGCCTTGAATACCGGTGCCGGTCCGCCTTTCCCCCTCGCCCTTTGGGTGAGGGAACCGTTCGGCACTAGCGTTGAATACCAGTGCCGGTCCGCCTTTCCCCCTCGCCCTTTGGGAGAGGGAACCGTTCGGCGCAGGCCTTGAACACCGATGCCGATCCGCCTTTCCCCCTCTCCCTTTGGGAGAGGGTCGGGGTGAGGGACAACGTGTTCCGTTCTTTGAATTCCATCACAATCACCGCACTCCCCTTTTCCCTTTTTCTCCGCGACGGCTAAATTAGTAACTCATCCGACCACATAACAATAATTTTACATTGGAAGCCACTATGAGCCGCTATCCGTCGCTTTTCGCCCCGCTTGAGCTGGGCTTCACAACGCTCAAAAACCGCGTGTTGATGGGCTCAATGCACACCGGGCTGGAAGAGCTGCCGGATGGCGCGCAGCGGCTGGCGGCCTTTTACGCCGAGCGCGCCCGCCACGGCGTGGCGCTGATCGTCACCGGCGGCATCGCCCCGGCGCCCTCTGGCGTCACCATGGCCGGCGGCGCGGTACTCAATGATGCCAGCCATCTGGCGCACCATCGCCATATTACCGACGCGGTACACCAGGAAGGCGGCAAAATCGCCCTGCAGATCCTGCACACCGGGCGCTACAGCTATCAGCCCGCGCTGGTCGCCCCCTCGGCGCTACAGGCGCCGATCAACCGTTTTACGCCCCATGAACTGAGCCACGATGAGATTCTTACGCTTATCGATGATTTTGCCCACTGCGCCCAGCTGGCGCGCGAAGCGGGCTATGACGGCGTCGAAGTGATGGGCTCTGAAGGCTATCTGATTAACGAATTTCTCGCCGCGCGCACCAACCAGCGCGACGACCAGTGGGGCGGCGATTATGCCAGGCGCATGCGTTTCGCCATTGAAGTGGTTAAGGCGGTGCGCCAGCGCGCCGGCCACGATTTCATTATCATCTACCGTCTGTCGATGCTCGATCTGGTCAACGGCGGCAGCACGCTGGCGGAGGTCACCGAACTGGCCCAAGCCATCGAAGCGGCAGGGGCGACAATCATTAATACCGGCATCGGCTGGCACGAAGCGCGCATTCCGACCATCGCCACGCCGGTACCGCGAGGGGCTTTCAGCTGGGTCACCCGCAAGCTGAAAGGCGCGGTGTCGATCCCGCTGATTACCACCAACCGCATCAACGATCCGCAGGTCGCGGAGGATATTCTCGCCCGCGGCGATGCCGATATGGTATCGATGGCCCGCCCGTTCCTCGCCGACGCCGAATTTATGTCGAAAGCGCAGAACGATCGTGCCGATCAGATCAACACCTGCATCGGTTGCAACCAGGCGTGTCTCGATCGGATTTTCGTCGGCAAAGTCACCTCCTGTCTGGTCAACCCGCGCGCCTGCCATGAAACCCTGATGCCGGTCCTGCCTGCCAACGCGCCTAAACGGCTGGCGGTGGTCGGCGCCGGGCCTGCCGGCCTGGCTTTCGCCGTTAACGCCGCCGCCCGCGGCCATCAGGTCACGCTGTTCGATGCGCTCCCGGAGATCGGCGGCCAGTTTAATATCGCCAAACAGATCCCCGGCAAAGAGGAGTTTCACGAGACGCTGCGTTACTACCGCACCATGCTCGATCTTCATGGTGTCGATCTACGCCTGAATACCCGCGTCACGGCAGACGATCTGCTAACGTTCGATGAGACGATCCTCGCCACCGGTATCGCCCCGCGCCTGCCGGCGATCGCCGGGATCGATCATCCAAAAGTGCTGAGCTATCTGGATGTCTTGCGCGATAAAGCGCCGGTTGGCGCGAAGGTGGCGATTATCGGCTGCGGCGGCATCGGCTTCGATACCGCGATGTATTTAAGCCAGTCGGGCGCGGCCACCAGCCAGGATATCGGCGAGTTCTGCCGTGAATGGGGTATCGATACCAGCCTGCAATCGGCGGGAGGGCTGAGTCCTGAAGGCCCGCAGTTGAGTAAAAGCCCGCGACAGATTGTGATGCTGCAGCGCAAAGCCAGCAAACCGGGCGAAGGGCTCGGCAAAACCACCGGTTGGATCCACCGCGCGACGCTGCTGGCGCGCGGCGTGAAAATGATCCCGGCGGTCAGCTATGAAAAGATCGATGATGAAGGATTACACGTCACTATCGGCGGCGAGCGCCAGCTGTTGGCGGTCGATCAGGTAGTTATCTGCGCCGGTCAGGAACCGCGCCGCGAGCTGGCGGAACCGCTGCGCGCGGCGGGGAAAACGGTGCATCTCATCGGCGGTTGCGACGTAGCGGCGGAGCTGGATGCGCGCCGGGCGATTGCCCAGGGCACAAAACTGGCGCTGGCGATTTAGCCGTGTCCCGGGGGCGGCGCGATGCGCCTTCCCCGGGCTACCACGATAATCCCGAAAGGTAGCCCGGCTAAGGCGAAAGCCGCAAGCCGGGGGAAGCAGCGACAACAATCAGCGCTGCTTACGCACCTTCGTTGCTTTCAAAATGACAAACTTATTGTTCGTCGCAATCGTCGTGCAATTACCAAAAGCGCGCTTCAGTTTACGGAAATAATCGAGGTGGCGGTTGCCGACGACATACAGCTCGCCGCCGTATTTCAGGCTGCGGCGGGCATCGTTAAACATCTGCCAGGCGATATGGTCGGTAATGGCATGCTGCTGATGGAACGGCGGATTACACAGAATCGCCGTAAAGCGGTCGGGCTCTATGCCGGAAAGCGAATTGTTGACCATGAATTCACAGCGTTCGATATCGTCCGGCAGGTTGCGCTCGACGTTCAAACGGCTGGAAGCCACCGCCATGTGCGACTCATCGGTGAACATCACGCTGGCGTTTGGGTTTTGCGCCAGCGCCTGCAGGCCAATCACCCCATTGCCGCAGCCAAGATCGGCGATCTCGCCTTCTAAATCAGACGGTAAATGCTGCAGGAAGAAACGTGCGCCGATATCCAGTCCGCTGCGGGCAAAAACGTTGGCGTGGTTATGGATGGTCCACGGCGTGCCGTCCAGCTTCCAGCTGTAGGTTTGCGGCGCATCGGCAAGCTTAGGGGCGGTGAAAACGCAGTGGATCAGACGCGCTTTTTTCCACGCCAGCGAGGTGGTGGTGGTACCGAGGATTTTTTCAAACAGCGCCAGCGTCGAGTTGTGTACGTCACGGGCTTTCGCCGCGGCGATAATGCGAGTTTCCGGCGTCACCACTTCGCGCAGCGCGCGCAGCTGCTGTTCCAGCAGCGCCAGCTGTTTTGGCACCTTAATCAGCACCAGCGCCGGCGAGGCCGGCAGCGGGCTCAGGCTATCCTGAAAGCGCACGCTCTCTTCATCGATACCGTTCATCCGCAGGTTGTGGCGGGTCGCCAGCTCGGAAATAAAGGAGTCGTTGATGCTGACCGGGTTGCGCTCCGCCAGCGCGCAGGAGAGCGCGCCGAAGCCGTCGTTGAAGATGAGCGTCAGGCCGTCGACGTCATTCACCTGTTGCAGCAGATATTCATCCGCCGCTTCCCATGCCTGAAGCGCTTCTTCTTCAGCGTTAGGTGGGAACCGCTCTAATGTGAATAACTCACCGTTTAACTCTACCTGGCTCATCGCCCCTCCGAAATGCTAAAATTCGCGCGTGTTATCGCTCAATTCTCCGGAGAAGTAAACTTTTTTCACCATGAACACGCTACCTTACCTTCAGGGCTACCCCGAATCGCTGCTGTCGCAGGTGACGACCTTAATCGAGCAAGGTCGCCTCGGCGAGGTGCTACAAAAGCGCTATCCGCAGGGGCATGATGTCAACAGCGATAAGGCGTTATATCAATACACCCAGGATCTGAAGGCCCGCTATCTGCGCGGGGCGGCGCCGATCAATAAGGTGATGTACGACAGTAAAATCCACGTTCTGAAGAACGCGCTTGGCCTGCATACCGCCATTTCCCGCGTTCAGGGCGGCAAACTGAAAGCTAAAGCGGAAATTCGCGTAGCGACGGTGTTTCGCGACGCGCCGGAAGCGTTTCTGCGGATGATCGTAGTTCATGAACTGGCGCATTTAAAAGAGAAGGATCACAACAAAGCCTTCTATCAGCTGTGCTGTCATATGGAGCCGCAGTATCACCAGCTAGAGTTTGATACCCGCCTGTGGCTGACGCACCTTTCGTTAAACCGTTCTGCGTGATAGCGCACTCGTTTTGTCATCATGGCGTGCTAGAGTGACGAAAGGTCCCCTTTAACGGAGTTCGTCAACGTTTATGATACGTTTCGCAGTTGTTGGCACAAACTGGATTACTAAGCAGTTTGTCGATGCCGCCCATGAAACCGGTAAATTTAAACTCACCGCGATTTATTCCCGCAGCCTTGAACAGGCGCAAGCTTTCGCTAATGACTACCCGGTCGAGCATCTGTTTACTTCGCTCGATGAACTGGCGCAGAGCCCTGACGTTGACGCGGTCTATATTGCCAGTCCGAACTCGCTGCACTTCCCGCAAACCCGTCTGTTCCTGAGCCATAAAAAACACGTGATTTGCGAAAAGCCGCTGGCATCGAACCTGCAGGAAGTCGAAGCGGCGATTGCCGTGGCTAAAGAAAACAACGTGGTGCTGTTTGAAGCCTTCAAAACCGCCAGCCTGCCAAACTTCCTGCTGCTGCGCGAAGCGCTCGATAAAGTGGGCAAACTGCGCAAAGCCTTCATCAACTACTGTCAGTACTCATCGCGCTACCAGCGCTATCTCGACGGCGAAAACCCGAATACTTTCAACCCGGCCTTTTCCAATGGCTCGATTATGGATATCGGTTTTTACTGCCTCGCCTCGGCGGTCGCGCTGTGGGGCGAACCGCAAGCGGTCCATGCCAGCGCCAGCCTGCTGGCGAGCGGCGTTGATGGCCAGGGCACGGTGGTGCTGAGCTACGGCGATTTCGATGTCACCCTGCACCACTCGAAGGTCAGCGACTCCACTATCCCCAGCGAAATCCAGGGCGAAGAAGGCGCGCTGGTGATTGAGAAAATCTCCGAATGCCAGAAGGTAGCCTTTATTCCACGCGGCGGCAAAGCGCAGGATCTCACCCAGCCTCAGCACATCAATACTATGCTGTATGAAGCGGAAGCGTTCGCGCGGCTGGTGGAAACCAACGACGTCGCTCATCCAGGGCTTGAAGTCAGCCGCATTACGGCAAAACTGCTTAGCGAAATCCGTCGCCAAACCGGCGTGATCTTCCCGGCGGATACTCAGCCTGTGGCGTAAAGGAGTGTAAATGGGCCCTCGACCTCCATTGACGCCCTTTATAACTTGTAATACTTTGTTACGTGCAAAGGGGAGTAACTTCCTGGCCGGTCGATCGTCATTACGATGCGTGCAAAACCGCATCCGGTCGCCGGGCAACAAGATCAAGGATCCATGTCCGCTCTTGTTGTAAGTGAGACCTTGCCGGAAGGCGAGGTCTATGCATAAAAGCGCAGCGGCTGCCGTCTTCCGACGACAGCCGTTTTGTTTTTATGTAAGGAATAACGCAATGAATAGTGTCGGCACGCCGTTATTATGGGGCGGATTCGCTGTAGTCGTGGTCATCATGCTGGCGATCGATTTACTGCTTCAGGGAAGGCGCGGTGCGCATACCATGACCATGAAGCAGGCCGCCGGTTGGTCCATTCTGTGGGTCACCCTCTCCCTGCTGTTTAACGCCGCTTTCTGGTGGTATTTGGTGCAAACGCAGGGCCGCGCCGTCGCCGATCCGCAGGCTTTAGCCTTCCTCACCGGTTATCTGATCGAAAAATCACTGGCGGTCGATAACGTCTTCGTCTGGTTAATGCTCTTTAGCTACTTTGCCGTGCCGCCTGCGCTACAGCGCCGGGTACTGGTGTATGGCGTCCTCGGCGCGATTGTCCTGCGTACCATTATGATCTTCACCGGCAGCTGGCTGATTTCGCAGTTCGAATGGCTACTGTACGTGTTCGGCGCCTTCCTGCTGTTTACCGGGGTGAAAATGGCGCTGGCGAAAGAAGATGATTCCGGGATCGGCGATAAGCCGCTGGTGCGTTGGATCCGCAGCCATCTGCGCATGACGGATAAAATCGAGAGCGAGCGCTTCTTCACCCGTAAAAATGGCGTGCTGTTCGCCACGCCGCTGCTGCTGGTGCTGATCCTGGTTGAGCTGAGCGACGTGATTTTCGCCGTTGATAGCATCCCGGCGATTTTCGCGGTGACCACCGACCCGTTCATCGTGCTGACCTCTAACCTGTTTGCGATTCTCGGCCTGCGTGCGATGTACTTCCTGCTGGCAGGCGTGGCGGAACGCTTCTCGATGCTGAAATATGGTCTGTCGGTGATCCTGGTGTTTATCGGTATCAAGATGCTGATCGTCGATTTCTACCACATTCCGATCGCCGTTTCCCTCGGCGTGGTGGGCGGTATTCTGGCGGCGACGCTGCTGATTAACGCCTGGGTGAACAGACAGAACGATAAGAAGAAACAGCTGCAATAAACCCCCTCCCCCCGGCCAGATATCGCGTATCTGGCCGGAATACGCCGCACGGCTTTAGGTTTCCCGCGCATAATCTCTATGCATGTCACAAAAACGTTAATATATAGTTAAAAAACAAGATCGGCGTGCAAGAAACAGTAGAATACGCTTCCTCCCTCGCGTTCTTTCCGTATACTCGACCATGCAAACATTCATTTACATCCGGACATAAACGTAACAAATAATACGTCGCCGGGATGGACTGCTACATCACTGGAAGGAATGATTTATGACAACACAAACCCGCCCGTCGGGGCTGCTGCAGCGCCTGGCGCAGGGCAGTCTGGTGAAACAAATCCTGTTGGGACTGGTACTTGGCGTGGTACTGGCGCTGGTCTCAAAACCGGCGGCCATCGCCGTGGGATTGCTGGGAACGCTGTTCGTCGGCGCGCTGAAAGCCGTTGCGCCGGTGCTGGTATTAATGCTGGTGATGGCGTCGATCGCGAACCATCAGCACGGACAAAAAACCAGTATCCGCCCGATTCTGTTTCTTTATCTGCTGGGCACCTTCAGCGCGGCGCTCACCGCGGTGCTGTTTAGTTTTGTTTTCCCTTCTACGCTGCATCTGACCAGCGCGGCGGACAGCATCACCCCGCCGTCGGGGATTGTAGAGGTGCTGCGCGGACTGCTGATGAGCATGGTGGCGAACCCTATCGACGCGCTGCTGAACGCCAACTATATCGGGATTCTGGTGTGGGCGGTGGGGCTGGGCTTCGCGCTGCGCCACGGTAACGACAGCACCAAAAACCTGATTAACGACGTCTCGCACGCGGTGACCTTTATCGTCAAGCTGGTGATCCGCTTTGCGCCGCTGGGTATTTTTGGCCTGGTCTCCTCGACGCTGGCGACGACCGGTTTCGATACCCTGTGGGGCTACGCCCAGCTGCTGCTGGTGCTGGTCGGCTGCATGCTGCTGGTGGCGCTGGTGATTAACCCGCTGCTGGTATTCTGGAAAATCCGCCGTAACCCGTATCCGCTGGTGCTGACCTGCCTGCGTGAAAGCGGCGTCTACGCCTTCTTTACCCGCAGCTCCGCCGCCAACATTCCGGTGAATATGGCGCTGTGCGAGAAGCTGAATCTGGATCGCGATACCTACTCGGTATCTATCCCGCTGGGGGCGACCATCAATATGGCGGGCGCGGCGATTACTATCACCGTGCTGACGCTGGCGGCGGTGCATACGTTGAATATTCCGGTGGACCTGCCGACAGCGCTGCTGCTGAGCGTTGTGGCTTCACTGTGCGCCTGCGGCGCTTCCGGAGTGGCAGGTGGTTCGCTGCTGCTGATCCCGCTGGCCTGTAATATGTTCGGTATTCCGAACGATGTCGCCATGCAGGTTGTCGCCGTCGGCTTTATTATCGGCGTGCTGCAGGATTCCTGCGAAACGGCGCTCAACTCGTCAACCGATGCGCTGTTCACCGCCGCGGCCTGTATGGCTGAAGACGAACAGCTGGCGAAGAACGCCCTGCGTAGTTAAAGCATTGCCTGATGGCGCTACGCTTATCAGGCCTACGGAACTATTCAGTTGGTAGCCCCGGTAAGCGTAAGCGCGACCGGGGAGAGTTCAGTGACGGCGCCGTTATTTTGTCGGATGGCGCTACGCTTATCCGACCTACGGACCTATTCAGTTGGTAGCCCCGGTAAGCGTAAGCGCAACCGGGGAGAGTTCAATGGCCGCGCCGTTATTTTGTCGGATGGCGCTACGCTTATCCGACCTACGGTCCGGTATTCGTTGGTAGCCCCGGTAAGCGTAAGCGCAACCGGGGAGCGTTCAATAGCGGCGCCGTTATTTTGTCGGATGACGCTACGCTTATCCGACCTACGGTCCGGTATTCAGTTGGTAGCCCCGGTAAGCGTAAGCGCAACCGGGGAGCGTTCAATGGCGGCGCCGTTATTTTGTCGGATGGCGCTACGCTTATCCGACCTACGGTCCGGGATTCAGTTGGTAGCCCCGGTAAGCGTAAGCGCGACCGGGGAGCGTTCAATGACGGCGTCGTTATTTTGTCGGATGGCGCTACGCTTATCCGACCTACGGTCCGGGATTCAGTTGGTAGCCCCGGTCAGCGTAAGCGCGACCGGGGAGCGTTCAATGGCCGCGCCGTTATTTTGTCGGATGACGATGCGCTTATCCGACCTTTCAAACACAGCGGTAGCCACTGTCGTTACAGCGTGACGCCGCTTTTAAAGATTGCCAGTTCGCGGAAATCATTGCGTTCGTTGCAGGTCTGCTTGCCGTTGGCGATATCGACGATCAGATCGACAAACTCCTCCAGCACCTGCGGCATCGCTTTCCCGTGAATCAACTGCCCGGCATCGAAATCAATCCAGTGCTTTTTCTTCGCCGCCAGCTCGCTGTTGGTAGCGATTTTTACCGTCGGTACGAAACCGCCATAAGGGGTGCCGCGACCGGTACTGAACAGCACCATATGGCAGCCGGCGCCCGCCAGCGCGCTGGTCGCCACCGCATCGTTACCCGGCGCGCTCAACAGATTCAACCCGTGGACTTTCAACCGTTCACCGTAGCGCAGAACGTCCACCACCTGGCTGGAACCCGCTTTCTGCGTGCAGCCAAGCGACTTATCTTCCAGCGTCGTGATACCGCCCGCTTTGTTACCCGGCGACGGGTTCTCGTAGATAGGCTGGTCGTGGGCGATAAAATACTGTTTAAAATCATTGACCATAGTGACCAGTTTGCCGAAGGTCTCTTCGTCGCGGCAGTGGCTCATCAGCAGCTGCTCGGCGCCGAACATTTCCGGCACTTCGGTCAACACCGTGGTGCCGCCGTTCGCAATCAGGTAGTCAGAAAAACGCCCCAGCATTGGGTTAGCGGTAATGCCGGACAGGCCGTCCGAGCCGCCGCACTCAAGGCCAAACTTCAGTTCGCTCAGTTTACCCGCTTCGCGTTTATCATGGCGCATCACTTCATAGAGCTGGTGAAGATGATCAATTCCTGCTTCCACTTCATCTTCCTGATGCTGGCAAACCATGAAGTGCACGCGTTCCGGGTCAAAATCCCCCAGCGTTTCACGGAAGGCATCCACCTGGTTGTTCTCGCAGCCGAGGCCAATCACCAGCACCGCCCCGGCATTCGGGTGACGGACCATGTTTTGCAGCATGGTACGGGTGTTGATGTGGTCATCTCCCAACTGCGAGCAGCCGTAGGTGTGGCTGAAAAGGAAGACACCGTCGGTGCCCTCCGCGTCGTTGGTCTCTTTCAGGAAACGGTTCTGGATCTGCCGGGCGATACCGTTAACGCAGCCCACGGTCGGCAGGATCCATAACTCGTTACGCACGCCGACTTCACCACTGGCGCGACGATAAATCTCAACGTCGCGATCCGCAGGCTGCGCCGGTTGTTCAACCAGGTCAGGTTGATAGCGATACGCGTCGAGATCGCTCAGATTGGTACGCGTATTATGCGCATGAACATGCTCGCCCGGCGCGATATCCGCCAGCGCATGACCAATCGGCAACCCGTACTTAATGACGTTTTCACCTTTCGCAATGGCCCGCAGCGCGAACTTATGACCGCGGACAACATCCTGGCTGAGGGTGACGGTATCGTTATCAATCGTCACCACGCTGCCTGACGCCATATCCGCCAGCGCCACCGCGACGTTATCCTGCGAATGGATTTTAATGTATTGCATATCAACCGACCTCAGGCCTTAGTTCAATTCAATGGCGAAGTAATCACGCGCATTGTTAAAGCAGATGTTTTTCACCATCTCGCCCAGCAGAGCGATATCCGCAGGCGCTTCGCCAGCAGCCACCCAGCGGCCGATCATCTGGCAGAGAATGCGGCGGAAGTACTCGTGGCGAGTGTAGGAGAGGAAGCTGCGGCTGTCGGTCAGCATGCCGACAAAGCGGCTCAGCAGGCCAAGCTGCGCCAGCTGGGTCATCTGACGTTCCATGCCGTCTTTCTGATCGTTGAACCACCAACCGGAACCGAACTGCATCTTGCCCGGCATGCCTTCGCCCTGGAAGTTACCGATCATGGTGCCCAGCACTTCGTTATCGCGTGGGTTCAGGCAGTACAGAATGGTTTTCGGCAGCAGGTTTTCTTCGTTCTGTTTGCTCAGCAGCTTTGACAGTTCTTCGGCCATCGGACGGTCGTTGATGGAATCGAACCCCACATCCGGCCCTAACAGTTTGAACTGACGCAGGTTGTTATTACGCAGCGCGCCGATGTGGTACTGCTGTACCCAGCCGCGGCGCGCGTATTCCGCGCCGAGGAATACCAGCACCGCCGTTTTGAACTGCGCGACTTCATGCTCGCTGAGCGTTTCGCCCGCCAGACGGCGCGCGAGAATGCTATCCAGTTCGTTATCGCTAGCTTCAGCGAACAGCACCACGTCCAGCGCGTGGTCGGAAACTTTACAGCCGTGAGCGGCAAAGTGATCCAGACGCTTAGTCAGCGCGCTTTGCAGGTCGGCGAAGCGGCGAATCTCGGTATCGGAGACTTCGCCAAGCTTGTTCATATAATCGTTAAAAGTGGCCTGCTCGATGTTGAACGCTTTATCCGGACGCCAGCTCGGCAACACTTTGATATCAAAGGTACTGTCTTTGGCGACCGCCGCATGATGCTCCAGTGAATCTATCGGATCGTCGGTCGTCCCCACCATCTTCACATTCATCTGCTTCATAATTCCACGGGCTGAGAAGGATTCCTGAGCCAGCAACTCATTACACTGGTCCCAGATTTCATCCGCCGTGGCTGGCGACAACAACTTACCTGTAATACCAAAAGGACGGCGCAGCTCTAAATGCGTCCAGTGATATAGCGGGTTACCGATGGTATGAGGTACGGTCGCCGCCCAGGCGTCAAATTTCTCGCGATCGGAAGCATCGCCTGTACACAAGCGCTCCGCCACGCCGTTGGTGCGCATCGCGCGCCATTTGTAATGGTCGCCTTTCAGCCAGATGTCATACAGATTTTTAAAACGGTAATTTTCGGCAACCTGCTGCGGCGGAAGGTGGCAGTGGTAGTCGAAAATCGGCTGATCTTTGGCGTAATCGTGGTACAGACGGCGGGCAAACTCGGTATCAAGCAGAAAATCTTCGGTCATAAACGGTGTCATTGTCGTGTCCTCTTCGCCCCATCAAGGAGCCCATCAGATGATTGACTCTAATGCTGACAAAGTTATCACACCAATTTCTACAGGCCGAAGTATTTTTCGTGAGTTAGATCAATAAACGTCGACAAAAAAAGCACCACCAAAGGAGTAAACATCGCTGCAAGCCGCGCCAGCCCTGGCTTTAATTGACGCGATTAATGTCCCTACAAACTTTCCCACTTTTGTGACAGTACTCAACTTTTAAAGTTGTATGACAAGTTATCTTTCTGCCGTCGCAACATATAAACCGACGGAATGCATTACCGATGTGAATGACATCGGATTAAACGGTAGGGATGCCGGTTTCACTTTAACCACTGATGGCAAGGTTCAGTTCACGTCCTGAACCCTCCGTTTCCCCATCCTCCTCCCCAGGCGGGATGAAAGATGGCCGCAGACGCTGCGGAGAGACAACAACGATGAGGTTTTACATGCGTAAAATTAAAGGGTTACGTTGGTATATGATCGCACTGGTGACGCTGGGCACCGTGCTGGGTTACCTGACTCGTAACACCGTAGCGGCGGCTGCGCCGACGCTGATGGAAGAGTTGCACATTTCAACCCAACAATATTCTTATATCATCGCCGCCTACTCCGCTGCATATACCGTTATGCAGCCGGTTGCCGGCTATGTGCTTGATGTGCTCGGCACCAAAATTGGCTACGCCTTCTTTGCTATCGCCTGGGCGGTATTCTGCGGTTCAACGGCGCTGGCAGGTAGCTGGGGCGGCCTGGCGCTGGCCCGCGGCGCGGTCGGCGCAGCGGAAGCGGCGATGATCCCTGCCGGTCTGAAAGCCAGCTCCGAATGGTTCCCGGCGAAAGAGCGTTCCATCGCCGTCGGCTACTTTAACGTCGGCTCTTCTATCGGCGCGATGATTGCTCCGCCGCTGGTGGTATGGGCGATTGTCATGCATAGCTGGCAGATGGCATTTATTATTTCCGGGGTTCTGAGCTTCGCCTGGGCGATGGCCTGGCTGATTTTCTACAAACACCCGCGCGATCAGAAAAAACTCACCGATGAAGAACGTGACTACATCATCGGCGGCCAGGAATCTCAGCATCAAACCAATAACGCGAAAAAAATGTCGCCGTGGCAGATCCTGCGTAACCGCCAGTTCTGGGGTATTGCGCTGCCGCGCTTCCTCGCAGAACCGGCCTGGGGTACCTTCAACGCCTGGATCCCGCTGTTCATGTTTAAAGTTTACGGCTTTAACCTGAAAGAGATCGCTATGTTCGCCTGGATGCCGATGCTGTTCGCCGACCTCGGCTGCATCGTCGGCGGCTACCTGCCGCCGCTGTTCCAGCGCTGGTTTGGCGTGAATCTTATCGTCTCACGTAAAATGGTCGTGACGATGGGCGCCCTGCTGATGATTGGTCCTGGCATGATTGGCCTGTTCACCAGCCCGTATGTGGCGATTGCGCTGCTGTGCGTCGGCGGTTTTGCTCACCAGGCCTTGTCCGGCGCGCTGATCACTCTCTCTTCCGACGTCTTTGGTCGTAACGAAGTGGCCACCGCCAACGGCCTGACCGGGATGGCGGCGTGGCTGGCCAGCACCATGTTCGCGCTGGTCGTCGGCGCGCTGGCGGATACCATCGGCTTCAGCCCGCTGTTCGCGGTGCTGGCGGTCTTCGACTTACTCGGCGCGCTGGTTATCTGGACGGTACTGAAAAACAAATCGGCCGACGATGACTCGACGCCGCTCAATACCACGAAACCGGTGACGCAAAGCTAGACTGCCAGATGATTTTGCACCGACTAAGCCGCCTTTTTGAGGCGGCTTTTTTTATGCCTTCCAGTGGTGGAAAGCGCGTAAAAGTGGTATAACAAATCGAATATTGTCGCCATCTTCCGGGAGCGAATATGGAAATCAGTGAACCGCGCCGTCTCTATCAGCAGCTTGCCGCTGAGCTAAAGACGCGTATCGAACAAGGCGTCTACCTTGTAGGGGATAAGCTGCCCGCAGAGCGCTTTATCGCCGATGAAAAAAGCGTCAGCCGCACCGTGGTTCGCGAAGCCATCATCATGCTGGAAGTCGAAGGCTATGTTGAAGTCCGCAAAGGCTCTGGCATCCACGTTATTTCCAACCACCCGAAATACCAACAGGTGGTGGATGAATCGCTGGAGTTCGCCAACTATGGTCCGTTTGAATTACTCCAGGCACGTCAGTTAATTGAGAGCAATATCGCTGAATTCGCCGCGACTCAGGTGACCAAACAGGACATCATGAAGCTAATGGAAATTCAGGAGAAAGCCCGCAACGAGAAGTGCTTCCGCGATTCCGAATGGGACCTGCAGTTCCATGTCCAGGTCGCGCTGGCCACCCAGAACACGGCGCTTGCCGCCATCGTAGAGAAGATGTGGACCCAGCGTGTACATAACCCGTACTGGAAAAAACTACACGATCATATCGACCTGCGCACCGTCGACAACTGGTGCGACGATCATGACCAAATCCTCAAAGCGCTCATTCGTAAAGACCCTCACGCGGCGAAGCTGGCAATGTGGCAGCATCTGGAAAATACCAAGCTGATGCTGTTTAACGAAACCAGCGATGACTTTGAATTCAATGCCGATCGCTATCTGTTTGCCGAAAATCCGGTGGTTCATCTCGATACCGCGGCGAACGGGGCAAAATAACGTATTATCCCTTTCACGGGCAGAACCTCTTTTTCTGCCCGCAAACCCGACAGGGTAAGCAAAGCATATATAGTGTCAGCCTGTGTAAATCCTCTCGCTACTCATCCCCGCAACCCGCAAAATCAATCAGCAACAAACTGCAATTTCTATGACGTGAAGTCAGCTAGTTTGTTACAATTAGATGCATTTTACCGTTCTGCAGGTAAGTGTTTACTTACTGTTTAATCAAGGATTCGATCAGAACGTATTAACAGCGGCCATACTCTCAAAATAATTTAGTCGCTATACCCGATGGCTAATGAATACACCGCGTTCAGACGTACCGTTAACCGATGTACCAGGAATCGTGAATGGAACTACTAACCCAATTACTGAATGCCTTATGGGCCCAGGATTACGAAACCCTCGCTAATCCCTCCATGATTGGCATGCTCTATTTTGTCTTATTTATGATTTTGTTCCTTGAGAACGGTTTACTGCCGGCGGCGTTTTTACCAGGCGACAGCCTGCTGGTGCTGGTCGGCGTTTTGATCGCCAAAGGGGCGATGGGCTTCCCGGAAACCTTACTGCTGCTGACGGCGGCGGCGAGCCTTGGTTGCTGGGTAAGCTATATCCAGGGCCGATGGCTGGGCAATACGCGGATCGTGCAAAACTGGCTCTCGCATTTACCCTCGCATTATCACCAGCGAGCCCATCACCTGTTCCACAAGCATGGGTTGTCAGCGCTGCTGATTGGCCGCTTTATCGCCTTCGTACGTACGCTGCTGCCAACAATTGCCGGTATCTCAGGTCTGAATAACGCGCGTTTCCAGTTCTTTAACTGGATGAGCGGCCTGCTGTGGGTGCTGATTCTTACCTCTCTCGGCTATCTGCTGGGTAAAACACCGGTGTTCCTGAAGTATGAAGATCAGCTGATGTCATGTCTGATGCTGCTACCGGTTGCGCTGCTGGTCTTTGGTCTGATCGGCTCCCTGGTTGTACTGTGGAAGAAAAAACACAGTAGTCGGAGCTAAGCATGGTCATCAAACGTCCTTCCTGGCGCCAGATGCGGTGGATGCTGGGCGGCTCACTGCTGCTCTGCGCCGTCGTCTGGCTGTGGCTGACCGTCAGTCAGCATGAATCCACTCTGGCCATCCGTCCCGTCAGCCAGGGCGTCGCCATGCCGGACGGTTTTTCCGTCTGGCATCATCTTGACGCCAACGGCATCCGTTTTAAGAGCATCACGCCGCAAAAAGACGGCCTGCTGATCAAATTCGACTCCAACGCTCAGGGCGCCGCGGCAAAAGAAGTATTGGGCCGAGCTCTGCCTCACGGTTATATTATTGCTCTGGTGGATGAAGAAAATTCGGCCACCGCCTGGTTATCCCGCCTGCGCGATGCTCCGCGCCGTTTTGGATAACGCGTCAAAAATTCCGAATCTTTTCGCACGGTTTGGTGAAGTCCCGCTTTCGTGTCTATTATTAAAACTGCGGGAACCGCCTGGCTCGTATTGTTGACTGGATTGGGTGTATCGCCGATATACCCTCACACAATGGAAGGTAGAATCCATGAATTACCGCATCGCACTATTACTGGCTCTGACCTCACTTAGCGCCAGCGCCTTCGCAGCCTCTCCTTGTCAGGAAAAAGAACAAAGTATCCAACGGGAGATCAGCTATGCCGAAAAACACCATAATCAGCATCGCATTGACGGCCTGAACAAAGCGCTGCAGGAAGTTCGCGCTAACTGCAGCGACAGCAAGGTCAGGGCTGAACATCAGCAGAAAATCGCCAAACAGAAGGCCGAAGTTGCCGAACGTCAGCGCGATCTGAGCGAGGCGAAGCAGAAAGGCGATGCGGACAAAATTAGCAAACGGGAACGTAAACTGGATGAAGCGCAGCAGGAACTGAAAGCGCTTGAGTCACGCGATTATTAATTGGTAAACGCTACAGGAGAACAAGATGGCTAAAGATAACGTTGCAGAAGATCTACGCGCTGAGCTGAAAAATCTGGCTGACACGCTGGAAGAAGTTCTGAACTCCTCCACCGACAAATCGAAAGAAGAGCTCGGCAAACTGCGTAGCAAAGCGGAAAGCGTACTGAAAGACAGCCGTGTGCGTCTCAGCGACACCAGCGATGCCATCGTCAAGCAGACGCGTGAAACCGCCGCTCGCGCCGATGAGTACGTCCGCGAAAATCCATGGACCGGAGTGGGCATTGGCGCAGCCGTCGGGCTGGTTGTCGGCGTACTGCTGTCGCGCCGTTAATTATGGCAAACTCTCAACACACGCAGGGCCCGGGACAGAGCGTATTCGGCATCGGCCAGCGGATTATCACGCTGCTGGTCGAAATGGTGGAAACGCGCTTGCGCCTGGTCGTCGTAGAGCTGGAAGAGGAGAAAGCGAACCTCTTCCAGCTGTTGCTGATGCTCGGGCTAACGCTGTTATTCGCCGCTTTTGGGCTGATGAGCCTGCTGGTGCTGATCATCTGGGCCGTCGATCCACAGTACCGCCTGCATGTGATGATTGCGACCACCAGCGTCCTGCTGCTCGCCTCGCTGATAGGGGGAATCTGGACCCTCAGGAAAGCTCGCCGTTCAACGTTTTTACGCCATACCCGCGACGAGCTGGCGAACGATCGCGCGCTGCTTGAGGACGATCGTCGATGAGCGGCCAACAGGAACGCGACCAGCGAAAAGCGCTGCTGCTGCGCCAAATCCAGCAACAGCGGCTGGATTTGGCCGCCAGCCATCGTCACTGGCTGGAAGCCACCTCGCCTATCGATCGCGGCTGGCAAACGCTGAAACACCTGCGTTCATGGGCGATGGTCGGCAGCGGGGTAATGGCTATCTGGTCAGTACGCCATCCGCGCTTTTTAATCCGCTGGGGCAAACGCGGCCTCGGCATCTGGAGCACCTGGCGGATGGTCAAAGGGATTCTGCGTCAGTCCGCATCGCGTTAATTGCTCGCTCAGTGCGCCAGCGCGCTGAGCTCTTGTTCGCTTAAACCGGTGGTTTTACTGACCAGCGCGCTATCAACGCCGTTACGAAGCATCGCAAGAGCTATTTTACGCGTCGCCTGACGTTCGCCTTCTTCTCTACCTTCTTCACGCCCCTGTTTTCTTCCCTTTGTGCGCCCACGCTCTTCAAACCATTCTGCTAATGTCATCAGTTGCTCCTTATGTTCAGGCATTCCCTGCGCCAGTTGACGAAAAAATCTGCCAGGGCTGGTCAAATGGCCGGAACGGGCAATGTAGTTCATCAACACGTTAAATTGATGCTCGGTGGTATAACCCGGCAGCAGCAAGGCTACAAGTTGATCTACCAGGTCATTCAGATCGCGCTGGCGAATATTTTTCTGCAGGAACTCCAAAATTGCTATACGCCGATGCTGTTGGATTTCATCGTCCGTGAAGGATGTCACATCGATCAACGGAAAATTATCCCCATATATCTCCCGTGCTAACGCGGGTTGCGCAAAACTATCCAGCCAGCACATCGAAAAGGGATAAGGTGTAATCCGCCCATGATAAAACAACATCGGAATAACCAATGGCAGATGTTCATTACCGGCATCCAGATGACGAGACATTATGGCAAATGCATAGCGCATTAGTCTAAAGGTCATATGTTTGTCTGGCGTGCTTTGGTGTTCAATCAGCGCGTACACATATCCGCTTCCGCTTTGCGTTTTAATTGACCACAACACATCCGAGTACAACGCACGCAAATCGTCCTCAATAAAGCTGCCGGACTCTAACTGCAGGGTACTGAGATCGCATTGCATACGTAACGATTCCGGTAGATGGATCTGGAGAAAATCTCGCGCCGTTTCCGGATGAGTGAGAAATGTTTTAAACAACGCATCGTGAGGCGTAGAGCTGAATTGTTTCATGACATCCTGTCTATGCAAAAATAAGTTGGCGACAGATATCCTCTTTTATCCCCGCCACCACAACCGATAGCCACGCACGCTGCGAGGCGCCTCGGAAAATATTTTCGCCGATCGCACCAATTGCTCAGAAAGTTTGAAAAAGAACTACAGTTTTCCTTGCTAACAATCCCCTCTCAAGCTCGCTAATATCCTCTCCATCGACAGCAAGCCCGCGTAACCACGCAGGATTGCACTAAAAAACGAAATCGCCGCCCTTTGGGTTTTCTGGAGTAAGAAATGAAAAAATTAGAAGATGTTGGTGTTCTGGTAGCGCGTATTCTGATGCCGATTCTGTTCATTACCGCTGGTTGGGGAAAAATCACCGGGTATGCAGGTACGCAGCAGTATATGGAAGCGATGGGTGTTCCGGGAGCGCTGCTGCCGCTGACTATTCTGCTTGAGTTTGGCGGCGGTCTGGCGATTCTGTTCGGTTTCCTGACTCGCACTACCGCGCTGTTCACCGCAGGCTTCACCCTGCTGACCGCGTTCCTGTTCCACAGCAACTTTGCTGAAGGCGTGAACTCGCTGATGTTCATGAAAAACCTGACCATCGCTGGTGGTTATCTGCTGCTGGCCGTGACGGGTCCGGGCGCATTCAGCATCGACCGCGTGCTGAATAAAAAGTGGTAAGCGCACTATACTAAGTAAAAATCTAAAAAAGCGAGGGGCTATCTCCTCGCTTTTGCTATCTGAAGGAGGAAGTAATGGGACAATTAGTCGACGGCGTCTGGCAAGATACCTGGTATGACACCAAATCCACCGGAGGACGGTTCAAGCGTTCCGTTTCAGCCTTCCGCAACTGGCTCACCGCCGATGGCGCGCCGGGTCCCGCGGGCGAAGGCGGCTTCGCCGCAGAGAAAGACCGCTATCACCTGTACGTTTCACTGGCCTGCCCGTGGGCGCATCGCACCCTGATTTTGCGCAAGCTGAAAGGATTAGAGCCCTTTATATCCGTCTCGGTTGTTCATCCGCTGATGCTGGAAAACGGCTGGACCTTCGCCGCCGATTTCCCGGATGCTACCGGCGACCAGCTCTATCATCATCAGTTCCTCTATCAACTTTATCTGCAGGCCGATCCGCATTACACCGGCCGGGTGACCGTTCCGGTGCTGTGGGATAAAAAACAACAGACCATCGTCAGCAATGAGTCGGCTGAAATTATCCGCATGTTCAATACCGCGTTTGATGGCCTGGGCGCGCGCGCAGGCGACTATTATCCGCCGGCGTTGCGGGACAAAATCGACGATCTGAATAGCTGGATCTACGACAACGTTAACAACGGGGTGTATAAAGCCGGTTTCGCCACCAGCCAGCAGGCCTATGATGAAGCCGTCGACGCGCTGTTTACCTCGCTCGAACGCCTTGAGCAGATCCTCGGTCAGCACCGCTATCTGACCGGAAACCAGTTAACGGAAGCGGATATCCGCCTGTGGACAACGCTGGTTCGTTTTGACCCGGTGTATGTCACCCACTTTAAATGCGATAAGCGCCGCATCAGCGACTATCTCAACCTGTACGGTTTCCTGCGCGATATCTACCAGATGCCGGGGATTGCGGAAACGGTGAATTTCCCGCATATCCGCAATCACTATTATCGCAGCCACAAAACCATCAACCCGACGGGGATCATCTCCGTTGGTCCGCAGCAGGATCTCAACGAGCCGCACGGGCGGGATCGCTTTTCCCGCTGATCGATAAGGCGCCTACGGGCGCCTTTTATTCAGATTACGGATATTTACCAGTTTGATATTCATACCTATGATTATTTTGATCGCTTTGAAAGCAAGTGATTAATGATTAACTAAGGCGTGAGAAAATGGACTGGTATCTAAAAGTATTACGAAACTATATTGGCTTTGGCGGTCGCGCCCGGCGCAAAGAGTACTGGATGTTTATTCTGGTCAACATCATTCTCACCGCAGTGCTCAGCATCATCGATAAGATGCTCGGCTGGCAACGTGCAGGGGGTGAAGGCATCCTGACGACCATTTACGGCGTGCTGGTTTTTTTACCCTGGTGGGCGGTGCAGTTTCGTCGCCTGCATGACACCGATCGCTCGGCGTGGTGGCTACTGCTGCTGCTGATCCCGGTCATCGGCTGGCTGGTGATTTTGATTTTCAATTGCCAGAACGGCACGCCCGGCAATAATCGCTTTGGGCCAAATCCAAAACCCTACTCCTACTGATTTACGCGCTCCTCGGGCCGAGGAGCGCATATTCCCGTTATCTGCCGGCAAACAGTTTCGGGATCTCCCGAAGACACCAGGATTTGGCTTCGCCCATGCTGTCGCGGCGCCAGGCCATAATAATATCAATTTCGTTGGTGTATTCAGGACTCACAACCCGCAGGCGCCCTTCAGCAATATCTTTCTCAACCAACGGATACGGCATGGTCGCCACGCCAAGTCCCGCCAGCAGCGCCTGGCGTTTATCTTCAATAGTGCTGACGGTTAGGCGCGGCTGCTTATCCAGCAGTTGCACC
Source organism: Klebsiella sp. 141162 (assembly GCF_050600755.1). NCBI lineage: Bacteria > Pseudomonadati > Pseudomonadota > Gammaproteobacteria > Enterobacterales > Enterobacteriaceae > Klebsiella > Klebsiella sp. 141162. The sequence goes on along the minus strand of NZ_JAQIRI010000012.1, from coordinate 94,644 downwards.
GTCAGTACCGGACGCTCTCGCGCGGTATCCGCCACCGCGACGCCGCGATATTTCACTCGAGTCACCTCGGAAAGCGGTTCTGGCTCCTGATGAATCGGGTGATCCGGCGCGGCGACGTAAACGCTTAACACCGAATAGAGCTTACGCGAGTTAATTTCTGACGATGAACGAAAATGCATATCCGGCGCGACGACAATATCAGCACGCCCCTGCTCCAGCCTTTCCCAGGCGCCGGCCAGCACTTCGGTAATAATCGACAGCTGGGTATTAGATTTGGTCGCCAGCTTCTCAATCAGCGGAAACAGATCGGTGGTCGGAACCAAGGCTTCGGTAACAATGGTCAGGTGAGTTTCCCAGCCGCGCGACAGCGCTTCGGCGTCGGTGGTCAGCTTGTCCGCCGCTTCCAGCAGCACGCGCCCGCGTTCCAGCAGCATGCGGCCAACGTTCGTAAATTTTGTGCGATGGCCGGAACGGTCAAACAGCACCACATCCAGTTCTTCTTCCAGTTTTTGCATGGTGTAGCTTAGGGCCGAAGGCACGCGACCCAGCTCGTCAGCCGCAGCGGCAAAGCTCCCGCGTCGGTCTATCGCATCCATTACGCGTAACGCTTCCAGCGTTAATGCTCTCTCTTTCGCCATTTCGCTCTCATTCAGGAATTTTGAACATACCGGGCAGAATATCTGGCTAACAATACAGCGTCCATACCTTTACCATTGATTTAGTGTAAAGAGAGGTCAAGAAAATGATTACAACCCGAACAGCCAAACAATGCGGTCAAGCAGACTTCGGCTGGCTGCAGGCCCGCTACACCTTTTCCTTTGGCCACTACTTCGACCCTAAATTGCTGGGTTACGCCTCGCTGCGCGTACTCAATCAAGAAGTGCTGGCGCCAGGCGCGTCATTTCAGCCACGTACCTACCCAAAGGTCGATATCCTGAATCTGATTCTGGAAGGTGAAGCGGAATACCGCGATAGCGACGGCAACCACGTACAGGCAAAGGCTGGCGAAGCTCTGCTGCTCTCCACTCAACCGGGGGTCAGCTACAGCGAGCATAATCTCAGTAAAGAGCAGTCATTGACGCGCATGCAGCTGTGGCTGGATGCCTGCCCTGAGCGCGAAAACCCGCTGGTACAGAAAATGACGGTTGGCGATTCGCCGATTCAGCTATTAGCCTCTCCGGACGGCAGCGGCGACAGCTTACAGCTGCGCCAGCAGGTGTGGATCCATCATCTGCAGCTGGCAAAGGGCGAAGAGATCAACGTTCAACTGCACGGCCCGCGCGCCTATCTGCAGTCGATTCACGGTACGGTACATGCCGTGGCAAAAAAGGAAGAGAAACAGGCATTAACCTGCGGCGATGGCGCTTTTATTCGTGACGAAGCTAACATTACCCTCGTCGCCGATACGCCGCTGCGCGCTTTGCTGATAGATTTACCGGTGTAACAAGGAAGCCGGGAGTTTGTGAGTGAGCAAGAAGAAGAGCAAAAAAGCGAAACCGTTAGACCTGCCAGTTACTCCGGAAGCCATGAGCCCAATCGGCTTTGGCTATGAAGAGATGCTGAGTGAACTGGAAGCCATCGTGGAAGATGCGCAAACGCGGTTGCAGGACGAAGATAACGCCGCCTGAAGAAATCGGCCCCATAACGGGGCCGACTTTATTACTCGCTCAGCGCCTGAGAGAGATCTTTTTTCACCTGAGTACGCTGTTCCGGCGTCAGTACCTGATTAACACCGAAATAGTACTTCACACGATAATAGCGCACCTGCTGCTCAACCTTGCTGAAAGCCGCAAGCTGATCTTTCACCGCTTTTTCATTCCATTTCCCGGAATCGATCACGTCAAATAACACGCCATCTTTAATATCTTTCTGCGAAACCTGTTGGACGTTCTTTTCCATTTCCTGATGCAGGCTCTTAATTTTAGCGACCTGATCCTGGCTCAATTTTAAATGCTGAACGATAGGATCCTGAGCCGGCGCCGGCGCGGCGGCAACCTCAGCGGCCTGTGCCGCCATGGAGAATCCTGCAGCTGCAGCCGTCATTAATACCATCCGAGAAAGTTTGTTCATTTTGTTATCCTGAATAAGTACGTAGTGATAAGACGCCCTATTATTCCCTGAACAATAATGACGATGTGTAAAAAAGCATGTTCACCAGTGTAAATATCCAGGTAATATATTCACCAAACCAATCGCATAAAACATAAAATTCATTATATCTATTAAATTCGCACTAAATCCGGTGATGTTAAATTAATATCCATGCGCGGCGCGGCCAGCATAATGTTATTTTCATCGAGCGCATTTTTGATATTTTCCAGAAAATCAAAATAGGTATCCCAATACTCCGCATTTTTCACCCATACGCGAATGGTAAAATTAAGCGAGCCGGGAGCCAACTCGATCAGGCGAACCGTGGTACCGCGAGAGTGATCGATGCGCTTTTCATCATCGATGAGCGTCTGGATCACCTGTTTAACGTGCGATATCTGGCTATGACATGCTACCCCAAGCGTGAGATCGATGCGGCGATAGGGATGGCGGGAATAGTTAACGATGCTATCGGCTATAATTTTACCGTTCGGGATAATGACTTCTTTATTATCTACAGTCAGCAACGTCGTAGAAAAAACATGTACCGATTGTACCAGCCCGGCTACCGCCCCCACCTGCACAAAGTTACCCGCGCGGAAGGGACGTAACGTCACCAGCAATACGCCTGCGGCAAAATTTGACAGCGAGCCCTGCAGCGCCAGGCCAATGGCCAGACCTGCCGCGCCAAGGACGGCGATAATGGATGAGGTTTCAATCCCTACCCGGCCTAACGCGGCGATAATCGCAAAAGCCATGGTGATATAGCGCACCAACGCGGCGAAGAAGTGGACGATTGTCGCATCTACGTTGCGTCGCAGCAGAATTTTCTCGAGAGTTTTGCCGAGTAGTTTCGAAATCAGCTTACCAACAAACAAAATGATCAGCGCTGCCGCGATATTCCACGCAAACTGCATAATTGTATCGCCATGGCCGACAAGCCAGGCGAGCGCCGCTTTAATTTGGGGGAATAAAACTACATTTTTCACGACAACCGCTCCTGTCAGGATAACACGTAAAACCTGCTATCCATTAAGCTGAATGAAGACCGCTGCAAATGAGGGATTGAGATTAATGGATAGAAGATACAATTTCGAAGCGTGACAGTATCAATGCGCGCGGCCTGCAATGCAGCCAGAAAGCTGTTTAAAAATGGATATCCGGCAATACAGGTTTGTAATGGGCTGAAATCAAAAAAACGAAATGGGATTGAGTTCCAGATAGTAAAAACCCCGCCGAAGCGGGGTTTTTACGTAAAGAGGTGAAACTGACCGATAAGCCGGGTTCTGTCGTGGACAGTCATTCATCTAGGCCAGCAATCGCTCACTGGCTCAAGCAGCCTACCCGGGTTCAGTACGGGCCGTACCTTATGAACCCCTATTTGGCCTTGCTCCGGGTGGAGTTTACCGTGCCGCGGACTGTTACCAGCCGCGCGGTGCGCTCTTACCGCACCCTTTCACCCTTACCTGATCCCGCTTGCGCGGGCCATCGGCGGTTTGCTCTCTGTTGCACTGGTCGTGGGCTGTGACACCCCCCAGGCGTTACCTGGCACCTTGCCCTATGGAGCCCGGACTTTCCTCCCCTCCGCCCGTCTCCCCCTTAGAGGACGACGACGAAGCGGCGACTGTCTGGTCAGCTTCGGCGCGAAGTATAGAGGGTTCGCGCGCCTTTGTCACCCCGCACAGCGCATTCCGCTCGCAAGCGTCGCGGCAATCATGGCTTTCACCCTCCCCTCGCCGGCAGAAAGGCTTTGTTTATCAGAGCCAGGGACGAAAAAATGTTCATGGTGATGTAGCCTGACGGCGCTGCGAAAAGTAAACATAACAGGGCGCAGGCACACGCCCATCTTGTTAGCGAGTCACTTCCACTTTCGCCAGTTTTTCGTAGTAACACGCCAGAGCGCTATGGTCCGCGGTACCCAGACCATCCGCGCGCAGCGCCTGCATCATCTCCATTACCGCCGCCGTCAGCGGTAGCTGGGCGCCGACGCCGTGAGATGTATCCAGCGCATTGGTCAGATCTTTGATATGCAGATCGATGCGGAAACCCGGCTTGAAGTTGCGATCCATAACCATCGGCGCTTTAGCATCAAGCACGGTGCTGCCCGCCAGGCCGCCGCGAATCGCCTGATACACCAGGTCCGGGTTAACGCCGGCTTTGGTGGCCAGAGTTAACGCTTCCGACATGGCCGCGATGTTCAGCGCCACAATCACCTGGTTGGCCAATTTGGTGACGTTACCTGCGCCAATATCGCCGGTATGAACCACGGATCCCGCCATCGCTTTCATCAGGTCGTAGTATTTATCGAAAATCGCCTTGTCACCGCCAACCATCACCGACAGGGTACCATCGATCGCTTTAGGTTCGCCGCCGCTTACCGGCGCATCCAGCATATCGATGCCTTTGGCCTTCAACGCTTCGCTAATTTCACGGCTCGCCAGCGGCGCGATAGAGCTCATATCGATTACCACGGTGCCCGGTTTCGCACCTTCGATAATGCCGTTTTCCCCCAACGCAACGTCTTTCACGTGCGGAGAGTTTGGCAGCATGGTGATAATTACATCGCACTGCTCAGCAATGGATTTCGCTGTGCTCGCGGTTTCTGCGCCCGCGGCAATCACATCAGCAATGGCTTCAGGGTTACGGTCGGATACCACCAGCGAATAACCCGCCTTCAGCAAATTTTTGCTCATCGGCTTGCCCATGATGCCAAGACCAATAAAACCCACTTTGATAGTCATAATCTTCTCTCTTAATCCTGGTGATTATTATTTAAAAGAATCAGCAAGTTTCTGGGTTGCTGAACGGAAGACGCCTAAATCGCTACCGACGGCGACGAAGGTCGCGCCCCACTCCAGATAGCGACGCGCATCGGCTTCTACCGGTGCAAGAATGCCGCTCGGCTTACCTTGTTTCCTGGCGCTGGAGAAAATATGCTGGATAGCACGCTGAACCTCAGGATGGGCGGCATTGCCCAGATGGCCCAACGCCGCGGCAAGATCGCTCGGACCGACGAACAGGCCATCAACGCCATCGGTCGCAGCGATCGCGTCGACGTTGTCCACTCCGGTTTGACTCTCAATCTGCACCAGAATGGCGATGTTGTTATTAGACTGAGTGAAGTAGTCCGCTACGGTGCCGAACATATTGCCGCGATGAGAAACGGAGACCCCGCGGATCCCTTGCGGCGGATAGCGGGTTGATGCCACCGCCTGAGTCGCCTGTTCAGCGGTTTCGACAAACGGCACCAGGAAGTTGTAGAAACCGATGTCCAGCATACGCTTGATGATAATCGGTTCGTTGGTCGGCACGCGCACGACCGGCGCGCTGTGGCTGCCCTTCAGCGCCATTAATTGCGGGATAAGCGTGGTCACATCATTGGGCGCATGCTCCGCGTCGAGCACCAGCCAATCGAAACCAGCCAGCCCTAATACCTCGGTGCTAATCGGATTCGCCAGGGCGCACCAGCAGCCGATTTGTACCTGGTGGGCCGCCAACGCGGTTTTGAATTTGTTCGGGAAAATTGCGTTATCCATGATTTTTACCTTGGGTTAATCGTTGCTTACTGCTGTCATTCAATCCGTTTAATATCGTCAATCACAAATATAAACAGCAGAATTAAAAAGCGAACCGCTACCTATTTTCTCTTATCCAGGATCATTTAGATATTTTTCTGACACCGAATGTCCTTTATTATTTTTTAAGCGAGCTATTTATTCGCATATCGAACACCGCAAAACATGGCTCAGTATAATCATCCCACCGTTGCCAGACACTATGCACAATCACAATATAAACGCCTCAATAATCATTTTCGTTATGCAAATGCCAGAGAACGTGGGCGCTAATCCACACTTCTCAGGATTACCCATCTATGTGCAACGGTCGTCGAGGCAAGGAGTGACGTAGATCACAACCTAACGCTATAACTCCTGACATTCTTTATTTCATCATTTTGTTAAGCAGTAATTTAATTAACGAATTATTTTATTATTAGCACCGGTTTGGAGATCACTGGACAATGGCTGACATTGAAATTCGACAACAGTCACCGACGGCTTTTTATATAAAAGTACACCCTACAGATAATGTGGCGATTATTGTTAACGATCGCGGTTTAACCGCCGGAACGCGTTTTCCGGATGGCCTGACCCTCGTTGAACATATCCCGCAAGGCCATAAAGTCGCCCTTGTCGATATCCCTGCCCATGGTGAAATCATCCGCTACGGCGAAGTGATTGGCTTCGCCGTTCGCGATATACCAAAGGGAAGCTGGATTGATGAGTCGCTGGTCGAACTGCCAACCGCGCCGCCTCTCAATACCTTACCGCTGGCGACTAAAGTCCCCACGCCGCTGCCGCCGCTGGAAGGATACACCTTTGAAGGCTATCGCAATGCCGATGGCAGCGTGGGCACCAAAAATTTGCTGGGGATCAGCACCAGCGTGCACTGCGTCGCCGGCGTGGTGGATTATGTGGTCAAGATCATTGAACGCGACCTGCTGCCAAAATATCCCAACGTCGACGGCGTAGTGGGATTAAACCACCTCTACGGCTGCGGCGTGGCGATTAACGCCCCGGCGGCCATCGTGCCGATTCGCACCATCCACAATATCGCGCTGAACCCTAACTTTGGCGGCGAGGTAATGGTGATTGGCCTTGGCTGTGAAAAGCTGCAGCCGGAACGTCTGCTGCAGGGAACCGAAGACGTGCAGCCGATCGCCGTCGATAGCGCAAGCGTGGTGCGTTTGCAGGATGAACAGCATGTCGGTTTTAAATCGATGGTCGATGATATCCTGCAGGTTGCCGAGCGCCACCTGGCCAAACTCAATGCTCGTCAGCGTGAGACCTGCCCGGCTTCGGAATTAGTGGTGGGTATGCAGTGCGGCGGCAGTGACGCCTTCTCCGGCGTGACCGCCAACCCGGCGGTGGGTTATGCGTCCGACCTGCTGGTGCGCTGCGGCGCGACGGTGATGTTCTCGGAAGTCACCGAAGTGCGTGATGCTATCCATCTGTTAACCCCGCGCGCTATCAACGAAGAAGTTGGCAAACGACTGCTGGAAGAGATGGCCTGGTACGATAACTATCTGGAGTTGGGAAAAACCGACCGCAGCGCCAATCCGTCGCCGGGTAATAAGAAAGGCGGTCTGGCGAACGTGGTGGAAAAAGCGCTGGGTTCGATTGCCAAATCTGGCAAAAGCGCCATCGTCGAAGTCCTTTCTCCGGGTCAGCGCCCGACGAAACGCGGGCTTATCTATGCCGCGACGCCGGCCAGCGATTTTGTCTGCGGCACTCAACAGGTGGCTTCCGGCATTACCGTTCAGGTGTTCACCACCGGGCGCGGCACCCCTTACGGCCTGATGGCGGTGCCGGTGATTAAAATGGCGACCCGTACCGAGCTTGCCAACCGCTGGTACGACTTAATGGATATCAATGCCGGTACCATCGCGACCGGCGAAGAGACAATTGAGGAAGTCGGGCAGAAGCTGTTTGAGTTCATTCTTGACGTCGCCAGCGGGCGTAAGAAAACCTTCTCCGATCAATGGGGTCTGCATAACCAGCTGGCGGTATTTAACCCGGCGCCGGTGACGTGATCCCGAACAGAGCGCGTATCACCAGCCGGGTTATACAGAATATCCCGGCTGGGAAGAGAGTTATGATTTGACCAGGATAACTTCAATCCCACCCTTACGTAGCCCCTCGAGACTCTCTTGCGGGATCGCATCATCGACAATAATGGTATCAATACGCTGCGTATCGATAATCTTATGCAAACTGGAGCGATTGAATTTACTGGAATCTGTCACAACGATAATGCGCTCTGCGACCTCGCACATTTTACGGTTCAGGCGGGCTTCGTCCTCATTATGGGTGCTGATCCCGCGCTCCAGATCCATCGCATCCACCCCCAGAAAAAGCATATCAAAGTGGTAATTCTGCAGGGATTGCTCAGCCTGATCGCCATAAAAAGACTGCGACTGACGGCGTAGATGCCCTCCCGTCATCAGTAACTCCACCCCTTCTGCTTCTAACAACGCGTTGGCGACATTTATTCCATTGGTCATCGCGATGACATCCTGATGTTGTCTTAGCTGACGAGCGATTTCACAGGTAGTCGTGCCCGAGTCGAGAATAATACGGTGCCCCGGTTTTATCATTTCAACGGCGGCGCTGGCGATTTGGCGTTTGATGGCTGTATTCAGCGCGCTTTTGTCTTCCACTGACGGTTCGATGCCAGGTGTATGGCTATCGCAAATCAGCGCACCGCCATAAGCTCGCACCGCAATACCCTGCTTTTCCAGAAATGCCAGATCGTTGCGTATTGTGACCGTCGATACACCATACGCCTCCGCCAGGTCATTAACCTGAACGCTTCCCTGCTGTCGCAACCGCTGGATGATCTGCTCACGCCTTTCACTTGTCCCGGAAATGCGCTTTTCGGCAGATGACTCGCTGCTGTTCATAACTATATCCTTGGTTGAATCTTTCGTTTCATTTCGTTTTGACTATTAACGCCTTTCTTTTAGCAGAATGCAAGCGCTATCGGGTCAGGAAACAGAGGTTCTCACCGCGCTGAAAGCTTTCATTATGTTTCTTTTGTGAAACAGATCGGAAAACTATTATCTTTCGTTTTATTTTTAAAGCACGCTGAAGCACTATAAAGCGAAACAAAACGAAAGATTAAAATCGTCAACATCTGACCCGGAGAGGAAAGTGAAACATCTTACACAATTGGTGGTGCGACACAAACAGGGTGAGGCTAACGGGATCTACGCGGTGTGCTCCGCGCATCCGCTGGTGCTGCAATCCGCCATTCGGTTTGCTCAGGCAAACCACACGCCGCTGCTCGTTGAAGCGACTTCCAATCAGGTTGATCAGTTTGGCGGTTATACCGGTATGACCCCCGCCGATTTCTGCGGCTTTATCTATCATCTTGCCGATTCACTGGGTTTCCCCCGCGACGATCTCATCCTCGGCGGCGATCACCTGGGGCCAAACCGCTGGCAACATCTACCGGCAGCACAAGCCATGGCCCATGCCGACGACCTGATCAAAAGCTATGTCACCGCCGGATTTAAAAAAATCCACCTCGATTGCAGCATGTCCTGTAAAGACGATCCTATTCCCTTAACCGATGACATCGTTGCTGAACGCGCCGCAAGGTTGGCGAAAATAGCGGAAGAAAGCTGCATTGCCCGGGGAGGCGACTCCGATCTTGTCTACGTGATAGGCACTGAGGTTCCGGTTCCGGGCGGCGCGCATGAAACGTTAAACACATTGCAGGTCACGACCCCCAATGCCGCACGAGCGACTCTCGACGCACACAAAAGAGCCTTTGCCAGACAAGGGCTTGAAGATCTCTGGCCGCGAATTATTGCACTCGTAGTACAGCCTGGCGTTGAATTTGATCACACACAAGTTATTGATTATAAATCAAAAAACTCAAAACCTCTTAGCGCAATGGTAGAGGATTACGCCACGCTGCTCTTCGAGGCGCATTCCACGGATTATCAGACGCCGCATGCGCTACGCCAACTGGTGGTCGATCATTTTGCGATTTTGAAAGTCGGCCCGGCGTTGACTTTCGCGTTACGTGAAGCGCTGTTCGCTTTAGCAGCGATTGAAGAAGAAATCGTGCCGGCAAAAGCCTGTTCAGGGCTACGCCAGGTACTGGAAAACGTCATGCTCGATCGCCCGGAATACTGGCAAAGCCACTACCACGGCGATGGCCACGCGCAGCGGTTAGCACGCGGCTACAGCTATTCCGATCGCGTTCGCTACTACTGGCCGGACAGCCAGATAGACACCGCTTTAGCGCATCTGGTGCGCAATCTGGCCGATGAGGCCATTCCGCTTCCGCTCATTAGCCAGTATCTGCCTTTACAGTATGTAAAAGTTCGCGAGGGGGCGCTCAGCGCTACGCCGCATGAACTCATCATTAGCCACGTCCAGGACATATTGCAGCAATACCATGACGCCTGTCAGGGCATGACATCTCATAACGGATAACAACGAAGAGGAAACGGCGATGCCAAATATTGTTTTAAGTCGTATTGATGAACGCTTAATCCACGGCCAGGTTGGCGTGCAGTGGGTCGGGTTTGCAGGCGCGAATCTGGTTCTGGTTGCCAATGACGAGGTAGCTGAAGACCCTGTGCAACAGAATTTAATGGAAATGGTATTGGCAGAGGGAATTGCCGTGCGCTTCTGGTCGCTGCAGAAAGTCATCGACAACATTCATCGCGCCGCCGATCGGCAAAAAATATTGCTGGTATGTAAATCGCCCGCCGATTTTCTGACGCTGGTTTCCGGCGGGGTGCCGGTATCGCGCATCAACGTCGGCAATATGCACTACGCCGACGGGAAACGACAAATTGCCAAAACCGTCTCTGTCGACGGCAATGATATTGCTGCCTTTAACGGTCTGAAATCCGCCGGCGTTGAGTGCTTCATTCAAGGAGTTCCGACAGAACCGGCAATGGATCTTTATAAACTGCTCTAAGGGGCTCGCCATGGAAATTTCGCTTTTTCAAGCCATTGCATTGGGTATCCTTGCCTTTATCGCCGGCCTGGATATGTTCAACGGATTAACCCATATGCATCGTCCGGTGGTGCTTGGCCCTCTGGTGGGTCTGATCCTCGGCGATCTTCATACCGGTATATTAACCGGCGGCACGCTGGAGCTGGTGTGGATGGGGCTGGCGCCGCTGGCCGGCGCGCAACCTCCAAACGTGATTATTGGGACCATCGTCGGTACCACCTTTGCCATTACCACCGGCGTTAAACCCGATGTCGCCGTCGGCGTTGCGGTTCCCTTCGCCGTCGCGGTTCAGATGGGGATAACATTCCTTTTCTCGGTAATGTCCGGTGTTATGTCGCGCTGCGATCGCATGGCGGCAAATGCCGATACCCGCGGCATTGAGCGCGTGAATTACCTGGCGTTGCTGGCGTTAGGCGCTTTTTATTTTCTCTGTGCCTTTCTGCCCATCTACTTTGGCGCAGAGCACGCCAAAACCGCGATCGATGTACTCCCTGAGCGCTTGATCGATGGTTTGGGCGTCGCGGGCGGCATCATGCCAGCAATCGGTTTTGCCGTACTGCTCAAAATCATGATGAAAAATGTCTACATCCCCTATTTCATCATCGGGTTCGTTGCTGCGGCCTGGCTCAAGCTCCCCGTGCTAGCCATTGCCGCCGCCGCGCTGGCTATGGCGCTTATCGACCTGCTACGTAAATCTCCCGAACCGACTCAATCTGCGGCGCCTAAAGAGGAATTCGAAGATGGCATCTAATCAACATACGCTGCCCAATGTGGCAGAAAGTGAAACAACGTTACTCACAGGCGTCAACGAAAACGTTTATGAAGATCAAAGCATTGGGGCCGACCTGACGCGAAAAGACATTAACCGGGTGGCCTGGCGCTCGATGCTTTTACAGGCATCATTTAACTATGAACGTATGCAAGCTTCCGGCTGGTTATATGGACTGCTGCCGGCATTGAAGAAAATCCACACCAATCCGCGCGATCTGGCGCGGGCGATGAAAGGACATATGGGGTTTTTTAACACTCATCCTTTCCTCGTGACCTTTGTCATCGGCATCATCCTGGCGATGGAGCGCTCGAAGCAGGATGTTAACAGCATCCAGAACACCAAAATCGCCGTTGGCGCGCCGCTCGGCGGTATCGGCGATGCCATGTTCTGGCTAACGTTACTGCCGATTTGCGGCGGCATTGGCGCCAGCCTGGCGCTTCAGGGTTCGATTCTCGGGGCCGTCGTTTTTATCGTCCTGTTTAATGTGGTCCATCTCGGCCTGCGTTTCGGCCTGGCGCATTACGCTTACCGGATGGGGGTTGCGGCGATCCCGCTCATCAAAGCCAATACCAAAAAAGTCGGTCATGCCGCCTCCATCGTCGGGATGACGGTGATTGGCGCGCTGGTAGCGACCTATGTTCGTCTAAGCACCACGCTTGAAATCACTGCCGGCGACGCCGTGGTTAAACTGCAAACCGATGTCATCGATAAGCTGATGCCCGCCTTTTTACCGCTGGTTTATACCCTGGCGATGTACTGGCTGGTACGCCGCGGCTGGAGCCCTCTCCGTCTTATCGGCATCACGGTCGCGCTGGGTATCGTAGGTAAATTCTGTCACTTCCTGTAACGCTAAGAGGTTTTCGATGTTAGGAATCATTTTGACCGGGCATGGCGGGTTTGCCAGCGGCATGGAAAAGGCAATGAAACAGATTCTGGGCGAACAGTCGCAATTCATTGCGATAGATTTCCCTGAATCATCCACCACCGCCCTGCTAACCGCACAGCTGGAACAGGCGGTCAATGAACTGGACGGCGAAGAAGACATTGTTTTTCTGACTGACTTACTCGGCGGCACGCCGTTTCGCATCGCCTCCACGCTGGCGATGCAAAAACGCGGCCGGGAAGTGATTACCGGCACTAACCTGCAGCTATTGTTGGAGATGGTGCTGGAACGCGAAGGATTAACCAGCGAAGCCTTTCGTCTTCAGGCGCTGGAATGCGGTCACCGCGGGTTAACGTGTCTGGTCGACGAACTGGGACGCTGTCGGGAAGATCATGCTGTTGAGGAAGGCATATGAGCCGCATACTGCGCGCCAGGCGCTTACTCACAGAGCAAGGATGGCTTGATGACCATCAGCTACGGATTGAAAATGACGTTATCGTGGCGCTGGAGCCGATTCCCGCGGGTGTCCTCACTCGCGATGCCGAGCTGCTGTGTCCTGCTTATATCGATATTCATGTCCACGGCGGCGCAGGCGTAGATGTCATGGATGACGCGCCGGATACGTTAGATCTGCTGGCGAAACACAAAGCGCGTGAGGGGGTCGCCAGCTGGTTGCCGACCACCGTCACCGCGCCGTTAGCGGCAATCCATGCGGCGCTGGAACGTATTGCGCGGCGCGTTCACGCAGGCGGTCCAGGGGCGCAAATTCTTGGCAGCTATCTTGAAGGCCCTTACTTTACGCCGCCGCACAAAGGCGCCCATCCGGAACAGTGGTTCAGGGAACTGAATCTTGCCGAATTCGATCGGTTGATTGCGGTTTCTCGCGAGACGCTACGCGTCGTCGCCCTTGCCCCGGAAAAAGAGGGGGCGCTACAGGCAATCCGTCATCTTAAACGGCAAGGCGTGCGGGTCATGTTGGGCCATAGCGCGGCAACCTGGCAACAAACCTGTGCCGCCTTTGATGCCGGCGCGGATGGCCTGGTACATTGCTACAACGGTATGAGTGGATTGCATCATCGCGAACCAGGAATGGTCGGCGCAGGATTAACCGATAACCGCGCCTGGCTTGAACTCATTGCCGACGGCCATCATGTACATCCCGCGGCAATGCAGCTATGTTGCCGTTGCGCCGGAGATCGCATCATACTGATAACCGACGCGATGCAGGCGGCGGGTATGCCTGACGGCAATTACACCCTATGTGGCGAAACAGTAGAAATGCGTGATGGTATCGTCCGTACGCTAAATGGAAGTCTGGCGGGAAGTACCCTTTCACTCGATTCCGCCGTGCGTGCCGTCAGTTCATTACCCGGTATGACGGCTGAACAGGCTATTCATATGGCTTCTCTTCACCCGGCGCGGCTATTAGGGCTGGATCGACAATTAGGATCGTTACAACCGGGAAAAATGGCCGACATCATTGCAGTAGATAACGAACTGCGACTGGAAAATATCTGGATCCGCGGTGAAACGTTTTCGCTTTAAGCCCACTTCTCTCCTCAGGTCTGCAGCCTGCCTGCAGACCTTTCTTTTCCTTTCTTTTTGGATTCGCAATCGGTTCAAATAAAAACCATATTATTTCAATTTGTTATGTAAAAAATAATCCCAGAGCGCGGCTATTTTCGTTTTATTGTCAATCATATTATTGAGCTTTCGATTTCTTTCATGTAAATTTTAATACATTAAAAGCAAGTCAAAGTGAAACGAAACGAAAGAACTGCATTAGCCCACACCGAAAGCGGAAATCATCACCATAAGGATTGCGTTATGTCAGAAAGATATACCCCCGCGCCATCAACCACTGGTACCTGGACCGAAGAAGAGATCCGCCAGCAACCAGGCAGTTGGATACAATCTTTAAAGAATATCGATCGTTTGCGATCGGAGATTGATGGTTTTCTCACGCCGTTGCTACGAAAAAACGATCTCCGTATCGTCCTGACCGGCGCCGGCACTTCTGCATTTATCGGCGAGATAATCGCGCCCTGGCTGTCCCGCCATAGTGGTAAAAACTTTAGCGCCGTTCCAACCACCGACCTTGTAACCAACCCGATGGATTATCTGGATCCCGCACATCCACTACTGCTGGTTTCGTTTGCCCGTTCAGGCAATAGCCCGGAGAGCGTGGCCGCAGTGGAACTAGCGAACCAGTTTGTTACAGAGTGTTATCACCTACCCATTACCTGCAACGAAGCAGGCAGCCTGTATCAAACCGCGCTGGATAGCGACAATGCTCTGCCGCTGTTGATGCCGCCAGAAACCCACGATCGCGGCTTTGCGATGACCAGTAGTATTACCACGATGATGGCCAGTTGCCTTGCAGTGTTCGCCCCCAACCTCATTAATAGCCAGACATTCAGCGATGTCGCTGACTGCTGCCAGACGATTCTTAACTCGTTGAGCGATATTAACGCTGGGGTTTTCGGCAACGGAGCGTGGAAACGGATCGTTTACCTCGGTAGCGGCGGGTTGCAGGGCGCCGCGCGCGAATCCGCCCTGAAAGTGCTTGAGCTCACGGCAGGTAAGCTGGCCGCGTTTTATGACTCGCCTACCGGCTTCCGTCACGGGCCTAAGTCACTGGTGAATAACGAAACGCTGGTGGTGATGTTTGTCTCCAACCATCACTATACCCGCCAGTACGATCTGGATCTTCTCGCTGAGTTGCGTCGCGATCGCCAGGCTATGCGGATAGTAGCCATCGCCGCAGGTTCCGATCCTGTTATTGAAGCAGGCCCGCATATCATTCTCCCGCCATCACGACACTTCAACGATGTCGAACTGGCATTCAGCTTCCTGATGTACGCCCAGATTTTCGCGCTTAACCAATCCCTCGCCGTGGGCAACACCCCGGATACGCCTTCCGCCAGCGGTACCGTAAACCGCGTCGTACAAGGTGTCGTTATTCATCCCTGGCAGGCTTAAAAGGAGCGCGCCATGAGCATTATTTCCACCAAATATCTTCTGCAGGATGCCCAGAGTAAAGGTTATGCGGTTCCTGCATTTAACATTCATAACGCCGAGACGATCCAAGCGATCCTGGAAGCATGCAGTGAAATGCGATCGCCGGTGATCCTTGCCGGCACGCCGGGAACCTTTAAGCATATCGCGCTGGAGGAAATTTACGCGCTCTGCCATGCCTACTCCGCCACCTACGCGATGCCAATTGCGCTACATCTCGACCATCATGAGTCGCTGGCGGATATTCGTCGTAAGGTCAATGCCGGGGTCCGCAGCGCAATGATTGATGGCAGCCATTTTCCGTTTGATGAGAATGTGAAGCTGGTGAAATCGGTCGTCGATTTTTGCCACGCGCTGGATTGTAGCGTCGAGGCGGAATTGGGACGGCTTGGCGGAATGGAGGACGATCTTAACGTTGACGCGGAAAGCGCCTTTCTCACCGACCCGCAAGAGGCTAAACGCTTTGTCGAATTGACCGGTATCGACAGTCTCGCCGTGGCGATCGGTACCGCTCATGGGCTATATCAAAAAACGCCTAAGATTGATTTCCAACGGCTGGCGGAAATCAGGGAAGTGGTCGATATCCCTCTGGTGCTGCATGGCGCAAGCGATGTACCGGATGACTACGTCCGTCGTGCTATCACGTTGGGAATTTGCAAGGTCAATGTCGCCACAGAACTCAAAATCGCCTTCGCCGCCGCGGTGAAAAAATGGTTTGCTGACAATCCGCAAGGTAACGACCCACGTTATTACATGCGTGTCGGCATGGATGCGATGAAAGAAGTTGTAAAAAGTAAAATTAGCGTGTGCGGTTCCGCTAACCGACTATTACAGGCCGCAGAAGCTTGAACACCATACAATGACAAAACGTTAGCCCGAGACGGCTAACGTTATTAACCTCTGATATAACGACAGCAAGGATCTTTCTAATGAAAAAAGTGCTCACTGTTTCGTTACTGGCCCTACTGGTTTCGCAAAGCGCGGCGGCCGCTGAATACACATTAAATAACGCATCGATGGCGCTTTCATTTAACGATGCGAACTCAGCAACGATGGTAAAAGATGAAAAATCGGCCCATCAACTTTCACCGCAAGAACTGTTTTTTCTCACGCTACCAGATGAAACCATCATCCACACCGCTGATTTTAAAGTAAAGAATGTCGAGAAAAATAGCGACTCTATTATTATCGATTATACCCGCCCCGATTTTAACGTCACGGTAAAGATGAACCTGATAAAGGGAAACTACGCGAGTATTGATTACACCATCGCGGCGGTAGGTCAATCGCGAGACGTGGCAAAAATAACTTTTTTCCCGACTAAAAAACAATCGCAAGCACCGTATGTCGATGGCGCAATCAATAGTTCACCGATTGTGGCTGATACCTTTTTTATATTGCCCGATAAACCTATCGTAAATACCTGGGCATATGAGGCGACCACGAATCTGAATGTAGAATTAAAAACAGCCATCGACCCCGCCGCACCACTCAGCTATACGACCTACTTCGGCACTTTTCCGGAAACCAATCAACTTCGTCGCAGCGTGAATATCTTTATTGATGCCGTGCGTCCACGCCCCTATAAACCCTATCTACACTATAACAGCTGGATGGATATTGGTTTCTTTACCACCTATAGCGAACAGGATGTGCTAAGCCGGATGGATGAATGGAATAAAGAGTTTATTTCCGGTCGCGGCGTCACATTAGATGCCTTTCTTCTGGATGACGGTTGGGACGATCGTACCGGCAGATGGCTCTTTGGCCCCGCCTTCAGCCAGGGATTCAGCAAAGTACGAGAAAAAGCGGCCAGCATGCATAGTTCTGTAGGGCTGTGGCTTTCCCCTTGGGGAGGTTATAACAAGCCCAGAGATATTCGCGTCTCCCACGCCAAAGAGTATGGCTTTGAAACGGTCGATGGCAAATTCGCGCTATCCGGACCGCACTATTTCAACAACTTCAATCAACAAATTATTAAGCTGATTAAAGACGAGCATATTACCTCTTTTAAGCTTGATGGTATGGGCAACGCAAATTCGCATATTGCGGGTAGTCAGTTTGCTTCCGATTTTGATGCATCTATCGCTTTATTGCATAACATGCGCAGCGCCAATCCTAATCAATTTATTAATTTAACCACCGGGACCAACGCCAGTCCTTCCTGGCTCTTTTATGCTGACGCTATCTGGCGCCAGGGAGACGATATCAATCTTTATGGCCCTGGAACGCCAGTACAGCAATGGATGACCTATCGGGATGCCGAGACTTATCGCTCAATTGTGCGTAAAGGACCGCTCTTCCCGCTTAACTCACTGATGTATCATGGTATTGTCAGTGCTGAAAATGCCTATTACGGGCTGGAAAAACCGCAAACCGATGGCGATTTCGCCGATCAGGTCTGGAGCTATTTCGCGACGGGTACGCAATTACAGGAGCTATACATCACACCATCGATGCTTAACAAAGCGAAGTGGGATACCCTGGCGCAGGCGGCAAAATGGTCGAGGGCAAATGCGGATGTGCTGGTGGATACCCATTGGGTCGGCGGCGATCCTACCGCGCTGGAAGTTTACGGCTGGGCTTCATGGAAGAAAGATAAGGCGATATTAGGCCTACGTAACCCATCAGATAAACCGCAACAGTATTTCCTGGATCTCGCAAAAGCGTTCGAGATACCGCAGGGAGAGACATCGCGGTTTACGTTAAAAAGCGTTTACGGTAGTAACACGACCTTCCCAGCTGATTACCAGCAAGCGGTTATTGTTACGCTACAACCCTTACAAACGCTGGTTTTCGAAGCGACGCCGGTAAAATAGTCAGCCGCGCCCGGTTAACCCCGGGCGCAGTGGTTATCCCTGCTGCTCCAGCGCGTATTTATACAGCGCGTTCTTCTTCACGCCGTGGATTTCCGCGGCCAGCGCGGCGGCTTTCTTCAACGGCAGTTCCGCCTGTAGCAGCGCCAGAGTCCGCAGCGCGGCTGCCGGCAGCGCCTCTTCCTGGGCCTTAAAACCTTCGACGATCAGCACCATCTCGCCTTTGCGGCGATTTTCGTCTTCCTTCACCCACGCCACCAGCTCGCCAATCGGCGCGCCGTGGATAGACTCCCAGGTTTTGGTCAGCTCGCGTGCCAACACTACGTAACGGGATTCGCCCAGAACCGCGCAGATATCCTCCAGGCTCTCCACCAGACGGTGCGTTGACTCATAAAAGATAATAGTGCGCGGCTCTTCTTCCAGCGCCTTCAGGGTATCGCGGCGGCCTTTCGATTTCGCCGGCAGGAAACCTTCATAGCAGAAACGATCGGACGGCAAACCGGCGGCGCTCAGAGCGGCAATCGCTGCACAAGGGCCCGGTAGCGGCACGACGCGAATATTGGCTTCACGGCAGGTACGCACCAGATGGTAGCCGGGATCGTTAATCAGCGGCGTGCCGGCATCGGACACCAGCGCGATGTTTTGCCCCTCTTTTAATTTCGCTAAAAGTGTTTCGGCCTTTTGCTGCTCGTTATGGTCGTGAAGGGCAAATAAACGGGCGTTAATCGCAAAATGCTGCAGCAGCAAACCGGTATGGCGGGTATCCTCCGCAGCAATTAAATCAACAGCTTGCAACACTTCCAGTGCGCGCTGCGTGATATCAGACAGATTCCCTATCGGAGTGGGCACAATGTACAGTTGCCCCTGAGAATTATCCGCTGATTCGTGTTGTTTCATTGTCTCGTCCGTATTGCCGATTTAATATTGAGCATTGAGCCAAAAAAATATCACTGGATACATATGGTACCGTCAACATTTCTTCGTTCTAAGCCCGCGCGCTGTCTGCCCGTATTGCTGGCTACTCTTCTTTTTGCTGGCTGCGGCACCCACACGCAGGATCAAAGCACGGCGTTTATGCAGGGTACGTCGCAGGCCAACTCCAGTTTCTACCTACAGCAGATGCAGCAAAGCACGAATGATAGCAAGACCAACTGGCAATTACTCGCCATTCGTGCACTGCTGCAGGAAGGTAAGAAGCAGCAGGCTATCGACCTGTACAACCAACTGCCGTCGAACCTGAACAGCACGCAGGCCCGCGAACAGTCGCTGCTGGCGGTGGAAGTCAAACTGGCGCAAGGCGATTACCAGGGCGCGAAGGCATTGCTGAGCAAACTCGATCCTCTCAGTTTTGAGAAAAATCAGCAGCCGCGCTACTGGCAGGCGCAAATTGACGCCAGCCAGGGACAGCCGTCTCTGGCATTGCTGCGTGCGCTGATTGCCCAGCAGCCCCTGCTAAACCAGACGAAGCAAAAACAACAAAACATCGACGCCACATGGAAAGCGCTAACGGCGATGACCCCACAGCAGGCCAACGCGCTGGTAATCAATGCCGACGAAAACGTGCTGCAGGGCTGGCTCGATCTGCAGCGGATGTGGTTCGACAACCGCAACGATCCGGCAATGCTGAAAGCGGGCGTCAAAGACTGGCAAATCCGTTATCCGCAGAACCCGGGGGCGCAGATGCTGCCCACTGCGCTGGTGAATATGCAAAACTATAAACCGGCCTCGACCAATAAAATCGCCCTGCTGCTGCCTCTGAACGGCCAGGCGGCGATTTTCGGCCGCACTATCCAGCAGGGTTTTGAAGCGGCGAAGAATGGCGCCCCAGCGGTCCAGGGCAGCGCAGTGCCGGCGCAGGTCGCCCAGGCGGCGAATGTTGCCGGCAATAACGATGTGGTGAGCCCTTCGCAGGCGGAAGTCGGCGATCTCACCGCCACCGGCAGCCAGGCCGCGCCGGTGCAGGCGACAGCGGAGACGCAGGCCGCGCCTGCCGCAAAACCAGCAGCCGCTCCGCTATCCGCCCCAGTTACCGCAACGCCGGCAGCACAACCGGTAGCACAACCGGTGAGCGCGCCAGCCGCGCAGCCGCAGCCCGCGGTGGCGACCACCGCCAATCCTGCCGCTGAACTGAAGATTTACGATACCACCAGCCAGCCGATGAGCCAGCTGCTGGCGCAGGTACAGCAGGACGGCGCCACCCTCGTGGTCGGCCCGCTGCTGAAAGAAAACGTCGAAGAGGTGATGAAAAGCAACACCTCGCTGAACGTGCTCGCCCTTAATCAGCCGGGCAAAGTCGAGAACCGTCCGAATCTGTGCTACTTCGCGCTCTCCCCGGAAGATGAAGCCCGCGACGCGGCGCGTCATATTCACGATCAGGGCAAGCAAACGCCGTTACTACTGGTGCCGCGCGGCGCGCTTGGTGACCGCGTGGTCAGCGCGTTCGCCGACGAGTGGCTGAAACTGGGCGGCGGTACGGTGCTGCAGCAACGTCTGGGATCGACGGCGGAGCTGAAATCCGGCGTCAACGGTGGCGGCATCTCGCTGACCGGCAGCCCGGTATCGACGCTGCCGTCATCTGTGGATAGCTCGCTCGGCAGCCCAGGCGACGTTCCGGTCAGCAGCGGCGGCAGCATCGATGCCGCCTATATCGTCGCTACCCCGGAACAAATTGGCTATATCAAGCCGCTGATCGCCATGCGCAACGGCAGCCAGAGCAACGTCACCCTGTACGCCAGCTCCCGCAGCGCCCAGGGCACCTCCGGCCCGGATTTCCGTCTGGAGATGGAAGGCCTGCAATATAGCGAAATCCCGATGCTGGCTGGCAGTAACCCGGCGCTGATGCAGCAGGCGCTCTCCGCCGTGCGTAACGACTACTCGCTGGCGCGTCTGTATGCGATGGGCGCCGACGCCTGGTCGCTGGCGAATCATTTCGCGCAAATGCGCCAGAGCCCAGGTTACGAGCTGAACGGCAATACGGGCGATCTGACGGCCACGCCGGACTGCGTGATCAACAGGAAGTTATCATGGCTCAAGTACCAACAGGGACAAATCGTCGCAGCCAACTAAGCAAACAGACCGGCGACGCCTGGGAAAGCCAGGCGCGTCGGTGGTTAGAACGGCATGGACTGCGTTTTATCGCCGCCAACGCCCGCGAGCGCGGCGGCGAGATCGATCTTATTATGCGCGACGGCGCGGTTATCGTGTTCGTCGAAGTGCGCTACCGGCGCAGCGCCAGCTACGGCGATGCCGCCGCCAGCGTCACGCCGCAAAAGCAACAACGTCTTCTCAAGGCTGCTCGTCTGTGGCTCTCCCGGCAGAATGGGAGTTTTGATACTGTGGATTGCCGTTTCGATGTGGTAGCCTTCACCGGCAACGACATCCAATGGCTGAAAAACGCCTTTGGCGAATAGCGTATTATCAGATTTAAGGGATCCCGTGCTCGACAGAATTAAAGCCTGCTTTACCGAAAGCATTCAAACCCAAATCGCCGCCGCGGAAGCGCTCCCGGACGCCATCTCGCGCGCGGCTATGACGCTCGTTCAGTCGCTGCTTAACGGCAACAAAATCCTCTGTTGTGGTAATGGCACCTCCGCCGCCAACGCACAGCATTTTGCTGCCAGCATGATCAATCGTTTCGAAACAGAGCGCCCTGGTTTACCCGCCATTGCACTAAATACCGATAATGTGGTCTTAACCGCAATCGCCAACGATCGCCTGCATGATGAAATCTACGCTAAACAGGTGCGCGCGCTGGGTCACGCCGGCGACGTACTGTTGGCGATTTCTACGCGCGGCAATAGCCGGGATATCGTGAAAGCCGTGGAAGCGGCGGTCACCCGCGATATGACTATCGTGGCGTTAACCGGTTACGACGGCGGCGAGCTGGCTGGCCTGTTAGGTCAGCAGGACGTTGAAATCCGCATTCCTTCGCACCGCAGCGCGCGGATCCAGGAAATGCACATGCTTACCGTCAATTGTCTGTGCGATTTGATTGATAACACGCTTTTTCCACACCAGGACGAATAAGGAGAACACATGAAGGCTCTCTCGCCCCTCGCCATCCTGCTTTCTGCGCTACTGCTACAGGGCTGCGTCGCCGCAGCGGTAGTCGGTACGGCAGCCGTCGGCACCAAAGCGGCAACGGACCCGCGTACGGTGGGTACGCAGGTTGATGACAGCACCCTGGAGCTACGCGTTAACAGCGCCTTAGGGAAAGATGAACAGATTAAGAAAGAAGCGCGTATTAACGTCACCGCTTATCAGGGTAAGGTCCTGCTGACCGGCCAGTCGCCGACCGCCGATCTCTCCTCTCGCGCCAAACAAATCGCGATGGGAGTTGAAGGGACTACCGAAGTCTTCAATGAAGTGCGTCAAGGCCAGCCGATTGGCTTAGGCACCGCGTCGTCGGATACCTGGATCACCACCAAAGTTCGTTCCCAACTGCTGGGCAGCGATCAGGTGAAGTCTTCCAACGTGAAAGTGACGACCGAAAACAGCGAAGTGTTCCTGATGGGCCTGGTCACCGACCGTGAAGGCCGCGCGGCGGCAGATATCGCCAGCCGGGTAAGCGGCGTGAGCCGCGTCACCACCGCCTTTACCTATCTTAAATAAACGTGATCTAACCCGGCTGGCGCTTCGCTAAGCCGGGCTACCAAATAGCATTATGCTGTAGCCCCGCGCCACCGGGATTTTGAGGCCCGCAACACCGGCAGTATAAATTAAAGGCAGGCCGCACTGACCGTAGGCCGGGTAAGGCGCAGCCGCCACCCGGCACAAAATCCGGAACGGGTCCGCAGCCCCGCTCCGGATAAATTACACCAGCGCCAGCGCGCCGACGATCGCCCCGCACAACGCCACCAGCCCGCCGGTTAGCCACAGCGCTTTAGCCGGAAACGCCTTACGCAACATAACCAGCGACGGTACGCTCACCGCAGGCAAGGTAATCAGCAGCGCCAGCGCCGGCGCGGTGCCCATTCCAGCCAGCATCATCGTCTGCACAATCGGGATTTCCGCCGCCGTCGGGATAACGAACAGGCAACCGGCTATCGCCATTGCGATCACCCAGAACAGCGTGTTATCGACCGCGCCCTCGGCGTGCGGGAACAACCAGACCCGCGCCGCGCCCAGCACCAGCACCGCGAGGATGTAAACCGGGATCGTACTCCAGAACAGCGACCACAGCGCGCGCAGCCAGCGGTTGATAAAACTGCCCTCATCATTCTTCAGTTGGCTAACGTCTTCTGCCGCTACCGGCTGCGTCGCCGCCTCTTTTACCCATTTTTGTACCAGCGTCGCCACCACCAGCACCGTCGCCAGCCCGGCCACCAGCCGGATCAGAGCAAACTGCCAGCCAAGCACGAAACCCATAAAAACCAGCGTCGCCGGGTTCAGCAGCGGGTTGCCCATCCAGAACGCCAGCGCCCCGCCCATCGACACCTGCTGTTTACGCATTCCGGCGGCAACCGGCGCGGCGCAGCAGGTACACATCATCCCCGGTAGCGAAAAAATCGCTCCCAGCAGCGTGCCCTGAAAACGAGATTGCCCAAGCGTGCGCAGCAGCCAGTCGCGGGGGATCAGCACCTGAATAAGCGAACCGAGCAGCACGCCGAGCGCCGCCGCTTTCCAGACCGCGAGGAAGTAAACCATCGCGTAATCCCATGCCGCCTGCAGCGGGTTTACATCAGCCTGGGCGAGAATAGATTTACCGATACTGTGGGTTTCCGCGGCCGTAAAGGCTTTACCGTAATACGGCTGCCATTTGACGTACCACAGGCCAACGATAACGACGAGAAAGAACAGCGCGGGTTTCCACCATTGAAATGGTGATGCCGCCTGAGATGAAGACTGACCAGCCATAGCATTCCCCAGGGAGAAGAGATAATAAATAAGGAGGTGAATACTACGCCTGCCGTCCAAATTTGAAAATGATTAATCCGCCTGCCTGGCGGCGCGTTCCCGTAGCTGAGACGAGGTCAGGATCTGGACACCTTCATGGCTCGGCGCCAGCGCCTCGGCCAGCAGGGCCGTCGCCACATCGCGGGCCTGAATAGCTTTCCAGTCTCCAGGCAGAAAACGAAATAGCGGTGCAAAGAGCGTTTCATTGGCGCGTTTATGCTCCCGATCGCCCAGTAACATCGAAGGACGGGCAATGGTCAGTCGCGGCCACTCCTGCGCAATCAGCGCCTCTTCCATTTCTCCTTTCACGCGGTTATAGAAGAAGGGCGAATGCGAATTGGCGCCCATCGCGCTGACCACCAGCATATGTTGCGCCCCGAGGCGCTTCCCGACCAGCGCCGTATCCACCACCAGCGTATAGTCAGCATGCACAAACGCTTCTTTACTCCCCGCTTCCCGTCGCGTGGTGCCCAGGCAGCAGAATACGATATCGACAGGATCAACCACCTGCGCCAGTGCATCGGTCAACTGCGGATCGTGTGGATTGAATATCCCCTCCGCCGGAGCAAGCGGACGGCGCGTTGGCGCAGCAATCGCGCTAATACGCGGCTCACTCTGTAGCAGACGAAGTAAGTGCCCACCAACTAAGCCAGTCGCGCCGGTTAATAATACCTGACTCATCAAATCTCCTTTGCAGAATTGTCTGCCTTGCACTTTGCCCCACATGTTCCAGGCTTAATAGCTTACGAGGTAAGTATCCACCATCATCATGGAAATGCCTCATTCACTGCCAAAAGATCGGAGGAAGAATGAGTAAAAAGATTGCCGTACTAATCACCGACGACTTCGAAGATTCTGAATTCACCTCACCTGCCGAGGCTTTTAAACTTGCCGGGCATCAGGTCGTGACAATTGAGAAGCAGGCAGGAAAAACGGTAAAAGGGAAGCAAGGCGAGGCTGAAGTGGCGATCGACAAAGCGATTGATGACGTGACGCCGGCGCAGTTTGACGCCCTGTTGCTGCCTGGCGGCTATTCACCGGACCAGTTGCGGGGTGATGAGCGCTTCGTCACTTTTACTCGCGACTTCGTGAATAGCGGTAAACCGGTCTTTGCCATTTGTCACGGCCCGCAGTTACTCATCAGCGCAGACGTCATTCGCGGGCGTAAGCTCACGGCGGTTAAACCCATCGTGGTCGACGTGAAAAACGCCGGCGGTGAGTTTTACGATCAGGAAGTGGTGCTTGATAACGATCAGTTAGTCACCAGCAGAACCCCGGACGATCTTCCGGCGTTCAATCGCGAGGCGCTACGCCTGCTCGGGGCTTGAGTCGCGCAGCCAATATAGCTTTTTGCCAAAACCCAGCGTGTTGTCGGTAAATTTAAGCTCGTCGGGACGGATCTCCCACACCGGCGCCGACAACATGCGGGCGACCGGAAAGCGTTTAACGTAGCGTTTGCGCATCTCAGCCTCTTCGTCACCGTGAAGGCGGCGGATCTCCCCCTTAAACTGCACGCCGCGGATTAAGGCAACGGTCTTTGGCTGGCCGTTGACCGTCCCGGCGACCTTCGCGCGTTCGCCGGTCATCTGGCCGTGACGGTTTTTTTCGTCGCTCAGCAGATAAAAAACGACGTTATCCGGGTCGTAAACGTAAAACGCATTGGCGCACCACAGCTCGTCATCACGTGCGACGCACCAGGTGATGACGTGTTGTTTACCCAGCCAGCGGCTAATCGCGGCAAGCGTATCCATCTTTATTCTCCATTATGCTATGGTGCACACACCCTAACAGACTGACGTTATTACCGTGTGCTGGTTTCTCTATCTTATTCGAACCGCTGATAACCGCCTGTATACCGGCATTACCACCGATGTTCCGCGCCGCTTTCTTCAGCATCAGGAAGGCAAAGGAGCGAAAGCGCTGCGCGGCAAAGGCGAACTGGCGCTGGCGTTTAGTCAGAAAGTTGGTGACCACTCACTCGCTCTGCGGCTGGAGTATCGCATCAAGCAGCTAACGAAGCGCCAGAAAGAGCGCCTCGTTGCCGGGGATGGTTCGTTCGAGACCCTGCTGGAGGGGCTCAGAAGCGATTGAAATGATCGCTGTACTCGACCAGACCGTGTACGCCCTGCAGCGCGTCATCCGCCAGACGGTGCACCTGGAAGGCTTCCGCGGTGTCCGGCCAGCGGCAGCGTAAATCGAACGCGGCGGCGGGTTCAAAGCCTAAACGGCCATACAGCGCCGGTTCGCCCAGCGTAACCACCGCGGCGTAGCCAAATTCATTTAATGAATCCAGCCCTTCGTAGACCAGCTGTCGGCCAATACCCTGGCCGCGATAGCTTTCATCTACCGCCAATGGCGCCAGACCTACCCACTGCAGCTCTTCGCCTTCGACGGTGACCGGGCTAAAGGCAACGTAGCCCACCACCTGGCCTTCATCGTCAGTGGCGACTAAGCCCAGCGTGATCAAACCATCTTCACGCAGATCGTGCACCAGCTTCGCTTCCGCGTCGCTGCCGAACGTACGGCGCAGCAGCGCGTCGATACCCGGCGCATCAATCCCAATTTCCACTCGAATCAGCATGCCTCACCTACCGATGTCTGTTCAGGTTTCTGCGGGCTCTTCAGGCCTGCTTCGACAAAATCCGCCATCTGCAGCAGCATGACCCGCAGTGCTTTCGGCATCTGCTCCAGCTCGATGGCATCCATCAGGTTCTTCACGTATAGACCCAGCTCAGTATCACCTTCAATCACCAGACGACGCTGGAAGAATAGCGTATCCGGATCCTGTTTACGCGCGGCAATCATCAGCAGATCGCTGGCATCGGCGCTAAAGCTGACGTCGGCGTCAGCCTGCTGGCTGACCACCAGGCGACCATCGACTACCGAGGTATACCACAGCAGGCCAATATCGCGCACATTAATACTTAACCAGCGACCTTCGAGAAACTCCAGTTCTCCATCCGCCAGCGCCTGGCGAAATTGCCAGCTCAATACTTGTTCCAGCACCTGGCGCTTGAGGGCAAAAGGCGCCAGCTTAACCGGCACGCTCATTAAAGACGGGCCAAAACGGACCAGCCGGGAACGCAGTTCATCCAACACAAGCTTCACTCCATGCATGCAATAGTTTCGCTATTGTGCCATATCAAATAAACGACATAGCGGCGTAAATCAACAAAATCGCGATGATGGTCGCCAGCTATTGAGCCCACCAATACGCTTTTAACTGCCTCAAATCAAAAATTGTCACCAGAAGGTTAACTAAAATCCCAGCTCGTTAACCATTTTGCGTCCCTGACCGGCCGCGTTTTTCAGGAAAAATTATGGAGCTGCTCTGCCCCGCCGGTAACCTCCCGGCACTTAAGGCGGCCATCGAAAACGGCGCCGATGCCGTGTATATCGGGCTGAAAGATGACACCAATGCCCGCCACTTTGCCGGCCTTAATTTCACCGAAAAGAAATTGCAGGAAGCCGTCAGCTTTGTGCACCAGCATCGCCGTAAGCTACATATCGCGATTAACACCTTCGCCCATCCCGACGGTTATGCCCGCTGGCAGCGTGCTGTGGATATGGCCGCGCAATTGGGCGCCGACGCGCTTATCCTCGCCGATATCGCCATGCTGGAGTACGCCGCGGAACGCTATCCGCACATTGAACGTCACGTTTCAGTGCAGGCGTCCGCCACTAACGAAGAGGCGGTGCGTTTTTATCACCGCAACTTTGACGTTGCCCGCGTCGTACTGCCGCGGGTGTTATCCATTCACCAGGTGAAACAGTTAGCCCGCGCCACGCCGGTGCCGCTGGAAGTCTTCGCCTTCGGTAGCTTATGCATCATGGCGGAAGGCCGCTGCTATCTCTCGTCGTATCTCACCGGCGAATCGCCAAATACCGTCGGCGCCTGTTCGCCCGCGCGCTTCGTCCGCTGGCAGCAAACGCCGCAGGGGCTGGAGTCACGCCTTAACGAAGTGCTGATCGATCGCTATCAGGATGGCGAGAATGCCGGTTATCCGACGCTGTGCAAAGGCCGCTACCTGGTCGACGGCGAGCGCTACCACGCGCTGGAAGAACCCACCAGCCTCAATACCCTGGAGCTGTTGCCAGAACTGATGGCCGCCAATATCGCCTCGGTAAAAATCGAAGGCCGTCAGCGCAGCCCGGCATACGTCACCCAGGTAGCGAAAGTCTGGCGTCAGGCGATCGACCGCTGTAAAGCCGATCCGCAGAATTTCGTGCCGCAATCCGCATGGATGGAAACCCTTGGTTCGATGTCCGAAGGAACGCAAACCACCCTTGGCGCCTATCACCGTAAATGGCAGTGAGAAACATGAAATATTCATTAGGGCCGGTGCTGTACTACTGGCCAAAAGAGACGCTGGAAGATTTTTACCAGCAGGCGGCAAACAGTAGCGCTGACACCATTTATCTGGGCGAGGCGGTGTGCAGCAAGCGCCGCGCCACTAAAGTCGGCGATTGGATCGAAATGGCGAAAGCGCTGGCCGGTAGCGGCAAGCAGGTGGTGCTCTCCACCCTCGCGCTGGTGCAGGCCTCCTCCGAACTGGGCGAGCTGAAGCGCTATGTCGAGAACGGCGAATTCCTGATTGAAGCCAGTGACCTCGGCGTGGTCAACCTCTGCGCCGAACGCAAGCTGCCCTTCGTCGCCGGTCATGCGCTGAACTGCTACAACGCCGTCACTTTGCGCCTCCTGCTGAAGCAGGGCATGACGCGCTGGTGCATGCCAGTGGAGCTTTCCCGCGACTGGCTGGCTAATTTGCTGACCCAGTGCGAAGAACTGGGCATTCGCAACCAGTTTGAAGTCGAAGTGCTGAGCTACGGCCATCTGCCGCTGGCTTATTCCGCGCGCTGCTTTACCGCCCGCTCGGAAGACCGGCCAAAAGACGAATGCGAAACCTGCTGCATCAAGTACCCAACCGGGCGCAGCATGCTGTCGCAGGAGAACCAGCAGGTGTTTGTGCTTAACGGCATTCAGACGATGAGCGGCTACGTCTATAACCTTGGCAACGAGTTAACCTCGATGCACGGTCTGGTGGATATGGTGCGCCTGTCGCCGATGGGCAGCGAGACCTTCGCTATGCTCGACGCCTTCCGCGCCAACGAAAATGGCGCTGCGCCGCTGGATCTCACCGCCAACAGCGATTGCAACGGCTACTGGAAACAGCTGGCCGGGCTGGAGCTGCAGGCGTAAGGTGAAGTGTAAAAGCTCACTTTGTTAACAACGGTTATTAATTTTTAATGCACTATTAAAAGATTCACCGTCGACAAAGTGAGCTGTTATGACTGATAAAACCATTCCGTTCTCGGTGCTCGATCTGGCGCCGATCCCGCAGGGATCTTCGGCTAAAGAAGCCTTTTCCCACTCTCTCGCTCTCGCCCGGCTGGCGGAATCCCGCGGCTACCACCGTTACTGGCTGGCTGAGCACCATAATATGGTGGGCATTGCCAGCGCGGCGACCTCGGTGTTGATTGGGTATCTTGCCGCCAATACCACCACCCTGCATCTGGGCTCCGGAGGCGTGATGTTGCCAAACCATTCGCCGCTGGTGATCGCCGAACAGTTCGGCACCCTGAATACGCTGTATCCCGGACGTATCGATCTCGGCCTTGGCCGCGCGCCGGGCAGCGATCAGCCGACCATGCGCGCGCTGCGTCGCCATATGAGCGGCGATGTCGATAATTTCCCGCGCGATGTGGCGGAGCTGGTGGACTGGTTTGACGCCCGCGATGCTCATCCGCAGGTGCGCCCGGTTCCCGGCTATGGCGAACGAATTCCGGTGTGGCTACTGGGCTCAAGCCTGTACAGCGCGCAGCTGGCGGCGCAGCTTGGTCTGCCGTTTGCTTTCGCCTCTCACTTCGCGCCGGACATGTTATTCCAGGCGCTGCATCTGTATCGCAGCAATTTCAAACCTTCGGCGCGGCTCGAAAAACCGTACGCGATGGTATGCATCAATATTATCGCCGCCGATAGCAATCGCGACGCGGAGTTCCTCTTTACTTCGATGCAGCAGGCCTTCGTTAAGCTGCGCCGCGGCGAAACCGGGCAGTTGCCGCCGCCGGTGGAAAATATGCATCAGCTGTGGTCAGCGTCCGAGCAGTATGGTGTGCAGCAGGCATTAAGCATGTCGCTGGTTGGCGATAAAACCAAAGTTCGCCACGGGTTAGCGTCGATTCTTCGCGAAACGGAAGCGGACGAAATCATGGTTAACGGCCAGATCTTCGACCACCAGGCGCGCCTGCATTCCTTTGATTTAGCGATGCAGGTGAAAGAGGAGTTGTTAGGTTAGTGACGCGGTAAGCCCGGTGCGCGTCACGCCACCGGGCGATGCGGTTATTGATAAACCGGCAGCAGATTAAAGCTCGACAGGAAATGCACCACCGCGTTGCCGAGCCCGAACAGCAGGATCAGCGTAATCATCGGTTTTCCGCCCCAAACGCGGAACTGTGGGCTACCGAAGCGTTTACGCGAAGCGCGGGCCAGCAGCGCCGGCACAATCGCCGCCCATACCGTCGCCGCCAGACCGGCATAGCCGATGGCGTAAAGGAAGCCATCTGGTTTCACCAGCCCGCCGATCATCGGCGGGATAAAGGTCAACAGCGCGGTTTTAAAGCGTCCCATCGCGCTATCGTCAAAGCCAAACAGATCCGCGAGATAATCGAACAGCCCCAGCGTCACGCCGAGGAAGGAACTGGCGACGGCAAAGTTGGAGAACACCACCAGCAGCAGATCCAGACCGCGGCTATTCAGCACGCCGCTCAGCGCCTGCACCAGCACATCAATGTTGCCGCCCTTCTGGGCGATACCGATAAACTGCGGACGAGGGATATTACCCATCGTCACCAGCAGCCAGACCACATACAGACCCAGCGCCAGCAGCGTACCGTAAATCAGACAGCGGGTAATGGTACGCGGATCCTTACCATAATATTTCATCAGGCTCGGCACGTTACCGTGATAGCCAAACGAGGCCAGACAGAACGGCAGCGTCATCAGCAGATATGGCGCATAGGAGGCATTCTTCTCCACGACGTTAAACAGCGTCGTCGGCTCGACGTGCCCCAGCAGGCTGCCGAAGGTCAGAAAGAAGGTAATCACCTTAGCGCCCAGTACGATAGCCGTCATGCGGCTTACCGCTTTCGTGCTCATCCAAACGATAAAGGCCACCAGCAGCGCGAAGCCGAAGCCCGCAGCGCGCGCGGGTACGTTCAGCGACATTTCACTGAAGGTGTGGTGCAGGATCGAACCGCTCGCCGAAATATAGGCGTAGGTCAGGATATACAGCACAAAGGCGATCGACACGCCGTTTACCAGGTTCCAGCCTTTGCCGAGCAGGTCTTTGGTAATGGTGTCGAAGCTGGAGCCAATCCGGTAGTTAAGGTTGGCTTCCAGAATCATCAAACCGGAGTGCAGCATGCAGAACCAGGTAAAAACCAGCGCCGCCAGCGACCAGAAGAACCACGCGCCGGACATAACCACCGGCAGCGAGAACATGCCCGCGCCAATAATTGTGCCGCCGATAATCACCACGCCGCCAAATAAAGACGGTCGGGTGGCCGTAGTGGTTAGTGTCGCCATTTGCCGAAATCTCCAGTCGAAAATACTTCGCTCACGTTGAGCATGACGCACTGTACCAGTACACGAGTACAAAAGAAATAAAAAAAGCCCCAATCATGACGATCGGGGCTGTATTATTTACTTTACGCTAGCGGATTGCGCTTATTACGCATCGCCACCGAAACGACGACGACCCGCGGAATCATCACGGCGCGGCGCGGAAGCATCGTCACGACGCGGCGCGCGGCCGCCTTCACGACGTTCGCCGCTGAAACGACGACCTTCACCACGACCGCCTTCACGACGTTCGCCACCGAAGCTACGACCGCCTTCACGACGCTCGCCGCCGAAGCCACGACCGCCTTCACGACGCTCGCCGCCGCCACGACGTTCGGTGCGCGGCTGCGCATCGCCCAGCAGCTGCATGTTCATCGGCTTGTTCAGGATGCGGGTACGAGTAAAGTGCTGCAGCACTTCGCCCGGCATACCTTTCGGCAGTTCGATGGTGGAGTGAGAACCGAACAGCTTGATGTTACCGATGTAACGGCTGCTGATGTCGCCTTCGTTAGCGATCGCGCCAACGATATGACGAACTTCAACGCCGTCATCACGGCCCACTTCAATGCGGTACAGTTCCATTTCACCCACGTCACGACGCTCACGCTTCGGACGATCTTCACGATCGCCACGCGGACCGCGGTCATTACGGTCGCCACGGCGTTCGAAACGGTCATCACGATCGCGGAATTCACGACGCGGACGCATCGGCGCATCCGGCGGAACGATCAGAGAACGTTCGCCCTGGGCCATTTTCAGCAGCGCAGCGGCCAGCGTTTCTACGTCCAGCTCTTCGCCTTCCGCGGTCGGCTGGATTTTCGCCAGCAGCGCACGGTACTGGTCCAGATCGCTGCTTTCCAGCTGCTGCTGAACTTTAGCGGCGAATTTCTCCAGGCGACGTTTGCCCAGCAGTTCTGCGTTCGGCAGTTCTACTTCAGGGATCGTCAGCTTCATCGTACGTTCGATGTTACGCAGCAGGCGACGCTCACGGTTCTCAACGAACAGCAGCGCGCGACCCGCACGACCCGCACGACCGGTACGGCCGATACGGTGAACGTAAGATTCGGAATCCATCGGGATGTCATAGTTAACAACCAGGCTGATACGCTCAACGTCCAGGCCGCGGGCCGCAACGTCGGTGGCGATCAGGATGTCCAGACGACCGTCTTTCAGGCGCTCCAGGGTCTGCTCACGCAGCGCCTGGTTCATATCGCCGTTAAGCGCGGCGCTGTTATAACCGCTACGCTCCAGCGCTTCTGCCACTTCCAGGGTCGCGTTTTTGGTACGCACGAAGATAATCGCCGCATCAAAGTCTTCCGCTTCCAGGAAACGCACCAGCGCTTCGTTTTTACGCATGCCGTAAGCAGTCCAGTAGCTCTGGCTGATGTCCGGGCGCGTGGTGACGCTGGACTGAATGCGCACTTCCTGCGGCTCTTTCATGAAGCGGCGGGTAATGCGACGAATCGCTTCCGGCATAGTGGCGGAGAACAGAGCGGTCTGATGACCTTCCGGGATCTGCGCCATAATGGTTTCTACGTCTTCGATAAAGCCCATGCGCAGCATTTCATCTGCTTCGTCCAGTACCAGGCCGCTCAGTTTAGAGAGATCCAGCGTACCGCGCTTCAGGTGGTCCAGCAGACGACCCGGGGTACCGACAACGATCTGCGGCCCCTGACGCAGGGCGCGCAGCTGCACGTCATAACGCTGGCCGCCGTACAGGGCAACCACGTTTACGCCGCGCATATGTTTAGAGAATTCCGTCATTGCTTCAGCAACCTGTACCGCCAGTTCGCGGGTCGGCGCCAGCACCAGAATCTGCGGTGCTCTCAGCTCAGGATCGATGTTGTTCAGCAGCGGTAAAGAGAACGCTGCGGTCTTACCGCTACCGGTCTGAGCCATACCCAGAACGTCGCGGCCGTCCAGCAGATGCGGAATGCACTCAGCCTGGATCGGAGATGGTTTTTCGTAACCCAGATCGTTAAGCGCTTCAAGGATAGGAGCCTTCAGGCCCAGATCTGCAAAAGTGGTTTCGAATTCAGCCATGTAGTACGTGTGCCTCAAAATTAATGGCGGCCAGTCTACATAACTCATCGTGAAAATTTAGAGTAATTCTCATTGAAAAGTGTGAACCGGCTCAAAGTAGGTGTATTAACGAACAACAACGCCCTCACCCGCGAAGGTGATGGCAATCAAAAAATGGGCTGATGTGTGTTCGTCAGCTATTGCTGGTCCGATTCTGCCAGGTCATCTTGCTCCTGGCCCAAGAGCGATAATTCCAACAATGCGTATCGGTGCTCAACGTAGTTATGAACGTTGTTAGCGACCGCCAGTTTGAACAGTGCCGTAGCGCTGTCCTTGTCCCCCAGACTTAGGTAGTACTTACCTAAATAGAAGTTGGTTTCACTGAGATGCTCAGCGAGCGAGGTGTTATCCGTTGCGTCTGCCTTCAGACGGGTCATCAGCTCTTTTTCGCTAATGTCGCCAAGGTAGAACTCGACAATGTTCCATCCCCATTGCTCTTTATCCGACTTGTTGAAGCGCTGTTTCAGTGCTTCAAGCGCCTGCTTCTCATCAAGCTTACGCTCGGCGAGGTATAACCACAGACTGCGGAAAGGATCATTGGGATCGTCTTGATAAAACGCCAGCAGATCATCTTGCGCTAACTTAGCACGGCCACCGTAATACAGAGCGATGCCGCGGTTTAAGTGCGCGTAGTTGTAAGTTGGATCAAGCTCAAGTACAGAATCAAACGCTTCATAGGCAGCATCAAAATTGCCTGCCTGCGTTAAATAAATGCCTAAGTAATTGAATACTTCAGGCATATCGGGTCGGATTGCCAGCGCTTGTGAAAAATCATTTCGCGCTAATGCCCTCAGACCGAGACTATCATACAACACTCCGCGCTCATATAAAAGCTGTGCGCGTTCGTCATCGGTTAAAGCCCGACTGGCAAGAATTTGTTCCATGCGCGCCAGAATCACTTCTTGCTGCAAAGTCGGTTGCAATGGTACCGCGAGGACGGCGTCCTTACGCCAGGCAGAGTTGCTGCATCCTGCCAGCGTGAGAGCTGTCGCCACGAAACACCAGCGCAGAAAAGGCTTCATTTCCCACTCCCGAAGACAACGATTGGATGAACGTCCAGTTCCCCGGCTGCAAAAAGGCATCCTGCCCGGAATAGACCCTCCGCCGAAGCGGAGGGCAATCGGCAACCTTACTCGCCCTGCTCTGCGGCCGGAGCTTCCGGCGCGGTAGCTGGCTGAGTCTGCTCAGTTGCTTCTTTAATGCTCAGACGTACGCGGCCCTGACGGTCAACTTCCAGAACCTTAACCGGTACTTCCTGACCCATCTGCAGGTAATCAGTCACTTTCTCAACGCGCTTGTCAGCGATCTGAGAGATGTGAACCAGACCTTCTTTACCGCCGCCGATGGCAACGAATGCGCCAAAGTCAACGATGCGGGTCACTTTACCATTGTAGATACGGCCAACTTCGATCTCAGCGGTGATCTCTTCGATACGGCGGATAGCATGCTGCGCTTTGTCGCCGTCGGTCGCTGCGATCTTCACGGTACCGTCATCTTCGATTTCGATGGTGGTGCCGGTTTCTTCGGTCAGAGCACGGATAACAGAACCGCCTTTACCGATAACGTCTTTGATCTTGTCCGGGTTGATCTTGATGGTGTGGATACGCGGTGCGAATTCGGAGATGTCGCCGCGCGGCGCGTTAATCGCCTGTTCCATCACGCCCAGGATGTGCAGACGCGCACCTTTAGCCTGGTTCAGAGCAACCTGCATGATTTCTTTGGTGATACCTTCAATTTTGATATCCATCTGCAGCGCAGAGATACCGTCGCGAGAACCCGCAACTTTGAAGTCCATATCGCCAAGGTGGTCTTCGTCACCCAGAATGTCGGACAGTACGACGAAGTTGTCGCCTTCTTTCACCAGACCCATTGCGATACCCGCAACGGCGGCTTTCACCGGCACGCCAGCGTCCATCAGCGCCAGAGATGCGCCACAGACGGAAGCCATGGAAGAAGAACCGTTGGATTCGGTGATCTCAGATACCACGCGAACGGTGTACGGGAATTCGTCGATTGTCGGCATTACGGCCAGAACGCCGCGCTTAGCCAGACGACCGTGACCGATTTCACGACGCTTCGGAGAACCCACCATGCCAGTTTCGCCTACGGAGTACGGAGGGAAGTTGTAGTGGAACAGGAAGGAGTCCGTGCGCTCGCCCATCAGTTCGTCGATGTTCTGCGCGTCGCGTGCGGTACCCAGAGTCGCGGTAACCAGCGCCTGAGTTTCGCCGCGGGTAAACAGTGCGGAACCGTGAGTACGCGGCAGTACGCCGGTACGAACGTCCAGACCACGGATCATGTCTTTTTCGCGGCCATCGATACGCGGCTCGCCTGCCAGTACGCGGCTACGAACAACGTTTTTCTCGATGGCGTGCAGGATTTCACCCAGTTCGTTGGCGTCCAGGGTTTCATCTTCAGCAACCAGCGTAGCGATGGTTTCAGATTTGATCACGTCAACCTGAGCGTAACGCTCTTGTTTGTCGGTGATACGGTAAGCATCGCTCAGGCGGGATTCAGCCAGCGCAGCAACGCGCGCGTTCAGCGCTTCGTTGACCGCTTCCGGCTGCCAGTCCCAACGTGGTTTACCGGCTTCTTTCACCAGGTCGTTGATGTTCTGAATTACAACCTGCTGCTGCTCGTGGCCAAAGACCACCGCGCCCAGCATCTGGTCTTCGCTCAGCAGTTCAGCTTCGGATTCAACCATCAGTACGGCCGCTTCGGTACCGGCAACCACCAGATCCAGTTTGCTGGATTTCAGCTCTTCCTGGGTTGGGTTCAGTACGTACTGGTCGTTGATGTAACCCACGCGAGCGGCGCCGATTGGGCCATTGAACGGAATACCGGACAGAGACAGCGCTGCGGATGCGCCGATCATCGCGACGATATCCGGGTTAACCTGCGGGTTAACGGAAACAACGGTCGCGATAACCTGAACTTCGTTAACGAAGCCTTCCGGGAACAGCGGACGAACCGGGCGGTCAATCAGACGCGCGATCAGGGTTTCGCCTTCGCTTGGACGGCCTTCACGACGGAAGAAGCCACCCGGGATTTTACCGGCAGCGTAAGTACGCTCCTGGTAGTTAACAGTCAGCGGGAAGAAGTCCTGGCCCGGTTTCGCTTTTTTCTGACCCACAACGGTAACGAATACCGCGGTGTCATCCATGCTAACCATCACAGCGGCCGTTGCCTGGCGCGCCATCATGCCGGTTTCCAGGGTTACGGTGTGCTGGCCGTACTGGAATTTACGAACGATCGGATTAAGCAAAATTCTATCCTTTTATCTAAAAATGACGCCATATCCACGATATCGCGCCTGATGACCCGATCCTCTGCATCCTCGCGACTAATGACAACCTTTACCCGCCCCTGCGGATGAAGCCTCTCATTAGCCGCGCGAACCTCTGCATGAAGATCATTAATAGCAACAATACATGAGTTTTTAATGAATTGCTGCCGCCCGGTCGAAAAAAGGGGCCGTGAGGCCCCTTTTTCTGAAACTCGCAGAATTAGCGACGCAGACCCAGACGCTCGATCAGCGCGGAGTAACGTGCAACATCTTTACGTTTCAGGTAGTCGAGCAGTTTACGACGCTGAGAAACCATGCGCAGCAGACCACGACGGCTGTGGTGATCTTTTTTGTGCTCTGCAAAGTGACCCTGCAGGTGGTTGATCTGTGCAGTCAGCAGTGCAACCTGAACTTCAGTAGAACCGCTGTCGTTTGCGCCACGACCGAACTCAGAAACGATTTGTGCTTTAGCTTCAACGCTTAGAGACATTTTCAAACTCCAAAATTATAAGTAAAGAAAGGGTGCCGATCTCTAATTCAGCAACCCCTGATGCAACGCCCGAAAATGTTAAAACACTTTAGCGGACGTTAAGCGGCGATATTCTACTCGTAGCAGGCTTTTATCGCAACAAAAGCGCTCACTGCGGGTATTCCACCACCAGACGACGGGGCGCGACGCGGCCTTCATCGTCGATTTCGCCCATGCCGAGGAACTTGCCGGACTCGCTTTCCATCACCCGCACCAGCCCGTTAAGCGGCGCGCCTGACTGACGAACCGGATTACCGTTCTTAAAGTAGACCGCGGAAGTTTCTGGAATATGAACCAGCGGGTAATCCGAAGCCGGGCTGTCCATCGGCATCAGCAGCGGATCAAGCAGTTGCGCGGCAGGAATATCCTGCGCCGCCGCCTGTTCGACCAGCGCCTGCAGCTGCTCCAGGGTCACCATCCGCTCGACCGGGTATTTGCTCACCGCCAGGCGACGCAGGAAAATCACGTGCGCGCCGCAGCCAAGTTTCTCACCCAAATCATCGATAATCGTACGGATGTAGGTGCCTTTCGAGCAGTGGATCTCAAGCTCCAGTTCATCGCCTTCATGGCGAATAAACAGCAGCTCATAGACCGTAATCGGCCGGGCTTCACGCGGAACCTCAATGCCCTGACGAGCGTATTCGTACAGTTTTTTACCCTGATACTTCAGCGCCGAGTACATCGACGGCACCTGCTGAGTCTCGCCGCGGAAGCTATCCAGCGCCGCCGCCAGTTGTTCTTCGCTAAAGGTTAGCGGGCGTTCTTCCACCACCTGACCATCGGCGTCGGAGGTATCCGTACGCTGGCCAAGTTTGGCGATCACGCGATAACGCTTATCGGAGTCCAGCAGATACTGGGAAAACTTAGTCGCTTCGCCAAGGCAAACCGGCAGCATACCGGTCGCCAGCGGATCCAGCGCGCCGGTATGCCCAGCGCGGTTGGCGTTATAAATACGTTTTACTTTCTGCAGCACATCGTTGCTGGAGGCGCCCTGAGGCTTATCCAGCAGCAATACGCCGTGCACGTCGCGGCCGCGACGACGAGGACGACTCATTAGTCCTCCTTGCTGTCGTCCGGGTTAACACGACGCTCATCGT
The DNA here is from genome assembly GCF_050600755.1 of Klebsiella sp. 141162. Taxonomy (NCBI): domain Bacteria; kingdom Pseudomonadati; phylum Pseudomonadota; class Gammaproteobacteria; order Enterobacterales; family Enterobacteriaceae; genus Klebsiella; species Klebsiella sp. 141162. Next base: position 56,013 of record NZ_JAQIRI010000012.1, on the reverse strand, counting down.
CGTGTTTCACCACGCTGGTAACCAGGTTGGACATGCGCATCCCTTCGACCAGCGAGTTGTCGTAGAAGAAAGTCAGTTCCGGCACGATGCGCAGGCGCATCGCTTTGCCCAGCAGAGAGCGGATAAAGCCAGAGGCTTCCTGCAGCGCTTTGATGCCCGCTTTCACCGCGGCTTCATCTTTGTCGTTGAGGAAGGTGACATACACTTTGGCATAGGCCAGGTCACGGGACATTTCCACGCCGGAAACGGTGGTCATCATGCCCAGACGCGGGTCTTTGATTTCACGCTGCAGGATGATGGCAATTTCTTTTTGCATCTCCTGGGCCACGCGCTGCGGGCGACCAAATTCTTTCGCCATAATAAATTCTCCAGAATAAAGACAAAAAAGGGGCCAAAAGCCCCTTTTTAAAATTATTGCCGGGTGGCGCTTCGCTTACCCGGCCTTCGCATAGCTATCTGACGATTAATCGATGCTACGCTGGATTTCGATGATTTCGAACACTTCGATCATATCGCCAACGCGAACGTCGTTGTAGTTCTTCACGCCGATACCACATTCCATGCCGTTACGGACTTCGTTAACGTCATCTTTGAAGCGGCGCAGGGATTCCAGCTCGCCTTCATAGATCACCACGTTGTCGCGCAGGACGCGGATTGGGTTGTGACGTTTAATCGTACCTTCGGTAACCATACAGCCCGCGATGGCGCCGAATTTCGGCGATTTGAAGACATCACGCACTTCAGCCAGACCGATGATCTGCTGTTTCAGTTCCGGAGACAGCATGCCGCTCATCGCTGCTTTCACTTCGTCGATCAGGTTATAGATGACGGAGTAGTAACGCAGATCCAGGCTTTCTGACTCGATAACTTTACGTGCGGAAGCATCGGCACGAACGTTGAAGCCAACCAGAATCGCGTTGGAAGCGGCAGCCAGGGTCGCGTCGGTTTCGGTGATACCACCTACGCCGGAACCGATGATCTTCACTTTAACTTCGTCGGTAGACAGTTTCAGTAAGGAATCGGAAATCGCTTCGACAGAGCCCTGCACGTCCGCTTTCAGCACGATGTTCACTTCGTGAACTTCGCCTTCGGTCATGTTAGCGAACATGTTTTCCAGTTTAGATTTCTGCTGGCGAGCCAGTTTAACTTCACGGAATTTACCCTGACGATACAGCGCAACTTCACGCGCTTTTTTCTCGTCACGAACAACGGTAACTTCATCACCCGCCGCCGGAACGCCGGACAGACCGAGGATTTCCACCGGAATGGACGGACCCGCTTCCAGCACTTCGCGACCCAGTTCGTCACGCATCGCACGTACGCGGCCATATTCAAAGCCACACAGTACGATATCGCCCTTATGCAGAGTACCTTCGCGAACCAGAACGGTAGCTACCGGACCGCGACCTTTATCCAGGAAGGATTCGATGACCGCGCCGCTCGCCATACCGTTACGTACCGCTTTCAGTTCGAGAACTTCAGCCTGCAGCAGGATTGCGTTCAGCAGGTCGTCGATACCGGTACCGACTTTCGCTGATACTGGGATGAACTGCGCTTCACCGCCCCACTCTTCCGGCATCACGCCGTACTGGGAGAGTTCGTTCTTCACGCGATCCATATCCGCTTCCGGCTTATCGATCTTGTTCACTGCAACCACTACCGGCACCTGCGCCGCTTTGGCGTGCTGGATAGCTTCCACAGTCTGCGGCATCACGCCGTCGTCTGCCGCCACCACCAGAACCACGATATCCGTCGCCTGCGCGCCACGAGCACGCATAGAGGTAAACGCGGCGTGGCCCGGGGTATCCAGGAAGGTGATCATGCCGTTGTCGGTTTCTACGTGGTACGCGCCGATGTGCTGGGTAATACCACCCGCTTCGCCGGAGGCAACCTTAGTAGAACGAATGTAGTCCAGCAGAGAGGTTTTACCGTGGTCAACGTGACCCATGATGGTCACTACCGGTGCGCGCGGTTCAGCCGCAGCGCCGGTGTCACGGTCGCTCATTACTGCTTCTTCCAGCTCGTTTTCACGACGCAGGATAACTTTGTGGCCCATCTCTTCGGCAACCAGCTGTGCGGTTTCCTGGTCGATGACCTGGTTGATGGTCGCCATCGCGCCCAGTTTCATCATCGCTTTGATGACCTGAGAGCCTTTGACCGCCATCTTGTTGGCCAGCTCGCCAACGGTGATGGTTTCGCCGATCACAACATCACGGTTAACGGCCTGAGCCGGCTTCTGGAAGCCCTGCTGCAGAGAAGAACCTTTACGATGTTTGCCGCCTTTACCGCCGCGAACGGCCGCACGGGCTTCTTCACGGTCAGCTTTGGATTCAGCGTGTTTGTTGCCTTTCTTCGCCGGACGCGCAGCTTTGCTGTTACGGCCACGGCCGCGACCGCCTTCAACTTCACGATCGTTATCATCTTCAGCCTGACGCGCATGCTGAGAGGTGGTTACGTGGTAGTCGGTCGTTTCTTCTGGGGTTTCCGGAGTTTCACTCCAGTTTTTTTCATTTTCTTCAGCCATACGGCGTGCTTCTTCCGCTACACGGCGCGCTTCTTCTTCAAGTTTGCGGCGTGCTTCTTCTTCCGATTTGCGCTTCAGCTCCGCTGCTTCGTTCTCACGGCGGATCTTTTCAGCCTGGGCGGTCTTGGTCATTTCGTCGGTATGTTGATTGCTCACTTTGTCTTTTTCCGCGGCTTCACGTTTCGCTTTATCAGCGACTTCACGTTTAGCTTGTTCTGCGGCCTCACGTTCAGCTTTTAATTGCGCCTCGCGTTTAGCTGCTTCTTCAGCTTCACGACGGGCCTGCTCTTCCGCTTCACGCTGCGCCTGCTCTTCCGCGGCCAGGCGTTCAGCCTCTTGCGGATCGCGTTTCACAAAGGTGCGTTTCTTGCGGACTTCGATTTGTACCGATTTACTCTTTCCACCGGTACCTGGAATATTTAACGTGCTGCGCGTTTTACGCTGCAACGTCAGCTTGTCAGGCGCCGAGCCGTGTTCACGGTTCAGGTGCGTTAACAAGGTTTGCTTCTCTTGCGCGGTCACAGAATCATCAGCCGATTTGCGAATGCCTGCATCAGCAAATTGCTGTATCAGGCGATCCACAGAGGTCTGAATTTCTGAGGCCAGCGCTTTAATAGTCACATCTGTCATGCTGTTCCTTCCTGCTACAGTTTATTACGCTTCGTCGCCGAACCAACAAATGTTGCGAGCAGCCATGATGAGTTCACCAGCTTTCTCGTCGGTCATACCTTCGATATCAGCCAGGTCATCAACGCCCTGTTCGGCGAGATCTTCCAGCGTACAAACACCACGGGCAGCCAGCTTAAACGCCAGAGCACGGTCCAAACCTTCCAGATTCAGTAAATCGTCGGCAGGTTTGTTGTCTCCCAGGCTTTCTTCCTGAGCCAGCGCCAGTGTAGTCAGTGCGTTTTTCGCACGCTCACGAAGTGCTTCAACGGTCGCTTCGTCAAGGCCGTCGATTTCCAGCAGTTCTTTCATCGGCACATAGGCCAGTTCTTCCAGCGAGGAGAAGCCCTCTTCAACCAGTACGGTTGCGAAATCTTCATCAATATCGAGATATTTGGTGAAGGTATCGATAGCGGCATGGGCTTCAGCCTGGTGCTTAGCCTGCAGGTCATCAACGGTCATGACGTTGAGTTCCCAGCCGCTGAGCTGCGATGCCAGGCGGACGTTCTGACCGTTACGGCCAATCGCCTGCGCCAGGTTGCCTGCTTCTACCGCGATGTCCATGGTGTGTTTATCTTCATCCACCACGATGGACGCGACGTCAGCCGGCGCCATAGCGTTAATCACGAACTGCGCCGGGTTATCATCCCACAGGACGATATCGATGCGCTCGCCGCCAAGCTCGGTAGAAACCGCCTGAACGCGCGCGCCGCGCATACCGACACAAGCGCCAACCGGGTCGATACGCTTGTCATTGGTTTTCACGGCGATTTTCGCACGAGAACCCGGATCGCGGGCTGCGGCTTTGATTTCCAGCACTTCTTCGCCAATTTCCGGCACTTCAATGCGGAACAGTTCGACCAGCATCTCTGGTTTGGAGCGAGTCACGAACAGCTGCGCGCCGCGTGCTTCCGGACGAACGGCGTACAGCACGCCGCGAATACGGTCGCCCGGACGGAAGTTTTCACGCGGCAGCATATCTTCACGCAGGATCACGGCTTCAGCATTGCTGCCCAGATCCAGAGTGATGTTGTCGCGGTTCACTTTTTTCACCACGCCGGTGATGATCTCACCTTCGTGCTCGCGGAACTGATCGACAACCATCGCGCGCTCAGCTTCACGTACTTTCTGTACGATAACCTGTTTAGCGGTCTGCGTAGTGATACGGTCGAAGGTGACAGATTCAATCTGATCTTCAACGTAGTCGCCGACGTTCATGCTTTCATCTTCGTAACGCGCAGCTTCCAGCGTGATCTCGCGGGTAGGTTGAGTCACCTCTTCAACCACCAGCCAGCGACGGAAGGTGTCGAAATCGCCGCTTTTACGGTCGATTTCTACGCGAACGTCGATCTCTTGTTCGTATTTTTTCTTGGTCGCCGTTGCCAGAGCGCTTTCCAACGCTTCGAAAATCTTCTCGCGCGGCAGCGCTTTTTCGTTGGAAACGGCTTCAACAACAGCCAAAATTTCTTTGTTCATCGGGGCCTTTCACCTCAATCCAGACTGTTAAAAGTGGGGAACCAGGTTCGCCTTCTGGATGTTACTCAGCGCGAACACTTCATCTTTGCCTTCGACGGTTACCGTGATCATCTCACCGTCTACCGCTTTGATAATGCCCTGCCATTTACGACGGTTCTGTACCGCCATGCGCAGCACCAGCGAAACTTCTTCACCGGTGAAGCGTTGATAGTGTTCAGCAGTAAACATCGGACGGTCGAGACCAGGCGAAGAGACTTCCAGGTTGTAAGCGACGGTGATCGGATCTTCGACATCCATGACAGCACTGACCTGGTGGCTCACATCAGCACAATCATCAACATTGATGCCATCTTCACTATCAATATAGATGCGCAGTGTGGATGTGCGACCGCGAATAAATTCGATGCCGACCAGCTCAAAGCCAAGCGCTTCAACTGGCGCAGTGAGCATCTCTGTTAATTTTTGCTCTAATGTGGACAAACCCACCCCCAAGACATAAAAAAAGGGCGTATAGCCCAGTTATTCTGAAGTCAGATAACAAAAAACCCCGATAAATCGGGGCTTTAGATAACTGAACCCTGAGACCGCAATTGCGATCTGGAACACCTTCCAGAAGAATTCTTTCAAATCCGGCTACGAAGGACCTAGTCCTCACAGTATATTTGAAAAAGTACTTAATGGGAAAGTGGTTGCGGGGGCCGGATTTGAACCGACGACCTTCGGGTTATGAGCCCGACGAGCTACCAGGCTGCTCCACCCCGCGCCTGAAACGTGGCATATTTTACTCTTTCTGAGCAAAAGACGCAAATACTGCTGGGATTTGGTACCGAGGACGGGACATAAAATCGTGGTGAATTGTATCGATAAATCATATATTTTGTCAACATCCATTTTACACCACCCGCTTGCCGTTTATGCTGGCATTTCAGGCTTTTTTAGCAAAATCACCATCAGGCTCTTCCTGTCGCCAGCAAAAGATGATTAAATGAAAACTCACAATTAGTGCATAAAAATGCAAATTTGTTGTTGAGTCGAACTCACCACAGTCTATCTAGCAGGGTTTTATTTTATGACGACGATTCTTAAGCATCTCCCGGTTGGTCAACGTATTGGTATTGCTTTCTCTGGTGGACTGGATACCAGCGCCGCCCTGCTGTGGATGCGTAAAAAAGGCGCGGTTCCTTATGCATATACCGCGAATCTAGGCCAGCCTGACGAAGACGACTACGAAGCCATTCCGCGTCGTGCGAAAGAGTATGGCGCTGAAGGCGCTCGTCTGATTGATTGCCGCAAACAACTGGTGGCGGAAGGTATAGCGGCGATTCAGTGCGGCGCATTCCATAACACCACCGGCGGCTTAACTTATTTCAATACCACGCCGCTGGGCCGCGCCGTGACCGGCACCATGCTGGTTGCCGCGATGAAAGAAGATGGCGTCAACATCTGGGGCGACGGTAGCACCTATAAAGGCAACGATATCGAGCGCTTTTATCGCTACGGTCTGCTGACCAATGCGGAACTGCAGATTTACAAACCGTGGCTGGATAGCGACTTCATTGATGAACTGGGCGGTCGTCATGAAATGTCCGAGTTTATGATAGCCTGCGGCTTCGACTACAAAATGTCTGTCGAAAAAGCCTATTCCACCGACTCCAACATGCTGGGTGCGACGCACGAAGCGAAAGATCTCGAATTCCTCAATTCCAGCGTGAAAATCGTCAACCCGATCATGGGTGTGAAGTTCTGGGATGAAAGCGTAAAAATCGCCGCTGAAGAAGTGACCGTGCGTTTTGAACAGGGCCACCCGGTTGCGCTGAATGGTAAAACGTTCAGCGATGACGTCGAACTGATGCTGGAAGCTAACCGCATCGGTGGTCGCCACGGTCTGGGCATGAGCGATCAGATTGAAAACCGCATCATTGAAGCGAAAAGCCGCGGCATCTATGAAGCCCCGGGGATGGCGCTATTGCATATCGCCTACGAGCGCCTGCTGACCGGTATCCATAACGAAGATACTATCGAGCAATATCATGCTCATGGCCGCCAGTTGGGTCGTCTGCTGTATCAGGGACGCTGGTTCGATTCCCAGGCGCTGATGCTGCGCGATTCGCTGCAGCGTTGGGTAGCCAGCCAGATCACTGGCGAAGTCACCCTTGAACTGCGTCGCGGCAACGACTACTCGATCCTGAATACCGTGTCAGACAACCTGACCTATAAAGCAGAGCGTCTGACCATGGAAAAAGGCGATTCCATGTTTACCGCTGAAGATCGTATCGGCCAGCTGACCATGCGTAACCTGGACATTACCGATACTCGTGAGAAGCTATTCGGCTATGCCCAATCCGGGCTACTCAGCGCGTCTTCCGCCACCGGTCTGCCACAGGTTGAAAACCTGGAAAATCGCGATAAATAAACCGCGAAGCCAAACTCTCCAGCCGGCGCTAACCCGCCGGCTTTTTTATTTCCGCAATAAATCCTAAATCACAACCCTACTTTATCGTTATAGTTTATGGCATCACTATTTTTAATAATCACCATCTATAATTTATCGAATACCTGTACTCTTATACCGAGAGGATCGCAATGAATATTAAACCTCCCGTTCGGCCGCAAGACGCGATCAACCGTCTGATGGCAATGCTGGAACCGCATGCCACGTCAATAAATATGGTCGCAAGGAAAAGGCTTAGCTGGGAATATAAAGGTAAAATCCAGCTCTATCTGTTTAAGAAAGGTGAGTTATCCATTTTTCGCTCATCGGACAGATTACTCATGGTCACCGTCTATGAACCACACCTGTTTGGCGTAGCCGAGATGCTGCAGCCCAGCCGTAGCCACGGCCTTCGCGCGGAAGTCGATACGGAGATCCTGCGGATTGACAGCGACAAAGCCATGCAACTTTTCAGTGAGCATAACATGTGGGAAGAGGTCACCCGGCTGCTGGCTTACCACACCTCTTATTTGGTGTATCGCGACGATTTAGTATTACAACAGCGGACTTATTCGGTCATTCGCAATCACTTAATGGAAATGTTGTTGCTTCCTGAAGAGACCCGTTCGCGGGTATCCATGCTGGAATATATTCAGGACCGCACGCATTTGTCGCGCAGCAGCATTCTGAATGTGCTTTCCGCATTGAAAAAAGGTGGCTATATCGAGTTTGCCCGCGGTGGTTATTTACAGAGTATCACCTCCCTACCTGAGAAGTTTTAACGCACTGCAGTCCCACTTATCGCCTCACGACCATTATTTAAAAATAAACATATAAACGGTAACGGTGGGCGATAAATGCTTTTATTCTGCACATAACTATTAAACCAGAAACCCGTTAATTTTGCCCGAGCGCTCGTATCGGGCATTTTTTTACCCGAAGGAATACGAATAATGAGCATGTTCAGATTGAAATCCATCCTGCTTATCGCCGCCCTGAGCGCCAGCAGCGCCGCCTTCGCTTCCGTTAGTCTTCACGGTGAGGCCGGTTCAGAATTCACCAACTTATCAGCCAGCTTTAATCCACAGGCTCCCGGAATGACCTTTAACGGGAACTGGGCGCATAGCGATAACGATGGCGATACGGTGGGATTGGGCATGGGCTATAACTTTGACCTCGGTCCGTTCCTGCTGACGGCCGGTGGTAAAGCGGTATACCTGAATCCGAACGATGGCGATGAAGGCTATGCGATTGCCCTCGGCGGCGGCGCTCAACTACCGCTTGGCGATTTCTTTACCTTGTTCGGTGAGGCTTATTATTCCCCGGATTCAATGTCCAGCGGCGTTGATGAATACCTTGAAGCCAATGCCGGCTTACGCGTGAATATCATTAAATCCATGAGCATCGAAGCGGGCTATCGCTATATCGATATGGCGGGTAAACATGACCACCACGATAACGTCCTGGCGGATGGCGCCTATGCGGGTTTCAATTTCCGTTTCTAAGTGCGGCAAAAGGGATTGCCTGTCGGCAATCCCTTTTTTTATGCGACAGATGGTATGGTTTTCAGCAGCTTATTAATTTCCAGCAAGCCCGCAATATTGTTCTCTTTACGGTAGACGTCGTTCATCGAAGCCATTTGCTCAAGTTTGGTTAACGCACCGTAGACCTGAAACGCCTCGCTATGCTTATCAAAGACATCCCGTTTATCCACATCCTGTAAATAGTTGCTTTTAAGCGACTGGCTTAACTTGCTGATGAGCAGGTTGTTATCCTGAAAACAGTTAACGACCGTTGATGATTCCGGCGCAGGCACGGAATTATTTATAACCGGCACCTGCAGGGTATTCAACGTGTCTACTGTTTCTGGCGAAGAATTGCTGCTGCATCCGGCCAGGCCCAACATACCGGCAATGATAACTACTTTTAAAGTACGCATGGCGTCACTGAACCTCGTCAAAATTGATGAGGGCGACTTTAGCGATTTCACGGGGATCAAAACCAGCGGAGTGTTGTTTATAAATAAACAACGAATAGAGAGGGACAAAAACAAAAAAAGACGCTTTTCAGCGTCTTTTCTCTGGAATATTGGTACCGAGGATGGGACTCGAACCCACAAGCCCGTTAGGGCACTACCACCTCAAGGTAGCGTGTCTACCAATTCCACCACCTCGGTACAGAATACTTAGTGCGGGATATCGCTGGTCGGCTGAGCCGGTGCGCTTGGCTGAGTCTGCTCAGATTTCGGCGCGCTCAGATTATCCCACTCGCTTCCTTTATTGGTCTTGTTGCTGTTGATATTACCCAGCGCCAGACTGATGATGAAGAACAGCGCGGCCAGAATGCCGGTCATACGGGTCATGAAGTTACCAGAACCGCTAGAACCAAACAACGTGCCAGAAGCGCCTGCTCCGAAGGAGGCTCCCATGTCAGCGCCTTTACCTTGTTGCAGCATAATCAGGCCAACGAGGGCAATCGCTACAATAAGGAAAATTACTAAAAGAGCTTCGTACATAATCAACCTGTTCCTTGCGGATTCGCCGCATACCAAGTGCTTCACCAATAAAGCGGGACGTTTTTAATATTTCCCACTGAAGCGGGTGTGAATACTAACCAAAGCGAATAACCTTCGCAAGGGCAATTTTGGCGTATTGTATCAACTGCGGAAAAAAACAGCAAAAAGCGTTTTTATATGCTTAAAAAGGCAGCAATAGCCGCCTTTTTAATCACTTAGACGCGATAGTTATACGCTTTTGACCGCATCGGCGATACGGTGGGCAAATTCCTTCACCTGCGCTTCATGCTCGCCTTCAACCATCACGCGAATCAGCGGCTCTGTGCCAGATTTACGCAGCAGCACGCGTCCACGGTTCCCCAGCGCAGCCTCTACTTCGGCAGTGACCGCTTTTACGCTGTCATGTTCCAGCGGGTTGCCGCTGCCTTCGGTAAAGCGTACGTTGACCAGAATCTGCGGGAACATTTTCATACCGCTGCACAGATCGTGCAGGCTCATATGATTACGCACCATCGCCGCCACCACCTGCAGGCTGGCGACAATGCCATCGCCGGTGGTGGTTTTGTCCAGCAGAATCACGTGGCCGGAGTTTTCCGCGCCGATACGCCAGCCTTTTTCCTGCAGTTTTTCCAGCACGTAACGGTCACCCACTTTCGCACGGGTAAACGGAATGCCAAGCTGCTTCAGCGCCAGCTCAAGACCCATGTTGCTCATTAGCGTACCGACTGCGCCACCGCGCAGCTGGCCCTGACGCAGACCTTCACGAGCGATAATATAGAGGATCTGATCGCCATCGACTTTATTGCCTTCATGGTCAACCATGATGACGCGATCGCCATCGCCGTCATAGGCAATACCGAGATCGGCTTTTTCCGCCAGCACGCGAGCCTGCAGCGCGCGTACATCGGTTGCGCCAACTTCTTCGTTAATGTTCAGTCCATCAGGCTCACAGCCCATCGCGATAACCTGAGCGCCCAGCTCACGGAATACGTTCGGCGCAATGTGGTAGGTCGCGCCGTGAGCGCAATCAACCACGACCTTCAGGGAACCGAGGCTCAGTTCGTTCGGGAAGGTGCCTTTGCAGAATTCAATGTAGCGACCGGCGGCATCGACGATACGACTGGCTTTCCCCAGTTCGGCGGAATCAACGCAGGTCAGCTCTTTTTCCATCTCTGCTTCAATCGCTTCTTCGACGTCATCCGGAAGCTTAGTGCCTTCGATGGAGAAGAATTTAATACCGTTGTCGTAGAAAGGGTTATGAGAGGCAGAGATGACGATTCCCGCTTCAGCGCGGAAGGCGCGGGTCAGATAAGCGATTGCCGGCGTCGGCATAGGGCCGGTAAACGAGGCGGACAAACCCGCAGCCGCCAGGCCAGCTTCCAGCGCGGATTCCAGCATATAGCCAGAAATTCGCGTGTCTTTGCCGATAATGATTTTACGTGAACCATGGCGCGCGAGCACTTTGCCGGCCGCCCAACCCAGTTTCAGCACGAACTCAGGCGTAATAGGTGCGTCGCCAACGCGGCCACGAATACCATCGGTGCCAAAATATTTGCGGTTACTCATAACGTTTATTTTCCTTAGCGGCCAGGGTGGCTTCCACCACGCGCAGCGCTTCTACCGTTTCTTTGACATCATGGACGCGAATTATCTGCGCGCCCTGCATTGCAGCAATGACTGCGCAGGACAAGCTGCCGCTCAGCCGTTCCGACGGCCCTACGTTCAACAGCTGACCCACCATCGACTTACGCGACATCCCAACCAGCAGCGGGAGGCCAAAATGATGGAACTCCCCTAGTCGGGCAAGCAGTTCATAGTTATGGGAAAGATTTTTACCGAATCCGAATCCCGGGTCGAGCAACAATTTTTCTTTTGCGATCCCCGCCTGTTCGCAGCGCACAATGTGTTCAGCAAAAAAACGGTCAACATCGGCAAAAACATCTTCGTACTTCGGCGCTTCCTGCATCGTTTTCGGCTGCCCCTGCATATGCATCAGGCACACCGGTAGCCCGGTTTGCGCGGCGGCCTGCAGGGCGCCAGGCTCGGTTAATGAACGGATATCGTTAATGATATGCGCGCCAGCGTGTGCGGATTCGCGAATGACCTCGGCTTTCGAGGTATCAACCGAGATCCAGACTTCAAAACGTTGTGCAATTGCCTCAACCACCGGGATCACCCGCGCCAGCTCTTCCTCGACGCTGACATCCGCCGCGCCAGGCCGGGTTGATTCACCGCCGATATCAATAATAGTCGCCCCGGCGTTGATCATCAGGTTGGCATGCTTAACCGCTTCAATCAGTGAATTGTGGCTGCCGCCATCGGAGAAGGAATCCGGCGTAACGTTAAGGATCCCCATCACATGCGGATGGGAGAGATCGAGCGTTGACCCCTGGGCGTGTAATTGCATGTTTTCTTTCCGCTATGGTTTGTACAGTTGTCGTTCGGACAGGGTTCAGCCCGTACCATCTTAGAGATTCTGACGGTGACATCATTCAATTCCTCAAAAGGAATAATGAAGCGCCGGCGTTTAAATATTCAAAAAATGAATATTATCAGACAGACGATGCATCCGCGCGTGTTGCAGCCGCCTCCATCCCGAAAACATTTTACGCGATGGACGATAGCATGCCATCGCTATAGTTATGTTCCGAAAGAGGAACGCTGAAGACCGGCACATAAAACAAAAGGGCCGCAGCGGATTAGGCTGCGGCCCTTATTAGTCAGAGCGCTTTGGCAAAGCGTGGAGACTTATTTGTCGCCCAGCTGTTCCGACATGGTATTACCCGGATTCGGCGTACGCGGTTCATCAACCGGACGCGGCGCCGTCGGGGTGCCATTGTTGCCAGAGTTATTAGAAGAACCCGGTTCTTCCCAACCCGCCGGCGGACGAACATCGCGACGAGCCATCAGGTCGTCAATCTGCGGCGCATCGATGGTCTCATATTTCATGAGCGCATCTTTCATCGCGTGCAGAATATCCATGTTGTCGTTCAGCAGCTGGCGAGCACGACCATAGTTACGCTCAATCAGCGATTTCACTTCCTGGTCGATGATACGCGCGGTTTCATCAGACATATGCTTCGCTTTCGCGACGCTACGGCCGAGGAACACTTCGCCCTCTTCTTCGGCATACAGCAGCGGGCCGAGTTTGTCAGAGAAGCCCCACTGGGTAACCATGTTACGCGCCAGGTTAGTCGCAACTTTAATATCGTTGGACGCGCCGGTAGAAACATGTTCCGCACCGTAGATAATCTCTTCCGCTAGACGACCGCCGTACAGGGTGGAAATCTGACTTTCCAGTTTCTGACGGCTGGCGCTGATAGCATCGCCTTCCGGCAGGAAGAAGGTCACACCCAGCGCACGGCCGCGCGGGATAATCGTCACTTTGTGTACCGGATCGTGTTCTGGTACCAGACGGCCGATAATCGCGTGGCCCGCTTCGTGGTATGCGGTCGATTCTTTCTGCGCTTCCGTCATCACCATGGAGCGACGTTCCGCACCCATCATGATTTTGTCTTTCGCTTTTTCGAACTCAACCATCGAGACGACGCGTTTGTTGCCACGGGCAGCAAACAGGGCTGCTTCGTTCACCAGGTTCGCGAGGTCAGCACCGGAGAAGCCAGGAGTACCACGAGCAATAATTGCCGCGTCGATATCCGGCGCCAGCGGTACGCGACGCATGTGAACTTTAAGGATCTGCTCACGACCACGAACATCCGGCAGACCAACGACAACCTGACGGTCGAAACGGCCAGGACGCAGCAGTGCCGGGTCCAGAACGTCCGGACGGTTAGTCGCGGCGATAACGATGATACCTTCGTTACCTTCGAAGCCGTCCATCTCAACCAGCATCTGGTTCAGGGTCTGCTCACGCTCATCGTGACCACCGCCAAGACCGGCGCCACGCTGGCGACCGACGGCGTCGATTTCATCGATGAAGATGATGCAAGGCGCTGCTTTCTTAGCTTGTTCGAACATGTCGCGTACGCGAGACGCGCCGACACCCACAAACATTTCTACGAAGTCAGAACCGGAAATAGTAAAGAACGGCACTTTGGCTTCGCCGGCGATAGCTTTCGCCAGCAGCGTTTTACCGGTACCCGGAGGGCCGACCATCAGGACGCCTTTCGGGATTTTACCGCCCAGCTTCTGGAAACGGCTCGGTTCGCGCAGATATTCAACCAGCTCGCCTACTTCCTCTTTCGCTTCGTCGCAACCGGCAACGTCAGCAAAGGTGGTTTTGATCTGGTCTTCAGTCAGCATTCGGGCCTTGCTCTTGCCGAAGGACATCGCGCCCTTTCCGCCGCCGCCCTGCATCTGACGCATAAAGAATATCCAGACGCCGATCAGCAGCAGCATCGGGAACCAGGAAATGAAGATGGAAGCCAGCAGGCTTGGTTCTTCCGGCGGTTCGCCAACTACTTTGACGTTTTTAGTCAACAGGTTGTCGAGCAGCTTCGGATCGTTAACCGGAATGTAAGTCGTGTAACGGTTACTATCTTTCTTGGTAACGTTGATCTCACGTCCGTTGATACGCGCTTCGCGAACCTGGTCCTGATTGACCTCTTGCAGGAAGGTAGAATAATCCACCTTGCGGCCATTCGACTCGCTGGGCCCAAAGCTCTGGAATACTGACATCAGCACAACGGCAATGACCAGCCAGAGTATTAGGTTTTTCGCCATGTCACTCAAGGGATTAACCTCTTATTACAACTGTGTTAAAAACAGCGTCAGGATACTCTATATCCAGCGTCTTTCAAACTTTCGTTTGAAATCTACCGGTTATGGTTTACGCCCGGTCGCTACAATATACACTTCACGCGAACGAGCGCGGGAAGAGTCCGGCTTACGAACTTTGACCTTCGTAAACAGGGAGCGAATTTCTCTAAGATACTCATCGAAGCCTTCGCCCTGGAACACCTTCACAACAAAACTACCACCTGGCGCTAATACATCACGAGACATTTCAAGCGCCAGTTCTACCAGATACATAGCCCGGGGAATATCCACCGCCGGTGTTCCGCACATATTCGGCGCCATATCGGACATGACAACTTGTACTTTACTGTCGCCTACTCGCTCAAGTAACGCTTTCAGGACTAATTCATCACGAAAGTCGCCCTGAAGGAAGTCCACACCGACGATTGGATCCATTGGTAAAAGATCGCAAGCGATGATGCGGCCGCTGTTTCCGATCTGCGTAACCGCGTATTGCGACCAGCCACCGGGTGCAGCGCCAAGGTCGACTATCGTCATCCCCGGCTTAAAAATCTTGTCACTTTGCTGTATTTCATCAAGTTTAAACCAGGCACGGGAACGTAACCCCTTTTTCTGTGCCTGTTGAACATATTTATCGCTAAAGTGTTCCTGAAGCCAGCGGCTTGAGCTGGCAGAACGCTTTTTACCTGTCATTTAACATTCCCATTCGGGTTCATCGTACTTTACTGCGTAAAAATCGACGCGGTAGTTTGGCGATATATGGGAGATGGCGGTAGAATGACCCGTTTTCAATCCCAACGTAAGCAAAAAAATACGATGAATCTGAGTACTAAACAAAAACAGCACCTGAAAGGTCTGGCACATCCGCTCAAGCCGGTAGTTATGCTTGGCAATAATGGTTTGACCGAAGGGGTACTGGCCGAGATCGAACAAGCGTTAGGGCACCATGAGCTCATCAAGGTGAAGATCGCCTCAGAAGATCGCGAAACTAAAGCCTTGATCGTGGAAGCCATCGTGCGTGAAACCGGCGCCTGTAACGTACAGGTCATCGGTAAAACGCTGGTTCTGTACCGCCCAACGCCAGAGCGTAAAATCTCGCTGCCACGCTAAGAATATCCTGAATCCCGACACAACATTGTGTAAAACGAGGGATTTCTGTGGCCAGGCGAGCAAAATGCCATGCTCCTGACGTTGATAAAAGGCCGCTATGCGGCCTTTTTCCTTTCTTTACAATCTATAAACATCGTAGCGGGAAATACGCCTTACAGGTACTCAACCTTGGTAATTTCGTATTCCACTTCACCACCCGGGGTACGGATAGTGACGACATCATCCTGCTCTTTGCCAATCAGACCGCGGGCGATCGGTGAATTCACAGAGATGAGATTCTGTTTAAAATCCGCTTCGTCATCGCCCACGATACGGTAAGTCTGCTCTTCGTCGTTATCCAGGTTCAGCACGCTGACCGTGGAGCCGAAAATCACGCGGCCATTATTCGGCATCTTAGTGATATCGATAACCTGCGCATTCGACAGTTTTGCTTCGATATCCTTGATACGACCTTCGCAGAAGCCCTGCTGTTCGCGGGCAGCGTGGTATTCCGCGTTCTCTTTCAGATCGCCGTGCTCACGCGCCTCGGCGATAGCAGCAATAATCTCTGGACGACGTACGGACTTCAGGAAATCCAGTTCTTCGCGCAGCTTCTCTGCGCCACGTAAGGTCATCGGAATAGCTTGCATTTGTTATACCTCTTTATCATTCCTTCATGGAACGGACGGAGTCGTTCCGCCATCGGTCACGTCTTAGCCATGGCCGAAGCAAAAAGAAAACCGACCCGGGAAACACTCCCCAGGTCAGCAGCAATTTTCAATTTGATACGCATTTTACCCTGAAGTTCACTATGGGTCATCGTTTACTTTACAGGGTGATGCACCGTAGTATGACGGCTTGGTTTCAGGTTGTTAGCGCGAGATTATGCGATTTCCCAGATTTATCATCGGATTGACTGCCGGTATAGCGCTTAGCGCTCAGGCCGCGAATATTGACGAGTACATCAGTCAGCTTCCTGCTGGCGCGAACCTTGCCTTCATGGCGCAGAAGGTTGGCTCCCCGACGCCGGAGATAGACTTCCACAGCCAACAGATGGCGCTGCCTGCCAGTACCCAGAAGGTGATCACCGCGCTGGCGGCGTTGCTGCAGCTGGGGCCGGACTTCCGCTTCACCACGACGCTGGAAACCAAAGGCTCGCTTGACGGCGGTGTGCTGAAAGGCGACCTGATTGCCCGCTTCGGCGGCGATCCGACGCTAAAGCGTCAGGATATCCGCAACATGGTGGCGTCGCTGAAAAAAGCCGGCGTACAGCGCATTGAAGGCAATGTGCTTATCGATACCTCGGTTTTCGCTAGCCACGATAAAGCCCCCGGCTGGCCATGGAATGACATGACGCAGTGCTTCAGCGCCCCGCCAGCGGCAGCGATTGTTGATCGTAACTGTTTCTCCGTCTCACTCTATAGCGCGCAGAAACCCGGCGATTTGGCCTTTATCCGCGTGGCCTCTTACTATCCGGTCACCATGTTCAGCCAGGTGCGGACGCTCGCCCGCGGCTCCGCAGAGGCGCAGTATTGCGAGCTGGACGTCGTACCGGGCGATCTCAACCGCTACACCCTCACCGGCTGCCTGCCGCAGCGCAGCGAGCCGCTGCCGCTGGCGTTCGCCATTCAGGACGGCGCAGGCTATGCAGGCGCGATCCTGAAAGCCGAGCTCACCGATGCGGGTATCACCTACAGCGGCACTCTCTTGCGCCAGACCCTGGCTAACGATCCGGGCACCGTGCTGGCGACGACCCAATCGGCGCCGTTGCACGATCTTCTACGCATCATGTTGAAGAAATCCGACAACATGATTGCCGATACGGTGTTTCGTACTATCGGCCACGCGCGAATGGGCGTGCCGGGAACCTGGCGCGCCGGTTCCGACGCGGTGCGGCAAATTCTGCGCCAGCAGGCGGGTATTGACCTCGGTAACACGATTATCGCCGATGGCTCAGGCCTGTCCCGGCACAATCTTATCGCGCCGGCGACCATGATGCAGGTATTGCAGTACATCGCTCAGCACGATAACGAGCTCAACTTTATCTCGATGTTGCCGCTTGCCGGACACGATGGTTCGCTGCAGTATCGCGCCGGTCTTCATCAGGCGGGCGTTGACGGTAAGGTTTCGGCGAAGACCGGTTCGCTGCAGGGGGTATATAACCTGGCAGGTTTCATTACCACCGCCAGCGGGCAAAAGATGGCCTTCGTGCAGTATCTCTCCGGCTATGCGGTGCCGCCGGGCGACCAGCGCAACCGCCGCATACCATTGGTGCGCTTCGAAAGTCGACTGTATAAAGATTTGTACCAGAACAACTAAAACTAAAGGGCCGCATCAGATGATGCGGCCCTTTTTACTCAGAATTAACGCTTGTAGATGAATTCGACGCCTTCTTCGTCGTCTTCGTCCCAGTCGTCATCCCAGTCTTCGTCATCTTCTTCCAGTTCGGCTTCTTCAAGCTGCTGACGGTGATAGTCGTCCCACATGAACTCGACTTTCTCCGGCTTCTGCTCTTCTTCCGCCTGCACGATTGGATTTTCGATGATAAAGGTCATCACGTCCCAGCACAGGTCTTTAACGCCCTGCTGGCTGGCCGCGGAGATCAGATAGAACTTATCTTCCCAACCCAGCGCTTCGGCGATAGCCTTCGCTTTGGCTTCAGCCTCCGCTTTGTCCATCAGGTCAATCTTGTTGAAGACCAGCCAGCGCGGTTTAGAGGCCAGCTTCTCGCTGTATTTCTCCAGTTCGCCGATGATAATGCGCGCGTTTTCTACCGGATCGGAACCGTCGATAGGCTCGATGTCGATAAGGTGCAGCAGCACGCGGCAGCGCTCGAGGTGCTTAAGGAAGCGAATACCAAGGCCAGCGCCTTCCGCTGCGCCCTCAATCAGCCCCGGAATATCGGCGACCACAAAGCTCTTCTCGTTGTCCATACGCACCACGCCCAGGCTCGGTACCAGGGTGGTAAATGGATAGTCGGCCACTTTCGGCTTCGCCGCGGAGACCGCGCGAATGAAGGTGGATTTACCGGCATTCGGCATCCCCAGCATCCCCACGTCGGCCAGCAGCATCAGCTCGAGCTGCAGATCGCGCTTATCGCCCGGCGTACCCATGGTTTTCTGACGCGGGGTACGGTTAACGGATGATTTGAAGCGCGTGTTGCCCAGACCATGCCAGCCGCCTTTCGCAACCATTAAACGCTGACCGTGCTTGGTCATATCGCCCATGGTCTCGCCGGTTCCCTGGTCGATGACGCGGGTCCCTACAGGCACTTTCACCGTGACATCTTTACCGCGTTTACCGGTACAGTCGCGGCTCTGACCGTTCTGTCCGCGTTCTGCGCGGAAAGATTTTTCGAATCGATAGTCGATCAGGGTGTTGAGGTTCTCGTCCGCTTCCAGCCAAACGTCGCCGCCGTCACCGCCATCGCCGCCGTCCGGGCCGCCTCGCGGAATATATTTTTCGCGGCGGAAGCTAACGCAACCATTGCCGCCGTCACCTGCTACGACCAGGATCGTTGCTTCATCTACAAACTTCATTTTACTCTCCGTAAATCATTCGCCTGAGCGGGGCAGCGGTACAACCGCTTCTCGCTTGCGCCAGCGTCCCCAAAGACGATGGCCAATGGCGGAATACATCGCGCCCGCAACCACGACAAACGCACCGAGATAACCAATCAGGTTTAACATCGGTCTGGCGAAAACATCGGGCCAGGCCATTGATAATAAATCAGAAAACAGTAGCGTAAACAGTGGCGTTAAGGTAATTAACGCGCTGACCTGCGCCGCCTGCCAGCGCGCCATGGCTTCCGCCAGCGCCCCGTAGCCGACCAGGGTATTCAGCCCGCAAAAAATCAGGCAAGCCAGTTGCCAGTCGCTCAGTTGGGAGATAACCCCCGGTTTAGCGAGTGGCAGTAAAGCAATCGTACATAAAGTGTACAGCAAAAATAGTATCTGCTGTGATGCCAGGCGCCGCAATAACACCTTTTGCGCGACCCCGTAGCTTACCCACACCGTTGCCGCTGCGACACCAAAAATTACCCCCCACGTGTAGTCCGTGAGACGGGTAAAGATTTCAATCAGGCTGGTGTTGAAGAACATCACCAGCCCGCTGAGCAACATCAGCGCCCCTACAACCTGGGTACCACGCATGCGCTCTTTCAGAATCACAACGCTTGCCACCATCATACCGACCGGTGATAACTGGCCGATGACCTGGGAGGCCGTTGGACTGAGATATTGCAAGGAAGAGCTGAACAGAATGAAGTTACCGAACAGACCGCCGGTAGCAATCGCTAATAAAACCAACCAGCGCGGCTTGCGAAAAATACGCAGCGGCGGCAGCTTGCCTTTGATGGCGAGGATCGCGCCAAGACCAATACTGGCCATCAAAAAGCGATAAAAGACCACCGTTGGCGGCTCCATCACTTCGAGAACCTGCTTCATTGCAATTGGCAGAGCTCCCCAACACATCGCGGTGGTTAGCGCCAAAAGAATGCCTATGCCGGCCTGCTGCTTCATGATGCCCGTTTTCCCTGCAGAAATTTTTCCGGGATTCTAATGTAAAAAGCCCCGCAACGTGTTGCGGGGCTTTCATCCGTCACCAGGACGCGAAAAACTTATTCAGCAACGATGCTGATGAATTTACGGTTTTTCGGGCCTTTAACTTCGAACTTGACTTTACCGTCAGTCAAAGCGAACAGAGTGTGGTCACGGCCGCAACCAACGTTGGTGCCAGCGTGGAATTTGGTACCACGTTGACGAACGATGATGCTACCTGCCAGAACTGCTTCACCGCCGAAACGTTTTACGCCCAGACGTTTAGCTTCTGAATCGCGACCGTTACGAGTCGAGCCGCCAGCCTTTTTATGTGCCATTTAAATCTACTCCCTCAAGTCTTAGGCGCTGATGCCAGTGATTTTCACATCAGTGAACCACTGACGGTGGCCTGCTTGCTTACGATAGTGTTTACGACGACGAAACTTAACGATTTTAACTTTCTCGCCACGACCGTGAGCAACAACTTCAGCTTTGATTACGCCGCCCTCAACGAAAGGAACGCCGATCTTGATTTCTTCACCGTTTGCGATCATCAGAACTTCAGCGAACTCAACAGCTTCGCCAGTTGCGATGTCCAGCTTTTCCAGGCGAACGGTCTGACCTTCGCTTACTCGGTGTTGTTTACCACCACTTTGGAAAACCGCGTACATATAAAACTCCGCTTCCGCGCACCTCTTCGTGTGATTCAGAGTGCGCTATAAATATTCACAATAGGGCGCGAATATTACGCAAAACGCGACCCTTTGACAAGAGCGATCATCGATCAACGCAGAAAAAAAACACAACTTTCACGCTAACGTTTATCTGCGCTGATTTTTCAGTACAATCATATCTTCTTTTAATTCTATCTTAATCCTTCTGTGATCCCACCTGGATTCGCGGTAACAGGACATTTGGCCCGGCTTTTGCGATGAATTTAGAAAAAATCAATGAGTTAACCGCGCAGGATATGGCGGGTGTCAATGCGGCAATCCTCGAGCAGCTCAACTCAGATGTACAGCTTATCAATCAGTTAGGCTACTACATCGTCAGCGGAGGCGGTAAACGTATTCGTCCGATGATCGCCGTGCTTGCAGCGCGTGCGGTCGGCTATCAGGGGAATGCGCACGTCAACATTGCCGCACTGATCGAATTTATTCATACCGCGACCCTGCTGCATGACGACGTCGTCGACGAGTCCGATATGCGCCGCGGCAAGGCGACGGCCAATGCCGCGTTCGGTAACGCCGCCAGCGTACTGGTGGGCGACTTTATCTACACTCGCGCCTTCCAGATGATGACTCGCCTCGGTTCGCTGAAGGTGCTGGAGGTGATGTCGGAAGCCGTAAACGTTATCGCCGAAGGTGAAGTCCTGCAGTTGATGAACGTCAACGACCCGGATATCACAGAAGAGAACTATATGCGGGTCATCTACAGTAAGACCGCCCGTCTGTTTGAAGCCGCTTCGCAGTGTTCCGGCATCCTGGCTGGCTGCAGCGCGGAAGAAGAACAGGCGCTGCAGGATTATGGTCGTTACCTCGGCACCGCGTTCCAGCTGATTGACGATCTGCTGGATTACAGTTCCGATGGCGAACGCCTTGGCAAAAACGTCGGTGATGACCTGAACGAAGGCAAACCAACGCTGCCGCTACTGCACGCGATGCATCACGGTACCCCGGATCAGGCGGCGATGATTCGCGGCGCTATCGAGCAGGGTAACGGACGCCATCTGCTTGACGCCGTACTTGAAACCATGGCGGCCTGCGGTTCGCTGGAGTGGACGCAGAAACGTGCGGAAGAAGAAGCCGATAAAGCTATCGCCGCGCTGCAGGTTCTGCCGGATACGCCGTGGCGCGAGGCGCTCATCGGCCTTGCCCATATCGCCGTTCAGCGCGACCACTAATCCCCCCTTTCTCCCGCGCGCATTGCGCGGGAGAGTTCCAATAAAATCCAATATCCTTCAAATAACGCCAGAAACCTTAATATATTCCGAATATACAGGAACGATAATGGAACTTGTTAAAACCATATAAGAACCAGGGTATAGTATTTCAGCCGTCCGTATTGACGCGCAGACAGTTATCACCGGGAGAATTTATGGATAAGTTCATCGACTGGCATTCAGCGGATATCATTGCCGGCCTTCGCAAAAAGGGGACATCGCTCGCAGCTGAGTCGCGACGTCACGGTTTAAGCTCTTCTACGCTTGCCAACGCACTAACCCGTCCGTGGCCAAAGGGCGAATTGATTATTGCTAACGCGCTGGGAACCGATCCGTGGGTTATTTGGCCATCGCGTTATCACGATCCCATTACCCATCAGTTCATCGACAGAACGCAGATGATGCGTCAGAAGAGAAATAAGACCTAAGGTGAGGGAGAGCTCGATAACAGCCCCCGGACGGACGTCAGAGGGCTGCTACCGAAGCGGGACTACTCGCCCTTGACGCGTTCGATATTCGCGCCCAGAGCCTGCAGTTTATCTTCGATGCGCTCATAGCCGCGATCGATGTGATAGATACGGTCGACGATGGTCGTCCCTTCCGCAATACAACCCGCCAGTACCAGGCTTGCGGATGCACGCAGGTCGGTCGCCATGACCTGTGCGCCGGACAGCTTCGCGACACCATGGCAAATCGCGGTATTGCTCTCGATTTCCGCGTGCGCGCCCATACGGATCAGTTCCGGAATGTGCATGAAGCGGTTTTCGAAGATGGTTTCGGTGATAACGCCAGTCCCTTCAGCCACCAGGTTCAGCAAGGTGAACTGCGCCTGCATGTCGGTTGGGAAACCCGGGTGCGGCGCGGTACGCACGTTGACCGCTTTCGGACGGTTGCCGTGCATATCGAGGCTAATCCAGTCTTCACCGACTTCAATATCCGCGCCAGCTTCGCGCAGCTTCGCCAGCACCGCATCCAGGGTATCCGGCTGCGCATGGCGGCACATAATTTTACCGCCGGAGATCGCCGCCGCGACCAGGAAGGTACCGGTTTCGATACGGTCCGGCAGCACGCGATAAACGCCGCCGCCGAGACGCGCGACGCCTTCGATGGTGATACGGTCGCTGCCCTGGCCTTTGATTTTCGCGCCCAGCGCGTTGAGGAAGTTGGCGGTATCGACGATTTCCGGCTCGCGCGCGGCGTTTTCGATAACCGTGGTGCCTTCAGCCAGCGTCGCCGCGCTCATGATAGTCACGGTCGCCCCTACGCTCACCTTATCCATCACGATATGCGCGCCTTTCAGACGCCCATTGACTGATGCCTTCACATAGCCTTCTTCCAGTTTGATTTCCGCGCCCAGCTGTTCCAGGCCGGTAATATGCAGGTCGACCGGACGCGCGCCGATAGCGCAGCCGCCCGGCAGAGAAACCTGACCCTGACCGAAACGCGCCACCAGCGGCCCCAGCGCCCAGATGGAAGCGCGCATGGTTTTCACTAAATCGTACGGAGCACAGAAAACATTTACCGGACCGGCATCGATCCATACGGAACCATTGCGCTCGACCTTCGCGCCCAGCTGGCTCAGCAGCTTCATGGTGGTATCGATATCTTTCAGCTTCGGTACATTCTGGATTTCAATCGGCTCTTCGGCTAACAGCGCGGCAAAGAGGATTGGCAGGGCAGCGTTTTTAGCGCCGGAAATGGTGACCTCGCCCTGCAGGCGAGTCGGCCCCTGAACACGGAATTTATCCATTGATTCTGTTCTCGGTTAAAAATTCATCAACGCTGTAGGGAACATCCCTACAGCTTAAAAGCCATTAAGTTTGCGATCGCGCGCCCATTCTTGCGGGGTAAACGCTTTGATCGACAGCGCATGAATGCGATTGTCGGCAATATATTCCATCAGCGGCGCGTAGATAGCCTGCTGTTTTTTTACCCGGCTCATGCCGTCAAACATCTCACCCACAGCGATAACCTGAAAGTGGCTGCCATCGCCAGAGACGTGGACTTCCTGAAGGGAGAGTGCGTTCATCAGCACGGTCTGAATTTCATGATTTTCCATGGGATCACATTTTTCTGAGTGTGAAAACAGCCCAACATCTTAGAGGAAAGTGGCGCTGTCTTAAACAAGCAAAAAGCCCCATCGAACAGATTGATGGGGCTTTCAGAATAGCTTCAGCATTAACCTACTGAAAAATTTACGGGATCATGTCTGCCGGAAGGTTGTAAAGACTCACCAGCGTTTGCAGGTTTTCGCTTTTTCCTACCACTTGCGCCGTTTTGCCCTGCCGGCGTACCAGCGCGACAAAATGAACCAGCAACGCCACTCCGGCGCTATCGACCCGCGAAACGTCGCTGAGGTCGATAGTGGATACGCCGTCGGTGGCCTGCGCGCGGGCATTCCACAGCGGCAGTATAAATTCCTGATCCAGTTCGCCGCGCAACGCCAGGCGTTCACCGTCGCGGTTCCAGCTCAGTTGCTCGCTCATTATTTTTTCTGTTCCAGAGTGATAGGCTGGGCAGAAATAGCTTTCAGCTGCGCGGTCAGACCGTCAACGCCTTTCGTACGCAGCAGATCGCTCCACTCGTTTTGTTTGGTAGTGATCATGCTGACGCCTTCGGCGATCATGTCATAAGCCTGCCAGTTGCCGGTCTGGGTATTTTTACGCCATTGGAAGTCCAGGCGTACCGGAGGACGGCCATTCGGGTCGAGGATGGTGACGCGAATCGGTACGATGGTTGCGCTGCCCAGCGGCTGCTCAGGCGCAATTTGATAAGTCTGCCCGTGATACATGGCCAGCGCCTGACCGTAAGCCTGTTTCAGATATTCGCGGAAGGCGGCAAAGTAGGCTTCACGCTGTGCAGGCGTCGCCTCTTTGTAGTAACGGCCCAGCACCAGCGCGCCGGCGTATTTCACCTGCACGTAAGGCAGCAGTTCCTGATCGACGATATCACGCAGATAGTTTGGGTTCGCTTTGATCTTCGGCTGTTCGTTCTTCAGACGATCGAAGGTCTTCTGCGCCGCCTCGTCCATCAGCTTATACGGGTTAGTTTGATCCGCGGCATGCGCGGCGGTCAGTGGAGCAATCACCAGCATGGCGACCATGAGTAAGCGTTTAAACATATCTTGTCTCTCCTGAAATTAATGCGTCATGCCGGCCTGCGGCGTAGCGTCAGTATGACTCTCAGCCGCCGCCTTATCATTGTCAGAATTCTGATTATCGCCGCCCTTGCTGTTATAGAGGAACTGGCCTATCAGATCTTCCAGTACCATCGCGGACTTGGTGTCCTGAATCGTACCGCCGTCTTTAAGAATAGCGGTGCCCAGTTCCGGATCTTCGAAACCGACGTTCAGCGCCAGGTACTGCTCCCCGAGCAGGCCGGAAGTACGAATCGCCAGCGAACTGGTATCCGGAATGTGGTTGTAGCTTTCGTCGATATCGATGGCAACACGCGGCAGATAGGTTTTCGGATCGAGGGTAATATCGGCAACGCGACCGACCACCACACCGCCGATACGCACCGGTGAACGCGCTTTCAGACCGCCGATGTTATCGAAGGTCGCATAAAGACGGTAAGTCGGTTCGGTACGCAACGAGGTCACGTTCGCCGCCTTCAGACAGACAAACAGCGCCGCTAGCAGCGCCGCCAGTAAGAACACACCTACCCAGATCTCATTTTTTTTCGTTTGCATGAACTTAATTCCCAAACATCAGCGCAGTCAGCACAAAATCCAGCCCCAGAACCGCCAGCGACGAATGCACCACGGTGCGCGTCGTTGCCCGGCTAATTCCAGCGGAAGTGGGGATAGCGTCATAACCATTGAATAACGCAATCCAGGTTACCGTAACGGCAAAAACCAGACTTTTAATCAGGCAGTTAACCAGATCCATTCGCCAGTCGACGGCATTTTGCATCGCGGTCCAGAAGAACCCTGCGTCGATGCCTTTCCAGCTTACGCCAACCAGCGAACCGCCCCAGACCCCCACGGCGACGAAAATGATCGTCAACAGCGGTAGCGAGATGACCCCGGCCCAGAAGCGCGGCGAAATCACCCGGCGCAGCGGATCCACCGCCATCATCTCCATGCTGGAGAGCTGCTCGGTCGCCCGCATCAGGCCAATCTCGGCGGTTAACGCCGAACCGGCTCGCCCGGCGAACAGCAGCGCGGCCACCACCGGCCCCAGTTCGCGCAGCAGCGACAGCGCCACCAGCATGCCCAGACTGGTCTCAGCGCTATAGGTCGTTAATACCAGATAACCCTGCAGCCCCAGTACCATTCCGATGAACAGCCCCGAGACGATAATAATCAGCATCGATAGCACGCCGACGTTATACAGCTGGCGTACCAGCAGCGGCGCATGCTTGCGAAATTCCGGCTTGCCCACCACGGCATTAAACAGCATTAATCCGGCGCGCCCGAAGGTCGCGGTGGTTTTGATGCCGCGGTGTCCGAGCGCTGCCAGCGCATTAAATAGCATGAGTCGTTTAGCTCCCTTTGCCTAATAAATCATGGTGGTAATCGCCCGCAGGATAGCGGAACGGCACCGGGCCGTCAGCGATGCCATCAATGAACTGGCGCACGCGCGGATCGCTATTTTCACGCAGCGATTGCGCGCTGCCGTGGGCAACGATTTTCTTATCCGCCACGATGTAGGCGTAATCCGCAATGCTCAGCACTTCCGGTACGTCGTGCGATACCACAATGCAGGTCACTCCCAGGGTGCTATTCAGCTCTGAGATAAGTTTAACCAATACGCCCATGGTGATGGGATCTTGTCCGACGAAGGGTTCGTCAAACATGATCAGATCCGGCTCAAGGGCAATCGCCCGCGCCAGCGCCGCGCGCCGCGCCATCCCGCCGGAGAGTTCAGAAGGCATCAGTTTCGCCGCGCCGCGTAGCCCAACCGCCTCCAGCTTCATCATGACGGTGGTATGCAGCAGCGCATCCGGCAACTGAGTATGTTCGCGCAGCGGGTAAGCTACGTTATCAAACACGTTCATATCGGTGAATAGCGCGCCGGACTGAAACAGCATGCTCATGCGTTTACGCACGGTATACAGCCGCGAGCGCGTCATTTGCGGCACGTTTTCGCCGTCAAACAGGATCTCGCCGCTGTCCGGCGGGATCTGGCCGCCGATCAAACGCAGCAGGGTCGTCTTGCCGATCCCCGATGGCCCCATAATGGCGGTAATCTTGCCGCGAGGCACCGATAGCGAGATATCATCGAAGATGACGCGGTCGCCCCGAGAGAAACGAATACCGCGAACCTCGACTAAATTCGCCAGAGTTTGGCTCATAAAATCATCCTTACTAAACCTTCGGGCTAAGCATGGCGCTTTCTTTCACCACAAACCCAACATTTTTACAGAATCTTACCTGCCCGGGTTAGCGAAAGCTGGCATTTGTTTTACTTTTGCCACACATAAAGTCAAAATTAAGAATTCGTTACGCTGCGTACGGACGGCCAGCGAGGCGACGATTATACCTGAAGAAAGGACTTTAGATGCTCTTAGCAACGGCTCTGTTAATAATTGGTTTACTGCTGGTCGTTTACAGCGCCGATCGTCTGGTATACGCCGCTTCAATACTGTGCCGCATGATGGGGATCCCGCCGCTCATCATCGGCATGACTGTCGTGAGCATCGGTACCAGCCTGCCGGAGATCATCGTTTCCGTCGCCGCCTCCCTGCACGGACAAACCGATTTGGCGATCGGCACGGCGTTGGGATCCAATATTACTAATATTCTATTAATTCTCGGTCTTGCCGCCCTGCTCCATCCATTTACCGTGCATTCTGATATCCTGCGCCGCGAATTGCCGTTAATGTTGCTGGTCAGTTTACTGGCGGGATTTGTACTTTACGATGGTCAACTGTCGCGTCTGGACGGGCTGTTTTTACTGGCGCTAGCCATACTGTGGCTGGTGTTTACCCTAAAGATAGCGCGCCTGGCGGAACGCCAGGGCAGCGATAGCCTGACCCGGGAACAGCTGGCGGAGCTGCCACGCGGCGGTTCTCTGCCCGTCGCCCTGCTGTGGCTCGGGGTGGCGATGATCGTCATGCCGATGGCCACCCGCATGGTGGTTGATAACGCCACGGTGCTGGCGAACTATTTCGCCATTAGCGAGCTGACGGTCGGCTTAACGGTTATTGCTATCGGCACCAGCCTGCCGGAACTGGCCACCGCTATCGCCGGCGCACGAAAAGGGGAAGACGATATCGCCATCGGGAATATCATTGGCGCGAATATCCTTAACCTTGTGTTGGTGCTCGGGCTGCCGGCGTTAATCGCCCCTGGCGCCTTCCCTGCCGAAGCTTTTACGCGCGACTACAGCGTAATGCTGCTGGTCAGCGCTATCTTCGCGCTGCTGTGCTGGCGGCGCAAACGGCAGCCGGGACGCGTAGCGGGCGCCTTGCTGGTCGGCGGCTTTATGGTTTGGTTGGCGCTACTGTTCTGTTCTGCGCCGTTCTTCATTGAATGAATTGGGATAACATCATGTCGCAAATAGATTTGCCAACGGATTTTGACTTTCAACAGGCAGGACGTCAGGTTCTGGAAATTGAACGTGAAGGTCTGGCCCAGCTCGATCAGTATATTAATGAAGATTTCACCCGCGCCTGTGAAACGATTTTCCGCTGCGGCGGTAAAGTCGTGGTGATGGGCATGGGTAAATCCGGTCATATCGGGCGCAAAATGGCGGCGACTTTCGCCAGTACCGGTACTTCGGCTTTTTTTGTCCATCCCGGTGAAGCGGCTCACGGCGATCTGGGGATGGTCACGCCGCAGGATGTGGTCATCGCGCTATCCAATTCCGGTGAATCTAATGAAATTCTGGCGTTGATTCCGGTGCTTAAACGCCAGCAGGTGCCGCTTATCTGCGTCACCAGCCGTCCGGACAGCAGCATGGCGCGCGCCGCCGATATTCATCTATGTGTGAAAGTGCCGAAAGAGGCCTGTCCGCTAGGACTGGCGCCGACCTCCAGCACCACCGCCGCGCTGGTGATGGGTGACGCCCTTGCCGTAGCGCTGCTCGAAGCCCGCGGCTTTACCGCCGAAGATTTCGCCTTGTCGCACCCCGGCGGCGCACTTGGTCGTAAGCTGCTGCTGCGGGTCAATGATATTATGCATACCGGCGATGAGATCCCTCACGTCGGCCTGCAGGCCACCCTGCGCGATGCGCTGCTGGAAATCACCCGTAAGAATTTAGGCATGACGGCCATCTGCGATGACGAGATGAATATCATCGGCATCTTCACCGATGGCGACCTGCGCCGCGTCTTCGATACCGGCGTCGATATGCGCAACGCCAGCATCGCTGAAGTCATGACCCCAGGCGGGATCCGCATTCGTCCGGGCATGCTGGCGGTAGATGCGCTCAACCTGATGCAGTCCCGCCATATCACCTGCGTGCTGGTTGCCGATGGCGACCGACTGCTAGGTGTGGTACATATGCACGATCTGCTGCGCGCTGGCGTAGTGTAAGTAAGGATAAAATAATGAATAATGCTGATGCCCAGGTCGACACCTGCTACGGGCCGGTAAGCCAGGAATTTATCGACCGGGCGGCGAAGATCCGTTTACTGATCCTCGACGTCGACGGCGTGCTTTCCGACGGCCTTATCTATATGGGCAACAACGGCGAAGAACTGAAAGCGTTTAACGTCCGCGATGGCTACGGGATCCGCTGCGCGCTGACTTCCGGTATTGAAGTCGCGATTATTACCGGGCGAAAAGCTAAACTGGTAGAAGACCGCTGCCAGACGCTGGGCATTACGCATCTGTATCAAGGTCAGTCCGATAAGCTATTGGCGTTTCGCGAATTATTAAGCAAACTGGCGGTTCGCCCCGATGAAGTCGCGTACATTGGCGACGATCTGATCGACTGGCCGGTAATGGCGGAGGTCGGTTTAAGCGTCGCCGTCGCCGATGCGCATCCGCTGCTGCTCCCGCGGGCGAACTATGTCACGCGAATTAACGGCGGACGCGGCGCGGTACGCGAAGTCTGCGATTTGTTACTATTGGCGCAGGGCAAGCTTGATGAGGCCAAAGGGCAATCAATATGAGTAAAACCAGACGTTGGGTTATCATCTTACTATCGCTGGTCGCGTTGATCCTGATCGGCCTGAACCTGGCGAGTACGGACGACACCGCGACCGTCGCGGTCAATCCTAACGATCCGACGTATAAAAGCGAGCATACCGATACCGTGGTGTACAGCCCGGAAGGCGCGTTGAGCTATCGTCTGATAGCCGAGCATGTCGAATACTTTTCCGAACAAGAAGTATCGTGGTTCACCAACCCGGTAATGACTACCTTTGATACCAACAAGGTTCCGGCCTGGTCAATCAGAGCGGATAAAGCCAAGTTAACCAACGACCGTATGCTGTATCTTTACGGCCACGTTGAGGTCGACGCGTTGAGCCCCGACTCTCAACTGCGCAAAATTACCACCGATAACGCGCAGGTGAACCTGGTGACCCAGGATGTAACCTCTGACGATATGGTGACGTTATACGGAACAACATTTAATTCCAGCGGCCTGAAAATGCGCGGGAACCTACGCAGCAAAAATGCCGAGCTGATTGAAAAGGTTAGAACCTCTTATGAAATTCAGAACAAACAAACTCAGCCTTAACATTGCGCTCGCAAGCGCGCTTCTGGCCGCCAGCCTGCCGGCTCTGGCAAAAACCGGCGATACCGATCAGCCGATTCACATCGAATCCGATCAGCAGTCGCTGGATATGCAGGGTAACGTCGTGACCTTCACCGGTAACGTGGTCGTTACCCAGGGGACCATTAAGATCAATGCCGACAAAGTCGTGGTTACCCGCCCTGGCGGTGAAAAAGGCAAAGAGGTGATCGACGGTTTCGGCAATCCGGCCACCTTCTATCAGATGCAGGACAATGGCAAACCGGTGAAAGGCCGCGCGTCGAAAATGCATTATGAACTGCAGAACGATTTCGTGGTGCTGACCGGTAACGCGCATCTGGAACAGCTGGATAGCAATATTCAGGGCGATAAAATCACCTATCTGGTGAAAGAGCAGAAAATGCAGGCCTTCAGCAACAAAGGCGGTCGCGTGACTACGGTACTGGTGCCTTCGCAGTTGCAGGACAAAAGCGGCGATCAGCAAAAGAAAGGTAAGTAATCCGTTATGGCAACATTAACTGCAAAAAACCTCGCCAAAGCCTACAAAGGCCGCCGCGTGGTGGAAGAC
The DNA here is from genome assembly GCF_050600755.1 of Klebsiella sp. 141162. NCBI lineage: Bacteria > Pseudomonadati > Pseudomonadota > Gammaproteobacteria > Enterobacterales > Enterobacteriaceae > Klebsiella > Klebsiella sp. 141162. The sequence continues at coordinate 24,894 of NZ_JAQIRI010000012.1, read as the reverse complement.
GTCAGCCTGACCGTCAACTCCGGTGAAATCGTCGGTCTGCTGGGCCCGAACGGCGCCGGTAAGACCACCACCTTTTATATGGTGGTGGGCATTGTGCCGCGCGATGCCGGCAACATTATCATTGACGATGAAGATATCAGTCTGCTGCCGCTGCACGCGCGCGCGCGCCGCGGCATTGGTTATCTGCCGCAGGAAGCCTCTATCTTCCGCCGCCTGAGCGTCTACGATAACCTGATGGCGGTGCTGCAGATTCGCGACGATCTCAGCAGCGAGCAGCGTGAAGATCGCGCTAAAGAGCTGATGGAAGAATTCCACATCGAACACCTGCGCGATAGCCTGGGCCAGGCGCTCTCCGGCGGTGAACGCCGCCGCGTCGAAATCGCCCGCGCGCTGGCGGCGAACCCCAAATTCATCCTGCTGGATGAACCGTTCGCCGGGGTCGACCCCATCTCCGTTATCGATATTAAACGCATCATCGAACACCTGCGCGACAGCGGGCTTGGCGTACTCATTACTGACCATAACGTCAGGGAGACGCTGGCGGTCTGTGAACGAGCTTATATCGTAAGCCAGGGCCATCTCATCGCCCACGGCACCCCGCAGCAAATCCTTGAAGACGAGCAGGTTAAACGCGTGTACCTTGGGGAAGACTTCAGACTCTGATAGGGTAGAGGTTATAGACGTTTTAGCCGGAGATATTGACCCTGAACATGAAGCAAGGTTTGCAATTAAGGCTAAGCCAACAGCTTGCCATGACGCCCCAACTGCAGCAGGCCATCCGCTTGTTGCAGCTGTCTACGTTAGAACTCCAGCAAGAACTCCAGCAGGCGCTGGAGAGTAACCCATTGCTTGAGCAAACCGATCTTCACGAAGAGGTTGAAACCACAGAAGCCGAGGACCGCGAGTCCCTGGATACCGTCGACGCGCTCGAACAAAAAGAGATGCCGGATGAGCTGCCGCTGGACGCCAGCTGGGATGAAATCTACACCGCCGGCACGCCGTCGGGTAATGGCGTCGACTACCAGGACGATGAACTGCCGATCTATCAGGGTGAAACCACCCAGAGCCTGCAGGATTATCTGATGTGGCAGGTTGAGCTCACGCCTTTCACCGATACCGACCGCGCGATTGCCACCTCCATCGTCGATGCCGTTGACGATACCGGCTACCTTACTATTCCCATTCAGGACATTGTCGATAGTATCGAAGATGATGAAATTGGCATTGAGGAAGTGGAAGCGGTACTCAAACGCGTGCAGCGTTTCGATCCGGTCGGCGTCGCCGCCAGGGATCTCCGTGACTGCCTGCTGATCCAGCTTTCACAATTTGCCAAAGAGACGCCGTGGCTGGAAGAGGCGCGGTTGATCATCAGCGAGCATCTTGATCTCCTGGCCAACCACGATTTCCGCAGCCTGATGCGCGTCACCCGCTTGAAAGAAGACGTTCTGAAAGAGGCGGTTTGCCTGATCCAGTCGCTGGATCCGCGGCCGGGGCAGTCCATACAAACCAGCGAGCCGGAGTACGTGATCCCGGATGTGCTGGTGCGCAAGGTTAGCGACCGCTGGGTTGTCGAGCTCAATTCCGATAGCATTCCGCGGCTGAAGATTAATCAGCAATACGCGGCGATGGGCAATAATGCGCGCAACGACGCCGACAGCCAATTTATCCGCAGCAACCTGCAGGAAGCCCGCTGGCTGATTAAGAGCCTTGAGAGCCGTAACGATACCCTGCTGCGTGTCAGCCGCTGCATCGTCGAACAGCAGCAGGCCTTCTTTGAGCAGGGCGAAGAATTTATGAAACCGATGGTGCTGGCGGATATCGCCCAGGCCGTCGAGATGCATGAATCAACAATTTCACGCGTTACCACGCAAAAATATCTGCACAGTCCACGCGGTATTTTTGAGTTGAAGTATTTCTTCTCCAGCCATGTGAATACCGAAGGCGGCGGCGAAGCCTCGTCTACCGCCATTCGCGCGCTGGTGAAGAAGTTAATCGCCGCGGAAAACCCCGCGAAGCCGTTGAGCGACAGCAAGCTCACCACCATGCTCTCCGATCAGGGTATTATGGTGGCACGGCGCACTGTTGCTAAGTACCGAGAGTCTTTATCCATTCCGCCGTCAAACCAGCGCAAACAACTGGTCTGACACAACCGATAAGGAAGACACTATGCAGCTCAACATTACAGGACACAACGTCGAGATCACTCCTGCTATGCGCGACTTCGTCACCACGAAGTTCAGCAAACTGGAGCAGTTTTTCGATAGGATCAACCAGGTCTATATTGTGTTAAAAGTAGAGAAGGTGACGCAAATCGCGGACGCCAATTTGCATGTCAACGGTGGCGAAATCCATGCCAGTGCGGAAGGGCAGGATATGTATGCCGCTATCGATGGTCTTATCGATAAGCTGGCAAGACAGTTAACAAAACATAAAGATAAACTGAAACAACACTAATTGTCCGGGCGATCGCCCTTATCCGCAGCCCGCGGATAAGGGCAGCTCAGGTGAAATTATGATGAACAACGATTCCGCTCTACAACTGAGCAATGTCCTTAACCAGGATTGTACCCGTAGCCAGGTTCACTGCCAGAGCAAGAAACGCGCGCTGGAAATCATCAGCGAACTGGCGGCGAAGCAGCTAGGTTTACCGCCGCAGGTGGTCTTTGAAGCGATCCTGACCCGTGAAAAAATGGGCAGTACCGGGATCGGCAACGGCATTGCGATCCCTCACGGCAAGCTTGAAGAGGATACCCTGCGCGCCGTTGGCGTCTTTGTGCAGCTGGAAACGCCGATCGCCTTCGATGCGATCGACAATCAGCCGGTTGATCTGCTGTTTGCGCTACTGGTGCCGGCCGATCAAACCAAAACCCACCTGCATACGCTCTCGCTGGTCGCCAAACGTCTGGCGGACAAAACCATCTGCCGTCGCCTGCGCGCTGCGGTGAGCGATGAAGAGTTGTATGAGATCATCACCGAAGCAGGAAGCAGCGATGACGCTTAACGTGAGTCGCGCCTTAACCTTTATCGTACTGAGGAGAAACGGTACATGGTACTGATGATCGTCAGCGGCCGCTCTGGCTCGGGGAAATCCGTCGCCCTGCGAGCGCTGGAAGATATGGGCTTCTACTGTGTGGATAACCTGCCGGTAGTGCTGTTACCTGAGCTGGCGCGAACGCTGGCCGACCGCGATATCTCCGCGGCCGTCAGCATCGACGTGCGTAATATGCCGGAATCACCGGAAATCTTTGAACAAGCGATGCAGAACCTGCCGGAATCCTTCTCCCCGCAGCTGCTGTTCCTTGATGCCGACCGCAATACCCTGATCCGCCGCTACAGCGATACCCGCCGCTTGCATCCGCTCTCCAGCAAGAATTTGTCGCTCGAAAGCGCGATCGACGAAGAGAGCGATCTGCTCGAGCCGCTGCGCTCGCGCGCGGACCTGATCGTCGATACTTCCGAAATGTCGGTGCATGAACTGGCCGAGATGCTGCGTACCCGCCTGCTAGGTAAACGCGAACGTGAATTGACGATGGTCTTTGAATCATTCGGCTTCAAACACGGTATCCCGATCGATGCCGATTACGTTTTTGACGTCCGTTTCCTGCCGAACCCGCACTGGGATCCGAAGCTACGCCCCATGACCGGCCTCGATAAACCGGTTGCCGCCTTCCTCGATCGCCATACGGAAGTGCATAACTTTATTTATCAGACCCGAAGCTATCTGGAGCTTTGGTTGCCAATGCTGGAAACCAATAACCGCAGCTATCTGACGGTGGCCATTGGTTGTACCGGCGGTAAGCATCGCTCGGTCTATATTGCCGAACAGCTGGCTGACTACTTCCGCTCGCGCGGTAAGAACGTGCAGTCTCGTCACCGGACGCTGGAAAAACGTAAATCATGACCGTCAAGCAAACCGTTGAAATCACCAACAAGCTGGGCATGCATGCGCGCCCGGCGATGAAGCTTTTCGAGCTAATGCAGAATTTCGATGCGGAAGTGTTGCTACGCAACGACGAAGGCACGGAGGCGGAAGCCAATAGCGTTATCGCCCTGCTGATGCTCGATTCCGCCAAAGGTCGTCAAATTGAGGTGGAGGCCAGCGGCCCGCAGGAAGTCGAAGCGCTGGCGGCGGTGATCGCGCTATTCAACGCCGGGTTTGATGAAGACTAAGCATCTCCCGGCGGGATTGCGGTTAATGCAGCTTATTGGCCTGCATAAAGCCTTCGCCGCCTAACTGACGCATCTGGCGCAGGATCCATGCCTGTCGGCTGCGAACATAACCTGATGGCGCATCGGCGCGAAACCGAATCGGATTCGGTAATACCGCCGCCAGCAGCGCGGCCTCTGCAGGGGTTAAACGGCTGGCCGGCTTATGAAAATAGCGCTGAGCCGCCGCTTCAACACCGAAAATACCGTCGCCAAACTCGGCGATATTCAGATACACGGTGAGAATGCGTTTCTTGCTCCAGACCGTTTCAATACCGACGGTCAGGCCCACTTCCAGCCCCTTGCGTAGCCAGCTACGGCCATCCCATAAAAACAGGTTTTTCGCCGTCTGCTGAGAGAGCGTTGACGCGCCGCGAATTCGATTTTCATTCCGTTCGTTGTGCGCCAGCGCTTTTTCGATTGCCGGCACGTCAAAACCCCAGTGGTCGGGGAATTTCTGATCTTCAGCGGCAATCACCGCCAGCCCCATCCAGGGGGAAATCTCGTCCATACCAACCCAATCAGAATGGGCGACATAATGAAAATCACCGGAGAACCAGGCGCTAACCTGGCGCTCGAGCATCACCGCTGAGAACGGCACCGGCAGAACGCTGAATACGGCGATACCGCCGCCCCAGAAAACCACGCAGATAAGCGCCAGGCGTAACAGCAGGCGCTTGATCATCGCCAGCGGCGCAACACGCTTACTCATTCAGCGAGAACCAGTACGCGATCGACCAGTTTCTCAATACCGCTGGCGGCCTCGGCAATATTCTGCGCCAGCATATAAGCAGGCGTGGTCACCACCTTGTTGTCTTCATCGACCACGATGTCGTCAACCGGGCACGGCACATGCTCCGCGCCCATCTCTTCCAGCACCTCGGCAGTATCCGGATCGGTACCGATGGTTATCCGCAGCGGCGTCGGGAAAATCTTCGGCAACAGCGCCGGCGCGATACACATAAAGCCCAGCGGCTTACCCGCCTCGTGCATCGCCAGCGTTAACGCCTGCAGATCGCGGTCAACGACGCAGTCACTCCCCTGGGCGGCGAAATTACTCAGGTTTTTCGCCGCGCCAAAGCCGCCTGGCACAATCAGCGCATCCAGATCGTCCACACGGGCGCTGGCCAAAGGCTGAATAGCGCCGCGCGCAAGACGCGCCGCTTCAATCAGCACGTTGCGGCTTTCCGCCATCGTTTCGCCGGTCAGATGATTGATCACGTCGGTTTGCGCCTTATCCGGCGCAAAGCAGACGGCCTGCGCGCCGCGACGCGCAATGGCCAACAGGGTAATGACCGCTTCATGGATTTCTGCGCCGTCGTAAACGCCACAGCCGCTTAGTACCACGCCAATCTTCTTCATCTTGCTAACCCCTTAGCGCAACTCTATGAAACAAGTAAATAATTTTGATTTACTCGCTATGCTTCACATATTTTACCGATTCACGTAACAAATTATTTATGGTTTGCTATCTTAATGAACGAGCAAGCCAAATCCTCAGGTTGCGCCGTGTAAAAAAATCACTCGAACAATCCTGGCTCAACAACCAGTTCCCTGGTGTTGGCGCAGTATTCGCGCACCCCGGTTTATCCGGGGTCATTTTTTATCCGCCGCCGCAATCCAGGCCTTCAGTATCGCAACATCGTTTTGCCACTCGGATTTCATCTCTTCCACCCACTCGCCGACGTTGTCTTCCCACGCGGGTAAATCAGGCGTTTGGATCTGCTGTCCCAACTGCTGGATATGGCGCAGGCCTATCGAACCCGCCGCGCCCTTAATTTTATGGCCCTCATCGACGATACCTTTCTGGTCGCGCGCGGTGAGATTCGATTCCAGCACGGACATGTAGCCTGGCATCATCTTCTCAAACACCGCCAGCCCGTCGGTAATCAGCTTCGGTCCCACCAGCTCGATATATTGCTCCAGCATATCGGTGTCCAGTACCGATGCCGATTTCGCGACATCCACCGCAGGCGGTTCATGGCCGTCGTCTTCCGGCGCATCCCAGAATTTCTTGATGATCGCGGTTAACGCCGGTACCGACAGCGGCTTACTCAATACATCATCCATGCCGGCATCAAGGTATTCTTTTTTGTCCTTCAGCACGTTAGCGGTCAGCGCCACCAGCGGCGGCAGCTCATCGGCGGCATAGCGCTGTTTTAGCTGCCGCGAGATATCGAGGCCGGTCATGTCCGGTAGCTGAATATCCAGCAACACCAGGTCGTATTCGCCGGGTTCGAACATCTCCAGCGCGGCTTTACCGGTCATCGCCACGTCCACGCTGTTGCCCAGTTTTTCCAGCACCGAACGGGCGACAATCACGTTCAGTTCGATATCTTCCACCAGCAGCACGTTCAGCGCCGGCAGCGGCATATCGTCTTCGGCCAGCGTATCTTCGACTTCATCAGCCACCGCCTGCGCGTGTACGGTCAGGGTAAACGTCGCCCCCTGCCCCGGCTGGCTGGTCACGCTGATATCGCCGCCCATATTGCGCGCCAGACGGCGCGACACCGCCAGACCAATGCCGGTACCGGTTGCCGGTTTACCGCCATGGCTGTCTTTCACTTGATAATACATGGCGAAAATTTTGTCCTGCTCCGCCTGCGGGATACCGATACCGGAGTCCTCGACTTCGAAGTGCAGCATATCGCCTTCATCATAGCGGACGCGCACGGTGACATTGCCCTGCTGGGTAAACTTCACCGCATTGCTGATCAGGTTCCACAGGATCTGCCGCAGGCGCGTACCATCGGTTACCACCTTATGCGGCAGCGGCTGGGTTGGCTCCATCACAAAGCGCAACCCTTTCTGCTGCGCCTGCAGGCCCGAGAGGTTCTCCAGATCGGCAAGGAAGCTGGTGAAGTCCACCTCCTGATTATCGAGCTGCACTTTGCGCCGCTCCATTTTATCCATGTCGATAATATCGTTGAAGATATTCCCCAGCGTCACCGCTGAAACATGGATAGTTTTCAGATATTTTTCCTGCTCGTTGGTCAATTCAGTATCCAGCAGGATGCGGCTGAGCCCAACGATGCCGTTGAGCGGCGTACGCAGCTCGTGGCTGATGGTTGAGATAAAGGTGGTCTTGTCCCGGCTGGCGCGCTCCAGCGCGTCCTGATAGCGCTTACGCTCGGTAATATCGCGGCCAAAGCCCATCAGGCCACGGCGCTTGCCCACGCGGTCATAGTAGGGGACCTTGCGGATCTCAAAGCAGGCTTTACGCCCATCGGGATAATCGAGCCATTGTTCGTAGGTCAGCGAGACATTATGGCGGAAGACTTTCTCATCGGTCTCCAGCACTTTCACCGCGGCTTCTTCGCTATAGACATCCTGCGGCTTGAGGTGAATCAGCTGCTTTTCGCTTTTTCCGGTCAACAGTTCCATCGCCCGGTTACAGCCGGAGAACTCTTTATCTTCGTTACGATAGAAAACCAGATCCGGTGAGGCATCAAGGAAAGAGCGCAGGAAGGAGGACTGTTGTTCCAGCTGAATTTGCGTCTCTTCACGCTCTTTCATCTCTATTTTCAACTGTTCCAGCGTAGTCTCGCGTTCCGCTTCCGCTTTCTCACGCTCGCCAATTTCCTGGTTCAACTGGGCGATATTGTCCTTGAGCTGCACGTTAAGCTTAAGGTCGCGCTCGCGCATCTCTTCCAGCTTTTCCACCAGCCGCGAGAGCCGCTGCCGCGACTCTTCCAGCTGTTCGACTACCACCGACAGAAAATAGACCGCCCAGGGGGTAATCAGCAGCCCGAAGAAGATAGAACGGATGACATCAATACTCTCCACCTGCCCATGCAGCACCATTGTGACGGCCATCTGTACCACAATAGCCAGCACCACCAGCGCCAGAGCTAACAGCATTGAAAAGCGCACCAGACCTAACTTCATCATCAGATCGACATAGTACTGCGCCAGCATACGAATTTGCTTCATGAGGGATTCCTTATCGCCAACTCCGCACAATAATACCCAATTCTGAACATTACGCTGTAAGTTGTGCAAAAAATGCGGCGGTAATCAGCCGTTAAGGAAGTGGAGCATCAGGCGGGCAGGATCCACGGTGTCCCCAATGCCGACCCCTGAACGCCATGGGCATTAAGGTATTTGTCCAGCTCGACCATGCCGGTCCAGCGGTTTTCGCACCACAGCGGCGCCAGCAGCGTTGGGCGACGGGCGCTGGCCGAAATACGGTGATAAATCACCTCCGGCGGCGTATGGCGAATCATCTCACCGGCGGTGACCGTATAGTCATCCAGCGCAATACCGTTCAGGCGACCCGCCTGCCAGGCTTTCGCCATGATGCTGCCGGTCACGATGTGCAGCGGGTGCAGCTTAATGCCATCGACGCCGGTCTCGACCACCCGTTGCAGGGTGTGCAGGCACTGTTGCTGGGTTTCGCCCGGTAGACCGACGATAAGATGCGCACAGACCTTTAATCCGCGCTCGCGCGCCAGTCGGGTGGTGCGCTGGTAGCAGGCAAAGTCATGGCCGCGATTGATACGATGCAGCGTTTTATCATGCGCGGTCTGCAGCCCCAGCTCCAGCCAGATTTCATAGCCCTGCTCCCGATATTCGCTGAGCAGGTCCAGCACCGCATCGGGAACGCAGTCGGGGCGAGTGCCGACGCACAGCCCCACGATATTCGCCTGACTCACCGCCTGCTGATACATCGAACGCAGGAGCTGAACTTCGGCAAAGGTGCTGGTGTAGGCCTGGAAATAAGCAAGATAGCGTTTCGCGCGGTTGACCAACTGCGCCTGGTGCGCCAGCTGATCGGCAATTGAGCGGTACTGCTGGGCCTCGTCGGCGAAGGAGGCGACATTACAAAATGTGCAGCCGCCGCGGCCAATTGTGCCATCCCGGTTCGGGCAGCTAAATCCACCATGCAGCGTCAGTTTATGAACCTTTTCGCCGTAGCGGCGCGTAAGATCCCCACCAAACATGTTGACTAATTTTTGTAACTGCATAATCTGATAGACCGGCCTCAAGAAAGGGGCCAAGCCTGCCATTTTTAGCCTCCGACGGCGATGACCTGGATCAATCGTCAGCGCGGCCGCTTAGCTCATTGCATATTCAATCAAAATAAACGCTGTTTCATTCACAGCTGCAGTAATAACATTTCCTTATACTTCAATGCTGAGTTTCAATTATCTTTGTCACAGCAAAAAATAGTTTTATTTCCTGCCATTAAGAACAGCAGCAGTCAAATACTCTGCTATAAAAATACAATTCAGCACAGAAAGGTAATCTTAGGCTGCGGATATAGTGAGACAGATCACACTAGATTACGCATCCCTGAGAGTTTATATGCCTTTAAAAAAACAATAATACTCTTTAAAATCATAAAATTAACCACCTCTTAGCACACTTTTGTATAAATAAGATTGCCATTTGACGTAAGTGTGGATTCTCGATAAGTTGGGAATCCGCTGGAAGCTTTCTGGATGAGCGCTCTGCTCATCATATTTATGCAGTAATTGAGATTCCCTCTTAATAGCAAGTCCTCAAACTTGTGTACCGATGCGAAAAGGATTTAAAGAGGGCGAATGCGAGGTAGGCAAAGATGCCCTTACCCCGTCGCCATGCTCTTGCTGTGCCTTGCGCGCAATCGATTAAGAGGGCATCCCGTAGAGCCTGGGGAGGTTCACTGATATGTTGTACGACAAATCCCTTGAGCGGGATAACTGTGGTTTCGGCCTGATCGCCCACATAGAAGGCGAACCTAGCCACAAGGTAGTGCGCACCGCTATACACGCACTGGCCCGAATGCAGCACCGCGGCGCGATCCTTGCCGATGGTAAAACCGGCGACGGTTGCGGCCTGCTGTTACAAAAACCCGATCGTTTCTTCCGGATTGTGGCGGAAGAACGCGGCTGGCGCTTAGCCAAAAACTACGCCGTCGGGATGCTGTTCCTGAATAAAGACCCCGAGCTGGCAAGCGCTGCGCGCCGTATCGTTGAAGAAGAGCTGCAACGCGAAACATTGTCTATCGTTGGCTGGCGCGATGTGCCGACTAACGAAGGCGTGCTCGGTGAAATCGCCCTCTCCTCGCTGCCTCGTATTGAACAAATTTTTGTTAACGCTCCGGCAGGCTGGCGCCCGCGCGATATGGAACGCCGTCTGTTCATCGCGCGCCGTCGCATTGAAAAGCGCCTGCAGGACGACAAAGATTTCTACGTTTGTAGCCTGTCGAACCTGGTCAATATCTATAAAGGTCTGTGTATGCCGGCGGATTTGCCGCGCTTCTACCTGGACCTCGCGGACCTGCGCCTGGAATCCGCTATCTGTCTGTTCCACCAGCGCTTCTCCACTAATACCGTGCCGCGCTGGCCGCTGGCGCAGCCGTTCCGCTATCTGGCGCACAACGGTGAAATCAATACCATCACCGGTAACCGCCAGTGGGCCCGCGCCCGTACCTATAAATTCCAGACCCCGCTGATCCCCGATCTGCATGACGCCGCGCCGTTCGTCAATGAAACCGGCTCTGACTCAAGCTCGATGGATAATATGCTGGAACTGCTGCTGGCAGGCGGGATGGATATCGTCCGCGCGATGCGCCTGCTGGTACCGCCGGCCTGGCAGAATAACCCGGATATGGATCCGGAGCTGCGCGCGTTCTTCGACTTTAACTCCATGCATATGGAGCCGTGGGACGGCCCGGCGGGCATCGTCATGTCCGACGGTCGCTACGCCGCCTGTAACCTCGACCGTAACGGTCTGCGTCCGGCGCGCTACGTCATTACCAAAGATAAACTCATCACCTGCGCGTCTGAAGTCGGCATCTGGGACTATCAGCCGGATGAGGTGATGGAAAAAGGCCGCGTTGGGCCTGGCGAGCTGATGGTCATCGATACCCGCAGCGGGCGCATTCTGCACTCGGCGGAAACCGATAACGATCTGAAAAGCCGCCATCCGTACAAAGAGTGGATGGAGAAAAACGTCCGCCGTCTGGTGCCGTTCGAAGACCTGCCGGAAGAAGAAGTCGGCAGCCGTCAGTTGGATGACGACACGCTCGCCAGCTACCAGAAACAGTTTAACTACAGCGCCGAAGAGCTGGACTCCGTTCTGCGCGTCCTTGGGGAAAACGGCCAGGAAGCGGTCGGTTCGATGGGCGATGATACCCCATTCGCCGTGCTCTCCAGCCAGCCGCGTATCATTTACGATTATTTCCGCCAGCAGTTCGCCCAGGTGACAAACCCGCCTATCGATCCGCTGCGTGAAGCGCACGTGATGTCGCTGGCTACCAGTATTGGTCGCGAAATGAACGTCTTCTGCGAAGCGGAAGGCCAGGCGCACCGCCTGAGCTTTAAATCGCCGATCCTGCTGTACTCCGACTTTAAACAGCTGACCACCATGGAGGAGGAGCACTATCGCGCCGACACCCTGGACATTACCTTTGATGCCAACGAAACCACGCTGGCCGAGACGGTAAAAGCGCTGTGCGATAAAGCGGAACAGATGGTGCGTAACGGTACCGTATTGCTGGTACTGTCTGACCGCAACATCGCGAAAGATCGTCTGCCAGTGCCGGCGCCGATGGCCGTTGGCGCTATCCAGACGCGCCTCGTCGAAAAGAGCCTGCGCTGCGACGCTAACATCATCGTCGAAACCGCCAGCGCCCGCGATCCGCACCACTTCGCGGTGCTGCTGGGCTTTGGCGCGACGGCTATCTATCCTTATCTGGCTTACGAAACCCTGGCGAAGCTGGTGGATAGCAAAGCTATCGATAAAGAATACCGTGCGGTGATGCTGAACTACCGTAACGGCATCAACAAAGGCCTGTACAAAATCATGTCGAAGATGGGGATCTCGACCATCGCCTCCTACCGCTGCTCGAAGCTGTTCGAAGCGGTCGGCCTGCATCGCGACGTGGCCGACCTCTGCTTCCAGGGCGTAGTGAGCCGCATCGGCGGCGCCGGTTTCGACGACTTCCAGCAGGACCTGCTGAATCTGTCGAAGCGCGCATGGCTGGCGCGTAAACCGCTGGCTCAGGGCGGCTTGCTGAAATACGTCCACGGCGGCGAATATCACGCCTACAACCCGGACGTCGTTCGCACCCTGCAGCAGGCGGTTCAGAGCGGCGAATACCGTGATTATCAGGAATACGCGAAGCTGGTTAATGAACGCCCGGCGGCCACGCTGCGCGATCTGCTGGCGCTCAACCCAGGCGATGAAGCCGTAAGCATCAATGAGGTGGAATCAGCGAAAGAGCTGTTTAAACGCTTCGATACCGCGGCCATGTCGATCGGCGCACTGAGCCCGGAAGCGCACGAATCACTGGCGGAAGCGATGAACAGCATCGGCGGCTTCTCCAACTCCGGTGAAGGCGGTGAAGACCCGGCGCGCTACGGCACCAACAAAGTCTCGCGCATTAAGCAGGTGGCTTCCGGTCGTTTCGGCGTTACTCCAGCCTACCTGGTGAATGCCGACGTGATCCAGATTAAAGTCGCCCAGGGCGCGAAACCCGGTGAAGGCGGACAGTTGCCGGGTGACAAAGTGACGCCTTATATCGCCAAACTGCGTTATTCGGTACCGGGCGTGACGCTGATCTCCCCGCCGCCGCACCACGATATTTACTCTATCGAGGATCTGGCGCAGCTGATTTTCGACCTCAAGCAGGTCAATCCGAAGGCGATGATTTCCGTCAAACTGGTTTCCGAACCGGGTGTCGGCACCATCGCCACCGGCGTGGCGAAAGCCTACGCAGACCTTATCACTATCGCCGGTTACGATGGCGGTACCGGGGCGAGCCCGCTCTCATCGGTGAAATATGCCGGCTGTCCGTGGGAACTTGGCCTGGTGGAAACCCAGCAGGCGCTGGTCGCCAACGGCCTGCGTCATAAAATTCGCCTGCAGGTAGACGGCGGCCTGAAAACCGGCCTCGATATCATCAAAGCGGCGATCCTTGGCGCGGAAAGCTTCGGCTTCGGCACCGGCCCGATGGTCGCGCTGGGCTGTAAATACCTGCGTATCTGTCATCTGAACAACTGCGCCACCGGCGTAGCGACCCAGGACGACAAACTGCGTAAGAACCACTACCACGGCCTGCCGTTCAAAGTGACCAACTACTTTGAATTCATCGCCCGCGAAACCCGCGAGCTGATGGCGCAGCTGGGCGTGAAGCGCCTGGTGGACCTGATCGGCCGTACCGACCTGCTGAAAGAACTGGAAGGCTTTACGGCGAAACAGCAGAAACTGGAGCTCGGCAAACTGCTGGAAACCGCTGAGCCGCTGCCGGGCAAGGCGCTGTACTGCACCGAGAGCAACCCGCCGTTCGATAACGGCGTGCTCAACGCGCAGCTGCTGCAGCAGGCGAAGCCGTATGTGGATAACAAACAGAGCAAAACGTTCTGGTTCGATATTCGTAACACCGACCGTTCCGTTGGGGCGTCGTTGTCCGGTTATATCGCCCAGACTCATGGCGACCAGGGGCTGGCCGCCGACCCGATTACCGCCCACTTTAGCGGTACCGCGGGCCAGAGCTTCGGCGTCTGGAACGCCGGCGGCGTTGAGCTGCACCTGACCGGCGACGCCAACGACTACGTGGGTAAAGGCATGGCGGGCGGTCTGCTGTCGATTCGTCCTCCGGTCGGCTCCGCCTTCCGCAGCCATGAAGCAAGCATCATTGGCAACACCTGTCTGTATGGCGCGACCGGCGGTCGTCTGTACGCGGCAGGACGCGCGGGCGAACGCTTTGCGGTACGTAACTCCGGCGCCATCACCGTGGTGGAAGGCATCGGCGACAACGGCTGTGAATACATGACCGGCGGTATCGTCTGTATCCTGGGTAAAACCGGCGTGAACTTCGGCGCAGGTATGACCGGCGGCTTTGCTTACGTCCTGGATGAAGATGGCGACTTCCGTAAACGCGTTAACCCTGAACTGGTGGAAGTTCTGGACGTGGACACGCTGGCTATCCATGAGGAACACCTGCGCGGCTTAATTACCGAACACGTCCAGCTTACCGGTTCGCAGCGCGGCGAAGAGATCCTCGCCAACTGGCCGGCCTTCGCGGCGAAGTTTGCGCTGGTTAAACCGAAGTCCAGCGATGTTAAAGCACTGTTGGGTCACCGTAGTCGTTCCGCAGCTGAGCTGCGGGTGCAGGCGCAGTAAGGGGTTAAGATGAGTCAGAACGTATACCAATTTATCGACCTGCAGCGTGTTGATCCGCCAAAGAAACCGCTGAAGATCCGTAAAATTGAGTTTGTAGAAATTTACGAGCCGTTTTCAGAAGGCCAGGCCAAGGCGCAGGCGGACCGCTGCCTCTCCTGCGGCAACCCGTACTGCGAATGGAAATGTCCGGTGCACAACTACATCCCGAACTGGCTGAAGCTGGCCAACGAGGGGCGTATTTTTGAAGCGGCGGAGCTGTCGCATCAGACCAACACCCTGCCGGAAGTCTGCGGACGTGTCTGCCCGCAGGACCGCCTGTGCGAAGGTTCCTGCACCCTGAACGATGAGTTCGGCGCGGTGACCATCGGCAACATTGAACGCTATATCAACGATAAAGCGTTTGAGATGGGCTGGCGCCCGGACTTGTCCGGCGTGAAGCAAACCGGTAAAACCGTCGCCATCATCGGCGCCGGTCCGGCAGGGCTGGCCTGCGCCGATGTGCTGACCCGCAACGGCGTGAAGGCGATCGTCTTCGATCGTCATCCGGAAATCGGCGGCCTGCTGACCTTCGGCATCCCGGCGTTCAAGCTGGAAAAAGAGGTGATGACCCGCCGCCGTGAGATCTTCACCGGCATGGGGATTGAGTTCCGGCTCAATACCGAAGTGGGTCGTGACGTCCAGCTCGACGATCTGCTGAAAGAGTACGATGCGGTATTTCTGGGCGTGGGCACCTACCAGTCCATGCGCGGCGGGCTGGAAAACGAAGATGCCAACGGCGTGTATGACGCTCTGCCGTTCCTTATCGCCAACACCAAACAGATCATGGGCTTTGGCGAAACGGCACACGAACCTTTCGTCAGTATGGAAGGCAAACGCGTGGTGGTTCTCGGCGGCGGCGACACCGCGATGGACTGCGTACGGACCTCGGTTCGTCAGGGGGCGGCGCACGTTATTTGCGCCTATCGCCGTGACGAAGAAAACATGCCGGGCTCCAAACGCGAAGTGAAAAACGCGCGTGAAGAGGGTGTCGAATTCCAGTTCAACGTCCAGCCGCTGGGCGTGGAAGTGAATGCCAACGGCAAAGTGTGCGGCGTGAAAATGGCGCGCACCGAAATGGGCCAGCCGGATGCGAAAGGCCGCCGTCGCGCGGAAATCGTCGCCGGTTCCGAGCACGTGGTGCCGGCAGACGCGGTGGTGATGGCGTTTGGTTTCCGTCCGCACAGCATGGAATGGCTGGCGAAGCATAGCGTCGAGCTGGACTCTCAGGGCCGCATCATCGCCCCGGAAGGCAGCGACAACGCGTTCCAGACCAGCAACCCGAAAATCTTTGCCGGCGGCGATATCGTTCGCGGTTCGGACCTGGTGGTAACGGCGATTGCCGAAGGCCGCAAAGCGGCAGACGGTATCCTCAACTATCTTGAAGTCTGATTAGATTCTGAGTCGCAACGCATAAAAGCCCGATGGTTAACGCCACCGGGCTTTTTTATGCTTCATCGATTAGAAACGGCTTTTTTCAACGCCGTATTATACCAGCCACAGATATGCTCTAAGCGGGTTATCGCTGACCCGACGGTGACGGCCCACGCGCCGTGGCGCATCGCCTCAGCCGCCTGCGCTGGCGTATTATACCGTCCCTCGGCGATTACCCTGCAGCCCGCGGCGCTGAGGCTTTTCACCAGCGCCAGGTCGGGCTCATCCGGCGTCTCTTCTGCGGTATAGCCTGAAAGAGTGGTGCCGACGATTTCTGCGCCCAGCTGCCAGCACTGCAGGGCATCGGCCTGAGACGAACAATCCGCCATCGCCACTTTTCCCTGATGATGAATTTCCGCCAATAGCGCCGATACCGGTACCGGACGCTGACGCTGCGTACCGTCAATGGCAATAATATCCGCCCCGCCCTGCGCCAGCGCGACGATATCCTCCACCCACGGGGTGATACGCACCGGGCTTTCATGCAGATCGCGCTTTATCAGGCCGATAATGGGCACCGTCACTAACGGACGAACGGCCTGCAGGTTGTTCAGACCTTCAATACGCAGCGCCACGGCCCCCGCCTGCTCTGCCGCCAGCGCCATCGCGGCGACAATCTGCGGGTTATCAAGCGGGCTGCCGGGTACCGGCTGGCAGGAGACAATTAATCCGCCATGATGGCGTATGCGCGAATTTAGTTGGGCAAATAAAGACATTCCTGCTCCCCGAACGGATACGTGTAGCGTTAACAGTACCAGTGGCGAGACGCGTGATGTGTGGCGGGGTTAACAAAGCAGGCAGGCAAAAAAAACAGGCCCCGGAGGGCCTGTCAGGAATTACTTCACAACGCGCAGCGCCGGACGACCACCGCGCGGCGGCGGTGGCGTGTCGTCAGGATCGTCATCGTGATTATCCGGTTTATCGCCATCAATCACCGACATCACCGTTTCGTTTTCGCTCTCAGGCGCGACGTCATCATCGTTGAGGCTGCTGACATCTTCGTCATAGGCCGCTTCAGGTTCAAACATCGTTCCTGCGCCGTTCTCACGGGCATAGATAGCGAGTACCGCAGCCAGCGGCACGGAAACGTTGCGCGGTACGCCGCCGAAGCGGGCGTTAAAGCGCACTTCGTCATTCGCCAGTTCCAGATTGCCCACCGCACGCGGCGCAATGTTCAGAACGATTTGGCCGTCGCGAGCGTACTCCATCGGCACGAGAACGCCTGGCAGCGTCACATCGACGACCAGGTGCGGAGTCAGCTGGTTATCCAGCAGCCACTCATAGAACGCCCGCAGCAGGTACGGGCGACGCGGCGTCAGCTGTGATACATCCATTATTTAGCCCCGGCCGAGGCGCATTTCACGCTCGGCTTCAGTTAAAGAAGCGAGGAAAGAATCACGTTCGAAGACGCGAGTCATATAGCCCTTAAGCTCTTTCGCGCCAGCACCCACCAGTTCTACGCCGAGAACCGGCAAACGCCACAGCAGCGGAGCCAGGTAGCAATCGACCAGGCTGAACTCGTCGCTCAGGAAGTAAGGCTTCTGAGTAAAGACCGGCGCAATCGCCTGCAGTTCTTCACGCAGCTGCTTACGAGCGGCATCAGCCTGGGCCGCGGTACCGGTCTGGATGGTGTTCATCAGCGAATACCAGTCTTTCTCGATACGTTGCATGTACAGACGGCTTTCACCACGCGCCACCGGGTAAACCGGCATTAGCGGCGGATGCGGGAAACGCTCATCCAGGTATTCCATAATGATGCGGGATTCCCACAGAGTGAGCTCACGATCCACCAGCGTCGGGACGCTTTGATTCGGGTTGAGGTCAATCAGATCCTGAGGCGGGTTATCCTTCTCCACGTGCTCTATCTCAAAACTGACACCTTTTTCGGCCAGCACGATGCGGACCTGATGGCTATAGATGTCAGTAGGACCAGAAAACAGCGTCATTACCGAACGTTTGTTGGCAGCGACAGCCATGAAAACCTCCAGGTATATTCAGAATTTTTACTGCTGCCGACCACGCATGGCCAGCCAGATGTATAAACCCCATTCGCACGGCGACGATATGTTCATTGATTAACTAAAAAATGAACAACCACCAGCATTTGGGCAGAAAATTGGATGATAGTTTACCAGATTTTGCGGACGTTGTGGTGAGGGTATTCTGGAAATGCTGAAAAAGTGGCAAGAACAGACCATTTCTTTGTGGATAACAGCCGTTTTATCCATAAAAAAACCCGCCGGAGCGGGTTTTTTCGCAAATTGTTCTGCGTGAGCAGAAAACAATTAACGTTTGGAGAACTGCGGACGACGACGTGCTTTACGCAGACCGACTTTCTTACGTTCAACCTGACGAGCGTCACGAGTAACGAAGCCAGCTTTACGCAGATCAGAACGCAGGGACTCGTCGTACTCCATCAGAGCGCGGGTGATACCGTGACGGATCGCACCAGCCTGACCAGAGATACCACCACCTTTAACAGTGATGTACAGATCCAGTTTCTCAACCATGTCGACCAGTTCCAGCGGCTGACGAACTACCATGCGGGCAGTTTCACGACCGAAGTACTGTTCCAGCGAACGCTGGTTGATTACGATTTTGCCGTTGCCCGGTTTGATGAAAACGCGAGCTGCGGAACTTTTGCGGCGACCAGTGCCGTAGTATTGATTTTCAGCCATTGCCTATAATCCCGATTAGATGTCAAGAACTTGCGGTTGCTGTGCCGCGTGGTTGTGCTCGTTACCAGCGTAAACTTTCAGTTTACGGTACATAGCACGACCCAGCGGGCCTTTTGGCAGCATGCCTTTAACCGCGATTTCAATCACACGCTCAGGACGGCGGGCAATCATCTCTTCAAAGGTCGCTTCTTTGATACCACCGATGTGGCCGGTGTGGTGGTAGTACATTTTGTCTTCGCGCTTGTTGCCGGTTACAGCAACTTTTTCTGCGTTCAGAACGATGATGTAATCACCAGTATCAACGTGCGGAGTGTATTCCGCTTTGTGCTTACCGCGCAGGCGACGAGCCAGTTCAGTAGCCAGACGGCCCAGAGTTTTACCGGTCGCGTCAACAACATACCAGTCGCGTTTTACGGTTTCTGGTTTAGCTGTAAAAGTTTTCATTAAAAGCTTACCCAAATAAATAAGTTACACGTTGGTGAACACCCAAACGTTTAGTCAGTTGAGGTTCACACGACAAAGTCCGGCAAACCTACCCCTTCGAATAGCCTATGCCAGCACATAGAAGATTTCGGGAAAAAAAACCTTCTCGTAACGTGGGGTCGCAAGATTATAGAGAAGTAGGGGCCAAAGATCGACCCCTTTATGTGATTTGCAGCAGGTTTTTCTCAACGTGAGAAGAAGGCTGGATTCAGGGCATGTGCGGCTGTTTCAGATACTCTTCGCTTTGCATTTCCTGCAGGCGCGATAAACAGCGCTGGAACTCAAACTTCAGGCGTTCGCCCTGATAGATCTCATACAGCGGTACCGCCGCGCTGACTACCAGCTTCACGTGGCGTTCGTAGAATTCATCCACCAGCGCGATAAAGCGCCGCGCTTCGCTCTCGAGCTGCGTCGTCATCACCGGCACATCGAACAACATCACGGTATGGAACAGGCGTGACAGCGCGATGTAATCGTGCTGGCTGCGCGCATCTACGCACAGCGTGTCGAACGACGCTGCCAGGGTCTGGTTTTCCACGCCCAACGTCGGCAGCGGCCGGTGGTTAATTTCCAGCGTCGGCATCTGCTCGCGTTTGCCCCCCGCCAGCGCCAGCCAGAGTTTATCCATTTGCTGGCTGGTCTCGGCATTGAGCGGCGACAGCCACAGATGCGCCTGGGTTAAAGTGCGCAGGCGGTAATCAATCCCCGCATCGACGTTCATAATGTCGCAATGCTGTTTGATGGCGTCTATCGCCGGCAGGAAACGCGCGCGTTGCAGACCATTGCGGTAGAGTTCGTCCGGCGGGATGTTCGAGGTAGCGACCAGCGTAATCCCCCGCGAGAACAGCGCTTTCATTAAGCCGCCGAGCAGCATGGCATCGGTGATGTCGGAGACAAAAAACTCGTCGAAGCACAACACATCGGTTTGCGCTTTAAAGCGGTCGGCAACGATTTCCAGCGGGTCGCTATGCCCCTGCAGGGTGGTTAACTCTTCGTGCACGCGCAGCATAAAGCGATGGAAATGCAGGCGCTGTTTACGCTCGCCCGGCAGGCTTTGATAGAACATATCCATCAGCCAGGTTTTGCCGCGCCCCACGCCGCCCCACATATACAGGCCGCGTACGGCGGTCGCTTCCGCCGCCGGCTCGCGCTTGCCGAGTAGTTTGCTGAATTTCGCCCGCAGACCGCCGCCCGCGGGCGCTGCGGCTACAGGTTTATCCTGCAGTTCACGATAGATGGTATCGAGGCGGCTGACCGCTTCTTGTTGGACATCGTCTGGTTGATGGCTGCCCTCTTTGAGAGCTAAAAGGTAACGCGATGTTGGGGACAGGCTTTGCATGATCTTATTGTTATTCCTTGAAAACCGTGGCGCCGTGACGCACGATTGACGAAAAAAAGGCGGTTCTACAGTACGCGATGATACGCCAGGATTCCACTTCTGTGGAATTAGCGGTTATAGTGGCACTATCGGGCGCAGGCGGAGAGCCTAACAGCCACCCTACGGAACCACAAAACAACGGGAGATGTTCATGACCTGGGAATACGCGCTAATTGGATTAGTCGTCGGTATCATCATCGGTGCCGTCGCCATGCGTTTTGGTAACCGCAAATTGCGTCAGCAACAAGCGCTGCAGTTCGAACTGGAAAAGAATAAAGCAGAGCTTGAAGAGTATCGCGAAGAGCTGGTCAGCCATTTTGCGCGCAGCGCAGAACTGCTGGACAACATGGCGGATGACTACCGTCAGCTGTATCAGCACATGGCAAAAAGCTCCAGCAGCCTGCTGCCGGACGCCATGGCGGACGCCAATCCGTTCCGCAATCGCCTGGCGGAGTCCGAAGCCAGCAACGATCAGGCGCCGGTACAGATGCCGCGCGACTACTCTGAAGGCGCCTCCGGCCTGCTGCGCGGTGGCGCGAAACGCGACTGATCCCGCTGTCTGCGTAAAAATATTTACCGGGCGCGCCTTCCGCGCCCGTCTTCCCCCTGCATCCCAGCTACAATTTAAGCACGGACCGCATTGTTAGCCGGTCGAAAATTCAATAACATCAAATCATTCGGACGTTTTTTCCATACACCTCAGGTTACGAGAGCCAGCATCTAATGAAGAAACAGACTTTGCTGTTGAGTGCGTTAGCGTTAAGCATTGGATTATCGTTGTCGGTCCTGCCTCCGGCGGCGGCATCACTGCCGACCCAGGTTCCAGGCCAGGGCGCGCTGCCGAGCCTCGCGCCGATGCTGGAAAAAGTATTGCCTGCGGTGGTGAGCGTGCAGGTAGAAGGCACCGCCTCGCCGGTGCAGAATATGCCGGAAGAGCTGAAAAAATACTTCGGCGACAACGCGCCGCAAGAGCAGGCGCAGCCGTTTGAAGGCCTCGGTTCAGGGGTGATTATCGACGCCGCCAAAGGCTACGTGCTGACCAACAACCACGTAATAAGCCAGGCGCAGAAAATCAGCATTCAGTTGAACGATGGCCGCGAGTTCGATGCCAAACTGGTAGGCAGCGACGAACAGAGCGATATCGCTCTGTTGCAGGTTTTAAAACCCAGCAATTTAACGCAAATCGCCATCGCGGATTCCGACAAACTGCGCGTCGGCGATTTCGCCGTTGCCGTCGGCAACCCCTTCGGCCTCGGCCAAACCGCCACTTCCGGCATTATCTCCGCGCTGGGCCGTAGCGGCCTTAATCTCGAAGGGCTGGAAAACTTTATTCAAACCGATGCCTCAATTAACCGCGGCAACTCCGGCGGCGCGCTGCTGAATCTCAACGGCGAGCTTATCGGCATTAATACCGCCATTCTGGCGCCGGGCGGCGGCAGCATCGGCATCGGATTCGCCATCCCGAGCAACATGGCGAAGACCCTCGCCGATCAGCTTATTCAATACGGCGAAATCAAACGCGGCCTGCTGGGTATTAAAGGCATGGAAATGAGCGCGGATATCGCTAAGGCGATGAATATCAACGCTCAGCGCGGCGCCTTCGTAAGCGAAGTCCTGGCCAATTCAGGCTCCGCAAAAGCAGGGATTAAATCCGGTGACGTTATCGTCAGCATGAACGGCAAACCGCTAAGCAGCTTCGCCGAGCTGCGTTCGCGTATCGCCACTACCGCCCCTGGCACTAAAGTAAAACTGGGGCTACTGCGCGACGGCAAACCATTGGAGGTCGAAGTCACGCTGGATAAGAGCACTTCTTCCACCGCCAGCGCCGATCTGATTATCCCGGCCCTGCAGGGAGCGGCGCTAAGCGATGGCCAGCTGAAAGACGGCACTAAGGGCGTGACTATCGATAACGTCGATAAAGGCAGCGCGGCGGCGCAGGTTGGCTTGCATAAAGACGATCTGATTATCGGCCTCAACCGCCAGCGCGTGCGTTCCATCGCCGAGCTACGTAAAGTGCTGGAAACCAAACCGGCCGTCATCGCGCTGAATGTGCTACGCGGTAACGAAAGCATTTATCTGCTGCTACGCTGACGGCTGCTTCCGGACATCGCGCGTCGTGCGATGTCCGGATAAGTCATGCTATGCTGCGCCTGCCCATTAATTAACGATATTCGCATCATGCCAGGAAAGCTTTTACGTTCAGTCCTTATCGGTTTAATCGTCGGCGGCATCCTGCTGGCGGCGATGCCTTCGCTGCGCCAGTGGCAGCTCTCATCGGCGACGCCGAGCGATACCGCTGACGAATCGCCCGCCAGCTATAATGCTGCGGTAAGACGCGCCGCGCCGGCGGTGGTCAACGTCTATAACCGCGCGCTGAACAGCACCAGTCATAACCAGCTGACGCTTGGCTCCGGCGTTATCATGGACCAACGCGGATATATCCTCACCAACAAGCACGTCATCAACGATGCTGACCAGATAATCATTGCTCTGCAGGATGGACGGGTATTCGAAGCCCTGTTAGTCGGTTCCGATACCCTGACCGACCTAGCGGTGCTCAAAATAAACGCCAGCGGCGGCCTGCCGGTCATCCCGATTAACCCGAAACGCGTTCCGCATATCGGCGATGTGGTACTGGCGATAGGCAACCCATATAACCTCGGACAAACCATCACCCAGGGCATCATCAGCGCGACCGGTCGTATCGGCCTGAACCCTACCGGGCGGCAGAACTTCCTGCAAACCGATGCCTCTATCAACCACGGCAACTCCGGCGGCGCGCTGGTCAACTCGCTGGGTGAATTGATGGGTATTAACACCCTGTCGTTTGATAAGAGCAATGACGGCGAAACGCCGGAAGGGATCGGCTTTGCCATCCCGTTCCAGCTGGCGACCAAGATCATGGATAAACTGATCCGCGACGGTCGGGTGATCCGCGGTTACATCGGGATCAGCGGCCGCGAGATCGCGCCAATGCATGCGCAGAGCGGCGGCATGGATCAGATCCAGGGGATCGTCGTGAATGACGTCGCCCCGGATGGCCCGGCGGCGCAGGCTGGGATCCGCGCCAATGACGTGATCATCTCGGTGAACGATAAACCAGCAGTTTCGGCGCTGGAAACCATGGACCAGGTTGCGGAAATTCGCCCGGGTTCAGAAATCCCGGTGGTCATCATGCGCGATGATAAGAAAATCACCCTGCACGTGGCGGTACAGGAATACCCGGCGACAAATTAACGCTTAGCGCTCCTTTACCGGGAGCGCGATTAATCGGCAAACAGCGGTCCGGCCGGGAATCTGGCCAGAAACCCGGTCACCGCCAGTAACGACCACAACGATGGCCAGCGGATCTGCCGCTCCCGCAGTTCATCATCCAGCGTCAGTAACGCGAACTCCCCTCTCTCGCCGAGAACCCCGCCCTGCCACAGCAGCCGTTGCGCCTGCTGCCGCGCCCACGGCGATTCACTCCTCCAGGCCAGCAAATGCAGCAGCGACTGCTGTAAACAAACGCTGTGCGCATGGTTGTCCCGCAGCAATCGTCGATACACCGGCAGCGAGATACTGCGTACGGTGTAGAAACCGCTGCATGATTCACTATCAGCCTGCGCCACGCTGGCGCACATCTGCCCGGCCAGATCGCATAAACGATTATGCGTCAGCGGCTGACGCAGCGCATCCAGATGCCCGGCAGCGGCGCAAAGCAGGCCGCTCCTTTGCCGCTCATGCGTCAGCGAATCAAGCAACGCCGCTACCGTTTCAGCCTCCCCGGTCTGCGCATGCTGTACACCGGCGTCATAACAACAGACAAAGAAATCATGGCTGCCACGGCCGACTAGCGGGTGCGCCAGCAGATTCAGCGCCGGATGCAGTTGTTCAAGCTCCTCCAGCGACGCCAGGGCGTCATCCACGACCCCCTCTTTTGCCGACGACCGGCTGGCAGGATGTAATACTAGCGTTTCATTCATCAAAGCCTCCTCAGGGAAAATTCCCGGCTCGCGCGGCGCCCGGCCGGGCTACGGGGTCACCGGTCGCCCGGCTAAGGCGCCAGCCGCCATCCGGCAACCTCTCCCCGGTGGCGCTGCGCTTACCGGGGCTACAAACCGGAGCGGACCGGTCGCCCGGCTAAGGCGCCAGCCGCCATCCGGGAACCTCTCCCCGGTGGCGCTGCGCTTACCGGGGTTACAAACCGGAGCGGACCGGTCGCCCGGCTAAGGCGCCAGCCGCTATCCGGGAACCTCTCCCCGGTGGCGCTGCGCTTACCGGGGTTACAAACCGGAGCAGACCGGTCGCCCGGATAAGGCACCAGCCGCTATCCGGGAACCTCTCCCCGGTGGCGCTGCGCTTACCGGGGTTACAAACCGGAGCGGAACGGTCGCCCGGCTAAGGCGTAAGCCGCTATCCGGGAAGGATGCCGGCCTACATCGCCAGCACGTACTTGAGCATCACCCCGGCGGCGATCGCCGAGCCGATTACCCCGGCCACGTTCGGGCCCATCGCGTGCATCAGCAGGAAGTTCTGCCCGTCCGCTTCCAGACCCACCTTGTTGGACACCCTCGCCGCCATCGG
>NZ_JAQIRI010000011.1:0-139416 GCF_050600755.1 Klebsiella sp. 141162 | reverse complement strand
CAGCGCTGTAGCCCCGGTAAGCGGCAGCGCCACCGGGGGTTTTGAGATCGCCAGCACCGGCAGTTTCGGTCAGCATGGTGAATAAATTAAAGGCAAGCCGCACAGACCGTAGATACTGTTATCGGTTGGCAACTTTTTTAAGGGGTTTTCCGGACGCGGCGCGTTGCGCCTTCTCCGGGCTACCAAATCGCACAGCGCTGTAGCCCCGGTAAGCGGCAGCGCCACCGGGGGTTTTGAGATCGCCAGCACCGGCAGTTTCGGTCAGCATGGTGAATAAATTAAAGGCAGGCCGCACGGACCGTAGGTCGGATAAGCTTAGCGCCATCCGACAATTCTCCCTGCTCGCGCTGCGTTTAGCAGGGCTACAGCTCCTGGCATTCATGCTGGCGTTAGCCGCTACCGGGGAGCGTTGCTGACGCCTTCTGTTTCTGGCTGTCACGGATCGTGCTGGCGACAAAGGCCAGCACGAACAGCGCGGTAAACAGCACCACGATGGTTGGCGCCGGGGCGCTATCGAGATAAAACGACAGCCAGACGCCCGCCAGCGAACAGCTCACGGCGATAATCATCGCCAGCAATAATGCGCTGACAAAGCGCCGCGTCAACAGCAGAGCGATAGCGCCGGGTGCGATCAGCAGCGAAATCGACAGAATAATCCCCACCGACTTTAACGTCGCGACGATAGTCAGCGCGATCATGCACAGCAGGCCATAATGCAGCAGCCCGCAGCGCAGGCCGCTGGCTTTGGCCTGATTCGGATCAAAAGCGTGCAGTAAAAAATCGCGCCACTTTAGCCCGATAATCAGCGCAATCGCCAGCGCAATCACCGCCGTTTGCCCGATATCGCTGGCGGATATTCCCAGCATATCGCCAAACAGAATATGGTCGAGATGGACCTCGGATTGAATCGCCACGTACAGCACCAGCCCGGCGCCGAACATCCCCGAGAAGACGATCCCCATAATGGTATCGCGCTTGATACGGCTGTTATCGTCGAGAAAACCGGTGGCGACGGCGCAAAATAAGCCGGCAATAAACGCGCCGATGGCGAAGGGGATGCCGATAATGTAGGCCACCACCACGCCGGGGAACACCGCGTGGCTCATGGCATCACCCATCAGCGCCCAGCCTTTTAACACCAGAAATACCGACAGCAGTGCGCAGGGGACGGCGACGATCGTCGCCACCAGCATCGCGTTGACCATAAACGGAAACTGTAATGGTTCAAGGAGCATCGTTAGCATGAGGCCTCCCTGGCGCGGCGGCGGTTGGCCAGCAGGCCGTGCTTCGGCGCGAAGACAAAGGTGGCTAAGAACAGCAGCGTCTGCGCCACCACGATGATGCCGCCGGTGGCGCCATCAAGATAGTAGCTCAGCCACGCGCCGAAGAAGCTGGTCAGGCTGCCGATAGCGACGGCAATGGCCAGCAGACGCGGGAAGCGGTCGGTTAACAGCCAGGCGGTGGCGCCGGGCGTCACGACCAGACAGATGACCAGAAACGCGCCGACGGTTTGCAGCGCCGCCACGGTGCAGGCAGCCAACAGAGTGAAAAACAGCAGCTTCAGGCCGCTGGTGTTAAGGCCAATTGAGCGGGCATGGTTCTCATCGAAGAAGGTGACCATCAGGTCTTTCCACTTCAGCAACAGGATCGCCATCGAAATAAAGCCAATCGCCGCCAGCTGGATAATATCCTCCGGAGCGATGGCGAGGATATTGCCGAGAATAATGGTTTGAATGTTCACCGAGGTCGGATTCAGCGACACCATAAACAGGCCGATGCCGAAAAACGAGGAGAAAATCAGCCCGATGATGGCGTCCTCTTTAAGCCGCGAACGCTGGTTAAGAAACAGCATGCTGCCTGCCGCCAGGCCGCCGGAGAGAAACGCGCCGAGCGCAAAGGGCAGGCCGAGCATATAAGCGCCGGCGACGCCGGGAACGATTGAGTGGGAGAGGGCGTCGCCAATCAGCGACCAGCCTTTGAGCATCAGGTAGCAGGAGAGAAAGGCGCAGACGCCGCCGACTAATGCCGAGACCCACATCGCGTTGAGCATGTATTGATAGCCAAACGGCTCCAGCAGCCAGCTCATCGTTGGCCCCCCGCCGCGCGATGGCTGATAAACGGCCGCTCATCGTCGGTAATAATGCGTTCTTCCGCACCGGTGAGTGTGACGTGACGCAACACGCCGCTGAAGGCCAGCTCCAGGTTCTCGGCGGTGAAGGTGGTCTCCGTCGGACCGCTGGCCAGTACGGTGCCTTTCACCATCACCGTGTAATCGCAAAATTCGCTGACTGAACCGAGGTTATGGGTAGAGACCAGCATGGTACAGCCTTCGTCGCGCAGTTCTCGCAGCAGGGTGATGATCCGCGCCTCGGTCTGCACATCGACGCCGGTAAACGGCTCATCGAGCAGGATCACTTTGCCTTCCTGAGCAATGGCGCGGGCGAGGAACACGCGCTTTTTCTGCCCGCCGGAGAGCTCGCCAATTTGCCTTTCGCGGTATTCGCTCATCCCTACGCGGGCCAGCGCGGCATCGACAATCTGCCGGTCGCGGGGCTTCGCCCGCCGCAGCCAGCCCATATGACCATAGCGGCCCATCATTACTACATCTTCCACCAGCACAGGAAAGGACCAGTCCACCTCTTCCGATTGTGGTACGTAGGCGACAAGGTTTTGCCGTAGCGCGCGGTTGACCGGCTGGCCGAGAATGGCGATATCGCCGTGGCCGACGCGCACGAAGCCCATCAGCGCTTTGAACAACGTCGATTTACCGGAGCCGTTGACCCCCACCAGCGCGGCAATCGATCCGCGCGGTACGCTGAACGTTGCATCGCGCAGGGCGGTGTGGCCGTTGCGATAGGTCACCGTGACCTGGTCGACGATAAGTCCCGCTTGCGGCGCAATCATGACTGTTTCCTCAGGCCATCGTTGATCCCTTTGACGATGGTTTCGGTGGTGACGCGCAGCAGGTCAAGATAGGTCGGCACCGGGCCGTCGGCGGTACTCAGTGAGTCAACATACAGTACGCCGCCATAGTGGGCGCCGGCTTCACGGGCGACCTGTCGCGCCGGTTTGTCGGAGATGGTGCTTTCACTGAAGATGGTCGGGATATGCTCCTTCTTCATGGTGTCGATAGTTTTACGCACCTGCTGCGGCGTGCCCTGCTGGTCGGCGTTAATCGGCCACAGATAACGCTCCTGCAGGCCGTTATCGCGCGCCAGATAGGAGAATGCGCCTTCGCTGGTGACCAGCCAGCGTTTGTCCGCCGGCAGTTTCGCCAGTTCGGCCTTCAGCGGCGCCATGGTCTGGCGGATTTTATCTTTGTAGGCCTCGGCGTTACGGCGATAGGTGTCGGCATTGACGGGATCGTATTTCACCAGCGCATCGCGAATATTATCGACGTAGATCAGCGCATTATCCGCCGACATCCAGGCGTGTGGGTTGGGCTTGCCGTTGTAGGGGCCATCGCTGATGCCCATCGGCTGAATACCGTTGCTGACCACGACTTCCGGTACGCCGTTCAGGTGCTGATAAAAACGGGCGAACCACAGTTCGAGGTTGAGACCGTTGGCGAGAATAAGCTTCGCCCCCTGCGCGCGTTTGATATCGCCCGGCGTCGGCTGATATTCGTGAATTTCCGCGCCCGGTTTGGTGATTGAGCTGACGTCAGCGGCGTCGCCGGCGACGTTCTGCGCCATATCGGCGATCACGGTGAAGGTGGTAATGACTTTGAATTTTTCTTGCGCCTGAGCGGGGGCGATAGCAAGCAGCGCTAATGCGGCGGAGAACAACAGGTGCTTGAACGGCGGCAGATGCGGCATAGGATCCCTCACGGTATTGCGATTAATTAATCATCGTTTATAGCCTTTGCTATGTTATATAGCACAAGCTATTTATAAATGAAAATAATTCTTATTTATATGTTGGGGTAATGATTAGGTTGAGAAGGATTTGGCAGGGAGGGGTAATCCGGGTTCGGTCCGGTATTCGATGGGTCGCTGCGTTATTTTGTCGGATGGCGCTACGCTTATCCGACCTACGGTCCATGCGCGATTTGGTAGCCCCGGTAAGCGTAAGCGCCACCGGGGAGAGCGCAAGCGGTTGTGCCGTTATTTTGTCGGATGGCGCGATGCTTATCCGACCTACGGTCCTGTGCGATTTGGTAGCCCGGAGAAGGCGCAATGCGCCGCCTCCGGGAAAATCCCTAAGCCATGAGAGACATATCGCCGGGCTAGACTAACCGATCCTTATTAATGCCTAAACGCTTCATGCGCGACAGCAGCGTCGTGCGCTTGAGCCCCAGGCGCTGGGCGGCACCTTTTGGCCCGGCCACCACGCCGTTACTCTCTTTCAATACCCGGACGATCAGCTGATATTCATCTTCGCCTTCCTCCGGCAGCACTTCCGGCGCCAGCGTCTCCTGTTCAATATGCATTTCCGGCAGCGACAGTTGCAGTACGTTGCCGCGGGTTAACAACACCGCGCGCTCGACGACGTTTTCCAGCTCGCGCACGTTGCCTGGCCACTCCATGCGCGAAAGCGTGCGCAGGGTCTCCGCCGGAATACTGTCGATGTTGCGCCCCAGACGGCGGGCGATTTTGAAGGTGAACGCTTTCACCAGCAGAGGAATATCGTCCGGCCGTTCGCGCAGCGGCGGCAGGTGGATCGGGAACACATTGAGCCGATAGTAAAGATCGCTGCGGAATTCACGATCGATAACCATCTGTTTGAGATCGCGGTTGGTGGCGGCGATCAGCCGTACATCGGTCTGAATCAGTTTATTACTGCCCAGGCGTTCGAATTCCTGCTCCTGAAGAACGCGCAGCAGCTTCGGCTGCAGCTCCAGCGGCATATCGCCGACTTCATCGAGGAACAGCGAGCTTTTGTCCGCCAGTTCGAAGCGGCCGATGCGCTGGGCGCTGGCGCCGGTAAAAGCGCCGCGCTCGTGGCCGAAAAGATCGCTTTCCAGCAGGCCCGCGGGCATCGCCGCGCAGTTCATTTTCACCATCCGTCGGCCGTTGCGTCCGCTCAGGTTATGAATAGCGCGGGCAATCAACTCCTTACCGGTGCCGGTTTCACCGAGGATCAGCACCGTACTGTCGCTCTGCGCCACCATCTCCACCTGCTTGAGCACGCTGTGCATCGCTTCGCTGCGACCGATGATTTCGCCAAACTCGCTTTCGACGTTGTTGAGCTGTTCGGTGAGCGCCAGGTTTTCATCCACCAGCCGTTCTTTCAGCCGCTGGATTTCGCGATAGGCGAGGGCGTTATCGATAGCTATCGATACGCGCTCGGCGATTTGCCGCAGCAGTTTAAGGTTAGTAGTGGTAAACACCTGCTCATCGCACTGCGCCAGCTTCAGCACCCCGAGCAGCGTATTACCGGACATGAGCGGCAACAGGCATAGGGTCTGGATCTGGTTATCCCACATCTCGAAGAGCATTTTCTCATACGGCGCCAGCGAGTCGTGCTCATGCAGATTGAGCAACAGCATCTCTTTGCTCTTAAACACCCGCTCGGTTAGCGTGCCGGCTTCATCGACTTCGCTTTGGTCGTGGACCGGATGGCTGGCGTCGAGATAGTGGGTGGAGTAGATATTGAGCTTGCCTTTGCGGTTGCTGCGCAGCACCACGCTGATCGCGTCGATGCGGAAATAGCGGTGGATCTCTTTCGCCACCTCGCTGACCAGCTCGTCAATATCGAGGCGCGACAGGACGGCGTTGGTGATGGCCACCAGGATGCGGAAGTTATCGCGCTCGTGGCACAGCAGGTCGTAATCGACGTTGTTGCTGACCCGGTTTTGGATCTGCTCGGTGACGACGGCGACAATCTGCGCGAAAGTATGCAGGCGCTGGGACTCTTTTTCGCTCCATGGCCGGTTGTCGTCGCGGATGAACTCACAACCGCCGAAGATGCGGCCTTCTGCCGCCAGCGGCAGCAGGCAGTAGTAGCCGAATTCCGGGTAAATGCCGCTGGCGGCCAGCTGCGGCCAGGTTTCGGCGAAGGTCGCGTTGTCGCAATGTAGCGCGTCGGGGCGCGACAGCAGGCGGCGTACCGGGCCGTGCGCCAGTACGGTTTCATCTTCGTAGCTTGCCGGCTGCCCGGCGTCGTCGCAGGCGTACCTGGCGGCGCGATGGTTGCCGTGGTTCCACAAGATAATCGCCGCCCGGTCGGCAAGCGCGGATTGCTGCACCAGACGGGTTAGCGTTTCGCTCAGCGCGGCCAGATCGGGCTGCTGTAATAAAATACGGGTGATATCAAACAGACCCTGCTGCCCGAGATCGCCCATTGGTGTATACGACATTGCTTAAGTCCAAAAAGCGCCGCAGCGCGGCGCAGAATAAAGAGATGAATCAAATAATAGTCTGTTAATAAAACAATTGTTGCCGCTTTGAAGTCGCCAGGATAAGGCGGCTGCCGCCCTCCGGGCCGGTTCAGTGGTTAGCAAATTCTTGGCAGCGGCTCGGCGTGGGGAAGATCGAGCGTACGTTTAACGCCATATAACCCGACAGAGCGCACGCCGGCGCGCTCGACAACGTCACCAATTATCGCGGCATTCTGCCCGAGCGGGTGAGACCGTAAATGCTCAAGTACGCGCGGCGCGGCTTCTCTGGCGACGGCAATCACCAGTTTACCTTCGTTGGCGAAATTCAGGGCGTCGAGCCCCAGCAGTTCGCAGACGCCGCGCACCGTATCGTTGACCGGCAGCTTCGCTTCATGCAGTTCGATACCGCAGCCGCTGGCGGCGGCAAACTCGTGCGCCACCGCATTGACGCCGCCGCGGGTGGCGTCGCGCAGCGCTTTGATGCCCGGAATCTCGCGCAGGGTCTGGATAAGCGGCGTCAGCACCGCGCAGTCGCTGGATAATGCGCCGTCCAGCCCCAGCTGTTCGCGCAGGTTAAGAATGGTGGCGCCGTGATCGCCGAGCGTGCCGCTGACCAGCAGCACATCGCCGGCGCTAATCTGCTGCGCTCCCCAGTGAATATCGCCGGGGATGGCGCCAATACCGGCGGTATTGATGAATATTTTATCTGCCGCGCCGCGCGGCACCACTTTGGTATCGCCGGTCACAATGGCAATCCCTGCTTGCTGAGCGGTAGTTGCCATGCTGCGCACCACCGCTTCCAGCGTCGCCATCTCCAGCCCCTCTTCGAGAATAAACCCGCAGGAGAGATAGCGTGGCACGGCGCCGCTGACCGCCACGTCGTTGGCGGTGCCGCAAATTGCCAGTTTGCCGATATCGCCGCCGGGGAAAAATAACGGATCAATGACGTAGCTGTCCGTTGAGAAGGCCAGCCGATCGCCCTGGGCGGCAAGCCCGGCGAGATCTAAACGCGCCTGATCTTCCTGTTCGGCCAGCCAGGGGTTGGCGAAGGCCTGCATAAACAGCTCGCCAATGAGTTGCTGCATCGCCTGACCGCCGCTACCGTGAGCTAACTGAATGCTTTTCATGCTTTATTTTCCTGACTGCGATATTGATACCAGGCGGCGCAGGCGCCCTCTGAGGAGACCATCAGCGCGCCAAAGGCGCTCTGCGGGTTGCAGACGCGACCAAACAGCGGGCACTGGTGTGGTTTACAACGCCCGGTCAGCACTTCACCGCAGCGGGCGCGCGGGTCGTCGCAAACGCGCTGCGGCGCCGGGCGGAAATGGGCCTCGGCGTCAAAGCGTTGATAATCTGGCGTCAGGCAAACGCCGGAATCGTTGATCGTCCCCAGGCCGCGCCATTCGCTATCGCCGCTCAGGCAAAAGACCTCGGCGATTGCCGCCTGCGCCAGCGCGTTACCGGCATCCGGCACCACGCGACGGTACTGATTCTCTACCTGACTGCGCTGCGCTATTTTCTGCTCAACCAGCATGATCACGCCTTGCAGTAGATCAAGTGGTTCAAATCCAGCAACGACTAATGGCCGATGATAGTCGCTGGCGATGAAACCGTAGGCGTCGGTGCCAATCACCATACTGACGTGGCCGGGGGCGAGAAACGCATCGATACCGTTGTCCGGCTGGTCCAGCAGGCTGCGCAGCGTCGGCAGCAAGGTGATGTGCTGACAGAAAAAGTAGAAGTTGTCGACGTTGCGCTCGCGGGCCTGACGCAGCGTCAGCGCGGTGGCGGGCATGGTGGTTTCGAAACCGAGACCAAAAAAAACCACCTCGCGCTGCGGATTCTGCTGCGCCAGCCGCAGGGCGTCCATCGGCGAGTAAACGATTCGCACATCGGCGCCGCGACTCTTCGCCTGCAGCAGCGACCCGTTTTTTCCCGGCACGCGCATCGCATCGCCAAAGGTGCAGAAAATCACCTCCGGGCGGCTGGCTATCTCGATACACGCGTCAATGCGGCCCATCGGCAGGACGCACACCGGGCAGCCGGGGCCGTGAATAAATTCAATATTCTTCGGTAATAGCTGGTCGAGGCCGAATTTAAAGATGGCGTGGG
This sequence comes from Klebsiella sp. 141162, assembly GCF_050600755.1. NCBI lineage: Bacteria > Pseudomonadati > Pseudomonadota > Gammaproteobacteria > Enterobacterales > Enterobacteriaceae > Klebsiella > Klebsiella sp. 141162. Next base: position 130,982 of record NZ_JAQIRI010000011.1, on the reverse strand, counting down.
TATGACCGCCGCAGACCTCCATCATCCGCAGCGGGCGGGCTTCACTGTAGTCCAGCAGCCGGGCGCGTTGCTGCAGATGTTCGACCAGCTGCAGCACCTGCTCCGGCGCGCGGTACTCATCAACAAAACGCATTATCGCTCCTCGCCGTATAGCAGCGCGCCGACGTCCGGTTCCACCTCGAACATGTTTTGCAGCGCGTCGAGGGTATCGCGCGCTTCGGCTTCGTTAATCACGCTCATGGCGAACCCGACGTGTACCAGCACCCACTGGCCGATGCGCGGCTGGCCCTGTTCGTCGACGGCGCCGACCAGCGTCAGATCGACTTCGCGCTGAATACCACACACTTCAACCTTCGCCATCACGCCGTCAATCGTGCGAATTTGCCCCGGAATGCCTATGCACATCGCTGCGTCTCCAGCCAGTTGAGCCACTGGTCCATGCCTTCGCCGCTGGTGGCGGAGAGCAAAATAATCTCGATATGCGGATTCACTTCCCGCGCGCAGGCGAGGCACTTCTCGACGTCAAAGTTGAGGTGCGGCAGCAGGTCGACTTTGTTGAGCAACATCAGGCTGGCGGCGGCAAACATATGCGGATACTTCAGCGGTTTATCTTCCCCTTCGGTGACCGACAGCACCGCCACTTTATGACGTTCGCCAAGGTCGAAGCTGGCCGGGCAGACCAGGTTGCCGACGTTTTCGATAAACAGAATGCCGTTATCGCCAGCCGGCAGACGCGCAGAGGCGTCGGCAATCATTTGCGCATCGAGATGGCAGCCCTTGCCGGTATTGACCTGAATCGCCGGCGTGCCGGTGGCGCGGATACGCGCGGCATCGTTGACCGTTTGCTGATCGCCTTCAATGACCGCGCAGTCGACGATGCCTTTCAGGCGCGTCAGGGTTTCGGTGAGCAGGGTGGTTTTACCGGAGCCGGGGCTGGAGACCAGATTCAGCACCAGTTGATTGTTCGCCGCGAAGCGCGCGCGGTTGCGCGCCGCCAGGCGATTGTTTTTATCCAGCACGTCGATTTCGACTTCCAGCATCCGCCGCTGGCTTTGCCCCGGCGCGTGGGTACCCGCTTCGCCGTGGCCGTAATGCAGATCGCCTTGCGCGCTGCGGGTCGGGGCAAAGTTATCGATTTTCACGCCGGTGATGGTCATGGTCTGGCGCGGGGCGGGGGCGAAGGGGGCGCTGCGAAACGCCGAGTGCGGGTTATGTTCATCGCCTTCGATATAAAGGTTGCCTTCTCCGCAGCCGCATGTCGTACACATAATCTTTTACTCCAATTCTAAACGCTGAATCTGTAAGCCATCATCCGCCACGATCTGCAACTGGTCGTTATCGCAGTGCGGGCAGCGGCGGACGTGCTGAGAGACAAGATGCACATACTGCTGACAGCGTTCACACCAGCATTCGGCCTGTTGTTCGGCAATGTGCAGCGCGCAGCCTTCCGCCAGCGTGCCGCGGCACACCAGTTCAAAACAGAAGGTGAGTGCGCTGGCCTCCACGCAGGAAAACGCGCCGACCTTCAGCCACACGCCGGTGACCCGGCGCGCGCCGTTTTGCCGCGCCTGTTGCTCAATAATTTCCAGCGCCCGCTGGCTTAGCGTGATTTCGTGCATGTTGGCCTCCGTTAATACTATGGCGGCTATATGCAATAACGATGCCAGGAGACCATAAACGGTGGGGGAACTGTCGATGACGACGACGTGCGGCTGTCATCGACATGTCGTGATGGCGCGCGAGTTTTTAATAATTCCTTTAAATTCAAATAAATAAATATTGGCATGGAAAATGCTTAACCGGTGCATCTCATGTAACGGGAGGATCCGGGATGACAATTTGGGAATTAAGTGAAAAGGCGGACTACATCGCCGATCGTCACCGCCAGCATCAGGAGCAGTGGCACACCTACTGCAACTCGCTGGTTCAGGGCATCACCCTGTCGAAAGCGCGTCTGCATCACGCGATGAGCTGCGCGCCGGACAAAGAGCTGTGCTTCGTGCTGTTCGGCCACTTTCAGGTATATGTCGCGCTGGCGGAAGGCTTTAACAGCCACACCATCGAATACTACGTAGAAAGCAAAAATGGCGATGACAAACGGCTGATCGCCCAGGCGACGCTGGATGCGGAAGGCGTAATTGACGGTCGCATCAGTAACCGTTCCCGCGAAGCGGTGCTGGAACACTACCTGGCGATCATCGCCACCGTCTATGACCGTCTGTATGAGGCCATGGAGCGCGACCAGCCGGTGGATTTAAGCCATCTGGCGCAGGTCCATTAATTGTGAAGTGTCGACAAGTGTCGAAACCGACACCTGCGCGGCCTGATTTCGTCAAAAGTGACTTTCACCCGAGGATGACCCGGTGAACCGTTTTGTAATTGCTGATTCCAGCGTCTGTATCGGCTGCCGCACCTGCGAAGCCGCCTGTTCCGAGACGCACCGCCAGTATGGCCTGCAAAGTATGCCGCGCCTGCAGGTCATGCGTAATGAAAAAGAGTCTGCGCCGCAGATGTGCCACCACTGTGAAGACGCGCCTTGCGCCGCGGTGTGTCCGGTCAACGCCATTACTCGCGTTGACGGCGCGGTACAGCTCAATGAAAGCCTGTGCGTGAGCTGCAAACTGTGCGGCATCGCCTGCCCGTTCGGCGCGATTGAATTCTCCGGCAGCCGCCCGTTGGATATTCCCGCCAACGCTAACACGCCGATGGCACCCGCCGCGCCGCCGGCTCCGGCCCGCGTCAGCTCGCTGCTCGACTGGGTGCCTGGCGTTCGCGCTATCGCCGTGAAATGCGACCTCTGCCACTTTGATGAGCAGGGCCCGGCCTGCGTGCGGACCTGCCCGACCAAAGCCTTACTGCTGGTGGATATTCGCGATATTGCTAAGTCCAGCAAGCGTAAGCGCGAACTGACCTTTAATACCGACCTCGGCGATTTGTCGCTGTTTCAGGCGCAACAAGGGGGCGTGAAATGAGCGTGGTTGCATTAGTGAATCAGGCGGTTGCCTGGTATGCCGCCAGCGCGGTGCTGGCGTTTTTGTTTAGTCTGCGTAAACCGCTGAGCGGCGCGATTGCCGGGATCGGCGGCGCGGTCGCCAGCGCGATGTTAATCGTCGCCGGCTTCTCGGCGCTGATCGCGCCGGAGCGGATCAACGGCGGCATGCTGCAGTATCTGCATCTGGCGATGCGGGTGGGCGGGATTAACGCTCTGTGGCTGTTGGCCATCGGCCTGTCGGCGCTGCCGATTTCGCTGTTTAACATTTCCTGGCATCGTCATCCGCAGGTCAAATCCAACGGCCTGCTGGTTAACCTGCTGCTGGCTGCCGCCACCTGCGCGGTGGTGGTGACTAACTTCGGCAGCCTGGTGGTGATGGCGGAAATCATGGCGCTGTGCGCCGCGTTTCTCACCGGCTGCGCGCAGTCCGGCAAACTGTGGTTTGCGCTGGGGCGTCTCGGTACCCTGCTGCTGGCGTGGACCTGCTGGCTGGTGTGGTCGTTCTACGGCACTCTCGATCTGGCGGCGATTAGCCAGTTGGCCGCCGGCGCGCCGCAGAACATGGCGCTGTGGCTGCCGGGTCTGCTCGGTTTTGCCCTGCTCGCCGGGGTGATCCCGCTGCACGGCTGGGCGCCGCAGGCGCATGCGGGCGCCAGCGCCCCGGCCGCCGCGCTGTTTTCAACGGTGGTGATGAAGGTCGGTCTGTACGGGATCCTGACCGTGTCGCTGGCCGGTAGCGTACCGCCGCTGTGGTGGGGCGTGCTGCTGCTGGTGCTGGGGATGATTACCGCCTTTATCGGCGGGCTGTACGCGCTGATGGAACATAACATCCAGCGCCTGCTGGCTTACCACACTCTGGAAAACATCGGCATTATTCTGCTTGGCCTCGGCGCCTTCGTCACCGGTATTGCCACCGGCAACAATGCGCTGATGGTGCTGGGCTTTATCGGCGGCATGTACCACCTGATCAACCACAGCCTGTTCAAAACCACGCTGTTCCTTGGCGCGGGGGCGGTGTGGTTCCGTACCGGGCATCGCGATATCGAGAAGCTGGGCGGCATCGGTAAAAAAATGCCGCTGATTTCACTCGCCATGCTGGTGGGGCTGATGGCGATGGCCGCGCTGCCGCCGCTGAACGGCTTTGCCGGCGAATGGGTTATCTATCAATCCTTCTTCAAGCTGAGCACCGGCGAGGCGTTTATCGGACGTCTGCTGGGGCCGCTGCTGGCGGTTGGCCTGGCGATTACCGGGGCGCTGGCGGTGATGTGTATGGCCAAAGTCTACGGTGTCACCTTCCTTGGCGCGCCGCGCAGTCAAGAGGCGGAAAACGCCACCTGCGCGCCCTGGCTGATGACCTTAAGCGTGGTGCTGGCCGCCGCGTGCTGCGTCATCGGCGGCGTGGCAGCGCCGTGGCTGTTGCCGCTGGTCGGCCACGTCATTCCGGTTCCGGCGCAGGCCACTAGCGTCGTATCGCAGCCGCTGATCGCCATTCTGCTGATTGCCTGTCCGCTGCTGCCGTTCCTGCTGATGATCTTCTTCAAAGGCGACCGCCTGCCGGCGCGCTCACGCGGCGCGGCGTGGGTCTGCGGCTACGATCATGAACAAGCGATGGTGGTCACCGCCCACGGCTTCGCCATGCCGGTGAAAGAAGCCTTTGCGCCGCTGCTGAAGCTGCGTCACTGGTTGAATCCGGTACGGCTGGTGCCCGGCTGGCAGAACGCCGCCGCGCCCGCGTTGCTGCGCGGCGTGGCGCTGATCGAGCTGGCGGTACTGGTGGTGATTGTGATTTCGCGAGGAGCCTGAGAGTGAACCTATTCGTTGCATTAATACAGGCGCTGGTACTGTTTGCCGTCGCGCCGCTGCTGTCCGGCCTGACCCGCGTTGCCCGCGCGCGCCTGCATAACCGCCGCGGGCCGGGCGTACTGCAGGAGTATCGGGATATCCTGAAACTGCTGGGTCGCCAGAGCGTGGGCCCGGACGCTTCCGGCTGGGTATTCCGCCTGACGCCGTTTGTGATGGTCGGCGTGATGCTGACCATCGCCGCCGCGCTGCCGGTAGTGACCGTAGATTCACCGCTGCCGGGGCTGGGCGACCTGATTACGCTTATCTACCTGTTCGCCATCGCCCGTTTCTTTTTCGCCATTTCCGGCCTGGATACCGGCAGTCCGTTCACCGCCATCGGCAGCAGCCGTGAAGCGATGCTCGGCGTGCTGGTCGAACCGATCCTGCTGCTTGGGTTGTGGGTCGCGGCGCAGGTAGCCGGCTCCACCCATATTAGCGCGATTACCGACACCATTTACCACTGGCCCGCCGCGAGCAGCATCCCGCTGCTCCTGGCGCTGTGCGCCTGCGCTTTCGCCACCTTTATCGAAATGGGCAAACTGCCGTTCGATTTAGCCGAGGCCGAACAGGAGCTGCAGGAAGGGCCGCTTTCCGAGTACAGCGGCAGCGGTTTTGCGGTGCTGAAGTGGGGCATCAGCCTGAAACAGCTGGTGGTGCTGCAGATGTTCGTCGGCGTATTTATCCCGTGGGGACAGATGACCAGCTTTAGCGCGCCAGGCCTGCTGCTGGCGCTGGTGGTCGCCATCGTCAAGCTGGTGGCGGGAGTGCTGATTATCGCGCTCTTCGAAAACAGCATGGCGCGTCTGCGTTTTTGTGCCACCTCCCGCGTCACCTGGGCCGGGTTTGGTTTCGCCTTTTTAGCTTTCGTCTCCTTGCTGGTGGCGTGATTAAGAGAATTTGAGCATGTCTGAAGAAAAAATCGGTCAACACTATCTTGCGGCGCTGCACCAGGCTTTCCCTGGCGTGGTGCTGGACGAAGCCTGGCAGACCAAAGATCAGCTTACCGTCACCGTGAAGGTTAACTACCTGCCGGAAGTGGTCGAGTTCCTGTACTACAAACAGGGCGGCTGGCTGTCGGTACTGTTCGGCAACGACGAACGTAAGTTGAACGGCCACTATGCGGTTTACTACGTGCTGTCGATGGAGCAGGGCACTAAATGCTGGATCACCGTGCGCGTGGAAGTCGATGCCAACAAACCGGAATATCCGTCGGTGACCCCGCGCGTGCCGGCGGCGGTATGGGGCGAGCGCGAAGTGCGCGATATGTACGGTCTGGTGCCGGTGGGCCTGCCGGACGAGCGCCGCCTGGTGCTGCCGGACGACTGGCCGGATGAACTCTATCCGCTGCGTAAAGACAGCATGGACTACCGCCAGCGCCCGGCGCCGACCACCGACGCGGAGACCTACGAGTTCATTAACGAGCTCGGCAGTAAGAAAAACAACGTGGTGCCGATTGGCCCGCTGCACGTCACCTCCGATGAGCCTGGACACTTCCGTCTGTTTGTCGACGGCGAGAACATTATCGACGCCGATTACCGCCTGTTCTATGTCCATCGCGGCATGGAAAAGCTGGCGGAAACCCGCATGGGTTACAACGAAGTAACGTTCCTGTCGGACCGGGTATGCGGCATCTGCGGCTTCGCCCACAGCACCGCCTATACCACCTCGGTGGAGAACGCGATGGGCATCGTGGTGCCGGAGCGCGCGCAGATGATCCGCGCCATTCTGCTGGAAGTGGAACGCCTGCACTCGCACCTGCTGAACCTTGGCCTGGCCTGCCACTTCACCGGCTTTGACTCCGGTTTTATGCAGTTCTTCCGCGTGCGCGAAACCTCAATGAAGATGGCGGAGATCCTCACCGGCGCGCGTAAAACCTACGGCATGAACCTGATCGGCGGGATTCGCCGCGATCTGCTGAAAGAGGACATGATCCAGACCCGCCAGCTGGCGCAGCAGATGCGTCGCGATGTGCAGGAACTGGTGGATATGCTGCTCAGCACGCCGAACATGGAACAGCGCACCGTCGGTATTGGTCGTCTGGATCCAGAAATCGCCCGCGACTTCAGTAACGTCGGCCCGATGGTCCGCGCCAGCGGCCACGCCCGCGATACCCGCGCCGATCACCCGTTCGTCGGTTACGGTCTGCTGCCGATGGAAGTCCATAGTGAGCAGGGCTGCGACGTGATTTCCCGCCTCAAGGTGCGTATCAACGAAGTTTATACCGCGCTGAATATGATTGATTTCGGTCTCGACAATCTGCCCGGCGGCCCGCTAATGGTGGATGGCTTCACCTATATTCCACACCGCTTCGCGCTGGGCTTCTCGGAGGCGCCGCGCGGCGACGATATCCACTGGAGCATGACCGGCGACAACCAAAAACTGTACCGCTGGCGCTGCCGTGCGGCGACCTACGCCAACTGGCCGACCCTGCGCTATATGCTGCGCGGCAACACCGTCTCCGACGCGCCGCTGATTATCGGCAGCCTCGATCCCTGCTACTCCTGTACCGACCGCATGACGGTGGTCGATGTGCGTAAGAAGAAAAGCAAAGTGGTGCCGTACAAAGAGCTGGAGCGCTACAGCATCGAGCGTAAAAACTCGCCGCTGAAATAATTGAGCCATTGCGTGGGGCCCCTCACCCCGACCCTCTCCCCACAGGGGAGAGGGGGAAGGGCAGAGCTGTCCCCTCTCACCACAAGGGAGAGAAGGAAGGGCAGAACGAGTGCGAATTCACTGACCGTGCACAACTGTCCCCTCTCCCTTTCAGGGAGAGGGCTAGGGTGAGGGAAAAAGGCCGCACACAACCTGGGAGCAACAATGTTTACCTTTATTAAAAAAGTCATCAAGACCGGCACCGCGACCCACTCCTATCCGCTGGAGCCGATGCCGGTGGATAAAAACTTCCGCGGCAAACCGGAGCACAATCCGCAGCAGTGCATCGGCTGCGCGGCCTGCGTGAATGCCTGTCCGTCTAACGCCCTGACGGTAGAGACCGATCTGGCGACTAACCAGCTGGCGTGGCAGTTCAACCTCGGGCGCTGTATTTTCTGCGGCCGCTGTGAAGAGGTCTGCCCGACGGCGGCGATTAAGCTGTCGCAGGAGTATGAACTGGCGGTGTGGAAAAAAGAGGATTTCCTCCAGCAATCGCGCTTTGCCATTTGCCACTGTCGGGTCTGCGCGCGGCCTTTCGCGGTACAAAAAGAGATCGACTACGCCATTGCGCTGCTTAAGCACAACGGCGATACCCGCGCCGAATTGCACCGCGAAAGTTTTGAGACCTGCCCGGAATGCAAACGCCAGAAATGCCTGGTGCCGTCCGATCGTATTGAACTGACTCGCCACATGAGGGAGGCCAGCTGATGAGCAATTTATTAGGCCCGCGCGATGAAAACGGCATTCCGCTGCCGATGACGGTGGATGAATCCATCGCCAGTATGAAGGCCTCGCTGCTGAAAAAAATCAAACGTTCCGCCTATGTTTACCGCGTCGACTGCGGCGGCTGTAACGGCTGTGAAATCGAGATTTTCGCCACCCTTTCGCCGCTATTCGACGCCGAACGCTTCGGGATTAAAGTAGTTCCGTCGCCGCGCCATGCCGATATTCTGCTCTTTACCGGCGCGGTGACCCGCGCGATGCGTTCGCCGGCGCTGCGCGCCTGGCAATCGGCGCCGGATCCGAAAATCTGCATCTCTTACGGCGCCTGCGGCAACAGCGGCGGTATCTTCCACGATTTGTACTGCGTATGGGGCGGCACCGACAAAATTGTGCCGGTCGATGTCTATATTCCGGGCTGTCCGCCGACGCCTGCCGCCACGCTGTACGGTTTTGCGATGGCGCTCGGTTTGCTGGAGCAAAAAATCCACGCCCGTCAGCCGGGCGAGCTTGACGACCAGCCAACCGAATTGCTGCATCCCAACATGGTTCAGCCGCTGCGGGTACGTATCGATCGCGAAGCGCGCCGTCTGGCCGGCTATCGCTATGGCCGCCAGATCGCCGACGACTATATGCGTCTGCTGGGGCAGGGAGATAATCAGGTACTGCGCTGGCTGGAGGCGGAGAAAGATCCGCGTCTGACCGAGATCGTTACGCACCTGAATCAGGTGGTCGAGGGGGCGCGTATCCGATGAGCGAGACGGTGGTGTTCAGTCAGCTGAGCCGTAAATTTATTGATGAGAACGACGCGACGCCGGATCAGGCGCAGCAGGTGGTCTATTACAGCCTGGCGATTGGCCACCACCTCGGCGTCATCGACTGCCTGGAAGCGGCGTTAAGCTGCCCGTGGGAGGACTATCTGGCGTGGATCGGTACGCTGGAGGCGGGCAGCGCCGCGCGGCGCAAAATGGAAGGCGTACCGAAGTATGGCGAGATCGTTATCGACAGCAATCACGTGGCGATGCTGGCTAACGCCTTTGATAAAGCGCAATCCGCACAGACCCCGGAGCAGCAGGCGTGGAGTAAAACCCTGCTCAGCATGCTGCACGATATTCACCAGGAAAGCGCCATCTATCTGATGGTGAGGAGACTACGTGACTGACGTTTTACTGTGTGTCGGCAACAGCATGATGGGCGATGACGGCGCAGGCCCGCTGCTGGCGGAAATGTGCGCGGCCAATCCGGTCGGCGGCTGGGTGGTGATTGACGGCGGCAGCGCGCCGGAAAACGATATCGTCGCCATCCGCGAGCTGCGCCCGACCCGGCTACTGATCGTCGACGCGACCGATATGGGGCTTAATCCCGGCGAAATCCGTATTGTCGACCCGGACGATATCGCCGACATGTTTATGATGACCACCCACAACATGCCGCTTAACTATCTTATCGATCAGTTAAAAGAGGATGTTGGCGAGGTGATTTTTGTGGGCATTCAGCCTGATATTGTCGGTTTCTATTACCCGATGACTCAGCCTGTTAAGGATGCCGTCGCGACGGTATACGCGCGGCTTGATGGCTGGCAGGAGCAGGGCGGTTTTGCCGCGCTGGAAGCGGCCGAGGAAGAGGCGTTCCCCGGCCTGCCGGGAACGTCTCAGCGATTTTGAGGCCACCAACACCGGCAGTTTCAGCCAGCGTGGTGAGTAAAATAACGGCAGGCCGTACGGACCGTAGGCCGGGTAAGGCGTAAGCCGCCACCCGGCAATACCGGCTATTCCAGATCCGCCCCGTTGCTGGCGATGACCTTCTTATACCACCAGAACGATTTCTTACGCTTGCGCGCAAGTGTGCCGTTTCCGGCATCGTCGCGATCGACATACACGAAGCCATAGCGCTTGCTCATCTCGCCGGTGGAGGCGGAGACCAAATCGATACAGCCCCAGCTGGTATAGCCGATGACCGGAATGCCGTCATCGATGGCGTCGCGCATCGCCTTGATGTGCTCGCGCAGATAGCTAATGCGGTAGTCGTCGTTGATTTCGCCGTTGGCGTCGATCTCATCGCGCGCGCCGAGCCCGTTTTCCACGAGGAATAACGGTTTCTGATAGCGGTCATACATCATGTTCATGGTGATGCGCAGACCGAGCGGATCGATACCCCAGCCCCATTCGCTGGCCGCAATATACGGATTCTTCAGCGACTTGACGATATTGGCGGCGTTGGTGTTGCTGGCGTTCATCTCCGCTGACGCGCAGCGCGAGGCGTAATAGCTAAAGGAGACGAAATCGACGGTGTTTTTAAGGATTTCGTCGTCGCCCGGCTGTTTGGCAATAGTGACGCCTTTCTCGCGGAATACCCGCGCGGCCCACACCGGATAGGCGCCGCGTGCCTGCACATCGATAAAGAACAGGTTTTCACGATCTTTTTCCAGCGCCATCCAGACATCTTCCGGCTTACAGGAATACGGGTAGAAGTTACCGCCCGCCAGCATGCAGCCGACCTGGTTTTGCGGGTTGACCTGATGGGCGATTTTTGTCGCCAGCGCGCTAGCCACCAGCTCGTGATGCGCGGCCTGGTATTTCACCTGCTCCTGATTTTCTCCCTCCTCAAACACCAGACCGGCGCCGGAGTAGGGACTATGCAGCATGATGTTGATTTCATTGAAGGTAAGCCAGTATTTCACCAGTCCGTCAAACGCTTCAAAGCAGGTGCGCGCATAGTGGCTGAAGAAATCGACCATCTTCCGGTTACGCCAGGAGCCATATTCCGTCACCAGATGCATCGGTACATCAAAGTGGCACAGGGTGACCAGCGGTTCGATCCCGTACTTTCTGCACTCTTCGAACATCGCACGGTAGAAAGCGATACCTTCCGGGTTTGGCTGTTGTTCATCACCGCGCGGGAACAGGCGGCTCCAGGCGATAGAGGTACGAAAGACGCTAAATCCCATCTCCGCCATCAGGGCGATATCCTCTTTATAGCGATGGTAAAAATCGATCGCCACGTGGCTTGGATAAAATTCGTCTTCGCGAAGCGTAAAGCGCTTCTCCTGACCTAGCTTCACCGCCAGGCGATGGGCGCCGTGCGGAATAGTATCAACGGTCGTCAGCCCTTTGCCGCCCTCAAGATAAGCGCCTTCAGACTGGTTAGCGGCCAGAGCGCCGCCCCATAAAAATCCGTGTGGAAAACTCGACATGCGTTACCTCGCGTTCAAAAAAGTGTTCAGGCGTGAGTGGCCGCGCCCTGGCGCTGTCTGGCGTCGGCGGCGGCATTTTCTACCGGGATATCTTCAAAACCGAGCAGCAGCGTCAGCACAAAGGAGAGCACCACCGACAGCGCCATCACGCCAAAGACCCAAACGATAGTCATCGGATTGGCCGGATCGAAAAACTGGACGCTGGTGAACAGCCCCGGCGCCGCCATCGAATGGCTGGCCAGCCCGGCAATCCCCGCCACCGCGCCGCAAATAAAGCCGCTGATTAAGCTGGCGACCAGCGGGCGTTTCAGACGTACCGCCACGCCGTACAGCGCCGGTTCGGAAATCCCGGCCAGAATCGCCGATGCCGCTGCCGCTAATGCGGTCTGGCGCAGCTCCGGGTTTTTGGTTTTCCACGCCACCGCCAGCGACGATCCGCCCAGCGACAGGTTGGCGCCGATTTCCGATGGCATCACCATGCCCTCTTTGCCGGTTTCGGCGATGGTTTGAATGATGGTTGGCGTAAAGACGCGGTGCATGCCGGTCATCACCAGCAGCGGCCAGAGTCCGCCCATGATCGCCACCGACAGCCAGCCGAGATAGCTATGGATCGTGTACACCAGCGCGGAGATCGCGCTGCCGATCCAGATGCCGAGCGGGCCAATCAGCAGGATCGCCAGCGGCGCGGCAATCAGCACGATCAGCATCGGTTTAAGGAAGTTTTTCGTCACCGCCGGGGTGATGCGATCGACCCAGCGCTCGATATAAGAGAGACACCAGGTCATCACCAGCGCCGGGATCACCGTGTAGGTGTATTTCACCGCGGTAACCGGAATGAAGGCGAACTCAACGTGCTCACCCTGCGCGGCTTTAGCCATTAATTCGATGAACCCCGGATGCACCAGCACCCCGGCGATAGCGATAGCCAGCGACATATTGGTTTTGAATTTTACCGCCGCGGAAGCGGCAACCATCAGCGGCAGGAAGAAGAACGCGCCGTCGCCGATAAGCGTCAGAATGGTCAGCGTCGGCGAGCCCTTTGGCAACGCGCCGCTCATCTCCAGGATCATCGCCAGCAGTTTGACCATCGATCCGCCGATAATCGCCGGGATCAGCGGCGACATGGTGCCGATCAGCGCATCAAGGATCCCGGCGCCGATGCGTTTTAAGGTCAGCGGCGGTTTTCCCTGCGGTTCAGCCGGGCGCAACTCGCCGGGCAGCAAATTCAGCACCTCGCGATACGCCTGCGAGACGGTATTGCCGATGATCACCTGGCACTGGTTATCGCTACGCACGACGCCAAGTACCCCTTGCAGCGCTTTCAGCGCAGGGGCGTCGACGCGTTGATTATCTTTCACCACGAAGCGCAGGCGGGTCATGCAGTGGGTCACGGCAACGACGTTATCTGCGCCGCCGATCGCCGTCAGGATCTGGTTCGCCAGGGCTGCATAATTTTTAGACATCGGATTTTATCCTGTTTTATCAATAGGGTACTGATTACACGCCAGCGCCTGACGGCGGCTATGCGCGGTATATGCATAGGAAACCGGTTCCACAAAATCATGATGAGTTTCATTGAGTCATACAAGAACTAAAAAAATCACTTTGCAAATTTGTGATTTTGATCGCTTTGTAGGCAGGGGCAGAGCAACATCAGGGCGATGCCGACTGCTGAAAAACGGCGAGACGTGCAGTACACTGCAGGCAACTTAAGTTACAGGAAGAACCCCATGGCAACGATGCTGGAGGTTGCGAAGCGCGCGGGAGTATCAAAGGCGACCGTTTCGCGGGTGCTGTCGGGCAATGGCTATGTCAGCCAGGAAACCAAAGACCGGGTGTTTCAGGCAATTGCCGAAAGCGGCTATCGGCCGAATCTGCTGGCGCGCAATCTGGCGACCAAAAAAAGCCAGACCATCGGGCTGGTGGTAACCAACACCCTTTATCACGGCGTTTATTTCAGCGAACTGCTGTTTCACGTGGCGCGGCTGACGGAAGATCAGGGGCGGCAACTGATCCTGGCCGACGGCAAACACAGCGCGCAAGAAGAGCGCGAGGCGATTCAGTATCTGCTCGATATGCGCTGTGATGCGATCATCATCTATCCGCGCTTTCTAAGCGTCGATGAAATGGATGAGATCATCGACAATCATGAGCAGCCGATTGTGGTGCTGAACCGTCGCCTGCGCCGCCACGCCAGCCACTGCGTATGGTCCGATCACAAAGCCTCGGCGCGGATGGCGGTTGAAAAGTTAATTACCAGCGGTCATCGCGACATTGCGTTTATCACCGGTTCGCTGGATTCGCCTACCGGGGTTGAGCGTCTCTCTGGTTATAAAGACGCGCTGGCAGGCCAGGGGCTTCCCGTGCGGCAAGAACTGATCGTTGAAGGGCGCTGGACGCCGCACACCGGCGCCGCCGCTGTCGAAGCGCTCAGCCAACGCGGCGTCAGTTTCAGCGCGCTGGTCGCCAGTAATGACGACATGGCGATCGGCGCGATTAAGCAACTGCACCAGCAGGGGATCGCGGTGCCGCAGCAGGTATCGGTGATCGGTTTCGATGACATCGCGCTGGCGCCGTATGTGATCCCCTCGCTCTCCAGCGTTAAAATTCCGGTCACCGAAATGATGAAAGAGAGCATCAACAGGCTGATCTTTATGCTCGACGGCGGCGAATTTAAATATCAGCAAACTTTCCCCGGCGAGCTGATTGAACGCGAGTCGTTGGCGCGCGGCCCGCATGCCTGATGTCGTCATCTGTCATCGTCAGTTGTGACGATGACAGCGGCTGTTAATTTAATTCCCTTAAATTTCAATTAAATAAAAGTTGGAACGTATTATGCATAATCCGGCGCGTTAACTTCTTTCCGCTGGAGAAATGGATGAACCGTTTCATTATCGCCGATGCGAGCAAATGCATCGGCTGCCGCACCTGTGAAGTGGCCTGCGTGGTCTCTCATCAGGAAAATCAGGATTGCGCCGCGCTGACGCCGCAGTCGTTCCTGCCGCGTATTCACGTGATCAAAGGCGTCAATGTGTCGACGGCGACGGCCTGTCGTCAATGTGAAGACGCGCCATGCGCCAACGTCTGCCCGAACGGCGCCATCAGCCGCGATAAAGGCTTTGTCCACGTGATGCAGGAGCGCTGCATCGGCTGTAAAACCTGCGTTGTCGCCTGCCCGTATGGGGCGATGGAAGTGGTGGTGCGCCCGGTCGTTCGCCACAGCGGTGCCGGGTTGAACGTCATGGCGGAAAAAGCCGAAGCCAACAAGTGCGACCTGTGCCACCAGCGCGATAGCGGTCCGGCCTGCATTGAAGCCTGCCCGACGCACGCGCTGGTTTGCGTCGACCGCAACAAGCTTGAACAGATGAACCTCGAAAAACGTCGGCGTACGGCGCTGGCCTGGTAATACGCCGCATGAACGGGGTGCAAATCCGCATTCGCGGCAAAGTGCAGGGGGTGGGTTTCCGCCCCTTTGTCTGGCAACTGGCGCGACAAATGGCGCGCGGCGGCGATGTCTGTAACGACGGCGACGGCGTGCTGGTCAGACTGACCGGCGACGACGGTGGTTTTACTGCCGCGTTGGCCCGTCACTGCCCGCCGCTGGCGCGTATTGACAGCACCGACTACACCCCGTTTCACTGGCATAAGCTTCCTCAGGATTTCACCATTCGCCACAGCGGCGGCGGCAGTATGCGCACGCAGATTGTTCCCGATGCCGCAACCTGCCCGGCGTGCCTGGCGGAGATGAACGATCCGCAAGAACGCCGTTACCGTTACCCCTTTATCAACTGTACCCACTGCGGGCCGCGCTTCACCATTATTCGCGCCATGCCATACGATCGTCCCTTTACCGCGATGGCGCCGTTCCCACTTTGTCCGCGCTGCGCTGCCGAGTACCGGGAGCCTGCCGATCGCCGTTTTCACGCCCAGCCGGTGGCCTGTGCCGATTGCGGCCCGCAGCTGGAGTGGCGGGCGGGAACGCTAACGCTATTCGCTGAAGCGGCGCTGCAGGCGGCCATCGCGCGGCTGGCGGCGGGCGATATTGTGGCGATAAAAGGGATTGGTGGTTTTCATCTGGCCTGCGATGCCGGCAATAGCGTGGCGGTGGCAGCGCTGCGCGCGCGTAAACGGCGCCCGGCAAAACCGCTGGCGGTAATGTTGCCAACGGCAGAGGGGTTACCCGCGGCGGCGGCAACGCTGCTACGCTCGCCCGCCGCGCCGATTGTATTGCTGGCTAAAGCGCAGGTTCCCGGCCTGTGTGACGAGATAGCGCCAGGGCTTGCGGAAGTCGGGGTGATGCTGCCGTCTAATCCCCTGCAGCATTTACTTCTGCAGGCGCTGGCGCGCCCGATAGTGATGACCTCCGGTAACCTCAGCGGCCGCCCTCCGGCGTTGAGTAATCAAGAAGCGCTCACCGACTTAGCCGATATCGCCGACGGTTTTCTGCTACATAATCGCGATATCGTGCAACGTATGGACGATTCGCTGGTGCGCTCAAGCGGTGAGATGCTGCGCCGCGCCCGTGGCTACGTGCCGGATGCGCTGCCGCTGCCGCCGGGCCTGGATAATATTCCGCCGCTGCTGGCGCTGGGGGCGGATATGAAAAATACCTTCTGCCTGGCGCGCGGCGACGAAGCTGTGCTGAGCCAGCATTTTGGCGATCTCGGCGAGGAGGGCGTCGAGCAACAGTGGCGCAGTGCGCTGCGGTTAATGCAGAGCATTTATGCGTTTGCGCCGCAGCGGGTGGCGGTTGACGCCCATCCCGGCTATCGCTCGACGCAGTGGGCGGCGTCAATGTCGTTACCGGTCGAGCCGGTACTGCATCACCATGCCCACGCGGCGGCTTGCCTGGCAGAACACCGCTGGCCGCTCGACGGCGGCGATGCGATCGCTCTGACCCTTGATGGCATCGGGATGGGGGAAAACGGCGCGCTGTGGGGCGGCGAATGCCTGCGGGTGAACTACCGCGAATGCGAACATCTTGGCGGCCTCCCGGCCGTTGCGCTGCCGGGCGGCGATCTGGCGGCACGCCAGCCGTGGCGAAATTTGTTGGCCCAGTGCCTGGCATTTATTCCCGACTGGCAGTCATACCCGCCAACCGCCGCGCTGGGGCAGCGAAACTGGCCGCTGTTGGCGCAGGCCATCGAACGCGGCATTAATTCGCCGCGCGCCTCTTCCTGCGGACGGCTGTTTGATGCCGTTGCCTGCGCGCTGGATTGCGCGCCGGAGAGCCTGAGCTACGAAGGCGAGGCGGCCTGTCGGCTGGAGGCGCTGGCCGCCAGCTGTCCGGGCGTCAGCCATCCGGTCACGCTGCCCTGGCGCGGCGACGAGCTGGACTTATCCACCTTCTGGCGACAGTGGTTGCGCTGGCAGGCGACGCCCGCGCAGAAAGCCTGGGCCTTTCATGATGCGCTGGCCTGGGGGCTGGCGGCGATGGCGCGTGACTGCGCCGCTTCCCGCGGGATCGCGACAATCGTTTGTAGCGGCGGCGTACTGCATAATCAGCTGCTCGCCGCCCGCCTCAGCGATTACCTTTCTGATTTTACTTTGCTTTTGCCGCAGCAGCTTCCCGCTGGCGATGGCGCGATCGCCTACGGTCAGGCGGTGGTGGCCGCCGCCCGCTGGCAGTCTCAAAGGATTTAAGATGATAACGATGATTTTACGCCAACAGCCGCGTGCGGCGGCGCTGGTTCTGGGACTTATCGCCGCGAACGCCCTGGCCTGGCTATGGGCGTTTCAGGCGTTTGGCGATAGCGGGGCATTGATGGCCGCCAGTCTGCTGGCCTGGGGTTACGGTCTGCGCCATGCGGTCGACGCCGACCATATTGCGGCGATTGATAGCGTCACCCGCAAGATGATGCAGCAGGGGCGGCGGCCGTTTGGCGTCGGGGCGTGGTTTTCGCTAGGGCATTCGTCGATCGTAGTGCTGGCGTCGGCGGCGATTGCCGCGACGGCCACCGCCTTCAGCCAGCAGATGAGCTGGCTACACGATACCGGCAGCGTGATTGGCACCGCGGTATCGGCGCTGTTCCTGCTGGCGATGGCGCTGGTCAATCTGGTGATTTTGCGCAGCGTGTGGCGCAGCTTCCAGGCGTGGAAGCGCGGTGAAAAGGTCAGCGATGAGATAGTTAGCGGCGGCGGCATGATGAGCTGGCTGTTTGGCAAAACCTTCCGGCTGATAAGCCGCAGCTGGCAGATGTATCTGGTGGGCTTTTTGTTTGGTCTCGGCTTTGATACCGCCACCGAAATCGGCGTGCTGGGTATTTCCGCCGCCGGCGCGTCGAGCGGCATTTCGATTTGGTCGATAATGGTCTTCCCGGCGCTGTTCGCCAGCGGTATGGCGCTGGTGGATACGCTTGATAATGTGCTGATGGTCGGCGCCTACGGCTGGGCGTTCAGTAAGCCGCAGCGCAAGCTCTATTACAATATGACCATCACCGGTACCTCGGTGGTGGTGGCGTTGTTTATCGGCGGCCTGGAGGCGCTGGGGCTGTTAATGGATAAGTTCGCCTTAAGCGGCGGGGTGTGGCGCTGGGTAGGGGCGTTAAACGATAACCTCGGCGATGCCGGGTTTGTGGTGGTGGGGCTGTTCGTCGTTTGTTGGGCGCTGTCGGTGCTAAATTATCGCTGGCGCGGCTACGATAATCTGGCGCGCTAGGCTGGTTATTTTCCCGGCTTGCGCTGCGCTTAGCCGGGCTACCAGGACAATACTGTAGCCCGGCTAAGGCGTTTACGCCGCGAGCCGGGAAAACCATCACCTTACCAGTTGCTTGAGCAGCGCAAAGGCTTCCTTCATTTTGTCTTCGCTCACCACAAAGGCCCGCAGCTGGTTTTCGGCATCCAGACCTTTCGCCACCAGCCCCTCTTTAGCGGCCACGATATTCCACGTCAGATCGTCGCGGCGGGTGTCGCCGGCCAGATGCAGCGGCAGATCCGGCGTTTTCACTTTTACCAGCATTGGCGGCAAGGTGAGCTCGCCCGCTTGCGCCAGCAGATTTTTACTCAGGCACATGGCGCTGAGTAAAATCGGCTGCAGGAACGGCAGTACCGTACCGTTGATTTCCGCACAGTCGCCGAGCGCATAGATCGCCGGATCGCTGGTTTGCAGTTGGCTATTGACTACCACGCCGCGGTTAATCCGCAATCCGGCATGGCGCGCCAGCGACGTTTCCGGGCGCAGGCCGGCGGCGGCAACGACCGCATCGACGGTTATCGCGCGCTGGCGGTCGAGGCTGACGCGAATGTCGTCGGCGGTTTGCTCCAGCCCCTCAAGCTGCGTTTTGAGCATCAGATGTACGCCCATCTCGGTAAGCCGATGCTGCAGGCGGCTGCTGGCCTCCGGCGGCATCAGCGCCGCCAGCACGCTGGCTGAGTTATCGACTACCGTTACCGCTTTACCGGAGCGGCAGAAATCCATCGCCAGTTCGCAGCCAATCAGGCCGCCGCCGACGATCAGCACCCGTTTGGCATCGCGGAGCTGGCTCTGCGCCGCGCCATATTCGCGCTGGCTATTGAGGGTCAGCATCAGCTCGCGCCCCGGCACCGGCGGGATGAACGGCGTCGCGCCGGTGGCCAGCACCAGTTTGTCGTAGCGCCACTGTCGATCCTGGCTTTTCAGCAGATGATTTTCGGCGTCGATATCGCTCACCCAGGTATGGGGAAACAAACGCAGATTGTACTGCTCGGCGAACTCGCCGGCGCTTTGCAGGGTCAGATCGTCGGCCTTCAGCCCGCGGCTGATGACATGGCTGAGATCCGGTTTGTTGTACTCATCCATGCTATCGGCGGCGATTAACGTCAGCGGAATTTGCGTATCCTGCTTACGAATATTTTTCACCAGCTGGCGGGCCGCGAAGCCCGAGCCGATGATGACGATGCCATCACTCATTTTGCCTCCGTCGCCAGTACGTCAAAGACATCTTTGCCAAGAGAACACTCAGGGCAGAGGAAATTGTCCGGCACTTCACTCCACGGCGTGCCCGGCTGTACATCCTGGTTAGGTTCGCCTTTCGCCGGGTCATAGACCCACTGGCACACGCTGCACTGCATCATGGGACCGAGATCGGCGGCCGCGGCGGCGGCACAGGCGCAGTCCCGTTGTTCCGGCGTTGTCGCTGCTTCAGCAACCGGCAGCGGCGAGAGGGCCCACTGGCGGGCGATGTCGCGTCCGTGTTGGCGGCACAGTTCCAGCGCGTCGATATCCGGACGCCATTTGGCTTTCAGGCTCAGCGACATCTCAAAACCGGCATCCTGCAGGCGGGTGGACAGGCGGTCTACCGCGCCGCCGCTCCAGCCGTGCGATCCAAAGGCGCTGGCGCGTTTATTGCGAAAACGCAGCCCGGTCATCTCTTCCACCAGCCCGGCGATTTTCGGCATCATTACGTTGTTCATGGTGGAGGTGCCCACCAGTACGCCTTTCGAGCGGAAAACGTTGGTCAGAATGTCGTTTTTGTCGCTGCGGGCGACGTTGAAGATTTTCACCGCCACCCGTGGATCAACCTCGGTGATCCCCTGCGCGATGGCGTCCGCCATCATGCGGGTGTTATTGGACATGGTGTCGTAGAAGAGGGTGATGCGATCTTCCTGATAATCCGCTGCCCACTCGAGGTATTTCTCGACGATTTGCGTCGGGTTATCGCGCCAGACCACGCCGTGGGAGGTGGCAATCATATCCACCGGCAGGTTGAAGCCGAGGATTTCAGTAATTTTCGGCGTCACCAGGCGGCTGAAGGGCGTCAGGATGTTGGCGTAGTAGCGCTGGCACTGTTCGTACAGTTCAATCTGGTCCACTTCATCGTTGAACAGGTGTTCGTCGCAGTAGTGCTGGCCGAAGGCGTCGTTGCTGAACAGCACCGCGTCGCCGGTCAGGTAGGTCATCATGCTGTCAGGCCAGTGCAGCATCGGCGTTTCCACGAAGATCAGCTGTTTACCATTACCGATATCGAGAGTATCGCCGGTTTTCACCACGTGGAAGTTCCACTCCGGATGGTGATGATGGCCGTTGATCGAGTCGATGGCGTTGGCGGTGCAGTAAATCGGCGTATCCGGGATCTGCATCATCAGTTCGGTCAGCGCGCCGGCATGGTCCTCTTCGGCGTGGTTAATGACGATGTAGTCGAGGTCAGCCAGATCGATTTCGCTGCGCAGGTTCTGCACGAACTCGCGGCTGAATTTATGATCGACGGTATCGATCAGCACGTTTTTCTCTTCACGGATGAGATAGCTGTTATAGCTGCTGCCGCGCAGCGTTTTATATTCGGTACCGTGGAAATCACGCACTTCCCAATCGCGTTGGCCAACCCAAAGAATGTTATTTTTAACCGCAATAGACATAGCAACCTCAATCAATACAGTGTGTTTAAATTCAGTTGATTGGCTTATATCAAGTTGCGTGCCAAATTTTTAATTCATTGATAATTATCTATTTTTAATTTTTGCTGATTTTGGTTGCTGTCAAAATGACTATTGTTAAAATAGTCGATATGACAATGTGTATTGTCAAAATGACAATGGAGCGGCAATGAGTTTTTCCGTCGACGCGCTGGCGAGAATCGCCATTGATTTACAAAGCGATATCGGTCACAGCGACCGTTTTTCGCGCCTGATTACTACCCTGCGGCAGATTCTCGGCTGCGATGCCTCGGCGCTGCTGCGCTATGAGGCGCATCAGTTTGTGCCGCTGGCGATTGATGGCCTGGCGCAGGATGTGCTAGGTCGGCGCTTTGCCCTGGAAGGGCACCCGCGGCTTGAGGCGATTGCGCGTGCCGGGGATGTGGTGCGCTTCCCGGCGGATAGCGACTTGCCCGACCCCTACGACGGGCTGATCCCCGGTCATGAGAGCCTGAAGGTTCACGCCTGCGTTGGCCTGCCGCTGTTTGCCGGGCAGACGCTGATTGGCGCGCTGACCCTGGACGGGATGGATGCCGACCGTTTCGATAGTTTCAGCGATGAAGAGCTGCGGCTGATTGCCGCGCTGGTGGCTGGCGCCTTGAATAACGCGCTGCTCATCGCCCGCCTTGAGGCGCAAAACGTGTTGCCGGCGCAGCCGGTGAATTACGCGCAGCCTGAGCGTCAGGAGATTATCGGCCTGTCGGCGCCCATGCTGCAGCTGAAAAAAGAGATCGATATCGTCGCCGCCTCGGATTTAAACGTGCTGATTAGCGGCGAAACCGGCACCGGTAAAGAACTGGTGGCGAAGGCGGTGCATCAGGGGTCGCCGCGAGCCGCTAATCCGCTGGTCTATCTCAACTGCGCGGCGCTGCCGGAAAGCGTGGCGGAGAGCGAGCTGTTCGGCCATGTGAAAGGGGCGTTTACCGGGGCTATCAGCAACCGCAGCGGTAAATTTGAGATGGCTGATAACGGCACCCTGTTCCTTGACGAAATCGGCGAACTGTCGCTGGCGCTGCAGGCGAAACTGCTGCGCGTGCTGCAGTATGGCGATATTCAGCGCGTCGGCGATGACCGCAGCCTGCGGGTCGATGTGCGGGTGCTGGCGGCGACTAACCGCGATCTGCGCCAGGAGGTGGTGGAAGGGCGCTTTCGCGCCGACCTGTACCATCGGCTGAGCGTCTTCCCGCTATCGGTTCCGGCGCTACGCGAGCGAGAAAACGATGTGGTGCTGCTGGCGGGCTATTTCTGTGAGCAGTGTCGCCTGCGGATGGGGCTGGCGCGGGTCATTTTGGCTGAGGCGGCGCGAAACAGGCTGCAGCAGTGGTCCTGGCCGGGCAACGTGCGCGAACTGGAGCATGCTATTCACCGGGCGGTGGTGCTGGCGCGGGCCACCCAGGCCGGCGATGAAGTGGTGCTGGAGCCGCAGCATTTCCAGTTTGCGGTGGCGGCGCCGATGTTGCCGACTGAGACGGCGGCAGCGGCGCCAGCGACGGAAAACGTCAATCTGCGCGAGGCGACCGAAGCTTTTCAGCGAGAAGCGATTAGCCGCGCGCTGGAGGCGAACCAGCGCAACTGGGCGGCGACCGCCCGTGCGCTGGAACTGGACGTCGCCAACCTGCATCGGCTGGCGAAACGTCTGGGGCTTAAAGGATCCCTGCCTGGTAAAAGTTCTGCAGGTTGATGGCGCCGACCAGTTGGCCGTTTTCATCCACTACCGGCGCGGCGCTGATTTTGTGTTTCATCAACCGCTCTTTGGCTTCCACCGCGCGGCTTTCCGCCTGCAGCGTCACGCCGTTGCGGGTCATCGCCTGAGTGACGCCATCGTTGAGCGTACCGCCAGCAACCAGCCAGCGGCGCAGGTCGCCGTCGGTGAAAACGCCCTGCACGCGGTTGGCTTCATCGCAGACAGCCACCAGGCCGAGTCCGGTTCGGCTTAGTTCCAGCATGGCGTCCATGACGTTAGCCTCGGTATTGACCCGCGGCACTTCTTCGTCGCGGCGCATCAGGTGATGCACTTTGTTCAGCAGACGCGCGCCGAGGGCGCCCGCCGGGTGGGAACGGGCGAAATCTTCTTCATTGAAACCGCGCGCCTGCATCACCGCCATCGCCAGCGCGTCGCCCAGCATCAGCGTGTTGACGGTGCTGGAGGTCGGGGCCAGATGCATCGGACAGGCTTCACGCTCCACGGCGATATCCAGCACCGCTTTCGCCGCCAGCGCCAGCGGCGAGGTGGATTTGCCGGTCATCGCCAGCAGCGGAATGGATTTCTCTTCCAGCCGCGGCACGATGAGATCCAGCTCTTTCGCGCTACCGGAGTAGGAGATAAACAGCATCACGTCGCGGCTATCGAGCATGCCGAGATCGCCGTGCAGGGCTTCCGCCGGATGGACGAAAAACGCCGGGGTGCCGGTGCTGGCGAAGGTTGCCGCCAGCTTTTTACCGATGTGGCCGGATTTACCGATACCGGAGACAATCAGTTTGCCCTCGCAGTGGATGATGGTTTCCGCCGCGCGGATGAAGTCGTCGCCCAGGCGCTCCGGCAGGCGGCTCGCCTCCTGTAGTTCAAGCATCAGGGTCTGGCGTCCGGCCTCTAACAAAAAGTTACTCATGATGTTCTCCAGTAATAATGACTTCAATACCTTTTGCTTCCAGCGCCCGCTGGAATTCAGGGTCAATATCGGCATCGGTAATCAATTTATCCACGCGCTCAAGGCCGCAGACAATATTGGGACTTTTACGGCCAAACTTTGATGAGTCGGCCATCAGGATCACTTCGCGGGCGGCGTTACACATCGCC
Source organism: Klebsiella sp. 141162 (assembly GCF_050600755.1). NCBI lineage: Bacteria > Pseudomonadati > Pseudomonadota > Gammaproteobacteria > Enterobacterales > Enterobacteriaceae > Klebsiella > Klebsiella sp. 141162. Next base: position 107,396 of record NZ_JAQIRI010000011.1, on the reverse strand, counting down.
TTACTTACGGTATAGACCTCGTTAAAGGTGGTGACGCCCGCGACCAGATCAATGCCGTCGGTGCCCATAAACAGCTTGTCGAAGCTGAATTGTTCGAAGGCATTTTCCGCCAGTTGGCCGTGAAAAGAGGCCGATTTTTTACGGAAGGTGCCGCCCGGCATCAGGATGGTCTGCTCGTTATCGAGCTCGGAAAGCGCGTTGACGATATGCAGGCTGTTGGTCATCACCGTGATGTTATTGAAGCAGCTCAGCAGCGGCAACATCTGCAGCACGGTGCTGCCGGCGTCGAGGATAATTGAATCGCCATCGTGGATGTATCGCACGGCGGCCTCGGCAATCTGCGCTTTCTTGTGGGTGTTGATCAGCGTCTTGTGGTCGATAGGCGGGTCGGCCTCGTCTTTATTTAACACTACGCCGCCGTAGGTGCGGATGACGGTCCCGGCATTCTCCAGAATCACCAGATCCTTGCGGATAGTGGTGCCGGTGGTGTCGAAGTGTTGCGCCAGCTCTTCGACCGAGCATTTGCCCTGCGATTGCAGGTGCTCGAGAATGGCTGCCTGGCGCTGACGTGGTTTCATAGGCGTTGTATCCTGCGTTTAAGTTTCGAAGTGATAATTTCGCAAGATATTAACTTTCACAACGAAATTATGCATGTTTCGGATTAAGCGCTAATGATAGTGCATTCTGACAGAGCGGATCATTGGGAAAGATCACATCAGGCTGCAATTCCTCGAGATGTTTACCGGTAAGCGTGGGAATTTTTCGCGGGCTGGCGAAGACGGTGAGGCCCTTCATCAACAGCGTATCGCAAATACGATCGTTTTCATCGACGGCGATAGCGACAATCGCGCGCGGTTTAAAGCGCCCAGAGGAACGGCCGACGCCAACGCGGCCCTGCTGGCAAAGGCGATCAAAGGCGCGATTGAAGCGGCGAATTTGCCAGCCGCCGAAAGCCAGCTGAGTCAGCCAGGCGATAGCGGCGACGGTGATTAATGCGGTAACCATAATGTCTCCTGAAGGTGTGATGCCGGGGATAACCCGGGTACCGTTTTTTGTCGGGTGGCGGCTAACGCCTGACCCGACCTACGCCGGCATATGGTCTGTAGGCCCGCGCAAGCGTAGCTCCGCTGGGCAATAACCGCGGGTAAAGAGCTACTTTCGCGCCGGATGGCGGCTGCGCCTTATCCGGCCTACGGTCCGTGCCATTGTGAGCTTAAGATCTCTATCTTGTAACCATGGCTACTGAAACTGCGGTGTTGGTGGCCTCAAAATCGCTGAGACGTTCCCGGATGGCCGGGGCAGCCCGCATGGATGCGGGCTGAGGGCCGTGATTTGCAGGGACGCTGCCTCGGCCCGACCCGGAGCCTGCCGGGATAAGTCGAAGGCACCACGAAGTGGCGATTTTGGCGGCCAGAGCCCGGGAGTACAGAGGGCGGCGGCGACTGGCCGCCCTCTGTGCGCTCCCTGCGCCATGAGAGCCATAACGCAGAAGAAATATCGGGAGCGCAATCTGCTCTGAAATAATAAAAAACAACTGTTTTTCCCCAACCAAAACCGTTGCAAACCGATAACAGTATCTATGGTTTTTTTGCCCGGATAAGCGCAGCGCCATCCGGGAACCTTTTAAAACATCACCTGGCCGCCGGTGACGTTAATCGACTGCCCGGTGCAGTACGACGCCTGCGGGCTGGCGTAAAACATCAATACGTTCAGCACATCCTGGTAATCGCAGCCGCGTTTCAATGGCACCTTATCGATGTAGTACTGCTCGACTTCGCTCTCATTAATGCCGAGCTTGGTGGCGTACTGCGGCAGCAGCGACTGGAACATCGGTGATTTCAACAGATTGCCGAGCATCAGCGAATGCACGGTAATGCCGTATTCCGCCAGATCCAGCGCCAGCGACTGGGTCAGCCCGACGCCGCCGAACTTCGCCGCGCTATAGCCTGAGTTATGCTTACTGCCGACTTTGCCGGATTTCGAGTTAATCTGAATGATGCGACCTTTAATGCCATCGCGGATCATCAGCCGTGAGAACTCGCGGGCGCAGAGGAAATAGCCCACCAGGTTGACCTGCAGCGAGCGGTCAAAATCGCCCAGCGCGAAGTCGCTAATAAACGCGGCCTTAGCGATACCGGCACTGTAGACCAGGAGATCGACGCGCGTGAAAATCTCATCTACGCCGTGGGCCAGCGCCGTGACGCTGGCTTCGCTGGTGGCGTCGGCGCCGAAGCCGTATGCCGTACCTTCGCCATATTCAGCGTTGATCTCCTGGGCGACGCGGCTGGCTTTTTCACTTTGAATATCAACCACCGCCACGCGGTAGCCCTCGGCGGCCAGACCGCGGCACAGAAACTCTCCTAAGGTTTGTCCGCCACCAATGACAACAGCAACCTGATTCATCTTTCTCTCCTTCTAAGCAACTAAGCAACAAATTTCAGTACGCAACCGGTCGCGATGGCGTCCGGCACCGGGCCCGCGACGTGAACGGTTCCGGGAAACTCCGCCTGACGATGGCCGTCGAAGCGCAGGGTGATGTGGCCCAGCTCGCGCAGGTTTTGCTCGGCGACCTCGCCGACGGCGGTCACCGGGTAACGCCGATCGCCGAGTTGCAGTTCCGCGCCCGGGCGCAGCGCGCCGCACAGCTCGCCGTGGTTGTGAATAAAGCAGTACTCTTCGATATCGGCCGGGGCGCCTTCGCGGAAGGTAATGAGCATCTGTTCTTCCAGCGCCGTCGCCGCGCAGGCGCCGATACGGGTAATAGTGGTGTGGTAAATGACGGTCATCTTCAGGAACCTCTTACTGGTAAATAAATCCGGAAACGAACCACGCGATCAGCACGGTTGGCGCGCCGGTGAGGAAGCGGCTGACCAGCACCGACGGCACGCCGACGCGCACGGTATCCTGACGGGCTTCGGCCAGCGACAGACCTACTGGGATAAAATCGCAGGCGGCCTGGGCATTAATGGCAAACAGCGCGGGCAGGGCGAGGTGCGGTGGAATGTTGCCAAGGCCAATCTGGACGCCGAGCAGCACGCCGATCACCTGGGCTATCACCGCGCCGGGGCCGAGAAACGGCGATAACAGCGGGAAGGAGCAGATCAGCGCCAGCGTCACCAGCCCCAGCGGATGACTGGCGAGCGGCGCCAGGCCGTGGGCAATCCAATCGCCGATGCCGGAGGCCATGATGATGCCGATCAGCGCCGAGACGAAGGCCATAAACGGCAGAATGGTTTTCAGCACCGTATCAATGGTGTCGCGCCCGGCCTGGAACAGCACCGCGACCACTGAACCCATCCCCATCCCGACCTTAGCCAGCAGGCCGTCGCTCTGTTCGGTAATCTTCTTGCTGGTATCGTAATCGCGGCCCGCGGCGGGGAGTGGTTGCACTGCCGTCTCGCCGCTATCTTCCAGCAGTTTGATGTTCTCTTCTTTTACTCCGGAGACGTAAATATCTTCGACGATGTACTGCGCCAGCGGCCCGGATTTACCGGTGGCGTGGATGTTGATGGTCGGAATACGGCGCTTCGGATAGAGGCCGCAGCGTAGGGTACCGCCGCAGTCAATAATGGCGATGCCGATTTCGCTTTCCGCCGGTTCACCCTCTTTAAATCCATCAACCGCCTGCCAGCCGGTCAGGCTGGCGAGCGTATCGACGATCGCCGGGCGGGTGCCTGCGGTGATATAGACAATCTTTTTGCCCTCAACGACGTCGAGCTCAAGCGGGCCGCCCCAACCGCCGGTCCCTTTTTCAATACGAATACGGGTCATGATGTCGCTCCTGACAGACGCACTTTCTGGTCAAGTTGAATCGCCATTTTTCTCTCGAAAATAGAGGTGGTCAGGTCGGTGACCCAGCCGCGGAAGAAGTTGGTTACCAGGCCAACCAGCAGGTAGCTCACCGCCAGCGGGCCAAGCGGCAGGCCTAGCGTGGTGAGGCCGTTGGCGATGCCGAGATAAACAAACAGCTCGCCGGGGTTGATGTGCGGAAACAGTCCGTTCATCGAATGACAGCTATAGGAGGCCGCCGCGTAGTAGCTCGGTTTGTATTTCTCCGGCATAAAGCGGCCAAGGCTTAAGGTCATGGGATTGCAGAAGACAAAGGTGCCGATGCAGGGCAGCAGCAGGTAACGGGTAAGCGGGTTGCCGGCGCAGCGCTGCGCCAGCTTTTCGATCCGCTGCTGGCCGATAAAGTTGATCAGCGCGTTCATGATCACCAGCAGGCTTATCAGCAGCGGCAGGATACCGGTCACCATACCGGTAAACACCTCGCCGCCTTTCTGAAACAGGCCGATGAACCACTCAGCGCCGTGGGTAACGATTTCAATCATTGTTCTCTCCTTCAGCGTATTATTTTTCTTGCTAACTGGAGGCTGATTTTAATCACTTTGAAAGGTTTAAAAGTGTTAAATTGATCGCAAAATGAAAGATAAATATTTTATTTTGAAAGTTTGTGCGCGATGAGTGAAAAAATTAACGTGCGGATCGAATGCGGAGAACGTGCAAAAAAAGAACTATTTTGTCTGCAAATGTATTGCCGCTTCCTTGTTGGCGGGCGCATGCTTTACCATAATTACCCTTTGCCGATTTTGTTAAATGGAATTCCCATGTTGAAGCGTCGCTATCTGGCTTTACTCCCTTTATGTGCACTTCTCGCTGCCTGCAGCAGCAAACCTAAGACCCCCGCGGAAGCGGAGATGGCGAGCGGAACCGGCGGCTTTTTGCTGGAACCGCAGCATAACGTGATGCAGATGGGCGGCGATTTCGCCAATAACCCAGCGGCGGCGCAGTTCATCGATAAGATGGTGGCGAAGCACGGCTTCGATAGACAGCAGCTCCAGGAGATCCTGTCGCAGGCCAAGCGCCTGGACTACGTGTTGCGACTGATGGATCGCCAGGCGCCGAGCGGGCTGCCGCCGACCGGGCCAAACGGCGCCTGGTTACGCTATAAGAAACAGTTTATTACGCCGGATAACGTGCAGAACGGCGTGGTGTTCTGGAACCAGTATCAGGACGCGCTGAACCGCGCGTATCAGGTCTACGGCGTACCGCCGGAAATCATCGTCGGCATTATCGGCGTGGAAACCCGTTGGGGCCGGGTGATGGGCAAAACGCGCATCCTCGATGCGCTGGCGACGCTGTCATTCAACTATCCGCGCCGCGCGGAATACTTCTCCTCTGAGCTGGAAACCTTCCTGCTGATGGCGCGCAGCGAAAGCGATGACCCGCTGGATCTGAAAGGCTCCTTTGCCGGCGCGATGGGCTACGGCCAGTTTATGCCGTCGTCCTATAAGCAATACGCGGTGGACTTCAACGGCGATGGACATATCAACCTGTGGGATCCGGTTGATGCCATCGGCAGCGTGGCGAACTACTTTAAACAGCACGGCTGGGTGAGCGGCGATACCGTTGCGGTGCAGGCGCTGGGCCAGGCGCCGGGTCTGGATAACGGCTTTAAAACCAAATACAGCATTTCACAGCTGTCGGCGGCGGGGTTAACCCCAACGCAGCCGCTGGGCAACCATCAGCAGGCCAGCCTGCTGCGGCTGGATATCGGCACCGGGTACCAGTACTGGTATGGCCTGCCGAACTTCTACACTATCACCCGATATAACCACAGCACCCACTACGCGATGGCTGTCTGGCAGCTGGGGCTGGCGGTTTCGCAGGCCCGCGGCGGGTATTGATCCTTTCATCCAGCCGACATATTTCGAGTTCCCCGGATGGCGGCGCGTAGCGCCTTATCCGGGCTACGGTCTGGTATCCGTTTGGTAGCCCCGGTAAGCGCAGCGCGACCGGGGACATCTTCCTGGGACGCTACGCTTATCCTCCGGTTTTTCCCGTCTGCATGCCTTTTGTTGACCTTTGTTACATTTCCTCTCGCTGACGCAGATTTACATTCTTTTCTGAATCTCATATTGTTATGTTATAACATTTTAATGGGGCAGGAATATGTTCACATCGGTTTTTATGGCATCCGGCGCGGCGCGCGTGGCAATTGCCTGCGTACTGCTGGCGGCGCTATGGCTGGCCACATGGTGGGCGGTGGCGCTGCCATGATTGAGCTGGATCATCTGGTTGCCGGGTATGAGGGCATGGCAATCACTCCGGCGATGAGCGGCGTGATTGCGGCCGGAAGCCTGACGGCGATAGTCGGCCTTAATGGCTGCGGTAAATCGACGCTGCTGAAAACGCTGGCTGGATTTATTCCGCCGGTTAGCGGCCGGCTGAACTGGTGCAAAGGGCGGCCCGTGGTCGGCTGGCTGGCGCAGCGCCATGCCCTGGAATCACAGTTTCCGCTGCTGGTGCACGATGTCGTCAGCCAGGGGGCCTGGCCGCGGGTCTCGCTGCTGCGCGGTCTGGGCGGCGGCGAGCGTCGGCGCATCGCGGCGGCGCTGGAGCGGGTGGGGCTCAGCGCGCTGGCCAATACGCCGATTGAAGAACTCTCGGGCGGCCAGTTCCAGCGCATGCTCTTTGCCAGGGTGATGGTGCAACAGGCGCCGCTGGTGATGTTGGACGAGCCGTTTACCGGCGTCGATGAGGCCACCAGCCGCGAGCTGATGGCGCTTATCGTCGATATGCATCGCGAGGGGCAAACGATTCTGGCGGTGCTGCACGACAACCAGTGCGTGGCCGATTTCTTTCCCGAGACGCTGCTACTTGAACCCCAGCACGCGCGCTGGGGCGAGACGTCAAGCGTGCTTCCCGCCTTCAACACCGCGAGGCAGGCATGATCTGGCATACCTTTTTTCAACCTTTTATTGAATTTGGCTTTATGCGCCGGGCGCTGGTGGTGTGCTTCGCGCTGTCGCTGAGCACCACCATGCTGGGCGTGCTATTGCTGCTGCGGCGGATGAGCCTGATGGGCGATGCGCTGTCGCACGCCATTCTGCCGGGGGTGGCGGCGGGTTATCTCCTTAACGGTATGTCGCTGCTGGCGATGAGCGTCGGCGGATTTATCGCCGGGATCGCGGTGGCGCTGGTGGCAGGCTGGGTCAGCCGGCGAACGCCGCTCAAAGAGGACGCCAGTTTTGCCGGGTTTTACCTCGGCTCGCTGGCCCTTGGCGTCACGCTGGTCTCGCTGCGCGGCTCCAGCGTCGATCTGCTGCATCTGCTGTTTGGTTCGATTCTGGCGGTGGATAGCGACGCGGCGTTCTTTGTCACCGGCGTGGCGAGCCTGACGCTGCTGTGCATTGCGCTGTTTTATCGCGGGCTGGTCAGCGAGGCGTTCGATAGCGCCTGGCTACAGGTCAACGCTCGGCGGCTACCGGCGCTGCTGCACGGCCTGTTTCTCGCGCTCTTGGTACTGAACCTGGTGGCGGGGTTTCAGGTGCTCGGCACGCTAATGGCGGTAGGGCTGATGATGTTGCCCGCGGTAGCGGCGCGCTGCTGGGCGCGGACGCTGCCGAGCATTTTGTTGCTGGCGGCGGCGATCGGCGCGTTTTGCGCCTGGATGGGATTGAGCCTTTCGTGGGCAGTGAATTTACCCGCCGGGCCCGCCATCGTGCTGACCGCCAGCGTACTGTTTTTTATTTCAGTGTTTTTTGGCACGCGCAGCCGGCTGGTCGTTGGCTGGCGCAAATTAATGGGGTAAGGAAATGATGAAACGAAGTGCAGTGGTGATGGCGTTAGCCGTGGGGCTGATGGCGCAGGGGGCGATGGCAAAAACGCTGAACGTGGTAAGCAGCTTTTCGGTGCTGGGCGATATGGCGCAGCAGATCGGCGGCGAGCATGTTCATGTCGATACGCTGGTAGGGCCGGATGGCGATCCGCACACCTTTGAACCCTCACCAAAGGATAGCGCGCTGCTCAGCAAAGCCGACGTGGTGGTGGTCAACGGGCTTGGTCTGGAAGGGTGGCTGGATCGGCTGGTGAAAGCATCCGGTTTTAAGGGCGAATTAGTGGTGGCGTCAAAAGGGGTTAAGACGCATACCCTCGATGAAGACGGGAAAACGGTGACCGATCCCCACGCCTGGAATAGCGCCGCCAATGGCGCGCTGTACGCGCAGAATATCCTTGATGGCCTGGTGAAAGCCGACCCGCAGGATAAAGCGGCGCTCCAGAGCAGCGGTAAGCGTTATATCGAGCAGCTGACGGCAATTGACGGCTGGGCGAAGGCGCAGTTTAGCGCTATTCCGCTGGCGAAGCGTAAAGTGCTGACCAGCCATGACGCTTTCGGCTATTTTGGCCGCGCTTACCACGTGACGTTCCTCGCGCCGCAGGGGCTCTCATCCGAGAGCGAAACCAGCGCGGCGCAGGTGGCGGCGTTGATTAAGCAAATCAAAGCCGATGGCGTGCATACCTGGTTTATGGAAAACCAGCTGGACCCGCGTCTGGTGCAGCAAATCGCTGGCGCAACGGGGGCGCAACCGGGCGGCGAACTCTATCCGGAAGCGCTGTCTAAGCCGGGGGGTGTAGCCGATAGCTACGTTAAAATGCTGCGCCATAACGTCGAACTCATCGCCAACAGTATGAAGTAACTAGTTGTCTGGTCGTCCCGGTTGCAGCGGGACGGCCCATTTTTGGATCCCCCCTCGTAAAATCACCACCTCGTCCCCATATCTCTGCCGAAAGTGCTATCTTTGATGGCCTCTTTATCTGGCTTAAGCGGGGCAAAAATGACCGATTCAGAATTAATGCAGCTAAGCGAACAGGTTGGGCTGGCGCTGAAAGCGCAGGGCGCGACGGTGACCACCGCGGAGTCCTGCACCGGCGGCTGGATAGCCAAAGCGCTGACCGATATTGCCGGTAGCTCAGCGTGGTTTGAGCGCGGTTTCGTAACCTATAGCAACGAAGCCAAATCGCAGATGATTGGCGTGAGTGAAGTGACGTTACTGGATAACGGCGCGGTGAGCGAACCGGTGGTTGTCGAGATGGCGATTGGCGCGCTACGCGCGGCTCGCGCCACCTATGCGGTCTCGGTCAGCGGTATCGCCGGCCCGGACGGCGGCAGCGCGGAGAAGCCCGTCGGCACCGTGTGGTTCGGCGTCGCCTGTGCGAACGGGCAGGGCGTGACCCGCCGCGAATGCTTTGCCGGAGACCGCGAAGCGGTGCGTCGTCAGGCGACGGCCTATGCGTTAAATCTGCTCTGGCAACAATTTCTACAAAACACTTGATACTGTATGACCATACAGTATAATTGCCTCAACTGAACAAATATTAACGGCGAAGCGAACGCGCTTCACCTCGCATGACAGGAGTAACAATGGCGATCGACGAAAACAAACAGAAAGCGTTGGCGGCAGCACTGGGCCAGATCGAAAAGCAATTCGGTAAAGGCTCCATCATGCGCCTGGGTGAAGACCGTTCCATGGACGTGGAAACCATCTCCACCGGTTCGCTTTCTCTGGATATCGCGCTCGGCGCAGGCGGTCTGCCAATGGGCCGTATCGTTGAGATTTACGGGCCGGAATCATCGGGTAAAACTACCCTGACGCTGCAGGTTATCGCCGCAGCGCAGCGTGAAGGCAAAACCTGTGCGTTCATCGATGCCGAACACGCGCTGGATCCGGTATATGCCCGCAAGCTGGGCGTTGATATCGACAACCTGCTGTGCTCCCAGCCGGATACCGGCGAGCAGGCTCTGGAAATCTGTGACGCGCTGGCGCGTTCCGGCGCGGTAGACGTTATCGTCGTCGACTCCGTGGCGGCGCTGACGCCGAAGGCGGAAATCGAAGGCGAAATCGGCGACTCTCACATGGGCCTCGCGGCGCGTATGATGAGCCAGGCGATGCGTAAACTGGCTGGTAACCTGAAGCAGTCCAACACGCTGCTGATCTTCATCAACCAGATCCGTATGAAAATCGGCGTGATGTTCGGTAACCCGGAAACCACCACCGGCGGTAACGCGCTGAAGTTCTATGCCTCCGTGCGTCTGGACATTCGCCGCATCGGCGCGGTGAAAGAGGGCGACAACGTCGTCGGCAGCGAAACCCGCGTGAAAGTGGTGAAAAACAAAATCGCCGCGCCGTTCAAACAGGCTGAATTCCAGATCCTCTACGGTGAAGGCATCAACTTCTTCGGCGAGCTGGTTGACCTCGGCGTGAAAGAGAAGCTGATTGAAAAAGCGGGCGCCTGGTATAGCTACAACGGCGACAAAATCGGCCAGGGTAAAGCGAACGCTATCTCCTGGCTGAAAGATAACCCGGCGGCGGCGAAAGAAATTGAGAAGAAAGTTCGCGAACTGCTGCTCAACAACCAGGATTCCACGCCGGACTTCGCGGTTGACGGCAACGACGCAGAAGAAACCGAACAAGATTTCTGATATCGTCTAAAAGAGTGACAAAGGGCTGCTGATGCGGCCCTTTTGCTTTTCTAAGATTATCGAGGTGCCTGTGACTGAGACTTCACCACGCCGCTCCGGCTACGCGCGTCTGTTGGATCGCGCAATTCGTATTCTGGCGATGCGCGATCATAGCGAACAGGAACTGCGGCGTAAGCTGGCGGCGCCGGTAATGAGTAAAAACGGCCCTGAAAAGCTGGACATCACGCCGGAAGAGCTCGAGCAGGTGGTCGGCTGGTGCCTGGAAAACCGCTATCTTGATGACCAACGTTTTGTACGCCAGTTTATCGCCAGCCGGAGCCGCAAGGGCTACGGCCCGGCGCGTATCCGCCAGGAGTTGAATCAAAAGGGCATTGGCCGCAGCGACATCGAAAGCGCGATGCGCGAGTGTGAAATCGACTGGGCGGCGCTGGCCAAAGAGCAGGCGCAGCGTAAATACGGCGAACCGTTACCTACCGCCTTTACTGAAAAAGTTAAAATCCAGCGATTTTTGCTCTACCGCGGCTATCTGATGGAAGATATCCAGGAAATCTGGCGAAATTTTGCAGATTGACCCATCGGGGATTTTACTTCCCTCTAAAGAAAACTTATCTTATTCCCACTTTATTCCGTCAGGCCGCTGCTTGTGATTGCATAATCAGCGTCCAGGGCGATTATTCCTTATACACAAAATCATTCAAGCTGCATCACGGCGGCAAGAGAGAACAGCTTCTGGGGCGTACGTGAGTTCACTACCGGGAGAGGACGTTCCGCCAGGTCAGAGGCGACTTGAAGGATGAAGTGTAGCTTGATTTCAGGATAATTATGAGCAAGAGCACCGCTGAGATCCGTCAGGCGTTTCTCGACTTTTTCCATAGTAAGGGACATCAGGTAGTTGCCAGCAGCTCCCTGGTGCCGCACAACGATCCGACCCTGCTGTTTACCAACGCCGGGATGAACCAGTTCAAGGATGTCTTCCTTGGTCTCGACAAACGTAATTATTCGCGCGCGACCACCGCGCAGCGTTGCGTGCGTGCGGGCGGTAAACACAACGATCTGGAAAACGTCGGTTACACCGCGCGCCACCACACCTTCTTCGAAATGCTGGGCAACTTCAGCTTCGGCGATTACTTCAAGCAGGATGCCATCAAATATGCATGGGAACTGCTGACCGGCGAGAACTGGTTCGCCCTGCCGAAAGAAAAACTGTGGGTTACCGTTTACGAGACCGATGACGAAGCTTTCGACATCTGGGCCAATGAAGTGGGCGTTCCGCGCGAGCGTATTATCCGCATCGGCGACAACAAAGGCGCGCCGTTTGCTTCTGATAACTTCTGGCAGATGGGCGATACCGGTCCGTGCGGCCCGTGCACCGAAATCTTCTTTGACCATGGCGATCACATCTGGGGCGGCCCTCCGGGAAGCCCGGAAGAAGATGGCGACCGTTACATTGAGATCTGGAACATCGTCTTCATGCAGTTCAACCGTCAGGCTGACGGTACCATGGAGCCGCTGCCGAAGCCGTCCGTTGATACCGGTATGGGGCTTGAGCGTATTGCCGCTGTTCTGCAGCACGTTAACTCCAACTATGACATCGACCTGTTCCGCAATCTGATTGCGAGCGTGGCGAAAGTCACCGGCGCGACCGATCTGACTAACAAGTCGCTGCGCGTTATCGCCGACCACATTCGTTCTTGCGCATTCCTGATTGCTGATGGCGTGATCCCGTCGAATGAAAACCGCGGCTACGTGCTGCGTCGTATCATTCGCCGCGCGATTCGTCACGGCAACATGCTGGGCGCGAAGGACACCTTCTTCTGGAAACTGGTTGCTCCGCTTATCGACGTGATGGGCGCCGCCGGTGAAGAGCTGAAACAGCAGCAGGCTCTGGTAGAGCAGGTGCTGAAAACCGAAGAAGAGCAGTTTGCGCGCACACTGGAGCGCGGACTGGCGCTGCTGGACGAGGAACTGTCGAAGCTTAAAGGCGACACGCTGGACGGCGAAACCGCCTTCCGTCTGTATGACACCTATGGCTTCCCGGTTGATCTGACGGCGGACGTCTGCCGCGAGCGCAACATCAAGGTTGACGAAGCAGGCTTTGAAGCCGCGATGGAAGAGCAGCGCCGCCGCGCGCGCGAGTCCAGCGGTTTCGGCGCTGACTATAACGCGATGATTCGCGTTGACGGCGCATCGGAATTTAAAGGCTACGATCATCTGGAACTGAACGGCAAAGTTACTGCGCTGTTCATCGACGGCAAAGCGGTTGATAGCGTCAGCGCTGGTCAGGATGCGGTTGTAGTCCTCGACCAGACGCCATTCTATGCGGAATCCGGCGGTCAGGTAGGCGATAAAGGCGAACTGAAAGGCGCTGGCTTCTCCTTCACGGTCAGCGATACGCAGAAGTACGGCCAGGCTATTGGTCATATCGGTAAAGTCGCCAGCGGTTCCCTGAAAGTGGGTGACGCGGTGCAGGCCGATGTCGATCAGGCTCGCCGTCAGCGTATTCGTCTCAACCACTCCGCGACGCACCTGATGCACGCGGCGCTGCGCCAGGTTCTCGGTACCCACGTGGCGCAGAAAGGCTCGCTGGTTAACGATAAAGCGCTGCGTTTTGACTTCTCGCATTTTGAAGCGATGAAGCCGGAAGAAATTAGAGCGGTGGAAGATCTGGTGAACGCCCAGATCCGCCGTAACCTGGCTATCGAAACCAATATCATGGATATCGATGCCGCGCGTGAATCCGGCGCTATGGCGCTGTTCGGCGAGAAATACGACGATCGCGTTCGCGTACTGCGGATGGGCGATTTCTCCACCGAGCTGTGCGGCGGTACTCACGCGGCGCGTACCGGTGATATCGGCCTGTTCCGTATTACCTCTGAATCCGGTACCGCCGCAGGCGTGCGCCGTATTGAAGCGGTGACCGGCGAAGGGGCGATTGCCAGCCTGCATGCGCAGAGCGATCAGCTCAGCGATATCGCCCAGCTGCTGAAGGGCGATAGCCACAGCATCGGCGATAAAGTTCGCGCGGCGCTTGAGCGTACCCGTCAGTTGGAAAAAGAGCTGCAGCAGCTGAAAGAGCAGGCTGCGGCGCAGGAGAGCGCTAATCTCTCCAGTAAAGCGGAAGAAATTAACGGTGTTAAGCTGCTGGTCAGCGAGCTGGCCGGCGTTGAGCCGAAAATGCTGCGTACCATGGTTGATGATCTGAAAAACCAGCTCGGTTCGACGGTCGTTGTATTAGCTACGGTAGCGGATGGTAAGGTTTCTCTGATTGCAGGTGTGTCTAAGGATGTGACAGACCGCGTGAAAGCAGGGGAGCTGGTTGGTATGGTCGCCCAGCAGGTGGGCGGTAAAGGGGGCGGTCGTCCGGATATGGCGCAAGCCGGCGGTACCGATGCGTCTGCTCTCCCTGCTGCGTTAGCCAGTGTGAAAGGCTGGGTCAGCGCAAAACTGTAATAACTATAAACGCATTTACCCTAAATAATTCGAGTTGCAGGAAGGCGGCGACGCAGCGAATCCCCAGGAGCTTACTCAAGTAAGTGACTGGGGTGAGTGAGGAAAGCCAACATACATGCAACTTGAAGTATGACGGGTATAGGTGCCGTAACCTGATGGGAGCGGCATCTTGCGTCATAAGTACTGATAACGATAAAGTCGGGTTGAAGTTGTGTAGATCGGCTAAACTTAGGTTTAACAGAATGTGATGCCGTGACTGCTTACACCGCGAGGTGTTTGTCATCGCTTACTTTTTGGCGTTATATGATGGATAATGCCGGGATGCGAGAGACCCGACTCTTTTAATCTTTCAAGGAGCAAAGAATGCTGATTCTGACTCGTCGAGTTGGTGAGACCCTCATGATTGGAGATGAGGTCACTGTGACAGTTTTAGGGGTTAAGGGTAACCAGGTACGTATTGGTGTCAACGCCCCTAAAGAAGTCTCTGTACATCGTGAAGAAATCTACCAGCGTATCCAGGCTGAAAAATCCCAGCAGTCCAGTTACTAAGCTTTCCGCGCCTCGCTTTATTGTGAGGCGCATCCCTCCGGCGGTCGTTTTTCTCTTTTCTTCTCCTTTTTCTTCTCTCGCGACATCCTCTCTTTTGTTTTTATTCGCCGTGCGTCATTTTTCATTGTCGCTTTTGAGTGGCCGTAAAGGGCTATTTTCTGTTGATAAAATACTCTTTTTGCCGTTTTTGCAGGCTAATTGCGCGTGAAGTGTGCAAACGGAAAAAGCTCTCGAAAAATTGTTTGACTTATAAGTCTCAGAAAGTAATATGTGCGCCATCGCAGCGACGAAGAGCAGAAACAAGTTCTTCGAAGCACTCGCAAGAGGCGTGTTGTGTGGTGAGGTGGCCGAGAGGCTGAAGGCGCTCCCCTGCTAAGGGAGTATGCGGTCAAAAGCTGCATCCGGGGTTCGAATCCCCGCCTCACCGCCATTTTGCATCCGTAGCTCAGCTGGATAGAGTACTCGGCTACGAACCGAGCGGTCGGAGGTTCGAATCCTCCCGGATGCACCATCTTCTCTCTGTAAACAGAAAGAAGAACGCTGTGAAAGCAGCGGCCCGCAGTGCGAGGCGTAATCGAGTCACTCTACCGATTACTCCATCATACTCAGTGTGGCATGTGTTAGTTGTGACACTGACGCGTAGTAAAGCAAGTTTCCCGATGCATCCGTAGCTCAGCTGGATAGAGTACTCGGCTACGAACCGAGCGGTCGGAGGTTCGAATCCTCCCGGATGCACCATTCTTGCCTGATTCTGAATTATTCAGATGAATTCTGTAGTAAACTAGTTATTCCGATGCATCCGTAGCTCAGCTGGATAGAGTACTCGGCTACGAACCGAGCGGTCGGAGGTTCGAATCCTCCCGGATGCACCATCTTCTCGCCATGAGATTTGCAACAGAATAACCTCGCAGTTAAATAGCTTTCCCGATGCATCCGTAGCTCAGCTGGATAGAGTACTCGGCTACGAACCGAGCGGTCGGAGGTTCGAATCCTCCCGGATGCACCATATTCTCCTTAGTAACAGCAATCTCAATGTTGCATGGTATGCGAAATTATCGCGAGTACCAGGGAGGATAACGTTGCGTTAGCAACGGCCCGTAGGGCGAGGCGCAGCCGAGTCATCCTCCCGGATGCACCATATTCTCTTCAACAAAACTCTTCAATTTTCATCCCCTCAGTACGACGCATTTTATCTCCTCGATAATCAACACATTTCTTATTGGCAAGTCGCTCTTTCCACTATAATTTATCCCTGTAGATCTACCTGAACCGGGTGTGATGAATGCAAGGAGAGAAATCAATGAAATGGTTCAAAGCAATACCTGCCTTTTGCGCAACGCTTCTGGTCGCCGTATCTCTGGCAGGCTGTGCCGGATCGTCCACCAAAGAAAGCACCGGCGGTTATATTGACGATACCGTGGTAACCACCAAGGTTAAAAGCGCGCTGTTTAACGAAAAAGATATCAAATCCTCAGAAATTAGCGTGCAGACCTTTAAAGGCCGCGTACAGCTGAGCGGTTTTGTATCGTCGGCTGAGAGCGCTAAACGTGCGGTAGAGGTCACCCGTCGCGTACAGGGCGTGCGCGTGGTTGAGAACGACCTGCGAATCAAATAAAGCGATTTTTGCACTCCCTAATTACTTAAGGCGCCTGCGGGCGCCTTTGCGGTCTCTGGCCCCCCGCGACAAAACCCGCCTTTTGCGATACAGTAACGTTTCCTTATCCTGTTTGTGAGAACACGATGTACCAACGTTACGCAGGACTGATTTTCGATATGGATGGCACCATCCTCGATACCGAGCCGACGCATCGTAAGGCATGGCGTGAAGTATTGGGCCGTTACGGTATGCGTTTCGATGAACAGGCCGTGGTCGCGCTCAACGGTTCTCCAACCTGGCGTATTGCCCAGGCGATCATTGAGCTGAATCAGGCTGATTTAGATCCGCATCGTCTGGCGCAGGAAAAAACTGTGGCCGTTAAAGCGATGCTGCTGGATAGCGTGCGCCCGTTACCGCTCATTGACGTGGTAAAGGAGTGGCATGGCCGTCGCCCGATGTCGGTCGGCACCGGTAGCGAAAGCGCCGTCGCCGAAGCGCTACTGGCGCATCTCGGCCTGCGCCACTACTTCTCCGCGGTGGTGGCTGCCGATCACGTGACGCAGCATAAACCTGCGCCAGATACCTTCCTGCTATGCGCGGAGCGCATGGGCGTCGCGCCGGAAACCTGCGTGGTCTTTGAAGATGCCGACTTCGGTCTGGAAGCGGCGAAGCGCGCGGGTATGGATGCTGTGGATGTGCGTCTGTTGTGAGCGACGCGCTGTCGCTCCTGTCGCTTTTTGCCAGCAGCTTTTTAAGCGCCACTTTACTGCCCGGCAACTCGGAAGTGTTGCTGGTTGCTATGCTTCTTACGGGGGCAAGTCAACCGTGGCTGCTGGTATTAATAGCAACAATCGGCAATAGCCTTGGAGGGGTAACTAACGTTATTCTGGGGCGCCTGTTTCCGCTGCGCAAGCAGTCGCGCTGGCAGGAGAGGGCAACCGGCTGGCTTAAACGCTATGGCGCGGTGACATTATTATTGAGCTGGGCGCCTGTTATAGGCGATTTGCTGTGTTTACTGGCGGGATGGATGCGCATTTCCTGGGGACCAGTGCTCTTTTTTTTATGCCTTGGTAAGGCGTTGCGTTATATCGTCATTGCGGCGGCAACCCTTCAGGGCATGACGTGGTGGCACTAATTGGACTGATTGTTCAACCATTACAATTATGCTAATTCAAACGATTTCGACAGGCGGGAGGTCAAATTGATCCCGGATGTATCACAGGCGCTGGCCTGGCTGGAAAAAAATCCGCAGGCGCTGCAAGGCATTAAACGTGGGCTTGAGCGCGAAACGCTGCGCGTTAACGCCGACGGCACGCTGGCCACTACCGGCCATCCTTTAGCTTTAGGTTCGGCGCTGACCCATAAATGGATTACCACTGATTTTGCCGAAGCCCTGCTGGAGTTTATTACCCCAGTGGATGGCGATGTCGATCATATGCTGACTTTCCTGCGCGATGTGCATCGCTTCACCGCCCGCCAGCTCGGCGACGAGCGGATGTGGCCGCTGAGCATGCCGTGCTATATCGCGCCGGGTCAGGAAATTGAACTGGCGCAGTACGGTACCTCTAACGTTGGCCGTCTGAAGACGTTGTATCGCGAAGGGCTGAAAAACCGCTACGGCGCGCTGATGCAAACCATTTCTGGCGTGCACTATAACTTCTCGCTGCCGATGGCGTTCTGGCAGGCCAAGTGCGGCGTGGAAGACGCGGAAAGCGGCAAAGAGGCGATCTCGGCCGGTTATTTCCGCTCGATTCGTAACTACTACCGTTTCGGTTGGGTAATTCCGTACCTGTTCGGCGCGTCGCCGGCGATTTGCTCCTCGTTCCTGCAAGGCAAACCGACGACTCTGCCGTTTGAGAAGGCCGGAAACGGCATGTACTACCTGCCATACGCCACTTCTCTGCGTCTTAGCGACCTCGGTTATACCAATAAGTCGCAAAGCAATCTCGGAATTACGTTTAACGATCTGCACGAGTATGTGGCAGGATTGAAGCGGGCGATTAAAACGCCATCGGAAGAGTACGCTAAAATCGGGCTTGAGAAAGACGGTAAGCATCTGCAGATCAACAGCAATATTCTGCAGATTGAAAACGAGCTGTACGCGCCGATTCGCCCGAAACGGGTGACCCGTAGCGGTGAAACGCCGTCCGATGCGCTGCTGCGCGGCGGCATTGAGTATATCGAAGTGCGTTCGCTGGATATCAACCCATTCTCGCCGATTGGCGTGGATGAGCAGCAGGTGCGCTTCCTCGATCTGTTTATGGTCTGGTGCGTGCTGGCCGATGCGCCGGAGATGAGCAGCAGCGAACTGCTGTGTACCCGTACTAACTGGAACCGGGTGATTCTTGAAGGCCGCAAACCGGGCCTGACGCTGGGAATTGGCTGCGAAAGCGCGCAGTTCCCGCTGGCGCAGGTGGGTAAAGATCTGTTCCGTGATTTACGCCGCGTGGCGCAAACGCTGGACAGCATCCACGGCGGCGAGGCGTATCAACAGGTGTGCGATGAGCTATTAGCCTGCTTCGACGATCCGGAATTAACTTTCTCAGCGCGCATTCTGCGTTCTATGATTGAAGAAGGGATTGGCGGTACCGGGCGTAAGCTGGCTGATGAGTATCGTACGATGCTGCGCGATGAACCGCTGGAAATTTTAAGCGAAGATGATTTTATCGCCGAACGTGATGCGTCGGTCGCGCGGCAGAAGAAAGTAGAAGCGGAAGATAGCGAGCCGTTCGAGGCGCTTTTAGCACGACACGCGTAGTAAAAAGCGCTACAAAAGAAAAAGGCCACATCACTGTGGCCAAACTTTCATCTCTGATTCAGGGATGATGATGATAATAAATGCGCGTCTTTCATATACTCAGACTCGCTGTTGAACGAAGAGTTCATTTTATTTTAAAAAAAATCACTATCGGAGGTGAAGAATGCCGTTGTTAGATAGTTTCACAGTCGACCATACCCGAATGGAAGCGCCTGCGGTGCGCGTCGCGAAGAAAATGAACACGCCGCACGGCGATCAAATCACCGTTTTCGATCTGCGATTCTGCGTACCGAACCAGGAAGTGATGCCGGAGCGCGGCATTCATACTCTGGAGCACCTGTTTGCTGGTTTCATGCGCGATCACCTGAACGGTAATGGCGTGGAAATTATCGACATCTCTCCGATGGGCTGCCGTACCGGTTTCTACATGAGCCTGATTGGCACGCCGGAAGAGCAACGCGTGGCCGATGCCTGGAAAGCGGCGATGGCTGACGTGCTGAAAGTCAAAGATCAGAATCAGATCCCTGAGCTGAACGTCTACCAGTGCGGAACCTACACCATGCACTCGCTGGAAGAAGCGCAGGATATCGCCCGCCACATCATTGAGCGTGATGTTCGCATCAACAGCAACGATGAGCTGGCGCTGCCGAAAGAAAAACTGCAAGAACTGCACATCTAGTGCGCCTGCGTCGGCCCGGCTATCGCGTCGGGCCGCTCTTCGCCTATCATGTCGACAACGCTCTCCTTTTCCTTCCAGCACCGCGCGCTGGTGCCATTTGCCCATGATTACGCCCACGGCGATAGCGAACCGATGCATTGCCACGACTGCGCTCAGTTATTGCATATTCTCAGCGGCGTGGTTCGGGTGGAAACGCCGGTCGGGTTCTGGGTCGTACCGCCGGGGCGCGGCGTCTGGCTACCGGCACATACGCCGCACGCGTTGCGCATAACCGGCAATGTGGCCGCGCGGACGCTATTTATCGATCCGCTAGCCCGTGCCGATCTGCCCTCTACCTGCCAGATCGTACAGATCTCACCGCTGCTGCGTGAGCTTATCGTCGCGTCGCTGTCGCTGGAAGAGCGCTATTTCCCCGGCACCCGCGATGAACGTATCTATGAGCTGATGCTGGATGAAATTCGTGGAATGTCGGTATTACCGTTCGGTTTGCCGGAACCGCATAGCGATAGCCTGCGTCGGTTGTGCCAGCGGGTGCGCGAAGCGCCCGGTGAGCCGTGGAGCAGCCGTGAGGCGGCGCAAGCTGGCGGAATGAGCGAGCGTACGCTGAACCGCCATTTTCAACAGCAGACCAGCCTGACCTGGAGCGAATGGGTGCGCCGGGCGAAGCTGATGGAGGCGCTGGTTCGCCTGGCGCAGGGGCAGTCGGTGCTAAGGGTGGCGCTGGATCTGGGTTACGGCAGCCACAGCGCTTTTAGCGCCATGTTCCGCCGGGTCATGGGGACCGTGCCCAGCGACTATTTTCGCCCGTTGGATTAATCCCTGGCGTGAACGGCATTACACAACGCCTGTAACGAGGCGCGGGCAACGTCATTATCAATGCCTACGCCCCATCGACTTTCGCCATTGGCAAAGACGCAGCGAATATAGGCAACGGAGCGGCTGTCGCTGCGCGCCCCAAGGGTATGCTCGTGGTAATCCTTGATAACGAAATGACGTTTTAACAGCGCGCTCAGGCCGTTGGCGGCGGCGGATAACAAACCGTTCCCGCGTCCGTTCAAGCGGCGGGTTTCGCCATTCATCCGCAGCGCAGCCTGTAACGTCAGTTCGCCATCCTGCTGGCCGTCGCTCTGATAGTCGAGTAACGCCAGCGTCGGCTGCGCCAGCAGGCCGTAACGGCTGCGAAACAGCTGCCATAACGCGTTATGGGTCATTTCTTTACCATGGCTATCCGTTTCTTGCTGAACGTACTGGCTGAAGTCCTGCTGCAACGCCCGCGGCAGCTTAAGACCGTGGTTCTGCTCAATCAGCCATGCGCTGCCGCTTTTACCTGACTGGCTGTTAACGCGGATCACTGCTTCATAGCTGCAGCCGATATCCTGTGGATCGATAGGTAAATACGGCATTTGCCAGCGATCTCCCGGCTTACGGGCATCAAACCCTTTTTTAATGGCATCCTGATGTGAACCGGAAAAGGCGGTGTAGGCCAGACTGCCTGCCCAGGGATGCCGTGGATGTACCGGGAGCTGGTTGCAGTTCTCGACGATCTCCACTACCCGATTCATCTGCGTAAAGCGCAACTGCGGATCCACGCCCTGGCTATAGAGATTCATCGCCAGCGTGACCAGACAGACGTTGCCGGTGCGCTCGCCATTGCCGAACAGACAGCCTTCCACGCGATCGGCGCCGGCCATCACCGCCAGTTCGGCGCTGGCGACGCCGGTACCGCGATCGTTATGCGGATGCACGCTGATACACACATCCTGGCGGCGCGAGAAGTGGCGGCAAAAATATTCAATCCGATCGGCGTAGACGTTCGGCGTGTTGACTTCGACCGTTGCCGGAAGATTAATAATCATTGGCCGTTCGCCGCAGGGCTGCCAGATTTCCGCCACCGCTTCGCAGATTTCAAGGGCGAATTCCGGCTCGGTAAAACAGAAGGTTTCCGGTGAATATTCATATTGCCAACGGGTGTCCGGCTGCTGTTCGCAATGCTGACGAATAAGCCGGGTGGCGCGAGTGGCGAGCTCGATCACTTCGGCCTTTTCCATGCCGAAAACCAGCTCGCGAAACAGCGGCGCGGTGGCATTGTAGAGATGGATGGTTGCCTGTCGGGCGCCGCGCAGCGCTTCAAAGGTTCGCGCTATGAGTTCTTCCCGCGCCTGAGTCAGTACCTGAATGGTGACATCTTCAGGGATGCGCTGCTCGTCAATCAGCTGGCGCACAAAGTTGAAGTCGGTTTGCGAGGCGGAGGGGAAGGCGACCTCTATTTCTTTAAAACCGCACTCAAGCAACAGATCCCAGAACTGCAGCTTGCGTGCGGCATCCATCGGTTCGGCCAGCGCCTGGTTGCCGTCGCGCAAATCGGTGGAAAGCCAGCGCGGCGCGGTAGTGATTTGCCGCTCGGGCCACTGGCGATCGGGCAGGGCGATAGGCGGATAAGGGCTGTATTTTTCGCAAGGATTGGTCAGCATGATGTTCTCCTGTAGTCGGAGCTTTATCCTGCATGACATAACGCATCGGCGGCTTTAGCGAAATGGACAGAAGCTAGCGCGAAATGGACAAGGTCGCGGCAATAAAAAAGGGACCCGTAGGTCCCTTTTGTTGATACTTAGTGCGCGCCTCCGCCACCGCCGCCGGCGCTGAACGGCGGCCTGGCGAACCACACCAGGCTTAGCAGAAGGATAAAGATCCCCGCTGAGACCCAGAAGATTTCGTTGGCGGAGATAATCAACCCCTGGTTGGTTATCTGCTGGGCAATCCAGCCGGAAGCCTGCTGCTGGGTCATTCCCATACCCTGTAGTTGATCGTACATCTGCTGGGCGTTGGGGTTGAACGGCGTCACCGACTCGGTGAGCTGCGCATGGTGCAGCGCCTCGCGGTTGGTCCACATGGTGGTGGTAATTGAGGTACCGATGGAGCCGGCAAGGGTTCGGGTAAAGTTCGACAAGCTCGATGCCGCCGCCAGCCGCTCCGGCGGGAGGCCAGAGAGAGTGATGGTGGTCAGCGGCATGAAGAAACAGGCCACCGCAAAGCCCTGGATAAACTGCGGCCAGGCCGATGCGCCAAAGTCCATTCCCGGTTCGAAGGTCCACGCGCGCCAGTAGAAGCACACCGCATACATAATAAAGCTGAAGGTCACCAGCCGCCGCATATCGAGCTTATGGGCAAAGCGGCCGATAATCGGCGACAGAATGACCGGGATCACCCCGACCGGCGCCGAAGCCAAACCGGCCCAGGTGGCGGTGTAGCCGTATACCTCCTGTAGAAGCTGCGGCAGCAATACAATGGCGCCGAAGTAGAGCATATAGGCCAGACTGATACACAAGCAGCCGATGGTAAAGTTACGCGACTTAAACAGCGACAGGTCGACTATCGGGTTATCGTCGGTCAACTCCCAGACGATGAGGAAACTTATCGCCACCACCGCCACGATGGTCAGGATGATAATCTCGTTGGAAGCGAACCAGTCGAGCTCTTTACCGCGGTCGAGCATAACCTGCAGGCTGCCGATCCCGATAATCAGCAGCGCCAGCCCGACGCCGTCGATACGCCGCTGTTCGGTGCGGGTTTCGCGGCCGCGCAGGGTTTGCAGCGTCATGAGAACCACCGCCACGCCAATCGGCACGTTGATGAAGAAGATCCAGCCCCAGTGGTAGTTATCGCTGATATAGCCGCCGAGAATCGGGCCGCAAATCGGCGCGACGATGACCGTCATCGACCACAGCGCCAGCGCGATTGAGCGCTTCGCTGGCGGGTAGTTGCTGAGCAGCAGACTCTGCGATAGCGGGATCAGCGGACCGGCGACGATCCCCTGAATCACGCGGAAGAAAATCAGCATCGTCAGGCTATTTGACACCCCGCAGGCCCAGGAGGCGATGGCGAATGCCACCGTCGACCAGACGAAGAGTTTCACTTCGCCGACGCGCTTAGCCAGCCAGCCGGTAATTGGGATGGAGATAGCGTTCGCCACCCCAAACGAGGTGATGACCCAGGTCCCCTGACTTAGCGACGAGCCAAGGTTACCGGCAATGGTCGGAATAGCCACGTTGGCGATAGTGGAGTCCAGCACCTGCATGAAAGTCGCCAGCGACAGCGCAATGGTCATGATGACCAGTTGCGCGCCTTCGAGCGGTTTTTGCTGTTGCATTACGCTCACCCCGAATTATCCGGCGTTGGCCTGGATGATACCGTCGATCAGTTTATTTACCGGCTCAAGGCCGATTTCACGGGCATTACTTTCATAGACCGGCGAGCTACGTACCTGGCTTGCCAGCATCTCGCCTTCGCGATTGCTGGTGTCTACTTCAACCAGCGTCGACAGGCCGATGCGCAGCGGATGTTGCGCCAGCTGTTTAGCATCTATTTCGATACGAACCGGCAGACGCTGGACGACTTTGATCCAGTTGCCGGTGGCGTTTTGCGCCGGCAGCAGGGAGAAGGCGCTGCCGGTACCCATATCCAGGCCGACCACTTTACCGGTGTACTTCACGTCATCGCCGTAGATATCGCTGACGATGGTCGCCGGCTGGCCGATACGCATATGGGCAAGCTGGGTCTCTTTAAAGTTGGCGTCAACCCACAGGTTGGTGGCCGGAACCACCGCCATCAGCGGGGTAGTGGTGCCAATCTGCGCGCCAGGCTGCACCGAGCGGCGGGAAACGTAGCCGCTAATCGGGCTGACGATTTGCGTACGCTGCAGCGCCAGCCAGGCGTTGCGGACTTCGGTCGCCGCCTGCAGCACCGCAGGCTGCTGTTCCAGTTTGGTGCCCAGTACGATCGCCTGATTGGCGTTGTACTGTTGAATAGCGACGTCGAGTTCGGCCTGGGCGCTGGCGACGGTGTCACGAGCGTGCTGCAGCTCTTCGCGGCCAATCAGGTTCGCGGCGCCCAGCGGGATACGGCGATTAAGGTCTGCCTGCGCCTGGGCGAGGGCGGTTTTTTTGACGTCAATATTCGCCTGCAGCTGCTTGCTGTTGATCATCTGCTGGCGAGTCTGGCGCACGCTTGCCGCCAGCTGGGTTTTGGCTTTTTCAAACGCCTGCTGGGCGTCGGTCTGGTCGAGGGTGACCAGCGGATCGCCTTGTTGCACAAAGTCGGTGTTGTCGGCCCAGACCTTGGTGACGCTACCGGAAACCTGCGCCATGATCTGTACCTGGTTCCCTGCCACATAAGCGTCATCGGTCTCTTCATAATGACGCAGGACTAAAAACCAATAAATGCCGTAGGCTACGGCCACAATAACAAAGAGCAAGGTCAGGAGCAGAAGGGCGCCTTTGCGTTTCCCTTTCTTGCTGCCTGATTGCTGCGGAGTTTGGCTCGCCGCATTTTCGCTCATCTGATTCTCCACAATTTTACATTCTTATTATTTCACATCGGCTGAGCCGACCTGTTTACCAGAAAGGCCAGCAGAAAATCTGCTGGCCTGACCGTGTTCCTTGCAACTCAAAATGTTGTGCGGCTCCGTGCTTAGCGCAGGGATCCCGCCAGCGCGCCGTCTTCTTCCATTTGGTCGAGGCGGCCAAGCAGTTTGCGGGTGATGTGCTCCAGCTGGTCTTTTTCCGCAGTACTCAAAGAGGACCACAGCTGGTGCAGGCAGTTGTGCTGCGGAGGTAATACCTCGCGCAAGAATTGATGACCTTTGTCGGTTAGCTGCAGATGCAGGCAGCGACGATCGTTGTCGCTTTCACGACGCTCGATCCAGCCGCGTTTTTCCAGTTCGTCGGCGATACGGGTGGCATTAGTGCGTGACGAACCCAGCGCGCAGCTCAGCTCGGAAGGTTGAATGCTGTGATTTTCCTGAGACTCAAGCGTTATCAGCGCCATAAATAATGTCTCGTTAATCCCTTGCGCTTTCAGCATTTTGTTACGGTTTTCCAGCAGCTTACCCTGCATGTGCATACAGAGACGGGTGAGGAGAATCTCCTGGAAAGGGAAATCTTCATGGCGGCTGGCGCGGAATTTGAGCATCTGCTCAATGGGAGTAAACGAACTATCCATTTGGGTATAACCTCATTAATTACAGCCGATATAATAACTATTGTGACAAATAAAGCAAATGAATTATCGGTCACTATTAATACTTAAAATCTCCGGCGAGACGCCGATTTTCCATGCCAAACCATAGGCTAAAGCGCTGAGTTGCGTAGGGATAATAATGCTGTTCGTCGCCTGTAAGCTCAACCTGAACGCGGCGCAACCTACCCGTGTTGGTAGCCAATGGCGCTGACGTCGGGGAGCAGGCGTTTCCATATCGGTGACTTATTGATAACGCTGGTGAAAATTACGCCTGGAAAGATTTGCTCACCTTAGCAGACGGCGTGATGGCTTCACAATCGCGAAAATGGGAAATCAGAATATCCGCTTTTTTAGGCATATTCGTTTCATGCTGCTATGGGGGAAAGGGCAGCCCCACGACGGCAAACCGCCGTGGGGAGAGGGGAGAAATTACTTCTGCGCCGCCAGCGCTTCTTTTACCCAGCCGTCGAACAACTGCTGGTGGGCTTTAATCCAACCATCAACGTGGCCGTTGATGTCGGCTTCTGAAGCATGACCGGCATGCATCATCGCGTTTTCGGCGTTGATATCGGCAATTGGCAGCTTCATCAGGCTAAACAGCTTCGCCGCCGCCGGGTTCTTCTCGGTCCAGGCTTTGTTGGCGACGATGTGCATGGTGTTCACCGGGAAGCCATAGTTGACGCCGTTCGGCAGCTTGGTGTCGATATCTTTCTGTTCTCCCGGCAGGGAGGAGAACGGCACCTGCAGCCAGACCACATCTTTACCCGGTTTCAGCACGTCGCTGACCCAGTACGGCGTCCAGGTATAATAAAGAATCGGTTTGCCTTCTTTATAACGGGCGATGGTATCGGCCATCATCGCCGCGTAGTTGCCCTGGTTATGGACCACTTTATTGTTCAGCCCGTAGGCATCAATCTGATGGTTGATGACCGCCTCGCAGCCCCAGCCTGGGGTACAACCGGTGAGGTCGGCTTTGCCATCGCCGTTGGTATCGAACAGTTTGGCGATCTTCGGATCTTTCAACTGGTCGATGGACTTAATATGGTACTGCTCGGCGGTTTTCTTATCGATCAGGTAGCCCTGTGCCGCGCCGGTAACGAAGGTTCCTTCACGGTAGAATTTTTTATCGCCGCCCGCCGCCGCGTACATATCATCGTGCAGCGGTTGCCAGTTGGTGGCGATAAAGGTGGCATCGCCAGAGGCGATGGAGGTGTAGGCGACGTTATAGTCGACTTCGCTCGGCTTTTCGACGGTATAGCCCAGTTTTTCCAGCGCGCGGCTGACCAGCAGCGTCTGGAAGGTTTCTTCCGAAATGGTGCTCTGCGCCGGTTTCACGGTGATGCCTTTACCCGGCAGCTCGGCAGCAAACGCGCTGGTCGTGACGAGGGCGGTAAACGCTGTGGCAAGGAGTGTAGTATGTCGCATCGTTATTCCTTCTCTTATTTACAGAAAGGGCGGGTAATCAGCCCCAGAGGTCCGGTGGCGTACCAGCGGCGATTACCGCGGCTGCGGGAATCACGGCCGACGGCTTGGGTCAGGCGGTCGAGGATAATCGCGAGGATAACGATCCCGACCCCGCCGACGCTCGCCAGCCCCATATCCAGGCGGCCAATACCGCGCAGCACCATTTGACCGAGGCCGCCGACGGCGATCATCGAGGCAATAACGACCATCGACAGGGCCAGCATCAGCGTCTGGTTGACGCCGGCCATGATGGTCGGCATCGCCAGCGGCAGCTGGACTTTAAACAGCAGCTGGCGCGGGCTGGCGCCGAAGGAGCGTGAAGCTTCAATGAGGTCTGCCGGTACCTGGTTAATCCCGAGGATGGTCAGGCGGACAATTGGCGGCAGGGCGAAGATAATGGTCACCACCACGCCCGGAACGTTGCCGATACCGAACAGCATGACGATCGGTACCAGGTAGACGAACGCCGGTGTGGTCTGCATGGCGTCAAGTAACGGGCGGATGATTTTCGCCGCTCGCGGGCTACGCGCCAGCCAGATCCCCAGCGGCAGGCCGATTATCATGCAGAACAGCAGCGCGGTAAGCACCAGCGCCAGAGTGACCATCGCCTGCGACCATGCGCCAATAGCGCCGATGGCTACCAGCGAGACCAGAGTGGCGATACCCATGCCGACGCTGGAGATCTGCCAGGCGATCAGGGCGAAGAGAATAATCGCCACCGGCGCCGGCATCCCCAGCAACAGCTGCTGGAAAGCGCTGAGAATATAATCCACCGGCACGCGGATCCCCTGGAACAGCGGACGGAAGTGCAGCACGATCCAGTCGATGGCGTGGGTGACCCAACTATCAAGCGGGATCAGCGTTTTATGGAACGGATCCATAATATTAAAATGTTCTGGCTGCGGCGCAGGCGCGCTATTAAGCCAGTCGGCGCCGCCGCCGTCAGCGGGCGCGGGTGTTGGGTTGCCCCAGGCGTCGGCGGACTGCGCCGCGTTATCCGCTGGCGCAGCGGTATCCCATGGATTCGATTGATCAGCCATTGTTTGCCCCCTCGCGATCTAAAGCCTGTAGCAGCATGCGTTTTGAAATAATGCCGAGATACTGGTGCCCTTCATCCACCACCGGGACGGCGCAGGGCGCCTGGCCGACGTGGGAGAGCAGGTCGCTGAGCGGCGTTTGTGCTTCCACCGGCTGCGGGGAGTCAATTAACGCCGCATCAAGCCCCTGATTTTCGCTCAGCGCGCTTTTCAGAGAGTCGATGGAGACAATGCCGACAAACTTATTACCGCGTTCAATGACGTAACCATATTCGCGGTCTTCATCCTGCAATAATTTCAGCGCCGAACGCGGGCCGAAACCGGGGGTTTTACGAATCAGGCCAACCGGGCTACGGCGGGCAATATCCTTAGCGCTAAATACCTGGCTAATATCCACGCCGCGGAAGAAAGTACGAACGTAATCATTCGCCGGGTTATTCAGAATTTCGTCAGGGGTGCCAATTTGCACCACTTCGCCATTTTGCATAATGGCAATACGATCGCCAATACGCATAGCTTCATCAAGATCGTGGGAAATAAAGACGATGGTACGTTGATGCTTCGCCTGTAATTTGGTGAGCTCATCCTGCATTTCAGTACGAATTAAAGGATCAAGCGCTGAGAAGGCCTCATCCATGAGCAGAATATCGGGGTTGATCGCTAATGCGCGCGCTAAGCCGACGCGCTGGCGCATCCCGCCGGAAAGCTCGTCGGGATAGGCGTGAGCGTAATTTTCCAGCCCCACCTGACGTAGCGCATCCAGCGCTTTCTGCTGGCGCTCTTCGGCGGAAACGCCGGCCAGCTCCATACCGAAGGCGGTGTTATCCAACACGTTCATATGCGGCATCAGGGCGAATGACTGGAAAACCATCGCAATCTTTTTCCTGCGCACCTCGCGAAGCTCGGCATCTGAGATTTTGGCGATATCCACGCCGTCAATCAGCACCTGTCCGCGGGTGGGTTCAATCAGGCGATTGAGAAGGCGAACCATGGTGGATTTTCCTGAGCCGGAAAGTCCCATGATGACGAATATCTCGCCTTCTTCAATGGCCAGACTGGCGTCTTTAACGCCAAGCGATAGCCCCGTTTTTTCCAGTATTTGCTCTTTGCTAAGTCCTTTTTCAATATATTTGAACGCGCGTTGCGGGTGCTCGCCAAATATCTTATAGAGATTCTTAATTTCTAATTTAATTGCCATGCAATAAATGATTTCCTGTCTTTAATTATATCGATATCGTACCTGGTGAAGTTTATTACCTGTTTACACCCTAACATACTGAGATTCTGTGACAACCCTCGATGTGAATAGCTAGCCAAAATCTGAAAGGAGAACTCTGGCTGAATTGCCCATGATATAAGGGCTGAGCCATCATATACGGCTGATGATATTTTTTGATTATGCATGAATAATGAATGGGAAAATTGGCTTAAATGAAGGAAATATGACGAGGGAATAGTCAGTAGATTATTTGTGTGATAATAAAGAATAATGTGAAATAGATCACTGGAGAATATGTTGATATATTCCCCAGCGATCGCGCGGTTAAAAGTCCCAATCGTCGTCGGCGGTTGCTTCGGTTTTACCCATAACATAAGAAGAACCGGAGCCGGAGAAAAAGTCGTGATTTTCATCGGCGTTTGGCGACAGCGCCGCGAG
The DNA here is from genome assembly GCF_050600755.1 of Klebsiella sp. 141162. NCBI lineage: Bacteria > Pseudomonadati > Pseudomonadota > Gammaproteobacteria > Enterobacterales > Enterobacteriaceae > Klebsiella > Klebsiella sp. 141162. The sequence goes on along the minus strand of NZ_JAQIRI010000011.1, from coordinate 77,926 downwards.
GATGGCTGGGTTTACGGCGGCCATTTCCGCCGGGAATAACGCCTCATAGCCAAGGTTCATCAATGCTTTATTGGCGTTGTAACAGAGGAACGCGTTGACGTCGTCGAGCCACGGGCTGTCGGCATACAATTCGCGGGTATAGGCCAGTTCGTTATCGTACAGATCCATCAGCAGATCAAAGGCGAAATTTTTCAACTCTTCGCGCTTCGCGGCGCTGACGATTTCCAACCCTTTTTGATATTTATAGCCAATATAGTAACCATGCACCGCTTCGTCGCGAATAATCAGACGGATTAAATCGGCGGTATTGGTCAGCTTACCGCGGCTGGAAAAATGCATCGGCAGCCAGAACCCTGAATAGAAAAGAAACGATTCGAGGAACACGCTGGCGATTTTTTTCTTCAGCGGCTCATCGGCCTGGTAGTAATTGAGCATCAACTGCGCTTTGCGCTGTAGGGGAGCGTTCTCCTCGCTCCAGGCGTAGGCGGCATCGACATCCTTGCTCTGACACAGGGTGGAGAATATCGAACTATAGGAGCGAGCATGCACCGCTTCCATAAAGCTAATGTTCGACAGCACCGCCTCTTCATGTGGGGTGAGGGCGTCGGTCATCAACGCCGGGGCGCCGACGGTATTCTGGATGGTGTCGAGCAGCGTCAGTCCAGTAAAGACGCGGATGGTCAACTGCTGCTCCTGAGCCGTCAGAGTCTGCCAGTGTGGAATGTCGTTGGACAGCGGCACCTTCTCCGGCAACCAGAAGTTGCTGGTCAGGCGGTTCCACACCTCGAGGTCTTTGTCATCCTCGATTTTGTTCCAGTTGATGGCGCTGATGCGCGATAAGTGGGTCATCCTGTTCTCCTTACAGCGCGCAGGACACGCAGCCTTCGATTTCGGTACCTTCCAGCGCCAGCTGGCGCAGGCGAATGTAATACAGCGTCTTGATACCTTTCTTCCACGCGTAGATTTGCGCTTTGTTGATATCGCGGGTGGTGGCGGTATCCGGGAAGAACAGCGTCAGCGACAGCCCCTGATCGACATGTCGCGTGGCTTCGGCATAGGTATCGATAATTTTTTGCGGGCCAATTTCCCAGGCATCCTGATACAGCGCCAGATTGTCGTTAGTCATAAACGGCGCCGGATAGTACACGCGGCCGGTTTTACCTTCTTTACGGATCTCGATTTTCGCCACAATCGGATGAATGCTGGAGGTGGCATGATTGATATAAGAGATCGAACCGGTCGGCGGGATCGCCTGCAAATTGCGGTTATAAATGCCGTAGCGCATCACGTCGTCGCGTAGCTGTCGCCACATCTCACGGTCGGGCAGGGTTATCCCCGCACGGGCGAACAGTTCGCGTACCCTGGCAGTTTTCGGCTGCCATTCACCCTGCAAATACTGCTGGAAATAGTCGCCGCTGGCGTAACGCGACTGCTCAAACCCGGCAAAACGTACTCCGCGCTCGCGCGCCATCGCCATAGAGGTGCGCAGGGCGTGCCAGGTGACGGTGTAGAAATAGAGATTAGTGAAGTCCAGCCCCTCCGGGCTGCCGTAGGCGATCCCCTCGCGGGCCAGATAGCCGTGCAGGTTCATCTGCCCAAGGCCGATGGCGTGCGATGCGGCATTACCCGCCGCCACCGATGGCACCGAGCGGATATCGCTCATATCGGAGACCGCTGTCAGGCCGCGGACCGCCACTTCGACGGTGCGGGCGAAGTCCGGCGAATCCATAGCGTGGGCGATATTCAGCGAGCCGAGATTGCAGGAAATGTCCTCGCCAACGGTGGCGTAATCGAGATTTTCGTCAAAGGTGGAGGCGCTGTTGACCTGCAGGATCTCCGAGCACAGGTTGCTCATATTAATGCGCCCGGCGATCGGGTTGGCGCGGTTCACCGTATCCTCGAACATGATGTACGGATAGCCGGATTCAAACTGAATTTCCGCCAGCCGCTGGAACAGATCGCGGGCGCGGATCCAGCGTTTGCGAACGCGGTCGTCGGCCACCAGTTGTGCATACATCTCGCTGACCGCGATATCGCCAAAGGCTTTGCCATACAGCCGCTCAACGTCATAGGGCGAGAACAGCGCCATCTGCGCGTCTTCTTTCGCCAGCTGGAAGGTGATATCCGGAATGACTACTCCCAGCGACAGGGTTTTGATGCGGATCTTCTCATCCGCGTTTTCCCGCTTGGTATCGAGGAAACGTAAAATATCGGGGTGATGAGCATGCAGGTAAACCGCGCCGGCCCCCTGACGCGCTCCCAACTGATTGGCGTAAGAGAAGGCGTCTTCCAGCATTTTCATCACCGGCACCACCCCGGAGGATTGGTTTTCGATACGTTTAATCGGCGCGCCCGCTTCGCGCAAGTTGGAGAGCAGAAATGCCACGCCGCCGCCGCGTTTTGACAGCTGCAGGGCGGAGTTCACCGCCCGGCCAATCGACTCCATATTATCTTCGATACGCAGCAGGAAGCAGGAGACCAGCTCGCCGCGCTGCTGTTTACCGGCGTTGAGGAAGGTCGGCGTCGCTGGCTGAAAGCGCCCGGAGAGGATCTCATCGGCCAGCTGTCGCGCCAGGGTTTCATCACCCTGGGCCAGGGTTAGCGCCACCATGCAGGCGCGGTCGGCGAAATGTTCCAGGTAGCGTTTGCCGTCGAAAGTGCGTAAGGCATAGCTGGTGTAGAACTTCCACGCGCCGAGGAAAGTACGGAAGCGAAAACCGTGTTGATGCGCGTGGGCGAAGAGGGCCAGCACGAAACGACGTTCATAGCGGGCCAGCACTGCCGGATCGTAATAACCTTCGTCGCTCAGCCATTGCAGTTTCTCCTCCAGACCGGCGAACGGTACGCTGTTGGGGCGCACGTGGCTATGGATAAATGCTTCGACCGCCTGTTGGTCCTTTTCCAGGGGAATGCGGCCATTGCTGTCGTATAAGTTCAGCATCGCATTGAGGGCGTGGAAATCAGACGCCCCGGCGGTTACGCGTTCTGCGGTTGTCGTTGCCAAAATTCGCTTACTCCTTTACGCACGTTGTCGACATCTTGCTGGGTACCCATCAGCTCAAAACGATACAGATACGGCACGCCGCATTTCTGCGCGATGACCTCTCCCGCCCGGCCATAGGCCTCGCCGAAGTTACGGTTACCGGCGGCGATGACGCCGCGAATCAGCCGGCGATTATGCGGGTCGTTTAAAAAGCGGATCGCCTGGCGCGGCACGGCGCCTGCCGTTCCGCCGCCGCCGTAGCTGGGGACGATGAGAATATAGGGTTCGTCTACCTGAATTCGCTCGCGCTCGTTGAGCGGGATGCGCACGGCAGGCAGCGCCAGACGCCGCACAAAGCGATGCGTATTTTCAGAGCTGCTGGAGAAGTAGACGATGAGGCTCATAGGCTGGCCGTAGCCGCGGCGGGACGCAGGCGATTAATCATATCGGGGCGGAAGCCAGACCAGCGGGTTTCCCCGGCTATCACCACCGGTAATTGCTGGAATCCCTGCTCGCGCAGCATGTCGATGGCTTCCGGGTGTTGGTCGATGTTGACCATATCGAAGGCGAAACCGCGGCTCTCCATCGCGCGTTTGGTGGCATGGCATTGCACGCAGTCATTTCGAGTGTAAATAATAATGCGCATGATTCGTATTTCCATTTAAAATAACAAGACGGCGTAAAATATCGCGCCGAACGTTATGGGCTTACCGTTCAGGAAATACTAGATGTAGTTATTTAAAACTTCAACCACGCAATATATAGAGTTTTTCGATAAGTTATCCCCCACCAACTAGCCCGGCGGGGGAGGGAAGTCGATACGCGAAAATTACATCCGCATCGCGACCGCCAGACGGTTAAAGGCGTTCATAAGGCTGATGGCGAAGGTTAAATCGCTAATCTGGCGTGGGGTAAAATGCTCTTCTAAAGGCAGGTACACCTCATCTTCGGCGTGGCTGGCTGCGATATCGGTTACCGATTCCGCCCATGCGAGGGCCGCGCGTTCCGCAGCGCTGAAGTGGGCGCTTACGCGCCAGCCTGCCAGCGCATCCAGTTTGCTCTGGTCAACGCCGGCTTTGCGTAGCGCTTTGCTGTGCATCTCAAGGCAAAAAGCGCAGCCGTTAATTTGCGACACCCGCAAATAGACCAGCTCCACCATCGTGCTGCCCAATTCGCTTTTTTCCAGCGCTATGCTGGCCTGAACCAACCCCTTATAGATTTCCGGGCTCAGTTCGCTATACGGCTGACGTAATGTGGTCATCTTGCAGTTCTCCTCTCTAAGACCCGGGCAAAATAGCACTATAATGGACTGCATAAGATAGCCATATTGTGATGAAAAAAGCAGACCATAATGGAAGCCAAAAAAGTGCCGCACTACCAGCGTATCGCCCGCCAGCTGAAATCAGCGATTGAGAATGGCGAGCTGGCGCCGGGAAGCCGTCTGCCCGCGAGCAGAGTTTATGCGCAGGAGCTTGGCGTATCGCGGGCGACGATTGAAAATGCCTGGGGCGAGCTGGTGGCCCAGGGCTGGCTGGAGCGCCGCGGCCAGGCGGGCACCTTTGTCAGCGAGCGGCTGAGCCCGCGGCAGGTCACGGCTCAGCGACCGGCGACGGGGCGGGGATCCTCCGCGCCGCTGCCTTTTCAAATGGGGTTGCCGGCACTGGATCTTTTCCCGCGCGGGCTGTGGGCGCGGGTGATGGGGCGGCGGCTACGGACGCAATCGCGCTTCGACCTCGCGCCCGGCGATCCCTGCGGCGAACCGGTTCTCCGTCAGGCGATTGTCGACTATTTGCGCCTGTCGCGCAGCATCGAGTGCCAGCCGGAGCAGGTTGTGATTAGCGGCAACTATGCGGCCTCGATGGCGTTGATTTTGCGTACCCTTGCGCAGCCGGGGCAGCATATGTGGATGGAGGATCCGGGATATCCGTTCATTCGCCCGGTGGTTAGCGCGGCGGGGGTCAATATCGATCCGGTACCGGTTGACCAACAGGGAATGAATATCGACTGGGCGCAGACACACTATCCTCAGGCGCGCTTTGCGCTGTTAACTCCAGCGCATCAAAGCCCGCTCGGCGTGGCCCTGTCGCTGGAGAGACGTCGACAGATATTACAGTGGGCGGCGCAGCGCGATAGCTGGATTATTGAAGATGACTACGACAGTGAATTTCGCTATCAGGGGAAGCCGCTACCGCCGCTGAAAAGCCTCGATGCGCCACAGCGGGTACTGTACGCCGGGTCATTTAGTAAATCGATGTTTCCCGCGCTGCGCGTCGCGTGGCTGGTGGTACCGCAGCCGTTGGCGGCGCGGTTTCGTTGTCAGGCCGAATTGAGCCACTGTAATGTGCCGACCTTATGGCAGCAGACGTTAGCGGACTTCATCAATGACGGGCATTTCTGGCGTCATCTAAAAAAAATGCGCGCCAGCTACGCGTTGCGCAGGCAGTGGCTGGAGTCGGCGCTGCAGGCGCAGGGTTTTCAGGTGGTACCGCAGTCCGGCGGGATCCAACTGGTGATGGCGGTGAAGGGGGACGATCGCGAGCAGGCCCGTCGCTGCCAACGTGCCGGGCTGGCGGTGCAGGCGTTGAGCGACTGGCGCATGCTTAGCCGTGGTGAGGGCGGGCTATTGATGAGTTTTACCAATATCACGTCGGCGGTGATGGCACGTGAAGTGGTAGGCGAACTTAAGCAAGCGCTGGCCAGCGTGGAATAATAAAAAACCCTGCGCACCATTGGGACGCAGGGTCAGACGCGTATTTGTTATCTTCACATGTAGTCTATCGATACTATTATCGACGCAAATTAAGCAAAACGCCAATAAACACCCCAACGGCGGCGGCGGCGCCAACGCTCTGCCAGGGTTTATCACGCACGTAGCTGTCGGCGCAGCCGGCGGCATCGCGGGCGCGTTCAACGGTATCATAGGCCGCCTGGCGCAGGCGGGTATTGCCGTTCAGGCGGGCGCGCGTCTCTTTCAGCAGCGACTGCGCTTTTTTACGCGCGTTCTCTGCTTCATCTTTCGCATCGCTACCCCATGATTTCAGCACTTCTTCCAGCGTATCCGCTAATTGGCTGACTTCGTTATGAATATCCTCGGCGCTTTCATCAATGTCGTTGCGGTTCACACGGTTAGCCATTGGTTTCTCCCTCTTTTCCATTCGAGTTATTAAGTGTAGGACATGATTTTGCATTATGCTTTTGCGGGAGTTTATGGAATTTTCTGAAAGCGCTGCTATTCGTGAATAAGGTAAGGTAAATGTGCGGTAAAAGATAACGAGGAATCAGTATGTATTTAAGACCCGATGAGGTGGCGCGTGTTCTTGAAAAAGCCGGCTTCACCATGGATGTTGTGACGCAAAAAGCGTATGGATATCGCCGTGGCGATAATTATGTTTATGTGAACCGCGAAGCGCGCATGGGGCGTACCGCTTTAGTTATTCATCCGGCGCTTAAAGAGCGCAGTAATTCACTGGCGGAACCCGCCAGCGAGATTAAAACTTGCGACCATTATGAACAGTTCCCGCTCTATTTGGCGGGTGATGCGCAGCAGCATTACGGTATTCCACATGGTTTTAGTTCGCGGATGGCGCTTGAGCGTTTTCTGAACGGTCTGTTTGGCGAGGCGCAGCCGCAGATGTCTCACGGCTGAATAATCTAATGCGGGCTGCTTTGAAGCAGGCGACTGGCAGCGGCCAGTCGCCGAAAGATGAGGATCAGGCTTTAGCTTGCTGATAAGGGCTGACGCGGAACAGGCGGCGGCAGAAGTCGAGAAAGTAGCCGTATACTGCGCCCATCATCATTGATACCAGAATGTTTGAACTGACCGCGGCGGCAATTTGATGCCAGTCTGCGCCTACCGACAGCAGAATTAATACATACACCGGCGACTGGAAAGTCACATACGCGACGACATCAGCAATGTTCTTCATCCATCCCGAGGTGCTGATTCGGCGCGCCTGGCGCATAGCGAAGTCGCGATAGAAGCCATAAGGCACCGCAATAATAATGTTGACCGGGATCGCGACCAGTCGTGAAGATAACGACTGCTCAAAAGTCATTCCGGAGAGGAAAATTTCGATCATCATATTGACAACGGTGCAGTAGACCACCATTGCAAAGGTGTCTGCTACCGCATGACGCAAGCGGGATTGAGCAGAGAACATCGGTATGCTCCTCGAAAAATGAAGTCAATAACGCCGAAAAGTGCGCATGGTGTAGCGGTTTTGGGCTGCCTGTTTTGATGTGTGTAGAGTATATCTCTGCATAGTAAGTGACAACTAGCTATAAATTTTTATTTATCGCCTTTTTGTCGATAAAACACTCTGCGAGCTGGCGTTTTGTTTAACTTGCGCTACTTTTGTTCCTTTGTTTGATTATTTCGTTTTATATCAAATAGATATGATTTCGCTTTGTCAGATGGCGATCGGGCGTGGCAGGAGAAGTGTGGTGGATAAAGCGGGTATCTGAATGCGTTATGTGATGGCTGTCGCTTTTGGCGTTATTTACCGTATAAATACCGGTTCATTAGCATTTACTGCTGTATGTAAAAAATGGTTTTTATTCGGATTATGTGAATTTTCATTCATCATCGTAAAGCCATTGGCGTTCCTGTTTTACCGGCGATGATTTTATAACTCACTGACGTGGCTATAAATATAATATTATGAATATTATTATGTCGCGCTATGCATTATTCATCCGCGCCAGTCAGAGTTTGTGTTCTATTTCGATATTGCCCACCAATAAATTTCAGCGCGTTCATAGGCGTAATCCTGTACATATTTATTTGAATAAGCTAAGGCTGGAAATAAATATACATATCTATTAAACTGACCAGGTAATTCTTGTTTTATTTTTTCGATTTGGGATTTTTGATCTTTATGTCTTTTATGTTACAAAAACTGAATAATATTCGCTCACTGCGTGCTATGGCGCGTGAATTCTCCACTGACGTGCTTGAAGAGATGCTGGAAAAACTCAGGATCGTCACTGAAGAAAAACGTGAAGAGCAGCAGAAGACGCAACAGCAGCAGGCGGAATATCAGGAAAAAATTAATACCTGGCTGGAATTAATGGTTGCTGACGGTATTTCACCTGATGAATTAGCGCTGCATGAAATGGCCCCGGCGAAAAGCAGTAAAAAACGTCAGCCGCGCCCGGCTAAATATCGTTACACCGATCATACCGGCGCAGAAAAAACCTGGACTGGCCAGGGCCGTATGCCCAAGCCGATCGCTTTGGCCGTCGCGCAGGGGCAATCACTTGAGAGCTTCCTGATCTAAACAGAGATTGTTTAAACGGTGGGGAAACCCACCGTTTTGCTTAGCAAACGCCGAAATCGCCTTCTTCGGTATAAGGCGTAACATCAACCGCTTTCAGAGTAAATTTCTCACCCTGCTCGTTACTCGCCTGAACAACGATCAGGCTATCGCCATTCACTTCCACTACCTTCAATTTTGGCCCGCCGACGCGCGGTTGTACCAGATCGCCTGTTGTAAACATGGTGTCTCTCCTGAGCATTGGTAACAACTAAGAACCTAAACGATAGCTCAACGATGCTGACGGATTCAACGATCGTGCTGCTTTTTGTTAAAACAATTTATGGGTAGATGTATTATCTTTGTTAATGGTTTTTGTGGCGCTGCGGTGAGTGAAACTGAGACTGCTGGCGCAGAATGATTCAAAACAGAACATGGTCAGATAAGCGAATATGAAGTATATCATTTTACTTATTATTATAATTGCTGTGCTCTACGTCCATTATCGCGGAAAAGTTCGCTATCGTTTCTGGCGTCAGCTTTCCGACCATTCAACTTTTACCGCTCCTCTTAACGGGTTTATGTACCTCTTTTCGCGTGTGCCGAATACCCCGTTTCTGCGTCCGGAGACGTTTCCGGAACTTGCGATATTACAAAATAACTGGCTGGTTATTCGTGAAGAGGGGATTAATCTGCAGCGTCTGGAGCAAATAAAAGCGGCGGAAAAATATAATGATGCCGGATTTAACTCATTTTTTAAAACCGGTTGGAAACGGTTTTACCTGAAATGGTATGAAGACGCGCATCCCTCCGCAAGCCAGCTATGTCCAAAAACGACTGAACTGCTGCGCGGCATTCCTTCGGTTAAAGCGGCAATGTTCGCCACGTTACCTGATGGTAGCCGTTTGCCTCGCCACCGTGACCCTTATGCCGGGTCGCTGCGTTTTCATCTTGGGCTGGCGACGCCGAATGACGATCGCTGTTTTATTGAAGTGGACGGCGAACGCTATAGCTGGCGCGATGGCGAAGGCGTGCTATTTGACGAAACCTATATTCACTATGCGGAAAATACCAGCGGTGAGAACCGGCTGATTCTGTTTTGCGATATCGAACGGCCCATGCGTTACCGCTGGGCGCAGAAGGTGAACCACTGGCTGGGGCGAAATTTAATGAGCGCCGCCGCCGCGCCGAACGATATCGGCGACCGTACCGGCGGGATTAACCGCAGCTTCCGCTACATTTATCAAATCCGCATTGTCGGCAAGCGTTTGAAAAAATGGAATAAAACGGTTTACTACATCGTCAAATGGCTACTTTTCGGCGGCATTGCACTACTCATCTGGCAGGCGTTTTAACGTCGGTTCCACGGCATGACCGCCAGCAGGCGTGCCATGCCGCAGAAACCGGTGAGGCCAGCGAAAGTGAGCCCCGCGCCAACGAAACCGCTCAGCAAGAAAAAGCCGCTGTTGACGGCGTATCCCAGCACTACTCCTAGCAAAATCAGCGCGCCGGCGGCGATTTGCACCTGGCGCATTAGCGGCAGCGGCTGGGATTTATCTTCGACTATCGGCAATCCCGCCGCCCGCCATGCCTGAATACCGCCAGCCAGTAGCTTAACCTGCGCGGGCGCGGCGGCGGCGGCCAGAAGGCTGGCGTTATTTTGCGTGCGCGAGCCGGCCTGGCAGTGAAAAATGATTGTTTCTCCCGGCTGCGCATTGAGCGCCGCGCCGTGAGTCAGTTGCTCTAATGGCAGCAGCGTCGCCGCTGGAATATGCTCACGAGCGTATTCGTCGGCAGCGCGGATATCAATCAGCCGTGCGCCCTGGGCGATAAGCGCCTGGGCTTCGTTGGCTGTAACGGTGGCGATAGTCATAAGGACTCCTTACGGGCAGTAAATGGTTTTCAGCGTGGCGATAACCTGCTGAACGGCGGGATGGGTAATGAAATAGCGCAGGCGCTGGGCGTCGCGTTCGCTGTCGATAAGCCCCTCATCGCGCATCCGCGCGAGATGCTGAGAGGTGGCGGAAGGGCTCAGGCCGGTGATTTGCGCCAGGTCTCCCGCGGTTGTACGCGGGGCTTCGCAAAGCATGCACAGAATCAGTAGCCGGTGGGGATTACTCATCGCTTTCAGCAGGACAGCGGCTTCCCCGGCGCTGGCCTGCAGTTGTTGTGCTGTGGTCATTTTATTTTAGTCTTTTCTAAATTTAGATTATTCTAAAATAAAAGCTGACCCTTTACCAGCCCACAGAAGCAGCGGATCTCACGCCAGCTGAGCGGCCCTGGCAATATGCTGGCGGGCGTGGGCGATACCTGCATCACGGCCGTGCGGGCGAATATCCATCCCTTCGGCATAGATAAATTCAACGTCGCTAATCCCCATCAATCCCAGCACCGCGCGCAGGTAAGGGGTGACCGCATCGCTGGGTTGCCCGTCATGGACGCCGCCGCGCGAACTAATGACTACTGCACGCACGCCTTCAACCAACCCCTGCGGCCAGGTCTCGGTATAGCGGAAGGTTTCCCGCGCTCGCGCCACCAGATCGAACCAGTTTTTGAGATCGGTTGGCACGTTGAGGTTATACATCGGCGCGCCGATCACCAGCAGATCGCTGGCCTTTAACTCGCCGATGAGTGAATCAGAGAGGGCAACCCCTTGCTGAATCGCCGGACGCGAGTCTTGCGCGCCGCGCAGCGCGGCAAACAGCGCGCCGTCGAGTTTCGGCAAGGCGAGGGTGGTCAGATCGTGTTCGACGACCGAATCCTGATGACCGGCCTCGCGGCGGGTCTGCATATATTCATCTATTAGCTGGTTGGTTAGCGACGCCGGGCCGTTGATGCTGGATTTTAAAATCAATACGTTACTCATGACGGACTCCTCATAAAGTTGATGGTCCGCAGGGTAACACTGTCTTTTTTTCTCCAGTAGTGACATTATTTTTTATCATTGTATCCACTCAGGAACCAATCAATGCGCAGTGATTTAAATGCGATCCCGGTATTTGTCGCCGTCGTCGAGTGCGGCAACTTTGCGCAAGCCGCTGAGAAGCTGAGCGTGACGCGCTCCGCCGTCGGCAAGACCATTTCCCGGCTGGAGCAGCGGCTCGGCGTCGCGCTGTTTCAGCGCACCACGCGTCGGCAGGCGTTGACCGAAGAAGGCGAGGTCTTTTATCTGCAATCCCGCCGGGCGCTGGATAACCTGCGGGATGCGGAAAATGAAATTCAGCGCGGGAAAACCCAGGTGCAAGGGCGGCTGCGAATCAGCCTGCCGGTGCTGTTTGGCCAGCGCTGCGTGGCGCCGATATTGTTTCCTCTTAGCCAACGTTATCCTGAGCTTAAGCTCGAGCTGTCGTTTAGCGACCGCCAGGTCAATCTGTTTGAAGAAGGGTTCGATATGGCGATACGTATCGGCGCGTTGAGCGACTCCAGCTTTCTTAAGGCCTGGCGTTTAGGCCAGCACGGCATGATTCTTTGCGCATCGCCGTTATATCTACGACATCGGCCAGCGCCGCAGACGCCGGAAGAACTGCACGAGCATCTTACTATTGGCTATCTCTACGCCGGGCAGATGCAGAAATGGCATTTGCGCGATGCGCAGGGAGCGGCGCTCGCGTTTCGCCCTCAGCCCGGACTGGCAATGGATGATTTCGCCGCCATCGCCGCGGCGGCAAAAAGCGGGCTGGGAATCGCCTGGCTGCCGGATTGGCTGGTAGCCGACGAACTAGCGCGGGGAGAACTCCAGCAAATATTGCCGTCGTCGGTCAGCGGCAGCTTTGCGATCAGCGCCGTCTGGCCGGAAGCGGCATGGGTGCCGCAGAAAATTCGCGTAGTGGTAGATGAACTGCTGGCGCGGCTGCCGCAGCAGTTAGCCGGTGGTAAAAACCAGGAGGATCCTTCAGCGTCAGGTTAATCCGGGCTTAAGGTATTCTGGCGATAATGACAGCATGATGACTGTGACGAGAACTCGCCATGAACCTGTTAGAAACGTTTAACCAGAGCGCCTTCCTCGCGCTGAATGCCGGGCCTGGTACGCCGGACAGCCTATTGCTGCTGGCGCGATTCTCCGCCAGCTGGATTATCCTTTTAGTCCCGGCGATATTGCTGGGATTATGGTTCCTTGGCGGTCGGCAGGGGCATCGACAGGCGCTGTTTTGCGCCATGACGATTTTGATAGCGTTAGGGCTGGGGTTTGCCTGTGGAACGCTGTGGTTCCATCCGCGGCCGTTTATGATGCCGCTGGGCCATACCTGGATAAGCCACCCGGCGGATAACTCTTTCCCAAGCGATCACGGCACCGTAATGTTCAGCGCCGCCTTCGCGCTGCTGTCATTACGCCTGCGCGGCATGGGGCTGCTGGTGCTGGCGGCGGCGCTACCGGTAGCGTGGGCACGTATTTTTCTCGGCGTCCATTTCCCGCTGGATATGCTGGGCGCGGCGCTGATTTCAGCACTGGGCCTCTGCGTGGCAAAAGTGGTGTGGCAACGGCTGGGGCAGACGCTGGTGGCGCTGTGCGAAGCGCTGAGTCGCCGTCTCTTCTCCTGGCTGCCGGCGCGCTTTACGCCGTAGTCACTTCCTTTGTACGCGCGCGGCCCGTCGATACAGCGTGCTGCGCGCGACGCCTAACGCCTGCGCCGCTTTACTCACATTGCCGTTAAAGCGGGCCAGCGTATCGGCAATCAGCTTTGCGTCATGTTGTTGAAGCCCGCCTGGAGCGCTGGTTTGCTGCGCGCTTTGATACTCCTCGGGCAGCGCCGCGACGCCCAGGCATTCGCCATCGTCCGCCAGCGCCAACAGGACTTTGAGCAGGCTTTGCAACTGACGCACGTTACCCGGCCAACGACATAATGTCAGTTGATGAATCAGCGCATCGGAGAGCGTGATATGGCGTTCTGCCGCGCCAAGCGAGCGCCACAGCGCAGGAATAAAATGTTTGAGTTCAGGCCATTGGCGTAGCGGCGGGATGGTAAAAGCGTATTCGCGCAGGCGGTAGAGCAGGTCCTCGCGAAACGCGCCTTCGGCGACGCGCTGCGCGAGATGACGGTGGGTGGCGCAAATCAAGGCGAAGTTCACCGGCGCGCTGCGATTCCCACCCAGCGGCATGACCTCTTTTTCCTGTAGTACCCGCAGCAGTCGGGTTTGCAGAGCCAGCGGCATATCGCCGATTTCATCGAGGAACAGCACTCCGCCATCGGCTTCGCGAATTTTGCCGATATAGCCGTTTTTATTCGCGCCGGTAAAGGCCCCCGCCTGATAACCGAAAAGCTCCGATTCAATCAGCGATTCGGGGATGGCCGCGCAGTTGATGGCGACGAATTTACCGCTGCGCCAGCGGCTATGCGCATGCAGCTCACGGCTGAGGAACTCTTTACCGCAGCCGGTTTCCCCTTCGATACACAATGCGATACCGGCGTTGAGTAAGCGGACCATTTTCTCGCCTTCGCCGGACGCGCAAAACGGCAGGTTGAGCGCTGGTTGCGCGGGGACGGCGACGCTGGCGCGGGTTGGCGCGCGCAGACGGTAGTAGTAGCCACGTTGCTGGAAGGTCATCGGCAGCGGCACGCTAACCGCCGTTTGCGTCAGGCGGGGGAACAACTGCTGGAAGGTCATTTTCCCTATCTGTCCGGCCTGCAGGCCCAGTTCGCGGATGGCCAGCCGATTGGCCGCGGTCAGCAGGTTATCGGAGAAGACCAGCAGCAGCTCTTCAGCGCTATCGAGCTTCTGCACCCGCGAGTGCAGGCTCATTAACCACTGCTGCGGATGCAGGCTCTGTTTCACCCACAGATATTCAATCTGTTTGGCGGCCTCTTTAATCCACGCCAGAGAGTGGGGATGCGGGATATGCGCCGGGCCGGAAATATCCAGCGCCCCGGCAATCTGGCCATCGGGGCTTTGTAGGGGTACCGCCGCGCAGTACAAATCCTGATTACGGGTTAAATAGTGTTGACGGCCTTCGACTTCGCAGCTGTCGTCAATCGCCAGCGCGGTACCGATAGCGTTGGTACCGCGACCGCTTTCGCTCCAGATATTGCCAGGCTCCAGCGCGAAGCTTTGCGCTTTTTTCATTGCCGCGCTATTGCCGAAGGTTTGGAGCACCAGCCCGCTGGCATCGGAAAGAATAACTACCGATTGCAGCCCGGCGGCACGTTGCGCCAGCGGCGTCGCCACCGGTTGCGCCAGCCGCTGTAGGCTGCGGTTGCTTTCCAGCACGTCGGCCAGTTCGCCGCCGTGCAGGCGCGGAAACTCGTCGCTCGTTGGCTGCAGGCCGTAGCGCTGGCTGCGTTGCCAGGAGTCGCTCAGCAGCGCGCTGGACTGCGCCTCGGGGGTGATAGTGAACGGATTTCCTTGCACGGCGCACCTCGTGGTCGGCTGGGTTGTGTTGCAATATTGTAGCTATTTGGTTTTATTGGTGTTGCGATTCGCAACACAGAAGCGGGATCCTGTGCGACAAAGAGGACGCGAATTGGCAAGGGGATATATTTAATTATTTGAAACTTATTAAGTTTATTAGGAGTGCATAAAGTTGGCATAACCCCTGCTACAGGAGAAAGCGTGCAGCGGACAATAGCAAAAAACACCACGCCGCTGCGCCTTAACCCTACAGAAGGAGATTGCTATGCGTTATGTTCATCCTGGCAAACCGGGCGCTTTGGTTTCATTCAAATCGGCCTACGGCAACTTCATAGACGGTAAATTCGTCGAGCCGTTAAGCGGCGAATATTTCATGAATACTTCTCCCGTCGATGGGAGCAACATTGCGCAGTTTCCCCGCTCCGACGCCAAAGATATTGATTTTGCCCTTGATGCGGCACACCGGGCGGCGGACGCCTGGGGGCGAACCTCGGTACAGCAGCGTTCCCATCTTCTGCTGCAGGTTGCCGACCGCATTCAGGAGAATCTGGAGTATCTGGCGGTTGCAGAGAGCTGGGATAACGGTAAACCGATCCGCGAAACCCTGAACGCCGACCTGCCGCTGGCGGTCGATCATTTCCGTTATTTCGCCGGTTGTCTGCGCGCGCAGGAAGGTAGTACCGCCGAAATTGATGACACCACCGTGGCTTATCATTTCCACGAACCGTTGGGCGTGGTCGGGCAAATTATTCCGTGGAACTTCCCGCTGCTGATGGCGGCATGGAAACTGGCGCCCGCGCTGGCGGCAGGCAACTGCGTGGTTTTAAAACCGGCGGAGCAGACGCCGCTAAGTATTACTTTGCTGATGGAAATCATCGGCGATCTGTTCCCGGCTGGGGTCTTGAACGTGGTACAGGGCTTTGGCAAAGAGGCCGGCGAAGCGCTGGCGACGAGCAAGCGGATCGCTAAAATCGCCTTTACCGGTTCGACGCCGGTGGGCCGTCATATTATGGCCTGCGCGGCAGAGAATATTATTCCCTGCACCGTTGAGCTGGGCGGCAAATCGCCGAATATCTATTTCGCCGACGTAATGGATGGCGAGGAGGAGTTTATCGAGAAGGCGGTGGAAGGGCTGGTACTGGGCTTCTTCAATCAGGGAGAAGTCTGTACCTGTCCATCGCGCGCATTGATCCATGAATCGATCTACGAGCCGTTTATGGAGCGGGTAATGGCGAAAGTGATGCAGATCCGTCGCGGCGATCCGTTTGATACCGAAACGATGATCGGCGCTCAGGCGTCACGCCAGCAGTTCGATAAGATCCTGTCGTATATCAAGATCGCTCGTGATGAAGGCGGGCAGATCCTCACCGGCGGCGATCGCGCGAGCATTACCGCCGAGCTGGATAGCGGCTTCTATATTCAGCCGACGCTGATTAAAGGGCACAACGAGATGCGCAGCTTCCAGGAGGAGATCTTTGGCCCGGTCATCGGCGTGACCACCTTTAAGGACGAGGCTGAGGCGCTGGCGATTGCTAACCAGACGCAGTTTGGTTTAGGGGCCGGGGTATGGACGCGGGATACCAACCTGGCGTACCGCATGGGGCGCGGCATCAAGGCCGGACGAGTGTGGACTAACTGCTATCACGTTTACCCGGCGCATGCCGCGTTTGGCGGCTATAAGCAGTCCGGCGTCGGGCGGGAAACCCACAAGATGGCGCTGGAAGCCTATCAACAGACCAAAAACCTGCTGGTGAGCTACGGCACCGCGCCGTTGGGGCTATTCTGATTCATTTATAACGGCTGACCCGGGGGCGGCGTAAGCGCCTTCCCCGGGCTACCTATGGCACTGGGCCACCCATTGCACTGGATCTGTAGGCCCGCGCAAGCGCAGCGCCGCCGGGCAATATCCGCGGATAAGGCGCCGCTTTTGCGCCGGATGGCGGCTTCGCCTTATCCGGCCTACGGTCTGTGCGGCCTGCCTTTAATTTATTCACCATGCTGGCTGAAACTGCCGGTGTTGGTGGCCTCAAAATCGCTGAGACGTTCCCGGAAGGCCGGGGCAGCCCGCATGGATGCGGGCTGAGGGCCGTGACTTGCAGGGACGCAGCCTCGGCCCGACCCGGAGCCTGCAGGGATAAGTCGAAGGTACCACGAAGTGGCGATTTTGGCGGCCAGAGCCCGAGAGTACAGAGGGCGGCGGCGACTGGCCGCCCTCTGTGCGCTCCCTGCACCATGAGAGCCATAACGCAGAAGAAATATCGGGAGCGCAATGTGCTCTGAATTAACACAAAGCACATGTTTTCCGTACACAAAACCGTTGCAAACCGATAACAGTAGCACCGGGCGGCGCCCGGTCTCATCTTATTGTTTGCGCTTTCCAGCAGCGGACCTGCGCGCCATTCGCTTGCGCCTCCAGCGGCTGAGGCCGTTCGCAGCCCTGGCTGGCGTAAGGACAGCGTTCCCGAAAGTAGCAGCCCGTCGGCAGCCGGCGGTTGCCCGGTAGTTCGGTATTGCGCACGCCTTCGCCTAACGGTGAGCCGATGCGCGGTACCGACTCCATCAATAGCCGGGTATAAGGATGCGCAGGATTATCCAGCACCTGCCGCGCCTCGCCCATTTCAACGATTTGCCCGAGATACATCACCGCCACCCGATCGCTCATATGACGTATCACCGAGACGTTGTGCGAAATCAGCACGTAGGTGAGATTCTGCCGCTGCTGCAGTTCGACCAGCAGATTAAGGATCTGCGCCTGCACCGAGATGTCCAGCGCCGAAGTCGGCTCATCGAGCACGATAATCTCCGGCTGCGACGAGAGCGCGCGGGCGATGGCGATACGCTGGCGCTGGCCGCCGGAAAAAGCGTGCGGCAGCCGATCGAGATATTCGCTACGGATCCCCACCTGTAGCGCCAGCTGCTCGGCGAGATCGCGACGCGCCTTTTCAGGCATGCGCGACTGGATCCACACAGGTTCGGTGATGGTGCGCCAGACCGGTAGCCGCGGATCCAGCGACGAGAGCGGATCCTGAAACACCATCTGCATGCGTCCGCTCTGGTTTTCGCCGCGCGCCGGCGCGCGGGTGAAGTGGCCGGAAGAGGGCTTTAGCATGCCCATCAGCAGCTTCGCCAGGGTGCTTTTCCCACAGCCGGATTCGCCCACGATCCCTAAGGTTTCGCCGCGTCTGGCCGTCATATCCAGCCCATTTAACGCATAGACGCGTTCGATGACTTTCCCGCGCCAGTTTTTCTGCGCGGCGAACGTCAGGTGCACATCATTGAGGGTTAATAGCGTCTCAGACATGGGCGTTCTCCCGTTGCGGATACCAGCAGGCAGCCTGTCTGTCGGCGGCGTTATCATGAGCCTGCAGCGTAGGGGTAATACCGCAGGCTTCACCCGCGGCGAAGCAGCGTTCGCGGAAGGCGCAGCCGGCGGGAAGACGCGCCAGATTCGGTACGGTGCCGGGGATAGAACGTAGTGGCGCGCGCGGTTCGCCATTATCGGGAGCGCTGTTTAACAGACCGATAGAGTAGGGATGCTGGGGATGTTGCAGCACCTCTGCGGTTTTACCGCTTTCAATGACCGCGCCGGCGTACATGACGTACAGCCGATCGCACACCTGAGAAACCACCGCCATATCGTGGCTGATAAACAGCACCGCCGTGCCGGTCGCCTGGGCCTTTTGCTTCAGCAGGCGCAACACCTGACGCTGCACGGTGACGTCCAGCGCGGTGGTCGGTTCGTCGGCAATCAGCAGGTCGGGCTCGCAAGAAAAGGCGATAGCGATCATCACCCGCTGGCGCATGCCGCCGGAGAGTTCGAAAGGATAGCGCTTGAGCACGCTTTGCGGGTCGGCGATTTGCATATCCGCCAGCAGCTCGACGGCGCGGGCGCGCGCCTCACGCAGCGACATGGGACGGTGCTGGCGGATGACGTCTACCATCTGCTTACCGATACGTCGGGTGGGGTTAAGCGCGGTCATCGGCTCCTGAAAAATCATCGCGACCTTGCTGCCGCGAATATCGCGTAGCGTTTTTTCCGTCAGGGTGAGCATATCGTGGCCCATCAGGGTGATAGCGCCGCTATGAATATGATAGCTGCCGGCGGAGAGCAGACGCATCGCCAGCATCGCGGTCACCGATTTACCGGAACCCGACTCGCCTACCACGCCGACGATTTCGCCGCGATCGATGTGCAGCGAGATATTATTCAGCACGTTGACCTGGCCCTGATAGACCGGGAAACTCAGGCGAACGTTATCGATAGTTAAGACCCTATTTTCCATTAGTTGCGCCCTCCGGCCTTGGGATCCAGCAGATCCTGGATGCCATCGCCAAACAGGTTAAAGCCGACGGCGGTGATCAGGATCGCCGCCCCGGGGAAGGCGCAGTACCACCACTGATCGAGCACGTAGTTGCGACCGTTAGCGACCATTGCGCCCCATTCCGCGGTAGGCTGCTGGGCGCCGAGGCCAATAAAACCGAGCGTGGCGGCCATCAGGATCGCGCTGCCGATATCCAGCGAGGCCTGCACCACCAGCGGCGGCAGGGCGTTACGCAGAATATGCCAGCTGATCAGATGCCAGCGCGAGGCGCCAAACGTCACCGAGGCCTCGACGAAAGTATGCTGACGCACGACCAGCGTCTGGCCGCGGGCCAGTCGCACGTAAAATGGAATACGCACGATGGCGATCGCCAGCATCGCGTTGAACAGGCTCGGGCCTAACGCCGCCGCCAACGCCATGGTCAGCACCAGCGACGGAATCGACAGCATAATGTCCATCAAGCGCATAATTAGCGCGTCGCTGCGCCCGCCCAATACTCCGGAGAGGCAGCCCAGCAGCGAACCGCTGATCCCGGCGATCAATACCACCGCCAGCCCGGCGGCCACCGACTGCTGGCTGCCGATCAGCACGCGGCTGAACAGATCGCGGCCGACCTCGTCGGTACCAAACCAGTGAGCGAACGACGGCGCCTGCAGACGCGCGGCAAGATTAATGGCGTTAGGATCGTGCGGCGTCAGCCACGGCGAGAAGATCATTAAAAACAGCATAACCAGCATGATCGCCGCGCCAATCAGCGTTAGCGGGCTCTGGCGGATCAACCACCAACGACGCTTCCAGTGGCCGCTTTTTTCAGCCTTTGGCCGTGGAAGCGGTTGTTCCTGAGTCATCATCACTTAGCTTTCTCCCCGACCCGTGCGCGGGTCGATCCATAAATAGAGCAGGTCGACTACCAGGTTGACCAGTACGTAAGCAAAGGAGACCACGATGGCGAAGCCCATCACGGCGGGGAAATCGAGCGCCTGAATCGAAGACACCACGTAGGCGCCCATCCCCGGCCAGGCGAACACCGTCTCCGTGAGCACCGCGCCGTACAGCAGATCGCCCAGCGCGAGCCCGAGCACGGTGATAGAGGGGATCAGCGCGTTGGGTAGCGCATAGCGCACCACAATGGTGAATTTCGGCAGGCCGCTGGCCAGCGCGGTACGAATGTAGTCCTCATTGAGCTGCTCGAGCATCGCCGAGCGGATCTGCCGGGCGACGATGCCAAGATGAACGAAGGCAAGGGTGGCTGCCGGTAAAATGAGGTGCTGCAGGGCATTGAAGAAGACCTCGACATTGCCTTCCAGCAGTGAATCCAGCAGATAAAAACCGCTGACGCGGGTGGGCGGATCGAACCAGTCATCGAGCCTGCCGCTGCCGGGCAGCCAGTCGAGCTTGCCGTAAAACAAGACGATTACTCCGAGACCGAGCCAGAATGCCGGAGTCGAGATGCCGGTCAGCGCCATCAGGCGCACCAGGTGATCGGTCCAGCGATTGCGGTATACCGCCGACAGCACGCCGAGCGGGATGCCAACCAGCAGGGCAATCAGCAGCGCGCAAAAGGCCAGCTCCAGCGTCGCCGGGAAGAAGGTTTTTAAATCTTCCAGTACCGGGCGGCCGGTGCGAATCGAGGTGCCGAGATCGCCGTGGAGCAGGGCGTTAACGTAGCGGGCAAATTGCTGCCAGAGCGGTAAATCCAGCCCCAGCTGCTGGCGAATATGGCGGACGATTTCATCGCTGGCGCGATCGCCCGCCAGTAGCCGCGCCGGGTCGCCGGGAATCAGGTGCGAAATAATAAACGTAATCACGCAGACGCCGGCGACGACTAATATCAGCCCCCAACAGCGCTGTCGTATTAAACCCCAGAAACTCATGATGACGCTCCTCGGCCGGGCCTGTGACGGCCCGACCAGACAAGATGGAGAGACGGCCCGCTACTTGTGCATGTCGGCGATATTGTAAATCTGCTCAAGCATCGGGTTGAAAACGAAGCCTTTCACCTCTTTGTTCATGGCGACCTGATAGTTTTTCTGGAACAGATAGACGTAGGCGGCGTCATCAATGACGGTCTTTTGCGCCTGCTGATAATCTTTGGTTCGCGCCGCCTGATCGGTGGTGGCGACCGCCTGTTTCAACAACGCATCAACCTGCGGGTTGTCGTAGAACGCACGGTTTCCCGGCAGCCCTTTTTTGTCCGACTCGAACCAGTAGTTCATAAACATATAGGGGTCGGCGAAGTCCGGGCTCCAGTTACCGATCGCGATGTCGTAATCACCTTTCCCCACGCGCTCGCGCATGGTGGCGTTGGCTAGTTTCTCCAGCTTGACCTGGATACCCAGCGCCTGCAGATTGGCCTGGGTGGAGAGCGCAATCGGCTCCCAGTTCGGATCGTTATCGGAGTAGAGGAACGTCAGCGTTTTCGGCTTATCCGCCACCTTATCCAGCGCCGCTTTGGCTTTGTCGAGATCTAATGAATACTGCATAGCGCTGGCGTCGTAGCCCCACATGCCATCGGGGATCGGCCCGCGCATCTGCTTACCGTAACCGCCGAGAATGCCGTCGACCATGCCTTTATAGTCCGTTGCCCACGACACCACGCGGCGCAGATCCGCCTGGTTCATCGGCGCTTTGCTGTTGTTGAGATACAGATAGGTGACGCGCAGTGCCGGGTAGTCGTAGACCGCCACCTTGTCCTCTTTCTTCAACGCCGCAAACTGATCGACCGGCAGGGCGTCGGCGATATCCAGGTCGCCTTTAGTCAACTGCAGACGACGGGCGGCGCTTTCGCCGATGATTTTCACCGTGACGCGCTTAAAGGCCGGCTTATTGCCGCTGAAGTGCGGGTTGGGCACCAGCACCAACTGTTGGCCTTTCTGCCAGCGCTGCAGGCTATACGCGCCGGAGCCCGCGGTGTGCTCGGCCAGATAGGCGCGGGCGTCATCGGCGGCGTTGGCTTTCAGCACCGCCGGGTTAATGATGGAGGCGCCGTCATTGGCGAGGGTATGCAGGAACGGCGCGAAAGATTCCGGCAGCGTGAAACGAACGGTGGCCGGATCGACGACATCTACCTTCAGCCCGCTGGGAAACGCCTCCGATGGCCCCTGTTTAATACGCATCAGGCGTTCAAAAGAGAGTTTGACCGCCTCTGCCGTCACCGGCGAGCCGTCGTCAAACTGCGCGCCTTTGCGCAGGGCGAAGGTCCAGGTTTTGCCGTCGTCGGAGGCCTGCCAGTTTTCGGCGAGATCCCCTTCGACATCGGTGGAACCTTTACCATTATCGGTTTTGTATTTGACCAGCCGCTGATAGGCCGGGTAGGTCACCGTCCAGTCATTGTTATCGATGGTGACGGCCGGGTCGAGCGTTTGCGGGTCAGCGGCTTTGCCGATCACCAGCATATCTTTCGGCACCGCGGCAAAGGCGGAAGGGATGGCGGCGCAGAGCGCGGCGGCTAACAGTAACGGGCGAAAACCTAAGGATGCTGGGCGAGTCATGTTCATGGTGAAACTCCGTCAATCTGAGCGGGGGAGAAACAGGCGAAAACATCGTCGAGTAGCGGATAACCGGCCGCGCCCGGTAGTTCGAAGTGCCACCATTCCGTGGTAATGCCTTTAAAGCCGCCGCCGAACATAATGGCGTTCAGTAACAGGCGATTACGCTGCGCCTCCTGCGCCACCGCCGGGTGGTAGGGATGCGAGCGATCGTCCATTTCGTCAAAGGCGGTGCCCATGTCGAGTAGGTTGTTGTGGTCATCGAGTAGCGTTACATCGATGGCGGTGCCGCGGCTGTGGTTGGAACCGATATCGGCCGGCACGACGTAATCCTGGTTCGGGCAGGCATTCCATAGCAGCTGCTGGGCGCGCTGTGGACGATAGGCGTCAAGCACCAGCAGGCGATAGCCCGCAAGCGCAGCGATGGCGATGGATTTCTCCAGCGCGACGGCCGCATCGGGGTGCAGCAGGCAGCGGGCTTCGCGATAAATCGGTTGGCCGGTAATGTTATCGGCGGTGGCGTATTTCAGGTCGACAGGCAGCGTGGGAAAACGCGCGGCGATATCCACCAGGGAAAGATGGCTCATCGAAAATTTCCTTAACGTTCAAACTGACCAAATTCCTGCTGCAGCGCGCGGTTCGCGGCAAGGCGGCTGGAGAGGCTCGGCCCCAGCCGTTCCACCACCGCGGAGAGCAGCAGATTAAAAAGACAACCGATCGGCGCCAGCGAATCCCAGAAGTGGCCGGTATCGGTTTTCACCTGTAGTAAATCAACCGGATAGTCGCGCGCCCACGGGCACCAGATATCGGTGACCAGCGCGGTGGCAACTCCGCGTTCGCAGGCGACCCGGCAAAACTGGCGCGCGGCGACGGAGTAAGCGCGGGTATCGGTCAGCACCACATAGGGGTGCTGGTATTCAGAATTCAATGATTCCAGCCAGCTACCGGAGCTGCCGTCGGCGTAGGTCACGCGCGGGCGCAGGTATTCCAGATGGCTGAAGAACGTGTTGGCGATGCCGCGAGTCGACTGAATGCCAATGATGATAACCGCGTCGGCCTCGGCGATGCGTTGACTGACGCGGGCGAAGGTCGGTTCCTGCGCCAGTTGGTAGACATAGCGAATGGCATCCAGCTCCATCTGCAACGACAGGCTGGCGCGATCCGGCTGCGTCTGCTGCTGTGACCAGGAGTCAAGCCGGTCAATCACTCCCCACTGGCGATAGGGCGTTGATGCGGGCTCTTTCAGGCTGTGCTTCACGTCATCGAGATTGCGATAGCCCAGCTTGCGCAGATAGCGGCCTACGGTTATCCCGCTGGTGCCGGTGGCCTGCGCAATGCTGTCGGCGGTCTCAAACGGGATATGCTCCCGATGGCTTAACAGCCAACTGCCAATACGTTTTTCGCTCGGCGTGAGCTGGCTGAAAGTGGATTCAATAATGTGAAACAAGCCGTTGCTATCGTTCATCTCTGCCCTTAATGATAGTTCGCTCTCATTTAACAGAATTCTGATACTCAATTAACAAAGCACGATGTGTGCCAGCTATTGCGGGAAATAGTATTTCCAGCAATATCGCTAATCTATTGGGAGGTGAGCGGATCCTGAGCGTAGGATTTGGTTATTCATTGCACAAATCAGGTGCAATGAATCCTGGTTGTGCATCACAAAAATAAAACATATCGTTAACAATGTGGTTGTGGGCCGGAGCGGTAGAGAGATAATTTTGCTTGCCGTCAGCGACAGACAGAGTGATAACCAAAAAACTGATGATTAAAAAAGGATCATAAAATGAAAGTGAAGGCGGTGCTTGCCCTGACGCTATCCCTGGCCGCACTGGCGGGCCATGCGCGCGATATGCAGTCGATTCAACAAAGCGGCGAGTTAAAAGTCGGCGTACCGGGGGACTACGCGCCGTTGGCGTTTCATAACGGCGCTGGCGAACTTATCGGCTACGACGTCGATATGGCGCACGATCTGGGTAAAACGCTGGGGGTGAAGGTGACGTTTATCATCACCAGTTGGCCAACGCTATCGACTGATTTAAAAGCCGATAAGTTTGATATCGCCATGGGCGGCGTAACGGAGACGGCGGCACGAGCGAAAGATTTCTCCCTGAGCCATCCGGTGGTGGCCAATGGCAAAATCGCCCTCGCTAACTGCAGCGCCGCGCCAGCGCTCGGCAGCCTTGAAAAAATCGACCAGCCGAATGTGAAGGTGATTGTGAACCCCGGCGGCACTAACCAAAGTTTCGTTGATGAGCACATCAAGCATGCGCAGATCATTCGCGTGCAGAACAATGTCGATAATCTGCAGGCGCTACGGCAAAAAACGGCCGATATGATGGTGACCGACCTGATTGAAGGGGAGTATTACCAGAGCAAGGAGCCCGGCGTATTCTGCGTAGCGAATGAGACGCCGTTTCCCGGTACCGCCAGCTATAAGGTCTATATGATGAATAAGGATAATCCGGCGCTGCTTGAGAAAGTGAACCACTGGCTGGATAGCCAGGACAAAAATGTGCTCAAGCGGAAGTGGAAAATTCAGGGGTAATTCATGATTCGCGCTGCCGCCAGAGCATCAGATTCTGGCGGCGCTGTGGATTAGCTTTTCTGTCGCGCCTGATAGCGGAAGTAGCAGTAGTAGCCAATCGAGGCGGTCAGGCAAAGCATGTAGCCGAACGACTCGCTACCCTCTTCAACGGTGTTTTTCACCACCCGCGCGTAGTTCTCATCAAGTACGGCGTACCATAAGCCATGCATGCCGAACAGTCGTGAGAAGACCAGAATCGCCAGCAGGCCGCTTATCATCATGCCGTAGTAAGGCGTGCGGGTGTATTGCGCCAGTTGCGACAGCGTTTGACGAGAATGGCGCAGTGGAACGATTAGCGCGGCTATCGTCGTTGCCAGCGCGAACCATACCCAGCTACCGTGAGAAATAAGGTCAAAAAGCGCGTCCAGTTCGCGGATCAGCATCGCCAGGAAAAAGCCGCCAACGAGGATATTACAGTAGCGCAGGAGCTCATATTTTTTCGCCAGCAGGAAGTGAATCAGCACGATTATCGCCAGCACGCCCTCCTGCACCACCTCGGTAAGCGAAATCTCCGGAATATCGTTGCCAAACACCCGGATATCCACCCACAAACAAAGTACCGCGATGGCGGAAGCCGCCGCCGCGCCGAGAAAGAAAAGTAAGCTTCTGATGACAGACATTAACACCACTATTTATGTTCAAAACAGCAATGATAAGTATCATGAATGTTGCTTCCTGTTCACTTTGTGCGACATCGCGGCGTGTTTTAAACCTTTTGAGCTATTTAGCGCTAAATAGCGCAACTGCAGGTGAGAAAGGGGAGCTTTGCTCCCCCCAGACTGCTGACAAAGAAGGAAAAAGCGTGGTTTTTCCTTCTTTGTGGTTATCAGCCGAAAACCAATAAATTGATTTTCCTTGTTATTTGTCTCTTGCAATCTGTAAGTCCAACGGTTGCATGAGGTTTGTCATCAATCTCAGGGGAGCTTTCTCCCCCTGCTTAGCGGGTAATTCAGACAATATCATCGACCACGCCGCCATCGACCCGCAGCGCGGCGCCGGAGGTGGCAGAAGCCTGCGGCGAACAGACGTAGACCACCATATTGGCCACCTCGTCCACCGAGGCCGCACGCTGAATAACGGAAGCGGGGCGCTGCGCCATAACAAACTCTTTCGCCAGTTGTTCCAGCGGCTTACCGGTGCGGGCGACTTCCTCTTTCATCATTTCGGCAAAACCGTCTGAGAGGGTCGGGCCGGGTAGCACGCTGTTTACGGTGACGCCGCTGCCGGCGACGTATTTCGCCAGCCCGCGGGCCAGCGACAGCTGCGCGGTTTTGGTCACGCCGTAGTGGATCATGTCGGCGGGAATATTGCGTGCCGATTCGGAAGAGATAAAGACCACCCGTCCCCAGCCTTTACGCACCATGGCGGGCAACAGCGCGCGTGACAGGCGAACGCCAGACATCACGTTGGTTTGCCAGTAGTTTTCCCAGGTGGCGTCATCGGTGGCGTAAAAATCCTGCGGGCCGTAAATACCGGCGTTATTCACCAGGATATCGACTTCATTCACCGCCTGCAGCAGTTGACTCACCCCGGCGGCGTCACTGAGATCGGCCACTGCGGGATAGGGCCTGAATCCCGGCACCTCCTGTTGCAGCCGCGCCATCGCCGCATTAACGCTATGTTCGCTGCGGCCGTTGATAATCACTTCCGCACCGCTGGCCGCCAGCCCCTTCGCAATGGCGTAACCAATACCGGCCGTGGACGCCGTCACCAGCGCGACTTTCCCCGATAAATCAATATTCATGGTTGAGCCTTTTTTATGGAATGGAGTAGTAAGCGTAGCAGGTGGGAATTGGGGGGCTTTACCACATCAACAAATTCGATAGCGATATCGAAATTATCCGTTAGAGCACAGGATTAAATTACTCTAATAATACTAGCAGTACTAACAAGATAAGAACATTTATCCGATGTTAATGCGGGAAATAACCTCACGTTTTTCCTGATGAGTGCGCTTGCGGGATAGCTTAAACAGATAAACATTCCTTTGGTATAACCGTGCGTCTGAGCCTGTGTACCGGCATCCGGAGTCAATGATAAAAGTAAAAATAAGCATACGGAGATTTTAAATGTTTATCCGACCACTGAAATTAACTCAGCACGTCGATGTACAGGGCCCAGAAAATGCGAAGACAGTGATTCTTCTTCACTCGTTAGGAACGGATATGCATCTTTGGGATCTGCAAATGCCGCGATTAACCGAGCGTTATCGAGTAGTCCGCCTGGATATTCGCGGACATGGACTCAGTGCCGTCGACGCGTTGCCTTTTTCAATGGAAGATCTTGCCGATGATGTTATTGCTGTCGTCGATCATCTGAACATCAATAAGTTCTATGTCGTCGGTGTTTCAATTGGCGGCACGATAGCACAATGGATTGGCTTCAAATTACCGCAACGCGTACAGGGAATGGTGATTATTGATACTTCGCTGGTGAATGCCGCTCCGCCCTCGCTATGGCGCGCAAGGGCGGAGGATGTTTTCCAGCATGGTCTTGAGCACCTTGAGAGAGGAATTATCAGTAATTGGGTCACGCCGCAATTTATCGACTCGCCTGAGGCTGACGGTCTGAGGAAAATGCTGCGCAATACAACGGTCGAAGCTTTCTCCGGGTGTTCTTTAGCTATTGCCGATACTGATTTGACTAATATGAATATCCATGATGTTAGTGCGGTTATAGTCAGGGGAGCGGAAGATAAGCTGACTCCGCAAGACTACGCGCAACGTCTGGCGAAAAAGCGTAATGCCGAATTACATGTTATCCCCGGCGCTTCACATTTACCTAATTTAGAAAAACCGGATGCGCTTACCGATGAGATCATTACATTTATTGAGAAAGCGCAAACACATTAATAGATCAATGCCGCGATAAGGGGCCAATCAGCGCGGCTAATGAGCAAATGCAGCGACAGGCGGTAATTTCTGTCGCCAGAATGGAGTAAATGATATGAATCGTCGGTTATTTATTGGCGGCTGCCTGGGATTATGTGCGGGAGCCGTCGCGTTGCCTGCCGCGTTAAAATGGCTAGGTTCTGCAGATGATACTATTGAGATGGAGTTGGATAGTGGCATCGTCACGATAAAGTTATTTTCTGATATTGCCCCTAATCATGTGGCGCGGATTAAGACACTCGTACAGTCTAAATTTTATGATGGTATGCCTTTTTCCAGGGTTATTGATGGGTTTATGGCGCAAACTGGTGAGCCGCTACAAAATACACGGTTTGATCCCCGCGTAATGCCAAAACTGGCTGCGGAGATTAATCATTTGCCGTTTGAACGCGGCACTATTGGCATGGCCAGATCGCGAAATCCGCACAGCGCTTGCCATCAATTTTTTATCACCTCAACCCGCGCTCGATATTTAGATCAAAACTATACCGTCTTTGGTCAGGTTACCAAAGGAATGGAATGGGTGGATAAACTCCGCCGTGGTGATGCCGAGTTGGGCACGGTGGTTAATCCGGATGTGATTAAACGCATGCGTCTGGTGACTACCCATACCGTGTAGTTCCACGTTGCTAAAATACCTGTTGCAGGAGTAGTTTCTAAATGCCCAGTATTACTGTATCTACATCAGCAAGATATCGGTTGGATTCCGCCGCCTTTGCTGAATTTTCTATTGCCCTGGCAAATTTAGCCAAAGAGATACTGCAAGCTAAAGACAATAATATCCACATTACTTATCTCACTGCTGAAATCGGCTATGGTACGCCGGTTTATGTCGAGGCAAAACTCAGACAAGAAATATTTCGTAGCGAGCCGGTGATGAATGAATTTTTACATCAGGTAGATTTGTTAATTAAAGAGAGGATCGGCGTTGTGGCGAGAATTCGCTGTTTCCTTTATCAAGCCAATAATATTTTCGCTAAAAATTAAAGGATAAAATATGAATGAAAAATTGCCAATGAAGGACCTTGGGGATGTCTTAGTGACTGCGGTTAGCGATGGCTACTTGCAGGTTGACTTCGGGCTACTGGCAAATGTAGATGAAACGGAGTGCAGGGCCATTCAGCAAAAATCCTGTCCTGAGGAACCAAATTCAGTTCATATCAATACCTTTTTAGTGCAACAGCAGGGGAAGAATATCCTCATTGATAGCGGTGCTGGTGGCATTAAAGGTTGGGGGGGCGGTTTAGTTAAGAATTTAGCTAAACTGGGCTTGCAACCAGATGATATTGATGCCGTTCTACTCACTCATGCTCATCCCGATCATATTGGTGGCCTGGTTAATGCTCAGGGAGAAGCTATATTTCCTCGCGCGGAGCTATTCATCAGTCGTGATGAATATGATTATCTGCAAGACGATAACCAGTTTGCGACGGTCAGCGATCGCGTTAAAGGTAATTTCCTGTTGGCGCGCAGCGTTTTTAAACAGTATCAAGATCGGCTTCAGTTAATTGATGATGGTGAAGTGCTTGCCGGCATACATGCTATTCCCTTGAAAGGCCATACACCTGGACATACCGGCTATAGCATTGTCGGGAGTCATAACAGCCTATTGATTTGGGGGGATATTGTGCATTTCCCACATATTCAGCTATTAAAGCCGGATGTCACTATCGCCTTTGATTATGATCCACAGTTGGCAGCGGAGACGCGTGCGCGCATCCTTGAGATGGCCAGCTCCGATCAAGTTCTTGTTGGCGGTATGCATTTTGGTCAGCAGGGTTTTGGTTATATTAAAAAGCTTAACACAGGATATTGCATTATTACCGATGAGTAATAGACATTAATCTGAGTCGATGCTGCTTTGCCGTTATTAATTTTTATACCAGTAATCATCTTTCTATTTCAGAATAACTTGGTGATATAAAAATACCATCTGTGGAGGAGTGTAATGAGTTCTGTAATAACAAAAGAAATGAGTAGTGATAAGCTTTACGGTGAAGCACATATCACGCCAGGGATGCAATCAATAGCGGCAGGAGCATTTTCAGTGCGGCCTAAGCTTCCTTCCATCACCGGAAGCAGGTTTTGGGCTGCTTTTTTAGTTTTTTTATTTCATGCATCACTGCCCAGCGATCTCGCCCCATTCGCCAATCCGACGATTCAACATATCTATACCGTTATTGTCGGTAAAGCTGGTTGGCTGGGAGTGTCATACTTCTTTATTTTGAGCGGGTTTATCATGGTATGGTCCGCGAAAGATACGGATACCGTTGGTGATTTTTATCTGCGGCGTTTTGCTAAAATTTATCCAACACATTTCCTGACATGGTTGGTTGCATTTTTAATTGGTGCAGTCAGTATTTATCAATATAAATTATGGTCGACCAATCTGCTGTTGGTGAATACCTGGTTTAACGATGTACATTACTTTTTCGTTGGTAACCGGCCGAGTTGGTCTTTATGCATCGAAGCGATGTTTTATCTCTCTTTTCCATTCCTTTACCGGATTATGAAGACGATCCCGACAAAGCATGATTTATTTGCTCTGTTGTTGGTCACAATGGCATCGTTAGCAGTCCAGGTTGCGATCTATCTGTGGGCTGAACCGAATAAAATGATGGGAGCATTCCCTATTTCCCAACATCATTTCTGGATTTCGTATATTTTCCCTCCGGCACGTATTTTTGAGTTTCTGGCCGGTATGTTTGCTGCACGACTACTCATCAATGGCCGGGCAATTATGTTGTCGAAAACGGTATCACTTGCTTTACTGGTGGCAACGTATATTGCTTCTATGTATATTCCATACCAATTTAGTATGAGTGTCGTATTTATCATTCCTGTTTGCTTGTTAATTACCTCTTTTGCCGGCGATGACTTGAAAACCAGGAAAACTGCATTGAATTCGCCAACCTCGGTTTGGTTAGGAGAGATCTCTTATGCATTCTATATGGTTCATTTCTTAGTACTGTTTTATTTTTTGAATTTAACGGCAGGAAGAAAGTTTGATTTAGCTGAAGGGATTGGGCTTATCGCTGTTGCTCTGGTTCTGTCAATTGCTTTCGCCGCTTTTTTATACAAATACTTCGAAGTACCAATGATGAAAACGATTCTGGCAAAGTTTCGGGAAAGAAGGTTGGTCAGCCTGCGCGAACCCTCATGATGACAGATTGAATATTCAGCATTTCTGGTGGGAGGCATGCGTCAATGAGATGCACTCCCACGCTTTACTGCTTAATCAGTATGAAAGCCGCAGCTTTCTACAAGATTTTCCTTGAATGACAACATATCCCCGCTAATCACCTTTACCGATCGTCTTCAATAGGTAGGTGTATTTTATAATGTGGTGCGAGCATAATTTATGCAGTTCATATGAGTTAGTTAATAACCGATATCGCGCAGCCGAGGATCCTGGAACACAGAGGTCATCATACCGGTGAATTTGGCGATATCCAGATAGGCACAGTCTGTTCGGTACACCAACTCTATTTTGAAGTCATTGAACTGCCCGGAGAGCTGATGAATCTTAATCTTGCTCTTAACTTCACTACTAATAGAACAGCGCAACACCAACGATACCCCTTTACCCGCGGCAATGCTTGAGAACAGCACTGGATAAGATCCGCATTCAACGACACGTTTTGGCGTGATATTGCCTTCATTGAACAGCACATTGAAGTTGCGCGTAGACGTTGCACATTTTTTACTACTGAGCAAAAAGACTTCGCCATCCAGACTGGAGATATCAGTAATGGGAGGTTGATTTTTCTCGGTGATAATTACCAGCTCGCTTGAGAGCAATATGGAACGTGCATGTTGTGTATTGGAAAATCCGGCTCCAATAATTACCGCATCAAATTCGTTTTTATCAAAGGCGCTGAGCAAACTAATTGTGTTGCCGATTGATATGTCGATGTTCCAGCCCAGCTCCTGGCCTAAATCAATCAAGGAACTAATAATATAGGGGGGTAAACATTCAATTATTCCAACTCTTATCGTCAACTGACTGCTTTTAGAGTAGGAAATGTTGTTTTTGCAATCGTCCGCCAGGTTCAGAATTTTGAGTGCATACTCATAAAGTATCTGGCCTTGCGCTGTGGGAGTGCATCCTTCGGTTTTCCTGTCTAACAGGGTGACATCCAGGTTGTCCTCGAGACTTCGTATTCGGTGGGAAATGCTTGATTGCACTCGATTCAGGCGCTCTGCGGCTTGGGTTATATTCCCTGTCTCCACCACCGTCACGAACGCAAGAAGTTCACTTAGCTTCATTTGAGACCTCATGCTAAAGGTTAGTTTAATGTTGCAATGGTATTTATAATTTGTGACGTTTGTTTTGTCATCATGTTTCTAATTGCCAGTGTTGGTAGTGCTGGCAAGAGAGCGTCACAGCGAAGACGTTCGACATCAATAAGCTTATTCGTATATCAATTCGTATGCCCTGAATCTCCATTGCAATGAGCCATGCTCTGTTGAATATCATTAAGGTATCAATCTTTTCGATGAATACCTCGATTTTATTCGCTGGTTTTTTATTGCTGCGCCAATTACGATTTATTCAGTAAGGCCAATTATTCATTTTATAATCAAGTGGTTACGCATCCTCTTGTATTCAGTCATCTCGCTTTTCTGGCCTTTATTACTCGTATTGATGAAACCTTCATTTCGTTTATGGGATAAAACATGGCGCACGCTGAGTTTGATAAAATAATGATCGATCTGGTTGATTATGCCTACGAGCAAACAGCCTTTAATAATGAGACGCTCCGGATGGCGCGTTTTTGTCTGCTGGATTCAATTGGCTGCGCGATAGCCGCCTCTACAGATGCCGACTGTTCCAGACTCATGCGCAGCGCGCAATTCAGTCGCAACCCTCAGGGGGTCCCGGTCATGGGGACGCCATTGCGGTTAGGGCCAATCGAAGCGGCTTTTCAAATTGGTTCGATGATCCGCTGGCTTGAGTTTAACGATACCTGGCTGGCGCAAGAGTGGGGACATCCGTCCGATAACCTTGGGGCAATCCTGGCCGCTGCCGCGTGGCGGAGCCTCTCCGATAGCGCCCAGCCAGAGGTAAGTATGGCGGCGGTTCTGAACACCATGATCAGGGCGTATGAAATTCATGGCGTACTGTGCCTGTCGAACTGTTTTAATGCGCTAGGTATTGATCATGTCGTGCTGGTCAAGGTGGCTTCGGCGATTGCAGCTGCACAGATCATGGGATTATCGAAGGATCAGGCGCTGAGTGCGCTTTCCAACGTGATTATTGATGGCCATGCGCTCAGAACTTACCGACATGCACCTAATGCAGGCACCCGTAAATCATGGGCCGCCGGCGATGCCACAGCTCGCGGACTGCAATTGGCGCTGTTTGCCCAGGCAGATGAAATGGGGTATCCGACGGCGTTAACGGCTAAACGCTGGGGATTTGATGACGCGGTGCTACGCGGTCAGTCGTTCAACCTGACGCGAGATCTCTCAGACTTCGTCATCAATAATATATTGTTTAAAGTTCCCAATCCTGCTGAATATCATGCTCAGACCGCGGTCGAGGCGGCAATTAACCTGCGTGGAAAAATACTTGCCGCCGGTTATTCACCTGAATCAATCGAATATGTTCGCGTAGAAACGACGCGTCCGGCGATTCAAATTATTGATAAATCAGGTGTGCTGAATAACTCAGCCGATCGCGACCACTGCCTGCAATATATGGTAGCGGTAGGGCTACAAACTGGAAATCTGACGATTAGGGATTTCCATGAGCCATTGGCCTGCGATCCGCAACTGGAAGCCTTACGCCACAAAATTACCTGCACTGAACGTCCTTCTTTTACCGAAAGCTACTACGACCCAGAAAAACGCGCGATCCCGAATGCGCTGTACATTAAATGTCGTGGAATGACGGAGGAGATTGCCGAGCTTATTGAATATCCGCTTGGTCACGTCCGCCGTCGTGAGGAGTGTTTTGACGCACTGTTAACCAAATTCCATCTGAATCTTTCAGACAGCCCGCTCCGCGATCGGGCGGACAGACTGGCCGATATCCTGACCACTGGCCCGGCGCTTGAGACTATGTCTGTTAATGAGTTCCTGAAACTTTTTTCCTGGCATTAATCCATTTCTGAATCATTGACATAAATTTATAACGCTAAAGGTGAATGAAGTGAAAAAGGCAATACTGGTTGGCTGTGGTGCAGAGATTGGCGCAAATCTGTTGATTCAAAACGATCCGCAGAATGATGGTTTCGTGGTGCAGACCGTAGTAACGAATCCGCCTGCTACTGATAAACACTATCCGGAGTTACGTCCGATTGATGGCATTGTGGCGCGTCTGGCGATGGCGCAACCTGGCATTCAATCCCGGGTCGAGATAATCAATGACGATACGTTGCAAATTGACGGTCGTGAAATTCATTTCTTCTTTGGCGATTTAGCCAAAGTGTGCCCACCCGTTAACGGGCGCTTTGATATCGGTTTTATTGCCACCAGCAAACAGGATATGGATCAGCACAGTCCTGTGGCTCGCAACATGCAGGAGCTGGCCAATGTAGTGCTGGGTGTCGCTGAGGCTGATAGCCTAAAAAGTATTTATGGCTGCCTTGGCGATCTGACGAGTGACGATATCAGTACGATTCAGCGTAAGGTAGTAAGTTCTGGTATGTACTGTCTGGGTTCCTGCCAGACCAATGGGATGCATGCTTCATTACGTGTTGTGGTTGAGGCACTAAATGCTATCCATGGCAACGCTTCGCAAATTGTGTCGGTTGAAACCGATATTGTGCATCCAGATACGCCGAATGGCGTACTTGGCACTCGCTCCTTTGAAGGCCGTATGCAGGATGCTCGCGACAATCTGCGTCCCAGCTTCTCGCAAATTGCCATGAGCCAGAAAAAAGTTATGCCGTGGGCGCCGTTGGTGAATACGGTGTCGCTTCGCGCGCCAGTTCATGCCCCTGGCTATCAGATTAACCGCTTTATCGTCGAAGATAACGGTGCTTTAACGACTGGTTTAATTGAAGCCGCTATTGAGCGCGTGAACAAGCTGCATCCTCATGTAGTGATGGCCTCGCGGTCGCCTCTTGGGGGACGCGCTTATGCTTATGAGCGCCGCTGTTCGACAATTCTCTCTGACGCTAACCATTTACTCATTCTTCGACCCGCATATCTGGCGAAGCAGAATCTGAGCGAAGTGATTATCCAGTCCTTTGTTAACAATTCGGTAGGGTATACCGCAGTTGTTCGCGCCGTTGCGCGCAATATTGCCCAAGGTCTACCGGTGGCAACCTTTCAGGAGATTGAAAAATGACACGTTCCCATACCGTTGATTTTTTAAATTCTGGTTTTGTGGTGAAAACCGCCATGTCTCCTGATTTTAATAGCAAGCTAAAGGCTGAGGTTGAGCAAATCCGCGCATTACATGCTCTTTATCCGGAACTGATGGTGCCGGTGTTACACGAGGGAGTTGCCGCCGGACGTCAGTTTTATGTTCTGGAAAAGAAAGCCTCACTTCCGCTATCGGCTATCGTGCTTGATGAACAAAGGACGCTCGCGGCGCGGCGCAAAATAGTTCTGAATGCCCTGGAGAACATCCAAACCGCGATTGGACTGGAGATAGAAAACCAACCTGCAGGGGTCAGCGATATGCCTGCCAGGTTGCAGGAGGAGTGGGAAGCTACGCGATTTGCGCACGATCTGTTTGATAAACCGGTTTTACTGAATGGCGTCCGTTTTAGCATTACCGCCAGAGAGGTTATCGAAAAAGCGATCGAGATGGCGCGTGGTGAAGAATTTCGATCGGTAGAAAAGGCTCATTTCAATTTTCACTTTGGCAACGTGCTTTATGACGAAGAACGTTCATTGACTCATTTCATCGATCCTGATTTTTCCGTCAGTGGCCTCGATCCCCTTTTCGGCTTTTCGCGCTTTGCTTTTTCGTTCTGGCATGAGCTGGCAGCCGAGGTTGAAGACGCAGTGAAAATGGTACCGATGTCTGACGCACTCATGTTTGTTCTGGCGAAACAGGATTACGGCAATATTCTCAGCGAAATTCCGGAAATTGGCGGTATTTCCGGGCTGCTGCCGATAATGGGCGAGAATATGCGTCATCGCTTTTATGTCCTCACCGCTTACTGCTTCCTCAGGAGCATCCGTATTAATGGCAGCAAGCAGCCGTGGAAAACGCCGCGCTCTCCGGTTATCGCCCGGCCTGAGGAGGTACTTATGCTTGGGATGCTGACCTATCTCGAAGGGGCGAGCGTCGCGAGCGAAAGTCTGTGCGCGTAATTTCATTCTAATAAAGGACCTGCGGATATGTCGTTGGTAAGTAGTAGTACTCTTGATCAAGGTTTTGAGGCGCCGAGGCGCTATTTAGCCGCCGCGGCCATATTAATTGGCGTGCTGATGGCGGCGCTGGATAGCTCTATTGTCAATATCGCATTGCCCACCATTGCCAGTGCGTTACAGGTCGATTCGGCGTCCAGTATCTGGATCACCAACGGCTATCAGGTAGCCAGCGCGGCGACGATGCTGATTTGCGCGTCCCTGGGCAGCAGAATCGGTGAGAAGCGTTTTTACACGGCGGGAATGGTGTTATTTACGCTCTCTTCGCTGGGCTGTAGCCTTGCGCCGACCTTTGGCGTACTGGTTACCATGCGGATACTACAAGGGGTAAGTTATGCGGTCATGATAAGCGTGGGGCTGGGATTATATCGGGTTATTTTTCCACCTCGCGCGCTAGGAACGATATTCGGGCTGAATGCGCTGGCCTTTGCGGTTGGCACGGCAATCGGTCCGGCGTTGGGCGGACTTATCATTTCGTATCTTTCCTGGCCGTGGCTTTTCTATATCAATATCCCGCTTGGCGGCGCTGCGATTATTTTCTCCCTGATTTCATTAGGGGCGGATAACGAAAAGGAGAAGGGCTTTGATTGGGCAGGGGCTCTGAGTTCGGCAGCGGCATTGGGCTTGATGGTGGTGGCAGTCGATCAAATTGGCCGCTGGGAGAGCCTGACGCTTATCTATTGCGCGGCGGCGTCAGTGGCGTTATTTGCCTTCTTTATTATCGTCCAGACGCGAGCAAAGCACCCCTTATTGCCGCTTGATATATTTCGTTCACGGCAATATAGCTTTGCGGTGCTTTCATCCGTCTCTATGTTCGTGGCTCAGGGAATGGCGCTGGTCGGCTTACCGTTTGTGTTGCAACATAGCTATCACTATTCAGTGCTTGAATCGGCGTTTATCTTTACGCCGTGGCCGGTAGCTGTCGCCTTCTGCGCCCCGGTAGCGGGAAGACTGTCAAACCGTTTTAATCCGACGCAAATTTCTACCGTCGGGGTGGTTATCTTTTGTCTTGGCTTAGGGTCGTTGGCGCTATTGCCGCACGCCGCGACGGTGAATGATTTCTTGTGGCGCGTTGCCGTTTGCGGGGTGGGGTATGGCTTATTCCTGCCGCCAAACAACAAGGAGATGTTTGCCAATGTTTCAGCAAATCGCACGGTAACGGCCTCCGGCGTGCTATCAACGGCCAGGACGACAGGGCAGTCCATCGGTGCGGCGCTGGTGGCGATGGTCATTGCGCTGTTGAACGGCTTAACCGGCCCAGGCGGCGCACAGTTTGCCGTTTATGTGTTTGGCTTCGCCTGCGCTATTGCGGCAATATCCTCTATTGCCAGCACCTTACGCTTGCATCGCTAAAGAAGGGAATGCCGGTAGTGGTGAAAATGCAACCGCTACTGGCATGTTCGATTATGTGTTTTTAGCATTTTTACCCGCTTAGCTCCGGTATAAAATTTTTAATACATTCAGCAAAACAGATTGTTTTCTTTCGTTATAATAAGGCACTTGAATGCGCTGACGCCCGGACTGGACCTGCTTTC
Source organism: Klebsiella sp. 141162 (assembly GCF_050600755.1). Lineage (NCBI taxonomy): Bacteria > Pseudomonadati > Pseudomonadota > Gammaproteobacteria > Enterobacterales > Enterobacteriaceae > Klebsiella > Klebsiella sp. 141162. The sequence goes on along the minus strand of NZ_JAQIRI010000011.1, from coordinate 40,186 downwards.
TGATGCTGGACATACAAAATATCGCCTGCCTGCGGGATGAACGAACCCTTTTTACCCACTTATCGTTTTCGGTACAGCCAGGCGAGATTATTCAAATTTCAGGCCCCAACGGCGCGGGAAAAACCTCGTTATTACATCTCTTAACCGGGTTATCGACGCCAGAAGAAGGGGAAATTCTCTGGCAGGGCAAACCGCTGCGGCGTACTCGCGATAGCTGGCACGCGCAGCTCTTATGGCTCGGTCATCAGGTTGGTGTGAAAGGGGCGCTCACGGCGGACGAAAATCTGCGCTTTTACCATCCCGAGGCGACCATTGAGGCGCGCTGGCAGGCGCTGGCGCAGGTTGAGCTGGTGGGCTTTGAAGATGTTCAGGTAGCGCAACTCTCCGCCGGGCAACAGCGGCGCGTCGCGCTGGCGAGACTATGGCTCAGCCGGGCGACGTTCTGGATTTTAGATGAACCCTTCACCGCGCTCGATGCGGCTGGCGTACAAACGCTGACCACCCGGCTGGAGCAGCACGTCGGCCAGGGCGGTGCGGTCATCCTGACCACCCATCAACCCCTGCGCCCGCTCTGCGTTCCCTTACGCACGATTATGCTGAATGACGATGAGGCGGCTGCGGCATGATCAAGCAGATATTCTGGCGCGACCTGCGCCTTGCCTTTCGCAATTACGCCGAAATTATCAACCCGCTGTGGTTTTTCCTGATTATTATCACCCTGTTCCCCCTCAGTATCGGCCCTGAACCGCAGCTGCTCCGGCAGATTGCGCCGGGCATTGTGTGGGTGGCGGCGCTGCTCTCTTCGCTGCTGGCAATGGACCGGCTGTTTCGCGATGACTGGCTGGATGGCTCGCTGCAGCAAATGATGCTGATGCCGGTACCGCTGTCGCTGGTGGTGCTGGCAAAGATTGCGGCGCATTGGGTGGTCTCCGGGCTGCCGCTGCTGATAATCTCTCCGCTGATCGCCATGTTATTTGGACTTTCGACGGCGGAGTGGCAGGTGCTGGCCCTGACGCTATTGATGGGCACGCCAACGCTGAGCTTTATTGGCGCCATCGGCGTGGGGCTGACCGTCGGCCTTCGGCGCGGCGGCGTATTGCTGAGCCTGCTGGTGCTGCCGCTGATGATTCCGTTACTGATTTTCGCCACCGCCGCCGTGGGCGCGGCGCAGATGCAGTTACCGGTTGACGGCTATATGGCCATCCTTGGCGCCTTTCTGGCAGGAAGCGCCACTTTAAGTCCGTTTGCTACCGCGGCGGCACTCAGAATTAGCGTGCAATAATTCCCGTTCCCTCGGGGCAATGAGGCAAAAAAAATGTGGAAAGTGTTACATCAACTCGCCATTCCAGAGCGCCTGTATAGCGTATGCGGACGATGCATTCCGCTGATGGCTATCCTCAGCGCGCTGTTTCTGGTGGTGGGCTGCGTCTGGGGATTTGTCTACGCCCCGGCAGATTATCAACAGGGTGAAAGCTATCGCATCATGTATCTGCACGTCCCGGCGGCGATGTGGTCGATGGGGATTTACGGCTCAATGGCCGTGACCGCTTTTGTCGGCCTGGTCTGGCAGATGAAAATGGCGGATAAAGCGGTGATGGCGATGGCGCTGCCAGGCGCGGTTTATACCTTTATAGCGCTGGTGACCGGTTCCGCGTGGGGAAAACCGATGTGGGGAACCTGGTGGGTGTGGGATGCGCGTCTGACATCCGAACTGGTCCTGCTGTTTTTATACGTCGGGGTGATTGGCCTGTATCACGCTTTTGACGATCGCCGGCTGGCCGGGCGCGCCGCCGGGATACTGGTGCTGGTCGGGGTGGTCAACCTGCCGATTATTCATTATTCCGTGGAGTGGTGGAACACCCTCCATCAGGGCTCGACCAATATGCAGAAAACCATCGACCCGTCGATGCGCATGCCGTTGCGTTTAACCATTTTCGGTTTCTTATTCCTCTTTATTACTCTGACATTAATGCGTATGCGTAATTTAATTCTGTTGCAGGAGCGCCGCCGCCCGTGGGTCGTGGCGCTGGCTGGCGCAAGTAAGCGTGAGGAGAACTCATGACCAGCGCTTTTCACTCCTGGAGCGATTTCTGGCAGATGGGCGGCTACGCCTTTTATGTCTGGCTGGCGGTTGCAGTGACGGTCATCGCGCTGCTGATTTTGTTCATCCACACCCGCTGGCAGCGCCGGGCGCTACTGGCGGATATACGCCGGCAGATGGCGCGCGAGCGCCGGGTATCGGCGGCGCGTAAGCAAAGGTCAATGAAGGGAGATGCGTTGTGAATCCTCGGCGTAAAGTACGTCTCTGGCTCGCCTGCGGAGTGATTGGGGGGCTGGCGCTGACCGTTGGTCTGGTGATGTATGCATTAAGCTCCAATATCGATCTCTTCTATACACCGGGCGAAGTGATATACGGCAAACGGGAAAATGGCCAGAAGCCAGAGCCGGGGCAGCGTCTACGTATCGGCGGCATGGTGATGCCCGGCAGCGTGAAGCGTGACGATAAAACCCTCGATGTGACCTTCAAACTCTATGATGCCCGCGGCGTCGTCGAGGTGAGCTATACCGGGATCCTGCCGGCGTTGTTCCGCGAAGGGCAGGGGGTCGTAGCCCAGGGGACGCTGCAGGACGGGACGCATATCCGCGCGAAAGAAGTGCTGGCGAAACACGATGAAAATTACACCCCTCCGGAAGTGAAAGAAGCGATGGAAGAGAATCATCATCCGGCTGAGAAGCCGCAGGGAGCCGCGCAATGATCCCTGAAATCGGCCTCTTCCTGCTGTGCCTGGCGTTGGGCATTTCCTGCCTGCTGGCGCTATTTCCCAGCTGGGGCGCGATGCGGCAGGATGCGCGGATGATGGCGCTGGCGAAGCCGCTGTCGGTAGCGATGTTTGCCGCCATCCTCGGGGCGTTTCTCATTCTGGTGTACGCCTTTGTGGTGAATGACTTCACCGTTCTGTATGTCGTCAGTAACTCGAATACGCTGCTGCCGGTGTGGTATCGCGTCGCGGCGACCTGGGGGGCGCACGAGGGATCGTTGTTGCTGTGGGTATTGCTGATGAGCGGCTGGACCTGCGCGGTCGCGGCCCTGAGCCGTAATATTCCGCTGGAAGCCTCTTCGCGCGTGCTGGCGGTGATGGGGATGATCTCCTTCTGCTTCCTGGCGTTTATCCTGCTGACCTCAAATCCGTTCGTGCGCACGCTACCTGATTTCCCCATCGAAGGGCGCGATCTGAACCCGATGTTGCAGGATATCGGGCTGATCTTCCACCCGCCTATGCTGTACATGGGCTACGTGGGCTTCTCCGTGGCTTTCGCTTTCGCCATTGCGTCGCTGATGACCGGGCGTCTTGATAGCGCGTGGGCGCGCTGGTCACGGCCGTGGACGCTGGCGGCGTGGAGCTTTCTGACGGTCGGTATCGTGCTGGGGTCTGCGTGGGCCTATTATGAGCTCGGCTGGGGCGGCTGGTGGTTCTGGGATCCGGTAGAAAACGCCTCCCTGATGCCGTGGCTGGCGGGAACCGCGCTGATCCACTCGCTATCGGTCACCGAAAAGCGCGGCAGCTTTAAATCCTGGACCGTGCTGCTGGCGATTCTGGCGTTCTCGCTGTGCCTGCTGGGCACTTTCCTGGTGCGTTCCGGGGTACTGATTTCCGTACACTCCTTCGCTTCTGATCCTACGCGCGGCATGTTTATTCTGGCGCTGCTGGTGATCACTATCGGTGGTTCGCTGCTGTTATTCGCCATCAAAGGCGGCAAGGTACGCTCCCGGGTGCGTCACGAACTGTGGTCGCGCGAGTCGCTGCTGCTGGGCAACAATGTGCTGCTGATTGCCGCCATGCTGGTGGTACTGCTGGGAACGCTGCTGCCGCTGATACATAAGTTATTGGGATTAGGCAGCATTTCTATCGGCGAGCCGTTCTTTAATTCCCTCTTTATTGCGCTGATGATCCCGTTCTCGCTGCTGCTTGGCATCGGGCCGCTGGTGCGCTGGCGTCGCGATGAATTCCACAAGCTGCGTAAGCGGCTGCTGATTGCCGCGGTGGTTGCCATCGTACTGGCCATCGCACTGCCGTGGCTGATGCAGGATCGTATTAAAGCCATGACCGTGGTTGGCCTGCTGATGTCGCTATGGGCATTCGTGCTTACCGTGATGGAAGTGGTGGAGCGCGCCACCGACCGCCACCCCTTCTGGCGCGGGCTGACCCGCCTCGGACGCAGTCACTGGGGAATGGTCGCCGGCCACGTAGGGCTGGTGGTCACCGTCATTGGCATCGCCTTCAGTCAGAATTACAGCATCGAACGCGACGTGCGGATGAAGCCGGGCGATAGCGTCGATATCCACCAGTATCACTTTGTGTTCCGTGACGTGCGGGATATCACCGGGCCGAACTACTTTGGCGGTGAAGGGGTGATCGAAGTTTCGCAGAATGGCCGTCACGTGAGTACGCTGCGGGCGGAGAAGCGCATTTACAGCAGCAGCCGCATGGAAATGACCGAAGCCGCCATCGACGGCGAGCTGGTACGCGACCTGTACGCTGCGCTGGGTGAAGAGCTGGCCGACGGTAGCTGGGCGGTGCGCTTGTACTATAAACCTTTTGTTCGCTGGATCTGGTTCGGCGGGATGTTAATGGCGTTTGGCGGCGTGCTGTGCATTCTGGACCCACGTTACCGCTTACGTAAATCACTGCCGGAGAACGCGTCATGAACCGCAAAGTCTTATATTTACCGCTGGCTATCTTTCTGATTCTGGCGGCGGCGCTGATGTGGCAACTAATGCGCAACAGCGACGGCGACGATCCTACCGTGCTTGAATCGGCGCTGGTGGGTAAGCCTCTGCCGGATTTCCGCCTGGCGTCACTGGAAAAACCGGATGTCATGCTGGATCCCTCTAACATTATCAATGGTAAGCCGGTGCTGATTAACGTCTGGGCCACCTGGTGCCCCACCTGTCGGGCGGAGCATCAGTATTTACGCTCCCTGGCGGCGCAGGGTATTCGCATCGTTGGCATCAACTATAAAGACGATCGCCAGAAAGCGGTGAACTGGCTGCACGAATTGGGCAACCCGTATGCGCTGGGGGTGTTTGACGGCGACGGCATGCTGGGGCTGGATCTTGGCGTGTATGGCGCGCCGGAAACTTTCCTCATCGACGGCAAAGGCATTATCCGCTACCGCCATGCCGGCGATGTGAACGAGCGGGTCTGGCAGCAGGAGATTCTGCCGCTGTGGAATAAATACAGCCAGCAGGGGGGCGCGTGAGATATCTGCTCATCACTTTACTGACGGCGCTGCTCTCGTTTCAGGCGCTGGCGGCGATTGATACCTATCCATTTAAAGATGAAGCCCAGGAGCAGCAGTTCCGCCAGTTGACCGAACAGCTACGCTGCCCGAAATGCCAGAACAACAGTATTGCCGATTCGAACTCGATGATTGCCGCCGACATGCGCAAAAAGGTCTGGCAATTGATGGAGCAGGGACAAAGCAATCAGCAAATCACCGATTACATGGTGGCGCGCTACGGCAACTTCGTGACCTACGAACCGCCGGTGACCCCCGCGACGATTATCCTCTGGCTGCTGCCGGCTTGTTTCGTTGTGGGCGGCGCGCTGGTGATTTTCCGTTTAAGCCGTCGCTCACGGGCTGAACGCATCAGCGAGCTGAGCGCGCAGGAACAGGAACGCTTAAAGGCGCTGCTTGATGACAATAAAAGGACCCTGAAATGATTGTCGCTTTGCTCATCATGTTGGTGTTACTGCTGGGAACCGCGGCTCTGCTGTTTATTCCGTGGAGCGGCAGGCAGCGCGTTGACCGCAATACCATGAACCATATGATTTATCGGGCGCGCCTGCAGGAGCTTGATGAGGATCTTTCAGCGGTGAACGCGGCGCAGCAACAGCAGCTGGTTGACGATTTACGCTTGAATTTATTGGAAGATTTGCCTGAATCTGCCGAAACGAATCACAAAAATAGTAGTTATTGGGTGTATATTCTTGGGGTTATTATACTAACCTCTTTATGCGTAGGGGTTTTTATCCGAACGAGTTACATGACCCGCGTGGTTGAGTGGCAGCAAGTTGTCCAGCAAACGCCGCAGCTGATGCAGCGGGTGATGGATCCGCAGGGCAAACCGTTGTCGGAAGAAGAGCTGTTTCGACTGGCGCTGGGGTTACGTACCCGCCTGCAGCAATACCCGGCCGACCAGCTGAGCTGGACGATGCTCGGCAGGCTGCAACTGGTGCTCAATAATCCAGGCGCCGCGTTACAGGCGTTTGATAAGGCACGACAGCTGGCGCCAGGCAACGCCGATGCGCAGCTGGGATACACCGAAGCGTTACTTCACTCTACGGATCCCAACGATAGCCGTGAAGCCCAGCAACTGCTCGATACGTTGCTGAAGAATAATCATAACGATGTGCGGGTGCTTAGCCTCGCGGCGTTTAACGCCTTTGAACATCAGCAGTATGACAAAGCGATCGCGGCGTGGCAGCTGATGCTGCAACTGTTACCGGCGGATGATACTCAACGTGAAATTATCATTCGTAGTATTGACCGGGCGAAAAAAGAACAAGCCGCTACACTGAAATAATTAAAATAACGTGAGTATTGCTCGAAGGCATATTGGATTTGCAATGGGTTATCGCTCTGAAATCACAGGATAATCATCCCCGGCTGATTATCCTGGCTCCGAAAATCTCCAAAAACACAGTTGGATTAGAAGGTGAGTGCAATCGTTATAGATTTATTTATATAACGATTGCCATCTGGCAGGGACTTTTGCGTCTTTCATTTAGGAAAAGGGTTAAATAATAAGATGAGTAAACTTTCACTGGAACGCTCTGGTAGGCGAAAAATTATATTTATCGCCTTGCTGGTTGGGATCATTATTGGCGTGGTGTTGCTGGCCGGCACTGCGACTATTATGCATAAAACCAGCGATACCGAATTTTGTGTGTCGTGTCATACCATGCAGCAGCCTCTGGCGGAATATCAGGGCAGCGTGCATTTCCAGAACGATAAAGGTATTCGCGCCGAGTGCGCCGATTGCCACGTTCCTCATCAGCCGATCGATTATATGCTAACCAAAATTGGCGCCCTGAAAGATGTCTGGGGTGAAATGACCGGCAAAATCGACACCCCGGAAAAATACGAGGCGCATAAACTGGCGATGGCCCAGAGCGTCTGGGATGGGTTGAAGAAGAGCGATTCGGCGACCTGCCGTTCCTGCCACGACTATAAAGCGATGGATATTCTGGCGCAGACTCCTGAAGCCCGTAAGCAGCACCCGGTCGCGATCAAAGAGGGCGAAACCTGCATCGACTGCCATAAAGGCGTGGCGCATATTCTGCCGAACATGAGCGGCCTGGCGGCGGCAGGGGCGAGCGAGCTCGCTAACGCGGCGGCGAAAACCCCGGCGACCGCGACCACTCTTTACACCATTCAGACCCAGCCGTTCTGGCTGAGCGAGAAAGCGGGTGACCATAACGACGGTAACCTGATGGCCTCCACTGAAGTGAAAGTGGTGAAACGTGAAGGCGACATGGTGCTGGCGGATGTTCATGGCTGGCAACAGGATGGCGTTACCGAAGCCTTCTACGCCGCGCGCGGTAAACGCATTATGAGCGCGCTGCTGGGCGAAGAGGCTCGCAAAGCGTTAAAAGTCTCTGGTTCCGTTACCGATGAAGAGACCAAACAGGTCTGGCATGAAGTCGATCTGCAGGTCTGGCTGCCGGCGAAAAATCTGATTGGCGATCAACAAAAAATCTGGAGTTACGCTTCTGAATTAATGGCTAACAACTGTACCGGCTGTCATGGCCTGACCGAGTTGAATCGCTTTAACGCCAACCAGTGGATTGGGGTGGTTAAAGGTATGTCCGGCCGTACTTCACTGACTCAGGAACAGGTTCGTCTCCTGACCCAGTACGTACAAAAACATGCGAGCGACATGCCAGCAGCGGCCAATCAGGACAAACAATAAGGAGCCATGATGAAAAAGAATAACGATTATGACATGGCGGATCAGAGCCAGGAACCCGGTATGAATCTGACGCGTCGCCGTTTTCTGGCTGGCGCCAGCGCCCTGATGGCGGCGCCGCTGCTGGCGGGGTTATGGCCGCGTTCGGCGCTGGCGGAGGCCATCAGCCAGGCGATGCCGCAGTTTATTGCATTGCGCCAGGCGGAAAGCGGGATTCTCACCGGCGCCCACTGGGGCGCGTTTGAAGCCATCGTCCGCGACGGCAAAATGGTTGACGTACGCCCGATCAAAGACGATCCGTATCCCAACGAACTGATTACCATGGCGCCGTATCAGGTTCACGCCGAAAACCGGATTAAATATCCGATGGTGCGTAAAAGCTGGTTAGAAGGCGGGGCGAAAAACGGTAAGCCAGAGCTGCGCGGCCGCGATGAGTGGGTCCGCGTCAGCTGGGATAAAGCCCTGCATCTGGTGGCGGGTGAAATCAGCCGTCTGCAAAAAGAGCATGGCCCATCATCTATTTATGCCGGTTCTTACGGCTGGAAAAGCGTCGGGATGTTCCACAACCCAAGAACGCTGCTGCAGCGCATGATGAACCTGGCGGGCGGCTTTGTCGGCTATTCCGGTGACTACTCCACCGGCGCGGCGCAGGTGATTATGCCGCACGTGGTCGGTTCCGTTGAGGTTTACGAACAGCAGACCGCGTGGCCAAACGTGATTGATAACAGCGAGCTGGTGGTGATGATCGGTTGTAACCCAATGATCACGCTGAAAAACAGCTGGAACCTGCCGGATCACGTCGGCCAGACGGGCTTTGAAGCGCTGAAGAAAAAGGGCACCCGGATGATCTGTATCGACCCGGTGCGCAGCGACAGCGCGCGTGAGTTAGGCGCCGAGTGGATCGCCCCGCGCAGCTACACCGACTGCGCGCTGATGGCGGGGGTGGCCCATACGCTGCTGGCTGAAAATCTGCATAACCCAGATTTCCTGAAAACCTACACCGTAGGGTTCGATAAATTTGAAGCCTACCTGAACGGTAAAGAAGATGGCGTCGTCAAGGATGCCAACTGGGCTGCGGATATCAGCGGCGTTGATGCAGAGACCATCAAGCAGCTGGCGCGAGATATGGCGAAGCATCGCACCATGATCATGGGCGGCTGGGGCATCCAGCGTCAGCATCATGGCGAACAGGCCCACTGGATGATGGTGACGCTGGCGGCGATGCTGGGGCAGATTGGCCTGCCCGGCGGCGGTTTCGGCTTTAGCTATCACTACTCTTCCGGCGGTAGCCCAACCGCGCGCGGCGGTATTCTGGCGGGGATCTCCGCCGGTAGCCCAACGTCGCCGGCGGCGAAAGATATTACGCCGTTCCCGGTGGCGCGCATCGCCGATGCGCTGGCGAACCCAGGCAAGACCATCGACTATAACGGCACGAAAGTCACCTATCCGGATATTAAAATGGTGTACGTGGCGGGCGGTAACACCTTCCACCAGCATCAGGATACCAACAACCTGGTGAAAGCCTGGCAGCATCCGGAAACCGTGGTGGTGAACGAACCGTACTGGACGGCGACGGCGAAACACGCGGACATCGTACTGCCGGTGACCACCACCTACGAGCGCAACGACATGGATATGGGCGGCGACTATTCGCAGCTTTATGTCTTCCCGCTGCGCCAGTGCGTACCGCCGCAGAACGAAGCGAAAAACGACTTTGATGTCTTTGCGGGGATTTCCGAGATCCTTGGGGTGCATGAGGCCTTTACCGAAGGCAAAGATGAGATGCTGTGGTTGAAGGGCATGTATGACGAGATGAAAGCCCAGGCGCGCAACGCTCGCGTGGCGCTGCCGCCGTTTGATATGTTCTGGGCTTCCAACAACTACATTCGCTTCCCGATCCCGCAAGAGAACACCCAATGGGTGCGTTTCGCCGATTTCCGTGAGAACCCGCTGCTCAACCCGCTGGGGACGCCGTCAGGGAAAATCGAGATCTACTCTGACGCCATCGCCAAAATGGGCTACGAGGACTGCAAAGCGATTCCAACCTGGATGCCGCCGCACGAGTGGTATCGCGGGCCGGAAGCCGAGAAATATCCGCTGTCGCTCAATACCGGTCACCCGATTAACCGTCTGCATTCTCAGCTCGATAATACGCCGCTGCGCAAGAAATACGCGGTAGCCGATCGCGAAGCCATCTGGATCCATCCGAAAGATGCGAGCGCGCGCGGCATCAGTGAAGGCGATCTGGTTCGCGCCTTTAACGATCGCGGGCAGATCCTGGTCGGAGCGGTGATTACCGATAACGTTCGCGAAGGCGTGGTGCGCATCAGCGAAGGGGCATGGTTTGATCCGGCCGATCCGTCACAGCCGGGATCGCTGTGTAAAAACGGTAACGTCAACTGTCTGACCTTTGACGTCGGCTCCTCCAGCCTGGCGCAGGGGAACTGTGGCCAGATGTCGCAGCTGCAGATCGAGAAGTACACCGGACCGGCGCTGAAAAACACTGCGCACGATGTGCCGGTAGGCGCGTAACCCGCAGCCGGATCTGAAAGACAAAACGGACACTTCCGTAAGGGGTGTCCGTTTATCTGATGAAAGTGAATATATTCACGGCATCGCTAATTTTATAACGTCTTATTCCCTGTACTGCATGAGCCTGGCTTTTGGATATATACCTAAATGTATGCCAATCGCCTCGTTTAAAACCCTTTCAGAAGCATTTATCCAGTTCGTGGGAAAGCTTATTGAGTTCGTTCTGAATGTATTTACGGCGCTGTTTTAACAGTACGCGGGCTGGAATGACGCGCTCGATAATTGTCGGTTTCTTATATACATACTCTGTCACGAGCTGTTTAATATCTTTCTCTGACCAACCGTCCATCACCGGCGTTGGGTTGTAGAGAAGATTTGACTGGAGGGCAGGGGCAACCTCCTCATCCAGAATCACAAAGATCTCTTCCCGACTTAAACCAGACTCCTTTAACTTCTGCGCCATCCATCGGTAGTCGTAGTCCTGGAGTTCGCGCCCGGTAAACAGCTCCGATAATGCGTGCCAGACAGGAACTCGGGTCATCAGTTGAGCTTCTGTTAGTTGCATATTAGTTTCTCCCCTGTGGCCGGCAATACCCAATGGCCCGATGCTACAGTGTATGTCAGATATCTGGATAAACGATAGTCAGAAATAGCACCGGACTTACAAGGCAAAAATATCTGGCCTGAATATAAATAACTCGATACTCTGAAATAATATTAACAGTAAGCGATCTTCTTAATGCAGATTAGAACTTACTGAATAAGATCTTTTTGATGCTAATGTTTTAATAAAAAAAGGATTTTTTCCAGGAAGCTACGCCATGTTTCACCCCACGGTTCGGGATGGAACCTGTCATTCGCAATTTTCTTCATAATGGAGCTAAGCGCTTCTTCATCTTCGATTTCTAATAAAGAGGAAATTTCTAATTTAGCATCTTCAATTGATGAAATACTATAGTCACGATATCTGTCGATAATCTCATTAATCGAATTGCCAAAATCATCGTGCTCGTTACTAAAATAAATAGTGAGCATATCCTGTATGGCAGGGTACTTACGACCCGGTTTTTTATCCCATATATGGGTAAGACGTGAGAACATAGTACGGTTTCCCCTGATAAACTTGTTTCAGTAACACTACACGGACAGTATAACTGGTTTCTTTGACATTTAGTCCCTGCCGGAACCCGTATCCAATTGCACTACCGGTTTTATAGGTCAATTCAAGTGGACGAGAACCTGCGCCTGAATTTGCCCAATATACTACTTTGAGTTTATTGGCTTTTAATGCGTTACTGATAGCCTTTTCCGCATGTTGTACAGAATAAAATGATGATACAGACCTCATCTGAGGGCTTCGCGCCAGACGTTCCAGTAACTCTTTTTCTGAAATCGATACGTGTTTGGATAGCGTGTGACCGCCAATTTTTACTGGGCGTACGGCTTCATGATCTATGATTCTAAAATTTCCTGCGCGGACATAAGCAACACGAGCAGCGCCTAAAGCGAGGCCAAATGCAGCCGGGACAGCAATATCTACGGTCAGGCCAATGCTCATTGCTGTCTTTTCGTCGGCGCCTAACTGACGTGCAGTTTCAACAGCTAACTGGTAAGCCGCTGTACGGGTATCGCGGCCTGTGATGATTTGGTCAATTGATGCATGAAGGCTATCGAGTCCATGGGCGCCAACGACGACACAGGCCGCTTTGGTCAACATAGTTGGGTCAGGAGCCGCGCATAAAATCGTAGCTCCGGCTAATTCAACAGTACTCATTGCTACATCGAGCCCACCTAGCAATCTGTTTTGTAGTGTCTCCGCTTCTGTCACTGTTTTATCAGACATTACTGCCGCCAACTGAACTGGCGACATTACAATATATAATCCATTATTCATAGTGCCCCCTGATATCTACCTGGCGATAGTAAAAAACATTATCGTGATTCGCAAATGAATCTCTACAAGTAATTTTTGTTTCTTGGCTTTTGGTTTTTTTACGGGTGAGTTTTGTCGGTGTAACCTATAATTTGGGCTTATATAAAACTATGTTTTATATGATCGAGAGAGGTATCGGCAAATTTTTTACATAGTGTCTTTCTATATTTAAAAATATAGCGATTGATTCACTTTAAGTTGTTAGATAATATTTTTATGAGTTTTATATATGGTGCTGGGTTTTATTCGTAGTATAAGACTGGCAGGATCGTCTACCGGGGTGTGTTCAGTCCCTTTTGCCGGGTTTCCATAGTTTTAGGCACCTCAAAAACAATAAAGCTTTATGAGGTGCCTAAAAGGTTCGGATTTAATGATTTCTCTTCGGACTTCGCGGGACAAATTCAAGGCACAAAAAAGCCCGCAGGGCTTGCGCCGTGCGGGCTCTTAGGACTTCATCGGATGACTCTGGTAATCACCGATGGAGAATTTTGGTGGAGCTGGCGGGAGTTGAACCCGCGTCCGAAATTCCTACATCCTCGGCACTACATGCTTAGTTTGTCTTTACATTCGCACGCCAGCTGCGGACAGACACGCCACTAACGAACTAGCCTGATTAGTTTTAGCACTTCAACCCCAGGCAGGGCATCCGCGCGATCTCTTTTGGGTTTGACCTCTCTTGATCCCCGTCCTAAGAGCGGAGGCTAGGGAGAGAGGGCTCTAAGCAGGTTATTAAGCTGCTAAAGCGTAGTTTTCGTCGTTTGCGACTATTTTTTTGCGGCTTTTTACGAGGCCAACCGCCCCTCGGCATGCACCTTGGGTTTCGCGAATCCCGTCGAATCCAGAATCAGCCCCAATGTGTACTTGAAGTATAACAGATTTGTGAGGGTGGTTACCAGCCCCTGCAGCGAGGATTCTGGCGGCATATCGAGTGAAAAAGCAGCGACAACAGCAATATAGCGTGGGGCCAGGGAAAGCTGGCCCGCAGATAGAGGGGAGATTATCGCCCGGCGTTCTTCATGATGCGCGCTTTATCTACCGCCCATTCACGATCTTTCACGTCGGTGCGCTTATCGTGCTGTTTCTTACCTTTCGCCACGCCGATTTTCACTTTGCACCAGGCGTTCTTCCAGTACAACGACAGGGCGACGACGGTATAACCTTCGCGGTTGATGCGGCCGTATAGCGCATCGAGCTCGCGCTGATTAAGCAGTAGCTTGCGGGTACGGGTCGGATCGCAAACGTAATGCGTGGAGGCGACCGCCATTGGCGTAAAGTTGGCGCCGAAAAGATAGGCTTCGCCATCTCTCAGAATGACATAGCTATCGCCGATGTTGGCTTTGCCGGCACGCAGAGATTTCACTTCCCAACCCTGCAGCGCGAGGCCTGCCTCGTATTCATCTTCGATAAAGTATTCGTGACGGGCGCGTTTATTCAGCGCAATGGTGGCTGATCCAGGTTTGTGGGCTTTTTTCTTAGTCATAATGTCCTGAAGTCATCGCTAGTTCTAAACATTGTTACCTCAATCCTTCCTGCGAGGCGTAATGGGCTATCTTAGCACGAGTTATGGTACAGCGTTTTTTTTAGCAGCAGATAAATGATATTATTTGTCCCGTGTTTAAATGTGGAACCTGCTATGCCTCAGATTAGCCGTACTGCGCTGGTGCCTTTCAGCGTGGAACAGATGTATCAACTCGTAAATGATGTGAAGTCCTATCCCGATTTCCTGCCAGGCTGCACCGGTAGCCGAGTGCTGGAGGCCGGGCCGACGCAAATGACGGCGGCGGTTGATGTGTCCAAGGCCGGCATCAGCAAGACTTTCACGACGCGTAATACGCTGACCGATAACCAGAGTATCCTGATGAGCCTGGTCGATGGGCCGTTCAAAAAGCTGATTGGCGGCTGGAAGTTTATTCCGCTCAGCCCGGATGCGTGCAAAATTGAGTTTCATCTCGATTTTGAGTTCACCAACAAGCTGATTGAAATGGCTTTTGGTCGCATCTTTAAAGAGCTGGCCGCCAATATGGTGCAGGCGTTCACCACGCGCGCCAAAGAGGTGTATCGTGTCGGCTAATATTGTGGTTGAAGTCGCCTATGCGTTGCCGGAAAAACAGTACCTGCAACGCGTGAAGCTGCAGGCTGGGGCAACGGTCGAGCAGGCGATTATCTCGAGCGGTATTCTGGCGCTGCGCGAAGATATCGATCTGGCGAAGAATAAAGTCGGTATCTACAGCCGTCCGGTCAAGCTGCATGACGAAGTCCATGATGGCGACCGCGTAGAGATTTATCGCCCACTGATTGCTGACCCGAAAGAGCTGCGCCGACAGCGGGCTGAAAAGCACGCCGAGAAATAAGCGGGAATGCACAATAAAAAAGCGCTCATTGAGCGCTTTTTGCATTTCAACTGGCCTGAGATTACTTGGTCAGCGCCGGTTTGTTATCAATGTTGGTTAACACACCGCTGCTGTCGAAGGTCAGCGTCAGGGTCTGCTGGGTCACTTTCTCATGGCCCGGCTGCTGGCGGAAAACGTAGAACCAGGTGTTGCTACCAAATGGATCTGACATCATCGGCGTACCCAGCGCATAAGCAACCTGCTGTTGTGTCATGCCGACACGAATTTTTGCGACATCGGTTGGTGCCAGATAGTTACCCTGGTTGATATCAGGACGGTAAACCACTCGTTCCAGAGTGGAACAGCCTGCGGTCAACATAAGGAGAACCGCTGCGGCAGCAGTCAGCGTTTTACAGCGCATAGTGATTTGATTCCTTTTTGGGCCCGAGCAATACGTGGCTCATCTGTAATATGCCGATAATAATAGACCTTTGCCCGGTTGGGAACCTTCGACTGCAGGTCTATTGGCAATTTGCTGTTCACTATGACTCTGTGAAAATCAAAAAGTTTACGCCGCAAGCAACTCTTTCGCGTTCGCCAGGGTGTTGCGGGTCACCTCGCTACCGCCCAGCAGACGGGCCAGTTCCTGCAGTCTGGCGCGTTTATCCAGCGCATGCATGTGCGTCTCGGTCATCTCACCATCGGTCTCTTTGCAGACAAAGAAATGATGGTGACCACAGCCAGCAACCTGCGGCAGGTGAGTCACGCACATGACCTGCGTGGATTCTCCCAACTGGCGGAGCAGTTTGCCGACCACCGCCGCCGTCGGGCCGCTGATGCCGACATCGACCTCATCGAAAATCAGCGCCGGAGTTTCCATTTTACGGGCGGTAATAACCTGAATAGCCAGTGCGATACGCGACAGCTCGCCGCCGGAGGCCACTTTAGCGATCGGCTGCAGCGGTTGCCCCGGGTTGGTGGTGACGCGGAACTCAATATGGTCGGCGCCTTCGGCGGTCAGATGGCGTTCATCAAAGGCGACATCAATGGCAAACACGCCGTGTGGCATAGAAAGTGAGTGCATACTTTCGGTTATCAACTGGGTGAGTTCATCGGCGCTGCGCTGACGCAGGGCGTGCAGTTCTTGCGCCGTTTCCAGCGCCAGGCGGTGATGCTCAATGACCAACTGGCTCAGCGACTCCAGCGAACCGGCGCTGTCGTCCAGCAGGCGCTGCTCATCCAGCATGGCCTGATAGAACGCCGGCAGCTCTTCCGGAGCAATCTGATGCTTACGCGCCAGCGCAATCTGCCGGGAAATGCGCTGTTCCAGCTCGAACAGACGGTTAGGGTCGAGATCGAGACGGTCATTGTAGTGGCGCAGCTCATCGGTCGCCTCGCTGAGCTGAATAGAGGCTTCTTCCAGCATATCGTGCACGCTGGAGAGTTTGCTATCCATACCGACCAGCTCGCTAACCAGCTGTTTAGCGGTATAAAGCTGGCTTTGCAAATTGGCCTCTTCGCCGTCGGCCAGTACCGTTAACGCATGCTGACAGGTACTGAGCAGCTGGCCGCTGTTGGCCAAACGTTTGTACTCTTCGTCTATCTGTTCGAACTCGCCCGGCAGAGGATTAAATTCGTTCAGTTCTTTGAGCTGGTATTGCAGCAGGTCTGCGCGGGCGGCGCGCTCCTGGCTCTGCTGCTGATGCTGAGCCAGCTCCCGGCAGCTCTGGTGCCACTGGCGGTAGCGTTCCGCCATGCGCTGAGTAAGCGCATACTCACCGGTATAACCATCGAGCAGGGTTTTCTGATGTTCGGCTTTGGTGAGTAACTGATGGGCATGCTGGCCATGGATCTGGATCAGCAACTGGCCCAGCTCGCGAAGTTGAGAAAGGGGCACGGCGGTACCGTTGATAAAACCGCGGGAGCGACCGTCAGCGCTGATCACGCGGCGAAGTAAACACTCACGCCCGCTTTCCAGTTGGTTCTCTTCCAGCCAGCGCTGGGCGGCAGGGGTATCTTTCAGCGCGAAGCGCGCGCACAGGTCGGCACGGCTGGCGCCGCGGCGCACCATGTCAGCTTCGGCTCGGCCGCCGAGGCACAACCCCAGCGCGTCGATGGCAATGGATTTCCCGGCGCCGGTTTCCCCGGTAATGGCGGTCATGCCACTGTGAAAATCAATTTCCAGTTCACGAACGATAGCGAAATTGCTGATGGTGAGTTGCGCCAACATAGCTGCCTTCCTGTATGAAAAACCATTACTGTGTTTTCGTACAGTATAAACTGGTTTTTTATCCAGTAAAGAGGCAGCTTGTAAAATCAGAACAATTTTTTCGACCAGCCCAACTTAGTGCTTAATGTATTGAAATAACTGTAGTCTTTCGGATGAATCAGATTGAGGTGATAATCACAGCGGCGGATGAGCACATCTTCGCCGTCCTGAATGGGGAGCGCAATCTGGCTGTCGCAACTGATTTCCAGATCGTTGCAGCGCTGCGAGAAGCGCAGGCGAATGGTGCTATCGCCGTTAATCACCAGCGGTCGCGCTGATAGCGTATGCGGGAACATCGGCACCAGGGTGATGGCGTCCAGAGAAGGCGTGAGAATAGGGCCGCCCGCAGAGAGCGAATAGGCCGTCGAACCGGTAGGCGTGGAGATGATCAGGCCGTCGGAGCGCTGGGAGAAGGCGAACACTTCATCGATATAGACTTCGAACTCAATCATGTGCGCGACTTTACCCGGATGCAGCACCACTTCATTAATAGCCGTGCTGATGCGCTTCTGGCAGTCATGCTGGCATACCTGGGCTTCCAGCAGAAAACGTTTTTCTGCGATATAGTGGCCTTCTAGTACGTCGGCCAATTGCTGAAGCGCGTTATCCGGGTCAAGGTCGGTAAGAAAACCAAGATTGCCGCGGTTAATGCCGATGACGTTGATGTCATAGCGCGCCAGGGTACGCGCCGCGCCGAGCATATTGCCGTCGCCGCCGACCACCACCGCCAGATCCGCCTGCTGGCCGATTTCCGCCAGCGTGCCGGTTTTTACATTGCTAAGCTGGAGTTCATGGGCGATTTGCTGCTCGACCAATACTTCATAGCCTTTGCCGCATAGCCAGCGCCAGAGCATTTCATGTGTGGTCAGGGCGGTTGGGTGACGAGGGTGTCCCACAATGCCGATACACTTGAAATGGTTCTTCATGATCTGGATGTCCTTGGGTTAAATGAATGATGACAATCTGTCTGCTTCCCTTGAATCCCGGAAACTGATCCCCATAATAAGCGAAGTTAGCGAGATGAATGCGAAAAAAACGCGGAGAAATTCATGAGTAGTAAAGAACAGAAAACGCCTGAGGGGCAAGCCCCGGAAGAAATTATCACGGAGCAGCACGACAACGTAGAGGCTGTAGAGCCTGAGGTTTCTGCTGAGCAGGTGGATCCGCGCGATGAAAAAATTGCGAATCTGGAAGCACAGCTGGCCGAAGCGCAAAAGCGTGAACGTGATGTGATGCTGCGCGCAAAAGCGGAAGAAGACAACCTGCGTCGTCGCACCGAACAGGATATCGAGAAAGCGCATAAATTTGCGCTGGAGAAGTTCGTCAACGAACTGCTGCCGGTTATCGATAGCCTGGATCGCGCGCTGGAAGTGGCTGATAAAGCTAACCCGGATATGGCGCCAATGGTTGAAGGGATCGAACTGACCCTGAAATCGATGCTGGACGTCGTGCGTAAGTTTGGCGTTGAAGTGGTTGCCGATACCAACGTACCGCTGGATCCAAACGTGCACCAGGCCATCGCGATGGTCGAGTCTGACGATGTGGCTGCCGGCAACGTGCTGGGCGTGATGCAGAAGGGTTATACCCTGAACGGTCGTACTATTCGCGCCGCGATGGTAACCGTCGCGAAAGCGAAGTAATTCGTTAGTTCGCCAGTAACGGCTGCCTGCGGGTGGCCGTTTTTATTGGCTTTAAATAAAATAACGGCGAACCGAAGTTCGCCGTTATTCTTTGCTGGCTGCGCTATTCCGCCACGCTTTCGCGTAATGATTTCACCGGCATCACCTTCACCTGCTTAATCATATTGTCCTGTACGTCGAGAATATCGATATCATACTGTTCGATACGTACGCGGGTTCCAGGGACCGGGATTTCTTCCAGCGCTTCCAGAATGATGCCGTTAACGGTACGCGCGTCGTCTTCCGGCAGATGCCAGTTGAACGCTTTGTTGATTTCCCGCACGTTGGCGCCGCCGTCAATAATTACCGAGCCGTCATTAAGCGGCGTCACTTCTTCGGCAAGGGTTGGCGACATTGAGGTAGTGAAGTCTCCCACGATCTCTTCAAGAATATCTTCAACGGTGACCAGTCCTTGAATATCACCATATTCATCGACCACCAGACCGACTTTCTTTTTATTACGTTGGAATTTCACCAATTGCGTGCTGAGTGGCGTACCTTCTGGCACAAAGTAAATCTCATCTGCCGCTCGTAACATGATCTCTTTTGTGAACTCTTTCTTTTCCGTCATCAGACGATAGGCTTCACGGACGCGCAGCATGCTGATGGCATCGTCCAGCGAATCACGATAAAGCACGATACGGCCATGCGGCGAGTGGGTTAGCTGGCGGACTATAGATTTCCAGTCATCGTTGATATCGATACCGACGATCTCATTGCGCGGCACCATGATGTCATTAACGCTGACCTTTTCCAGATCCAGGACCGACAGCAGCATGTCCTGATTCCGCCGTGAGATTTGTGAACGGGATTCATTCACAATCGTTCGTAGTTCATCTTTGCTTAATGCGCCGCTAATGACGTGATCGGTCTTAATACCCATCATGCGCATCAGTACGCGGGTAATGGTGTTCAACAGCCACACCAGCGGCATCATCAGTACCTGTAGCGGCGCCAACAGGAAACTGCTGGGGTAGGCGACCTTTTCCGGATACAGGGCGGCAATGGTTTTAGGTAAGACTTCGGCAAACACCAGCACGACAAAGGTGAGCACGCCGGTGGCGATAGCCACGCCAGCGTCGCCGTACAGACGCATGCCGACGATGGTCCCCAGCGCTGAGGCCAGGATATTGACGAGGTTGTTGCCGATGAGCACCAGGCTAATGAGGCGGTCCGGCTTACGCAGCAGCTTTTCCACACGCTTAGCCGGGCGGTTGCCTTGTTTCGCCATATGACGCAGCCGATAGCGGTTCAGCGTCATCATGCCGGTTTCGGAACCGGAGAAATAGGCGGAGATAATCACCATGATGATCAGCGTGACGATCAGCGTGGTGGTAGAAATGTGTTCCAGGAGAGACTCCTTAGTCTTTAACTAACAAACTGCTGAAGGACGCGGCTGCCAAAATAAGCCAGGGTCAGCAACCCGGCTCCGGCGACGTTAAACCAGACCACCCGGCGGCCGCGCCAGCCTTCGTGGTAGTGCCCCCACAGCAGTACGATATAGACAAACCAGGCCACGATAGACAGCACCGCTTTATCAATATTTTCGGTATTGAACAGGTTGTGCATATAGAACAACCCGGTGCATAGCGTCAGGGTCAGCAGCACTACGCCAACCTGGGTGATATGAAACATTTTACGCTCAATACTCATCAGCGGCGGCATTTCGCTGCTGAAAGCCAGCTTTTTATTTTTCAGCTGGTAGTCAATCCACGCCAGCTGCAGCGCGTACAGCGCGGCGATGATAAGCGTGGCGTAGGCAAAGAGCGACAGGCCGATATGCACCAACATCCCAGGAGTGGTTTCGAGGTGGGTGATGTACTCGTTAGGCACGAAGGTGGCGAAGGCGAGGTTGATCAGCGCGAAGGCGTATACGATAGGTAGCAATAGCCAACCGCGATTACGCGAGGCGACGATGGTCATCACCGTACAGATCATCAGGCTGACCAGCGAGCCGACGTTAAGTAAGCTGAGATTTTGCCCACCTTCGCCGCCGGGGAAAATACGTGACTCCAGCGCGAAGGCGTGGCAAATCAGCGCTATCGTCGCGGAGAGAATCGCCATCCGTCGCCAGCTGCTGTTTTTTTGCAGCAAGCCAGGGATGATCAGCGCAAGGCTGATGGAGTAGGCGACAAGGGCAAGTAGAGCAAACACAGGCATAGGAGCGTCGACTGTTGACTAAATAAGAAAGAGAAGCAGTATAGCGTCACGCGACGTCTGCTCCAACCGTTGCAGCACATTCAGGTTTATGTCGTGTTATACTGCGCCAAATTCGTATTTTTGTGTCGCTGCGGCGACCGACCGTTTCCACCTCAGGCGAGAGACAATGTTTGATAATTTAACCGATCGTTTGTCGCGTACGCTGCGCAACATTAGCGGCCGCGGACGCCTTACCGAAGACAACATTAAAGACACCCTGCGCGAAGTGCGCATGGCGCTGCTGGAGGCCGACGTCGCGCTTCCGGTGGTGCGTGATTTCATCAGCCGCGTCAAAGAGAGCGCGGTAGGCCATGAAGTCAATAAAAGCCTGACGCCAGGTCAGGAGTTCGTCAAAATTGTTCGCAACGAGCTGGTTGCGGCGATGGGCGAAGAAAACCAGACGCTGGATTTAGCCGCGCAGCCGCCGGCCGTCGTCCTGATGGCGGGCCTGCAGGGTGCGGGTAAAACGACCAGCGTCGGTAAGCTGGGTAAATTCCTGCGCGAGAAGCACAAGAAAAAAGTGCTGGTCGTTTCCGCGGACGTATACCGCCCGGCGGCGATTAAACAGCTGGAAACGCTGGCAGAGCAGGTCGGCGTGGATTTCTTCCCGTCCGACGTGGGCCAGAAGCCGGTTGATATCGTCAACGCGGCGCTGAAAGAAGCGAAGCTTAAATTCTACGACGTGCTGCTGGTGGATACCGCCGGTCGTCTGCACGTCGATGAAGCGATGATGGACGAAATCAAACAGGTCCACGCCGCGATTAATCCGGTTGAGACGCTGTTCGTCGTCGATGCGATGACCGGTCAGGATGCGGCGAATACCGCGAAGGCTTTTAACGAAGCGCTGCCTTTGACCGGCGTGGTGCTGACCAAAGTAGACGGCGACGCCCGCGGCGGTGCGGCGCTGTCGATTCGTCATATCACCGGCAAGCCGATTAAATTCCTCGGCGTCGGCGAGAAAACCGAAGCGCTGGAGCCGTTCCACCCGGACCGTATCGCTTCTCGTATTCTCGGCATGGGCGACGTGCTGTCGCTTATCGAAGATATCGAGAGCAAAGTTGACCGCGCGCAGGCCGAGAAGCTGGCATCCAAGCTGAAGAAAGGCGACGGTTTCGACCTGACCGACTTCCTTGAGCAACTGCGCCAGATGAAAAACATGGGCGGCATGGCCAGCCTGATGGGCAAACTGCCGGGCATGGGGCAAATTCCCGATAACGTGAAAGCGCAGATGGACGACAAAGTGCTGGTGCGTATGGAAGCGATCATCAACTCGATGACGATGAAAGAGCGCGCCAAGCCGGAAATCATTAAAGGTTCGCGTAAACGCCGTATCGCCGCCGGTTGCGGAATGCAGGTGCAGGACGTGAACCGACTGCTGAAGCAGTTCGACGACATGCAGCGCATGATGAAGAAGATGAAGTCGAAAGGCGGCATGATGAAGATGATGCGCGGGATGAAAGGGATGATGCCGCCAGGATTCCCTGGCCGCTAATACGCGTCATAATTCAAGCCGCAGATGCGTTGGCTGCGTTCGTTCACCCCGGTCACGTACTTGTGTACGCTCCCGGGGATTTACTCACTTGCCGCCTTCCTGCAACTCGAATTATTTAGCGTATGTAGTTTTGAATTGATTTTTGCACAGAAATCAGTAAAATTTTCGGGCTTTTAATATGACACCGGGCTCCGTTCCTCGATGGGGCCCGGTTGTTTTATTCACACAAGAGGATGTTATGGTAACTATTCGTTTAGCACGTCACGGCGCTAAAAAGCGTCCGTTCTACCAGGTTGTTGTCACCGACAGCCGTAATGCACGCAACGGTCGCTTCATCGAGCGCGTTGGCTTCTTCAACCCGATCGCTACCGAGAAAGAAGAAGGCACCCGCCTGGATCTGGATCGTATCGCTCACTGGGTTGGCCAGGGCGCTACTGTTTCCGATCGCGTTGCCGCGCTGATCAAAGCCGCTAACAAAGCAGCTTAATCTGTCACGGTGGTCATGATGAGCAAGCAACACACCGCACAAGCACCTGTTGATCCGATTGTATTGGGGAAAATGGGTTCTTCCTACGGTATCCGTGGTTGGCTCAGAGTGTTTTCCTCCACCGAAGACGCTGAAAGCATTTTTGACTATCAGCCCTGGTTAATCCAGAAGGCGGGTCAGTGGCAGGTTGTTGAGCTGGAAAGCTGGCGCCACCACAATCAGGACATCATCATCAAGCTGAAAGGCATTGACGATCGTGATGCGGCGAATCTCCTGACTAATTGCGAAATTATTGTGGATTCATCGCAGCTGCCGGCGCTGGAAGAGGGCGACTATTACTGGAAAGACCTGATGGGCTGCCAGGTAGTTACCACCGAAGGCTATAGCCTGGGTAAAGTCATTGATATGATGGAAACCGGGTCGAATGACGTTCTCGTCATCAAGGCAAACCTGAAAGATGCATTTGGCATCAAGGAGCGGTTGGTTCCGTTCCTCGATGGGCAGGTTATCAAGAAAGTCGATCTCGCTACTCGTACTATCGAAGTAGACTGGGATCCTGGTTTTTAAATTCTCCGGATAAACGGTAAAAGACGGCGCTATGTGGATTGGCATAATTAGCCTGTTTCCTGAAATGTTCCGCGCAATTACCGATTACGGGGTAACTGGCCGGGCAGTAAAAAATGGCCTGCTGAGCATCGAAAGCTGGAGTCCTCGCGACTTCGCTCATGACCGGCACCGTACCGTGGACGATCGTCCTTACGGCGGCGGACCGGGGATGCTAATGATGGTTCAACCCTTACGGGATGCCATTCATGCAGCAAAAGCCGCGGCAGGTGAAGGCGCAAAGGTGATTTATCTGTCACCTCAGGGGCGCAAGCTTGATCAAGCGGGCGTCAGCGAACTGGCAACGAATCAGAAACTGATTCTGGTGTGCGGTCGCTACGAAGGGATAGACGAGCGCGTAATCCAAACCGAAATTGACGAAGAATGGTCAATCGGCGATTACGTTCTCAGCGGTGGTGAGTTACCGGCAATGACGCTGATTGACTCCGTTTCCCGGTTCATTCCGGGAGTACTGGGACATGAAGCATCGGCAACGGAAGATTCCTTTGCTGATGGGTTGCTGGATTGCCCGCACTATACCCGTCCTGAAGTGTTAGAAGAGATGGAAGTACCGCCAGTATTGCTGTCGGGAAACCATGCTGAGATTCGTCGCTGGCGTCTGAAGCAGTCGCTGGGCCGCACCTGGCTTAGAAGACCTGAACTTCTGGAAAACCTGGCTCTGACTGAAGAGCAAGCAAAGTTGCTGGCGCAGTTCAAAAGCGAACACGCGCAACAGCAGCATAAACATGATGGGCAGGCGTGAGCCCCCAATATCAGTTTACCCAGGATAAGAGATTAAATTATGAGCAACATTATTAAGCAACTTGAACAAGAACAGATGAAGCAGGACGTACCTTCCTTCCGTCCGGGTGATACCGTGGAAGTGAAAGTATGGGTTGTTGAAGGTTCCAAAAAACGTCTGCAGGCATTCGAGGGCGTGGTTATCGCTATTCGTAACCGCGGTCTGCACTCTGCATTCACTGTTCGTAAAATTTCCAACGGCGAAGGCGTTGAGCGTGTCTTCCAGACTCACTCTCCGGTAGTTGACAGCATTGCTGTTAAACGTCGTGGTGCTGTACGTAAAGCTAAACTGTACTACCTGCGTGAGCGTACCGGTAAGTCTGCTCGTATCAAAGAGCGTCTTAACTAAGATTCGCTTTCGCGACATCCTGATAGAAAGGGCTGGCCAGATGGCTGGCCCTTTTTTTATCTAAATTTTAACTATTTTGATGTAAATCAATTACAATATCGCCCGGATTTCGGAGGGGCGGTGAACGGCACTATTTTCTCACAACCAGCATTGCAACGGCGGGCCGCCTGGCTGGCGCTGTTTGCGATCCTGCTGATTGTGGTGGCGCCGCTGATCTCCATTTCGCTACAGAAAGATCCCATGAGCGCGATGCCGGGCATGCATCATGCTATGCCGATGGGCGAGTCCGATGCCGGGATGTCCGGGCATGAGATGACCATGATGCACGGCGCTGACAGCGCGTCACAGCCGGCGCATAGCATGCCGGTTGATCACGCCGAAGCCTGCGGCTATTGCGTGCTATTAGCGCACGTACCGGGGCTGCTGTTCGCGCTGGCGCTGTTCTTCGCCATGATCCTACGGCGCATTCGCCTGCCGGTTTCTCGCCCGGTATTAAAACACTGGCGCTACTTCCCCTGGCTCTACCCTGAAACCCGCGCGCCGCCGCGGCTGTCTGCTTTTTCCCTTTAATAAAAATGAATCTGCGTACTGCGCAACGACCTCTTTTGCTTTAAAAAAGGAAGAGTATGACAACCTGCACCTCGCGCGCGGCATGGTTAAACCTGCTGCGGCGCCTCCATTTCTATATTGGTCTGTTTATCGGACCATTTATCTTTGTCGCGGCCTTGACCGGCACGCTGTATGTCGCCACGCCGCAGCTGGAAAACTGGCTGTACCATGACGCCTTACAGGGCTCGCTCAACGGCGAAAAACAGCCGCTTAGCGCGCAAATTGCCGTCGCCAAAGAGGCTACGCAAAACAATCTCCGCCTGCAGGCCGTGCGCCCGGGTATTACTGCTGGCGAAACGACGCGGGTGATGTTTGCCGACCCGCGGCTGGGGGAATCAGAAAACCGGGCTATTTTTGTTGACCCGGTGACGCTACGGGTCAAAGGCGATCTGACGGTTTACGGTACCAGCGGTATTTTACCGCTGCGCCAGTGGATTGATTACGCGCATAAATCCTTGCTGTTGGGTGACAGTGGCAGGCTGTACAGCGAACTGGCGGCCTCCTGGATGTGGGTCGCGGCGTTGGGCGGTATTGCGCTATGGGCGATGACCCGTCCGAAGCGGCGTATAAACAATCGGCTGCAAAATACCCGCCGTCTGCACGTGACGCTGGGCTGGATGTTGCTGGTTGGCATGTTGCTGTTTTCCGCCACTGGCTTAACCTGGTCGCAGTGGGCGGGCGGTAACGTCGATAAGATGCGCGCCGCGTTTGGCTGGCTAACGCCGCAGGTCAATACGCAACTTCATGGCGGGGAGGCGATGCCGCCCGATCCGCATGCCGGGCACCACATGGCGCATATGGCAATGGATGAGCCACAGGTGAAAGTGACTGCGGATCGGTTCGATAGCGTATTGCAGGTGGCGCAGGCCGCAGGGCTGACGGCCAGCAAGCTGGAGATCCGGCCGCCCAAAAGCGCGGGGATGGCGTGGACGGTGAATGAAATTGACCGTAGCTGGCCGACACGGGTCGATGCGGTGGCCATTGATGGCGAGACGTTACAAGTCGTGGATCGTACCCGCTTTAGCGATTTCCCGCTGATGGCTAAGCTGACCCGATGGGGCGTCGATTTTCATATGGGTTTACTGTTCGGGTTGGCTAACCAGTTGCTGTTGGTGGCGTTCGGGGTGGCTCTGTGCGTCATGATCATCGTCGGCTACCGCCTGTGGTGGATCCGCCGTCCGACGCAGAGTGCGTTTAATCCAGCACAGACGTTGGTGCAAGCGTGGTTGGGGTTAAGTGTCGCCGCCCGGGCGCTTGCGCTGCTAATCGCGCTCCTGCTCGGGCTGGCGGTGCCGCTGATGGGCGTCAGCCTCGCGGCGTGCCTCGTGGTTGATTACCTGCGCTGGCGCGCGGCTTCAGCGATGAGGCTGGCTAAATCGGTAGACTAACCTGCTTAAGGCGTGCTGATCACCACGGTAACGCGGCGGTTTTCAGCACGGCCTGCAGCGGTATCGTTGCTGGCGATGGGGTACTTTTTACCTAATCCGCGGGTGGTTAGATTACTGCGCGGGATTTTCGCGCCTTCAGCCCAGGCATCCGCCACGCTGTTGGCGCGCTTTAATGACAGCGCTTCGTTGTAGCTGTCTTCGCCGTAGTTATCGGTATGACCTTCAAGACGGCTATGGGTAATACCGGTCTCAGCTAACCGTGCGGCCATACTGTGGATTTGCTGCTGGCTTTCGGGACGCAGGCGATAGTCGTTTTTGTCAAACAGAATGCTGTCAGACAAACCTAAAGACCAATCACCAGCGGCTTCGGTAAAGCCGTAAGACTTCATTGCTGCGACCTGTTCTTTAGAGAACTTACCTGGCGCCTGGCACCCGGTGAGGAGAAATGCAGCCAGAAGAGTGGGTGCAATAAATTGCCTGAGCATAGTAATTCCTTCTTATTTTTGTGTGTGATGAAAACGCTGGTTTTTCATCCGATACATATTCTGATCGGCCAGTTCCTGCAGCTCCTCCACCGAGGTGTGCTCCCAGGTCAAAGCATAGCCAATACTCAGAGAGAGCGTTGCCGTGTGGCCATTGTGAAGGTTGAATGGCTGGAGAAACTGTTCGGACAGCGTTGCGCAAAGCGCCTGGACTTCGGTTTCTGTATGCACATCGTGCAATAAAATGGCGAATTCATCGCCGCCCAGACGCCATGCCTGGTGTTGGTCGCCAACGAATGCCATCAGGCGGCTGGCGACCTCAATAAGGACTTTATCGCCGGCGGCGTGTCCCCAGTTATCGTTAATGAGTTTGAAATTATCGCCGTCAAGAAACAGCAGCGCCGAGCTATGGCGTGCCGCGTCATCGTCCATCAGTTTACCGATGACGTTGCGAAACGCCGCGCGATTCGCCAATCCCGTTAGTGGATCATGTAACGAGCTGCGCAGCAGTTGCGCATTTTTTGCCTGCAGCTGACGCTGCCAATCCTCCATTTCTCCGAGCAGGCTATTGAAGTCCTGGGCGAAGAGATGGAATTCCTCAATACGTTCTTCCGGTACACGGCGCGAGAAATGGCGGTTTTCGCGGATATCATGTACCACTTCGGTAATACTTTGCAGCGCGGTGACAATACCGCGGTGCAGAGAATGGGTGAGCATCAGGGCGATAACGGACGCCAGCAGAATACTGCCGGTCAATACGATCAGCGAAACACCGAGAAAATGACTGATTAACCGATCGAGCGCCTTCAGACGAAGCTCACCGATTATTTTTCCCTGATGCCAGATTGGCTGGACAGTCGGTTCAGGAAACAGCCATTTACTAATATAACCACTGAATTTTTCGTTTTTAACTAAGGCGTCATTACGCCAGTCGGCGAAATGACGCTGACGGCTGTCCAGAAGCGTGGCTTCGGAAAATTGCCCCTGTCTTCCAAGCGTCGCCAGCGTATCTTCTGCGGCGGTGGCATCGCCAAAAACCAGTGCCGCTTCGAGGCTGCGGCCCATGGTTGCCGCGGTGAGCTCAAGATTTTTTTGCGCGTACTGTTTTAACGTGATGACAGAGGCGGCGCTGAGCAAAAGCCAGACCAGCGTCATCGAAATCACTACGCTTATCATGCTGATTCGGCGTAACGCGTTTTTGAAAGTGGGGCGCGGGGCCTGAGAAAAATCCTTATTCATGTGATTTCTTCCGGGCAAGCATCAGTACGTCCGGATTGACCCGTACACCGCTATGCGTCAGGACATCCAGATTAACGGAAAACCTCACCCTATCGTCATTTATGAGCAAGCAAAAAGCGCTGCCAAAAGAGCAATCGGTATTTTGTTCCGCTATGAGTAATAGGGGACGGGAGCCATATTTTTTTGTTAATGCAGACTGCTGATCCGGGGTTTCACTGCCGAAATACAAACCGTCGCAGCTGGCCTTTAGGGCTTCCTGTGAATTTCGAACTATCACCGGTTGATAAGGTAAATTTTCCGGCGCTTCCTGAGCCAAACTGCGGATATATCGGGAGGTGGAAAAAACGCATAACTTCGGCGGGCCGGATAAATTTGGCCAGCGCGTATAAGTCACAATCCCCGAAACTATGGCGCGAACGTTCTCAGATGTCTCAGCGGCAAAAGCGGGAACTCCCGCGATGAGCAAAAAGAAAAGCAAAAATAGACGGTAAAACTCTTTCATTAACGGGTCCGTCAAATCGTTATTGCACGGGAAACGCAGTTCGCAGTTGCCTGAGCGGAGAATAGCATTATTGGCAAAAAGCGTCATTAGCTGCCCCGGCCGCTTTGAGATAATCCTTACCAGGAATTTTAGTAAAGGAATGAGTAAAGCGCGGCGGCAAAAAGAGTCTTTCGTCATGTGTACATTTATATGAACAGTTTTCGGCCAATCTGATGCCAATTATTTTGCTGGTGTAAATTAAAGTTTACGTAATATGGATTGATATCTTTACTTTATATGGTATGGTTACGTCATGCCCGCTGAGGCAACAACTATCGCAAACGAGCTATACAGGATCGCCATCATGCAAAAAGACGCGCTGAATAACGTACATATTACCGATGAACAAGTTCTGATTACCCCGGATCAGCTGAAAGCCGAATTCCCGTTAACCGTGGAGCAGGAAGCGCAGATCGCCCACTCCCGGCAGACTATTTCCAATATTATTGCCGGCCGCGATCCGCGTCTGCTGGTAGTCTGCGGTCCTTGCTCAATTCACGATCCGGAAGCTGCTATCGAATATGCTCGTCGATTTAAAGCCCTTGCCGCAGAGGTCAGCGATAGCCTCTACCTGGTGATGCGCGTCTATTTTGAAAAGCCCCGTACTACCGTTGGCTGGAAAGGGCTGATTAACGATCCGCACATGGATGGCTCGTTTGATGTTGAAGGCGGTCTCAAGATCGCGCGTCGCCTGCTGGTTGATTTGGTCAATATGGGCCTGCCGCTGGCGACAGAAGCGCTCGATCCAAATAGCCCGCAATACCTTGGCGATCTGTTCAGCTGGTCCGCCATCGGCGCGCGTACCACCGAATCGCAGACCCACCGTGAAATGGCATCCGGTCTGTCGATGCCGGTTGGTTTTAAAAACGGTACCGATGGCAGCCTGGCGACGGCGATTAACGCCATGCGCGCCGCCGCCATGCCGCACCGTTTTGTCGGCATCAACCAGGCCGGCCAGGTTTGCCTGCTGCAGACCCAGGGGAATCCGGATGGTCACGTCATTCTGCGCGGCGGCAAAGCGCCTAACTACGGCCCGGAAGATGTTGAGAAGTGCGAAAAAGAGATGGCGCAGGCGGGACTGAAACCGTCGCTGATGATAGATTGCAGTCATGGTAATTCCAATAAAGACTTCCGTCGTCAGCCGGCGGTTGCGGAATCCGTCGTCGCGCAGATCAAAGATGGCAACCGTTCCATCATTGGCCTGATGATTGAGAGCAATATCCACGAAGGCAATCAGTCTTCTGAGCAGCCCCGTTGCGATATGAAGTATGGCGTATCCGTCACCGATGCCTGCATCAGCTGGGAAACTACCGATGCACTGCTGCGCGAGCTCGATAGCGATCTGCGCGGACATCTGGCGGCACGTCTGGCTTAAGAGGATTGTATGGTTGCTGAACTGACCGCATTGCGCGATCAAATTGATGAAGTTGATAAGGCGCTGCTTGATTTGCTGGCAAAGCGCCTGGAGCTGGTGGCGGAGGTTGGCGAGGTTAAGAGTAAATATGGCCTGCCGATTTACGTACCGGAACGGGAAGCCGCGATGCTGGCTTCCCGCCGCGAAGAGGCGGCGGCTCTAGGCGTGCCGCCGGATCTTATCGAGGATGTTCTGCGTCGGGTGATGCGCGAATCGTATTCAAGTGAAAACGACAAAGGCTTCAAAACGCTGCATCCGAATCTGCGCCCGGTGGTCATTGTTGGCGGCGGCGGGCAGATGGGACGTCTGTTTGAGAAGATGCTGACGCTGTCTGGCTATCAGGTGCGGGTACTGGAAAAAGAAGACTGGCCGCGGGCGACAGAGATTGTCGCCGATGCCGGGATGGTTATCGTCAGCGTTCCGATCCATACCACAGCCGAGACGATTTCACGTCTGCCGCCGCTGCCGGCAGATTGCATTCTGGTCGATCTGGCTTCCATCAAAGCCGAGCCACTGCAGGCGATGCTGGCGGCGCATAACGGCCCGGTATTGGGATTGCACCCGATGTTTGGCCCGGACAGCGGCAGCCTGGCGAAACAGGTAGTGGTTTACTGCGATGGGCGTCAGCCGGAAGCGTACCAGTGGTTCCTTGAACAGATTCAGGTCTGGGGGGCGCGACTGCACCGCATCAGCGCCGTTGAGCACGATCAGAACATGGCGTTTATTCAGGCGTTGCGTCACTTTGCCACTTTCGCCTATGGCCTGCATCTGGCCGAAGAGAACGTTCGTCTTGAGCAACTATTGGCGCTCTCTTCGCCGATTTATCGGCTGGAGCTGGCGATGGTGGGGCGTCTGTTTGCCCAGGATCCGCAGTTGTATGCCGACATCATTATGTCGTCAGAAAATAATCTGGCGTTGATTAAGCGCTACTACCAGCGTTTCGGCGAAGCGATTGGCCTGCTGGAGCAGGGCGATAAACAGGCGTTTATCGACAGCTTCCGTAAAGTCGAACACTGGTTTGGCGATTACGCCCAGCGCTTCCAGAGCGAAAGCCGCACGCTGTTGCGTCAGGCGAATGATAATCGACAGTAAGTCCGCTAAACGTGTATACAATAAAGCCAGAGGGGTAACCCGCTGGCTTTTTTTATAGGGATGAAAAGATGGCTCAACCGCAACCGCTGTTTGATTACGTCGGGCACCTGCCGGAATGCCCAACCTGGAGCGATGCCGAGCAGGCACTGTACTGGGCGGATATTCTGGAGTGCGAAATTCACCGCTACGATACACGCAGTAAAGAACACCAGGTTCTGCAATTTCCCGAAGAAGTGGGATGCTTTGCTCTGCGCGAGAAGGGCGGTTTTATCGTCGCATTACGTAGCGGTATCTGGCTTTGTGATGCCCGCGGTCTGCTGCAACGCAAAATCTGTGATAACCCAAGTAACCCGGATCTGGCGCGTTTTAACGACGGCGGCACCGACCGGGATGGCCGTTTTTACGCAGGCACCTTCTGGGGGCCGGGGGATTACAATGGCGCGCTGCTGGTACGGATTGATAATGACCTGACGCCAAAGGTGGTGCAGTGCGATATTCATGGTGCTAATGGTCTGGCATTTAGCGACGATAAGCGCTGGATGTATACCTCCGATACGCCAAACGCGGTGATTTACCGCACGCCGCTGGATGAGCAGGGCGAGCCGGGCAAACGGGAAGTGTTTCGTCGTTTCCATCCGGGAGAGGGGATCCCTGATGGTGCGGCGGTTGATGAAGAAGGCTGTTACTGGAGCGCGATGTTTGACGGCTGGCGGATTGCCCGTTTTTCGCCGAAGGGAGAACAACTGGAAGAGTATCGCTTACCGGTGCGTTGTCCCACGATGGTGTGTTTCGGCGGCGCGGATATGAAAACGCTCTACATCACTACCACCCGGGAAAATATGGACGCCGACGAAGTGGCGCAATATCCGCTTTCCGGCGCCATCTTCACCCTGCCGGTTGCGGTGGCAGGGATGAAGAAACGGCAATTTATTGAACGTTAAGCCGGGTCGACCGGCACGACGTTTTCGCTCGGGTAACAGCCCAGTACTTTCATCGAACGGGTAATTTCGGCCAGCTCTTTTAAAGCTTTACGTAAGGGAAGGGATTCCAGGTTGGCCTGAATATCCAGATAAAACATCTCTTCCCACGGGTTACCGTGGATTGGGCGCGATTCCAGCTTGCTCATGATCAGGTTGTGGTTACGCAGCACCAGTAGCGCTTCAACCAGCGCGCCCGCCTGTTGGCCGGTGGCGATTAACAACGTCGTTTTCGCCGGCACCTGATCGGATACGTTCACCGCTTTACGCGCCAGCACCAGGAAACGAGTGATGTTTTGCGTCTGGTTAGCCTGGCAGTGCTCCAGCACCTGCAGCCCGTACAGCGCGCCGCCGGCTTCGCTACCCAGCGCGGCAACGGTGGGAGATTTTGCCTGCGCGACTTTTTCCATCGCCGCCGAGGTGCTCTCGGTGTACTCGATTTTCCAGTGCGGATAGCGGCTTAAATACTGGCTGCACTGCTGGAACGGCTGCGGATGACTATAGACGGTCTCGATCTTATCGGCGTCCGTTGAGGACGAAACGAGCACACAGTGATCGATTGGCAGCGTCAGTTCGCCAACGATCGACAGACTGGTGTGCTGCAGCAGATCGTACACATCGTTGATCCCGCCGGAGCTGGTGTTTTCGATCGGCACGACGGCGTAATCGGCCTGACCGGTTTCGACCTGCTCAAAGATATCGGCGAATTTCGCGCAGCCGCTTTCGATAAATTGCTCAAAATGACGCGCGGCGTACTGGCGCGCGGCAAGATGTGAGTACGAACCTTTAGGCCCCAGGAAGGCGATACGCGCGGAGTGGGGGTTAATCTTATTGAGATGCTGCTGCAGTAGCGCCTGTTGGGTAAGAACGGAGTCTTCAATAATCAGCTGGAACAGGCGGGTAATGTAGTGGGCGTCCAGATGATGCTTTTTGCCAAGCGTCATTAAACGCTCCAGCAGGTCGCGTTCGCGGTCGATATCGCGTACCGGACGGTGCGATTCCAGCTTCGCTTTCCCGACTTCCACCGCCAGGCCGCGGCGTTCGGCCAGCAGCGCGAGCAGTTTTTCATCCAGGGCGCTTATTTTGTCGCGCAGGGCCAGTAATGGGTTTTCCTCGGTCATAATTGTGTTGCCTTTCTTGTTATCAATAAAAAAGGCCTCCCGCGTGGGAGGCCTTGTTATTCGTCTTCGCATTCTTTCTTATACGACGAACCGCCTCCCAGTCAGGGGAAGGTAAAAAAGAATGCGAAGAAGAACGGGAGTCGTTTCACGATGAATTCCTTAGGTTAGTGTGGATTACAGTACCTGTACTGTTTTCATCCTGTCAATAAAAAACGAAAAACGCGCCCGAAGGCGCGTGGCATGACACAACTTAAGTTAAGGATTACTCTTCTTCTTCCACAAAGCCTGCCTCTTTCACCGATGTGGCGGCGCGGCGGGCTTCCCCTTTGTGTTGCACTTTATTCAGCTGCCGTTCCAGCTTGTTGATCAATTCGTTAATGGCGGCGTACATGTCTTCATGACGCGCGCTGGCAACCAGATGACCGTTCGGCGTATTGATGGTTGCGTCAGCAATAAAACCCTGCGGCTCCTTAGAGAGAATGATGTGCGGGTTGATTAAATGAGTTTGCCACTTATCCAGTTTGGCGAGACGGTCTGCGACATGCTGGCGGATTGCCGGAGTAATTTCCATTTGTTTACTGGTAATGTTCATTGTCATAAATTTTACCTCTTGTCTTTCCCGTCTTGGTGAACCCAGCATACCTCGCCCAATGTCAAAATGTGTGATCTAAATCACATTTAAATGTCACTTTTTGTCAACGAATTCATTTTGTGAGACAGGACAGGAACGGATGAGATTTTACTTGTCGAAATGAAGAAAGGGGGCCATATTTGATGAGTTAACTCGGCGCTAAACCGCTTCAGCGCTGGTGTTCATTGAATAAAAAAACGGCAGCCGCGTGGCTGCCGTTTTGCTTTCTGCTATCACCCTCAGGTGTTTTTGCCGTTGGCGGCGATGATTTTGGCGACTTTGTCAGCCTGCGCATTCATTTGCATCTGACGATAGGCGTTTTCCATCTTCGGCAGCGCATCGCGAGTGGCCTGTGTATCCGGGTAGTTACGCAGCATACCGTCAACGCGGTTCACAACGGCAACCCAGGCGCCGCGGTCGGTGTAATAATCCACCACCGATAGCTCATACTTCGCCAGACGATCTTTCAGGAACACCAGACGCTTGTAGGCGTCAGTGGCGTACTGGCTGTTCGGATAACCGCGAACCAGCTTCGAGAAATCATTGAATGCGTCGCGAGCGTGCTGCGGGTCGCGGTCGGAACGATCGACGCCGAAGAAGCCCTGCAGAGCGCTGTCATCGAGGGCCATGTTAGTCAGGCCGCGCATATAGATGACGTAGTCAATGTTTGGATGCGTAGGATTCAGACGAGCGAAACGATCGATTG
This sequence comes from Klebsiella sp. 141162, assembly GCF_050600755.1. Taxonomy (NCBI): domain Bacteria; kingdom Pseudomonadati; phylum Pseudomonadota; class Gammaproteobacteria; order Enterobacterales; family Enterobacteriaceae; genus Klebsiella; species Klebsiella sp. 141162. Next base: position 5,337 of record NZ_JAQIRI010000011.1, on the reverse strand, counting down.
CGGCCTGAGCCAGCGGCAAATCGGCATTTTTGTAATACGCATAAATCAGGTCCAGCTGTACCTGTTGGGAGTAAGGACCAAATGGATAGCGATTATCCAACGCTTCCAGTTGCGTTATTGCCTGTTTCCAGTTACCGTCCTGCAACTTTTGCTGGGCGGTCGCGTAAATTTCATTCGGCGGATTATCAGGCACCTCCTCCTTTGAGCCAGAGCAACCCACCAAAGCCAGGCTCAGTGTGGCTGCTGCCACCAGGTATTTCATGCGCGTCATGACGTTTTGACTTCCTCAAAATGTTTATGCGGGAGAATCTCTGTTCCTGCTCCCGATTAAGACCAGCTACAATAGCACACTATATTAAACGGCAAAGCCGTAAAACCCAACGTTAAACGAAGAAGCTGTATATGGCACAACGAGTACAACTCACCGCAACGGTGTCCGAAAATCAACTCGGTCAACGCTTAGATCAGGCTTTGGCCGAATTGTTCCCGGATTATTCACGTTCGCGGATAAAAGAATGGATCCTTGACCAGCGCGTGCTGGTAAATGGCAATGTCATCGACAAGCCGAAAGAAAAAGTTTTTGGCGGCGAGGCCGTCTCTATCGATGTTGAGATCGAGGAAGACGTGCGTTTTGAACCGCAGGATATTCCGCTCAATATCGTCTATGAAGATGACGACATCCTGGTCATCAACAAACCACGTGATTTGGTTGTGCACCCCGGTGCGGGCAACCCTGACGGTACTGTGCTGAATGCGCTGCTGCATTACTATCCGCCCATTGCCGATGTACCGCGCGCGGGAATTGTCCACCGTCTGGATAAAGACACCACCGGTCTGATGGTCGTGGCGAAGACTATTCCGGCGCAAACGCGTCTGGTCGAGTCGCTGCAGCTGCGCGAAATTACCCGCGAGTATGAAGCGGTGGCCATCGGCCACATGACCGCTGGCGGTACGGTTGAAGAACCGATCAGCCGTCACCCAACCAAGCGCACGCATATGGCGGTTCACCCGATGGGGAAACCGGCGGTGACCCATTACCGCATTATGGAACATTTCCGAATCCACACCCGTTTGCGCCTGCGTCTGGAAACCGGCCGTACCCACCAGATTCGCGTGCATATGGCGCATATCACCCATCCGCTGGTGGGCGATCAGGTTTACGGCGGCCGCCCGCGTCCGCCGAAAGGGGCATCGGACGAGTTCATCAGCGCGCTGCGCAAATTCGATCGCCAGGCATTGCACGCGACCATGCTGCGTCTGTATCACCCAATTACCGGTATTGAGATGGAATGGCACGCGCCGATCCCGCAGGATATGGTGGAACTGATCGACGCCATGCGCGCCGATTTTGAAGCCCATAAGGACGATATTGACTGGTTATGACAAAGCTGATTGTTCCGCAGTGGCCAATGCCGAAAGGCGTGGCGGCCTGTAGTTCTACTCGTGTGGGCGGCGTGAGCCTGCCTCCGTATGACTCGTTGAACCTTGGCGCCCATTGCGGCGACGATCTCCTGCATGTCGAAGAAAACCGCCGGCGGATGTTTGCCGCTGGCGGATTACCCTCTTATCCGGTGTGGCTGGAGCAGGTGCATGGCACCACGGTACTAAAATTGGATGGCGGGCCGTACGTGTCAAAACGCGCCGATGCGTCATACTGTAATACGCCGGGTACCGTTTGTGCGGTGATGACCGCGGACTGCCTGCCGGTGCTGTTCTGTAACCGCGCCGGAACTGAGGTGGCGGCAGCGCACGCCGGATGGCGCGGCTTATGTGAAGGCGTACTGGAAGAAACGGTCGCCTGCTTTAATGATAAACCGGAAAATATCCTGGCCTGGCTTGGTCCGGCAATAGGCCCTGAGGCGTTTGAAGTCGGTGCGGAAGTGCGCGAGGCTTTCATCGCCAAAGATGCCCAGGCGGAGAGCGCCTTCCGTCCTGCCGGTGAAAAATATTTTGCTAATATCTATCAATTGGCTCGTCAGCGCCTGGCAAACGTCGGCGTGGAGCAGATTTTCGGCGGCGATCGTTGCACTCTAAGTGAAAAGGATGATTTTTTCTCTTATCGTCGCGACAAGACCACAGGTCGTATGGCAAGTTTCATTTGGCTGATATAACCTAGAGAATCAAGACGATCCAGAAGGCAAACTTATTTTTCACATAGTTCAGGTCTTTAACCTTGAATAATTGAGGGATGACCTCATTTAATCTCCAGTAGCAAATTTGACCTGTTTATGGGAGGAGTTATGCGTCTGGATCGTCTTACTAATAAATTCCAGCTTGCTCTTGCCGATGCCCAGTCGCTAGCACTCGGGCACGACAACCAATTCATCGAACCACTTCATCTAATGAGCGCCTTGCTGAATCAGGAAGGGGGATCGGTACATCCTTTATTAACCTCGGCGGGTGTTAACGCCGTGGCGTTACGCAGCCAAATCGAACAGGCGCTGAGCCGTTTACCGCAGGTAGAAGGTACCGGCGGCGACGTGCAGCCGTCTCAGGATCTGGTGCGTATTCTCAATCTTTGCGACAAGCTGGCGCAAAAGAGAAAGGATAACTTTATTTCGTCAGAACTGTTCGTTCTGGCGGCGCTTGAATCACGCGGTACGCTGACCGACCTGCTGAAATCTGCCGGAGCAACAACCGCCAATGTGACTCAGGCGATTGAACAAATGCGCGGAGGTGAAAGCGTGAACGATCAGGGTGCCGAAGACCAACGTCAGGCATTGAAAAAATTTACCGTCGATCTGACCGAACGGGCCGAACAAGGCAAACTGGACCCGGTGATCGGTCGTGATGAAGAGATTCGTCGTACCATCCAGGTACTTCAGCGCCGTACTAAAAACAACCCGGTACTGATTGGTGAGCCCGGGGTGGGTAAAACGGCAATCGTCGAAGGACTGGCGCAGCGTATCGTCAACGGCGAAGTACCTGAAGGGCTGAAAGGCCGTCGGGTATTGGCGCTGGATATGGGCGCGCTGGTGGCCGGGGCGAAATATCGCGGCGAGTTCGAAGAACGTCTGAAAGGCGTGCTGAACGATCTGGCGAAACAGGAAGGCAACGTTATCCTGTTTATCGATGAGCTGCACACCATGGTCGGCGCGGGTAAAGCCGACGGCGCGATGGATGCCGGCAACATGCTGAAACCGGCCCTGGCGCGCGGTGAACTGCACTGCGTCGGCGCCACCACCCTTGATGAATACCGCCAGTACATTGAAAAAGACGCCGCGCTGGAACGTCGTTTCCAGAAAGTGTTCGTCGCTGAGCCGACGGTAGAAGATACCATCGCGATTTTGCGCGGTCTGAAAGAACGTTATGAACTGCACCACCACGTGCAGATCACTGACCCGGCCATCGTGGCGGCGGCGACCCTGTCGCATCGCTATATTGCCGACCGTCAGTTGCCGGATAAAGCTATCGACCTTATCGATGAAGCGGCATCCAGCATCCGTATGCAGATCGACTCGAAGCCGGAAGAGCTGGACCGTCTCGATCGCCGTATCATCCAGTTGAAGCTGGAACAGCAGGCGCTGAAGAAAGAGGCCGATGAAGCGAGCCTGAAACGTCTCGATATGCTTAATGAAGAGCTGGCGGACAAAGAAAGCCAGTATTCGGTGCTGGAAGAAGAGTGGAAAGCGGAAAAAGCATCACTCTCCGGTACGCAGACTATTAAAGCCGAGCTGGAACAAGCCAAAATTGCCATCGAACAAGCACGACGTCTTGGCGACCTCGCGCGGATGTCCGAACTGCAATACGGTAAAATTCCGGAGCTGGAAAAACAGCTGGCGGCAGCCACTCAGTCTGAAGGCAAAACGATGCGCCTGTTACGTAACAAAGTAACCGATGCCGAGATCGCCGAAGTGCTGGCGCGTTGGACCGGCATTCCGGTGGCGCGGATGATGGAAAGCGAGCGCGAAAAACTGCTGCGTATGGAGCAGGATCTGCATCACCGCGTCATTGGCCAGGATGAAGCGGTTGAAGCGGTATCCAACGCCATTCGCCGTAGCCGCGCCGGATTGTCTGACCCGAACCGGCCTATTGGTTCGTTCCTGTTCCTCGGCCCGACCGGGGTGGGTAAAACTGAGCTTTGCAAAACGCTGGCTAACTTCATGTTCGACAGCGACGACGCGATGGTGCGTATCGATATGTCCGAATTTATGGAGAAACACTCCGTCTCGCGTCTGGTCGGTGCGCCTCCGGGATATGTGGGTTACGAAGAGGGCGGGTATCTGACCGAAGCGGTTCGTCGTCGTCCTTATTCCGTCATCCTGCTGGATGAAGTGGAAAAAGCGCATCCGGATGTATTTAACATTCTGCTGCAGGTGCTTGACGATGGTCGCCTGACCGACGGGCAGGGGAGAACGGTCGACTTCCGTAATACGGTTGTCATCATGACCTCTAACCTCGGTTCCGATCTGATTCAGGAACGTTTCGGCGAGCTGGACTACGGTCATATGAAGGATCTGGTGCTTGGCGTGGTTAGTCAGCGCTTCCGTCCGGAGTTTATCAACCGTATTGATGAAGTGGTGGTCTTCCATCCGTTGGGTGAAAAACACATTGCTTCTATTGCGCAGATCCAACTACAGCGTTTGTATAAACGTCTGGAAGAGCGCGGCTATGAAGTGCATATGTCCGATGAGGCGCTGAAGCTGCTGAGCGAAAATGGCTACGACCCGGTATACGGTGCGCGTCCATTGAAACGTGCCATCCAGCAACAGATAGAGAACCCGTTAGCCCAGCAAATCCTGTCTGGCGAGCTGGTTCCGGGTAAAACCGTCGAGCTGGTGGTGAAAGACGACCGTATCGTGGCAGTGCAGTAAGTCACAAAACGACAAAAACGGGCCCTCTGGGCTCGTTTTTGTTTAAAAACCAGGCAAGAATTAAAGTCCAAACGATGATTTGGTTGAAAAGTGAGCGCTTGGATTGTTTTTTTGAATTTATGCTTGTCACTTCAGAATTACTCCCTATAATGCGCCTCCACTGACACGGAACAACGGCAAACAAGCCGCCGGGTCAGCAGGGTTTCAGCAGTGAAATACGACGCTGAAAGCCGACAGAGAAAAGCGAAATAAGCGCTTGACTCTGAATGAGGAAAACGTAATATACGGGACCTCGCAACGGTGAGCTGAAAGCCGCGTTGCAACTGCTCTTTAACAATTTATCAGACAATCTGTGTGGGCACTCAAAGTGACATGGATTCTTAACGTCCTCGGACGAAAAATGAATACCAAGTCTCTGAGTGAACATACGTAATTCATTACGAAGTTTAATTCACGAGCATCAAACTTAAATTGAAGAGTTTGATCATGGCTCAGATTGAACGCTGGCGGCAGGCCTAACACA
>NZ_JAQIRI010000010.1:0-158141 GCF_050600755.1 Klebsiella sp. 141162 | reverse complement strand
CAGTGGGAGAGGGAGAAAAGCGGGCCGGAGCAGTGAATAAAAACGGCATCGGACGGTTCCCTCTCTCCAGTGGGAGAGGGAGAAAAGCGGGCCGGAGCAGTGAATAAAAACGGCATCGGACGGTTCCCTCTCTCCAGTGGGAGAGGGAGAAAAGCGGGCCGGGGCAGTGAATAAAAACGGCATCGGACGGTTCCCTCTCCCCTGTGGGGAGAGGGTTAGGGTGAGGGGAATTACTGCTTACGGAAAAACTCGTTATACAACATATATAAATGCGCCGCGCTCCACGAGAAGTTGGGCGCTCCCTGCTGGGCGCCGGTCAGCGGATTGTAGTTCTCCTGAATAGGGCCATCGGCGGTTAAGCCTTTGGCGTGCTGGAAGAAGGCGTCCGCCAGCTTCAGCGCCTCATCGCGATGACCGTAGCGCTCCATTCCCTTCAGGCCGAACCAGAACTGATCCACCCACACTCGTCCGCGCCAGTAAATATCGGCGCCAAAGGCCGGGTTGGTCAGCGCGGCGGTACCCAGCGGCACAAAGGTGTTGAACTCTTTCGGGTCGAGCATCACCGAAACCACATCGTCAGCATGTTGCTGCGTCGCTGCGCCGTTAAACAGCGGCGACCAGCCTTCCGGCCCTTTGCCGCGCTCGACGATCGGTTTACCGGCGCAGCCGTTGGCCAGCGGTTGTTCCTCGATACGAATGTCGTAATAGAAGCGGGTCTGCGGGTCGAACATGCAGGTATTGATATAATCCGCCAGCTTCGCCGCCAGCGCCTGATAGCGCTTTGCCTCTTCCGCTTTGCCAAGAATGGTCGCCATCTGCGCCAGATAGTGGTTATCGCTGTACATATAGCTGGCCTGATCGACCGACTCCTGAAGCAGCGAATACCCCAGTAGGTTGCCGTTGCGGTCGCGGTTTTCGGCGAATTTCACCGTCCAGTCGCTGCGTTTGCCGCCGTTGGCGACGTATTTATCCAGCTGTTCTTTATCGATAAAACCAAATACCGCCGCATCGTCGCGCCCGGATTCCCACGATGCCGCTACCTGCGCCGGGATTTCGAGGCTGTCGTAATCGCTTTTGGCCGTCACCTGCTCGTAGGCGCTAAGGCCGGAAAGCGTCTGCTCGGTTTGCCCTTTTTTCACCGTGAACAGCATGGCGCCGTCGGTGGTGTTGTGCGCCTTATCGCGGGTCGCGCCATATTCCGGCACGCCGTTACCGTTATGGTCGCGGTTGCGTAGCCACCAGTCGTGATAGGCCACCAGCTTCGGATACATCTCTTCCAGCCATGCTTTATCTTTGGTGACGTTATACACCTCCATCACCGACCAGGCCGCGAGGCTTGGCTTGGTGTTGCGTTCGTTCCAGTTGCCGCCATCGCCGCCGCGCTCGGGGCTCAGGTTCCAGGCAATCAGATCGGGCACAAATCCGGCATCCTGCGGGCGCACCTTATCATTGGCTTTAATCTGCCAGGAGAAGACGGCGCGGATATTCTCTTTGGCGATATCCGGGTTGAAGTGGGCCATGGCGTAGGCCTGTTTCCAGGTATCCCACGGCCAGGTCTGGTTGCCGGAGAACCAGCGGCCGGTCACGGATGGGGTGACGGTGTGGTAATGCACCGCGCCGCCCGGCGCGCGCCAGTTGCCGTTGAGCGTCTCAATGGCTTTCACCGCCACGCGGGTCTGTTCAGCGGTAGCGTCTGGATTGCTGAGCCCTTTTTGCAGATAGCCGTCCCAGCGCTGTTCGGAGGCGGTGAGATAGTAAGCCGGGCGCGCCAGAATATCGCGGATCTGCGCTTTTTCCCGCCGCGCTTGCTCCGCGGTGAGCAGGTGCGAATAAGTGGTGTAGAGGGTGGTGGAGCCGCGGATCTCCGCGCTGCTGGTGAAGCGGTGACCGTCGATACGGGTCTCGGTTGCCAGCGAACGGTGGATCTGATACTGCGATTCGCCGGAAGTCATCAGGTCAGAGGCGGCGCGAACTTTACCAAAGCTGACCGTCAGGCCGTCGGGCGTGGCGTTCAGACGGCGCTGATAGTCCGGGAAGGCTTCATCAATGGTTTTGCCCGATAGCGCTTTACCCTCTTTGGCGGCCAGTTTTTCCAGTAATTCGCCATCCCATACCAGCTTCAGTGGAGTGTTGCTGGTGATTTTGGTCTCCACTAGCGAGGTATGGGCGCTGGCGAAGCGCAGCGTCATCTCCACCTTCACGCCGGGGGCGGTCAGCGTTTGTTTCAGTGCGCCGGGCAGGCTCCAGGCCTGCAGGGTGAAATCGACCTTTTTGCCGTTCTGATACACCGTCAGGCGATCGAAGTTGGTGGCCATAAAGTTGATGTACTCTTCGGTCAGCAGCGCCGGTCCGGGGAAACCGCCCATGGTCGCCGGGCCGTCGGGCAGCAGGTGGCCGTGCCACGCCCCGAGGTCGAAAAAGGGGTTGAAGCGCTGGTGGTCATCGGCGTCGAAATCCTGCATATACTGCGGCGCGCCGCTACGATCGATGACGTTTTTAAACGCCTGCGCGGTGACGGCGTGGGCGGAAAAACTCAGAATCAGCGCGCAGGCCAGCGGCGTCAGCGTAGTGGTGAGGTTCATGGTATCTCGGCTCCTTGTTACCAGTAGAAGTATTGCATCAGGAAAATTTTGTCGCTCGGGTCGCCGCTGGCGTTGCTGGTATAGAAACGGCTGTCGGCGGCGGTGGCGAAACGCCCGCCGCCGTATTCGTACCAGATGCCAAATTGCATAAACGCGGTGGTTTCATCAGCGGCGTGGTCCGGGCGGTGTTTGGCGTAGCTGTATGCGGTGGAGAAGTAGAGCCCGCTTAATGCTTCATACATGGCGCTGGCCATAAAGCCGGTTTCACTGCCGGGAACATCCAGCCCTTTGGCGCGACCGGTATGATGCCAGGCGCGGAAGGCCAGATTGGGCGACAGAACGCCGGTCAGGAATAGCTGTCCGGTGCCGTCGGTCACTTCAAGGCCGTTCATCCAGGTGACATCTTTGACGATGTCGTACTGCACGTAGCCGTTGATCATCGCCGGATAGGTGTACTTATCGTCATAGCGATCATATTTGCCGAAGTGAAGCCAGGCCTTGCTTTCATCGTGATGACCGGCCGGCGTGGCGGTGACGCTATAGCGGAAATCGCCGATGCGGTTTTGTACCTTCAGCGCGTACATGATGTCGCGGGTATTGGGGATCACATAACCCAGATCGGGGGTAAAGTCGCCCCACCACTGCAGGTCGTCCAGCGACGAGTCCTGGCGCAGGCTGAGCATGATCTCGGTGTTGTTATCGGTTTTATAGCCGCCATAGAGGCGGTTAAGGCCGCCTTCCACGCCGCCCCAGCTGTGGCCGGGCGTCCAGGCATTGCCCTGGCTATCGGCCTGTACCGTCCAGGCTTCGCCATAAATCAGCCCGAACCAGTGGCCGTTTTTGACTTCCAGCCCGCCCTCGATATAGGTGCCATCGCTGTATTTATGTTTGTCCTCGCCTTCTAAATCCATGTATCCGCCAACCCCCAATTCGCCGTAAAAGCGATAGGAGGTGGTGGTTAATTCCGGCGTTTTGGTATCGTCGTGCTCGGCCGGATGGACGGCCTCAGCGGCCGCCGCAGGGGCGCAAAAAGCCAGGGCAACGAGTGCCCCGTATAAGTAAGTGTGAGTTTTCATTTTTTTAAGGTTTTTAAGAGGTATGGGAAGCCGGAGCCGCTTCTATTTGTTGTTGTTCCTGGGTTAATCCTTTGACGTATCTGCTGTATTTCCACCACGCGAAGCCAAGGAAAATCACAATCCCGCCAACGTTGTAGAAAATAATGGTCAGGATGTTGCCGCCGGTTGGGAAGGTTGAGGCGACGAAGCCGATGGCGAAAATCACAATCAGCATGGATACCACCACGATGCCGGTGGTACGCGAGCCCATGCGGAAATCGCGCGGCAGATGGTCGAGTTTGCGTCGCAGGTTGAGGTAGGCCAGCATGATGAACAGCGGCGGCAGCATTGAAGCGGCGGCGGTCATGTTGATGATGGTGTTCATCAGATCCTGCACGGTGTTTGATCCCAACGTCGGGATGATCATCAGCGGAATGACGATCAGATACTGGATCCAGGCCGCGCGCGCCGGGACGCCGTTCTCATTGAGCTCGACGGTTTTTTTACCAAAGATGCCGGAGGGAATTTCCGAGAAGAAAATTTTAACCGGGGTGGCGGTCCACATCAGCAGCGAGCCAAACATCGCGGTAAACGAAACGAGGCCGACGAAGCGGTTCATCAGCATTTCCGGCAGGCCAAAGTAAGCCGCCAGGCCGTGGAACACCTGCACCGATCCGCCGGTAAACTTCAGCTCTTTGCTGCTGACGAAGACGTTGATCAGCACGGAGGAGATCGAGTACAGCACGCCGATGAAGATCCCGGCGAGGATGATCACTTTAACGAAGGATTTCGAGCCGCCTTTCACATCGTTGACGTACACCGCCACCGATTCCGCGCCGCCCGCCGCCATAAAGATCCACGTGGTAATACCGAGGAACGCCCAGTTGAAGTTAGGGATCATCGCCTCGACGGTGATCGGATCCGCTGGCTGCACGCCACCCACCAGCGCGGTACCGGCCAGCAGAATATAAGAGAGCGTCAGCAGCAGCATCAGCGATGAGGTGACGGAGGTGATAGGCCCCAGCATTTTCGCGCCGTTGGTGGAGATCCAGGTGGAGAAAGCGAACAGCGCCATGCTCAACACGGTGGTGGCGAACGGCGTCAGAATGTATTCGTAGCCGAGGAAGGCGTAAGAGGCATAGGCGATCACGCGCGGCAGCAGCGAGGTGAAGAAAAACAGGTTTACGAACCAGTAGGTATAGGCGGTGATAAACGCCCAACGGCCGCCGAGCGAACTCTTCACCCAGGCGTAAACCCCGGCCTCGGAGTTTTTATTCAGCGACACGAACTCGGCGATAATCAGGCAAAACGGAATGAAGTAGAACAGGGTGGCGAGGAAGAACATCGGCGCCGACGCCAGCCCCAGTTCGATATTGTTGTTGATGACGTTATTGAAACTGTAAACGGCGGCAAAGGTCAGCGATAGCAGGCCGAACTTGCCGATGGTATTACGTTTAGTATCAGACATAACACATCTCCACACATTGTCCTTCAGAGGGTCGCTGAAGGGGGTTGTGTTGTTTGTAGGGTAGAGGTAGTTAAGAATTAATGTTGATTTTAGTAAAAGTTTTAGTAAATAGAAGTAAAGAAAACGAATAGCTTTAACTCGATCACGAAAAAGGTTGAGTAATACGTAATCAGGCGGGGTTAAAAAAATCCCGCCAGCCGACGAGGGGCTGACGGGACGACAGGAACGTTATTTACCGGCGGCGGCAGCGTTAACCGGCGCCGCGGCGCGCAGACGTTGCTGCTTTTTTTCAAAGCGGGTGATCCACCACCACGCCAGGCCGGAGAAGACTGCGGTCATAAAGACGTTGATAAAGAAAGCGTTAACCAGATCGACGCCCGGCGGGAAAGCCGAAGCAGTCATGCTGATGACGAAAATAACCATCAACATGGTGACCACGCTCATGCCCACTTTTCTTGAGCCCATACGGAAATCGCGCGGCGTGTCATCGTGTTTCCAGCGGAAGACGAAGTAGGCGGCCATGATGAACAGCGGCGGCAGCATGGCGGTGCCGGCGGTGAGATTAATGGCGGTGTTCATCATCTGCTGCACGCTGGCGGAGCCGAAGCCGTTAACAATCAACATCAGGAAAACGAACAGGAACTGCCACCAGGCGGCGCGTACCGGCACGCCGTGGGCGTTCAGCTCGGTGGTTTTTTGGCCGTAGATACCCTTCGGGATTTCCGAGAAGTGGATTTTGACCGGCGCGGCGGTCCACATCATCATGCTGCCGAAGATAGCGATAAACAGGATGATGCCGACGAAGCGGCCCATCAGCGCTTCAGAAATGTGGAAGTAGGCACCGAGACCGGTAAAGATTTCCACCATTCCGCCGGCGTAGGTCAGGTTTTCACGGGCGACAAAGACGTTAACCAGCAGCGAACCTAAGGCGTACATACCGCCAATCAGCACCCCGGCGGTGATGATGACTTTAATAAAGGATTTCTGCCCGCCCTTGGTGTCGTTGAGGTAGGCGGCAACGGTTTCCGCGCCGCCCGCGGCCTGGAAAATCCAGCACATGATACCGAGCGTCGCCCAGTTGATGGTCGGCTCCATCGCCGCCAGGGTAATCGGCTGCGCCGGGACGTGACCGGAACCCAGCGCGGTCAGCGCGCCGACGACGTAAATCGCGAACAAAGCGAACACGCCGTAGGCTACGCATTCGGAAATTTTACCCAGCCAGGTCGCCCCTTTGGTGGATATATGGGTAGCCATGGCGAACAGCACGATGGAGATAAGCGAGGTCACCATCGGCGAGAAGGGGATCGCGTAACCGGTGATCGCATACGAGGCGTAGGCCACCACGTTCGGCAACAGCGAGAGGAAAAAGAACAGGTTCACAAACCAGTAGAGGAAGGAACCAAGATAGGCGGCGCGGGTGCCCAGCGGCTGCTTCAGCCACGCGTACATCCCGGATTCGGAGTGTTTGTTGGCCGAGACGAATTCGGCGATGATAAACACGAACGGGATAAAGTAAACGATAGTGGCGAATAAGAAGATAGGCGCGGAACTGAGGCCTAACTCAATGTTATTATTGACGATATTTCGCACGTTAAAGACGGCGGTAAAGGCCATCGATAGCAGCGCGAACTTGCCGATTTTGGCACGTACAGATTCGGACATACGTCCTCCAATCATTCATCTACCCGCCGCAGCGGGCTGGAACCGAAAGGCCAACGGGCGTACCCGTTGACCTCCCTTGTCGCTTAACGCGGGTTTACTTATTGAGGAAGTATCCGTCTTCAACCGTGACTCGCAGCACCACTTTTTTTACCGGCGCATCGCAGATAAAGCGGTAGGCTTCGTCGATATCGCAAATCACCATCTGCCCTTCGTGAACCTTCACCGTTTCACCGATCCCTTTCAGGTATTCGCGATCGGTTTCGTCGCGGTAGCAGGCGACGGTTTGCAGATTTTCTTTGGCGGCAAACTCGATTTTCTGCTGCCCCTGCAGGTAATAGTGCACCTCAAAGTAGCGGCGGTTGCCGACAAATAGCGCATCGGTCGTACTATCGGTTTCCACCCGATAGGAGAGCGAATCACCAATGGAATGCGCCACACCCGGGCGGATGTTGTCGATGTTATTGATGGCTTCCACGCAGCGCTGCCATTTGCGGCCGCTATGATAAACCTGCTTAAACTGTTCTAAATTATCGAGAATTCTCATTGTTCAGCCTCGCTGTGTGCAACGGGGGAAAAGAAACCGGCGCCGAAGCTATGGTTCGCCAGTACCTGCGAGGTGCCGCATCCGCCCTCCAGCGGCAGCAGCGTAAAGCCATAGTTGAAGGTGTTGAGCCAGACGCGCCAGCTATCCAGCACTTCGCTGCCCCAGGAGTTGGAGCCGAGACCGAGCAGTTGCGCATCGATATTCAGGGTGATGTCATCGCTGCGCTGCAGTTCGTTGCAGTGCTGGGCGGCGTGCAGATTTTCTGCCGTATAATGCCAGGCGCTGACGTTGAGCGGATTGCGCGGAACGACCAGCAGACCGCTGCCGTGGCGGTCGCTGAACGATGCCCAGCGCACGTGCTGACGATTACCGTTGTTCTGCGGGAACGGATAATTGACGAACATATCGTCGACGGTGGTATGCCAGATATCAATGATGTTGCTTTGCTGGCTGTCGGCGTAGTTCTCGCCCGGCCCGCGGCCATAGTAGTTCACCTGGTCGAACTCACCGTTAATGCCCAGCATAAAGCCGATGCACGGGACGATGTGTGGATAGTCGCCGTAGCGCTCGCCGGCCAGCTCAACGTTGATGTGGCCCTGTGGGGTAATCTGCCAGCGATAGGTACAACGCATACCGAAGTCGAACACCGGCGGCGCAATCACGCTGCGGGTGGTGATCACCACCGTTTCGCCCTCTATTTCAGCGCTGAATTCGCGCAGATGCTCCTGCATTATCTGCAGGTGGGCCGGCTGCCACAGTCCTTCGTATTCCTGTTTATGGTTATCAATCATTGGTTTGAAGAAGTTAATCTTCGGCTCGCGGGTTACCTGGTCGACGCCGTTGACCTGCCATTCGCTCAGTTTGCCGCTGACCTTGCTGAACACCACGCGGAAGTTATGGCCGCAGATGGTGTAGCTGAGGCGTTCATCGACAATCTGCAGCGGCGTGGCGCTGGCGTTTAACAGCGGCGTTCGCGCGGCGGTTCGCGCTTTAAGCGGGAACTGATAGACGGCGATATCGTGATTGGCTTCGCTATACGGGGTGCGCGAATCTTTGGTCACCATGATGTTGACGAAAGCCTCACGCTCGTCGAGCTGCGGCAGGGCGATTTGCAGGTCGCGGCCGCTGTTCGGCGCCAGGTCTTTCACTTTCAGCAGCTGACTGGAGAGCGTTTCGCCTTCGGCGCGCACTTCAACGCGCAGGGTGTAGTCATCGAGAGTGGAGAACCACAGTTTGTTTTCCACCCGCAGTTCGCCGCGGCAGATATCCCGCGCCTGCACTTTTACCGGGGCGATGACCTGTTTGTATTCGCGCAGGCCCGGCCCCGGCGTCTGGTCGGAGAAAATCAGCCCATCAAGGCAGAAGTTGTAGTTGTTCGGGTAGTCGCCGTAATCGCCGCCGAATTTGTACCACACCGCGCCGTTATCGTCGCTGGCCTGAATCCCGTGGTCGCACCATTCCCACACGTAGTGGCCCTGGATGCAGTCGTGCTGGTAGAAGACGTTCTGGTATTCGGTTAATCCGCCGGGACCGTTGCCCATCGCATGGGCGTACTCACAGATAATGCGTGGTTTTTCATGCGGATGCTCGCCAAATTCGTTCATCAGCGGCACGCGGGTGTACATCGTGGAGATGATATCCACCACCTCGGCGTCGCGATCCTCTTCGTAGTGCACCAGTCGGGTATCATCCAGCGCTTTGGTGGCGTGGTACATGGCGCGGATGTTGCAGCCATAACCGGATTCGTTACCCAGCGACCAGATGACGATCGACGGATGGTTTTTCTGCGCGTGCACGTGGCGCACGATGCGCTCAACGTAGATGTGTTCCCAGGCCGGATCGTCGGTGATGGCGCTGAGGTTGCCGACGTTGGCGAAACCGTGGGACTCCACGTCGGTTTCCGCCATCACGAACAGTCCGTAGATATCGCACATTTCATAGAAACGCGGGTCGTTCGGGTAGTGGGCGGTGCGCACCGAGTTGATGTTGTGCTGCTTCATCAGCAGCAGATCTTTTTCCACGCGATCCATGCCGACCGCGCGGCCTTTCTGATGATCGTTATCGTGGCGGTTTACGCCGTGCAGCATCACGTAGCGGTTATTGATATAGAACAGGCCGTCACGCACTTTAATATCGCGGAAACCGACGCGCTGCGGGATGATTTCCAGCACCTCGCCGGCGGCGTTCTTTAACGTCAGCACCAGATGATAAAGATACGGGCTTTCCGCCGACCACTGCTGCGGCGCGCTCACATCAATCGTGAAGCCGGTGTTCAGCTGCTGGCTGACCTGCAGTTGACCGACGTTGCCCGAATAAAGCGCTTTTTCGCCGTCGAACAGGGTATATTCCAGCGTCGCCGCCGCCGTCTGCGGAGCCAGGTTTTCCAGCGTCAGCTGGCAGGAGAGGGTCGCGTCGATGTAGTCATCGTTAAAATCGGTGCGCACGGTGAAATCCTGCACGTGCAGCGGATTTTTCCCCACCAGATAGACGTCGCGGAAAATGCCCGCCGACCACCACATGTCCTGATCTTCAATATAGGTGGAATCCGCCCACTGCATCACGCGCACGCACAGCAGGTTGTCGCCAGTTTTCACCGCCGCGCTGATATCGAACTCGGCGGTCAGGCGGCTGCCTTTGCTAAAGCCGATGTACTGGCCGTTAACGTAGACTTCGAAATAGGTTTCGACGCCATCGAATTTGATGATGGTTTGCTTGCCCTGCCAGCCGTCGCCGAGGGTGAACAGGCGCTGGTAGGCGCCGGTCGGGTTATCGGTCGGGACATAGGGCACGTCGATGGGGAAGGGGAAACCTTCGTCGGTGTACTGCAGCTGGCCGTGGCCTTCCATCTGCCACATACCCGGTACGGTAATCGGCCCCCACTCGTTCTGATAGCATGAGGTAAAGCTCTCCGGTACCAGCAGCGGGTTGGTGAAAAA
Organism: Klebsiella sp. 141162; assembly: GCF_050600755.1. Taxonomy (NCBI): domain Bacteria; kingdom Pseudomonadati; phylum Pseudomonadota; class Gammaproteobacteria; order Enterobacterales; family Enterobacteriaceae; genus Klebsiella; species Klebsiella sp. 141162. The sequence goes on along the minus strand of NZ_JAQIRI010000010.1, from coordinate 147,894 downwards.
GCGGAAGTTCCACTGCCCGCTGAGGGACAGGAAGCGGCTGCTGGTTTCGCGGGCGAAGGTCCGCGCCTGGGCCAGTGAGTCGTAAGAGAAGAAATACGCCCGCGGCGGCAGCCTGTTTTCATGAGTGAGTTGAAGGTTTTCCCAGCGATTCATATCGCCTCCCTGAACGGCTTAATAAGATAAAACTCATTTTAGTAAAACTTTTACTAAATAAAATCGCCAGGGATGATTTACTTTAACTTGATCACAAAATGAGCCACTTTATGCCGGGTGGCGGCTGCGCCTTACCCGGCCTACAGAATGGCGTTCCGGCCAGGACCGGTAGCCCGGCTAAGCGGAGCGCCGCCGGGATGGGGTTGGATTAACGGGTGGTGCCGCGCAGCTTCAACACGCTGGGAACAAAAACGTTAAGCGGCAGGGCGCGGCCATCGCGGGCCTTCTCGATCAGCAGGTTCACCCCCTGACTACCCATCATTTCGGAGTGGATCCGCACCGTCGACAGCGGCGGGAAGGTAAAGCGCGCGGTGGGGATATCGTTGACGCTAATCAGCGAAATATCTTCCGGGATCGCCAGCCCGCGTTCGTGAATGGCGCGCAGCACGCCAATGGCGATGGAGTCCGAGGCGACAAACAGCGCCCGCGGAAATTCCGCTTGCGCCAGCATCTGCTTCGCCAGCTCATAACCGGACGAGCTGGAAAAACCGCCGCGCCAGATATCATCGGCTGAAACCACGCCCTTCAACTGGCCGTACTCCACAAACGCCACTTCGCGAATATCGGCCTTGCCGGGCTGGTCCTGGCCGCCGATAAATCCAATACGCGACGCGCCCTGCTGGATAAAGAAGTCGACCACCTCTTTAGCGATACGTACCAGGTCGATATCCACCGCATCGTACGGGCTGCCGGCTTCGTGGAAATCAATAAAGCAGATATTGTCGGTCAGCGCGCTGGCGGTTTCGCGCAGCTCGCGCGTCGGCTGGCCGATAATCAATACGCCGGTGACCTTTTTCAGCTCGGGCAGGGTGTTATTGAGATAGCAGTTGGTGAGCTCGATGGCCAGCTTTTCACACTGGGTTTCAATACCGTGGCGAATGGCGAGATAGTAAGGGTCGTTAATTTCCAGCTCTTGCTGGTAGCTGTACAGCGCCAGGATATGATGGTGGCCGACGGGTAGGACCTGCGTTTTACGCGCGCTGCTGCTTTTATACTCCAGCTTCTCCGCAATCTCGAGAATGCGATGCTTGGTCTCTTCTTTCACGTTCAGGGTGGGATCGTCGTTTAACACCCGGGAAACCGTCGCCAGCGAAACACCCGCTTCGGTCGCAATGTCTTTTAGCGTTGCCATCTTTTTCCTTTATCGGACGTTGCCCATGTTTGCTCATCCATTGTAAAGCAAGCGTCGCGTCCTGCACCTTATTTCAGTAAAAAACGCCTGCGCGCGAGGGCTGTTTTCCCCGGCGATAGCGTGACAGAAGTAGCATTATTCTCAGCATTATGCAGACGAACGGCAAAAACTTGCTATCTTTTAGTAAAAATTTACTGGAGGTGAGAGATGGATACCGTAGCTTACGCTGATTTTGCCAAACTGGAGATGCGCGTCGGCAAGATTGTCGAGGTGAAGCGCCATGACAATGCTGACAAACTGTACATTGCGCGGATTGATGTCGGCGACCGCACGCTGCAGACGGTCACCAGCCTGGTGCCCTACTACAGCGAAGAGGAGCTGCTGGGGAAAACGGTGGTGGTGCTGTGTAATCTGGCGAAAGCCAAAATGCGTGGTGAAACTTCTGAGTGCATGCTGTTATGCGCGGAAACCGAGGATGAAAGCGAAAGCGTGCTGTTGACGCCGGAGCGCGCCATGCCGGCAGGCGTGCGGGTGGTATAACGCGAAAATACCCTCTCCCAGCGGGAGAGGGTCGGGTGTGAATTATGTCTCTTCGACCGAAACGCGCAGTGCCGCCAGCGCCTTGCGCGCCGCCTTCAGCACCTGTTCGCACTGTTCGAGGGTGAGCGTCAGCGGCGGTTCAACGCGGATCGTCTTGGCGTTGTTTAACGTCCCGGCGACCAGCACCCGCTGTCTGAACATCTCGCTGGCAAAGTTATAGCCAATCTCGTTATCGACAAACTCAATGGCCATCAGCATGCCTTTCCCACGGACTTCATTCACCAGATCCGGATATTCGCGCGCCAGTTGACGGAAGCCGTCCAACAACAGATCGCCTTTTTGCTCCGCCTGCGCCGGCAGGTTCTGCGAGAGCAAGACGTTGATCGTCGCCAGCGCCGCCGCGCAGGCCAGCGGGTTGCCGCCGAAGGTGGTGGTGTGCAGGAATGGGTTATCGAACAGCACCGAGAAGACCTCTTCCGTCGCCACCGTCGCGCCGATCGGCATTACGCCGCCGCCGAGCGCTTTAGCCAGACATAGAATATCCGGCTGCACGTTTTCATGCTCGCAGGCGAACATCTTGCCGGTGCGGCCCATGCCGGTCTGTACTTCGTCGAGGATCAGCAACGCGCCAAACTCGTCGCACAGTTTACGGACCGCCGGTAAGTAACCCGCCGGCGGCAGGATCACGCCGCCTTCGCCCTGGATAGGCTCAAGGATCACCGCCGCGACGTCATCACCGGTTTTCTTGCATTCGCTCAGAATGGAACGCATGGCGTTGATATCGCCGAACGGCACGTGGCGGAAGCCCGGCAGCAGCGGCATAAACGGTTTACGGAAGGTCGATTTCGCGGTGGCCGACAGCGCGCCGAGCGATTTACCGTGGAATGCGCCGCTGGTGGCGACGAAGGTAAATTTGCCGCGCGGAGACTGATAGGCTTTTGCCAGCTTCAGCGCCGCTTCCACCGATTCCGTGCCGCTATTGCAGAAGAAACTGTATTTGAGCTTGCCGGGCGTTAGGGCCGCCAGCGTTTTCGCCAGCATCGCCCGCAGCGGGTCCAGCAGCTCCTGGCTGTGAAGCGGTTGTTTCGCGAGTTGATTTTCGACGGCGGATACCACAACTGGATTACGGTGCCCTACATTGAAGATGCCAAACCCACCAAGGCAGTCGATAAACTCCTGTCCCTGGGTGTCGACAAGCGTATTTAACCCTCCCGCTTGCCACTCTACGGCTCCGTAATCCCCGCCGGCTGTGACCGATTTTCTATACTCCAGAAACCCCGGGTTCACATGTTCTTTAAAGTATTCTCTCACCTCCTGGTTCAGTGCTTTCATTTCGTCATGGGAGAGCGATTGCTTCTCGATGAGATTCAGTGCGTGCGCGCTGCAGGCCAGAGCCGATGCGCTGGAAGGTAACCTGTTCAAAATGTGCTCCTGGGGGGGCGTATCACATGATACTGAATTAAGTATTGCAGGGATTACGCCAGCCTGGCAGCGACGATGAAAATCGGGATAAACGCAAAGTTAAGGCGCAAATGTGCAAAATTTAATCTCATAACTTAATTATTGGCACGTTTTATTCCTGAGGCTGCAAGATAAACTGCCGTTGGGGTGTGAAGCGGTATGAATTGGGGTGGTGCAGGCTGCCGCGTGATGGAGCAGCCTGGGAACTATTGTGGTGCGAGAGGTTAATCGAGCTGGGAGATTTCCATCGCCGCGCGGTCAATCACGCCGATGATCTGTTTCAATTGAGCGTCGCTGATGCTCTGCTGGTTGACCTTCAGGTCCAGCACCGCTTTAAAGTTCTCCAGCGCGCGTTTCATCTGCGGATTTTTGCGCAATTCGCAGCCGACCATGCGTTCCTGCAGGCGCGTCTGAATTTGGCTTAACAGCTCGCCGCTTTCGGCGCGCAGGCGGCGCCCCTCTTCAGTGATAGCGATTTTTTTACGCCCATTCTCCTCTTCTACGCTAATCAATCCCTGATCCTGCAGCAGGTCGAGCGTCGGATAGATGACGCCGGGGCTGGGGCTGTAATTGCCCTGCGTCAGCGCCTCAATCTCTTTAATCAGCTCATAGCCGTGGCTGGCGTTGCGCGAAAGGATATCGAGGATCACCAGGCGCAATTCGCCGTGGCCAAAGAAACGCTGGCGGCGTCCGCCGCCGCGACGGCCCTGTTCGCCGTGGCCCTCTTCGTGATGATGTCGCATCGATGCCTCCTGTATTTTTGATATATCTAATTTATATCTAAAAAAATAATAAATGACAACGGTTTATTTTTAATTTATTGATAAGAAAGAGTTTATTTTTGCTTTTGGCTTTATTGTGACTTTCTCTCGCTTTATATCAAAAAAAACTTGCCATTTTCACTAATGGCAATCATTATCATTTGCACTGAGTTTAGATATATCTATTTACCCTTCAACAAGGCGACGACGGATGACCACAATTAAACAAGCAAAATATCCGCAGCGCGTGCGTAACGAACTACGTTTTCGCGAATTAACCGTGCTGCGCGTTGAGCGTATCGGCCAGGCGTTCCAGCGGATCGTGCTGGGGGGCGAGGCGCTGGATGGCTTTGTTTCACAAGGTTTTGACGACCACACCAAACTATTTTTCCCGCAGGCGGGCAGCGTATTTACGCCGCCGGAAGTGACCGACGAAGGCATTAACTGGGGCGAGGGCGTGCGCCCGGCGACCCGCGACTACACGCCGCTGTACGATGCCGAACGCCACGAGCTGGCCTACGATTTTTATATCCACGATGGCGGTATTGCCAGCCGCTGGGCGCTGGAAGCCAACGTCGGCGATAAGCTGGTGATCGGCGGGCCGCGCGGTTCGCTGGTGGTGCCGGAAGATTACGCCTGGCAGCTTTATGTCTGTGACGAGTCGGGCATGCCGGCGCTGCGCCGCCGCCTTCTGGGATTACGTCAGCTGCCGGTGACGCCGCAGGTGACGGCCATCGTCACCATCGCGGATGCTTCGTATAAAGATTATCTGGCGGATCTCGACGGCTTTAATATCGAATGGGTGGTAGGCCACAACCCGGCGTTCGTCTCCGAGCGGCTGGCTCAGGTTAAGGTACCGTCAGAAGATTATTTTATCTGGCTGACCGGAGAAGGCGGCGTGGTGAAATCGCTGCTGGCGCGCTTTGAGGTGCCGAGTATCGATCAGCAACTGGTGCGTTCGCAGGCGTACTGGCATAGCAAATAATAGATAGAACGGTAAACCCGGATGGCGGCGCGTTGCGCCTTCTCCGGGCTACCTTTCAATGGTGTTATGTCGCCCCGGTAAGCGCAGCGCCACCGGGTGAGGCTTAGCGTTCCGCCAGCGCCTTAAACACCATCGCCACCGCGTGGGCGCCGGGGTCCATATTGCCGAGCAGGCTCTCGCTATTGAGATAGGAGGCGCGGCCGGCGCCGGCTTTGCTCGACTGGCAGGTGCGATCCGCGCCGGCCTGCGCCGCGACAAAAGCGGCCTGCAGGTTATCCGGCTCGGACAGCAGCGCCGCCAGCGCCGGCTGCAGGGCATCAATCATCGTCCGGTCTCCCTCATCGGCGCCGCCGTAAAATTTCATCTGCCCCAGACCGGCATTTAGCGCTTCCGCCATGCTGGCGCCTTGCTCCAGCTTCTGTCCGGTGGCGGTGAAGAAAATCGACATCAAGACGCCGCTGGAGCCGCCCATTACCACCGTGAGGCGTTCGCCAATCAGTGCGAACAGCGTGGGTAAATCATTGAGCGGCAGTTGCTGGCGTTGCAGCAGAGCGGCAATCTCGCGCGCGCCGGCGGCGAAAGTGGAGCCGGTATCGCCGTCGCCCACTTTGGCGTCCAGCGCGTTGAGATGGGCTTCGAGGCCGGAGAGGGTGCTGGTCACCTGCGCCACGTAATCGCCCACCTGCGGGTTGGCCGATGGCGTAAAGGCGACGCGTGCGCTGGCGAGCGCGGACGGCATGATATTAACGGCCCGCGGCTGCACCGGCTTCTGCCAACTGGCAGTTTCGACATCCGACAGCAGCGCCTTTTCAATGCTCTCTTCCAGTACGATAGTGGTCAGCGAGAAGCCTTTCATATCCAGCGCCGTTACCAGCGAAGCGGGGCCAATCAACCAGTCAACGCGCGCATGGAGTGGGGTGTTGGCCAGCTCGCGGGTCAGAATCGCCATCTCGGCCACCGACACGCCGCCGAGATTATTGAGCATCACCGCCAGGCGGCCGGTTTCAGGTAGGGCGGCGGTTAGCTTCTCTACCATAATCTGCATGATTTCCGCGCTGTTATGGGTCGCGATCGTCGAAGCTCCCGGCTCGCCGTGGATGCCCATCCCCAGCTCGGCGTGGCCAGGCTGATGGCGCGGCGCGCTTTCCGCTTCCTGCGGCAGGTGACAGCTGGCCAGCGCCACCCCGATGCTGGCGGTATGGTTGGCGGCGTATTGCGCTTCGCGCAGGACGGTGGCGAGGTTGAAGCCGCGCTCGGCGAAATAGCCCGCCACTTTATGCACCAGAATGGTCCCGGCGATACCGCGCGGCTGTTTGTTATCCGGCAGCGAAATATCGTCGCCGACGATCAGCATCTCCACGTTGTAGCCAAGACGGCGCGCTTTCTCCGCCGCGAGGCCGAAGTTAAGCCGATCGCCGGTGTAGTTTTTAACGATCAGCAGACAGCCCGCCTCGCCGGTCACCGCCTGAATCGCGGTGAGTACCGCATCGACGCTCGGCGAGGCGAACAGATCGCCGCAGACCGCGGCGGTCAGCATGCCTTTACCAATAAAGCCGACGTGCGCCGGTTCATGGCCGGAGCCGCCGCCGGAAATCACCGCCACGTTGTTTTTATTCAGATCGCGGCGCACCACCACGCGGATCGCCGGGTCGCTCTCCAGCCTGGCGAGGTTGTTCCACGGGCTGGCAATAATGGTTCCCTCGATCACGTCGTTAACGAGGCTGGCGCGCTGGTTAAAAAAGAATTGAGACATAGTGGTTCCTGAACAGTAAGCGAAAACTCACCCTCCGGAGGCGGGCCTCCGGAGTGGTAACGGTCAAAGTGGATTTAGCGACGAATAAGACGTTGCTGAAGCATATCGAGCGTGATGGCTTCGCCAGGCTGAATATCATTCAGCGCGTTGCCCTGCTGGCATAGCCAGGCGATCCCCGCCGCGCGGGCGATAATCGCGCCGTGGGCCTGTTCGCTGCCGTCGCGCAGGCACAGGCCGGTGACCTTGCTGGCATCCAGTTGGAGTACGGTCGAGGGATAAATATTGTCGGCGATAATAATCGTCGGCTCACTGGCGAATGGCAGCGTCTCCTTAATACCCTGCAGATGGCGTAGCGTGCGCTGCAGAATATCTTCGATATCGATATAGCGCGCCTGCAGGTAGGCGTCATCCAGCTGGCGATACTGTTGGCTGAGCTCCATCAGCACCTGATGCCACGCCCATTCCGCCGAGCACTGTTCGGTGAGCAGACGATCGTTGGCGGCATCAAACAGATCTTCATCGTCGAGTAAAGTGTGATGACCGGCGAAGATCGCCGCGATATCGGCGTTAAATTTGTTTTCCGCCAGCTCGGTGAGCGCATTGAGATCGGCCAGCGTCTGGTCGATCGCCTGGCGCAGGCGCTGCTGCTCGCGGGCGATGTCGGCGGCGGCGGGGAGCGCCGGTTGGATCGGCGCCAGCGGATAAAGCAGCGCCGCGCCTTCAACACGCGCAGGTATGGCGGGTTCCGCAGTCGGCTGCGCCTCCGGCGACTCGCCGAAGTTATCGGCGGCTAGCGCCTGAAACGCCGCCAGCGCCGCATCGGCGTCCGGACCGCGGGCCAGCAGGCGCAGCTTATCGTGGCGGCGCACCTGCAGCAGAGCGATTTGATTCAGACTGTCCGGGGTAACGCATTTGCCGTTTTTCTCCAGCACCAGGTCGGCGTTAAAACCCGCCAGCGCGGCGACCAGCTTCGATGCCGGACGCACGTGCAGGCCGTTGTGATTGTTAATAATGACTGAAACCGATTTAGCGTCGCCGTCGTCAGCAAGCGTTGGGGCGGCGGCGTCAGGCGTGTGCGAGGGTAAACCCAGCTGAACCCGCTTGGCTTCCAGGGCGTTCATGGCATCGGCGATAACCTTGTCGATCCCGGCGCCGGAGGCGGCGCTGACGGTGGCCGCCAGCGTCCCTTCGACCAGCGGCGCGGCGCACAGCCGCACCTTTGCCGCAATCGCCGGATCGAGCAGATCGAGGGCGGTTTCGGCGCTGAGCAGGGCGCTGCCGATATCCATCATCACCAGTACATGGTCGGTATCGGCGACGGATTCAATCGCCTCCATGACTTTAATCGGATCGGTGCCGATCGGGCAGTCGGGATCGTCGATCCCGGCGGCGATCGCCAGCTTACAGCCATCGTTCATTAACATCTGCCGGGCCAGTTCTCCGACACCTTCGCCCAGCCGGGCGCTATGAGAAACAATAACCAGGTTTACCATCGCGATTTCCTTACTCTTTGGCGGCGGCAGCCAGCATCTGAACCATAAACAGCACCGAGGTCGCGCCGGGATCCTGATGCCCGATACTGCGCTCGCCGAGATAGCTGGCGCGGCCTTTACGCGCCTGCATGGTGATGGTGGCGTGGGCGGCGCGCTCGGCCACTTCGCAGGCGGCATCCAGCGCGGCGGGGATAGACAAATGCTGCTCGCTGGAATGACGCAGGGATTCCACTACCGGCAGCCAGACGTCGCACATCGTCTTATCGCCCGGCTCCGCTTTACCGCGGTTGACGACGCCGTCCGCGCCTTCGCGGATCATCTGATAAAGCTCGTCGAGGGTCAGGCTCTGATGCGCCTGGGTGACCTGGGCGGCGCGGATAAAGAAGGTGCCGAACAGCGGGCCGCTGGCGCCGCCGACGTTGGAAAGCAGCGTCATCCCGGTATTCTTGAGAATAAAACCGATGTCTTTATCGGCGATCGACGGCAGCTTTTCGACGACTTTGCTGAAGCCGCGATGCATATTGAGGCCGTGGTCGGCGTCGCCGATCTCTTTATCAAGGCCGGTGAGAAAATCGCTCTGTTTGGTGAAAATGTCGCCGCAGCGGTACAGCCAGTCGACGATTTGCGTTCTGTTCAGTGACATGTCGTGCTCCTTATTTTCCCCAGTTCAGCGCCGGGGTATGGACCGGGGCGTCCCATAACGCCAGCGTGTCATCATCCGCTTTCAGCAGGGTGATGGAGAAACCTGCCATATCCAGCGAGGTGCAGTAGCTGCCGATGAGGTTGCGTTCAATCACAATGCCGGAGGCTTCGCAGCGCTGGGCAAGGCGGTTGTAAACGCCATACAGTTCGGAAAGCGGCGTGGCGCCGAGGTTATTGACCAGCGCGATAACCCGATCGCCGTTTTGCAGCGCGGTTTTGCTCTGTTTCACTTCCTGCCACGCCCCCTTGACGTTATCCCACTGGCGCAGCGTGCGGCTGTATGCGCCGTTTTCCAGCAGGGTATCGAACATCTCATCGACGGTTTGGTCGAGCGAGCTGAAGCGGCGGCGGTCGATACCCGGCTCGCCATGGATGCCGACGCCGAACTCCATCTCATCATCTTTCAGGGTAAAGGAGGGCTGTCCGGCGGCCGGTACGGTGCAGGCGCCCAGCGCGATGCCAATCGAGTGGCCAAGGTTATTTAAACGGCGGCCCAGTTCGGCGCAGGCTTCCAGCGAGTCGCCGCGTTCGGCGGCGGCGCCGACCAGTTTTTCAATCAGCACGGTATTGGCGACGCCGCGGCGTCCGGCGGTGTAGAGGCTATCTTTTACCGCCACGTCGTCATCCACCACGACGGTGGTGACCTTAACGCCGCTTTCGTGCAGCAGCTCGGTGGCGGTCTCAAAATTCAGGATGTCGCCGGTATAGTTTTTGATAATCAGCAGGACGCCTTCGCCGCCGTCAATCTGCATCGCGCATTCGAACATTTTGTCCGGCGTCGGCGAGGTGAAAATTTCCCCCGGGCAGGCGCCGGAGAGCATGCCCTGGCCGATGTAGCCGCAGTGCATCGGTTCGTGTCCGCTGCCGCCGCCGGAGAGCAGCGCCACTTTGCCGGCGACCGGCGCATCGGCGCGGGTGACATAGACCGGGTCCTGGTGCAGCGTCAGTTCAGGATGCGCTTTCGCCAGGCCGACGAGTTGTTCGCTGAGTACATCTTCCACACGGTTAATCAGTTTTTTCATTGTTTATGCTCCGTAGGGTAGGGGAGGTCGCCTGTCTATAAGGGTAGCCCGGCGATGTAATGATTCTGGCTGAGCGGGCGCAAAATAAAACGCTGTCAAAATGAGTTCCATAACGGAACGTAGAAAATGATTTTTGTTCCTTTATGGAACGTTATTCGCCGATAAACAGGAAAATTGCGAGCCAGCGCTAATAATGTGGCCGTTTTTTTCTGCTATCAGAGATGAGGCTATGATGATTTTTTTCGCCATTGTGCCGCATTGAGGCGATTTTCTGCGTTAAAGAGGAGGGACGATAGCGGCTTTTTTGCCAAAATGAGCCGATCGCGATCGCAATCCCATCGCTTTCTCAGTCATGTCGTTTCAATGTGAAACGCATTATTTTTTTATCTGTTTCAGAACAGAACAAAAAAGGGAAAAATTTTTTTCGCTTTTGCTCGCCCTACAGTGGATGCATCGCTCCGGCAGCGTGGCTGTAGGCGCCATTGATACCAGGCGCCGCGGCATGACGGCCAGGGCTCACGTGTCAACATATGCACTTATTTGAGGGTGAAAGGAATGCTAAAAGTTATTCAATCTCCAGCCAAATATCTCCAGGGACCTGATGCCGCCATGCTGTTCGGCGAATACGCTAAAAACCTGGCCGACAGCTTTTTTGTTATCGCCGATGACTTCGTGATGAAGCTGGCGGGCGACAAAGTATTGAACGGCCTGCATAGCCACAATATTAGCTGCCATGCGGAACGGTTTAACGGCGAGTGCAGCCATGCGGAAATCAACCGCCTGATCGCTATTCTTAAGCAGCACGGCTGCCGCGGCGTGGTGGGTATCGGCGGCGGGAAAACCCTCGATACCGCTAAGGCTATCGGCTATTACCAGAAGCTGCCGGTGGTGGTGATCCCGACAATTGCCTCAACCGATGCGCCGACCAGCGCGCTGTCGGTTATCTACACCGAGGCGGGCGAATTTGAAGAGTATCTGATCTACCCGAAAAACCCGGATATGGTGGTGATGGACACGGCGATTATCGCCAAAGCGCCGGTACGCTTGCTGGTGGCCGGGATGGGCGATGCGCTCTCCACCTGGTTTGAAGCCAAGGCCTGCTTCGATGCGCGAGCCACCAGCATGGCGGGCGGGCAGTCCACGGCGGCGGCCTTGAGCCTGGCGCGCCTGTGCTATGATACGCTGCTGGCGGAAGGCGAAAAAGCACGCCTGGCGGCTCAGGCTGGAGTGGTGACCGATGCGCTGGAGCGCATTGTCGAAGCCAACACCTATCTGAGCGGTATTGGCTTTGAGAGCAGCGGCCTGGCCGGCGCGCACGCGATTCACAACGGTTTCACCATTCTTGAAGAGTGCCACCATCTGTATCACGGCGAAAAAGTCGCTTTCGGCACCCTGGCGCAGCTGGTGCTGCAAAACAGCCCGCTGGAAGAGATCGAAACCGTGATGGGCTTCTGTGAAAAAGTCGGCCTGCCGATCACCCTTGCGCAGATGGGCGTGAAAGAGGGTATTGAAAGCAAAATCCACGCGGTCGCGAAAGCCACCTGCGCAGAAGGCGAAACCATCCACAATATGCCGTTCCCGGTCACCGCGGATAGCGTCTACGCCGCCATCCTTACCGCGGACCTGCTTGGGCAGCAGTGGCTGGCGCGTTAATTCGTTTTCGCCTGACCGAGACGCCGCAGCATAATGCGGCATGAACTTTCCCCTCCGGCAGCCGCTGCCGGAGGGTTTTGTCGTTTTAACTGTGTTAACTACAGCGGAAAAGGGATATGACAGCTCAGACTCAGGGCGCGGAAAATGAAGTTTCAGCCGTTATCAGCCAGTCGTGGCATCGCTGCAGCAAATTTATGCAGCGGGAAACCTGGCAGGCGCCGCATCAGGCGCAGGGGCTGACCTTTGAATCGATCTGCCGTCGCAAAACCGCGCTGCTGACCATCGGTCAGGCGGCGCTGGAAGATGCGTGGGAGTTTATGGCCAACCGCCCCTGCGCACTGTTCATCCTTGATGAGTCGGCCTGCATTCTGAGCCGCTGTGGTAACCCGCAGACACTGGAACAGCTGGCGGAACTGGGATTTCGCGACGGCAGCTACTGCGCGGAGAGCATTATCGGCACCTGCGCGCTGTCGCTGGCTTCGATGCTTGGACAGCCGGTCAACACCGCGGGCGACGAGCACTTTAAGCAGGCTCTGCGGCGCTGGTCGTTCAGTTCGACGCCGGTGTTCGATAACCATGGCCGCCTGTTTGGATCGATTTCGCTATGCTGTCTGCGCGAAGAGTGGGCTCCGGCGGATCTGTCGCTGACCTTGGCCATCGCCCGCGAAGTGGGTAACTCGCTGCTTACCGACAGCCTGCTGGCGGAATCTAACCGTCACCTTAATCAAATGTATGGCCTGCTGGAAAGTATGGACGACGGGGTGATGGCGTGGAACGAGCAGGGAGTGCTGCAGTTTCTCAACGTGCAGGCGGCCACGCTGCTGCATCTCGATACCCAGGCCAGCCAGGGGCGAAATATCAACGAACTGCTGACCCTGCCGGCGTTGCTGCGCCGCGCGATTAAACAGGCCCGCGGCCTTAATCATGTGGAAGTGACCTTCGAGAGCCAGCATCAGTTTATCGACGGGGTGATCACCCTGAAGCCTATCGTGGAGGAGCAGGGCAATAGCTTCATTTTACTGCTCCACCCGGTGGAGCAGATGCGTCAATTAATGACCAGCCAATTAGGCAAAGTGAGTCATACCTTCGAACAGATGTCGGCGGATGACCCGGAAACCCGCAGGCTGATCCACTTTGGCCGCCAGGCGGCGCGCGGCGCTTTCCCGGTGCTGCTGTGCGGCGAGGAAGGGGTGGGTAAAGAATTACTGAGCCAGGCTATCCATAACGAAAGCGAGCGGGCGCCGGGCCCGTATATTTCGGTTAACTGCCAGCTGTACGCCGACAGCGTACTGGGACAGGATTTTATGGGCAGCGCGCCAACCGACGATGAAAATGGCCGCCTCAGCCGACTCGAACTGGCTAACGGCGGCACGCTGTTCCTGGAAAAAATAGAGTATCTGGCCCCCGAACTGCAGTCGGCGCTGCTGCAGGTGATAAAACAGGGCGTGCTGACGCGTCTTGATGCCCGACGGCTGATTCCGGTAGATGTGAAAGTGATCGCCACCACCACCGTCGACCTCGCCAACCTGGTGGAGCAGAACCGCTTTAGCCGCCAGCTGTACTATGCGCTGCATTCGTTTGAGATAGTCATTCCGCCGCTGCGGGCGCGGCGCGGCAGCATTCCTTCGCTGGTGCATAGCCGTCTGCGTCGGCTGGAGAAACGCTTTTCATCGCGGCTGAAGGTCGATGACGACGCGCTGGCCCAACTGACCGCCTACCCGTGGCCGGGCAATGATTTTGAGCTTAATAGCATTATTGAGAATATCGCGATGAGCAGCGATAACGGGCATATCCGCTTAAGCAATCTCCCCGAACATCTCTTCTCTACCCGGCCTGGTAGCGAAACGGCCTCATCGCTACTGCCGTCGAGCCTGTCTTTCCGCGCCATCGAGAAAGAGGCGATTATCCAGGCGGCGCGAGTGACCAACGGCCGGGTACAGGAGATGTCGCAGTTGCTGAATATTGGCCGTACCACGCTGTGGCGCAAGATGAAGCAGTACGATATCGACGCCGGGCAGTTTAAGCGCCGGGGGCAGGATAAGGGTTAAGCCAGCGGCGTTAATATTTTTCCGGCAGCTCGTTGACAATATCGACGAGCTCGCCGTTTTTCATCGTGATATAGCCGCCATTTTTCAGATCGGAAAGTACCTGAAACAGATAGCTACGCGACATTTTCGTGCGTCGCAGGATAAAGTTTGCCAGGCTCGGGTCGTGTAATACGCCCTCATTTTTCTGCTTGAGATAGCGATAAATCATGGAGCGAATGACAAAATAGCGGGTGCCAATAGCTCTTTCGTCATGCGCATCGAGCAAAAACGCCAGCGTGATGGCCATCATGTTCATCAGGAAGGTGAATTTATCGGGCTGAGTAAAATGTTTCTCAAAGTATTCGAGATTACAGCTGAACACTTTGACATTTTTTTTGGCGGTATAGTGCAACTGAATGCCCGGACCATAATTCTCGACAATACCAAAAAACATCCCTTTGATGCCTTTGCCGATCTGAAACAACTTTTTCGGTTGGGTTTTCGCTTTTCCAGAGGTGAGAATAAAGTTGTGCTCCTGCATCTCAACGGCAATGACGCCTTCAAGAACAATAATAATCTCGCCTGTACTCAGGGTGAAAGGCGTATCATCAGCAATTTGGCGTATATTATTGCTGTGAGTTAACGAGTCTATCGCCTTTATATTCTTTGAAATCATCTTATTATATTCATCGATGATGTGGGAATAGGGCGTTTGAATACGACTCATTTTCTCTCCGGACTTAACTCTACCGCTTTATTACTCTTTGCTATTTTGCAGTGGCGATACTTTATATTTTAACGGCGCGGAATTACGCCTGATACAAAATATCTAAATTTAAAAGCTAGCGCCAGATAGCAAGCATCACTTTTGCAGTCCGTTAACGGACTGATCTATCGCTCTTTTTAAAACACTCACTTAGACTGTTTTAGTGGGGTAGTTGGGCTTCTTTTTTTAGTAACTAAGAATCCACTTAAATATTGAATGATAATATTGCTTTTGCCGCGGTTTTATTTAGTGAAACGGTGATGGTGATTGGCTTTGCATAAATGAAAAAATAAAATTGTACGTGTGGATTTTTATTGCTTTCTCTACTTCACTTAAGCGGAATCGCCTCAGTAGCGACAAGGTTTTCGCTGATGTCGCTCATCTCATGTTGAGACTTATCTAATCTGACAACGCCTGCCTGACATTAGCCAAATCGTAAGTGAAATCAGGCGCATTCTGAGCAATGAGGTTTGAAGATGAATAAAAAATATAAGGGTATCGGCGTGCTGGCATTTGCCGCCGGCTCGCTCTTACCCGGCGCGACGGTCAATGCCGCCGATCAAAATGCGGTCGCTCCCAGCGATGGGGCGGCAAAGAAGCCCAATATTATCCTGATCGTCTCTGACGATACCGGCTATGGCGACCTCGGCGTCTACGGCGGCGGCGAAGGCCGCGGTATGCCGACGCCAAACCTCGACAAAATGGCCGATGAGGGGATGACCTTTTTCGACTTCTATGGCCAGCCAAGCAGTACGCCGGGCCGCGCGGCGATGCAGACCGGGCGCATTCCCAACCGTAGCGGTATGACCACCGTGGCCTTCCAGGGGCAGGGCGGCGGTTTGCCGAAAGAAGAGTGGACGCTGGCCTCGGTGCTGAAAACCGGCGGCTATAAAACCTTCTTCACCGGTAAATGGCACCTCGGTGAAGCCGATTACGCGTTACCTAACGCGCAGGGCTACGACGAAATGAAATACGTCGGCCTCTACCACCTGAACGCCTATACCTATGCCGATCCGACCTGGTTCCCGGATATGGATCCGCAACTGCGTGAAATGTTTGCTCGCGTCACCCGCGGCGCGCTCTCCGGCAAGGCAGGCGAAGCGCCGAAGGAAGAGTTCAAAATCAACGGCCAGTATGTGAATACCCCGGTCGTTGATGGCAAAGAGGGCGTGGTCGGCATCCCATTCTTCGACCGCTACGTCGAGAAGGCTTCGCTGGACTATCTTGAAGCAAACGCAAAATCTTCCGAACCCTTCTTCATGAGCATCAATTTTATGAAGAACCACCAGCCGAACATGCCGGATCCGGATTACGTCGGCAAGTCGATGTCGAAGAGCAAATACGCCGACTCGATGGTGGAAATGGATGCCCGCGTAGGCCATATCATGGATAAGCTGCGTGAGTTGGGGATCGATAAAAACACCCTTGTGGTATGGACCACCGATAACGGCGCCTGGCAGGACGTTTATCCGGATGCCGGCTATACGCCATTCCGCGGTACCAAAGGCACTGACCGCGAGGGCGGCAGCCGCGTTCCGGCTATTGCCTGGTGGCCAGGCAAGATTAAAGAGCACAGTCGTAACCACGATATCGTTGGCGGCCTCGATCTGATGGCGACCTTTGCTTCAGTGGCCGGGATTAAGTTACCGACCAAAGACCGCGCTGGGCAGCCGATTATCTTCGATAGCTACGATATTTCGCCGGTACTGTTCGGCACGGGCAAAGATCCGCGTACTTCCTGGTTCTACTTCACCGAAAACGAGTTGACCCCGGGGGCGGCGCGCGTCGGCCACTATAAGGCGGTGTTTAACCTGCGCGGCGATAACGGCGCGAAAACCGGCGGCCTGGCGGTGGATTCCAACCTCGGCTGGAAAGGGCCGGAGTCGTATGTCGCGACGGTACCGCAGATTTTCGACCTCTGGCAGGATCCGCAGGAACGCTACGATATCTTTATGAACAACTATACCGAGCATACCTGGACGCTGGTGACCTTCAACGAAGCCATCACTAAGTTGATGAAAACCTACGTCGAGTATCCGCCGCGTAAGCCACAGAGCGAAGCCTACAGTGGGCCGATTACCCTGTCGCAGTACCAACGCTTTAGCAATATTCGTGAACAGTTAAAACAAGAAGGGTTCCAGTTGGCGATGCCGACCGGCAACTAAAATGACGTTGGCCCGGGCGAAATGTCCGGGCCTTTTGCTGTTGTGAGCATTCTCCGAAATGGGTTCTGGTCGATGAAAAAAAGCACCACCATTCCATTAACGCCTTTGCAGAACCAGGGGCGCTATCTGCCCGCCTATAAACGTCGCTATCACATGATGGCGAAGCCTAGCGGCTCCACCTGCAACCTGGACTGTCAATACTGTTTTTATCTGCATAAAGAGCAGCTTCTGCATCAGCCGCACGACAAAGGAATGAGCGATGAGGTACTGGAGAATTTCATTCGTCAGTACATTCAAAGCCAGGATGGCGAAGAGATTATTTTCTCCTGGCAGGGCGGCGAGCCAACCCTGATGGGGCTGGAGTTTTTCGAAAAGGTCGTTGCGCTGCAAAAGAAATATCAGCCGAAACACCAGCGCATTGAGAACGATCTGCAGACCAATGGCGTGCTGATTAACGATAAGTGGGCCGCCTTTCTTAAGCAGCACAATTTTCTGGTCGGCGTGTCTATCGATGGCCCGCGTGAGATCCACGATCGCTTTCGCGTGACGCGCAGCGGCAAACCGACCTTCGACAAGGTCATGGAAGGGATCGCGGCGCTGAAGCGTCACGGCGTGCCTTTTAACGCCCTTGCGGTCGTCAACCGGGTCAATGCCCGTTTCCCGCGCGAGGTATATCGTTTTCTTACCCGCGAACTGGGCGCTACCTATATCCAGTTCACGCCCTGCGTAGAGGCCGCCGAGTTTAAAACTACCGCGCCGCAATTCTGGCGCGAAGAGACGATCCCCATCACCGGCAGCCGCCGGGCGAAACCGGGGGATCTGGATTCGATCGTCACCGACTGGTCGGTGGATCCCGACGATTGGGGACATTTTCTGACCGAAGCTTTTGATGAATGGGTGACCTGTGATCTGGGCCGCGTGCAGGTCAATTTGTTTGAAACCGCCGTGGTGCAAACCATGGGACTCCCATCCCAGTTATGCATTACCGCGCCGTTTTGCGGTAAGGCGCTGGCGATTGAGAAAAACGGCGACGTCTACTCCTGCGATCACTACGTCTATCCGGAATATAAGCTTGGCAATATTAAGGCGCACAAGCTGGCGCATATGGTCTTTTCCGAGCGGCAGAAAGTGTTTGGGATGGGCAAGAAAGAGACGCTGCCGGCCTACTGCAAAAGCTGTCCGCATCTGAATTTATGCTGGGGCGAATGCCCGAAAAACCGCATCGTGCGCGCCCCGGACGGCGAAGAAGGACTCAATTATTTATGTCCTGGCTTTCGCCATTTTTACGCGACGGTTAAACCGACGCTTGAGAAAATTGCCGCCATGCTGAATTAGGTCTGGCTTTCGGCGGTGGAATAAGAAGGATAAACAATGAAAAAAACAGTATTGCTCAGCATGCTGCTATTGAGCTTCACCAGCGCGGCAGCCACCGATATGCTGCCGGCATGGAAAGATACCCCTGCTAAACAGGCAATTGAGCAATGGGTGCAGGGGGCGACGCGTGAAGGCGGAGCGGACTTTATTCCGTTAGATAAGCGCTACGTGGTTTTTGATAATGACGGCACCCTGTGGCCGGAAGCGCCGCTGACTTTCCAACTGCAGTTCGCAGTGGATGAAGTGAAAAGACTGGCGCCGGAACATCCGCAATGGCAAAAAGATCCGCTGGTGGCGGCGGTACTGAACAACGATTTGAAAACAGTAGCGGCGGGCGGTGAAAAAGGGCTACTCAAGTTGCTGGCGTTAACCCATAGCGGCATGACCACCGAAGAGTTTAGTCAGCGAGTCAGCGCATGGTTTGACAGCCATCAGGATAAACGTACTGGTTGTCGCTATGACCAGTTGGGATATCAGCCGATGCGCCAACTGCTGGACTATCTGCGCGCCAATGGCTTTAAAACGTGGATCGTTTCCGGCGGCGGAATTGACTTCATGCGCGTGGTGTCGGAGAAAATGTACGGTATTCCGCCGGAGCAGGTTATCGGTTCGTTCGCGCTCAGCGAGTTTAGCCTGACGGATAATGGTACCGAGCTGCGCAAAACGATGAAAGGCGCATTCAATGATGACGCCGCGGCCAAACCGGTGGCGATCCACCTGTTTATGGGCCAGCGCCCGGTTGCGGCTTTTGGTAACAGCGACGGCGATTTGGCGATGCTGCAATACACCGCAGCCAACCCGAACTATAAAACCTTTGAGCTGCTGGTCCACCATACCGATGCGGCGCGAGAGTATGCCTACGACAGCCATCCTTCCGCCAGCGGCAAGCTGGTGAAAGGATTGACCGAGGCGAAACAAAAGGGTTGGACAGTCGTCGATATGCAGCAGGACTGGAAGACGGTATACGACCCGGCGCAGTGTAAGGCGAAATAAAAAACGCCCCATGTTGGTCCGGGCAATGGCGGTGAGTTCGGATCCGTATTTTTGCCGGATGGCGGCTGCGCCTTATCCGGCCTACGGTCCGTGTGCCTGGCTGAAACTGTCGGTGTTGATCGCCTCAAAATCCCCGGTGGCGCTACCGCTTACCGGGGCTACAGTACTGTGCGGTCTGGTAGCCCGGATAAGGCGCAACGCGCCGCCTCCGGGAAAATCCCTGGTGGCGACGGGCCGCCCTCTGTGCGCTCCCTGCGCCACGGATAATTGTCTAAGGGGCCAGCGGCGGCAACGGCTGCGGCTGCCAAAATCGCCGCCAGCGCCGGTTGATGCCGAGAAGCGTTCGATAACTCCAGCGGCGGCCAAACCATCCGCCTCCGACCGCCGCGGCGGCAATGAATACCCACATCAGACTTTGCCAGGAGACCATTCCCGTTGTTCCGCGCAGCGCTTGCTCCGCGCCGCCCTGTCGCGCCGCGGCGACGTTCAACGTTTCTCCCGCCAGCTTCGCCGTTCGCCATTGATGATTAACGGTATCCCACCAGCGCAGGCTAATCGGCGGTAGTACCAGCGTACCGCTATGACTGGGTAAATAGCGCAGTCGTTCCACCCGGTGGGCGCCGATGACATCGCCGCGCTCGCTTTTTAATGCCTCACTGACCGGCGCCAGACGCTGGCTCTCGCTACCGCTAATGGCGTACAGCAGCGGTGGAATTTGCCCCGGTAGCGCATCCCGCGCCTCGACGGTCACGATACGGTCAACGACATCACCGACCCGCAGCGTGGCGTCTTTTCCTGCGTGATACTGTTGAATTTGCTGGTTGAGCGTCAACTGGCTGGCCGGTAAAAAATGGTCTGCCTGAGTGGTATTGGCAGGCCAATTAACCGGGCGTTCCAGTGCCGGAAGATGCACCGTGACCGGCGCCTGATTGGCGGATGACGCGGTGATATCGAGCGCCGGCAGGCGCAGCACGCCCTGCTGCCAGGCGCTGACCTGACGTTCAAGGCGAATGCCGCTCCAGACGATCCCGTTCTTTTTGCGCGTCACCAGCTGTGAAGGCAACGCGGTAGGCAGGAGTTCGCCGTTTTTGACCGCAAACTCGGGCCACTGCGGCGGCGGGTTAAACCAGCTATCCGTCCACCAGGTGACGGCCACCCGAACCGGCTGGCCGGGGACGATCTGCGTCGGCGCTTCCAGTTCACGGGTGATGTCCATCGCCGCATGCGCCGGCAGGGTGGCGGCCAGCAGAAAAAGTAGCGCTTTGTTCATGGCGTGGTATCTCCCGAGCCGTTGCGATACAGGCTTTTCAGTAGCCCCGTTGGCGAAACATCCAGTGCATCAAACCATTGATTAACCTGCGGACTCTCCCCGGCGATGGCGCCGATTTGCTGCTGATCGATGCCCTGGTTTTTCTGCAGGTCGTGGACCAGCTTATCCGGGCCGTCGTCCATCGCATCGCCCTGCGCCTGTTGGCGCTCGCGCTCTTGTTGGCGAATGCCCATCACAATCTGCGAGATTTTATCGCGATTTTGCAGCGCCATGGGCCAGTCAGGATGTAGGTAGAGGGCGCGATCGTAGCTGTCGAGCGCCTGCTGCCACTGCTTTTGCTGAGCATAGCTGTTGCCCAGCCACAGCAAGGTTTCCGCGGTTGGCGGCGCGGCGCGAAACGCGCCGGTGGCGGCAGGAAAGTTGCCCGCCCGATACCAGGCGATACCTTGCCATAAAGGGTCGTGATAATGCCCGGCGGCAGCGGCGTAGTCGCCGCGGTTGAAGGCGTGCTGCCCCTGGATATCCGGGCGAACCCAGGCATCGAGCCAGGCGGCATCGCTGTGCGGCGACCACAGCAGCGCGGGAAATAGTAGCGCTACCATCAGTAACTGGCGTCGCCAGAACAGCAGCAGGAACAGCATCGGCACGATCAGCAGGTAGCCGCTGTTTTTCCAGTGCAGATCCTGGCGGGCGTTATTTTGCTGAGTCACCGATTGTTGAATGTGGCTGGCGATGACGCGCAGATCGTCACCATCATCGCTGACCAATGTCACCGGGATCCCGGCGTCGCGCAGCTGGCGGAAACGATCGACGTTTAGTCGGGTATCGATGCCGAGGCTGGCGTACTTATCCGGCAGCGTTCCACCCGCGGCGGTGCCGGGGACCCAAATTTGCAGCGGTAGATGTTGC
This sequence comes from Klebsiella sp. 141162, assembly GCF_050600755.1. Taxonomy (NCBI): domain Bacteria; kingdom Pseudomonadati; phylum Pseudomonadota; class Gammaproteobacteria; order Enterobacterales; family Enterobacteriaceae; genus Klebsiella; species Klebsiella sp. 141162. Next base: position 126,675 of record NZ_JAQIRI010000010.1, on the reverse strand, counting down.
CCTTTCAGCCAGGCGACATCGGCAGGCGATAGGGTATCGGCAACGAGGATCAGGCTACGCGGGCTGTCTTTGGCTGTGGGCCGGTTTTTTAACGCCAGTGCGACGGCCTGCGGCAGGGCGGAACCGCTACCTTCCGGCAGCAAAGAGGGCGACTGGGCGTTGAGAAATAGCTGATAAAACTGCGGATCCTGGGTTAACGGCGTGGTGAGAAAGGCCTGGCTACTGTAGACCACCAGACCGAAATGCGACCCGGGCTGCTGTTGCATCAGCGCGGCGATTTTATGCTGCATGCGCTGATGACGCGAGGGGGGAAGATCCTGGGCATACATCGCCAGATCCTGCTGCAGGATCACCATCACGTTGCTCTGCGGGGTGAGCGCCGCCGGGAGTTCGCGCTGCCAGCTTGGGCCCGCCAGTGCGATGACACCGAGGGCCAGTAGCCACGGCAGCAGCCGGGTTAACCTGCGACGGCGCTGAATAATCAACGCGCGAAAAGGTTTATCCATTAGCGTTGACCAGGCGCAGGCGCCGTAGCCTGGAAGCCAGGCCACCAGCACACACAACAGCAGCGCGGTTAAGCGCCACGGATAGAGGAAGTGAAAATCGCTCATGCCATTTTCTCCCTGAGGACACGCCCGCAGGCGGCCAGCAGTAACAGTAACAGCGCAGAGGCGAGCGGCCATGGATAGAGCGCCTGATGCCATGACCAACCGAGGCTTTTAACCTGCGCCGGGGTGAGGGCGTCGATTTGTTGCCAGACGCTATCCAGCGCGCTGCCGGAATGCGCGGCGGTCCAGCTCTGGCCGCCGGTGGTTTTCGCGATGCGCTGCAGTAGCGGCAAATCGACTTTGTCTTTGCTGGTATCGCTGAGGTCGCCGAAGGCGATGGTATGAACCTGGACATGGTGGTCGGCGGCAAGCTTTGCCGCCAGTTCAGGCGACAGCTGCGAAGCGGTATCGTTGCCGTCGGTGAGTAAAATCGCCAGCTTATCGGCCTGCTTATCAGGGCCATTATCCAGTACCTTAACCGCCACGCCCAGCGCGTCGCCGATAGCGGTTTGCTGGCCAATCATGCCCGGCGCCAGTTGATTAATGCGCGTTTGCAGCGCCTGTTTATCTTCGCTTATCGGCGCGAATGGCCAGGCTTTGCTGGCGAAGATTACCATGCCGATGCGGTCGGATTGCCGGGCGGCGACAAACTTGCGCACCGATTGCTGTACCGCCTGCAGGCGCGTATTACCGCCCTGGATGTCATTTTTGGCCATTGAACCGGAGACATCGAGGATCAGCACGATGTCGCGCATCGGCCTGCTGATGTACTGCGGCGGCGTCAGGTATTCCGGCCGCGCCAGCGCGCAGACCAGCAGCGACCAGATAAGCCAGAACAGCACGGCGCTGGCCCCGCCACCGCGTTTCGGCCGGGTATCGAGCTGTAACGCGTCAATTAGCGAGGGTAAAAACGGTACCCGCACGCGCTCGTCGGTGGAAGTTGCCGGGAGCGGGAGAAAACGAGTGAGCAGCGGCAGCGCCAGCAGTAGCGCGGCCCAGGGCCAGGCGAAATCAATGTGGGCGAGCCATTCAGACATGTGGAAGCTCCTTTAGCCACTGCGCTAACTGAGCGCGAAGCCGCGCCGTCTGCTGGTCGTTCAGGGCGTTGTCTGCCCGGCAGTAACGGGAGATGAGCTGGTCGCGCAGGTCGGTATCCAGCGTCAAAGACGCCAGCACGGCTTCCGGCGCCAGCGTTTGGCTAACCGTGCGACGTGGCTGGTGGACCAGTTGTACGCGTTTAATCAACTGCATCCAGCTATCGGCGGTATGCTGATGATTGAGCGCCAGCAGCGCTTCCCGCCGCCAGCGATTGCGACGCCAGCGGGCGTAGCGGATAAGCAGGAGCAGCGCTGCCAGGCTTGCGGCAATCGCAAGCAGAATCAGCCAGCCGATTGGTAGCGGAAACCCACTGGGGGCGGAGGGGAGCGCGGGCGTTAGTAGATCCGGCACCGCATAGCCTTTCTCAAACATTTAAAGCCCTTTTTGTAACTGACGCAGCAGGTCCTGAGTTACCGTCAGATGATTAACCCGAATACCTAACTGGTTGAGTTGCTGCTGCTGACGCGCCAGCCGACCGATGATGTGTTGGCGAATATCGGCGCTGAGCGCAGAGGTGAGAGTGACGCTGGCGCTGCGCCCGCCGTAGCAGGCGGCCAGCGTGCCGGAGCGCGGCAGGCGAAGATGAAGGTCGTCGAACAGCACAAATGCGCTGACTTCGCAGCGTCGGCGCAGATGCGCCAGCATGGCCTGCGCTGGGGCGTCGAGGTCATGAAAATCGCTCAGGATCGCGACCCAGGCGCCGCGTGGAATCGCGCTGACGGCGCGCTGCAACGCCTGCGCCAGCGTCTGCGCGCGCTGAGGCTCATGAGGATATTGTTGGGCCAACAGCTGATTATAATGCGTCAGATTATCCAGCAGCTCGGGTAGCGCGCGCCGTGGGGCGCTACATGGTTGCAGCGCCAGCGTGGTATCGTTAAACACCAGGCTGCCGAGGCGATCGCCATCATGATGGCTGCGCCAGGCCAGCAGCGCGGCGGTTTTTGCCGCCGCCGCCGATTTCGTTTGTCCGCGGGTGGCGAAGTACATATCTAATCGTTGGTCGACCAGCAAAAAGACCGGGCGTTCTCGCTCTTCATTGTACTGGCGCAACCACGGCGTACGTAGACGGGCGGTTGTCTGCCAGTCGATCATTCGTACATCGTCGCCGGGTTGATAACGACGCAGGCTATCGAAGTTGAGCCCACGGCCCTGCTGGCGGGAGGCGCGTTCGCCGGACAGCGCACCTGGCGGGATCTGCCCGGGCGGGTTTGCAATCAACCGCGACTGTGGCGCGAGGTCGAGCAGAATCTGGCGATTAACGCAGAGATCGCTCATTAGATCACCACGGCGTTCAGCAGCATGGTAATCACATCGTCGGCGCTGCAACCATCGGCGCTGGCCTGATAGCTCAGCATCAACCGGTGGCGCATCACCGCTGGCGCGATAAAACGCACGTCTTCCGGACGAACCGCGTCACGTCCCGCGAGCCAGGCCTGCGCGCGGGCGCAGCGCTCCAGCGCTAAGGTACCACGCGGGCTCAGCCCGTAGGCCAGATAGCTGGCTAACTGCTCGCTGATGCGCTGCGGCTGGCGGGTGGCGTTGACCAGTTCGACTATCCAGGTTTCGATAATCGGCGCGACGTGGATTGCGCTTATTTCCTGCCAGCAGGAGGCGATCTCCTGTTGGCTGAATTGCAGAGATTCCACTTCCGGCGCAGGGGCGGTTTTTGTCGCCGCGCTGTATTTCGCCTGCTGCTCGGCGCGAACCAGTTGCATCACCTGCTGTTCATGCTCTTTCGACGGATAGTCGACCTGCACTTTCATCAGAAAACGGTCAAGCTGGGCTTCCGGCAGCGGCCAGGTTCCTTCCTGGTCGACGGGGTTCTGCGTCGCCAGCACCATAAAGACACCCGGCAGCGGCCAGCTTTTGCCCGCTACGGTGACGTGGCGCTCTTCCATCGCTTCCAGCAGCGCTGATTGTACGCGGGCCGAAGCGCGGTTGATTTCGTCCGCCAGAATCACGTTACCGAATACCGGCCCCGGGCGAAAACGAAATTGTTCTTCTTCGCGGCCGGCGTTTTGCTGATAAATTTCGCTGCCGGTTATATCCGAGGGCAGTAGATCCGGAGTGAATTGGATACGGCGGAATTCACCGGCAATATGCCGCGCCAGCTCGCGGACGGCGCGGGTCTTCGCCAGCCCCGGCAGCCCTTCCAACAGGATATGCCCATCGCAGAGCAGGGCGATGAGCAGCATTCGAACGACGTTTTCCTGACCGAGCACCTGCGTGTTCATGCGCTGCTCCAGCTGTAGCATTTTCTCGCGAAGGCTCATCGATTGACTCCTTTAAAATCGCGTTTCACCAGGGTGACAATGCCCGCCAGAATCGGCTCGGCATAGTTGAAAAAGGCCTTAATGCCCGGACAGAGATAGTTCAAGCCGGCTTCGCCGTCGGCGGTGAGCACCAGACGGTTTTTCGGGCATTCGCCGTGGCAGAGCTTCAGGTAAGGGCACTGCTTGCACTGCTGCGGTAGCGTGTCGCATTTACCCATACCGAAAGCCTGCTGACGTTCGGAGAAAGCCATCCGCGCCAGGCTGTTATCGGCAATATTGCCGATTTGATATTCGGGATAGACGTAGTGATCGCAGGAGAAAACATCGCCGTTTTTCTCGACCGCGAGGCCTTTGCCGCAAAATTCCGCGGTGGTGCAAATTTGCGCCGGCATGCCCATCATTTGGGCCACGGCGGTTTCGAACAGATTGACCTGTACGCGGCCAAGATCGTTGTTCACCCACTCTTCGAAAGTCGCGATCAGGAAGCGTCCCCACTCGTCCGGGTCGACCGACCAGTCGGTGACGATAGCGTCTAAATCGCCGGGGCGCGCGCGGCGGCTGCCGACGGTGGGGATGCTGTCATCACGCCAGAAATGAGGCGCGGTCTGGGTAAAGTCCACCGGTTCGACGCAGGGGTTAAATTGCACGTAGGTCGCCCCCAGTTCGCGGGTAACAAAGCGGTAAACCTCTAATGGGAAACGGGCGTTGGTACGGTTGACGGTGACCAGCGCATTGAATGGTACGCCGTGGCGTTTCAGGGCGTCGACGCCGGCCATCACTTTATCAAATGTCGGTTTGCCGCTACGGGTGATGCGATAGCGGTCGTGCAACTCTCGCGGGCCGTCGATCGACAGGCCAACAAGGAAATGATTTGCTTTGAGGAATTCAGCCCAGGCATCGTTAATCAGGATACCGTTGGTTTGCAGATCGTTTTCGATCCGCTGGCCGGGCTTTTTATACTGCTGTTGGAATTTCAGCACTTTGTGGAAAAACTCCAGTCCCATCAGGGTCGGTTCGCCGCCCTGCCAGGAGAAGACCACCTGTTCGCCATCCTGTCCATCGATGTACTGGCGGATAAAGTTTTCCAGCGTTTCATCGCTCATGTAGCTGCGCTTTTCCTGCTGGAGTAAGTGTTCTTTGTGCAGGTAAAAGCAGTAGCTACAATCGAGATTACAGGCGGAGCCGCTGGGTTTCGCCATCACATGAAAGCGACGTTGGTAGGCGGGGCCGTTACCCGCGTACTTTTCTGCCGAAGGTAATGCGTTAACAGGCACGGTGGTGCTGTGTTTCATAAATAACTCCCGGATTAGTCAGGTCGAGGGTAAGGCGAGGAGAAAAACAGGGCGGCGAACCGCCCTGGGAGATGGATTACCGTTACTTGCCGGTTTTCGCGCTCTGGTCAAGCATTGCGCTGACATCGGAGACGGTAAAGGAACCCGGCTTCTGACGCGGCGGGAATTCTTTAAACGTCGCCAGCATATCTTTTGCCGACTTCTGCGCGCCGCCCAGCAGGAACAGACGATCGTAGAACCAGGTGTCGTAGCCCATGCCGTCGGAACCTTTCTCCAGCGGATCGACTTTCAGATCGAAGATCAGCGGAGTGCGCAGTTTGGTGAACGGATAGCGCCACAGATCGAGGCCGGTGTGCTCCTGGATCATAAAGTGGATCTTCCAGCGGCCCTGACGCATCGCCAGCAGATCGCCGTCATCGCTCCAGTAGAAGAATTCATTACGCTGGTCTTTCCCTTTGCCCTGCAGGAAGTCGAGCTGGTTATAGCCATCAAGGTGAACCTTGTAGGTAATTGACGGCGTTTTATAACCTTTCAGCATTTCCTGTTTAATGTTGCTGTCGCCGGCAGCGGCAACCAGCGTCGGGAACCAGTCGTAACTGGCGAACATATCGTTCACCACGGTGCCTGGTTTGATGTGGCCCGGCCATTTGATCATCGCCGGAACGCGGAAACCGCCTTCCCAGCCGGTGTTTTTCTCCCCGCGGAACGGGGTTTCGCCTGCGTCTGGCCAGGTGGCGGTCATCGGACCGTTGTCGGTGGTGTAGATAACGATGGTGTTATCTTCGATACCAAGATCTTTAATTTTCTGCAGCACCTGGCCGACGATTTTATCGTGCTCAACCATGCCGTCGGCATAGGTTCCTAACCCGGTGACGCCGACGCTATCGTCTTTGAGGTGGGTTTTGTTGTGCATACGGGTGGTGTTGAACCAGGTAAAGAATGGTTTACCGGCTTTCACCTGACGCGCCATAAAGTCGTTGTTGGCGGCCAGCGTCTCTTCATCTACGGTGCCCATACGCTTAACGGTCAGCGGACCGGTATCTTCGATCTTGCCGTCAGCGGTGCTCTTGATCACGCCGCGCGGGCCAAACTGTTTACGGAAGTTCGGATCTTTCGGGTAATCCGGGTTTTCCGGCTCTTCTTCGGCATTCAGATGATAGAGGTTGCCGAGGAATTCATCGAAACCGTGCGCGGTCGGCAGGAATTCATCACGGTCGCCCAGGTGGTTTTTACCGAACTGCCCGGTGGCGTAACCCAATTGCTTGAGGACGTTGGCGATGGTCGGATCTTCTTTCTGCAGACCCTGCGGCGCTCCCGGCATACCGACTTTACTCATCCCGGTACGGAATGGCATCTGGCCGGTAATGAAGGCGGAACGACCTGCGGTGGAGCTCTGCTCGGCGTAGTAGGAGGTAAACTTCGCGCCCTGCGCGGCGATACTGTCAATGTTTGGCGTCTGGTAGCCCATCAAACCCTGATTGTAGGTGCTCAGGTTCAGGTAGCCGATATCATCGCCAAAGATAACTACGATGTTAGGCTTTTTAGCATCCTGCTTCGGCGCTGCCGCGTCGGCTGCGTGAGCAACGGTCACTGCGCCGGAAGCTAATGTCAGCATACTGGCTAACATTGTTCTCTTAAAGGGAATGTTTTTAAACATAGCTCGCTATCCTTTTATTTTTCCGGATTTTGAAATGATCTGGAAAAATAGGTTGTTAACGAAGCGTCTAATTTATTTTTAAATTAGCAAGGATGTTTTAGGTTAAAAATAAATTAGACGCTTCAATGGGCGAAACCGTGTTACGGTTCTCGTCGGTGTTGGCATTTTATTTAGACGTATCGGTCGATACGAGAGTGGAGTCTCTAAACGGACTGAAATAAATGGCAGGATGAACTAAAAATGCTATCTTTAATTGACAGGGTTAACTTTGCCAGATTATTTTTATGCATATTTAAATAAATAGGTATTAATGGGGCAACATGAAAACGACTTATTCCGATGTTATTGATCAATATAACCATGTTGTCGCCAGCGATCTTGAGTTGATTCAACCGTTGATCTCGGCAAATCAGCCACGAATCATCAAAGATAACGGTGTGTTTAAAATAGAACCCGGCGAAGTGGTTATTGTTGTTGAAGGCATAATTGCGATAGAAGTGGAATACAATGCGGGTTTTGGTTCCGCGAGTAAACGCGGCGCGCGGAGTAAAACGCTGGACATGCTACAGATCGGTAAAGGAATCCGCGGTATGATTTTCGGGCTTATTGAAAGCTATGGTCCGGCGCTATCGCTAAAATATACGGCGAAGAAAAATGTCAAAATTGTGACCTGCAGTAAAGAAGCGTTTGAACACTATTTTATTCAGCGTGAGCGCTTTGTTTATCTGATGGAAGTCATGGCCTTTCAGTTATCGCTGATTATTGATGCGCATCACGAAAAGAATTTACCTTCACGCTACGATACGATTAAATCGATGATTTATCGTTACAAAAAACAGCAGGATGCGGGAGTATTGCATGATGAAAGCCTGGCAAGCTTTATTCTAAAAAGAACCAAGATGTCGCGCAGCTACCTTTTTAAAATTCTTGCTGAGCTAAAAGAGGGGGGATATATCAAAATGGAGAACGGTGAACTGGTCGATATTGTGCACGAGCTGCCGGAGAAATTTTAAACTGCTGTTGTTGCGCTAAGGTCATTTCAGACGCGCGGAGGTCAGCTAACAGAACCAGGGATTACTTTACTCTTCATTACGCTTGCCCGCAGGGGGGCGATATGTTTCGCCGAAGCCAGTTATCGTGCGGGATCTTGCCCGTCGTGTTTCTTCTACCGCGATGAGAATGCGGTGATAGTTGCCCTGCACTGGCAGTTTATGGGTTTGATTTTGTCTGTGCATGGCACTAAAATGCAGTCAATTATTCTGTTGTAAATTCATCCTGCTAGTGAAATAAACCATTGTTTTTTCGTTTTAAAGGATACGATTTTGCTGAGAAGGGAGGCTTCTTTGTGTTCAATGGTGCAGCGCGCTCTGACGTAAACAATTTCATTAATATAGAAAAGGGAAGGCGCGGTAGAAAGAGCCAACCGTTTATCTCTTTCTCCAAAAACGGGGGGCATGTCAGGATCGCGACTTTCATTGCTCGTCACGGAGAACATGTTGATATTCAAATAGATTATTCCACAAGAACCATCCGGGTTAAGAAGGTGGAGCACCACGGCGTGCGTATTAACGTCGGCGGCGTCTTTACCCGTAAGGTGCTGGTGAAACAGTTTCTGTTTGGCGAGAAGAAGACTATCCGCGTTGATCTCACCAAACAGGACGATGGCTGGTTTTATGGCGACTTGCCGGTAGAGTTTACGGCCAATTGCGCATAGTGCGTTATTGCCTGAATTAGCCATTATTCAGCTATGTCGATATGGAGATAGCTGAAGATGGCTTTTTTATATCAATGGGATATAAATACGAGTCATTATAGTTTCGTATTAAAAATTTATTTTTAAGTAAATAAGTGCCATTAAACTCTATTAAATAATAGTTATTTCCAATGATATCTTTGCAATAATTAAGGGAAAATAGAGAGGCAAAAAAGGAAACGATAATTAATGGAAAATTTACTCAGACACTGTGAACAGGTTGCTGCTGGCCCCTATAGCCGCGACGCCCGCGCGCTGGCGCATGAAGTGATCGATACCATCTCGGCGGGCGTCCCGCCGGAGCAGCTGATTCTCCCGTGGATGTCCGTTAAAGAGGGGCTGCCCGACGCCAATAGCGGGCGCTACGTGTGCGCATATACGCCAGAACAATCTCAGGACCGCCGCTATCAGCTGGTCTCCGCAGCCATGTTCCGCGCCGTTTGTCGGGACGCCACCCACTGGTTTTATATGTGGGAAGCGCTGTGAGTGGGGAAGATAGGATGCTGTTCTACTGGCTATTTTTTAACAATAATGTTGTCGTAAAAATAAAGAGTATGGAATCAGTATCGGGGCATGGCAAATGGATGTTTTATGCCGCCTAAGGTGTCCCTGAGCGAACACCTAAGGCGAGTATTATTAATTAACAGCGTCCTGCGGCTTTTGATAATGCATCACATGTTTTACTAGTAGAACTTGCTACACCACCAGCGCAAATAGCATCAGAAACCGTACTGCTTCCCCCTATTGATATCAGTCCATAAAGTTTTGGTTCTGCAGCTTTAGTGACATAACAACGGTGTGCTTTCTTACCTATTGTCGCCACAAAATTGGTTTTAACGCCATTTTGCTGAACATCTGAAATTGTCACGTCAGAAGCATTGACATTTAATGTAAACGCTGCGGCATCTCGCATTTCGTTTTCTGTCGCGATCGGTGGTTTTGATACGCATCCGATTAATAAAATGGCGGGAAGTATGCATGTCGTTAATTTAAAAATTTCCATTGTGTTATCCATTATATAATTATGCGAAATGTATATATAGATTACAGGTTGATACATTTCTTTGATTTTGGACATCATTTTATATGTGCAATGAGAGTTGTGTTAATGCCAATGGGTTAATGATAATTTGGAAAAAGAAATTTGAGGTTAGTATTCATTTTGGTGATGTTGTAGATGTTTGATTGAAGGGCTTTATTTAATTAAACCATTGAGTTTGTGAATGCTTTTGTTTTTAAAAATTAACTTCTTCCATTTTTTCATCAAAATAATAATTTATGTCTGTTATATTTATGGCGTAAGGTAAGATAGTTATCAATACATTTAAATAGCAATCTCCCTTTACGCATTCGCCATTTATTCGGGCTCGCCGAATTTAGTGAGACAGCGATGCCGGTGACCGGATAGTGCGACTGACGATCACAAATCCGCGATTCTTAATCGATGCCGGGTAAAAAATGGCTTATCGTGCCGTGGTGCGCGAAGCCGTTTGGGCAGCGTCAATGGCTACACTGAATACTGCATATTATTCGCCAGTCGCGGCGGTTTTCATTTTTACGCCAAGTGGCGCGCGGTGTCATAAAGGATGAGAGATGAGTAAATCAGAGAATCAGACAGAGCGCGATGCAGGCTATCGCCGCGTGCGGCTGGAGGATATCGCTACCCGTTGTCGTACCTCGCTCAGTACCGTGTCGCGGGCGCTATCGGGCGAAAAAGGGGTCAGCCACGAACTGCGCACGCGTATTCAGGAAGTGGCGCGGGCCATGCGATATACGCCGGCTCAGGAGCTGGGCGGCGCGCGAATTGTGCTGGCTATTTCACAAGTGGCGATGCTGGATTACAACCGCTATCAGTTTAGCTGGTACGTCCTGCAAGGGCTAAAAGAGCGAGCGAAGGTGCTGGGCGTTGATCTCATTACTCATCAGCTCAGCGATAATGACAATGGCGCCCTGCAGGCGCTGCTGGAAGAAGCGGACGTAGGCGGCGTGCTGGCGCTGACGGTGGACGACAGCGGTTTTCTGAATACGGTGGCGAACCTGAAAAAACCGGCGGTGTTGGTGAATACTGACGATCCGTTAATGCGCTTGTCCAGCGTGCTGCCCTGTAACCGTTCGGCCACGCGCATGGCCTGTGAATATTTGCTCGAGCGCGGCCACCGCGACATTCTTTTTTTAACCCACCCAGGCAGGCGAACCATTGAACAGCGTGAAGATGGTTGGCGGGAAGCGATGCGCGCTCGCCAGCTGTTGTGCGACGATTCGCGGATCCTGACGGTAACCGACTGGCTGCCGGAGCTGGCGGAGCAGGCGGTGATTGCGCGTTTCCGTGATACTCCGCGCGAGTGTACGGCGATACTGTGCGCCAATGATTCGCTGGCGATCGGCGCGATCAACGGCGTGCGGGCCTTAGGACTGCGTGTGCCGGAAGATATCTCGGTGGTCGGTATGAATAATCTGCCGCAGGCGGAGTTTGCCACACCGCCGTTGACTACCGTTCACCTTCCGGTACACGAAATCGGCACGCTGGCGCTGGAGCTGCTGCAGGATATGATTGCGGGTAGTGTCGAAATTCCAAGGCGGGTTGAGCTGGCGTGCGCCATCGTCGAACGTCAATCGGTGGCCCGTATCGCCTGATACGCGCCACCGGTAAAAAGAGCGGGTTAGTCGAATTTAGCCCGCTCCATCTTCGGCACTAACAGCAGATACATAATCGCCCATGCCAGCAGATAAGCTACAGAGCTGATGGCGAACAGCGCCCAATAGTTACCAGAGGCTTCAAGCACGGCGCCAATCACCGTAGAGAAGATCACGCTGCCGATCATCCCGAAGGTACTGCCAATTCCCACGACCGAACCGACGGCTGCGCTCGGGAACAGATCGGATACCGAGGTCAGAATGTTGGCAGACCACCCCTGGTGCGCCGCCGCAGCTAACCCGACCAGCGCGACGGCGGCCCACAGATTTTCGACCTGGGTGGCGGCGAAAATCGGCAGGACCAGGCAGGCGCAGATCAGCATCGTGAGTTTACGTGCGCTGGCGGTGCTAAATCCTTTACTCATCAATTTGCCGGGTAACCAGCCTGCGCCGAGGCTGCCGACGATGGCGAAGAGATAAATAACGATCAGCGGCAGTCCCAGACCTTCCATGTTGATACCGCGGGATTCGTTGAGCCATTTTGGCAGCCAGAAGAGGAAGAACCACCAGATTGGGTCGGTCAACATTTTGCCTAATGCCACGGCCCACAGTTGGCGATAGCCCAGCAGATGCGTCCATTTAATGGCCGAAACGCTGACGGCGTCTTCTTTATCCTGAGCAATCCACGCCTGCTCTTCGGCACTGGCCTTCGCTTTCACCGGACCAAAGGCGATGAACCAGGGAATCAGCCACAGTAAGCCAATGGCGCCGAGAATTAAAAACGCGCCGTGCCAGCCGTAATGCACTGCGATAAGCGGGATCAGCGCAGGCGAGATAACTACGCCGATATTGACCGCGACGCCAAGAATGCCGGTCGCCAGCGTGCGTTCCTTTTTAGGATGCCACTCGGCAATCACCTTCATCGCCGCCGGGAAGTTAGCGGACTCGCCTAGCCCAAGCAGGACGCGAACCAGCGCAAACCCCGCCACCGAACCGACGACCGCATGCGCCATCGCCGCGACGCTCCAGACGACCATCGCCGCCGCATAGCTGATTTTGGTCCCCAGTTTGTCGATAATTCGCCCGCATACCAGCGTGCCGACGCCATACGCGACGGTAAACGCATTGACCAGCCAGCTATATTCCATTTGCGTCCAGCCGATATCTTTTTGCAGCATCGGTGCCAGCAAGCCGAGGATCTGGCGATCCATATAGTTAACCGTTGTGGCAAACACCAGCATGGAGCAGATGACCCAGCGATAGTTGCTTTTCGGTTTAGCCATTTCTCGAGCGGGATTGTGCAGCGTATTCGGATTAACATCATCAGAGGCCTGCCCGGAAGGCACCGCCTGTTTGTCGATTTGCGTATCCATTATTATTTTCCTTGCCCGGTCTCTGCCGGGCGTTGGTTACAGAGGAAGTTCACGGCTGCTGCCCACGACGCTCCACTGCTGTGGGTCCAGCGTGCGGTTCTCGGCGCTCACTCGTCCATCGGCCAGGAAGCGCACCGTTCCGTACTGCGGATCGTTCACTTCAATACTGCCGTCGTCGTGCTGCATCATGGTCAGGTCGCTGAAACATGCGCTGAAGGTCTCGAGGGAGCTATCGACTCGATCGTTGATGCGAACCAGCCAGCGGGTTTGTTGCCCGTTAAGGCGTATTTCACAGCCGCGGGTTGGCCCCGTATTCACCGTTTCAAACGGCTGATTACCCACCAGCAGCGCCATACCGTCACCGCTGCGTACCGCCGCGCGCTGGCCGCTAATAACGACCTCATCAAACTGGCTTTGCGGCAGCCAAGCGTGAGTAAAGTCAGGCTGATCGGCGTGCAGATTGAAAGTCAGCACCGCCAGCCCGCGATATTGCTGCACGCGCGGCAGCGTGCCGCAGCCGCCCCAGTAAGAGGGGCGACCGAACCCGCCGTGCAGGGTCTCGCCTGGATGGTTGATCCAGATCTGCGCTTCGGGTTGGTTGCCAAGACGTAAATGGAACGGCGTCTCCTGATAGCCCCATTCTCCCCAGCGATAGCCGGCGATGGACCCCATCGCCGCATGGTGATTTTTGTAGTGATAGAGTTTGGCGATCCGGTTAGCGCCCTGGGCAAAACACCACTCGATGGCGCTCTCTTTTTGCCAGGCGGCAACTTCTGCTAGTTCCGCCGGAACGGTGAGCAGGCCATCACGCAGCAGCAGGGCTAATTGCGGCAGCGTATGGAAACGACAGCCATAGTTACCTTTGCCCCACAGCAGACGCGAAATCGCCGCCAGTTCCAGAGAGCGTCCGGCGCGTAGGGTGTGTTCGTAAGAACGTCCCTGCGAGGCGGTCAGAAAACCCTGGTGGGCGGAGTGGGCAATCTGCGCCAGCAAGCGCGTGATTGCCGCGATGGCGCGCTGGCTTATTTGCGCGTCGCCGGACAGCGCCGCCAGCGCGGTGAGACCTTTTAAATCAATGGGGAAGTAGGGCGCTGAGTTCCATTCGGCCATTTCACACTGCTCGAAATGGTCCAGCCAACTGATGACCCGCGCTTTACCCGCCGCCGCCTGCTCGCGCCCGCTGCGCCCGGAACGGGTGAAAGTCGCGTCCGGGAAGAGATTGCCCGCCAGCAGCGCCGCGGTGTGGAATAACAGGGCGTGGTTCTCAGAGAAGTACCACTGTACATCGTTACCGGGTTCGTCCATCCAGTAACGAAAACGCAGTATGGCGTCATCGATGTGCCCGCGAACCGCAGGATCGATCTTGTCGCCCCATACCGTCCGGCACCACAGCAACGGCACAAGGGTAAAGTCGGCGCAATCGTGACAGTCGAGCACCGACGCCAGGACCCCATCCAGCATCTGCTGGGTTTGCTCATCGTTCAGGCCGCAGGCCAGGCGCGCCAGCGCTTTGACGCTGCTGTATTCACCTTCATGAGCGACTACCTCCAGCGCTTCCGCGATCCGCGCTTCCAGCGTTGTCGGGATTGCCGTCTGGCGGTCGGCGTGGCAGATTTCGACGCCCAGCGTGCGGCTTATCTTGAACCCTTCACGCTGCAGCGTAATGTGGAAATTGCGGAAGTCCGCCGGGATAGCTTCGCTTTCGGCAATGGCGACCAGCGACTCGCCGGCGGAGAGTCGGCTATCGAGCGTGACCGGTTCATCCAGCGAGATAAAATCCCCCAGCACGTTGACGTGCAGGCAGTAGTCCGTCGACGCGGGTTGAGGAAATACGAGGCGAATGGTGCCGCGGTTATATACCGGATGCTCGAAGGAAACGCCGTCCAGTAACTGCTCCATCTCTTTGACCTGCGCGTCGGTCAGCGGCGTTGCCAGCGCAATACGCAGCGGCTCGCCGTCAAGGTAGTCGAGTTGGAAAAAGAAGCGAATATCGCGTTCGGCTAAGTCATCAAACCACAGTTCCAGCTCGTTTTTCCCCGCCTGTAGCGACAGGCTGAATTCACGCTGGTTTTCGAGGTTACGCTGATAATCAGCCATCCAGAGTACTTCTTCGCCGTTAAGCTTCAGCAGCGCGCCGCCGCAGGTGGCGAGGCGAAAACGATACTCGCCCGCCTGTGGGCAATCGAGCAGCGTTCTGGCCCAGGCGCCGACGCGGGTTGGGCGAAACCAAAAGCCGGAGAGATCGACCCTGTCGGAAGCAAAAGGGAACCACCAGCGAGAGTAGTTTGCGCTGGCGAAAGGCTGCGGTTTTTTTTCAGCAAAGTGCTGGCGAAAATCGTCGCGGCACGGGTAGGTATGAGGAATGAAGTTTTTATGTTTACTTAAAAAGAAAAACGGGTCCATTTCGCCAGCCATCGGCGTGTCCGCCGTGTCATAGCGTAAACTGGTAATATCGGATAGCTGCCAGTAGCGCACGGCATTACCCGCCGTTAAATTAAAATTACTATATTCGATAGCCATTATTATTTTCTCCAAAAGAGAAGGGCGGTATTTTATTTTTTATCAGCGAGGCGCAAACCTTCGCTCAGGCATAATATTGCTAATGCCTGTCCATAGCCGGTAGGTTGTAATGGAATATCTTTATAAAATTGCAGGGTGCGCCCCATTCGGGTGCCATAAGAAACATTGTGTACCGTTCCTGCGGCATCAATATTATCCTGAACAATCTCCAGCGCTTTCATACCCGCCTGTAGCCATCGTTCATCGCCAATGCCAATACGCGCGCCTTTTAATAAGCCATAGCCAAAACCGGCGGTGGCGGAAATTTCGATGTAAGAGTCAGGATGGTCGAGCAGGGTGTGCCAGGCGCCATTAGCGGCCTGCAGGTCGATTAAGGTATTAACCTGCTTTTTCAGGCACTCTATCAGGTACTCCCGAACGCCCGCGCCTACGTCGGCTAGTTCCAGTAATTCGAGTATACCGACGGTAATCCACGCATTACCGCGCGCCCAGCGGGCTTTAGCGAAGTTGCTGTTCTCGACAAAGCTCCAGCCGTGGTACCACAGCCCGGTTTGCGGATCGTTGAGATAGCGCGCATGCAGCAGGAACTGCCGAACGGCTTCATCTACCAGCTCCTGGCGCCCGGAAACCGTACCGTAGTGCGCGAGGAACAGTACCACCATGAACAGCGTATCGTCCCAGATCTCCATGTCGTTAATGCCGTCGGAAACCACATGCTGGAAGCCTTGTTCCGGCGTACGCGGCAGTTCCGTCATCACGCGATTTGCCCAGTTATCCAGCACCTGCTGGTAGTGCGGCTGCCGGTTATGGGACCAGAAAAGCGAGAGGGGAAGCATCGGCGCGGTGGTATTGACGTTGAGGCCTGGGAGACCTTTTTCGATATTTCCCTGAAACCACTGGTCAATAATTTGATATAGCTCATCAGACTTCGTGTTTTCCCATAAACGTACCAAACCAAATAGCCCTACGCCCTGCGGCCATTCCCAACTGGAAAATGAAATATAATCCCCGGCGCTACCGTCAAGATTGGGTTCATTAAACCGTCCGTTATCTTTTAATTCAGTAAATCCGCGCAGCAGTAAATCAATATTTTTATTCAGTGAACGCTTTTCCATTTTTTATTCTCATTCTAGCTCTAAGGATGATTTGGCTATAAGAATTAAATCACTACGCATTTCATATGCGCAATACGAAAAAATTTTGCGTTTATATTTTGTGAGCCTTGCCGATATTTTATTGCCCTGCGCGGGCGTCGTTTTTTGCGAAACAGGGACAAGAACTGTTGATAAAACAAGAGGTTGTTGGAACATTGTTTCATTTTTGATTTTGGAAGCGCTAAAATTTTTTGCGTAGTTACCAAAATGGCGTTATGCATGTCGAACAGCGATTAGGAATCACATGCCACTATTGAACCAACCGCCTGATTCATCTAGCCGTGTTTGGCGAACCACTCTACTCATAGCCACTATTCTGGTTCATCTCTGTTCCCCGTAACTACTGCAAGGGCAAAGCCATCCCATCCTTTAGAACCCACTGTTTGTATGGCCGTGGCGGTAAGCAATGGATGTTTGGCCAGCAAAGAAAGAAATGTGCGAATCCCTTTGACATTGTCGTCTGAACTTTCGCTTTGCAGTATTTCACCGCCGCGAACAATATTATCGGCAATGATAAGCGTCCCAGAACGAGAGAGACGCAAAGCCCATTCCAGATAAGCGGGATTATTTTTTTTATCAGCGTCGATAAAAATGAGATCGAATGGCCCTTTCAGTGAAGGTAATATGTCAAGAGCCTGCCCAATACGAAGGTCTACACGGTCGCACAGGCCCGCGTCATGCACATTGTGTAACGCGATCTCCGCATGCCGTTTCTCGGCCTCTATAGTGGTTACTCGACCGCCTGGCGGTAGCGAACGGGCCATCCAGATCGTACTAAAGGCACCCAGCGTACCTATCTCAAGAATACGTTGAGCCTGTATTAATGTGATAAAGAAGGCGAGCGTTTTCCCTTGCATTATGGATATATCATGTTCCGGCAACCCCGCGTCGTGGTTCGCCGCCAGTATCTTGTCTGACATATCATCTGAAGGGGAAAAAAGAGTAGAAAACCATGCGTCGACTGCTAACCATTGTTCTGATTGTGCTGCGGAAGTGGGAGTACTCTTCACGGGATATCTTCCTTATCATCTGTTTAATCAGATTACTTAAGAATAGTTGTACCCAAGTATTTTGCAAACCAGCACATCTATACATCATTATTATTTTAAATTATAATATAATCTAGCATTTTCCTTGTTAAGGTTGTGGGTAATGGGTATGAAATCAAAATATCACGATATTATTAATTCATCCGCTCTTCTTTTTAATGTTGAAGGTTATATATTACCCAGTATTGACAAGATTTCTGAAGCTGCCGGTATATCTAAAATGACCTTTTATCGTTATTTTAATGATAAAGAGTCATTAATCCGAGCTATTCTTGAAGATAAACATCATAAGTTTATTTCAGAGCTTGTGGCTATAACCGAAAAGGAAAATACTCCGAAAGATAAACTTTTCGCAATATTCAATTTTTATCATGAGTGGTTTGCGCGTTCTTATTTTCATGGTTGTATTTTTTTTCGTGCTGTGGTGGAGTTGGGAAATAGCATGCCAGCACTCTGTAACATCGTTTTCGATTTCAAAAGTGATTTACTTAAGGTCGTGAGGGATATATTAAACGAATGTCTGAAGCCAGAGCCGGCTGAGCGTGTTGCGGTTATTATTGTTATGCTGATTGATGGTGCCATCTCGATGAGCCAGACAATGGACAAAGAGGTGCGGGAATATCCTGCGGCCATGACTGCGTGGTCAGCAGCAAAAGCTGTAATTTATTCTGAAGGTGGAGAGTTAGAGTGACAATCGCGGCGCTTGTATGCCCTAAACACTGACATTGATCGGAAACTCAGTTTTTTTATCCGACTTATTTAAAATTCTCATCTCAACAACCTCTTTTTACCCCTAATGATACATATGTGTAACATTTTTGTTGCATGTATGTTGGCGTCTGAGTAAAGTCGAAACTCTGGGATAGTGAGGGGTTAATCATGATAAATAAAAGTGAATCTTTATCGGTAATTGACAGAGATATAGCCTTAAAATTTGAAAATAAACTGGATGCTTTATTTCTCCAACTAATTGATAGTAATGATATTAATTCAATTTTTGAACGGCGGCCACAGACAGCGCAGCAGCTAATGAGCTTAGCGTCGGAAGCGTGTTTTAATGCCTTTGAGCATCAGAATGAAGAGGCGCTCCGTCAGGTTCACCAGGCGCTTTTCTACGCATATCACTCTCATCTCGCCGAACCACTTTCTTGTTCTAGTCGAAATCAATACCATCCGGTATTGTTGCAGGTACGTACTTTTCTTGAGTCGCAGTGGCTTTTTAGCGAAAAACGCCGTGTAAGATCTCAAGCATTGTTTTTATCTCCGGGAAATATTATTGAGGAACTTCAGCGACTATGGAAGAGCCATTCAGTTTCGTCTCATGCGTTGTTTGATTTTTTGGAGCATGAAGCTAATAGCCATCAGCTCTATTATTTTTTCAAAAGCGACAGTGCATTAAATTTACTTTTCTTTGATCTGGTCGCGATGACGTTGGTTGGTTCTTTCCCCGAAACTCGTGGTGAAATTAGTCAGAATTTATGGGATGAGATTGGACAGGGTAGCAATGAATTTACCCATGTAAATTTATATAAGGATTTGCTTTATCGTCGTGGTATTAATTTACCAGACGATCACTATACCCATCTGTATGACTGGCAGGGGCTGGCCGGATATAATCTATTTATGATGGGGGGCGTCACTCGCTGTCATTACTATAAATTGATCGGTATGATGGCAATGACCGAATTGCTCGACCCGTCACAATATGAAAAGCTTGTTAACGGTAGTCGTCGCCTTGGTCTTTCGGCGCGAGATGTGCATTACTATAGTGAGCATATCTCTGTTGATGTCGACCATGCTGATGGCTGGCTTAACAATGTCATTATTCCCGTCGCTGAACGTTATCCTGAGGCGTTGGAGGAGATCTACTTTGGCGCCCAGTTACGTTTGCAGACGTGTCAGGATTATTACGATAATTTGCTCAGAACGCTAAAGGCTTTGTAAAATGTATCCGCCGGGGCACCCGGCGGATACATTTATTTATGCCAGATGTTCGCGCAAGGTTGTGCCTGTGTATTCGTCGCGGAATAATCCTCGCCGTCTTAATTCAGGTACTACCCAGCGGGTAAAATCCTCAAACCCGCCAGGTAACCAGGGGGCCATGATGTTAAAACCGTCTGTTGCCCGTTGACGAAACCAGTATTCCATCTCATCTGCTATTTGTGCTGCCGTTCCCACGAGCTGCCAGTGTCCTCTGGCACCTGCAACATGTTGACAGAGTTGGCGCAGCGTATAACCCTGACGCTCGGCCAATTCCAGCAACAATTGACGACGGCTACGGCTGGCGTTGCCTTCGGGAAGCGGCGGAAGAGGAGCATCCATGGAGTAGGACGAGAGATCTACGCCACCAAGCTGCACCTGAAGGAGAGAAAGCCCCACGCTATCATCAATCAATGACTGTAGCCGAGCGTGTTTTTCCTCCGCTTCTTGAATGCTTTGTCCTACAAACGGGAATAGCCCTGTCATGATTTTTGGCGCTGGGCGACTGGCTAGCGCCGCACGACGATGAATATCCTGATAAAATTCTTGTGCACAGGAAAAATCATGTTGTGCTGAAAAAATGACTTCACTTGTGCGCGCAGCAAGTCTGCGCCCGGCATCAGAAGCGCCCGCCTGAACGATAATCGGATCGCCGCCTGGACAAGCGGGAACATTCAGCGGCCCTTTCACCCGGAAATTTTCGCCACGGTGGTCCAGGATATGCAGCCCATCGACATTAAAAAACTGTCCGTTCTTCTTGTCATAACAGAAGGCCGAATCATCCCAGCTGTGCCATAACCCTTTAACGACGTCGCAAAACTCTTCAGCACGTTTGTAGCGATCGGCATGGTCGGGATGATTTTCCAGACCGTAATTTCCGGCCTCAAAGGGATTTTGTGAGGTAATGAGATTCCAACCCGCTCTCCCCTGGCTGAGATGTGCCAGCGAAGCAAATTGCCTGGCCAACGTGTATGGGCTGTTGTAGGTGGTCGTGGCGGAGGCAACCAGGCCGATTCGTGTGGTGACGGCACTGAGGGCAGAAAGTAGTGTCAGTGGTTCAAATTGACCCACGTAGCGATGCGCGCTCTTGCTGAGCGTCTGCCAGTCATCTCCTTTTACAGCCAGACTATCCGCCAGAAAAATAAAATCGAATGAAGCTTGTTCTGCCTGACGCGCGAATGCCATGCAGTGTTCGATATTGACCCCCGCGTTAGCGGGAACGTCCGGGTGTCGCCATGCAGCAATGTGGTATCCGGTTGGGTACCAGAACGCACCCAGTTTCATCATCGAAGGAGAAGAATGCATATTATGGCTCCGGCTCCGGCTCTGGCGTGAGAGGTAAAGGTGATGATGCGATAACCGACTGTAAATACTCGATCTCTTCATCGCTGAATATACCCACACCGCCAAGTAAAAATGTGCCCGCTTGGGTGGTTAGTAGCCTGTAACGTCCCCTTTTTATCAGCCGCAGCGGTTGTGGATGAGAGCTCATCGGAATCCCGTAAATAGGTATGGCGAAATGCATTGCCAGGCGAATTGCCCAAGGTCTATCAAAAATACTGTATAGCCGCAGCAAAACGTCGGCGTTCTGGCAAGCGCTATCGAGACGTTTTCGAATTCGGTTACGCCAGTTGCACTTACCTGATGGCCCACGTGTTCGAACCTTTTTCTCAAGCTGGAGTAGTTTTTGCGGAGTGGGGTGATTAAAGCGATTAAAGGCCGCGATCAGTTTTATGACCTGCTCGCCAAGCTGCGCCTTATTCAGCGCCGTGACCAGCATATCGAATTTATCCTGGTCCGTGAGCGTCATGCACAGGCAGTAACCATCATAGAGATCCCTCAGCATGCATTCCGGGCGGGTGGCAAGTTCCATGAAAAAAACGGTGAGCATCATCGTCGTATCAGGCATGCAAAGCGGAAGCTCCCCAAAGCGTTGTACTGTGGCCTGCGCGTGCAACGTAGGCCAACTAAGCTTGTGGGCTTCATCGACCGCAAACTGACCGATATGCAGTTCAACCCCGCCATCTTCATTTCCTTCCCGATGAATGAAGCGGGCCAGTCCCTGCCAGCTTTTCAACTCTTTACGCCAGATAAACTGCGTCATAAATGGCAAATGAAAGCCATTATTAAGTAACTGGTTAGCTATATCGCAGAAGACAGTGAAATCAGCCACAACAACATCCATATCTTTTGCGAACCGATCTATCTTTTCAGGGTAGAGGAGCTCATGGCCAAAGCCCTTCATTAACATAGCATTAGCGCTTTGGCTGAAAGGGGCGGCTAGCCGTAGAGCAGCGAGCCAACTGGAGCGCTCCAGCGTATGCGTATGCAAAATTGTTTGATAGTTTTCCGGCAGCGGTAAGGCCTGATACTGCTGGTAGAGCATCGCGACGTGCGGCAGAATTTTATGGTTGACGGCGCGTTCGAGGCAGTGTTGCCACTGTTCTGCCGACAATGTTTGCGTCAGTTCTCCGGCATGCTGCGGATCAAACAATAAACGGCATAAAAGCCGGTCGAGGGGGGCTTGTGCGATATTCATGGCGTTTCTACCTTCAGGGCCTGTTCCAGCCGCTGCATTCTACTGGTCTCCAGCGGTACGCTGAGACGTAACAGAGTGGCGGAGGCGTTAGTTTCCTGCCAGAAGTGGTGCTGTTTTCCAACAACACCTCGTTTTTGCAGCGCTGATTCCTTGTCACTGGGGAGAAAAATATAGGGCATGGCTTCGCTGGAGGAGATCACTGGCCATCCGGTAAATAGACCGAGCGCGGCCTGCTTTTGTTGTTGGATTCGCGCGCGCAGGCTGGCTGTGCTATCCCCCGCCATTAGCAGATTGTGGGCGATCCTTAGTGTTAAAGACGGATTAAGTAATGGCGGAATATGTTCCCGAAGCATGTTTTTGAGCGCAGGAGAGGAAAGACAAAACCCCATACGTAGCCCACCTAATCCCCAGGCTTTTGACATACCTCGTAGTACGATAATGTTTGGCAGACAGGCCAGTAAATGAACGGCGCTACAGGAGGGGGGAAGGTAATTGGCGTTGGATTCATCAATCAATAGTCTTATTCCCGCTCGCGCCATGGCTACTCCCAATTCATAAACACTATCCAGAGACATGACTGAGCCACTCTGAAGCGCGGGGCGTTCTATGAAATAGAGATCGCTTTCCAGACTGATAACCTGCTTTATCCTTTCCGCCAAGGGCTCGGATGCGATTCGTTCTGCGCGTCGCCCCGAATGTTTTAACCACCAGGGAAAGTCTGGATAAACTTCACCGTCGACGGCGACATGCCGTCTGGCACTTAGCGCGGGTAAAATACTCAATAATTGAATGACGCCGGCTCCACAGGCCAGCGAGAATGCTTTTTCCTGAACGCCGAAATAGTGGGCAACGGCTGGGGTGAGACGCTGTTCTCCCCAAGGATCGTCGACGGCATAATGCCAGGTTGCAGGCAGTTGTCCATTGATTTCCTCCTGCAGGCTGCACGTAATAAGCTCGTTCAGGGAGGGAGTAATAAAATTCCGTTCATCCTGCGTCCAGGCCAGATTTAGCAGTTCTGGCGTATCGTCAAGCTTAAGATGGTGGTAGGAATCAATAGCCCGCTTTAACATGGTGTCTCCCATACGGCATAAAAGACGTCGAGTTCGTCGGGCTGGCGTGAGCCATGTTCATACCGGTAGCCCGGAGAGGCAATAAATCGTTCGCCACGCGCAATAAGCACCAGGTTGCCCACGCGAGCAGGCATATCATCCAATTCTGTGGCGTAAATGATCTCGGCAAACTCCCCCAGGCGATCGGTCAGGCGACGATGGAATTCGGCTACTCTGTCATCCGGGACATAGAACCAGCGCGTCAGACCTGCTCCTCCCATGGTCGCGCCGAACTGTTCGCACAACAGGTCAATCTGGTGGGCGATCTGCTCATCGTGGATCACGGGTACCAGGCCATGATCGGAATGGGCGATGACATCGCAACCCTGTTGCGTCAGAGCGCTGGCGAGTTCATCAATACCCAGCAGAAAGGCTGTAACGTGAGCGTCATAACCTTGCGTGTGGACGTAATGATCGATATCGATAAATATCCAGACCAGGGTTGGGACGTCTGTTCTCTCGAGCGCGCTTTTAATAGCGGTTTTAAGTGTTTCTAGAAGTGCCCAAACCGGTTGTGGTGGCGAAAGGGTAAAAAAAACGCTTCGGTCGATGATTTCCACACCATCCAGTAGGGCGCGCGTCCAGGTTCCCTCGATGGGGAGCAGATCCCCTATCACAGCTTGCGGTAAATAACCGCAGCGGCGTGCGTCATGGAAAATGTTGTCTGTGGGAATTGCCAGCGCTTCCCCCTGATATTGGCAAATATTGATAAGCGAATCCGGTTGGTCGTTATATCGGAACACGACGCCGGGAATACCGTGTTCTTCAACGCCGAGCCCGGTCAGGCTGCTGAGCCAACCAGTGGTTGAGGTGGCGGGAAACACTGCATGCCAGCGTTCTATGACTGGCGTTTGCCACAGAGTATCAACCAGTTTGCCGGGAATGCCATCCAGGGCAAACACGATCTGGTGCGTGTTGCGCGACAAGCGAGCTCTTACACGCTCACGAAAATGCCGCTGGCTTAAACGCGACGCTGTTTCCACTTTTTTCATAGCCGCTCCGGTTCTGATATCGCCAACGCGTTTTCAGCCATTTGCGTCAGCAGGTCTGTTGCCCAGTTATTTATGGCGCTAAGGATTGCGCTATTGGTGTCGGGGCGCGCGGCGGCATTCTGGAAAAAACAGAGTCCTTCGGCGGGCGCCCCGAGAAACGTTAATCGCCTCTCGATGTGGTTTTGGCGATTAATAGGGTGAAAATCGCGGGTGAGGTCCAGGGCGCCCGGCATAAAGCGCGTTCCGTCTCCGCCACGGTTTTCCCACATGCGGACCAGACCTGTTGCGAGCAGGGAAGGGTAGAGAGAATTACGTTGCCGATGCGCATCGAAGGGGTGTAAACGTGCGCAACATAGATGGTCAACCCGTAGCCGATATTGTCGACCCGTGAGCCGATAACCGCTAAAGGGGCCGCAAGAACGGATGCGGGTGCCGCCAGGCGCGATTGCCACCCGGCCACTGGCAATCAAGCAGCCTAGCTTTTCCATCGCTTCTGTACCGGCGCCGTTGGAAAGCCGATTATAGTGGGAGAGCCAGTGGCGGATAAAATCCTGCTGAGAGGCGGGCGTCAGGCCTCCAAAATCTGTGGCTGCCGAGAAGACGGCGCGTAAATCGCGCCAGACGCCATCGCAGGCGGCCTTCAGGGGATTAGAGATATTGCCCTGTGCGGCAAAAGCCAGATCGCGTGCCAGTGCGTCCAGGTGCTCAGCTTTACGTGGCCGACGCCCCCGCGTTTTGGGATAGAAAATAGCCTGCCAGTCGAAGTAGTGGTGATAAATATTCCGGGCATGGCGCCATTTTATCTCCTGCCTGGGGAGCGAGCGCAGGCGGCTAATCGCCTGTTCCGGCGTGATGTGTTCATCTGTTAGCGTACAAAAAAACGCGGCCGCGGCCTCCTGAACGCCCCGATCGGGGCATACTGTTCCCTGACAGGCCTCGTTCAGCGCAGTCGCCATTTGACGAAAATGGTCGTTCCAAAAAGCCATTAGCGTCTCAACGTTGCACTGTATCTCCGATGCCGTATGTGTCAAAAACGCCTGATAATGTGGAGCGAGCGCCGCGCTGACGTTCTGTGCAAACCGTTCGCCAAACAGGGTACGGTAATAGATCCACGCCATTTCCAGGACGATTAAGGGAAAAACATCCTGCCTGAAATCGATCTGTCGACAAACGGTGCCATCACCTAGCACGGTGTATCGGCCACGGTGGCGCCGCAGGGATGCAATTGCCTCTTCACAAAAAAAGTGTGGGCGGTGAAGATTGACTGCTGTTTTTTGGTTGCGTGCCCGGGCGGTGTAAAGCTGGCCGCTTCGGCTGAGCGCGATGATTTGCGATGGTTCATTGCCGCTGGGTTGATAACGCAAGTCCCCCTCTTCTGTACGGAGGAAACGGCCTCCCCGTCCTTCTGTCAAATGTAGACAGATGTCGATGGCGGTGAGGCCCATACCGCAGAGGGCGATGCTGCTTCCTGCGCCTACGCTGTTTAGTTGGTCCAAGGGATAGGCGTACGATGTATAACGTAAGCCGCGTTGATAACGGGCTTCAGCCGTTTGCCAATGGGCGCGGCAAGGCGTATGCCCGGTCACAAAGAGCGCGTAGTCGGCGCGCAAACCTGCCGGCATTCGGGGGGTATGCAGTAAAAAATCGGAATTATTGCGCGTGACGCTAATAACCTCTTCTGCATGAGTCGTGACATCTATGCCGGGCAGTGCCCGAAGGGCGTTGGCGTAGGTATCGAAATAATCGCGCAGCGCGAGACCGTGTAAATATCGACGAGGAATGTCATGGGGCTGTAAATCAAATCGGGCATCGCCTGTTGCATAAAAACGTTGTCGGCACCAGTGATAAAAATTGAGGCGCAACGGCGCGGGAAGCAGCTTATTGGTCGTGCTGATGGACTCATCTGCGGCAAATGCAATTTGATCGACCGGGCGATTCAAATAGCAGCTTTTGCTCTGTAGATCGCTGTGCGCCATCCCTGCGCCAAAACGTCCAGTATTATCAAAGATATGAATAGATAATTGGCGTACGGGCAGATGGTTGGTCAATAGCACCAGTAGACGTTCCAGGGCGTACACTGCGCGCGGACCACCGCCGACGATTGCCACTACCACGTTCTCCATACGCATACCATCCATTATGATTTGGCTTTTTTATGCCAATGCAGGCCTTGAATCGTCATTGAACTAGTATCATTAGCAACATCTAGCAGAGACTGGGCCCATAATCTTAGGCGCTTGCGGTTATCCTGTTTTTTAAAGTTCAGCATAAAGTCCATATCCTGGTACTCAGAAAAACGGTCGCCAAAAAAGGCCGGGAAGGAGGAGTAATGCA
The DNA here is from genome assembly GCF_050600755.1 of Klebsiella sp. 141162. Lineage (NCBI taxonomy): Bacteria > Pseudomonadati > Pseudomonadota > Gammaproteobacteria > Enterobacterales > Enterobacteriaceae > Klebsiella > Klebsiella sp. 141162. Next base: position 100,370 of record NZ_JAQIRI010000010.1, on the reverse strand, counting down.
CGGTAATGGCATCCATTCCAGTTTGTTTGGCAATTTCCAGAAATTCGGGCTTCATGTACCCCGCAATGCTGAGACGGCTGTCGCTTAGCGTTTGGCGCAGCGTCTTAAGCATGCCGATAATGGCGGGATGGTTATGGCGATCAAAACCACTACCTCGGCTGGCGCCTACAACCAGACTACTCAAATCATTCATGCCAACCAAAAAGTTTTCCAGACCGAGCCGCTGGATATCTTTGGCATGCCAAAGGGCGGCAGGGGTTTCCATCATGCATGACACTTTGTTGGGGAAGCTGAAGCGGCGCACATAATCCATGCCAAATTCGATTTCTGACATTTCGCAGATGTAGGGAAACATGATGTGCAAGTTTTTATGCTTCCTGGCGAGCGTAGTAACCACATCAAATTCCAGATCGAAGGTTCGTGGCAGCTCCATTGCACGGCGCATTCCGCGCAACCCGATAGTTGGAAACTCTTCTAATACATACTCGTCATAGCCTTCCAGCATATTAATTTCATTTGCTGGCGCGTCGATAAAACGGTACCAAACATCCTTGTCCGGAAAAGTTCGCAGAATATTTTCGATATATTCTTCCATCAGCTGTCGTCCATCGGGAGCCGTCAGGTATTTTCCGGCGCGGCGAAAAATATACTCGCCCCTCAATAGACCTACGGCAGAGACTTCCTCATAAATGCGCGCGTCGGGGAGTTCGCCGCTCAAAGAGACTTCTATTTCCATAATTGGCTCCTGATCAAATAATAATTTTCAACGTGCGGGTTCGAAGGTTGCAGTGATAGTTTGGGTAATCGCCTGAAACACCTCCGTCGTAGTTTTTTTACCGTCGATTCGTGTCCAATTTTGTTCCCGGCTCTGCCTGAGCAAAATTCGGTATACCTTATTCATTTGCTCCAGAAAAAGGGCGTCGCTGCAGTTTGATTGGTTCCCGCACTCGTAGGGAGCATGAGTGCCATTTTTTTGCCTACGCCATTCGAGGATGGTATCCGGATCCACGTCGAGGAATATCGTCAGGTCGGGTTTAGGGAAAATGTCGGCCAGATTAGTCAACCATTGCTCATCAAGGCCCAATGCCATCTCGGTGGCGACATGTTTTTGCCAGCCACCATCCAGAATCACAATCTCATCGTTTTGTACCGGCTGATGGCAAAGCGGTATAGCAAGCAGATTAAAGATAAACAGAGCCCGGCTTGCTCCACGCATTTCAGGCAGGATCTCGAACATCAGGGTATGGTAGTCGCAGCCAAAATAGCGAGCTTCAGGGATGGCGTTGATGTTCAACGCATCTTTTTTCGAAATTGACCGGACTGGCTGAGAATAGTGGGCTTCCAGCCACGGGATAACCTGACGCAACTGGGTTGATTTTCCGCAGCCGTCACAACCCAATAAGTTAATTAACATAAATACCTCAGGCTGGTGTTGTCCCGGCGCAGTGCGCCGGGGCCGGGATTAACGCTGCGTACGCAGAATGTCCTCTGCCTGCTCGTCCAGGCTGACCCCTTGGGCATCATTGAGCATTTTTTTAAACTGATGGCGTAGCGCCAGTGGAACCAATCGTTCTACATAAAAGCCGAGTTGTTCATCCAGGTGGTACTCCACTGGATTCTGTTCTGCCAGCAGAGATAGTCCTCTGGCCATTTGCTCCGGAAATCCCGGGTAGCTCGATTGCAGCGTATAAATGACGCTGTAGTACAGATTGCGCCCCAGGGAGAAGCAGGGGTAACGCGCTTCGTAATTGTCGAGGGAGTATTTAGGAAAACAGCCGTCAATGATCCGTTTCGGGCACATCCAAAGGGGCATTACCAGTGTCATATCGCCAATTTTACGAGCGGGACTGGAAGCTGGCTTTAATCCGGTCGTCACGCGATAGAGATTTTCACACAGCACATCTTCCAGATTCAGACCGGTGCTGATAAAGGTGGTATTCAACTCTCGCGCATAGCGAGTCAGAGAGAGACGAATAAGCAATGTTCCGAGGAATTCAAAGTCGTCACCGACAAAATGTCGCTCAAAGCGATCAATAAGGCTTTCGCCGTCGGAAGGAATACCTAGCAGGGATTTAACTTCTGTTTCGTCAAAAACTTTAAGGTCGAGCTGATATTTTTCACACAGCGCTTTGGCGCGCGGCACGCCTTTATCCCAATCAGGGATCCCCATAATGATGACGGGATGAATATGCACATAGTCGCGGATGAGGCTCAGACCGTGCAGCATGGCATTACTGTCACCGCCACCGCTGACCCCCACCACCAGATGAGCCCCTTCCGGCAAATTTTCTTTAATGGTATCGGCAACCCGCTGGGCAATAATCGACTGACACTCTTCCGGCGTCAGTTTTTTCAGATAACTTTGGGCGCTGGAGTCGCTGTTTTGTAAATCCTGATAGATGTATTCCGTCGACTGTTGCTCGTCCTCTGATGCCGGCACGATGCGAAAATTCTCTGGCGAGAATTTAAAAGGATTTACGTTACGATTGAAATAAAGCAATAGTTCATCAGCGTTAAACTCAGACATGCTCTTTTCCAGGCCAGAGCAGAGGTGTAGCGTTTCGTCATCTTCATTACGCTGGTAGATAGAGACTGCAGACCACGGAACATTATTACGGTTGAGGACGTCAATTAAGCGCTCATCTTTATTACTGATGAGTTGCTGGCGTCCATGTGCCGTGACAACCGAGATTGCAGGTCCCTCTGAATTTAAAGATAACTTTGCTGACATTGCATCACCTCGCATTACCCTGAATAGTAAGTCGTTATAGGATTATTAGATTATCGGTTAAAGATGTATGATGAAAGTAAGGCCACATGGGAATGTGGCCTTGGTTTTTACTGTGCGCCGGTTTCGCAGCTGGCACCGCAAATAGTTTCAATCCCATGCCGTGAAGCCGGAATAAATGCGCGATTAGCACGCATTGATTCCAGCTCACTGACGGACAGGTCGGCATACTGATGATGTGCGCCATGTACGATCAGATTTACAGCTTCATTTTTCAGGTTGAAATTATTACTTGGATTTTGTTTTAAAGCAGTTTTCATTCTCACGTCCTCATTTGAAAGTGGAATACCGGTTAGGCTACATATGAGAAACAATCACTCAACATTTACGTAGCAAGAATAGTTATATCCCTGTCGACTACTTTGTCAAGCAAGAATGTTACTACTTAGTATCGATGTGTCATCTTCGTCGATGACCATTGCTGCAGGACACACTGCAATCTCCGCTGCTTCATCGTTTTTTCATCATAAAAATGATACTTGTTAGTAACTTTTTATTTGACAATTGTTATCGCTGTGATAAGACTAAACTCCTGTTCGTTCTCAAATCTGTGAATGAGCGGAGCGTAATGCATAAACCTGAATGTTAATTAAGGAGAGTCATTATGAATACGAAGAAACTGAAGAAAGTACGTCGTGGTGGTGCCGCGTTGTAATTGTTAATGACGCGAATTAGTGGCACAGGGATTTGTGCCATTAATTATTACTGAATCTTATCGTTGTTGCCTTTCATTAGGGGCTGCTGATGATCTATTTACCCTCCGATGTGAAAATAAAGTTTTGTGGCCATGTTTTTTTATTTTATGTGTTTGAGCAGGTGTTCGAAATAAGTTTTGATGATGAAGTTCAATATATTTCTGCACAGCAATTGGCTGATGCATTAGTCAAAAAAGGGTGCGCCGAGCGGGATCAAACCCATTTTTGTGAATATCTCATAGAAAACAATCTTGTTTTTGAACATACCGGTAGTTTTGCTCCCGTCAGCGAATTGGGGAGTACCGGAAATGCTTTTTATAACCATCTGTTTAATATAGTTAATAATAAATGGTTGTTAGAACGGGGGGAAACTCCGCTTGCGCTGGCACTGCTGGAACCTGAAAAGCACCGAGCCCTGCTGTTGGGCTGGACGCTGGAATATTTTCACGTCACCCGACTGGCCATCACCTCGCTGATTGGTATTCTTGGACACAACTTCTCTCCAGCACTTGCTGCGCTTGCCCGGGATTTTGTTAAAGAAGAGCTATTTCATGAGCGTATTATGGCCAAAGCTTTTCAGGATACGCCATGGAATGACAGCCAAGTGTTTGCCTCGCAACCGCTCCCCTCAACGCAAGCCTATATGGATTTTCTCAAGGATATTGCTTTTCGTCGCCCTCACTCGTTTTTTGCCAGCCTGTTTTTCTATGAAGGTGATGATGAAGATATGCTGATGTTCTCCGAGCGAATTCCCGATATCCCTGGTTTTCGTCGGATACGTGACAGTCATCTGGCGCATGCCCGCATTAATGTTCAGGGCGATCACGCCAATTTTTCACGCCACTATTTCTCGGAAATCTCTCTGCTTACTCACGAGCAGCAAAACGAAATTCTGGATGATATGTCATATCTCAATTTCCTTTTTTATGACATGCAGGATGAAATCTATACGTTTTATCGTGACGAACAGGCGGTTGAGGAGCGGTTATGTATCAATCAATGATGTTTCAGATGATCAGCCTTGGCATTGCGATGAACGCGGATCCACTGGTTGATTTGCGTAGTGTATGGAAAAAAATGACGCTGCTGGAAGGCATCGAAACGCCGCTAAATTTTCAGCAACGGGCAATTGTTACGCGCGGACGGATCGCCATGCTCGAGGGAGAGGGACGCTTTTTTGCTTTTTTACGCACGCTCTGCCAGTCACTCCCTGAGTCGCCCTGGCGGCAGGAGGTAAGCGAATTACTCGGTAAGGTTGATTTACCCGTGTTTATGGAAGATCGCGCGTTTGTAGCTCGCTTTTTGAAGGACCGTTCTTTGTCATGACCTTACTGATAATTATTACAATGCTGAAAGCTGTTGCCGAGAAAATAAGTAACTTTATTTTGCCGTTATGGGCATTTCAGCAGACTCAGTCCAATGATTTGATGAGCTATGTACGCATGTTTGAATACCTACCTTTTATGGTTTTAGGATTCATTATTGGTGCGCTGGTGGATAGAGTCGGCAGCTGTCGCGGTTTTACGTTAGGGACTCTGGGACAGACAGCGGTGTTGGCGGTGCTGGCGTGGTATGGCGCTCCATCGCCACATTTGCTTTTTCTTCTGGTATTCGTGCTAATGGGGATGACGTATTTCGCAAATAACTCGCTCATCGTCCAGTCCCGAACTGCTTTACCTGATAACAGACTAATCACCTATAACCGCTATACGAATATGGTGACTAACGTCATGGAAAGCGCAGGACCCGCCATAATTGGCGCTTTATTGCTGGTATTAAGTTATACCCAGGCGCTGCATTTTTCTTGGGTGCTGCTGTCTGTCGCCCTGTTGCTTGGCATAATGACTTTCCGACGTCCGCCAACAAGGGGGAAAAAACCGTTTATACCCGATGTTATATACGGCTTTCGAGCCCTCTATCGATTGCGTAATCTTTGGGTTTTATCGTGGTGGACGGCCTTTGCTAATGCTGTGATTGTCGTCTCGGAAGTCGTGGTGATGTACTGTGCGAAGTCGACATTTACCTTCACCGATTTTCAGGTCGGGTTACTTTTCGCAGTTGGTGGTTTGGGCGCTATAAGCGGATCGTGGCTGTCGGAACATATTGAGCAACGCGTGGGAGTCATACGGGTGTTGGCCTACAGTATTCCTCTAATTGGGCTTGCCTACCTCTTCGCCAGCCTTCACGTTACGCCTGTAACCTTAGGCGCAATGTTGTTTTGCGAATCTTTTCTTTTCTCTCTCTATATTGTCTGCGTTCGAACCTACAGGTTGGTGGTGGCCCCGGCTGACGATCTCGGCAAAATTAATGGTATCACTGGCAGCATCTTCAAAATGTTCATCCCGGTATCACTAACGCTTTATGCGCTCTGGGGTAATCAGGTTTCGACAGGTGTGGTATTGGGTGTGATGGGAGGGCTGTTTGTGTCAGGTTCGATAGTGTTAGTGGCCTCCAACGTGCTCAGGATGCAGGAAAAATTGTCAGATAATTATTAACCGTGAGGCAAAGCATGACGCAGAAATGGCTTAAATGGGCGCTGAGTAACGGTAATGAAACGGAGATGTTCGATATTATCCATGGGCTTGGTGAGTTCGATCGTTATCAGGCCTCTCAGGGCATTATGTCTGCGGCGACATTTATCTCTCGCGTAGCAAAAGAGAAGGGGATGTGCGATGCGACAGTCCACCACTTCACTGCTAATGGCTCCCGAAGCTGGTGGGATTTCCAGGCCCCTGTGGCTTGGACGCCACTAAAAGCGACGTTGTCTCTGTTTCCCCCATCCTGTGTACTAGACCACCGGAGCAAACCTTTTACTTTGGCCACCTATTCAGCGGCGGCGTGTGGACAGTATCCCATGGTTTTCTTTGATGAGGTAAACGACCTCAACGGGAAAGTTGTCCTTATCCCCGCGTCGGACTATCAACCTGCTGGTCTGTTGGCGAGTCTGAAGCAACGGGGCGCGGCGGGATTTGTGACCGATGCCTTTGCCCGTTTTGATCCCGATAGCGGGCGTTACTGGCGTGGCCGCCTTGAGCTGCCGCCAGATTGCGAATTATTTGCCTTTAGCGTGCTTCCGGAAGAGCTACGAGACCTGGCTTGCGCCGAAACTGAGGCGTATGTCGAGATCGTGATTGATGATGATGCCTCCATGCCCGTAGTGAGTGCCTCAATTCCTGGTAAGACGGAGGTGCGGGAGATCTGGGTAACTGCACACCTATGCCATTCCCGCGCGGGGGCGAACGATAATGCATCCGGGGTGAGCGCCTCGCTTGAAGTGGCGAGACTGGTGCAGTGTTTGATAAAAACGTCCGGGACGCTGCGTTATCCTATTCGCTTCATCTGGGGGCCTGAATTTCTTGGCGTGGCGGCGATGCAGTATAAAAGGCGTCACCTGCCGGGACCGATTGCGGTAATTAATCTGGATATGGTGGGTGAAGACCCTGAGCGATGCGGGGCGCCAATGTGTGTTGAGCTCCCTCCAGACAGCTTAGCCTCCCCACTGGGAGAGATGGCAAAAATGCTGATGCAGAACGTTTTTGCCCTGACCGCCGGGTATCCTGGTTCCTGGCTTAGCATGCCTTTCCACGGTTTTTCCGATCACGCACTGTTTATGAACCATAGCGATGCGCAGCGTAACTGCCCTGCGGTACAGCTTTGCCACATCAACGATCGGTTCAATCATACCGCGGCAGATTTGCCCGATAAAGTCTCAGGTGTAGAGATGAAGCGTGCGGTTGCTGTGGCGTTGGCGCTAATTATGCAACTGCAGGCGCTACGTCCAGAACAGATTTTGCCTCATCGTCAAGAGCCGGCTCCTGAGGATGGCGGCTTGGTGGGGCGCTGGGAGGGGCCGCTTAACCTCAGGGGCCTTATCCAGCGGTTGGACAAACCGCTGCGACAGTCGATAGAAACGTTGATTTCACGGGATAAACGTTACCTTGCGCTTCTGCATCTTTGTGCGATTGGGGCTAATGGATGCCGGAGGGAGACGTTACTGCATGAATCGGCTAACACGATAGGTTTACCACTCTCTGATGAGGTGGCTGCATTACTATTCTCACTTTTTGATTCCTCTGATTATTTTCAGGTCTGTAGAGCAAATCACATTCCGGGGGGCGAAACTTATGGATCCACAACAGCTTTTTGAATGTTGTATGGTGAAAGAGAACATCGATGTGCCGGAGGCCTGGCGAGCGGGCACGTTACAGTGCGTTATTGAACTTCGTCATGCTGTGGAGCGGATTAGTTCTTGCCGCTTTGAGCAGACTGAGCCTGCTAACGGCTTTTTCCCTGAGGATATCGTCCACCATTATGAGGCAACCCGTGAATAAGGCTCTTCATCTTCTTTCGTTGGCCGAGTTGTCGCGGCAGTTGCAGCAGAAGTTACTGACTTCAGTGGCGTTGACGGAGTACTTCCTGGAACGTATTGAACGCTTTAATCCAACTCTACACGCATTTATACAGGTTGATAGGGAGCGCGCATACCGCTGCGCACGTCGCGCCGATGATATCCTGACCAAGGGAGGGCCGTGTAGTCCCTTAACGGGCATACCTTATGCCCTAAAAGATATTTTTGACGTTGAGGGTGAGCCGACAACCTGTCATTCGTATTTGATGTTGCAACATCGTGCGACGCGCAGTAGTACCGTGGAGTCCCGCCTGGCTGCCTCCGGCGCAGTATATTTAGGCAAACTGGCGACGCATGAGTTTGCTCTGGGCGGCCCGAGTATTGAGCTTCCTTTTCCTCCTGCGCGCAATCCCTGGAATACGGCACATTTTACCGGAGCATCTTCGTCGGGGGCGGGCGCTGCAGTCGCTGCGGGGTTGGTTCCCATCGCTCTTGGTTCGGATACCAGCGGTTCAATACGCGGCCCCGCCTGTTTATGCGGTATCGTTGGGTTTAAACCAACCTATGGAGTCGTCTCCCGGGCAGGTGTATTTCCCCTATCATGGACGCTGGATCATTGTGGGCCCTTAACGCGTTTTAGCGATGATAGCCGTAGGGTTTTACAGGCGATTGCCGGATATGACCCGGCCGACCCGACGACCAACAGCCGTAAACTGGATTTATCTCCCCGAGCGGTGACATGGCCCAGTCACCGCATAGCCTGGCCACGACATCTGTTAACGGATAATCCACATACCGACCCGGCACTGATCGCTGCGATGGATCGGGCGGTCGGATTTCTGGTTGACGCGGGAGCACAGGTCGAAGAGGTGAGATTTAAGGATTTTTCTCTGTTTAATGCCTGTGGGCGAATTATCATGGCTGCCGAATCTTTTGCTATCCATCAGCACAATCTGCGCACACGAGGAGCTGAATACGGTCGTTTTACCTATCAGCGGATCCTCCCCGGTGCAACAATTTCGGCAACTGAGCTATTGGATGCGTTGCGTTTACGTACGGAACTGACTGGCTGGCTGAATGCTGAATTATTTTCGCGCTATTCATTGTTGCTGTTTCCCGGCACGCTGCGGGCCGCACCGCACTTCAATGAGTTTTCACAGGATTGGCCACCGGCTAGCCATGTCGTACCAACGCAGACAATTCCCTTTAACGTGACGGGGAATCCTGCACTGAGCCTGCCGCTGGGGCTGACGGAGGATGGATTGCCTCTGGGGATGCAACTCGTTGGCAGATTATTTGATGACAGCTTTGTGCTGGACGCGGGCGAGGAGATGGAGAAATGGCTCGCAATGCCCGCACTGAGTGATGACGTTATGATATGCCAGCAGAAGGAAGCCGCAGCGTAAAACGTGAATAGCTGCGCGACAATAATTTCGCAAGCTGCTCATCCTTGGGGCTATGGCGTAAAATGAGATGTGCGAGGCTGAGGAAATATTGCACGTAAGGGACTCCAGTCCAGACGAAAAGAGATGTTTTTTCCAGTAGCCATTCTGGTGTTTTCGCGCTGTTGCAATAAATGGGATTGTGCTCCAGGGCATAGCGAAACGCCCGTTCTATACCGTTTTCAGGGGCCAGAAGCGGAAAAAGAGCGAAAACGGATTGCTTAATGGCTTCGAGAGACCATGCTTGCAGGCTTACGTGGGGATCTAACGCTGTACATAAGCGCCACTCTTCTTCAAAGGCCGGCAGTTCGGTATCCCAGAAAGGAAGCGCAAAATCTCCGCTGGGATAGGGGCTGGATAGGTGGTTACGACAGTGGCCAATTTCATGCGCTAGCTCAAGAGCTTCGCTCGGTGTCAGGCTGGTAAAGTCAGCGGCATTAAGCGCAATACTCGCGCTTCGCTGTTTATCGTCGAGACGGAGGTCGGCGTAGTTATCGCTATCCGTTATAATATCGACACGCGCTTGGTTAATCTCGATGGTTGCGCTGTCAGGTCTACAGTCTATGCAGTTAATATTAAGAGCCAGGCACACGTCCTCAACGGATTTCACTTTCTGTAGCGTAGCCTCAAGATATTCGGCACGCATATAGTGCGGATGTTCTGGCAAAAACTGCAGATCGTCCCAGTGAATTTTTTGCGCGATAAGGTGGGTGATGTCGACAATATCTTTTGCCAGCAATGATCGGTCTACGGTACCACCACAGAGGCTTAACGTTTGTTCGGTGTTCGCATAGATTTTATCAAATTTTTTATTTTTCGCTTGGGAGTTATGTTTACTCAATGTGTTTTCATATTCATCTAATAATCTACTTTCTCTGATGTTCGCAATTATATATAACCATGATAGCCTCTGCGGAAGTGGGATGTTCTTAGCTAAAGAAAATAAATACTGAGTAGGGACAGTATCATCGAACAGTAAAGCAATGTTATTTGCTGTAATCATTCTCTTTCCATGGTTAATTGTGGCGTGCATCTGTTAATTATTGACTTATCTGGTTTTTTGTCAAGTAATGCAGCGTTAATATTAGATGTTCTTCTGATGCGATGATTTTATTTATCCCTTTAAATCTCTCATGGATATAATACCTTGATATTTGAAATAAGAAATAGATCATCTTTTATTGTTGGTGGGTTATACCGTAATCTGTTTTTATTAAAATGAAACTTGTTAGCGAAAGATGTGGCACTCAGACTGCTTAAAAATATCTTATCAGGTATTAATCAGCATAATGTCGTTAGTCGAACTCATTCCTACTGAAGATGAACCGTGTAATGACTTCTCCCAGGGAAACTCGATTGCAATGAGTGGGGGTCTGGCGGGTGTGGCACTTTGAATCGAATGTTCTTTGTCTGTCGTGGCTCGGTGCAGTATCACTGATTTACACCATTGTCAGAGGGGGCAGATCACGAGATGAAGAGGGCGAGAAGGCGATTCTATACCGACTTAAATAACGAGAAAGAACAAGGGCTTAGATAATTTCTTATCTAAGTCCTTGTTTTATTTGGTGGCCCCTGTTGGGTTTGAACCAACGACCAAGCGATTATGAGTCGCCTGCTCTAACCACTGAGCTAAGGGGCCGTGGCGAGGGATTATAATGTAACTGCACGCTGCAATCCAGCGTAAAGCGCGCGCCTGCTGTTTTTATAAACAATGCATTTTCAATCCTTTATAATCAGCTTTTTAGTCATTCAGCCGGAGAAATTATGATTAGCGATATCCTGGCGCCGGGGCTGCGGGTGGTCTTTTGCGGCATCAATCCGGGGAAGTCCTCCGCGCATACGGGGTTTCATTTTGCCCATCCCGGCAATCGATTCTGGAAGGTTATTCACCAGGCGGGGTTCACCGAGCGGCAGCTGAAGCCGGAAGAGGAGCAGCATCTGTTGGATACCGGCTGCGGTATCACCATGCTGGTTGAGCGGCCGACGGTACAGGCCAGCGAAGTCGCTCTGCTGGAGCTGCGTAATGGCGCGCAGGAGCTAATAAGCAAAATTCAGGACTATCAGCCGCAGGCGCTGGCGGTGCTCGGCAAGCAGGCCTATGAGCAGGCGTTCAGGGTGCGTGGCGCGAAGTGGGGACGCCAGGAAGCGACCATCGGTGAAACTGAAATCTGGGTGCTGCCCAATCCAAGCGGTTTAAACCGGGCGTCGCTGGACAAGCTGGTTGAAGCCTATCGCGAACTGGATGAGGCGCTGGCGGGGCGAGGGCGGTGATGGCGCCCGAATCGCAGGCATAAAAAAAGCTCCCCACGGGGAGCTTTTTACTCTCTTTGCAGCGCGACGATTAATCGTCGAGGAAGCTACGCAGCACTTCAGAACGGCTTGGGTGGCGCAGTTTACGCAGCGCCTTCGCTTCGATCTGACGAATACGTTCGCGGGTAACGTCGAACTGTTTACCCACTTCTTCCAGCGTGTGGTCGGTGTTCATGTCGATACCGAAACGCATACGCAGCACTTTCGCTTCACGAGCGGTGAGGCCCGCCAGCACGTCGTGCGTTGCCGCACGCAGGCTCTCGGTGGTCGCAGAATCCAGCGGCAGCTCGAGGGTGGTATCCTCGATGAAGTCACCCAGATGCGAATCTTCATCGTCGCCGATCGGCGTTTCCATGGAGATAGGCTCTTTGGCGATTTTCAGCACCTTACGGATTTTGTCTTCCGGCATCAGCATGCGCTCAGCCAGTTCTTCCGGCGTCGGCTCGCGACCCATTTCCTGCAGCATCTGGCGGGAGATACGGTTGAGCTTGTTGATAGTCTCAATCATATGCACCGGAATACGGATGGTGCGCGCCTGATCCGCGATGGAACGGGTGATCGCCTGACGGATCCACCAGGTGGCGTAGGTGGAGAACTTGTAACCACGACGGTATTCAAACTTATCTACCGCTTTCATCAGGCCGATGTTGCCTTCCTGAATCAGGTCGAGGAACTGCAGACCGCGGTTGGTGTATTTCTTGGCGATAGAAATAACCAGACGTAAGTTCGCTTCAACCATCTCTTTCTTCGCACGACGGGCTTTCGCTTCGCCGATGGACATGCGACGGTTGATATCTTTAACCTGCTCGATGGTCAGGCCGGTTTCTTCTTCAATCTGCTGCAGTTTCTGCAGGCCGCGCTGAACGTCTTCTTTAACGTCATGCAGCTTCTCGGACCACGGCTTGTTCATCGCCACGGCGGCGTTGAACCAGGTTTCGCTGGTTTCGTTGCCGGTGAACAGGGTGATGAAGTTTTTCTTCGGCATTTTGCACTGTTCAACGCACAGCTTCATGATGATACGTTCTTGAGTACGAACGCGATCCATCATGCTGCGCATGCTGTTGACCAGGTAATCGAACTGTTTCGGCACCAGGCGGAACTGTTTGAAAACCTCGGACAGCTTGAGGATCTCTTCCTGCGCGGCGGCGTGGCTGCGGCCTTTCGCTTTGATGGTGTCGCGAGTCAGCTCGTACTGGGTGCGCAGCTCGGCGAATTTCTCGCGGGCCAGCTCCGGATCGATGCTGTTATCGTCATCGCTGTTGTCGTCGTCGTCATCTTCTTCTTCATCTTCGTCGTCGTCCATCTCTTCCTGAGACAGCTCTGAACCGACGTGAGTGGCGGTCGGCGCCATATCTTCTTCAGCGTTCGGATCGACGAAGCCGGTGATCAGGTCAGACAGGCGAGCTTCTTCAGCTTCAACGCGGTCGTACTGCTCCAGCAGATAGGTGATGGCTTCCGGATATTCCGCAACGGAGCACTGGACCTGGTTGATCCCGTCTTCGATGCGTTTAGCGATGTCGATTTCGCCTTCGCGGGTCAGCAGTTCAACGGTACCCATTTCGCGCATGTACATGCGCACCGGGTCGGTCGTACGGCCAATTTCAGATTCAACGCTCGACAGCACCTGTGCCGCCGCTTCTTCTGCGTCTTCATCGGTATTATTGGAGGTTTCAGCAAGCAGCAGATCATCGGCATCCGGTGCTTCTTCCATCACCTGAATACCCATGTCGTTGATCATTTGGATGATGTCTTCGATCTGATCGGAGTCGACGATATCTTCCGGCAGATGGTCATTGACCTCGGCATAGGTCAGATAGCCTTGCTCCTTACCACGTTGGACAAGAAGCTTCAGCTGTGACTGCGGGTTTTGCTCCATAAGACGGTATCCACACTTAATTCGTTTGATTGGTGCAGGCAGACGAACTGCCAACATTTAAAGCGAGGGCGTACTTATATTATTGCCGCTGCGCCTCAGCGCGGCTGTCGGGGGCTTCCCGATCGATATTCGGCACTTAAGCCGTTAAATTCATTTTTTGGCCAGTTCCTGGCTGATAGTCCAGAGTTCCCGGCGCTCCTCACTGCTTAAACCATGTGTGCGATCGCGAGCTATCAACTCTTCTTGTCGCAGTTCCAGCAGTGAGTCAAACATATGGTTGAGCGAGTCGGTGAAGGTTTGTTCAGCGATATCCTTATCTGCTATATCGTCCCACATCGACAGTTTTTCAAGGGTTGCCGCTTCATTTGTCCCGCGATACTGCTCTAAAAGTTGCCCGGTGGTCAGACCTGGCTGCGCCAGACACGTATTGACCAGTTCGCTGAATAAACCAAGCCCTGGCATCTTCTGCTGATCCAGACCGGCTAAGGGCGGAACCAGCGGCGCCAGATCGGGGTTCTGCACCAGTAACCCTATAAGTATACGCATGGTCGTGCGTTTTAGCTGCGGCGCCGGGCGCGAAGCGCTATTTTCCGCCTGTTTCGGCATTAAACGTTCAAGCTGGGCGTCATCCAGAATGCCCAGTTTGTTGCCCAGCTCCTGACGCAAATAGATGCGCAGCGTTTCGCCCGGCACCTGGGTAATCAGCGGCAGCGCCAGCGTGCTCAGCTGCGCGCGCCCATCCGGGGTGCTCAGGTCGACCTGCGGCATCAGACTATTGAATAAAAACGTGGAGAGCGGCTGTGCCTGCTCCATCCGCGCTTCAAACGCCTCTTTGCCCTCTTTACGCACCAGCGTATCCGGGTCTTCGCCGTCAGGTAAAAACATAAAACGCAGCTGGCGGCCATCGGTCATATACGGCAGCGCCGTTTCCAGCGCTCGCCATGCCGCGTCGCGGCCAGCCCGGTCGCCGTCGTAACAGCAGATGACCTGATTGGTCGCCCGGAACAACAGCTGAATATGGTCGGCGGTCGTCGAGGTGCCCAGCGAGGCCACGGCATAATTAATGCCGTACTGCGCCAGAGCGACGACGTCCATATAGCCTTCGACCACCAGCAGACGCTGAGGTTCGGCGTTATCCTGCTGCGCTTCATACAGGCCGTACAGCTGGCGGCCTTTATGGAAAATATCGGTCTCCGGGGAGTTCAGGTACTTTGGCAGCGCATCGCCCAGCACGCGCCCGCCAAAACCAATCACCCGGCCTCGCTTATCGCGAATCGGGAACATCACCCGTTCGCGGAAGCGGTCGTAACTGCGCCCCTGATCGTTGGTGACCAGCATGCCCGCATCAATAAGCGACTGGCGGTTTTCCTGATTGCCGCCAAAACGTTTTAAAACGTTATCCCAGCCTGGGGGAGCGAAGCCTATTGCGAAGCGGGTAATCACCTCGCTGCTTAAGCCGCGTTTTGCCAGATACTGGCGCGCGGGTTCGGCGGCGGGTTGGTTCAGAGACTGTTGGTAAAACGTGTTCAGACCGTCCAGCAGTTGATAAAGATTCTGCCGCTGATGCCGTTCTATCTGGCTCGGTCCATTACCTGCTTCATAGGGCACTTCAAGGTTGTGCATGGCGGCCAGCTCTTCGACGGTTTCGACGAACTCGAGCTTGTCGTAGTTCATCAGGAAGTCGATGGCGTTGCCGTGCGCACCGCAGCCGAAGCAATGGTAAAACTGCTTTTCACCGTTGACGGTGAAGGAGGGGGTTTTTTCGTTATGGAATGGACAACACGCGTGATAATTCTTGCCCTGCTTTTTCAGCTTCACCCGAGCATCGATCAGATCGATGATGTCGGTGCGCGCCAGCAGGTCATTGATAAATACGCGTGGGATTCGTCCAGCCATATGCCCCGTAATCTATACACTGCATCCTGCAAACGGCCTCGATATGTCGCCTGAAGACAGTTTGAACGATCTCGTGTATCTGCTAATGCATAAACGAAAATAAGCCGCGCATTCCTTTCGGAAGCACGGCCTTACAACTACAACTCGGTCTGAATTGAGAGCTTCGCTCTCAACAGATTAGTACAGACGAGTGCGGCGTGCGTTTTCGCGAGCCAGTTTCTTCGCGTGACGTTTCACTGCAGAAGCTTTAGCGCGCTTACGTTCGGTAGTCGGTTTTTCATAGAACTCACGACGACGAACTTCCGCCAGAACACCTGCTTTTTCGCAGGAACGCTTGAAGCGACGCAGAGCTACGTCGAACGGCTCGTTTTCACGTACTTTAATTACCGGCATGTGCCTCTCACCTTTGATTAATTCGGTTTGCCGCTGGCCGCAATGCCAGCTTATTTCAAAATGGTGCGGAATTTTACTGCAACTACTGCTGCTTTGTAAAGCACCGGCGCCTTTTTTGAAAGGGGACTTTTATAAGGGTGAGGAGTATACACGAAGAGAACACCAGGGGTGAGCAAAGTTTTACATCGCCGGTCATTGGTCCTACACTGCGCGGTATTGAAACGAGGTAAAACAACTCATGCGTGTACTGGGAATTGAAACATCCTGCGATGAAACCGGCATCGCTATTTACGACGATAAACAAGGTCTGTTAGCCAACCAGCTGTATAGTCAGGTGAAATTACATGCTGACTACGGCGGCGTGGTGCCTGAACTGGCGTCGCGCGACCACGTGCGTAAAACCGTTCCGCTGATCCAGGCGGCGCTCAAAGAAGCGGGCCTGACGGCGAAAGATATTGATGCCGTTGCTTATACGGCAGGCCCTGGCCTGGTGGGCGCGCTGCTGGTCGGCGCGACCGTTGGCCGCTCGCTGGCGTTCGCCTGGAACGTGCCGGCGATCCCGGTACACCATATGGAAGGACACCTGCTGGCGCCGATGCTGGAAGATAATCCGCCGGCGTTCCCGTTCGTCGCTCTGCTGGTTTCCGGCGGTCACACCCAGCTGATTAGCGTCACCGGCATTGGTCAGTATGAACTGCTGGGCGAGTCAATCGACGATGCCGCTGGCGAAGCCTTTGATAAGACAGCGAAACTGTTGGGGCTGGATTATCCCGGCGGGCCGATGCTATCGAAAATGGCGTCTCAGGGCACCGAAGGCCGCTTCGTCTTCCCGCGGCCAATGACCGATCGTCCGGGGCTCGATTTCAGCTTCTCCGGCCTGAAAACCTTCGCCGCCAATACCATTCGTAACAACGGCGACGATGAGCAAACCCGTGCCGATATCGCCCGCGCATTTGAAGACGCGGTTGTCTATACGCTGATGATTAAATGTCGCCGCGCGCTGGAGCAAACCGGCTTTAAGCGTCTGGTGATGGCGGGGGGCGTAAGCGCTAACCGTACGCTGCGCGCGAAGCTGGCGGAAATGATGAGCAAACGCGGCGGCGAAGTGTTTTATGCCCGTCCTGAGTTCTGTACCGATAACGGCGCGATGATCGCTTACGCCGGGATGGTCCGCCTGCAGGGCGGCGCCAATGCCGGACTCGGCGTTACCGTGCGGCCGCGCTGGCCGTTGGCGGAACTGCCGGCCGCCTGATAACCACAAAGAAGGAAAAACCACGCTTTTTCCTTCTTTGTCAGCAGTCTGAAGCCGCCCATCGAGGCGGCTTTTTTACGCGTGGATTAAGGCTGCTGATAATCCTCGGCGTCGATGTCGTAGCCCGACGGCTCCCAGCGTATCGCCAGCAGCGACAACAGCCCAATCAGCGGCGCCGCGGCGATGATCCAGAAAACGCGGGTATCCAGCGCGGCGACCAGCAGCGGGAAGAGGAATAAAGAAAGCGTCGAGCTGCCGCGCATAAGCGTCTGGTTGAGCCCGACGCCAACGCCGCGCAGCGATGTGGGATAGCTTAACGAGGCGAAGGTCATAGTGTGCGCGCCGGGGCCGAATCCCTGGCCGAAAAGGAACAGCGCCAGCATCGCCACGGCAGCGACGCCTTCGCCTGCGCCATCAGGGCGGCCAATCAGCGCCAGGCCGAGCAGCGCCGTCAACTGGCAGCCATAACCCGCCAGCGACATCCGCCAGGCCCCGAAGCGCGGTACCAGCCGTACCGCCAGCATTCCTCCCACGAAAGCGAACAGCAAATTCAGCGCCAGCGAAATCAAAATCGTCGTCAGCATCGACTGTACGAAGAAGCTGGAGATGATCACCGGCAGACCAAACGCGACGGCGTTATAGGCAAACGAGGAAACCACCGACAGCAGAGTGGAGAGCGTCGTGCGGCGCAGGTAGACGCCGCGGAACAGGCGCAGATAGTTACTCCATTGGGCGCTACGAACTTTGGGCGCCGGTTTTTCCAGCGCGTCCTGGGCAACGTGTGCATTGATGTTGTACGCCTGGCGTAGAATGGAGGCCGCTTCACGCAGGTTGCCCTGGTTGGCGGCCCACACCGGCGATTCGCTCATGTAGCGGCTGCGGATAGCGATAATCACCAGCGCCGGGATCGCGCCAAAGCCAAGGATGATTCTCCATAGCCAGTCGCTGTGGCTTTCTGGCAAGACGGCATAAAAAAAGAGTACCAGCAGATAGGAAATGCTAATTGCCGCGTACCAGGTCGGGCACCACATCGCCACGCTGGCCGCCTTGTTGCCGGGGCCTTTGAGCCTCGCGAATTCGCTGAGGAACGCCATCGCCACCGGCAGGTCGATCCCGACGCCGAGGCCCATCACGAAGCGCGCGCCGGTAAGGACGTATTCATTCGGCGCCAGCGCGCAGGCGATTGCCGCTACCACGAAGAACAGCATATCCGCCATAAACACGCGATAGCGGCCAATTTTGTCCGTCAAGTAACCGCCGAGCAGCGCGCCAACGATAGCGCCGAAGGTGATGGCTGAGGCGACCATCCCGGTACCGGCAGGCGTCAGGTTGAATTCCCGGGTGATATCTTTCAGCCCGAAGGCCAGTGAGCCGAGATCGTAGGCATCAAGGAAAATACCGCCGAGGGCGATACCCATGACGATACGCGCGTTATTGCGCCCGCTGCTGCCTTCATTAATGAGGCGCGAGACGTCCGCCGCGCTGCCGATCCATTTTACTTCCCCGCCGGGCGACGCAGAGTTTGCCGCGGGCGTCGCGTTAATTACATCAGTCATGGTGTTGTGCTTTTTTCTCTTATAAAGAGCTTCAGAGTAAACAGCGACGCGGGGACGAAAAAATCACTTTTGGTTATAACTCATAACTAAGTCATTGTAGTGAAAGGATTATCTTTGGTTTTCTCTTTTGCCGCTATGATTGGCTAAAAAAGTGGGAAATAGAATGTGTTTGTGGGGGCAAAGAAGCCCGGCACAGGCGGCCGGGCGCGGAGATTATTTCTGCTCTGGCGTTTTTTTCTTCTTTTTGAATCGTGACCAGATTTTCGTTTCCTGACGGCGCCACAGGCGCTGGATGTTGTCGTGATGGCGCAGCAGGATCAGGCAGGAGAGCATCGAGACCGGAAAGGTGTACTGCGGCTTGAACCACCAGACGTAGAAAGGGGCTACCAGCGCGCTGACGATAGCGCCCAGCGATGAATACCCGCTGAGCAGAATAGTCAGCAGCCAGGTGCCGGCCATCACGCCGGTGAGATCCCAGCCGATGGGAGCGATAGCGCCAAATGCGGTCGCCACGCCTTTGCCGCCGCGGAAATTAAAGAACACCGGCCAGATATGGCCTACGCAGGCGGCGATCGCCACCAGCCCGAGCCAGAATGGCGTCAGACCGAGAGCCCAGGCGCCCCATACCGGCAGCATCCCTTTCAGGACATCAAAAATTAATACCGTTACGGCTGCTCCCTTGCCGCCAATTCGGAGTACGTTCGTCGCCCCTGGGTTGCCGGAACCGCTATCGCGAGGGTCGGGCAAACCAGCAAGACGGCATACCAGAATGGCGCTGGAAATTGAGCCGCAGAGGTAGGCGAGGATAACCAGTCCAGGCGCGATTGCACTCATCAGCTGTTCCATTTTGAAAACGTCGTTAGGACCCCACCCATTTTCGTGTTAACAGCTTGTTGGCTTTCTTTGCGCGATAGGTTACATAGTGATGCTGCTATGTTCCCGAAATCTTGCTGCGTCGCCGCTGTCAGGGCACGTGAATTCTTTAGGGGATGTCTTTGCATCTGTGGATAATACGCATAATTCGCCGGAAGTGGTATCCGGTTTAGCCAAAAAGCAGGCAGGTCGTGATGGATATTGTATTTATAGAGCAACTTTCGGTAATCACCACTATCGGTGTTTACGACTGGGAACAGACCATCGAACAGAAGTTAGTGTTCGATATCGAAATGGCGTGGGATAACCGCAAAGCGGCAGCCAGCGACGATGTCAGCGATTGTCTGAGCTATGCTGATATCAGCGAACTGGTTATTAACCACGTCGAGGGCGGGCGTTTTGCGCTGGTCGAAAGGGTGGCCGAAGAGATAGCCGAGCTGCTGCTGCAAAAATTCAATTCTCCGTGGGTGCGGATTAAAGTCAGCAAGCCTGGCGCGGTGGCCCGTGCGGCCAACGTCGGCGTAATCATTGAACGTGGCAGTAATCTGAAACAAAACGTTTCTCGTCATAATGTTTAAACAAATTTGTTTTATACCGGTCTTAGTGCCTGGATTTTAATTTTACTTTTTATTTTAAGGGTTTATTGAATGGGCGATTTACACTCGCTGCTGATAGCGGCAATTTTGGGTGTGGTTGAAGGGTTGACGGAGTTTTTACCGGTTTCCAGTACGGGACATATGATTATCGTTGGCCATCTCCTTGGTTTTGAAGGGGATACCGCCAATACTTTTGAAGTCGTGATTCAACTGGGTTCTATACTCGCCGTCGTCGTGGTGTTCTGGCGTCGACTGTTTGGCCTGATCGGCATTCATTTTGGCCGTCCTCTGCAGCATGAGGGCGTAAGCCAGGGGCGCTTGTCGCTGATTCATATCCTGTTAGGCATGATCCCGGCGGTGGCGCTGGGGCTGGTGTTTCATGACCTGATTAAATCGCTGTTTAACCCGGTTAACGTGATGTACGCGCTGATTGTCGGCGGCTTCCTGCTGATCGCGGCGGAGCTATTCAAACCGAAAGAGCCGCGCGCGTTGGGTCTTGACGACATGACCTATGGTCAGGCGTTTGCCATCGGTTGCTTCCAGTGTCTGGCGCTGTGGCCTGGCTTCTCACGCTCCGGGGCGACTATTTCCGGCGGCATGCTGATGGGCGTTAGCCGCTATGCGGCATCCGAGTTCTCATTCCTGCTGGCGGTACCGATGATGATGGGCGCCACCGTGCTGGACGTTTACAAGAGCATCGGCTTTCTCAACTCCAGCGATATCCCGATGTTTGCCGTTGGTTTTATCATGGCGTTCATCGTGGCGCTGATTGCGATTAAAACCTTCCTGCAGCTGATTAAACGTATTTCGTTTATCCCATTTGCAATCTACCGCTTTATCGTCGCGGCAGCCGTCTACGTGGTCTTCTTCTGAGGTCATGGCCCTCAGCCTTGCGGCTGGGGGCACCGTTGTTCTTTCCACCGCGTCACGGCAATAATTCTGCGCCGCGTCAGCTCTTCGCGAATCTCCGGTCCTTTGAAACCTTCCGCTACCACTTCTTTAGTGGAAACCGCCTGCGCCACTTCCCAGGCCTCAAGCAGCAGGCGCCCCTGCGGATAATCGCAGGATTCAAAACCGGTGCGTCCGCGCACGTCTGCCTCGCTGGTGAGGGCGATTTGCTGCACGCGCTGCGGCTTGCGCCAGGCATCGATGCTATCAAACAGCTTCACGATAGTTTTTGGCTGCAGGATCGGCAGGGTGTGGATCAGATCGTGGAATTCGGCGACCAGTCTGGCCAGATCGCGGATATCGTTCGGTACCCGCAGGCGCTGGCAAATCTGTTCCACCAGCTTCACCCCCGCCGGGCCGTGGCCGTGGTGGCGCGGCCAGAACTCTTTGGGCGTTAAGCCTTTGCCAAGATCGTGGCACAGGGTGGCGAAGCGGACGTCGATGGCCGGCGATAGCATCGCCGCCATGGTGAGCGTCATCAGGGTGTGAACACCGGTATCGATTTCCGGATGCCATTTGGCGGGCGCGGGGACGCCATACAGGGCGTCGATTTCCGGGAACAGCACCTTCAGCGCGTGGCAGTCGCGCAGGGTCTGGAAAAAGACCTGTGGATTACGCGTGCCAAGCGCGTTTTCCGTCTCTTTCCATACCCGCTCCGCCGTCAGATGCGCCAGTTCGCCGGCGTCGGCCATCGTACGCATCAGCGTCATGGTTTCATCGGCAATGCGAAAACCGAGATGGGCATAGCGCGCGGCAAAACGCGCGACGCGCAGTACGCGTAGCGGATCTTCGCTAAAAGCCGGGGAGACGTGGCGCAGCAGGCGCTGACGCAAATCGGCCAGGCCGCCGTAGGGGTCGTAAATCTGACCGTCAGAGTCCTGAGCCAGCGCGTTGATGGTGAGATCGCGGCGCAGTAGATCTTGCTCAAGGGTGACGTCAGCGGCGGCATAACAGGTGAAACCGGTATAGCCGGAGCCGGATTTACGTTCGGTACGCGCGAGCGCATACTCTTCACGGCTTTGCGGGTGAAGGAACACGGGAAAATCGCGGCCTACCTGCTGGTAGCCCGCGTCGAGCAACTGCTGGGGCGTGGCGCCAACCACCACCCAGTCTCTGTCTTTGACCGGTAGTCCTAATAACGCATCTCGTACTGCACCACCGACCAAATAAATCTTCACGCCTCTTTCTCCCGCATCGACTTTTCGCAAGATGATACGTAAGTCTGGCAGAGAAGACGAATTAGTTCATCCACCGGTCTTTACGTTTGCGGCTCGGTACCAGATGCGGCAGCACCAGACCAAGGATCAGACCGACGCCAAGCACGCCGCCGCCGTACATAAACCACTGCATGATAATGGTGCGCTGTTTATCATCAAGCTGCAGATTCGCCGCGTTCACCTTCTTCTGAGCGACAACCAGCTCGTTTTTCAACTTTTGGTTCTCTTCTTTCAGGGCGTTGATCGCGCCATCGCTACCGGCGACTTTTTTCTGCATGTCGGCGGTACGCTGATTCCAGGTGGCGTCAATGTTGTTCAGCTTGTCGGTCAGGGTTTTGACCTGATTTTCCAGATCCGGCACGCGAATGCGCAGGCTGGGCTCGTTGCTCAGCTCTTTCAGCGGGATCCAGGCGGTACGGCCGTTGCTATCGCGTACCTGTGCGTAATTCGTGCTGTCGTTGGTTTGCAGAACGTCGACGGCCTCGCCGGCGTTAATGGTGCCGACCAGACGATAGTTATCGCCAGGACCGCTGCGAACCCAGGTGCTCAGCTCATCGGAAACGTAGCGCTTTTCTTCTGCGTGAACCGCCGTAGCGGCGCTAAGCGCTAGCAATGTAAAGGTAATAAGGCGTAATTTTGGCATCAGGTCATCGTTTGGTCATAAAAAGTTGAACGATAGTAGTGGCATCGCCAGAGCGACGCAAAGTTTTCCGCCACAATCGGAATCATCCAAATGCAGCTGGCAAATGCGCATTGCATGGCGATTCGCCGCAAAATACTATTTACTGACAAAAAATATCGTCATTAGTTCGCCGCATTTTCCCGGCGACGCTTATCAGGTGGAAGAATTCAGCCATGGCTCAAGAAATCGAACTGAAGTTTATCGTTGCCCACGACGGCGTTGAGGCGCTGCGCCAGCATCTCAATTCGCTGGATGCGCAGCACACGCCGGCAGGCCAACTGCTGAATATTTACTACGAAACCGCCGATAACTGGCTGCGCCGGCACGACATGGGGCTGCGGATCCGCGGCGATCGGGAGCGCTATGAAATGACGCTGAAAATTGCCGGTCGGGTGGTGGGCGGCCTGCATCAGCGTCCGGAATACAATATCCCGCTGGAAAAAGCAGAGCTGGCGCTGGATAAACTGCCGGCTGAAGTCTGGCCGCAGGGGCAGTTGCCGGCAGAACTGGCGCAAAATGTGCAGCCGCTGTTCAGCACTGATTTCCTCCGTGAAAAATGGGTGGTGAAAGAGGGCGACAGTCAGATTGAGATAGCCCTCGACCTTGGCGACGTCAAAGCCGGTGAGCATCAGGAAGCCATTTGCGAACTGGAGCTTGAGCTGTTGAGCGGCGATACCGCGGACATTCTGGCGCTGGCGCATCGTTTACTGGCAACCGGCGTGCTGCGCCAGGGCAGCCTGAGCAAAGCGGCGCGCGGCTATCAGCTGGCGCAGGGCAACGAAGCGCGCCCGGTTAAACCGTTAACGGTCGTGCGCGTGGCGGCGAAAGCCAGCGTCGAGCAGGGGCTGGAAGCGGCGCTGGAAAGCGCGCTGGCGCACTGGCTCTATCATGATGAAGTCTGGAACCGGGGTAACGCGGCCGCTAAAGGTGAAATCCAGCAGGCGATGGCCCGCGTGCGCCACGCGCTGGTGCTGTTTGGCGGCATTGTGCCGCGAAAAGCCACCGTGCAGTTACGTGAATTGCTCACTGAGGCCGAAGCGGCGCTGGACGGAGCGGAAAAAGCCGAAGCGGCGTTATTCAACCGCGCCACGGTTGGCGCCAAACTGCTGCTGACCGAGTGGCTGGTTACCCGCGGTTGGCGTTCGTTCCTCAACGACGCGGGGCAAAAGAAAATCGCCGGTTCGTTCAAACGCTTTGCCGATATCCAGCTGTCGCGAGCGGCGGCGGAGCTGAAAAGCAACTTCCAGCAGACGCAGGACGACTATAGCGATCGGCTCACGCGTCTGGCGCGCGAGATCGACACCGTTCAATTGCTATCCAGCGCCTATGCCGAGGTCGCCGAGAGCTGGCTGGAAAACTGGCAAGAGGTGCGCCGCGCTATCGAGAACAATGACCGCAGCGTCATCGAATATTTCCGTCGTCAGGCGCTGGCCGCGGAACCATTCTGGCTGCATAGTGGAAAACGATAATTTCAGGCCAGGGAGACCCCTATAATGGCGCTTTCTTCGCAGTTACAGCAGCACTGGCAGACGGTTGTAAACCGGCTTCCGGCAGATTTTCCCCTGCAAACGTTAAGTTCGCAGGCGCAGTCGGTGATGACATTCAGCGAGTTCGTTGAACAGAGTCTGGTCGCTCAGCCGCAGTGGCTGGCTGAACTGGAAAGCGCGCCGCCGCAGGCCGACGAATGGCGTCATTACGGCGACTGGCTGGCGGAACAGCTACAAGAGGTGACTGACGAGGCCGCGCTGATGCGCGAGCTACGCCAGTTCCGCCGCCGGATAATGGTGCGTATCGCCTGGGCGCAGGCACTGCTGCTGGTAAGCGAAGAGAGCAGTTTGCAGCAGCTCAGCGCCCTGGCGGAGACTTTAATCGTCGCCGCCCGCGACTGGCTGTACGCCGCCTGCTGCCGGGAGTGGGGGACGCCGTGCAATGCGCAGGGCGAAGCGCAGCCGCTATTGATTCTGGGCATGGGGAAACTGGGCGGCGGCGAGCTTAACTTCTCTTCCGATATCGATCTCATTTTCGCCTGGCCGGAACACGGCGCCACCCAGGGCGGACGCCGCGAGCTGGATAACGGTCAGTTCTTTACCCGTCTGGGCCAGCGGTTAATCAAAGTACTCGATCAGCCGACGCAGGATGGTTTCGTCTATCGCGTGGATATGCGTCTGCGTCCGTTTGGCGACAGCGGCCCGCTGGTGTTGAGCTTTGCGGCGCTGGAAGACTATTACCAGGAGCAGGGGCGCGACTGGGAGCGCTACGCGATGGTGAAAGCGAGGATCATGGGCGATAACGACGGCGTGTACGCCAACGAACTGCGCGCCATGCTGCGCCCGTTCGTCTTCCGCCGCTACATCGATTTCAGCGTCATTCAGTCCCTGCGTAACATGAAAGGGATGATCGCCCGTGAAGTTCGCCGCCGCGGCCTGACAGACAATATCAAGCTTGGCGCGGGCGGCATTCGCGAAATAGAGTTTATCGTTCAGGTTTTCCAGCTGATCCGTGGCGGTCGCGAACCGGCCTTGCAGCAGCGTGCGCTGTTGCCGACGCTGGCGGCGATTGACGAGCTGCATTTGTTGCCGGAAGGCGATGCCGCCCAGCTGCGTGAAGCCTACCTGTTCCTGCGTCGTCTCGAAAACCTGCTGCAGAGCATTAACGACGAGCAAACCCAAACCCTGCCGCAGGATGAACTCAACCGCGCGCGTCTGGCGTGGGGGATGCGCGTCGCCGACTGGCAGACGCTCAGCGCACAGCTGGAAGAGCAGATGCGCCGCGTGCGTCGCGTCTTTAACGAACTGATTGGCGATGATGAAGCGCAATCGCCGGATGAACAGCTGGAAGAGTACTGGCGCGAACTGTGGCAGGACGCGCTGGAAGAAGACGACACAACGCCGGCGCTGGCGCACCTCGACGACAACGACCGGCGCAGCGTGCTGGCGCTGATCGCCGATTTTCGCAAAGAGCTCGACCGGCGCACCATCGGCCCGCGCGGGCGGCAGGTGCTCGACCAGCTGATGCCGCATTTGCTTAGCGAGGTCTGCTCACGGGCGGATGCGCCGCTGCCGCTGGCGCGGATCACCCCGCTGCTGACCGGTATCGTCACCCGTACCACCTATCTGGAGCTGCTCAGCGAATTCCCCGGCGCGCTAAAACACCTGATTAGCCTGTGCGCCGCTTCGCCGATGGTCGCCAGCCAGCTGGCGCGCCACCCGCTGCTGCTGGACGAACTGCTGGATCCGAACACGCTTTATCAACCGACGGCGACCGATGCGTACCGCGACGAGCTGCGCCAGTATTTGCTGCGCGTGCCGGAAGAAGACGAAGAACAGCAGCTGGAAGCGCTACGCCAGTTTAAACAGGCGCAATTGCTGCACATCGCCGCCGCCGATATTGCCGGTACGCTACCGGTGATGAAAGTGAGCGATCACTTAACCTGGCTGGCGGAGGCGATGATCGACGCGGTGGTACAGCAGGCGTGGCTACAGATGGTCGCCCGCTACGGCCAGCCGACTCATCTGCGCGACCGTCAGGGACGCGGTTTTGCGGTAGTGGGTTACGGTAAACTTGGCGGTTGGGAGCTGGGTTATAGTTCCGATCTCGATCTGGTCTTCCTCCACGACTGTCCGATGGAGGTGATGACCGACGGCGAGCGGGAAATCGATGGTCGCCAGTTTTATCTGCGCCTTGCACAGCGGATCATGCATCTTTTCAGCACCCGCACCTCGTCGGGCATCTTGTATGAAGTGGACGCTCGCTTACGTCCATCCGGCGCGGCGGGCATGCTGGTGACTACCGCCGACGCCTTCGCCGATTATCAGCGCAATGAAGCCTGGACCTGGGAGCATCAGGCGCTGGTTCGCGCCCGGGTGGTGTATGGCGACCCGGCGCTGCAGGCGCGCTTCGATGCGATCCGCCGCGATATCCTGACCACTCCGCGTGAAGGCGCGACGCTGCAAACCGAAGTACGTGAGATGCGGGAAAAGATGCGCGCCCATCTCGGCAATAAGCAGCGCGATCGCTTTGATATCAAAGCCGATGCCGGCGGTATCACCGATATTGAATTTATTACCCAATATCTGGTGCTGCGCTATGCGCATGAAAAGCCAAAGCTGACGCGCTGGTCCGATAATGTGCGTATTCTGGAACTGCTGGCGCAGAACGACATCATGGATGAAGAAGAGGCGCGGGCGCTTACCCATGCTTACACCACGCTACGCGATGCGTTGCACCACCTGGCGCTGCAGGAGCAGCCGGGCAACGTTGCGCTGGATGCTTTCGACGGCGAACGCCAGCAGGTGAGCGCCAGCTGGCAGAAGTGGTTGATGGCTTAACTAACAAAGCGGGTGTGCTATTATCGCGCGCAAAGTTTGCATCTCGCAGGAGAGAGTAATGAAAGTAACGCTGCCAGAGTTTGAACGTGCAGGAGTGTTGGTGGTAGGCGATGTGATGCTGGACCGCTACTGGTATGGCCCTACCAGCCGTATTTCCCCGGAAGCCCCGGTGCCGGTGGTGAAGGTGGAAAATATCGAAGAACGTCCTGGCGGCGCGGCTAACGTGGCGATGAACATTGCTTCGCTCGGCGCGACTTCTCGTCTGGTCGGCCTGACCGGTATCGACGATGCCGCACGCGCGCTGAGCAAAGCGTTGGCTGACGTAAAAGTGAAATGTGATTTCGTGTCGGTACCGACGCATCCGACCATCACCAAGCTGCGCGTACTGTCGCGCAACCAGCAGCTGATCCGCCTCGATTTTGAAGAGGGCTTCTCCGGGGTCGATCCGCAGCCGATGCATGAACGTATTCAGCAGGCGCTGGGTTCGATCGGCGCGCTGGTGCTGTCTGACTACGCGAAAGGCGCGCTGGCCAGCGTGCAGACCATGATCAAGCTGGCGCGGGATGCCGGCGTGCCGGTACTGATTGACCCGAAAGGTACCGATTTTGAACGCTACCGCGGGGCGACGCTGCTGACGCCGAACCTCTCTGAATTCGAAGCCGTCGCCGGAAAGTGTAAGGATGAAGCGGAAATCGTCGAACGCGGGATGACAATCATCGCTGACTTCGAGCTTTCCGCACTGCTGGTGACGCGCTCCGAGCAGGGGATGACGCTGCTGCAGCCGGGTCGTCCGCCGCTGCATATGCCGACCCAGGCGCAGGAAGTGTATGACGTCACCGGCGCAGGCGATACGGTTATTGGCGTGCTGGCGGCGACGCTGGCGGCGGGCAACACGCTGGAAGAGGCCTGCTATTTCGCTAACGCCGCGGCCGGTGTCGTGGTTGGCAAGCTGGGGACGTCCACCGTTTCGCCAATCGAGCTGGAAAACGCGGTGCGCGGGCGTGCCGATACCGGTTTTGGCGTGATGAGCGAAGAAGAGCTGAAACAGGCGGTTGCCGCGGCGCGTAAGCGCGGCGAAAAAGTGGTGATGACCAACGGCGTCTTCGATATTCTGCACGCGGGTCACGTCTCGTATCTGGCTAATGCGCGCAAGCTGGGCGATCGTCTGATTGTCGCCGTCAACAGCGATGCCTCAACCAAACGTCTGAAAGGCGAAACCCGCCCGGTGAACCCGCTGGAACAGCGGATGATCGTGCTGGGCGCGCTGGAAGCCGTCGACTGGGTGGTGTCGTTTGAAGAGGATACTCCGCAGCGGCTGATTGCCGGGATCCTGCCGGATCTGCTGGTGAAAGGCGGCGATTATAAGCCGGAGCAGATCGCCGGCAGCGAAGAGGTATGGGCCAACGGCGGCGAAGTGCTGGTGCTCAACTTTGAAGATGGCTGCTCGACTACCAATATTATCAAGAAAATTCAGAAAGATAGCGATAAGTAATCAATACGCTTTACCGCTCTGAACGGGGTGGTCTACAACGGTCTGCGGGGATACCTTCGCGGGCCGTTTTTATTTAATCATGCGGAAAATGATTTAGCGCAATAAATAACCCGGTTAAGCGCATTTTTCGTACAAGGTGCGTTAAGGTAAGCGTAAATACTGAAGTTAGTAAAAGGCATATGACCAATCAGAACACCAACGGCTGAAGGAGTATGCGGATGAACCATAACGATATGTATTCTATGAAGAACTTCGATTTTCTGGCACGTAGTTTCGCCAGGATGCACGCGCAAGGCCATTCAGTCGATCTTCAGGCTATTGTCGGCAATATGGATGAGGAACATCGTGAATGGTTTTGCCAACGCTATGAGCTTTATTGTCGCCAGGTGAATAGCGCGGTCGAGTTAGAGCACTAAAGCAAAATGAAAACGGGCCATCAGGCCCGTCAGACTGCTGACAAGGAAGGAAAAAGCGTGGTTTTTCCTTCCTTGTGGTTATCAGCCGAAAATCAATAAATTGATTTTCCATGTTTTTTACCTGGTGCAATCTGTAAGCGCAAAGGTTGCATGAGCTTTGCCATCAATCTCAAACGGGCCATCAGGCCCGTTTTTTTATTGCTGTTCTTCGCTCTTCGGCGTGGCTGAGCGGCTTTCCAGATCGCTAATACGCTGCTCCAGTAAAGCCAGCTTTTCGCGGGTGCGCAGTAAAACCTGAGTTTGCACGTCGAACTCTTCGCGGCTAACCAGATCCAGGCGAGTTAACTGCGATTGCAGCACCTGGCGGATTTTCTTTTCTACGTCATCTCCAAGATCGCGAAGGCCTTTCGGCATCGATTCATGGACCTGGCGGGCGATTTGTTCAATTTTTTTCGGGTCAATCATGGTGGATTCCTGCACTGATCTAGTTACCGTTCATTGTAGTGCGAACGGGAGCGCCTATAAACCACAAATGTAAGATGTATAGCGAGTAGCCATTGATGAAGATAGTTAATGGCGTTATAGTTATCTCGCTTATTCTCAGGGCGGGGCGAAATTCCCCACCGGCGGTAAATCAACCTACGCGTTGAAAGCCCGCGAGCGCTTCCTGTGAAAACGGGAAGGTCAGCAGATCCGGTGTAATTCCGGGGCCGACGGTTAAAGTCCGGATGGGAGAGAGTAACGGCTCAGTCGGATTACGTTCCGCTTGCGTTGACTTTTGCCGCTAAACCGGCACTCCTAAGACTGCCCTGATTCTGGTAACCATAATTTTAATGAGGTTTTTTTACCATGAATCAGACGCTCCTTTCTTCTTTTGGTACCGCTTTTGAACGTGTGGAACACGCTTTAGACGCACTGCGCGAAGGCCGCGGTGTGATGGTGCTTGATGATGAAGACCGTGAAAACGAAGGCGATATGATTTTCGCCGCCGAAACCATGACCGTTGAGCAAATGGCGCTGACCATTCGTCACGGCAGCGGTATTGTCTGCCTGTGCCTGACCGAAGATCGCCGCAAGCAGCTTGACCTGCCAATGATGGTTGAGAACAACACCAGCGCCTACGGCACCGGCTTTACCGTCACCATTGAAGCGGCAGAAGGCGTGACCACCGGTGTATCCGCCGCTGACCGCATCACGACCGTGCGCGCCGCCATTGCCGATGGCGCGAAACCCTCCGATCTCAATCGTCCGGGCCACGTCTTCCCGCTGCGCGCGCAGCCTGGCGGCGTAATGACCCGCGGCGGTCACACAGAAGCGACCATTGACCTGGTGACCCTTGCGGGCTTCAAACCGGCAGGCGTGCTCTGTGAACTGACTAACGACGATGGCACTATGGCGCGCGCGCCGGAGTGCATCAAGTTCGCTCAGCAGCACAACATGGCCGTGGTTACCATTGAAGATCTGGTGGCTTACCGCCGCGAGCACGATCGCAAAGCCAGCTAAGATGCCGCTGTTCTGATGATAAGCCCACTTTACGGTGGGCTTTGTTGTTTCTGGGCCGAGCCAATAGGTTTTCTCCGCGGGTAAAAAGGGAGAGAGTTTTCACATTCAAATTTTCTGATGATGATCATCACGCTTATCTGAGTTTATCTGCGGTTAAAAGCGCGTAATGTGAAGGAATCAAATACTCCCTACTGAAGGATACCATTATGTCCCGTACCCGTATGCCAGCGTTGTTTTTAGGCCATGGTAGCCCGATGAACGTGCTGGAAGATAATATCTATACCCGCGCCTGGCGCCATCTCGGTGAAACGCTGCCGCGCCCGAAAGCTATCGTGGTTATCTCCGCGCACTGGTTTACCCGCGGCACGGGCGTGACGGCGATGGAAGCGCCGAAAACCATTCATGACTTCGGCGGTTTTCCGCAAGCTTTGTACGATACGCACTACCCGGCGCCGGGATCGCCGGAGCTGGCGCAGCATCTGGTTGACCTGCTGGCGCCGGTGCCCGTCGCCCTCGATAAAGAGGCGTGGGGGTTTGACCACGGTTCGTGGGGGGTGCTGATCAAAATGTATCCTGATGCCGATATTCCCATGGTTCAGTTAAGTATCGATAGCACAAAGCCCGCGGCGTGGCATCTGGAGATGGGGCGTAAGCTGGCGTCGCTGCGTGATGAAGGTATTATGCTGGTGGCGAGCGGCAACGTGGTGCATAACCTGCGTACCGCGCGCTGGCATGGCGAAAGTACGCCGTATCCGTGGGCCGAGTCGTTCAACGACTATGTGAAAGCGAATTTAACCTGGAAAGGGCCGGTCGACGAGCATCCGCTGGTGAACTACCTGAGCCATGAAGGCGGATCGCTCTCTAACCCGACGGCTGAGCACTTCCTGCCGCTGCTCTATATTCTGGGGGCGTGGGATGGCGAAGAGCCGATAACCATCCCGGTCGAAGGGATGGAGATGGGATCGCTGAGTATGCTGTCGGTGGTAGTGGGCGCCGCGTAACGGCAGCTATCGCACATGAAAAAACCCCGGCCACGCAGGTTGCCGGGGTTGGCCGTTATTCGACGAAAATGTGCGGATAGAAACGCGAAAGATCCTGGGTGATCAGCGCCCGATCTTCACGAATGCCGATCCCGGCAGGCTGGTCGTTAATAAGCCAGCTGCCAATCAGCGTATAGCTATCGCCAAATTTCGGCAGCGAATAAAACTCCTGCACGATGGTGCCTTCTTCCCCATATGGGCCTTCCACCGCTTCCACCACTTTGCCATTTTCAACGATTGACACGTTAGCGCCTTCGCGGGAGAAAATCGGCTTAATGACGTACTTCTCAAGCTGCGGATGGTTATCTTCGCTAAAGTAAGCCGCCAACAGGTTAGGGTGGTTGGGGAACATTTCCCACAGCATCGGCAGCAGCGCCTTGTTGGAGATAATGCTCTTCCACGCCGGCTCCAGCCAGCGTACGCCGGCGTCTTCCAGCTTGGTGGAGAACATCTCGCGCAGCATAAATTCCCACGGATAAAGCTTGAACAGATTGCCGATGACCTGATCCTGCAAATCGGTGAACTGGCCTTTCTCGCCAAGACCGATATCTTCGATATACAGGAACTCGGTGGCGACGCCCGCTTCTGCCGCGCAGTCCTGCAGGTACTGCACGGTGCCGCGGTCTTCAACGGTATCGCGGCAGCAGGCCATATGCAGCAGCTGGAAGCCAAACTGTTCACGCAGCTCGCCGAAGCGTTCAATCAGTTTTTCCTGCAGGCTGTTGAACTGATCGCTGTCGGCAGGCAGATTACCGGCGTTAAGCTGATCTTCCAGCCAGATCCACTGAAAGAACGCTGCTTCATATAGTGAGGTTGGCGTATCCGCGTTGTTCTCCAGCAGCTTCGGCTCGCCCACGCCATCCCAGGCCAGATCCAGACGCGAGTAAAGCGACGGCTGGTTGGTTTTCCACGACTGACGCACAAAGCCCCAGGTGTGTTTTGGGATGCGGAATTTGGTCATCAGCTCGTCGCTGGCGATCACTTTCTCAACGACCTGCAGGCACATTT
The DNA here is from genome assembly GCF_050600755.1 of Klebsiella sp. 141162. Taxonomy (NCBI): domain Bacteria; kingdom Pseudomonadati; phylum Pseudomonadota; class Gammaproteobacteria; order Enterobacterales; family Enterobacteriaceae; genus Klebsiella; species Klebsiella sp. 141162. The sequence goes on along the minus strand of NZ_JAQIRI010000010.1, from coordinate 67,711 downwards.
GATGCAGCTCGGCGGTGACCGCTTCGAGCTTTTCAACCTGCGCCAGCGTCAGCTTGTAGTAGGCCTCTTCACTCCAGTACGGCTCACCGTACATGGTGTGAAAATTGAAGCCATACTCGGTCGCTTTCTCGCGCCAGTCCGGGCGCTCGGTAATGCTGATTCTTTCCATGCCGCTTAACCGCCCATCGAGCGTGAAGAGGAGCTGGAGCCCGCGGCGCTACGCTGCATCGTCGATTGCTTAGCAACAGATTCGCCAAAACCGCCGCGGGTGACAGTCGTGGTGGTTGCCGGTTTCGGCGCCATCGCGGTTTTCGGTACGTTCATGGTACGGCCCGGTTGCGCCGCGCCGTAGCTCTTACCGCTGGCATCGGTGTACTGGCCGTAGGCCGGGCTAGCCGGGTTTTTCGAGCTAAACAGCGGCTGCTGCGCGGCCATGCCGCCGCCCATCAGGCGGCCCATCATGTAACCGGCCATCAGCGGCATCCAGAAGCTGCCGCTGCTTTGCGCCTGCGCCTGGTTTTCCGGGGCGACGCCCGCCTGAGCTGGCGCCTGCTGGCATTGGCCTTCGCCGAACTCGGCGACGCAGTCTTCGCGGGTGGCGTATTTCGGCGCGGTGCGCGCGGCTTCTTTCACCGCGTTGTTGTAGGCGGTGGTGCACTCTGCGGCTTTGCTTGGGTTAGCCGCGGAGCAGTCATCGGCGTTCTGATACAGAGAAACCGTCTCGTCAGTTTTTTCGCAACCGGCGAGCATAAAGACGGCGGTGACGGCAAGGGCGACCGGCGTCAGGTGGCGAGCGCTCCAGCTTTTGCGGAACGACGCATGATTAATATTTTTTGTCCGTTTCATATTTGTCTTCCAGGACCCAGTGGTAGTGCGTTTGTCAACGCTCAGGATAGAGTATGAGTGGTGGAAATTGAAGCGAAAGAGGGGAAAAGCGGGGGTCTTTACGTTGTCTTACGTTTTACGCCCGCCTGACCCGAAGGCCAGACGAGGCGTAATCGCATTCAACGATTAGTGACTAAACGGATTGGAACCGCTGGTCTTCGTCGTACGGGCGGCAGCCGGCTGTGCGGAGGCGGTGTTCGCATAACCGTCAGCGGCGGCGTCCTGCTGCGGGTTTTCCGGCGCGACGCTGTCTGGTGAAGTCGGGATCGCTTTACCCAGCGTGTTGTTCAGCGCAATCAGATCCTGCTCGTTTAACGTGCCGAGAGCGGACTTGATGTTCAGCTCGTTGATCAGGTAGTTATAACGGGCGTTGGAGAGCTGCTGCTTGGCGTTGTACAGCGTGGTGGTCGCATCCAACACGTCAACGATGGTACGTGTACCCACCGAATAACCCGCTTCCATCGCATCCAGGGAGCTCTGCGCAGAGACCACCGCCTGTTTGTAAGCGTTGATGCTGCTGATGGAGGCATTCACGTTGTTAAACGACGAACGCACGGTCTGCACCACGCTGCGGTGCGCGCTTTCCAGCTGCTCGCTGGCGCCGACGAAGTTGTACTGCGCCTGTTTCACCTGCGAGTTAACCATCCCGCCCTGATACAGCGGCAGAGAGAAGTTCAGGCCGATTTGGTTCTGGCCGGCATCGTTATCTTTATACTGTTGAATGCTAGTCTGAGAATTAGCATGAGTTTTTGAACCACTATAACTGGTATTCGATACCGAACTTGAAGCGGATAGACTAAGTGTTGGCAAATGACCATCCTGCGCCTGGCGAATCTGCTCACGCGCCAGATCCTGGTTCAGACGCGCCTGCAGCAGCGACAGGTTGCGGTTTTCCGCTTCCTTCAGCAGCGCGTTCACCGCCTGCGGTTTGTTGGTTTTGAAACCGTTAACGTTCAGCGACGCCAGCTCCGGATAGTAGTTGCCGGTGACCTGACGCAGCTCTTCAACGGCGTTGTCGAGGTCGTTACGCGCGGTCACTTCATTTGCCAGCACGGCGTCGTATTGCGAGCGGGCGTTCTGCACGTCGGTGATGGCAACCAGGCCCACGTTAAAACGCTGGGTGGTTTGATCCAACTGGCGGTAGATGGCCTGTTTCTGGGCTTCGGTATAGGAGAGCGTATCGATAGCGGCCAGAACTTTAAAGTAAGCCGTCGCGGTATTCAGAATCAGCGTTTGCTGGTCGGTTTGATAGGTGACATCCTGAATGCCCGCCGCTTTTTCCTGCAGGGTCAGCGCGCGCCATTTCGACATATCGAACAGGGTTTGCGTTAACTGCAGTGAACCACTGGTGACATTGGAATTAAGACCGTTACTGTCACGGAATCCATTGGTATAGGTATAATCCGCGCCCAGACCGAGTTGCGGCAGTAATGGGCTACGCGCTTCGTTGATTTTTTCGAATGCAGCATCGCGATCGGCTGCCGATTTACGCAGATCAGGGTTGCTAATACGCGCCTGCTGATAAACCTGCAACAGGTTCTCTGCCTGGCTCATGGCGCTGAAGCCAGTCAGGCCCAGGCCGATAAGGATGGGAAAAAGTTTCTTCATTTGCATTCCTTGTTGTGAAGCATTTAGCGCTACTCAAATTCTAAAAATAATCGCTGATTGTATCGACTCTGTCGCCGTAAAAAGTTGGCGTTACGTGCCATAGGGCGGTAATTTGCACCAATCTAACATACAGGCTGTAAAACGGTAGCCAAACGGCCTATAAATCCCTACTTTCGGATGAGCAGGACACAGACAATGAGCAAACCCAATCAGCAGGGAATTACCTTCTCTAAAAACGATGTAGAAATTATTGCACGCGAAACGCTTTATCGCGGTTTTTTTTCGCTCGATTTGTATCGTTTTCGCCATCGCCTGTTTAACGGCGGGATGAGCGGCGAGGTTACCCGCGAAATTTTTGAGCGCGGGCACGCCGCGGTCTTGCTACCCTTTGACCCGGTACGCGATGAAGTTGTGCTGGTCGAGCAGATCCGCATTGCCGCCTATGATACCAGCGAGAGCCCGTGGCTGCTGGAAATGGTCGCCGGGATGATAGAAGAAGGCGAAACGGTAGAGGATGTCGCCCGCCGCGAAGCGCTGGAAGAGGCCGGGCTTGAAGTTGGGCGTACCAAACCAATATTAAGCTATCTGGCAAGCCCAGGCGGCACCAGCGAACGGTTATCGATCCTGGTGGGCGAAGTTGATGCATCGACGGCAAAAGGCATTCACGGCCTGGCCGAAGAAAACGAGGATATTCGGGTGCATGTGGTGAGCCGGGAACAGGCTTACCAGTGGGTAGAAGAGGGGAAAATCGACAACGCGGCTTCTGTCATCGCCCTGCAATGGCTGCAGCTGCATTATCATAGCTTACGAAACGAGTGGAAATAATATGAAGCGTTATACACCTGACTTCCCGGAAATGATGCGCCTGTGCGAAACCAATTTCGCCCAGCTGCGCCGCCTGTTGCCTCGCACTGAGGCGGTCGGCGATATGGCGAACTATCAGGTGGGTGCGGCGCAATACCGATTAACGGTGGTCGAATCGACCCGCTACACTACATTGGTGACAATAGAACAGACCCAGCCTGCGGTGAGTTACTGGAGCCTGCCGTCAATGACGGTGCGCCTGTACCACGACGCGATGGTGGCTGAAGTGTGTTCAAGTCAGCAGATTTTTCGCTTCAAAGCGAGATATGATTATCCTAATAAAAAGTTGCATCAACGCGACGAAAAGCATCAAATTAATCAGTTTCTGGCCGACTGGCTGCGTTACTGTTTAGCACATGGAGCGATGGCGATTCCGGTTTGTTAGCGTCGTGAAACCTAAGGACACCATTTGGAAAGCCTGTTAAACCTACCTCTGGCTGGTGAGGCCAGAGTCAGGATATTACAAATTACTGATACTCACCTGTTTGCTGAAAAACATGAAACGCTGTTGGGTATCAATACCTGGGAAAGTTATCAGGCTGTATTGGATGCGATACATGCCTCACAGCGTGAATGCGACCTGATTGTAGCAACAGGCGATCTGGCGCAAGACCACTCCGCCGCGGCCTATCAGCATTTCGCTGAAGGCATCGCGAGCTTTGCCGCACCCTGCGTCTGGCTGCCGGGAAACCATGATTTCCAACCGGCGATGTACAGCACGCTGCACGATGCCGGCATCTCCCCCGCCAAACGCGTCCTGTTGGGCGACCATTGGCAAATCCTGCTGCTCGACAGCCAGGTCTTCGGGGTGCCCCACGGCGAGCTGAGCGATTTCCAACTGGAGTGGCTTGAGCATCAATTGAATGCTGAACCTGAGCGCTACACGCTGCTGTTACTCCATCATCATCCGCTGCCGGCGGGTTGCAGCTGGCTCGATCAGCATAGCCTGCGCAATGCCGGGGCGTTAGACCAAATCCTGAGCAACTATCCGCGGGTTAAGCACCTGCTATGCGGCCATATTCACCAGGAGCTGGATCTCGACTGGAACGGGCGGCGGATGATGGCGACGCCATCGACCTGCGTGCAGTTTAAGCCGCACTGCGCTAATTTCACCCTCGATACCGTCTCTCCAGGCTGGCGCTGGCTGGAGCTGCATCCCGATGGCGCGTTGACGACTGAAGTCTGTCGTCTCAGCGGCGCCGAGTTTCACCCGGATATCGCTTCAGAAGGATACTGATGTCTACTCTTCTTTATCTGCACGGATTTAACAGCTCGCCGCGCTCGGCAAAAGCGACGGCGCTGAAAACGTGGCTGGCGCAGCACCACCCGGAAATTAACATGGTGGTGCCGGAACTGCCTGCTTTCCCGGCGCAGGCGGCAGAGATGCTGGAAGCTATCGTGCTGGAGCACGGCGGCGAGCCGTTAGGCGTGGTGGGGTCGTCGCTGGGTGGCTACTACGCCACCTGGCTGTCGCAATGTTTTATGCTGCCGGCGGTGGTGGTTAACCCGGCGGTGCGGCCATTTGAACTGCTGAACAATTTTCTTGGCCCCAATGAGAATCCGTACACCGGGCAGCAATATGTGCTAGAGTCTCGCCATATTTACGATCTTAAAGTCATGCATATCGACCCGCTGGAAGCGCCTGACCTCATCTGGTTATTGCAGCAAACGGGCGATGAAGTGCTTGATTACCGCCAGGCTGTTGACTACTTCGCCTCCTGCCGTCAAACGGTCGAGGAGGGCGGTAATCACGCATTTGTTGGCTTTGAAGATCATTTCACCCAGATTATCGATTTTCTGGGCCTGCGCTAAGCGGTTCAGAACGACCTACGAATACACACCATGACGCAATCTTCATATAACGCTGATGCCATTGAGGTACTCACCGGGCTTGAGCCGGTTCGCCGCCGCCCGGGAATGTACACCGACACAACCCGTCCTAACCATCTTGGTCAGGAAGTTATTGATAACAGTGTGGATGAAGCACTGGCCGGTCACGCCAAACGCGTGGAGGTCATCCTTCATGCCGATCAATCGTTGGAAGTCATTGACGACGGACGCGGGATGCCGGTTGATATCCACCCGGAAGAAGGGGTTCCGGCGGTTGAGCTGATCCTTTGTCGGCTGCACGCAGGCGGTAAGTTTTCCAACAAAAACTACCAGTTCTCCGGCGGCCTCCATGGGGTAGGGATCTCGGTCGTCAACGCCTTGTCTAAACGCGTGGAAGTCAACGTGCGCCGCGACGGCCAGGTCTACAGCATCGCCTTTGAGAACGGGGAAAAAGTTGAAGACCTGCGCGTCACCGGCACCTGCGGTAAACGCAACACCGGGACCAGCGTCCATTTCTGGCCGGATGAAAGCTTCTTCGATAGCCCGCGTTTCTCCGTCTCGCGGCTAACTCACCTGCTAAAAGCGAAAGCGGTGCTGTGCCCGGGCGTGGAAATTGTTTTCCGCGACCAGGTGAACAACAGCGAACAGCGCTGGTGCTATGCGGACGGCCTTAATGATTATTTGTGCGAGGCGGTCAACGGCCTGCCGCTGCTGCCGGAAAAACCGTTTGTCGGTAACTTCTCCGGCGAAACGGAAGCGGTGGATTGGGCGCTGCTGTGGCTGCCGGAAGGCGGCGAACTGCTGACCGAAAGCTACGTCAACCTGATCCCGACCATGCAGGGCGGTACCCACGTTAACGGTCTGCGTCAGGGTCTGCTCGACGCGATGCGCGAGTTCTGCGAATACCGCAATATCCTGCCGCGCGGCGTGAAGCTGTCGGCGGAAGATATCTGGGATCGCTGCGCGTACGTACTGTCGGTGAAGATGCAGGATCCGCAGTTCGCCGGGCAGACGAAAGAACGTCTGTCGTCGCGTCAGTGCGCGGCATTCGTCTCCGGGGTGGTTAAAGACGCCTTCAGCCTGTGGCTGAATCAGAACGTACAGGCGGCGGAGCTGCTGGCGGAAATGGCCATTTCCAGCGCCCAGCGCCGCCTGCGCGCCGCCAAGAAAGTAGTGCGCAAAAAGCTCACCAGCGGCCCGGCGCTGCCGGGTAAGCTGGCGGACTGCACCGCGCAGGACCTGAACCGCACCGAACTGTTCCTCGTCGAAGGGGACTCGGCGGGCGGTTCGGCGAAACAGGCGCGCGACCGTGAATATCAGGCGATCATGCCGCTTAAAGGCAAGATCCTGAATACCTGGGAAGTTTCTTCCGATGAAGTTCTTGCTTCGCAAGAGGTGCACGACATTTCGGTGGCGATTGGTATCGACCCGGATAGCGATGATTTAAGCCAGCTGCGTTACGGTAAAATCTGTATTCTCGCCGATGCCGACTCGGATGGTCTGCACATTGCTACCCTGCTGTGCGCGCTGTTCGTGAAGCATTTCCGTACCCTGGTGAAAGAGGGGCACGTGTACGTCGCGCTGCCGCCGCTGTATCGTATCGACCTGGGTAAAGAGGTTTACTACGCGCTGACGGAAGAAGAAAAAGCCGGCGTGCTGGAGCAGTTGAAGCGTAAGAAAGGCAAGCCGAACGTACAGCGCTTTAAAGGGCTGGGCGAGATGAACCCGATGCAGCTACGTGAAACCACGCTCGACCCGAATACCCGCCGCCTGGTGCAGCTCATCATCACCGATGAAGACGAGCAACAAACGACCGCGGTGATGGATATGCTGTTGGCCAAGAAGCGTTCGGAAGACCGCCGCAACTGGCTGCAGGAAAAAGGCGATATGGCGGATCTCGAAGCCTGAGCCGACGTCAGCCGCCAGATACGAAAAAGGGAGCCCCAGGCTCCCTTTTTTGCTTTTGCCGGGCTTATACGCCAGCCTGCAAAATGCGGATGCTGGTTTCCAGCACGTCGCCTTTTACCGCTTCGGCGTAAGCCTTCATGTGCGGCGTTTGCAGATGCGCTTCGAGATGCGCGACGCTTTCCCACTGCTCGACCATGACGATCGAATCCGGGGCGGAGGTCTGGAAACTCACGCCGGCGGCGTGGTCAACCAGCGGCGCGTAGCCGTGGCAACCCTCTTCCTGCAGTACCACAGGGACAATTTTAGCGAACTGATCCAGTACCGCCTGACGGTGGTGCTGGCCCGGACGGGTACGAATTTCGGCAATCACTGTTAACATGGTTAACTCAACTCCTTCTGTGTGTAAACTCGCCATACTTCAAGGTTAGTGACTTGAATAACAGCGAGTGTAGACATCTAGTTAACCAAAAATCTCGGCCAGATGCTTGCGATATTCTGCGATGACGTGTGGAACGTCAGGCATTTTAATCACGTCGTTGGCGATAAAGGTCGGCATCGCGCTCATGCCAAGGAACTGATTGGCTTTGTGGAACGGCAGGTAAACGCCATCAACGCCGACGCCGTGGAAGAACTGATCTTTATCGGTGAAAGCTTCCATCGGCGCGTTCCAGGTCAACGACAGCATATACTGTTTGCCCTGAATCAACCCGCCGGAGCCATATTTTTTGCTGTCATCGGAGCGGGTACGGCCATCGCTGGCGTACAGAGAACCATGGCCTTCGGTGAAGACATCATCCATGTACTTTTTCACGGTCCACGGCGCGCCCATCCACCAGCCCGGCATCTGCCAGATAACCACATCGGCCCACAGGAAATTCTGCACTTCTTCTTTTACATCGTACTCGCTTTCCGCGCGGACGATTTTAACATCATGCCCGACGTCGCGCAGATAACCATCCGCGACCTCGGTCAGGGTGTCGTTTAATTGGCCATTAGAGTGAGCGAATTTTTTCGCCCCGTTGATAATCAGGATGTTGCTCATTTTTTGCCCTCAACCTATTAAATTTGTCGGCAATTTTACCCCGCGAAGCGGGGCAGTAAAATGAGCAAAATGTGCAAAGTCTTTTGCATTTTTGGCAATAATGAGGCTACCAGTAAACGCGTGCCTCGAAGCCGCCGTCCGGCGCGTTAGCAAAATCAACCCGCATACCGTGCAGCGAGGCGATGCGGCGAACGATCGATAAGCCTAATCCGCTGCCGGGGGCGTCCTGGCCCGGCGGGCGATAAAAACGCTCGCCAATGCGCGCCAGGGCTTGCGGACTAATGCCTGGACCATTGTCGCGAACCCGGAACTCGCGGGCGGAAAGCGTGATATCCACCCGGCTACCGCGCGGGCTATAGCGCACGGCATTATCCAGCAGATTGCGTACCAGCAGGCTGAGCAGCAGCGGCTGGCCGGTACGGACGATATTGCTGGCATTCAGATGCAGGCGTAGCTCAATGGCGGACTGCTGGGCGTGGTGATACATCTCCATCACCGCCGACTGCAGCCGGTCGTCGATGGCGACCGGCTGCACGTCATCCAGTTGGGCAAGGGAATCCAGACGCGACAGCGTAAGTAATTGATCGACCAGCCGAGTGGCGCGGTCGATGCCCTGATGTAATTGCGCCAACGCTTTATCCCGGCCTTCGGGATCGTCCATCGAAAGCTGGGCGACTTCGGTTTGCACCTTCAGCGCCGCCAGCGGACTGCGCAACTCGTGGGCGGCATCAGAGGTAAAACGGCGCTCGCGCAGCATGGTTTCGTGGGTACGGCTGAATAGCTGATTCAGGGCATCGACCAGCGGGCGAACTTCCGAAGGGATTTTGTCGTCCGACAGACGTTCCGCCGAGTCCGGCGCGCGCTGGCGCAGGGTTCGAGCCAGTTTCTTCAACGGCGCCAGCTCGCGGCTTAATAGCACAATGAGTAACAGGAACATCAGCGGCAGCGCGACCAGCCACGGCGTGAGCTGCGAGGTGACGATATCCACCGCCATCTCCCGGCGATAATCCCACTCCTGACCGACGGCGATACGATGTCGGCCATCGGCGGTGGTCAACCACAAGAAGCGCCATTCGTCGTCATCGCCGCGCAGATAGCCGTCACTGAAGCCTTCGCGTTGCGATCCCCATTGAATATCTTCGCCGTTTTCACCATCGTTGAGCACCATTTTCCCGTCGCGGGTGAAGATAGCGAAGGCCAGCGCGTCATCATCAAGATGGCCGTGTTTTACTTTTTTCTTTTCGCGGATTTGCGTCGGTCGCGCCTGTAGCTCATCGACATTCATCGCGCTCAGGCGGCGGGCGAAGAGCAGTTGTTGGGTATCAAACAGCTTATCCAGCTTTTCGCTGGTCTGCTGCCAGGCGATCACGCAGGCGATCCCCCAGGCGGCGCTGGTCAGCAGGACAAACAGCAGCGTCAGTCGCAGGCGCAGGCTTAAACGGGCGAGTCGTTTCATGCGTCACCCAGGGTATAGCCGATGCCGTGCACGGTGCGGATAAAACCGCTGCCGAGTTTGCGGCGCAGATGATGAACGTGTACTTCCACGGCGTTGCTGGAGACCTCGTCGTCCCAGTTATAGAGCTTTTCCTCGATAAGCTTACGCGGCAATACGCGCCCGGCGTTGCGCATAAGCAGTTCCAGCAGGGCGAACTCCTTCGGCTTCAGCGCCAGGCTTTCGCCGTCGAGGCTGGCGGTTAAGCGGTTTGGATCGAGGCTCACCTTGCCGTGGCGTAGCTCGCTGCTGCTCTGGCCGTGAGCGCGGCGGATCAGCGCTTCGAGACGCGCCGCCACCTCAATCAGGGCGAAGGGTTTACACAGATAGTCATCGGCGCCGAGCTGTAGCCCTTCAACCCGCTGGCTCAGCGCGTCGCGGGCGGTGAGGATCAGCACGGGTTCATTACGGCCTTTATCGCGCCATTCGCGCAGAATATCGAGGCCGTCAATGCCGGGGAGGGTAAGGTCAAGTATCGCGGCGTCGTAAGGGGCGCTATATAAGGCATTTTTGCCCTCCTGGCCTGCGGTGAACCAGTCGATGCTGAAGCCCATTTTGCTCAGCCCGGCTTTGATGCCGTCGCCGATCAGTTTGTCATCTTCTACCAATAATATGCGCATGTTTCCCTCCGCCGATCCCGTTTCTTTGCGCAGTAAACCGCGTTGAAGTAGGGGATGTACAGCATTAAAATTTCTTTTTTCCGCTTAAGAAGTCGTTAAGTTTTGTCAGGCGTAATAGGAGCCATACCAACACAAAAGGGAGAATATAAGATGAAAAAAATTGCTGCGATGACCGCGATTATTGCTTTGGTTTCCATGCCGGTACTGGCCGCCGGGCAGGGTGGCTTCACCGGGCCGTCGACTACCACCACCTCGCAGGCCGGCGGCTTCACCGGGCCGAGCGGCGCGGTGACCACCGTGGCGAACGCCAAGTCGCTGCGTGATGACACCTGGGTGACCCTGCGCGGTAAAATCGTCGAGCGCATCTCTGATGACCTGTATAAATTCCAGGACGCCTCCGGCGTGGTGAACGTCGATATCGACCACAAGCGCTGGAACGGCGTGACCGTCGGCCCGCAGGATACGGTAGAAATTCAGGGTGAAGTCGATAAAGACTGGAACTCGGTCGAGATCGACGTGAAGCAGATCCGTAAAATCACGCCATAACGCCCGCGCCAGAATGCGCAAGATCGGTCAGGAATCGCTATCCTCGCTCTGGCAGAGTGTGTCGCGTGGAGGAGACGATGAACGATATTAAGGCCAGCCCGGCGTACGTCGGGCGTTTCCAGCGAGTCTGTTTGTACATTGAGAACCATCTTGATGAGCCGCTAACGCTGGAGGCGCTGAGCGCGATTGCGTATAGCTCGCCTTACCATTTTCACCGGCAATTTAGCGCGTATACCGGCGTTCCGCTGTACCGGTATATTCAGTGGTTACGCCTGCGGCGCGCCTGTTGGCGCCTGGCTTTCAACCCGCAGGATAAAATCATCGATATTGCCCTTGATGCCGGATTTCAAAATTCGGAGTCGTTCAGTCGCGCCTTCCGTACCGCGTTTGATCAAAGCCCGACTCAGTTCCGTCAGCGACCGGATTGGGGCGAGTGGCATCGGCGCGTACCGAAACATACGCTACAGGAGCAAACTTCGATGGACGTCAACATTATTCAATTTCCAGCCACAAGGATCGCCGTATTGCAACATCGCGGGAGCCCGGACCTGGTCAACGCCACCGCCGCGCGTTTTATCGCATGGCGCAAAACGAGCGGGCTGTCGCCAGTCGCCACCAGCGAAACCTGGGGCATTGCCTGGGACGATCCGCAAACAACGCCAGGCGACGCGTTTCGTTTTGATATCTGCGGCACCGTTGAGCGACCGATTAGCGAAAACGCGTTTGGCGTGATTAACGGCGAGATCCCGGCAGGCCGTTGCGCAGTGGTCCGCCATCACGGTTCGCTGGACACGCTGGCGCAAAGCGTTTGGTTTCTCTATCGCGACTGGCTGCCCGCCTCCGGGGAGACACTAAGGGATTTTCCGGTGTACTTCCGCTACCTCAATTTTGTGCATGAAGTTGGCGAGCATGAACTCCGCACCGATATTTATTTACCGTTAGCCTGATTGATATCCTCATCCTCTTTAACCGATCTCACTTCCTGTGACTCAGGGCGTGAGATCGGGTATTATCGCGGGTAGTTTTGCCGCCGCAATGGCCGCGTCCCAGATTGAGGATCCACGATTAATGAGCGATATGGCAGAGCGCCTCGCGCTACATGAATTCACGGAAAATGCCTACCTGAACTACTCCATGTACGTCATCATGGACAGGGCATTGCCGTTTATTGGCGATGGCTTAAAGCCGGTTCAGCGCCGCATTGTCTATGCAATGTCCGAGCTGGGCCTGAACGCCAGCGCCAAGTTCAAAAAATCCGCCCGCACCGTCGGCGACGTACTGGGTAAATACCACCCGCACGGCGACAGCGCCTGCTATGAAGCGATGGTGCTGATGGCGCAACCTTTCTCTTACCGCTATCCGCTGGTGGACGGGCAGGGGAACTGGGGGGCGCCGGACGATCCGAAATCCTTCGCGGCGATGCGTTACACCGAATCCCGTCTGTCGAAATACGCCGAGCTGCTGCTCAGCGAGCTCGGCCAGGGCACCGTCGATTGGGTACCGAACTTTGACGGTACGCTGCAGGAGCCGAAAATGCTGCCTGCGCGTCTGCCGAACATTCTGCTGAACGGCACCACCGGCATCGCCGTTGGTATGGCGACCGATATCCCGCCGCACAACCTGCGTGAAGTGGCGCAGGCGGCGATTACGCTGCTGGAAAAACCGAAAACCACCCTCGATGAGCTGCTGGATATCGTGCAGGGGCCGGACTACCCGACCGAAGCGGAAATCATTACCCCGCGCGCGGAAATTCGCAAAATCTACCAGAACGGCCGCGGTTCGGTGCGCATGCGCGCCGTGTGGGCGAAAGAAGACGGCGCGGTGGTGATTAGCGCGCTGCCGCATCAGGTGTCCGGCGCGCGCGTGCTGGAGCAGATCGCCGCGCAGATGCGTAACAAAAAGCTGCCGATGGTTGATGACCTGCGTGATGAGTCGGATCATGAAAACCCGACCCGTCTGGTGATCGTGCCGCGTTCCAACCGCGTGGATATGGAGCAGGTGATGAACCACCTGTTCGCCACCACCGATCTGGAAAAGAGCTACCGCATCAACCTCAACATGATCGGCCTGGACAACCGTCCGGCGGTGAAAAACCTGCTTGAAATCCTGACGGAGTGGTTGACCTTCCGTCGTGACACCGTGCGTAACCGCCTGAACTACCGTCTGGAAAAAGTCCTCAAGCGCCTGCACATCCTCGAAGGTTTGCTGGTCGCGTTCCTCAACATTGATGAAGTGATTGAGATAATCCGCCACGAAGATGAACCGAAGCCGGCGCTGATTGCCCGCTTCGGCATCAGCGAAACCCAGGCGGAAGCGATTCTGGAATTAAAACTGCGCCATCTCGCCAAACTGGAAGAGATGAAGATCCGCGGCGAGCAGAGCGAGCTGGAAAAAGAGCGCGATCAGCTGCAGGCGATTCTGGCCTCCGAGCGCAAGATGAATAACCTGCTGAAGAAAGAGCTGCAGGCCGATGCCGATACCTTCGGCGACGACCGCCGTTCGCCGCTGCGCGAACGCGAAGAAGCGAAGGCGATGAGCGAGCACGATATGCTGCCGTCCGAGCCGGTCACTATCGTTCTGTCGCAGATGGGCTGGGTGCGTAGCGCCAAAGGTCACGATATCGATGCGCAGGGGCTGAGCTACAAAGCCGGCGATGGCTGGAAAGCGTCGGTGAAAGGCAAGAGCAACCAGCCGGTGGTATTCATTGATACCACCGGGCGCAGCTATGCCATTGACCCGATTACGCTGCCTTCCGCCCGCGGCCAGGGCGAACCGGTCACCGGTAAAGTGACGCTGCCGCCGGGCGCTAGCGTAGAACATATGCTGATGGAGGCAGACGATCAGAAGCTGCTGATGGCTTCCGATGCCGGCTACGGTTTCGTCTGTACCTTCAACGACCTGGTGGCGCGCAACCGCGCCGGTAAAGCGCTGATTACGCTGCCGGAGAACGCGCATGTCATGCCGCCGCTGGTCATTGAAGACGATGCCGATATGCTGTTGGCGATCACCAACGCCGGGCGCATGCTGATGTTCCCGGTGAGCGACCTGCCGCAGCTGTCGAAAGGCAAAGGCAACAAGATTATCAACATTCCATCTGCGGAAGCTGCCTCCGGCCAGGATGGTCTGGCGCATCTGTTTGTCCTGCCGCCGCAGAGCACGCTGACTATCCACGTCGGCAAGCGTAAGATCAAACTGCGTCCGGAAGAGCTGCAAAAAGTCACCGGCGAGCGCGGTCGTCGCGGTTCGCTGATGCGCGGCCTGCAAAAAATCGACCGCGTGGAGATCGACTCCCCGCGCCGCGCCTCGGCTGGCGACAGCGAAGAGTAAGACCCGCATCCTTCACCTGGCTGGAGGATGCGAAAATTTGCCGCAAAATCGTTGTTTATTCAGGCATTGCGATTAACATGTCCTCCAGGGGCGGAGATTTTCCGCCCCGCGTTGAGAGGGCTGCGGTGTCCTGAACCTGTTATTCTACAGGGATAACGCTAAGCGGTTTGGGTTTCAGAGGAAGCTATGTTATTTATTTTTCGACTAATTTTTGTTGTCATTTATTGCATCGTGGTGTGCATATTTGGCAGTCTTTACTGCTTGTTCAGCCCGCGCAACCCTAAGCACGTCGCGACGTTTGGTCATCTGTTTGGCCGTCTGTCCCCGGTATTCGGCCTGAAAGTCGAGCTGCGTAAGCCTGCGGACGCGGAAAGCTACGGCAATGCGATCTACATCGCTAACCACCAGAACAACTATGATATGGTGACAGCGTCGAACATCGTGCAGCCGCCGACGGTTACCGTGGGTAAAAAAAGCCTGTTGTGGATCCCGTTCTTTGGCCAGCTTTACTGGCTGACGGGCAACCTGCTGATTGATCGCAATAACCGAACCAAAGCGCACGGCACTATTGCTGAAGTGGTGAATGCGTTTAAAAAGCGTAAAATTTCGTTCTGGATGTTCCCGGAAGGGACCCGCAGCCGCGGCCGCGGTCTGCTGCCCTTTAAAACCGGCGCGTTCCACGCGGCCATCGCCGCTGGCGTGCCGATTATTCCAGTATGCGTGTCGAATACATCGAACAAAATTAAACTCAATCGCTGGAACAACGGTCTGGTGATTGTCGAGATGCTGCCGCCGGTCGATACCAGCCAGTTTGGTAAAGATAACGTGCGCGCGCTGGCGACACACTGCCGCGAGCTGATGTCCGCTAAAATCGCCGAGCTGGATAAAGAAGTGGCCGAGCGCGAAGCGGCTGGAAAGAAATAATACAGGAAACGCCGCGAACGCGAGCGTATTGCTGGCGGGAAACGAATTCCCTTTTTGCATTGTCAGTATTTCATGGAGTTAATATGTCACTCAGTCGGCGTCAGTTTATTAAGGCTTCAGGTGTAGCGCTGTGCGCGGGCGCCGCGCCGCTGAAGGCTCATGCCGCCGGCCAGCAGCCGGCGCTCCCCATACCGCCTCTGCTGGAATCCCGTCGCGGTCAGCCGCTGTTTCTGACCCTGCAACGTTCCCACTGGTCATTCACCCAGGGCACGCGCGCGCCGGTATGGGGCATCAATGGCCGCTACCTGGGGCCGACCATTCGCGTCTGGAATGGCGATGATGTCAAACTTATCTACAGTAACCGCCTGACCGAAAACGTCGCCATGACGATTCGCGGCCTGCAGGTGCCGGGGCCGCTGATTGGCGGCGCGGCGCGCATGATGTCGCCGAATGCGGATTGGGCGCCGGTGCTGCCGATCCGCCAGGGCGCGGCCACGCTGTGGTATCAGGCGAATACCCCGAACCGGATGGCGAAACAGGTTTACAACGGTCTGGCGGGAATGTGGCTGGTGGAAGACGAGGTCAGCAAAAACCTGCCGATCCCAAACCACTACGGCGTTGATGACTTCCCGGTGATTATTCAGGATAAGCGGCTGGATAACTTCGGCACCCCGGAATATAGCGAACCGGGCAGCGGCGGCTTCGTTGGCGATACCCTGTTGGTCAACGGCGCGCAGGGGCCGTATGTCGAAGTCTCTCGCGGCTGGGTACGACTGCGTTTGCTGAACGCGTCTAACTCGCGCCGCTATCAGCTGCAGATGAGCGATGGCCGTCTGCTGCACGTTATCTCAGGCGATCAGGGCTTCCTGCCGGCGCCGGTCTCACTTAAGCAATTGTCGCTGGCCCCCGGCGAGCGGCGAGAAATTCTGGTGGATATGACCAACGGCGATGAAGTGTCGATTACCTGCGGCGAAGCGGCGAGCATCGTCGACCGTATCCGCGGTTTCTTCGAGCCGTCGAGCATTTTGATCTCCACGCTGGTGCTGACGCTGCGTCCGACCGGCCTGCTGCCGTTGGTTACCGATAGCCTGCCGGTGCGGCTGCTGCCGACCGAGCTGCTCTCCGGCACGCCGCTACGCAGCCGCGATATTACGCTCGGCGACGACCCTGGCATCAATGGCCAACTGTGGGATCCGCAGCGTATTGATATCACCGCCCAGCAGGGTACCTGGGAGCGCTGGACCGTGCGCGCCGACCGCCCGCAGTCGTTCCATATTGAAGGCGTGATGTTCCAGATCCGTAACGTTAATGGAACGATGCCGTTCCCGGAAGACCGAGGCTGGAAAGATACCGTATGGATTGATGGGCAGGTAGAACTGCTGGTTTATTATAACCAGCCTTCCTGGCCGCACTTCCCGTTCCAGTACCTGAGCCAGACGCTGGAACTCGCCGACCGCGGCTCGATTGGCCAGATTCTGGTCAATCCGGCGCCGTAATATCCGCAACCCTGGCCGCAACACGGTCAGGGTTTGAGAAAATCCTCCTTCATTTCCACTATCATTCCGGCTTATAATCCACGCCCTTTTGGTTATTTTTTTATCATTTTCCCCGGAAGCAATATGAGCGCAATATCCCTGATCCAGCCGGATCGTGACCTATTTTCCTGGCCGCAATACTGGGCTGCCTGTTTTGGCCCTGCGCCATTTTTACCAATGTCGCGTGAAGAGATGGATCAACTTGGCTGGGATAGCTGCGACATTATTCTGGTGACCGGCGACGCCTACGTCGACCATCCAAGCTTCGGCATGGCTATATGCGGCCGTATGCTGGAAGCGCAGGGCTTCCGCGTAGGGATCATCTCCCAGCCGGACTGGAACAGCAAAGAAGACTTCATGCGCCTGGGTAAGCCGAATCTGTTCTTCGGCGTGACCGCGGGCAATATGGACTCAATGATCAACCGCTATACCGCCGACCGTAAGCTGCGCCATGACGACGCCTATACCGCCGGCAACGTCGCGGGTAAGCGCCCGGACCGCGCGACGCTGGTTTATACCCAGCGCTGTAAAGAGGCATGGAAAGACGTGCCGGTGATCCTCGGCGGTATTGAGGCCAGCCTGCGCCGTACCGCGCACTACGATTATTGGTCCGATACCGTGCGCCGCTCGGTGCTGGTGGATTCGAAAGCCGATATGCTGATGTTCGGCAACGGCGAGCGCCCGCTGGTTGAAGTGGCGCATCGTCTGGCGATGGGCGAGGACATCGGCGATATTCGCGATGTGCGTAATACCGCGATCATGGTAAAAGAGGCGCTGCCGGGCTGGAGCGGCGTTGACTCCACGCGTCTGGATACGCCGGGCAAAATCGACCCGATTCCGCATCCGTACGGTGAAGACCTGCCGTGCGCAGACAACAAACCGGTGGCGCCGAAAAAAGCCGAGGCCAAAGCCGTTGTCGTGCAGCCGCCGCGGCCAAAACCGTGGGAAAAAACCTACGTATTACTGCCATCCTTTGAGAAGGTCAAAGGCGACAAAGTGCTGTACGCTCACGCGTCGCGCATTCTGCACCATGAAACCAACCCAGGCTGCGCCCGCGCGCTGATGCAAAAGCACGGCGAGCGTTATATCTGGGTTAACCCGCCGGCGATCCCGCTGTCGACTGAAGAGATGGACAGCGTCTTTGCGCTGCCGTACAAGCGTGTGCCGCATCCTTCTTATGGTGATGCGCGTATCCCGGCCTACGAGATGATTCGCTTCTCTATCAACATCATGCGCGGTTGCTTCGGGGGCTGTTCTTTCTGCTCGATCACCGAGCATGAAGGGCGCATCATCCAGAGCCGCTCCGAGGATTCGATCATTAATGAAATCGAAGCGATTCGCGACACGGTTCCCGGCTTTACCGGCATTATTTCCGATCTTGGCGGCCCAACCGCCAATATGTATATGCTGCGCTGTAAATCGCCGCGAGCCGAGCAGACCTGCCGTCGTCTGTCGTGCGTCTATCCGGATATCTGCCCGCACATGGACACCAACCATGAGCCGACGATCAATCTGTACCGTCGCGCCCGCGACCTGAAAGGCATCAAGAAAATCCTTATCGCATCGGGTGTGCGTTACGACATCGCCGTAGAGGATCCGCGCTATATCAAAGAACTGGCGACCCACCACGTCGGCGGCTACCTGAAGATCGCTCCGGAGCATACCGAAGAGGGGCCGCTGTCGAAGATGATGAAGCCGGGCATGGGCAGCTACGACCGCTTTAAAGAATTGTTTGATACCTATTCGAAGCAGGCGGGTAAAGAACAGTACCTGATCCCGTACTTTATTTCCGCCCACCCCGGGACGCGCGATGAAGATATGGTGAACCTGGCGCTGTGGCTGAAGCGTCATCGCTTCCGTCTTGACCAGGTACAGAACTTCTATCCGTCGCCGCTGGCGAACTCAACCACCATGTATTACACCGGCAAGAACCCGCTGGGTAAAATCGGCTATAAGAGCGAGGACGTGGTGGTGCCGAAGGGCGATAAACAGCGCCGTCTGCATAAAGCGCTGCTGCGCTATCACGATCCGGCAAACTGGCCGCTGATCCGTCAGGCGCTGGAGGCGATGGGTAAAAAGCATCTGATTGGTTCACGCCGTGACTGCCTGGTACCGGCGCCGACGCTGGACGAGATGCGTGAAGCGCGTCGCCAGAACCGTCATACCCGCCCGGCGCTGACGAAGCATACGCCGGTTGCGCATCAGCGCCAGACGCCGGCCGCTCCGGGGGCGAAAAAGCGTATTAAGCCGAAGACAGCGTCCCGCTAAGACGCTTCCCCGGCGGTTGCGATCGCCGGGGGAAAACCTGTCATATAAGGAGAGAGAACGATAATGACGCCGGTAATCCTGTCGCGACAGCAATTGGAAATGTTGTGGGAGATAGATCGCAGTGAAATTATCGACACCCTTTATAAGCTCGATAATGGCCGGCTTCAGGCGTACCCGCAATATTATGATGTGCGAGGTTGGGATCCTCACGATCGCCAGATTTATACGCCTATTCACGAGGCCTGCTACGATCGCGGCGGTATTTTTTTCGCCTTTTTCGAGCAGGATAAAATCATTGCCGCGGCGGCGATTGATACCTTGCCACGGGGTAAAAATGGCGATCTACGCCAACTGCTATTCTTTTATGTGGGCGCGGCGCAGCGCGGTCAGGGATGGGGGCGACGTCTGTTTGATTATGCGCTGCAACAGCTTCCTGCCCTTGACGCGTCCGGCCTGTATATTTCGTCCATTCCCAATAAAAGTACCGTTGATTTTTATCTTTCCCAGGGATGTCGTTTAATTGATGAGCCCGACCCGGAGCTGTTTGCGCTGGAGCCTGAGGATATCCATTTAATTTGCGAAAGCCTTTAGCGCCGTGCGGCGCTAAAGGCAAAAGTGAAGGGGATTACCCGCCGAACTGATCCGGGTCGGGGCCGAGACGTTTGCCCTGGTCCAGCTTAGCGATTTCACTGAGTTCGTCTTTGTCGAGACGGAAGTCCCAGACGTCAAAGTTTTCCGCAATACGCGATGGCGTGACGGATTTCGGGATCACCACCAGTCCGCTGTCGAGATGCCAGCGAATGACGATTTGCGCCGGCGTTTTGCCATATTTATCCGCCAGATGGTGAATAATCTTCTGATCGAAAACTCCCTTGCCGCCCTGCGCTAATGGGCTCCAGGATTCGGTCTGGATTTTGTGCGTGGCGTTCCAGGCGTGCAGCTGGCGCTGCTGCATTAACGGGTGCAGCTCAATCTGGTTGATCACCGGAGCGACGCCGGTTTCATCGATCAGCTTTTGCAGATGCGGCACCTGGAAATTACACACCCCGATGCTTTTTGCCAGCCCCTGCTGCTGCAGTTCGATCAGCGCCTGCCAGGCTTCGACGTAATGGCCTATCGCTGGCACCGGCCAGTGGATTAAATAGAGATCCACATAGTCCAGTTTCAGCTTGCTGAGGCTCTCTTTTAGCGCTTCATGCGGCCGTTTTTGATCGTCATTCCACAGTTTGGTGGTGATGAAGAGCTCATCGCGATTGACGCCCGCGCTGCTTAACGCGTTGCCGACGCCAGCCTCATTTTGGTACGCGGCGGCGGTGTCAAAAGAACGATAACCGACTTCCAGCGCCTTATGAATGGCGGAGACGACTTCCTCGTTGCCTGCTTTCCACACGCCGAGACCCAGCTGCGGCATCAGGTTGCCGTCGTGTAGTTTAATAACGGTTGGATGTGTCATGCCTTCCTCCTGTTAATGAACTCAGCGTGAAAAATCCGCCGAGGGGTAGCATTAAGTCTGGACGAAATAGCTAAAAACGGTAGTAAAAACACCTCTCCCGGACGTTTGTTTAACGTAAGGAGAGGTGAATCAGGCGGGGATAACTTAGCGGGCAGCCTCGTAAATACGGCGGCTGACGTCCAGAGTGATATCCTGATTTTCGCCAAGCTTAGTCATGCCGTGTTCTTCCAGTTTCGCCAGCAGCGCCGGGATGGAGCTACCGTCAAGACCGTAATCGGAAAGGCGAGTCGGCACGCCCATCTGCTCGAAGAAACGACGGGTTGCGGCGATAGCGGCATCGATACGTTGTTCTTCGGAACCTTCGGTAATATTCCACACGCGCTCGGCGTACTGCAGCAGCTTAGCGCGCTTGGTATCGCGTTTCTCATTCCACAGCGCCGGCAGCACGATAGCCAGCGTCTGAGCGTGATCCAGGCCGTGCATCGCCGTCAGTTCGTGGCCGAGCATGTGGGTCGCCCAGTCCTGAGGGACGCCTGCGCCGATGAGACCGTTCAATGCCTGCGTCGCCGCCCACATAATGTTGGCGCGCACGTCGTAGTTCTCCGGCTCCTGCAGCGCTTTCGGGCCATCTTCCACCAGCGTCAGCAGAATGCCTTCGGCGAAACGATCCTGAATTTTGCCGTCAACCGGATAGGTCACGTACTGCTCAACGGTATGGACGAAAGCGTCAACGACGCCGTTAGCGACCTGGCGCGGCGGCAGGGTGTAGGTGTAAACCGGATCGAGGATTGCGAAGACCGGCTGAACGTGTTCGGACATAAACGCGCGTTTATCGCCGGTGGTTTTACGCGAGATAACCGCGCCTTTGTTTGATTCGGAACCGGTCGCCGGCAGGGTCAATACCGAGCCCATCGGAATGGCGCGGCTAATCTTGCTGCCGTAGGTTTCCAGAATTTCCCACGGATCGATATTCGCGTCATAGTGCGCGGCCGCGGCGATAAACTTGGTGCCATCAAGCACCGAACCGCCGCCCACCGCCAGCAGGAAGGTCACTTTCTCTTCGCGGGCGAGTTTTACCGCGTTCATCAGCGTTTCGTAAGACGGGTTTGGCTCAATCCCGCCGAATTCCAGCACGTCAAAGCCAGCCAGCGCGCTCAGTACCTGATCCAGTACGCCGGTTTTCTTCACGCTACCGCCGCCGTAAGTCACCAGCACGCGAGCGCCGGCTGGAATTTGTTCGCGCAGGTCGGCGATGGCGCCTTTGCCGAACAGAATGCGGGTTGGGGTATGTAAATTGAAGTTATTCATGGCTGGTGCCCTCATAAAGATGAAACTCCCGGCAGAAAGGACGACTCTCTGCCCGATGGCGGCTATTGTGTTCCTGCGCCCGTTTCCTCTCAATGCACATTCCTGCCATTGTCTTGCCCATTTCTCCATTGGGCTGGAGAAAAGGAAGGAAACTACGCACAATAAGGACGTAGAAAAATCGTCGGAGAAGCAGCGAAAATGAACCGTGCCGAGATATGCCAGCTATTAACAGACAAGGTTAATAAGCTGAAAGATAAGCAAGAAATGCTAAGTGACCTGCTGCCGGATATCCGTCTGCTGTACGGGACGCAGCCGGGCACCCGTACGCCGGTGATGTACCAGCCGGGGATCGTTTTTCTCTTTTCCGGCCATAAAATTGGCTATATCAATGAACGAACCTTCCGTTATGACACCAACGAATACTTACTATTAACCGTCCCGCTACCGTTTGAATGCGAAACCTTCGCGACTCCGGAAGTGCCGCTGGCAGGAATGCGGTTGAATGTCGATATTTTGCAGTTGCAGGAGCTGCTGATGGATATCGGCGAAGATGAGCTTTTTCACCCGTCGGTCGCTTCCAGCGGGATCAACTCGGCGGTGCTATCAGAAGAGATCCTCTGTGCGGCGGAACGCCTGTTAGACGTGATGGAGCGACCGCTGGACGCGCGCATTCTCGGCAAACAGATTATCCGCGAGATCCTTTATCACGTCCTGATTGGCCCCTGCGGTGGGGCGCTGCTGGCGCTGGTGAGCCGGCAGACGCACTTTAGCCTGATTAGCCGCGTCCTGAAGCGCATTGAAAGCCAGTACACCGAAAACCTCAGCGTCGACCAGCTGGCGGCGGAAGCGAATATGAGCGTCTCGGCGTTTCACCATAACTTTAAATCGGTTACCAGCACCTCGCCGCTGCAGTATTTGAAGACCTATCGCCTGCATAAGGCCAGAATGCTGATGATCCATGACGGCATGAAAGCCAGCGCGGCGGCGATGCGCGTCGGCTATGAAAGCGCCTCGCAGTTTAGCCGTGAGTTTAAACGCTATTTTGGTATTACGCCGGGTGAAGATGCCGCGCGTATTCGCACGATGCAGGGGATTTGATAAGGATGCGGCGCCTGTAGCCCCGGTAAGCGCCAGCGCTACCGGGGATTTTGAGACCATCCGGCGCGAGTGAATCAGGCGCTGCAGTATTTCTTCTTGATAACGACGATAACCGTACCAACGAGGCCGGTTACCAGCAGGGCGATCGGTAAAATCATCAGGCAGGTCATGACCTGGTCTTCGTGGTTTTTCACGAATGGGATCATGCTCAGCGCATAGCCGAGACCGGTGACGACGCCAACCCACAGCAGACCGCTGAGCCAGTTAAAGAACTGGAAACGACGATTCGGCAGGCCGGAAATACCCGCCATGGTTGGCAGCAGGGTGCGGACAAACGCCAGAAAACGTCCGGCCAGCAGCGCCAGCAGGCCGTGTTTATCAAACATGTTAGTAGCGCGCTGGTGATATTTGTGCGGCAGATGCGACAGCCAGCCTTTAACCACAGTGGTATTACCCAGCCAGCGCCCCTGTAAATAGCTCAGCCAGCAGCCGAGGCTGGCGGCGGCGGTCAGAATGGCGAGAGTGGGGACAAAATCCATGACGCCTTTAGCGATTAACGCGCCGGCGAGCAGCAACAGGCTATCGCCCGGTAAAAATGAAGCCGGCAGCAGCCCGTTTTCCAGAAACAGGGTCGCGAACATGACCAGATATACAAAACCCACAACGTGAGGGTTTGCCAATGCGGCAAAATCATGTTGCCACAGCGCGGCGACAATCTCTTGAATGACAACCATGGACTTTCCTAAGTGGTACCGTTTTTCGACTAGTGTACTCCTGAAGCGGCCCGAGCACCTTGATCCCGGGCGCAACAAAAGCGGCCGCTTTTCTGAAAGCGTCCGCTTTTGTTGCCACTTCCTGTCACTTTACACGATACGCGCGAAACCTGCCGCTAAATCCGCCAGCAGATCGTCAACATTTTCTAAACCTATGTGCAGTCGAATAAGAGTGCCGCTGAAATCCACTTCCGCCCCGGGGCGGATGGCCGCGATATGTTCCGGCTGGTTGGCGAGGATCAGTGATTCGAACCCGCCCCACGAGTAGGCCATGCTGAACAGGCTGAAGTTGTCCAGATAGGCTGACAGTTCGGCGTCGGTCAGACGTTTATTAAGGACGAAAGAGAACAGACCGCTGCTGCCACTGAAGTCGCGCTTCCAGAACTCGTGGCCCTTGCTGCCCGGCAGCGCCGGATGATTGACTCGCGCCACCTGAGGGTGCTGCGCCAGCCATTCGGCGACGCGTAGACTGCTTTCATGATGCTGACGCAGGCGGACGCCAAGCGTACGCAAGCCGCGGCTGGTCATGTAGGCGGTGTCGGCATCGACCATCTGGCCCATCAGATAGGCATTTTCACATAATTGCTCCCAGCAGCGGGCGTTGGCCACCGCGGTGCCGATCATCCCGTCGGAGTGGCCAATTAAATATTTCGTTGCCGCCTGAATAGAGATATCGATACCAAAATCGAGCGCTTTAAACAGTACCCCTGCCGCCCAGGTGTTATCGATCATGATAATGGCTTGCGGCGCGACGCGGCGCACGGCGGCGACGATGGCCGGCACATCATGCACTTCCATGGTGATCGAACCGGGGGATTCAAGAAACACGACTTTAGTATTGGGTTGAATCAGGTTGGCGATATCCGCGCCGATGAGCGGATCGAACCAGCCGGTCGTCACCCCGAGCTTCGCAAGGATCTTAGTGCAGAAGTCCTGGCTGGGTTCATAGGCGGTGTTGGTCATTAACACGTGGTCGCCCTGTTCGACGAAGGCCAGAATCGTGTTGGCGACCGCGGCCGCGCCGCAGGGGAAGAGGGCGCAGCCAGCGCCGCCTTCCAGTTCGCACATGGCTTCCTGCAGCGAAAAGTGGGTCAGCGTGCCGCGGCGGCCATAAAACAGCTCGCCTTTGGCGCGGTTACGGGTGGCGTGTTTTTTAGCCTCGACGGTATCAAACACCAGCGATGAGGCGCGTTGGATAACGCTATTCACCGAACCCTGAGTATATTTTTTGCGGCGCCCGGCGTTGACCAGCGCGGTATCAAGATGTTTATCAGCCATGTTATAGAAACCTGTTTTTATACGTCTGGACGTCTAAACTACCATGAATACCGGTTTGTGTACCGGGCCGGAAACGATACAGGCAAAAATTTTCCCGAAACCGGCGTCAGCCGCTTTTTTACTGCGTAAGCGCAAAGAAAATAAACGTGATTTGCTGCACAGTGTAAATACTAATGAGAACCACTATCAATTCGATGTCGTTTTGATATTATTATGCTCAGTTTTTGTGATTGACGTCCTGGAGAAACAGTGTGGGTAATAATTTGATGCAGGCGGATCTCTCCGTTTGGGGTATGTATCATCACGCCGATATTGTCGTTAAGGTTGTGATGATTGGCTTGATTCTGGCTTCGGTAGTCACCTGGGCTATCTTCTTCGGCAAGGGCGCCGAAATGTTGTCCAGCAAGCGTCGCCTCAAGCGTGAGCAGCAGCAGCTCAGCGAAGCGCGTTCTCTCGATCAGGCTAACACTATCGCGAATGGATTCCATGCCAAAAGCCTGACCACTCAGCTGATTAACGAAGCCAATAATGAGCTGGAACTGTCGGCAGGCGTGGATGACAACGAAGGCATTAAAGAACGTACCGGTTTCCGCCTTGAGCGCCGCGTGGCGCAGGTTGGCCGCTATATGGGCCGCGGCAACGGTTATCTGGCGACTATCGGCGCCATCTCTCCGTTCGTCGGCCTGTTCGGTACCGTCTGGGGCATCATGAACAGCTTTATCGGTATCGCGCAAACGCAGACCACTAACCTCGCGGTTGTCGCGCCGGGTATCGCTGAAGCGCTGCTGGCAACGGCGATTGGTCTGTTTGCCGCGATCCCGGCGGTGGTTATCTACAACGTTTTCGCCCGCATGATTGCCAGCTACAAAGCCTCTCTCGGCGATGTGGCCGCGCAGATTATGCTGCTGCAAAGCCGTGACCTTGACCTGAACGCCAGTGGTTCTCAGCCGCTGCGTCCGGCGCAGAAATTACGGGTAGGTTGATCCGCTATGGCGATGCATTTTAACGAAAACCTCGATGATAACGGCGAAATGCACGACATTAACGTGACGCCGTTTATCGACGTCATGTTGGTGCTGTTGATTATCTTCATGGTGGCGGCGCCGCTGGCCACCGTTGACGTCAAAGTCAATCTGCCTGCCTCATCCAGCCAGCCGCAGCCGCGTCCGGAAAAACCGATTTACCTGTCGGTGAAAGCCGACAAATCGATGTTCCTCGGCAACGATCCGGTGACCGAAGAGAGCGTGATTGCCTCACTGGACGCGCTGACTCAGGGTAAGAAAGACACCACCGTTTTCTTCCGCGCCGACAAAACCGTCGACTACGAGACGATGATGAAAGTGATGGATACGCTGCATCAGGCCGGTTACCTGAAAATTGGTCTGGTGGGCGAAGAGACCGTCAAAGCGAAGTAATTTCCCCCAGGATATCTCCCGAAAGGCCAACACTGCGTTGGCCTTTTTTATTTCCCCGCCGCCTGCACACCGTTTTGATATGGACCAGCTGCGATATAATGGCCGCCATTTTTACAAACTGACAGGACCTTATGGAACGCTTTCTGGAAAACGCTATTTATGCTTCGCGCTGGCTGCTGGCGCCGGTTTATTTCGGCCTCTCGCTGGGGCTTATCGCGCTATCGATAAAATTTTTTCAGGAGATATTCCACATCCTGCCGCATATCTTCAGCGTCGGCGAGTCGGATCTCATTCTGACGCTGCTTTCGCTGGTCGATATGACGCTGGTGGGCGGGCTGCTGGTGATGGTGATGTTTTCTGGTTATGAAAACTTCGTCTCGACGCTGGATATTAACGAAGGTAAAGAGAAGCTCAACTGGCTTGGCAAAATGGATGCGACATCGCTGAAAAACAAGGTGGCGGCGTCGATTGTGGCTATCTCTTCCATTCATCTGCTGCGGGTGTTTATGGATGCGAAGAACGTGCCGGATAACAAGCTGATGTGGTACGTCATTATCCATCTCACATTTGTGCTGTCAGCCTTTGTGATGGGCTATCTCGATCGCCTGACCAAGGTAAAACACTGATGTGACAACTTACCCGGCAGCTCCGCGCCGCCGGGTAAGGGCATCACGCCTGGCGCTTGTCTTCGGTCTGCGTGTCGAAATCGCGGGCGTCGTGGCGCTCGTGCAACTGCTCGTCGAGCGGGCCATTGGTGCGGTTAACCATCCGTCCGCGCTTCACCGCCGGGCGATTGCCCACATCCTGCGCCCAGCGCAGCACGTTAACGTAACTGCCGGCATCGAGGAATTCCGCGGCGTTATAGACGTTGCCCAGCACCACGTTGCCGTACCACGGCCAGATCGCCATATCGGCGATGGTGTACTCTTCCCCCGCCACAAAGCGGCCGCGCGCCAGCTGCTTATCCAGCACGTCGAGCTGACGTTTCGCTTCCATGGTAAAGCGGTCGATGGCGTACTCGATTTTCACCGGCGCATAGTTATAGAAGTGGCCAAAGCCGCCGCCGAGGAACGGCGCTGCGCCCTGTAGCCAGAACAGCCAGTTCAGCGTTTCGGTGCGCCCGGCCGGGTCTTTCGGCAGGAAGAAACCAAATTTTTCCGCCAGATAGAGCAGGATGCTGCCGGATTCAAATACCCGGGTCGGCGGAGTCGTGGAGTGGTCGCTCAGCGCCGGGATCTTCGAGTTTGGGTTCACTTCGACAAAGCCGCTGGAGAACTGATCGCCTTCGCCGATACGAATCAGCCAGGCGTCATACTCAGCGCCAGCCACGCCCAGCGCCAGCAGCTCTTCCAGCATGATAGTCACTTTCTGCCCGTTCGGCGTGCCCAGCGAATAGAGCTGCAGCGGGTGATTGCCAACGGGCAGCACTTTTTCATGCGTCGCGCCGGAAACCGGACGGTTGATATTGGCGAACGCGCCGCCGTTATTCTGTTTCCATTCCCATACTTTCGGTGGTTGGTATTGATTGTCGGACATACTGACCTGCCTCTTTAGTAAGGTGTACAAAAAAGTCTAGCAGCTAATCTCAGGCCATAATCCGCGCGGCCCACACGCTGACGTCATCGCCGCTGCCGAGATCGGGCTGCACCAGGCCGTTGACCATAAACGTCGGCGACACATGGATGCCGTTCTGGCGGGCGTATTTACTGTGCCATTTGATTTCGTTTTGCAGCTCAGGGCGGGCAAATGCCGCCGCCAGCGACACGTGGCTATAGCGCTCAAGGCGCTCGATAATTTGCTGCGGAGTGGTATTCATATTCGGCCCGCTGCAGTGGTCGGTGAATTCAAACTCTTCACGATGATCGGCGACCGCCTGCAGGACTTTGTGCGCCTGCTCTCTGCCGTGCGGCAGGGTGGAGGCGGCCAGCACGCAGCGCACGATTACCCCGGAAAACAGATGCCACGGCTGGGACTGCAGGCGAATCTTAATCGTGACGTTCTCGGCGCCGACTTCATCCAGCAATTCATCGAGTTTGTTGAAGGCGCGAACGGAAAACGGACAGGTTGGTTCGAGGAATACTTCAAAAGTCCGTGGGCCATGTCCCCAGACCAGCGGCTGGGCATTGAGATGCGAAGGTGCGCTCATTGTCGACTCCTGATGTAGTGATGTTTTTTTGTTATGTGTTGGCTAACAATATCACTTTTGCCAATGGACGCCGGGTTATTTTCTATAAGGGCACGTTTAGCGAATCGAATGAGTGGTATCATCATTTCACCTCTGTCTGGTAAGTGCCTGCGGCAGGATAAGAAGAGGGAGTTTTGTTCCGCCAACTGCCCGGGCTGCATTAATTTGAGGTCAGGCTAAATGAGTAAAGGATCGACCAGTATTGACGCCCCTTTCGGCACGCTTTTAGGCTACGCGCCGGGCGGCGTGGCAATTTATTCTTCGAATTACAGTAGCTTAAATCCACAAGATTATCCGGATGACGCCGCTTTCCGCAGCTATATCGGCAATGAGTATATGGGGCATAAATGGCAGTGCGTGGAGTTCGCGCGGCGCTTTTTATTCCTCACCTACGGCTTTGTCTTTACCGATGTCGGTATGGCTTACGAAATCTTCTCGCTGCGCTTTCTGCGCGAAGTGGTCAATGACAACATTCTTCCCCTGCAGGCCTTCGCCAACGGCTCGCGCCGTCCGCCGATCGCCGGCTCGCTGCTGATCTGGCAGAAGGGCGGCGAGTTTAAACATACCGGACACGTGGCGGTGATTACGCAACTGGTAGGGAATAAGGTCCGTATCGCCGAGCAGAACGTCATCCACGCGCCGCTGCCGCAGGGCCAGCAGTGGACCCGCGAGCTAACGCTGGAAGTGAAAGACGGCGTCTACACCATCAAAGATACCTTTGCCGATACCGAAATTTTAGGCTGGATGATCCAGACCGCCGATACCGAGCACAGCCTGCCGCAGCCGGTGCTGCCGGGCGAGGAGATGAAAATCAGCGGCGCGCGGCTGCCGAATAAAGGCCAGTTCCGCGGTAACTGGCTCAATGAGAAAGACGCGCTGCAAAAGGCCTATGTTGAAGCCAACGGTCATTTCATCAATCAGGATCCCTACCAGTACTTCACCATCAGCGAGAGCGCCGAACAGGAGCTGATTAAAGCGACCAATGAACTGCATCTGATGTATCTGCACGCCACTGATAAGGTAATGAAGGATGACAACCTGCTGGCGCTGTTCGATATTCCGAAAATTCTCTGGCCTCGTCTGCGCCTCTCGTGGCAGCGCCGCCGCCATCATATGATTACCGGGCGCATGGATTTCTGCATGGATGAGCGCGGGCTGAAGGTGTACGAATACAACGCCGACTCTGCCTCTTGCCATACGGAAGGCGGATTGATCCTCGAACAGTGGCTGAAACAGGGCTATCGCGGTACCGGCCATAATCCGGCGGAAAATCTGCTTGAGGAGCTGGCGGGGGCGTGGAAGCACAGCCGCGCGCGGCCGTTCGTGCACATCATGCAGGATAAGGATCTTGAAGAGAACTACCATGCCCAGTTTATTCAGCGTTCGCTAACCGAGGCGGGCTTTGAGAGCAAAATTCTCTTTGGTCTTGATGAGCTACGCTGGGATGCTGCCGGGCAGCTTATCGACGGCGATGGCCGCTTGGTTAACTGCGTGTGGAAGACCTGGGCATGGGAAACCGCCATCGAGCAGGTGCGTGAAGTCAGCGCCGATGAGTATGCGGCAGTGCCGATTCGTACCGGTCATCCGCAAAATGAGGTGCGCCTGATTGACGTCCTGCTGCGCCCTGAAGTATTGGTATTCGAACCGCTGTGGACGGTTATCCCCGGCAACAAGGCGATTCTGCCGGTGCTGTGGTCGCTGTTCCCGCATCATCGCTATCTGCTGGATACCGATTTTGTGGTCAATGACGAGCTGGCGAAAACCGGCTATGCGGTCAAACCGATCTCCGGGCGCTGCGGTAATAACATCGATCTGATAAGCCCGCACGATGAGGTATTGGATCAGACCAGCGGGCAATTTGTCGATCGCAAAAATATTTACCAGCAGCTGTGGTGTCTGCCGAAGGTTGACGGCAAGTACATTCAGGTGTGCACCTTCACGGTGGGCGGTAACTATGGCGGTACCTGCCTGCGCGGCGATGATTCGCTGGTGGTGAAAAAAGAGAGCGATATTGAGCCATTAGTCGTGCTGAAAGACGACGAGTAACGGCCGCAAACCGGGCAGCGGCTAGTATCGCTGCCCGGCACCTGCAAAGCTACAACGAACAACTAACACAACAACAAGATAGAAAAGGAAAAGCATATGCACGATCGGCGCCTCGCCGCCCGCGCGGGTGAACTTAAGCCCTCCGCCGTCCGCGAACTTCTCAAACACAGTAAACTGCCTGGCGTCATTTCGCTTGGCGGCGGTATTCCGGCTCCGGAACTGTTTGATACCGAAGGTCTCAACCTCGCGGTGCAAAAGGTGATGAGTGAACGTTTTAATGATGCGTTCCAGTACGGCCTTACCGAAGGATATCCGCCGCTGCGCCAGGCGGTGAGCGAAATCTGCCAGTCACGCGGCGTGGCCTGCTCGGCAAGCCAGGTGTATATCACCTCCGGTTCGCAGCAATCGCTGGATATCGTCGCCCGCACGCTGCTCGATCCGGGCGATGCGGTCGTCGTTGAACGTCCGACCTACCTTGCCGCGCTGCAGGTATTCCAGCTGGCGCAGGCGAATATCCTGAGCGTTGATACCGACGATAACGGCATGCTGGTTGAACAACTGGCCGATCTGCTGGAAACCACTAAGGTTAAAGCGGTCTATCTGGTGCCGACATTTGGCAACCCCGGCGGTAAAACCCTCAGCGACGATCGCCGCCAGCGGCTGGTGGCGCTAGCGAAGCAACATGATTTTGTGATCATCGAAGACGATCCCTACGGCGAAATCAGCTTCACCGATAAAGTGCGTCGTCCGCTGTATCAACATGCGATCGAACAAGGCTGTGAAGAACGGGTGGTGTACACCTCCACGTTCTCCAAGATCCTTGCGCCGGGAATGCGTATCGGCTGGATCGTGATGCCGGAGTGGCTGGCGCATCAGGCGGTGATCGTGAAGCAGGCGGCGGATCTGCATACTAATATGCTCTCTCAGGTTATCACTGCTGAGTATCTGGAAATGAATCGCCTGAACGATCAGATCGCTCTGATCCGCGAAGACTACCGCAAGAAGTGCGTGGCGCTGGCTGATGCGCTGGAAAGTCGTCTTGGCGAGCATCTTGAGTTTAGCCGCCCGGAAGGGGGAATGTTCCTGTGGGCCCGTTTCCGCTATCCGTTCGATACCATGGCGTGGCTGGAGAAGACGCTGGAAAACGGCGTGGTTTACGTACCTGGTGAAGCGTTCTACAACGATAATCCGGATACCCGCACGCTGCGTCTTTCCTACTCGACGGTTTCTGAAGCCGGTCTGCTGACCGCCGTCGAACGTTTGGCGAAATCGCTGTAATCTTTTGTCTCCGCACCGATGACCGGTGCGGAGAGCTTTAAATCGGGGGAGGGTTTACTCCTGCTCGGCGATGCGATCGTCAAGCCAGATGAGCATCAGGGAAGAGAGAAAAGCGACAGCAATAGTGCCAATAAACAACAACATAAAGATTTCCTCAGGGGTTTTATTATTTTTCTAATGTAACCGGTGAGTGGCTATTTTTGTTTGCAATGGTGATTTTGGTGTCATGCTGCGCTGTTGCAAGGGTGAAAAAATCATCAGCGTCAACATCGAAATTCAGTACTATTTCCCGGTACTTTCTGGCGTTAACTAATTCTTTAGCTTCTTTCATACTACTGGCGATAATAGTAGGCATCAGTTTCATCTCAGTTTGAAAACTAGCAGCAAAATAAAAGCTTGTTCGTATCAGATCAACATTTTTTTGCCGACGCTCTAAAAGCGCATCTCATGACGGTCTGCTGATACCCGGAATCCTGCTAAGTGGAATGCAGGTAAAAACGGAGGCCGAAGGCCTCCGCTAAAAGATAATCAAAAGCAGTAAGTAATTGACTTATAGCAGGCCAATCTCTTTAGCGGTGCGGTCAACGGCGCGCTTGGTTTTTTCAACCAGTTCATCGAGTTCGTTATGCCCGGCAATCAGCGCCGGCGCCATGATCATGCGCCCCAGCGTCGAGCGGATGATCACGCCTTCTTCAAAGCCGATGGTGCGACAGCGCCAGGCCAGTTCGTTCTCGTTGGCAAAACGTTTGCGGGTCACTTTATCTTCGGCAAACTGCAGGGCGGCCACCAGTCCGGCGCCCTGTACCTCGCCAATGAGTGGATGGTTTTCAAACACCTCGCGCAGCGTTTTTTGCAGATAGGGGCCGCTATCGGTGCGAACCCGGGTGACATGATTCTCATCGCGTAAGGCTTTCAGGTTGGCAATCGCCACCGCGGCCGCCACCGGGTGGCCGGAATAGGTCAGGCCGTGTGGGAAAACGCCGCCTTTTTCTACCAGCACGTCGGCCATGCGCTTGCTCAGTACCAGCCCGCCCATCGGTACGTAACCGGAGGTTAGCCCCTTGGCAATCGACAGCGTATCCGGTTCAAAGCCGAAGTACTGATGCGCAAACCACTCGCCGGTACGGCCAAAGCCGCCAATCACCTCATCGGCGCACAGCAGCACGTCATATTGCCGGCAGATACGCTGGATCTCCGGCCAGTAGCTTTCCGGCGGGAAGATCATGCCGCCCGCCCCCTGGAACGGTTCGGCGATAAAGCCGGCGACGTTTTCCGCGCCCAGTTCCAGGATCTTCTCTTCCAGTTGGCGGGCGCAGCGCAGGCCGAACTCCTGCGGCGTCAGGTCGCCGCCGTGCATAAACCAGTAGGGTTCATCGATATGAGCCACGTCCGGGATCACCCCGCCCATTTCATGCATGAACTTCATGCCGCCGAGCCCGCTTGCCGCCAGCGTGGAGCCGTGATAGCCGTTCCAGCGGCCAATCATCACCTTTTTCTCCGGCTTGCCGAGGATCTGCCAGTAGCGGCGAACGGTGCGAATCAGCACTTCATTCGATTCCGAACCGGAGTTGGTGTAGATAGCGTGGCTGTAGTGCGGTGGCAGCAGGCTGAACAGCAGCTCGGAAAGCTCGATAACCGCCGGGTGGGTCGTGTGGAAGAACATGTTGTAATAGGGCAGTTTGGCAAACTGCGCCGCGGCGGCGTCCGCCAGATCCTGGCGGCTGTAGCCCAACTGGGTACACCACAGGCCGGACATCCCATCGAGGTATTTATTCCCGTCATTGTCCCACAGGTATAGTCCTTCGCCGCGTACCATCACGCGCGCCCCTTCGGCGTTCAGGGCTTTTTGATCCAGGAAGGCGTGAATATGGTGAGCCGCATCTGAATGTTGGTAATCGGACGTCGAACGGTTCTGATTGCTTGGATTAGTCATTTCGTCTCTCCTGTCTGCTGGAACTGAAAAAGTGGTGCAGGCTGCGGCCTACTCGCGAAACTGAAACCAGGTGGTTTTGAGGCTGGTGAATTTATCAAAGGCATGTAGAGACAGATCGCGGCCAAAGCCCGACTGCTTGTTGCCGCCAAAGGGAACGGTGACGTCCAGCGCGTCGACGGTATTTACCGAGATTGTTCCGGCGGTCAGCTGCGCGGCGACGCGATGGGCGCGGTGCAGATTGTCGGTCCACAGCGAGGCGGCCAGCGCATAGATATGGTTATTCGCCAGATGAACCGCCTCCTTCTCGCTATCGAAGGCGCAAACCGCCAGCACCGGACCAAAAATCTCCTCTTTCCACAGCGCCATCTCTTCGTTTACGTCGGCCAGAAGCGTCGGCTGAACGTAGTTGGCGACGCCGTCTATTTCCACCGTACGGCCGCCGGTAAGCAGCGTTGCGCCCTCGTCTTGCGCACGGCGGATAGCCGCCATCACTTTTTCGGCATGGGCGGCGCTGACCATGGCCCCCATGCGGGCATCCGCATCGAACGGATGCGCCGGAGCCCAGGCCTGCATTTTTTCCTGTAGTTTGGCGATGAAGGCCGCGTAAATCGGGCGCTCAACCAGCAGGCGGGAGTTTGCCGAGCAGACTTCGCCCTGGTTAAAACAGATGCCGAAGGCTGCTTTTTCAGCGGCCAGATCGAGATCCTGGCTGTCGGCGAAAATGATATTGGCGCTCTTGCCGCCGCACTCCAGCCATACCTGTTTCAGATTGGACTGGGCCGAATAGGCCATAAAGGCTTTGCCGACGGCGGTTGAGCCGGTGAAGGCGATGACATCGATATCGTGATGCAGTCCCAGCGCGCTCCCGGTTTCGGTGCCCAGCCCGGTCACCACGTTAAGCACGCCTGGCGGAATACCGGCCTCCAGCGCCAGCTCGCCCAGACGCAGGGCGCTAAACGGCGAGTTTTCCGAGGGCTTGAGGATCACGCTATTGCCGGCGGCCAGCGCCGGACCCAACTTCCAGGAGGCGAGGTCGAGCGGGAAGTTCCACGGTACGATGGCGGCAACCACGCCGATGGGCTGGCGGGTGATGGTCGCCAGCGCGCCGGGTCTGGCGGGAGCCACTTCATCGTAGAGTTTATCTACGCTTTCGGCATACCAGCTGAGGATGTGCGCGGCGCCGGGGACATCAATATTCAGCGCATCGTTGACCGGTTTCCCCATGCTGACGCTCTCCAGCAGCGCCAGCTCTTCGCGATGCTGAAGGATCAGCGCCGACAGGCGCAGCAACGCGCGTTTACGTTCCTGTGGCGCCAGACCTGACCAAACGCCGGAGGTAAAAGCGCGACGCGCGGAGGCGACGGCGATATCGATATCTTCCGTCTGCAGCGAGGTGACTTCCGCCAGCAGCGTATTGCTGGCTGGGTTAATGGCGGGACAGGTTTTACGGCTTTTCGCGACGTACGGTCGACCATCGATAATGGCGTGGCTGATAAAGCGCTGCTCCTGCAGCCTGCGCTGCCAAAAGTTTCTATCAGACATGAACCTTCTCCTTCGCATGTTGCGCAATTGTTATTTATTTGTTTCTTTGAGTTCATGATGCAGGAGGGCAATGCGGCGAGAAAGGACTAAAAATCTAGGCAACCTCTATAAAAATCGTTGTTAGCCAGGATTGGCGATTTTCTGTGATCCAGGGCGGGAGGTCGTGCGCTGTGATGGCGCTCAAATAACGGGGACGTGCGATTTTTCAATAAGCTGTAATTCAAAGAGTTTTTGTTTTCCGCTAATTTTCGGCGTCGGCGAGCTGAACATGTCGTTAGCAACATTTAATATTCTTAGATTTAATTATTGATAATAAAAACAATACTCATGACAAAATGAATCACGGTGAGACGGGCAAGCCCGTTAGCGCGTTTCTGTGAATTAAAGCGAGATTAATGTCTTGTAATATAAGGTAGTTATATGCCTTGTTTTTTCTCATCCTGCTTATACTGGCCGAAGTATTATCCTCCGGCGCTCGCAATTTTCTCGCCAGGTATCTGTTAATTTTCTGTAAAAATCTGATCGCTGTCGGATTGTTGATCTTTTTCACGGCAGAGGGTTGCAGGCCAGGGTGTTCATCGTTTAAAGCTAACCAGCCTGCCTCCTTGATGATAAAAAAATAAGGTATCACATGCCCCATTTCACCCTGAAACAGCTCAAATACTTTGTTGCCGTCGTCGAGGCGGAAAGTATTGCTGAAGCCTCACGCCAGCTGCATATCGCGCAGCCGTCGATTTCCATCGCCGTGAAGACGCTGGAAGATATGTTTGAACAGCAGTTTTTTATTCGCCACCACGCCCAGGGGGTATCAATGACCCCGAGCGGACAGCGTTTTTATGAAAAAGCCAAAGAACTGCTGCGGCTCTCTTATCAATTTGAACAAAACTCGAAGGCCGATAATGAGCTGGTCTCCGGGATTATTTCCATCGGCTGTTTCGAGACCGCCGCGCCGCTGTATATGCCGTCGTTGATGGCCGGATTTAAGAAAATTTATCCGGAAATCACCATTAAAATTTACGACGGCGAGCAGCATGAGATTGCACACGGCCTGCACCGCGGGCGTTTTGACCTGGCTTTTCTCTATGATCTCGAACTGGATACCTCGATTTATACCGAGAGCCTCAACGCGCCGCAGAAGCCCTATGCGCTGTTACCGGCGGATCATCCCCTGGCCCAGCGGCACGCCGTGCGGCTGTCCGAGCTGAGCAATCTGCCAATGATCCTGTTGGATGTGGTACCGAGCAAAAACTACTTCATCAGCATTTTCAAAGATAAGGGCTACAACCCGCAGGTGGCCTACAGTTCGCCGTCGATTGAGATGGTGCGCTGCATGGTTGGCCAGGGGCTGGGCTTCTCGGTGCTGGTGACGCGTCCGGTGAACGACATGACCTATGACGGCCAGCAGGTACGCTGTGTGGAGATTCAGGATGAAATGGCGAATTCCGCGCTGGTGATGGCCCATCTGCGCAGTAGCGAACCGACCAAACCGACCAAACTGTTTATGGAGTATTGCCGCAACGCGGTATTAAGCCCGCCGCAGCAAGAAGTGAAAGTCGCCTGAATGAGCAAATTTACCCGCCATTAGCGCGGGTAAATATATTCATGTGGTATTTTCTGCGTTTTATTGCCTATAAAAAAACGAAGCTCTGACGATATTTTTATGAGCCTCGAAAGTCATGGTTGTTTTTCCTTTCAAAATCTCATGCCTGAAAAATAAATACTGCGTATTAGCGTGGCGGAAATGGCCTGGCGGCGGGGCGAATCCGCTGCATCATTATTTTATTCTCAGGTGCTAAATTTATAATAATTTACCTGAGCATAACGGTTTATTAACCTCGGTCATGAGCAGAACATCACCGAAGGACATATTTATGACCGTAGAAAAAATACAAATCGAGACGCTGGTTGTTGGCGGGGGGCAGGCCGGTATCGCCATGAGCGAGCACCTGAGCAAACAGGGTATTTCGCATCTGGTCGTGGAAAAGAATCGCATTGCCGAAGCCTGGCGTACCGGCCGCTGGGATTCGCTGGTGGCGAACGGCCCGGCGTGGCATGACCGTTTTCCGGGCATGGAGTTTAAAGGCGGCGACCCCGATGCCTTTATTGCCAAGGATGATGTTGCGCAATACTTTGTTGATTATGTGCGCGAGTTTAATCTTCCGGTCCGTACCGGCGTGGAAGTCAAAAGTGCGGTGCGTAACCACGGGCGTCCGGGGTTTACCATTGAAACCACCGACGGCGTGATTGAAGCGCTGAATATTGTCGCGGCGACCGGGCCGTTCCAGAAGCCGGTTATCCCGCCGATCGCCCCGCGCGACAGCGCCATCCATCAAATTCATTCGGCGAAATATTACAACCCGCAGCAACTGCCGGAAGGCGCGGTGCTGGTGGTGGGAGCGGGCTCGTCCGGCGTGCAAATCGCCGATGAACTGCAGCGCGCGGGCCGCAAGGTTTATCTGTCGGTCGGCGCCCATGACCGCCCGCCGCGTGCCTATCGTAACCGGGATTTCTGCTGGTGGCTGGGGGTATTAGGCCTGTGGGATGCCCCGGCCAGCGAACCCGGTAAAGAGCACGTCACCATCGCGGTTAGCGGCGCGCACGGCGGCCACACGGTTGATTTCCGCGAGCTGGCGCATCGTGGTATCACGCTGGTTGGTCTCACCGAATCCTTCGCCGGGGGAACCGTCTCCTTTAAAAATAATCTCGTCGAAAACATTCGCCTCGGCGATGAAAACTATCTGGCGCTGCTGGATGCCGCCGATGCTTACATTGCCGCCAATGGCCTGGATTTACCGGAAGAGCCCGCCGCGCGGCAATTCTTAACGGACCCGGACTGCATGACGTCGCCGATCCTCTCGCTCGATCTGGCGCAGGCGGGGATTAACACCATTATCTGGGCTACCGGCTATGCGGTGGACTACAGCTGGCTCAACGTCAACGCTTTCAACGAACAGGGTCGCCCTCAGCATCAGCGCGGCGTCTCCAGCGAGCCGGGCGTCTACTTCCTCGGCCTGCCGTGGTTATCGCGCCGGGGATCAACCTTTATCTGGGGCGTCTGGCACGACGCGAAGCATATCGCCGACCATATCGCCACCCGCCGTAAATACAGCCAGTACAAAGACGCCAGCCAGCGTTAATCATGACTTACTGAACAGGATAACCCTTATGCCTACCCATACTCGTATTCGGATGTTCAATACCAAAGAGACATACCCTAATCAGACGCTGGACAATGACTTATGTCAGGCGGTACGCGCCGGTAATACCGTCTACGTTCGCGGCCAGGTCGGGACGGATTTTGAAGGCAATCTGGTGGGCCTTGGCGACCCGCGGGCGCAGGCGGAACAGGCGATGAAAAACGTCAAACAGCTGCTGGAAGAGGCGGGGAGCGACCTGTCGCATATCGTGAAAACGACCACCTATATTATCGACCCGCGCTATCGCGAACCGGTCTATCAAGAGGTAGGCAAGTGGTTAAAAGGCGTGTTCCCGATCTCCACCGGGCTGGTGATTTCCGCGCTGGCGCAGCCGCAGTGGCTAATGGAAATCGATGTTATCGCCGTCATCCCTGATGACGCGGCGAAATAAGGAGGCAGAATGACATTTTCGATTGCCGCACGCTGCCCGGAAAGCGGGCAGTTTGGTATCGCGATCAGCTCTTCAAGCATTGCCGTCGGCGCCCGCTGTCCGTGGCTGCAGGCGGGGGTAGGGGCGGTATCGAGCCAGAACATTACCTTACCGGCGCTGGGGCAACTCACTCTGGCGCAGATGGAGCAGGGACTGACGGCGGAGAAAGCGATGCGTCGGGCGCTGGCGGAAGACGATTTTAGCCGCTATCGGCAGATTATCGCCATCGACGCCAGCGGCCAGACCGCGTGGTTCAGCGGCGATAAAACGCTGGGGACCTGGCATGTTGTGCAGGGCGATAACTGTATCGCCGGCGGTAATATGCTGGCGTCGGAAGCGGTGATTGCCGCGATGGCGGCAACGTTTTCGCAAACCGAAGGCGAGCTGGCGACGCGGCTGGTTGCCGCGCTACAGGCTGGCGTCGCTCAGGGCGGCGAGGCCGGTCCGGTCCATTCGGCGGCGGTGAAAGTGGTGGATGATTACTCCTGGCCGCTGGTGGATCTGCGCGTTGACTGGAGTGAAACGGACCCGATTGGCGAGCTGGCGGCGCTGTGGCAGGCCTATGAACCGCAAATGCAGGCTTACGTGACGCGCGCCCTCGACCCGCGGGAGGCTCCCAGTTACGGAGTACCCGGCGATGAATAGTCGATTACAGGATATTCTGGCGCGGCTGCTGGCGTTTGACACCACCAGCCGCGAATCGAACCTGGCGATGATCGACGATATTGCCGATTATCTCCACGGCTTCGCAATCGAAACGCAGCGCTTTTATGATGCGCAAGGGAGAAAAGCTAATCTCTATGCACGACTGGGCCCTGCGGGGCCCGGCGGCGTTATGCTCTCCGGCCATACCGATGTGGTGCCGGTTGACGGCCAGCCATGGACGGTTCCCCCTTTTGCCCTCACGCAACGCGATGGCCGCTGCTACGGCCGCGGTAGTGCCGATATGAAAGGCTTCCTCGCCTGCGTACTGGCCACCATTCCTGAATTTCTCGCCCAACCGCTACGCATGCCGCTGCACCTGGCTTTTTCCTACGATGAAGAGGTGGGATGTCTTGGCGTACGCAGCCTGGTCGCCCATCTGCAGGCGTCGGCAGAGAAACCGGCGATGTGCATTATCGGCGAGCCGACGGAGATGCGCCCGGTATATGGTCACAAGGGGAAGCTGGCGATGCGCTGCGATGTTCACGGCCACGCTTGCCACTCCGCTTACGCGCCCGATGGCGTGAATGCGATTGCCTGGGCGGCAAAGCTGATTGGCCGCCTGGAGGAGCTGGGCGAGCAGCTTGCGCTTCGCCAGGATACGCGTTTCGATCCGCCTTTCAGCACCCTGCAGGTGGGGGTAATTAAGGGCGGCGCGGCGTTGAATATTGTACCGCAGCACTGTCAGTTCGATTTTGAAATTCGCCATTTACCGGATGTGTCGGTCGATGATGCGCTGGCCTCGCTGCAGGCGTATGCCGAAGGCGAGCTGTTGCCAAAAATGCGCGCGACGGCGGCGGAATCGGCTATTACCTTTCAACCGCTCAGCCAGTATCCCGGCCTGCTGAGCGACCCGCAGTCGGCGTTCGCCGGCTGGCTGGCGCAGTGGGCCGAATGCGAGGATTTTTCAACGGTCGCTTTTGGCACCGAAGGCGGATTGTTTGATGAGGCCGGCGTGGCCACGCTTGTTTGTGGCCCGGGGAGCATGGAGCAGGGGCATAAGGCGGATGAGTTTGTTAGCGAGGCGCAGTTGGAAAAGTGCGAGCAGATGTTGAAAAATCTCTGCCTCTGGATGTCAGCTTAAACGCCGGCGCGCCGCGAAGGCGGCGCGCTTTCTTGTAGGCCTTAAACCTTCTCTTTTGCAAAAGCCATGCTTTTAACACTCTTCGCTTTCGAGAAATAATAATAGACCGGCGAGACCACCAATAAACCCACAATCCAGGAGAGATCCGCGCCGCCGAAGGAGAGGGCGATTGGCCCGGTATAAATTGAGGTCGACATAAACGGTACTTCGACCAGAATACCGAGGATATAGCAGGATATCGCCGTTGCATTAAAGTAACCGTAAATACCGCCATCGCGTTTAAAGAACGATTCAACGTGATATTCGCCGTGGGCCACTAAATAATAATCGACCAGATTAATCGCCGTCCACGGCACCAGCACATACAACAGCACGGTAATAAAGTTGGTGTAGATTAGCAGGAAATTTTCCTGGCCATAGATAGCGAGGAATATCTCCAGCAGCATGGTCAAAATAGCGGTGATAATGCGTGCCCGCGCCATCGGCGACCAGCCATCGATAAAAGTCTGGCCGAGCGTCAGGGTACAGAGTACGCCGCAGTACAGCATCATCGAGTTGGTGGCGGCGATCCCCAGCGCCAGTACGATAATCACTATCGCCCCCATGCTGCCGGTCAGATCCATAATCCCTTGAATGATATCGTCATTACCGATACAAATCGCCACCAGCACCCCGAGCACCATCGGCAGATAGGAGCCGAGAATGCAGCCAAAATAGCTGGCGTAAAAGACGCTTTTATCGTTGGTGCTGTAGGGCATATAGCGGGAATAGTCAGAGACATACGGCGCATAGGCCAGCTGCCAGAGCGCGGCGATAGAGACGGCGCCGAGAAAGCCGACGATGTTGAAGCCGCCGCGGTCGACAAAGTCGCCCGGCAGGCCATGGATGAAGACTATCCACACGAAGGTTGCCGCCAGTACGATGCCTGAAATCCACGACATGATCCGCGCGTAGGAGTGGATGATCTTATAGCCAAAGATGGTGGCGAACAGGCTTAGCGCGCCGACCACGATAATCCCGATGTCCGAGTTCATCGGCTGATAAATCGCGTGCATCGACTGCCCGCCGAGCACCAGACTGGAGGCGGTAAAGCCGATATACATCAGTACGACGATGGAGACCACCAGTACCGAACCATAGGAGCCAAATTGCCCCTTGGTCTGGACCATTTGCGGTACCCCGAGTTTTGGCCCCTGCGCCGAATGCAGCGCCATAAAGAGCCCGCCGACCAGGCTGCCGATAAATAGCGCAATCACTGACCATAAAAAGGAAAGGTGGAAAATCGTCACCGACATCGCGCCGGTGATGACCGTTAACAGCATAATGTTGGAGCCAAACCAAATGGTAAAAAGATCGCCTGGTTTGCCGTGGCGCATATTTAAGGGGATAGGTCTGATGGTATTACTTTCAAGATTCTCGACATTAACAGATTGATGTTTTGTCATGGTGCTCTCTCATTATTTTGGTCTTCATCAGCGTAAGAGTGATATTTCAATGAGGAGTACAGCTAATCTACTCATCACAACATTTCATTCACCATTTTTACAACTCTGTATCATTTGCGAAATGACAAAAAATATCGGTGCTGGATATAAAAAAAATGCTTTACCCGGCGCTGGAAAAACGCTGCATCTGTGCGTTGCGCTATTTTTAGAGTTTTATGCTTTGTGCTTAATTTTTTACTGGCAAACCCGCTGATGGTTTTTTATCGGGCAGATAAAACTCTGCCATATTGCGAGGAGATTAGAATGATGAACCGTAGAGAGAAATAACAATTCCCTGTTTTTATTATGGTCTAATGAGATAGGAGCTTGGCCCGATAAAATAATGGGGAAATAAAATAATTAGCTGATACATCATGACATTAGTATTATCGTGTGGTGTATCCTAAAGGCGCACAAATAACAGGGTGAAGTGCGTTATGCGAGGCGCTTCACAATAACCAACAGATATTTAATATAAGGGCAGGAATACGACATCCTGCCCGAAAATAATTAATAACCGACTTTATAAACCCGCCCGCTTTGGATCCCTTCGACGCTGCGGCGATAGGCCTGCGCCACCGCTGCGGCCGGTACGCTGGCGAAACCGGGGAAGAAACCATCATAGGTCTCGACAGACTCACTGAGCACGGTGGGGCTTATCAGGTTAATGCGGATCCCGCGCGGTAATTCGCAGGCGGCGGCGCGAACGAAACCCGCCAGTCCGGCATTGACGGTGGTGGCATTCACCCCTTGAGCGATCGGTTCATCGGCGACGATGCCGCTGATAAGGGTTATGGAACCACCATCGTTAAGATAATGCTGGCCGGTGAGGGCGAGGCGAATCTGCCCCAACAGTTTATCCTGCAGTCCCTGGTCAAAATCGCGGTCGGTCATCGTGCTTAGCGGGCCAAAGTATAAGCTGCCGGCTGCTGAGACA
The DNA here is from genome assembly GCF_050600755.1 of Klebsiella sp. 141162. NCBI lineage: Bacteria > Pseudomonadati > Pseudomonadota > Gammaproteobacteria > Enterobacterales > Enterobacteriaceae > Klebsiella > Klebsiella sp. 141162. Next base: position 24,719 of record NZ_JAQIRI010000010.1, on the reverse strand, counting down.
ATGGCATCGACCGGGCCAACTTTCTCGAACAACGCCTGCACGCTTTGCTGCGAGGTAATATCAACCTGCTCGTCGCCGTGGGTGCGGCCAACGCGGATAACTTCATGCTGGCGGCTCAGTTCTTCCGCAACCGCGCGGCCAACGGTACCGCTGGCGCCAATAACGATAATTTTCATCGCAAACTCCTCAGTGAAGTGAGCCTCTATTCTTTAATTAATCGATTGTCGGATAAACTGGCTAAAAGTTAGATGATTACTAACCTGAGGTTTGCAATATGGATAAGCTGCGTGGAATGGAGACGTTTGTCGCGGTGGTAGAGTGCGGCAGTTTTACCGGCGCGGCGACGCGCCTTGAGATGTCGGCGGTGATGGTCGGCAAATATATCGCCTTAATTGAAGGCCAGCTCGGCACCCGCCTGCTGGAGCGAAATACCCGTCGGCAAAGCCTGACCGATGCCGGGCGAGTCTATTTTGACGAGGCGCGACGGGTACTGGAGCAGGTGGCGAATGCCGAGCGTTCGGTTGAACGGTTAAGGCTGGCCCCTGCCGGTACGCTACGGGTGAGCGCGCCGGTTTCTTTCGGCGCCAGCATTATCGCGCCGCTGACCGCCTTCTTTCTGCAGGCCTGGCCGGAGGTACGCGTCGAGCTTGATTTGACGAACCGCATGGTGGACCTGGTGGATGAGGGAATCGATCTGGCGATTCGTATCGGTGACATCCAGCGTACCGATCTGGTGGCGAAGTATCTCGCTCCCTATCGTATGGCGATCTGCGCGGCGCCGGATTATCTGGCGCGCCACGGCACGCCGCAGACGCCCGCTGATTTAGCCGGACATCAGTGTCTTTCGCATACGGTGTGGACCGCGCGCAACGAGTGGCGGCTGCCGGGCGCTGCGGAAGAGGTACGCTGGAAGCGCGATGCGGTGCTGCGCTGCAACGATGGCTACGCGCTGCGTATGGCGGCGGTGGCCGGCGCCGGGCTGTTATTGCAGCCGGAAGTGCTGCTGGCGGAAGATTTAGCCAATGGCCGACTGGTGCGTATTTTGCAAAATTACACGCCGGAACCGAGGCCGATACACCTGCTGTGGCGCCAGGATCTGCGCCCCTTACCGAAACTTACCCGTTTCGTCGAGCATTTGTTAAAGGAAGTGAACGGTATTTATAAGCTATGATTATCGTGTCTGATGAAAGCATTCATCGTGAAACAGTAATGGAGGTATGGATAGATGGGATTATTAAGTTTTGTGAAAGAAGCGGGCGAGAAGATCTGGGATGCCGTGTCCGGCTCCAGCAAGGAAGATCAGGCCGACAAGCTGAAAAAACATATTGATAGTCTTAACCTGCCTGGTGCCGAAAAGGTCAATATTGCCGTAGCGGACGATGGTACCGCGACGGTAACGGGCGATGTCGGTTCACAGGAAGATAAGGAAAAAATTCTGGTGGCGGTAGGTAACGTAACCGGGATCGGCCAGGTCAACGATAGCGTTACTGTGACGCAGAGCGGGGCGGAAAGCCGTTACTATACGGTTAAATCCGGTGATACCCTCAGCGCCATCTCAAAAGCGATGTATGGCTCCGCCAATGACTATCAGCGTATTTTTGAAGCCAATAAACCGATGCTGAAGCATCCCGATAAGATCTATCCGGGGCAGGTGCTGATTATCCCGGCGAAGTAAGCCGTGAATCAGGGATTAATAGCAACGTTTTGATGGAGATTGTAATGGGATTATTAGATCAAATCGGCGGCGTGCTTGGCGGGCAGGCTGGCAAAGCTGAACAACTTCAGGCGATCATGACCTGGATTGAACAGCAGGGCGGTATCCAGGGAATCCTGGAAAAATTCCGCAGCGGCGGCTTAGGTGAAATCGTCGAGTCGTGGCTTAGCCAGCAGAGTAATATGTCGGTGAACAGCGATCAGATTACCTCGGTATTCGGCTCGCCTGCCCTGCAGGAACTCGGCGCCAAACTGGGCGTTGATTCGCAAACCGCCTCATCGCTGATTGCGGAATACCTGCCAAAAATCGTCGATGGCCTGTCGCCGCAGGGCGAAGCGCCGGCCCAGGGCGACCTGGTCTCCGCAGGACTTAATCTACTGAAAGGTAAGTTTTTTAGTTAAGCGCTAGCCGTTTGAGTTTTAACTTATCACATACTACGGGCCTGAATAGCGGCCCGTATTTTATTATCAGCCATAAATTCATCTCATCACGATTATTTATTCTGTATTCCTAATTGACAATTTACCGCTGCGTTGAAAATATCATTATTTTATCTTACCGGAACGGTTATGATAAAATTTTATGATATTTATCGGCTTTCTGCCTGGCTAATTAGTTTTTTTATTTCCTGTAGCCATAAACAAAGTAATTTACCCTTTCGCTAAATAATGCGCATTATCTCCAAAACATAAAAACACCTGCACATCACAACCATTATTAATGGTTCCTGACTTTGGAGAATGCTATGCCGACCAAAGAATCATCGCCGCCGCTTATTGAGAAGCACACCATTGGCTATATTCCGCCAGAAGATCGCCACGGTAAAACCCGCGATCTCTTTACCCTGTGGTTTGGCGGCAACATCGCGCCGCTGCCGATCGTTACAGGCGCCCTGGGAGTACAGATCTTTCATCTGAATCTGCTGTGGGGGATCGCTGCGATTTTAGTCGGCCATCTGGTTGGCGGGGCGCTGATGGCGCTGCACTCGGCGCAGGGGCCGCAGATGGGGATCCCGCAGATGATCCAGAGCCGCGCGCAGTTTGGATCTTTTGGTTCGCTGCTGGTGGTGGCGATCGCCGGGGTGATGTACGTCGGTTTCTTTGCCTCGAACATCGTGCTGGCCGGGCAGTCGCTGCACGGCATCGCTCCCGCGGTTCCGCTACCGGTGGGGATTGCGATCGGCGCGGTGGGATCCTGCGTGATTGGCATCATCGGCTACCGATGTATTCATATTCTCAACCGGATCGGCACCTGGGTGCTGGGCATCGGCATTATGGTCGGCTTTGGCTACATCTTCACTCATCTGCATACCGCCGATTTCTTAACTCGCGGCGGTTTTTCCTTCTCGGGCTGGCTGGCCACCGTGTCGCTGGCGGCGCTGTGGCAGATTGCCTTCGCCCCGTATGTTTCTGATTATTCGCGCTACCTGCCGGCGGATGTTCCCGTCGCCGCGACGTTCTGGACCACATACCTTGGCTCGACGCTCGGTTCCAGCCTGTCGTTTATTTTTGGCGCGGTAGCGGTGCTGGCAACGCCGGTGGGGCTGGAAACCATGGATGCGGTAAAGCTGGCGACCGGTGCGATAGGCCCGTTGATGCTGGTGCTGTTCCTGCTGAGCGTCATCAGCCATAACGCGCTTAATCTGTATGGCGCGGTGATGTCGGTGATAACCCTGGTGCAAACCTTCCTGTGGCGCTGGATCCCCGGCAGTCGTAGCCGTGCGCTGCTGTCGGTCATCGTGCTTATTTGTTGCGTGGCGGCGGCGATCTTCGCCTCGGCGGACTTTATCAGCCACTTTATCGATCTGGTTCTGGCCCTGCTGGTGGTGCTGGTGCCGTGGACCGCGATTAACCTGATCGACTTCTACGCCATTCACAAGGGCAACTACGATATTAACTCGATATTTCAGGTGGATGGCGGTATCTATGGCCGTTACAACCCGCACGCGCTGCTGGCCTACGCCATCGGCATCCTGGTGCAGATCCCATTTATGAATACCCCGCTGTACGTTGGCCCGGTCTCGGCGTGGTTTAACGGCGCCGATCTCTCCTGGCTGGTCGGCCTGCTGGTGACCTCGCCGTTGTACTACTGGCTGGCGAGCCGCGATAGCGCCTGGCGTCGCCGTCAGGTTGGCCTCAAGCAGGCGATGGATTAAGTTATAAAGCGGAGCGCCGCTGGCTGGCCTTACGGTACTGCAGCGGCGTCTGGCGCATCATCTTTTTAAAACAGGTAATGAAGTAGGTCACCTCGCCAAATCCCACCGCTAATGCGATGGCATCAATGCTTTCATCGCTATTACGTAGCAGATCGCAACTGCGTTTTATTCGCCGGGTGAGCAAATATTCATGGATATTGCCGCCGGTCTGCTGACGAAAAACCCGCGAGGTATAGCTGCGTGAAAGTCCGAGGTCGCAAGCCAACTGGTCAAGGGAAAACTTGCTGGCATAGTGGGCTTCGATCCAGTTCATAATCCGCGAGGCGACGGTCTGCTGGCGCGGCGGGTAGCGTTGCGGCTGCTCGGGTAGAAACGTCATTAGCTGCATCATCAAAAACGCCACCTCGCAGGCGGTGGTCTGCTCGTTATCCTCCAGACGCTGAAACTGTTCAAGGATCCTTTCGATAAATGCCGCGTGCTCGCTGAGGTCGTAAATTTGCGCCGGCAGATTGCTGGCGGCCAGCGCCGCGAACTGGGCCTGATGGCGCGGGAAAGCGCTGAGCGCGCTCTCGACGACCGACTGCTCAATGTGCATGGTGGTGCGGTGATAAGGATTTTTATCGCTATGATCGACCTGCACTTTGTGCAAACGGAAGGGCGGGAAGATAAATAATCGCCCCGGACGGGCGGTGTAGTGCTGGTTATCCACCACCACGATGCCATAGCCGCTGGAAATATAAAGCAATTCAACGCATTGATGCCAGTGGTAGTAAAGCACGCTGGTGGTGTACATGCGATTAAACGAAATGGCCTGCCGATCGAGCGTAATACGTTCCAGCAGTTGCGCTTCGCCCATTTTGCCTCCAGGACAACAGATTTAAATTTTTACGCCATCATTTGCAATTTATCCTCCGCGCGGTCGACAAAATCCAGCAAAAATGAAATGGCGGTTTAATTTTGTGAGTCCGCTCACTCAGCGCCGGGAATAAAAGCGGTTACTCTTCATCCAGACGTCGCACACGTGGCTTGATAAAAGCCTAATAACAATAACTTACCTCTACCCTCGTGTTATACGGGAGGACCCTGTGCAACCTGAAAATATTCATCTGGATAACCCACTGACAAGCCGGGAAGAGGTGCTACGGCTGGTCAATGAAATGCTGAATGCGGTAGCGCCTTATTTTAAAAACGACGCCAGCCGCATTGATTTAGCGAACTTCACTGCTCACTACGGCCAGCAGGTTGCGAGCATGGAAACCTTTTCCCGGCTGCTGTGGGGCGTGACGCCGCTATTGGCTGGCGGCAGCGAGCCGCAGCATTTCTCTTTCTATTTACAGGCGATAAAAAACGGCACCAATCCGCAGCATGCCGATTACTGGGGCGAAGTCGCACCTTACGATCAACGCATTGTCGAGATGGCTGCTTACGGACTATTACTGGCGCTGGCGGGCGAAACCGTACTGGCGCACTTCAACGCTGTGGAAAAAGAGAACTTATGGCGCTGGCTAAAGCAGTGCGAGACCCAGGATATCCCGGATAATAACTGGCACTTCTTTCCGATTCTGGTGCAGGTTGGCTTTCATTATTGCGGAATGCCGACCAATCCGCAGGCGCGGGAAGATCATTTTGCCGCCATGGAACGTTATTACCTCGGCGATGGCTGGTACTCGGATGGTCCGGGCCGCCCGCGCGACTATTACATCTCGATGGGCTTCCATTTCTATGGCCTGATTTACGCGAAGCTGATGGCCGATGTCGATCCGCAGCGCTGTGAGGAACTGCGTCAGCGGGCCGCGCGTTTCTCCTCTGACTTCATCCATTTCTTTGCCGATGACGGCGCGGCGATCCCGTTCGGCCGTAGTCTGACCTATCGCTTTGCCGAAGCGGCGTTCTGGAGCGCGGCGGCCTTCGCCGGGCTGGAGGTATTTTCGCCGGGGGTGATTAAAGGCATCGTATTGCGCCACCTGCGCTGGTGGCTGAAACAGCCGATGTTCGATCGCGACGGCGTACTGAGCGTCGGCTACAGCTACCCGAACCTGGCGATGGCGGAAGATTACAACGCGCCGGGTTCACCGTACTGGGGGCTGAAAACCATGCTGGTGCTGGCGTTAGGCGAGGGCGACGCCTTCTGGCAGGCGGCTGAACTGCCGCTGCCGCCGCTGCCCGCGCAGCACACAATAGCCCATGCGGATCAGGTGCTGGTACATCAGGCCGATCACCTGTGGATGCTGACTTCCGGCCATCTGGAGCTGAACAACTTCGTTAATACCGAGGCGAAATACTGCAAATTTGCCTACTCCACCCGCTTTGGTTTCACCATTGAACGGGGGCGCTACGGGTTGAACCATGCCGCTCCCGATTCGATGCTGCTGCTGGCCGAAAAGGATAACTACTGGCGCGGTCGCCGCGAATGCCAGCAGGTGGTTACCGCTGATGGCACTATTTACAGCCGCTGGCTGCCGTGGCGCGACGTGGTGATTGATAGCTGGCTACTGGCGCTGGGCGACTGGCAACTGCGCGTCCACCGCATAGCTACCCAGCGCGCGCTGGATTGCGCGGAAGGCGGCTTTAGCCTGGCGAATCGTCCGCTGCCGCAGGCGCAAGAGAGTGACGGCGCCTGCTGCTTACGCAACGCCCGCGATATCTCGGCGATTTTCTGTTTACATCCGCACGCCCGCCGCGGCGAGACGGTGCTGACGCCGCCGAACAGCAATCTGTTGTTCGCCGAACGTGCGGCGGTGCCGGTGCTGCGCGGCGAGCTCGATGCGGGGACGCATTGCCTGGTAAGCGCGGTATGGGCGGGGAATGCCGCCGACTTCGAACCGCAACACTGCCCACAGGCCTTCATTAGCGATGACGCGGTACGCTTCGTGACGGCACGACAAGAAACGACGCTCGTTCTGGCCCCGGAGGCATCGCTATGAGCACATCATCATCCGTACGCGCCGCGCAGTACAAAATGAGTACCTTTATTTTTCTCTACTTTTTCACCTGGTCATCCAGCTTTGGCCTGTACGCGCTGTGGCTGAGCCAGAAGGTAGGTCTCGATAGCATTACCATCGGCAGCGTGTTCGCCATTAATGGCGTTTTCGCGGTGGTCCTGAAACCGGTGTACGGCTACATCATGGACAAAATCGGCATGAGCAAGTGGCTGCTCTATTTTGTCTGCGCCATTTCCGCGCTGATGGCGCCGTTCTTCGCGCTGGTGTACCAGCCGCTGCTGCAAAGCCACGCGACGCTGGGGATTATCATCGGCGCGCTGTATTTGAGCCTTGGCTGGTACGCCGGGGTGGCGGCTTCCGAATCTTACGCCGACCGCTTTAGCCGCCTGTACGGGTTGGAGTTTGGCCGCATCAGAATGTGGGGTTCGCTGGGCTGGGCGATGGCGGCTTCGGTCTCCGGACTGCTGTTTAACTTCACGCCGCTGGCTAACTTTTTGCTCAGCAGCGGCACCTCGGTACTGATGCTGCTGGTGCTGATTAGCCTCAAAATCGGTGATGAGCAGCTGCGCAATAACAACGTCATTTCCGCGAATAAGATAGTATTTGCCGATGTACTGATGCTGCTGAAAAATCGCAAATTCTGGATGTTCAGCCTCTACGTCGCCGGAGTGGCGTGGATGATGTTCATTGCCGAGCAGCAGTTCCCGCGCTATTTCGTCTCGTTCTTTGCCACCAAAGAGCAGGGCAACGCCTGGTACGGCTATCTGAGTACCGTCCAGTCGGGGATGGAGTTCGTAATGATGATGTTTATCCCATGGCTGGTGAACCATTATGGCGCCAAGCGCGGCCTGCTGTTCTGCGGCTGCGTGGTGGGGGCGCGGCTGATTGCCTCCGGCCTGACCAACGACCCGATTGTCATCTCCATCATCAAACCTTTTTACGGCGTCGAGATCGCGCTGCTGCTGATTTCGGTCTTCAAATACATCGCCGAACACTTCCATCGTCGGGTTAACGCCACGATGTACCTGCTGGGTTACCAGGCGATGATTTATGTCGGATCGATTGTGGTCGCGCCGCCGGCGGGTTACCTGTACGACAAAATCGGCTTTGAGCATACCTATCTGTTGATGGGCTGCTGCGCCCTGACGTTTACGCTGATTTCCGCTTTTACGCTATCGCGCTGCCAGTCGAAGCGCGATGCCTCACGACCCTTTACTCCGGCTTTAGATACCGCCTCGGTTGAACCGGCCAAACATTAATTCAGGAGTTGTTATGACCAAATCTGTTATCACCGAAGCGCTGCGGCCGATAGAACTGCATCAGGTTGACCGCCTGGCGTTGAGCCAGAAACTGGAAGACGCGCTGGCCCGCGTGACGCGCAAGCTCGACAAAAATATCGTTGCCTTCGGCGATAAGTTCCCCGGCGAAGCCTGTGAAAACGGCATCTGGCCGCGTACCGATAACGTAGAGTGGACCACCAGTTTTTGGCCGGGCCAGCTGTGGCTGGCGTGGGAGATGACCGGGAAAGCGCACTACCGCGAAGCCGCCGAGCGCTATTTACCGTCGTTCGCCCGGCGTATTGAGCAGCGTATCGACACCGCGACTCACGACCTCGGCTTCCTTTACTCGCTCTCCTGCATCAGCGCCTGGCGGCTCACTGGCAATGAAGCCGCTCGCCAGTCGGCGCTGCTGGCTGCCGAGCGCCTGATGGAGCGTTTTAACCCGACGGCCAAAATTATCCAGGCGTGGGGCGATTTAAACGATCCGGAACAGCAGGGGCGAATGATCATCGACTGCAATATGAACCTGCCGCTGCTGTACTGGGCCAGCGAGCAGACCGGCGACCCGCGCTACGCGCAGGCGGCAACGGCGCATGCCGGACAGGCGGCGAATTATATCGTGCGTGAAGATGCCTCGACTTATCACACCTACTATATGGATGTGCAGACCGGCGAACCGCGCTTTGGCAACACCCATCAGGGCTACAGCGATACCTCATGCTGGTCGCGCGGCCAGGCGTGGGGCATTTACGGTTTCCTGCTGAGCTATCAGCACACCGGCGATAAGCAGATGGTTGAGCTGTCGCGCAGCCTGGCGCACTACTTCCTCAACCGCCTGCCGGAAGATGATGTTTGCCATTGGGATCTGGCGCTGCTCGGCACCGATGCCGTGCGCGACAGTTCGGCGGCGGCGATTGCCGCCTGCGGCCTGCTGGAGATGGTCAAAGCGCTGCCTACGCTCGACGCCAACCGCGCGTATTACGAAGAGATGGCGCTACGCATTGCGCTATCGCTGACCGATAACTACCTGGCCCACGACGATGACCCTACCGAAGGGCTGCTGCAGCACTCGGTTTATCATATGGGCAGCGGAAAGGGCGTCGATCAGTGCTGTAGCTGGGGTGACTATTTCTATCTTGAGCTGCTGGCGCGGCTGCGACAGATTTGGTACCCGTACTGGTAATCCTCAAGGAATGGAGAACGAGATGAAAAACGTAGCCGTGTTATTAGCCCCCGGGTTTGAAGAGGGGGAAGCGATAGTCACTATCGATATCCTGCGCCGTCTGAATATTGCGGTGCAGACGATTGCCTGCGGCGAGAGTCGCGAAGTGGTGAGCTACCACGCTATCCCGATGCTAGCGGATAGCACCCTGAAGGCCAGCTTCGATCAAACCTTTGATGCCGTGGTGTTGCCGGGCGGCCCGGAAGGCAGTGTTAATCTGGCGAAAAGCGCGGAGGTTATTGCCTTCGTTCGCCGCCACGATGAAGCGGGTAAATATATCTGCCCGATTTGCTCCGCCGCCGCCCGCGTGCTGGGCGGTAACGGGTTACTGAAGGGGCGTCGCTATGTCTGTTCCGGCGATCTTTGGCAGCAGGTGAGTGATGGCGTATACGTGGATGCCGACGTCGTGGAAGACGGCAATCTGCTCAGCGGCCGGGGGCTGGGCAAGGTATTTGATTTCGCTTTCACCCTGGCGGCTCGGCTGCAGGGCGATGAAGCGCCGGCGCGCGAACAGGCGGAACATATTTATTATCCGTGGCTCTAGCCGCTCGGCATGCTGTTGAAGGTTTCACTGCCCGTGTTATGCGGGCAGTGGCTGGATTAGTGGCAGTCTGGTACGCGTTCAGCTTTTTCACGGCTGATATCTAGCAGCGCGCTGCGGAAAGAGGCATTAAACATCGGTCCATGGCCCAGGCCCGGGAAATCCCAAACAGCGGCATCTACCTCTTTCTCTTTCAGCGTAGTCATCGCGGTATTCACTTTTGTTAGCACGTGATCAGCGTTCGAATCCCGCTTATCGCCCGGCGTCGCTGATCCTTCCATAATGACCAGACTTTTGCCGCAGTACGACGCAGGTTCGGCCGTCGTGATGCGGCTAAGTAGCGCAAAGTTATCCCGGCTAAGCGATGGACTGGCGCTGTAATAAGCGTGGAAGTACGAGGACGACAGCCAGGAGTCGAGTACGAACAGGCCGCCGTAGGAGTGGCCCCACAGGCCGCGGCGCTGCGGGTTGATATGCAGACCTTGCTCCGCCTTAAGGGCGATATGCGTTTCCAGCAACTGACGGAAGCCATGACTCCCCCCGTTTTTACGGCCAGTCGGCGTTGCGCCCTTGCTGTTGTCAACAGGCGTATAGTCAAAGGACCGGCCCTTCAGATCGAAAGGCAGGTTGGTCCGATAGCCGACCGCGACGATCACCGGCGGCGATTGCGCCGTGAGCTGTTTGAGCAGCTCGTCAGAAAGTCGGTCCATTACCGCATTACCGTCAAGCATGTATAACACCGGGTAGCCGGTGGGCGGCGCGGCTTTGTTCGGCACTGCCGTCCACACCCGATAGTGGCGTGCGCCGTCGGCGGAATCGAACTGATGGACGCTGAAGTGGTAAAAGGCCGAACCCTTTTCGGCGATATTGGGCCCCAGCGGCTGCATATCGGGTTTTGCTAAGACAGGAGCGCTGTAACTGAGCGTAAGGCAAGAGAAAATGGCAAAAAGCGTCCTGCGCGGGGGCGTGGAGCGAGACTCGCGGGCATACATCTGATGATTTTTCCTTTTCCGCCGGTGAATTTTAATTTTAGCCTGCACATACCGTTTGGGGGTACCGTGCCAGACAGGGTGTTAACAAAAACAATGATAAGAATAATTACCAATTTCATTTAAGGATTGCAATGATTAATAGGAATCGAATGAAAGCGGAAAGGCGTATAGGGCAAATCTCAGTTGTAGGGAATGGAGGGAATATCAGATCGGAGCAGTAAGCGCTCGGAAAGTAAGGATAAAAAGGAATGAGCGGGGACACGGTAGGTGATAGATATGGACTGATGTCTGCAATCAGTCACGCCATGCGACGTGTTTTGATGTTTATTATTATTAAAGGTTGGTATGTAAATAGAGAGATGTAAACGTTCGTGGTTAATATTGTCGTGGTAGGGATGTTTATTATGATGTTTTTTTAAAGATGGATTTCTATTTTATCCAAATGGCGGATTTCTTATTTCACCATAATTTCCCGGTATATTGTTCTTGGTAAATATAGTTGTATGGAGCATTTTTATAAAGTGTATTAACGCGGCAGGGGTCTTGCAAGCGGGAGAGAATATTATAAGGAGGGAAATATTATATCCCTCCACCGGAAATTGAGGGAATGCTATAGGATAATGTGGCCATGGAACGTCCCGCATTTTTCTGGAAAGATGATAAGAAGTGCTTACGCTTTCAATTGATTTCAATTGTTTTTCTTTTTTGCAATCATGGAATTATACACTCGCCATAATGACGCTATCAACATTCCAGGCGCCGGACGTCGTTCGTCCGAAGGAACCCCCTCAGCGGCGTCCAGTCGCATTAGAGAATCGCCGTAACCCTATCATACTACAGGTATAACCGGAGCCACTTCTGGTTATCGTTTTTCTTGCGGCTCTCTCCGGCCAGCGAGCCTGTTGATGGGCAGAGCATCGTCAAAAAAACGCCGTTTTTTTTATATCTTAAGTACGTGATAATTTGCTTTTTTATCAATGAGTTATTGTGTTTTGCTAAGGTAAGTAAAGATAACTTTAGGGGTTGGGTAGATGTTGATAAGAATAATGAAGCTAACTTCATTTTAAATTAAGCGCAAAGCTTACTATCTTGGCATTTAATTCAATCTATTACTTTCTTTACCCTCAGCAGGAAAGAGGTTGTAGACGCTGGTGGTTTATTCATCGGCGCTGTGATAGCGCGTTTGAGTTGGCCGTAACCATCCCCGGTAATCAGGGGAAGCACATTGATTTTTCGGGGGGAGAGAGGGCGGTCTTCTCCTGAAACACTATTCATCCCGCCAGAGAAAACATTATGGAAACTAAAGAGTTTGTTCTGAACGACAAAAAATTCATGTTGGTAAAATTACAAGCGTGGAATCGCCTGATGTTTGTTGCGGATTTACAGAAAGATATTCTTACGCCGCTTCTGGATAACCTGGGCGAAAAATCTCTGGAAGGTGTTTTTTCAGCTGTATCCGAGCAGGGCGCTAAGCCAGATGTAATGAAGTTATTAAAATCACTGTCTGGTGTAATCGATAGTCGTAATTTAGAGAAATGGGTAAAAAGAGTACTCTCTGAGGGAATGATTGTTTCTATCAAAGAGGATGAACAAAAAGTAAAACTATCTTTCCACGAGCTTACAAAACTATTCTCGGCTCCGCAAGATATTATCATACTGATGAAAGAAGCCATTGTATTTAATCTCGATGGCATTCTCGACATTATTAAGGGTATGGGAGGGAAAAAGGCTGATACACCGCAAATAAGCTAAAGAGGAGCTCAGGAGAATAGCTCTTCAAACTATAAGAAAATACATTGAATCAGAAATGGAATAGGGATGTTCCTGGGTGGTTTTGAGCTTATCACCGTGTGTTTTCTTTTTTATTAATAAATATGGACTGAATTTATATGAATGGAACAATAGATTTTTTCTCGCCAACAGGCGAAAAACTCGCAAGCACGGCAGAAATGACAGGGGCTGCCCCGGTCGAAAGCGGAGCGATCCGTTTACCTGTATCTGCGAGGGATGTCACGGGCGTACAAAAGGATAAGAACGCCCTTAATATCTTAATGAAAGATAATCAAAAAATCGTCATCGAAGACTTTTTTGGCGACACAAAAAAGAAGCTGGTTTTTGACGATGGTAAGGAGATTTTTGAGGCTGATTATCTCGACAAAGAACAATTCAATGGTCTGCAATTTAAACCATTACAGAGCTTTGAAGAGGTGTTTACCGCGGCTGAACCAGCCGCGAACGATAGCGATGTTTATGTATGGGTCGTGCCATTAATCGCCGCGGTTGCGATCGGTGGTCTCGCCATTGCCGCCGTTAATGATAACGACGACGGCGGTGATAATAGCCAGGATAAGGCCAAAGCCAAACTCAAGGAAGCGAAAGACGGCGCCAATCAGGCGATCGACACTATGGCGTACCTGAGCAGCGAACAGAAAGAAGCCGCTCACCAGGCCGTTGAAAATGCGACCACCGTAGATGAGGTGCAGAAAGCGCTCTCCGACGCCACGGCGAAAAATCTTGAAGAAGCCAAAGCCGATGCCAATCAGGCGATCGACGGTATGACGCACCTGAACGATGAGCAGAGAGGGGCGGCTCAACAGGCGGTGAACGTTGCGACCGGCGTTGTGGGCGTAGAGGAAGCGCTTGCTGACGCGGTGGCGAAAAACCTTGAGGAAGGCAAAGCCGACGCCAGTGAGGCAATCAACGCCATGGCGTACCTGAGCGACGAACAGAAGGCTGAAGCTCAGAAAGCCGTTGATAATGCGACCAGCGTCGACGAGGTGCAGAAAGCGCTGGCCGATGCCGTGGCGAAAAACCTTGAGGAAGGTAAAGCCGACGCCAATGAAGCGATCGACAATATGGCGTACCTGAGCAACGAGCAGAAGGCCGAGGCACACCAGGCGATCAATGGCGCGACTGACATTGCGCAGGTGGAAAAAACCGAGGCCGATGCCGCGGCGACAAACCTTGAGGCAGGCAAAGCCGACGCCAACAAGGCGATCGACGATATGGCGTACCTGAGCAACGAGCAGAAAGCCGAGGCGCAGCAAGCGGTGAACGACGCGACCGACATTGCGGGCGTGGAAAAAGCGGTGGCCGATACCGCGGCGAAAAACCTTGAGGAAGGTAAAGCCGACGCCTATCAGGCGATCGACGATATGGCCTATCTGAGCGATGAGCAGAAAGAAGCGGCCCGCCAGGCGGTGAAAGACGCGACGGACCCGGCGGGCGTAGAGAAAGCGCTGACTGATGCCGTGGCGACAAACCTTGAGGAAGGCAAAGCCGACGCCAATAAGGCGATCGACGACATGGCCTATCTCAGCGACGAGCAGAAAGAAGCGGCTCACCAGGCAGTGAACGACGCCACCGATATTGCGGGCGTGGAGAAAGCAGAGACTGCTGCCGCGGCGACAAACCTTGAGGAAGGCAAAGCCGACGCCAATAAGGCGATCGACGGCATGACCTATCTCAGCGACGAGCAGAAAGAAGCGGCTCACCAGGCGGTGAACGACGCCACCGACATTGCGGGCCTGGAGAAAGCCGAAGCCGCCGCTGCCGCGAAAAACCTTGAGGAAGGTAAAGCCGACGCCAATAAGGCGATCGACGACATGGCCTACCTGAGCGACGAGCAGAAAGAAGCGGCTCACCAGGCAGTGAACGACGCCACCGACATTGCGGGCCTGGAGAAAGCCGAAGCCGCCGCTGCCGCGAAAAACCTTGAGGAAGGCAAAGCCGACGCCAACAAGGCGATCGACGACATGACCTACCTGAGCGACGAGCAGAAAGAAGCGGCTCACCAGGCGGTGAACGACGCGACAGGCGTGGCGGGCCTGGAGCAAGCGCTGGCCGATGCTACCAGCAATAACCTTGATGGCGCGAAAGATAGCGCCAACAAGGCGATCGACGCTATGGATAACCTGAGCAAGGATGAAAAGGACGCAGCCCATCAGGCGGTAAACGACGCCACTGATATTGCGGGAGTGGAGAAAGCTCAATCCGACGCCGCCACCCTCAATGCTGAAAACGAACCGTCATTCCTGGAAGATATTCTCAGCGGCATCTGGAATGCGATTATTGCCATTCCGAAAGGATTGTTAGAAGCACTTAAATCGGTTATTCCGATGTTAAGTGATTACCACTTTTTGCTCGAATCCGCGCCTGCGGCACTGACCGGCGTCGCCCTGGTCGCCTGGGAAGCACTCGTTGAAGTTATTCACGTGCCATTAAGCTTTATTTCCAATATGGTTCAGTGGGTTACAGGATTTATCACCGGTATTCTGGGAGGGATATGGGGACCATTAGGAACCATTCCACATATCTTTAATGGTATACTGATTCTCGTAGATGGCCTGGGTAACGGCTTAAAAATTATTGTAGAGAGTATCGGTGTTGGTCTTATTAGCCTGCCTGCGATCGTTACCGGCGCCATCGGCTGGGTGATAACCCTGGTTAAAGGATTTACCGCCTTACTAAACGGTGATTCCTCCGCGATGGAGGATTTCGTCGCTGATTTCTCGCAATCGCTATTGCAAAACCCACTGATTCCATTAGTACTGGGCGATTTGTTCGTCGCAGTTATGGCTATTCCTAAGCTAGGCGTTGAAGTTATAAGCGTCATTGCCGAATGGATTCTGGGAATTATTACAGGATTCCTGCAGTTTATACCGGGATTAATACCTATTGCCAGTGTGGTTTCAGATTTCACGCTGGCTATTGACGGCGTTCTTATTGCTATTCATTATGGCTTAAGTAATGTTGTCAACCTGGTCACGAAACTGGGCATGGCGCTGATCATGGGTCTCCCGATCGCCATGAGTGCTGGGACATCGGCGGTAACCATAATCGAAGCCTTTATAAAAGGGATGCTGGGTTTAAACTCGGATTCCGATACTCCAGATACGCCGATCAATAATTTCATTGACTCCATTATTGACTTTATTTCTTCGCCGATCGAAGGCCTCAAAAATATTTTCTCCTCTATTTCCAATAGCATTCAGGATTTCTTTAAAGATCCACTAGGCTTTATTGGGAATATGATCCAGAGTGCTATTGATGTTATTCTTGCGCCATGCAAGTTTATTATTGATACAGTAGGTTCTATTATTGATTTTATTGCCGCGCCGTTTGAGGCTATCGGCAAAGTTATTGGTAATCTCATAGAATGCATTGGTAACTTCCTCAGCGATCCGTTTGGCGCTATTGGTAACATATTCCAGGATATCATAGATATTATTCTTGCGCCGTGTAAGTTCTTTATTGATACGGCTAGCTCCATCTTTAACTTTATTACTAATCCGATTGATTCGATATTAAAACTGCTTGGCGATCCTCTTACATTGATGGTCAAATTTATTAGCGACCCAGTCGGAACGGTTACAGATATTATTAACTCGGTCATTGATGCCATCTTGAGTCCATTTAAGGGAATCATTGATTTTGTCTCCGAAGTTATTTATGGCATCACTCATCCGCTGGAAACGATCTCTAATATCATTAACGATATTGTCGCGAAAATTTTTGGCGGTTCCTCCAATGACAATGTGGCCGCCAATGCGCTCAATACTTTAGCTGATTCCGTTGAAACTGCTGCCGAGGCGGCGAAGCCAGCGGCTGAAACCCTTGATAAACTGCTCGTTAGCGCAGAAAAAACGGTTGATAATCTTCTGGAAAAATCTGTGGGTGAAGGCAGCGAGAAAAGTTTGTCTACTGATGATTTGGCCACCATGACCAATACGCTTAATGAGTTAGCCACTTACTCTGATAGCAACGTAACTTCGCTTAACGAAATGGTTGATTCGCAGACTTCTCAGGCTTCACAGGCTTCTAAGGAAGCAGTAAACGAAGAGTTGACTGATGAACAGCTCGCTTCGCTGACGGAGGAAAATAATGCCAACGATATCAATTTGGATTCTCTGGTAGGTGAGGAAAACAATTCCGTCGTGGCAGAAAACAAAGTTACTGAACAGCAACAAGGTGCTGAAGATTCTGGAGAATATAACGCACTGAATCAAATCGTCAATCAGCTACAGCTAAATGAAGAAAGTTATCAGTATGCTGCTGCTTAATTCTAAGTAATACCTTTCCCGGCTGCTACATCGGTTAGCCGCCGGGATTGGTCAGCCACATAGCTTTACAGTATGTGGTTCTCAACGGTGTCATGAGATGAGCCTTCATGCACGATACCAGATATACATCATCATGGAATGATAACGCGTTGTATTTATAATTCAGGGAGCTATCCAGTGGGACTTACTCATAAAGCACGACTCTATTTATCCGTTGCCATAGGAAATCTGTTAATGATTGCTAGTGCTTCCTGTGAGCTTATCACTTTTCCCGTTTCATTTGTTAATGAGGATAAATCATCAACGTCACCAGAAACTCCACAACCAAATAAGCCACTATCCAATGATGCCCCAGTTGTATATGCTAAACCGGTTGAAAAAACTCAACTTGCAAAACAACTGCCGCCTGCTGCACCTGCAGATACGGTTATAAAAAATATTATTTCTTCCAAAGAAAAATATAATCTGCACAGCGCAATGCTGATGGCCGTTAGCTGGCACCCGGAAATTAAACGGGCAATAGCTGAATCGGAAAGACTAAAATCGATGATAGATGAGGTTAAATCTGCATATTATCCTAATGTGCAAATGGGCCTTAATTCCGGTATCGCCAAAGATGATTATAGTGATGATAATAATAAAACCAATCAACTCAACTTATCAGTTGAGCAGATGATTTATGATTTTGGTAGCACCAGTGACCGGGTTGAGCTCTCTCAACTGAATGTCGCCAGCGCCAGCTACGAAATAGAAAAAGAGATTAATGATATTCTTTATCAGACGATTGGCGCCTATTTGCAAATAGTCCGCTATCATCAACTCAGCGCTGCGGCAAAGGAACGTATTGACGGTTTTTCTAAGATCAAAGATTTAACGAAAAAACGCGTTGCGCTGGGGGCCAGCGCTGAATCTGATTACTCTCAGGCAAACCTCAGAGTAGCCGAAGCACTCTCAAACTATAATGATTATATATCACAATATAAAAAATGGCTGGCAACGCTGGATCATCTATTAAATAAAAAAATATCAGCCAGTATTATCATGGAGTTCCCTAATGAAATCGAAGAACTCTATAATAATATCTTACGTGATAATCCAGTTAATACTGACTCACCGGCAATCAGGATTGCCAGAGCTAAAATT
Organism: Klebsiella sp. 141162; assembly: GCF_050600755.1. NCBI lineage: Bacteria > Pseudomonadati > Pseudomonadota > Gammaproteobacteria > Enterobacterales > Enterobacteriaceae > Klebsiella > Klebsiella sp. 141162. The sequence continues at coordinate 6,668 of NZ_JAQIRI010000010.1, read as the reverse complement.
GATATCGCCAAAAAACAAATCGATGTCCAAAAGAATGAATATTATCCGACAATAACGTTGGCGCCTTACTATGAACATGATTTGACTGAACAATCGACTAACAATGGCACCACCAAAAACCGCGACCGTTATGGCGCATTTATTAATGTAAAAGTCCCGCTTTATCAGGGCGGATCTGTATCTTCTAAGGTACAGCAAGCACAAGAAGCGCTCAATACTGCGCAATTTAACTTAGATGCTGAAAAGAATAATGCCGATCAGAGGATAATGGAATATTCGAGCCAAATGCGAAACACCAAAATCAGCCTGGAAAACAAACGCGAAAGGGAGCAGAGCGCTATAAGAACGCGTAATCTTTATATGTCACAGTATCTGGAGTTGGGGGCTCGCTCGGTTTCCGATTTAACCAGCGCTGAAGCCGAGATCCATCAGACCAAAGCCGACATCATTAATAGTCATTATACCGTGTCGAACCTTGCCATGGAAAGTCTGTACTATGCTGGCAAATTAATTAATTTAATGAAAAATAAAGGATGATATAGTGCAAGATATGGATTTCTTTTCCTCTATGGAAAATGACAGTGGCGCCAAAGAGTACTATCTGGAGCAGTGGAAAAGCGCGTTAGTGACTATCGCGCACCATTATCGTCTCAATGTTTCAGAACAGAATATCCTGATAACATCTTTATGGCATGATAAAGATTCAAGCAGTAAAGTTGTAGAGATTATGAGTCGCCGGGCAGGGCTTTCTTTTAAGGAAGACGCTGTTGCGGGTTATCGCTTTAATTCGTGGTTGTTTCCGCAAGTGCTGGAAATGAAAGATGGCCGTCTGGCCATTATCAAGAGTATTGATGAAGATAAAAATTTTGTTGTCTCGTTTATTGAAGATAATGAGCTGATCTCACTATTACAAGAAGATGAGGTCCGCGCTGAAGGTCGTAGAATTATCACGCTGCGCCCGGCCAAAAATGTCTCCGACCCTCGCATTGATGATTACATCAAGCCGGCTGAAAAGTACTGGGTCTGGAAAATTATTTTTGCCGACATGAAACCATACTATCTGGTCATACTGGGGTCTCTGTTTGTCAATGTGCTTGGTCTGGCCGGTATTACTTACTCTATGCAGACCTACGACCGCGTCATTCCAGCACAGTCACATCCTACAATGTGGGTGCTTTTCATTGGTGTGATCCTGGCGCTTATTTTTGATTTCACCTTGCGCTTAATTCGCTATAGCGTAACTGATATCCTCGGCAAGCGTGCAGACTTGATTATTTCAGACAGGGTCTTTGGTCGTGCCTTGAGGATTAAAAACCCTTATCGCCCGAAATCAACAGGGTCGTTCATTTCTCAACTAAAGGAACTGGAACAGGTTCGTGAAATGATGACTTCGTCAACCGTCGTTGCCATCACGGATTTACCGTTCTTCTTTATGTTCCTGGTAATTATCTATTTTTTGGGGGGAATTGTCTTCCTCGTACCTTTAGCTGGGGCCATTCTTATGGTGCTTCCTGGTCTATTAAGTCAAAAGAAACTGTTCAGGTTAGCCAACACGGCTACGCGAGAATCCAGTCTGCGTAACGCCATGCTGGTCGAAACGGTTCAAGGGCTGGACGACATCAAATTTTTGCAAGCCGAGCATCGCTTTCAACAGCAATGGCTGCACTACATTAAGACGACGGCAGAAAACAGTCTGGAATTAAAGCATCTGACGCATACCTTAACAACCTGGTCATATTTCGTCCAGAGTTCGGTGTTTGTATGCCTGGTACTGGTAGGAACTCCCTTTGTTATGTCCGGCGATCTGTCAACCGGGGCATTAGTGGCCTCATCCATTCTGAGCTCAAGAATGATGGCGCCTATTGCGCAAATAGCGAGCATCATAACTCGTTGGCAACAAACCAAAGTCGCGATGACTGGTCTCGACTCGATAATGCAATTACCCATCGATCAACCGGAACATCAGCGGTTGATTCACAAGAAATTTATCGAAGGCCAGTATTCGATTACCAACGCGGCTTTTACGCATCAGGTAGACGGTCAGAAAATAGCGGTGAGTATTGATTCGCTGGAGATCAAAGCGGGTGAGCGTATTGCCATTCTTGGGCGCAATGGTTCGGGTAAGTCATCGCTGTTAAACGCGCTTTCAGGGATGATGCATCAGAAGTCCGGCGAAGTAATTCTGGATGGTATCAATATTAATGATATCGATCCCGCCGATCTGCGTCGTGATGTTGGATACCTGAGCCAAAACTCTCGACTATTTTTCGGTTCGCTTCGTGAAAATATTACACTGGGATCCCCCTTGGCCCAGGATGAAGATATTATTGAAGCCATTAAGATAACCGGTGCCATTAATTTCATCAACCAGCTACCATCGGGTTTAGATTATATTATCCAGGAGGGTGGGCACGGTCTTTCTGGCGGACAGCAGCAGACTATTCTGTTGGCTCGACTGGTATTGCGTAATCCTAATATTGTTATTATGGATGAACCTACTTCCTCACTGGATGATGTGACAGAAGATGAGTTCGTCAAAAAAATGAGCAACTGGATTTCCGGTAAAACAGTTATTATTGCTACCCATCGTAAGAAAATATTGGATCTTGTTAATCGAACTATCGTGGTGTCTGGCGGTAGGGTGGTGTTAGATAAACGCAAAGATGAAATTATTGATGATATGTAATTAATATATTGCCACTAATTATATCATTATATTTTGCCCAGCTATTTTAAATGATGGTTTTTAATGAAAAATATACCAGGAAAAGTAAAAAAGAATTTTATACTTACAAAGGACTTTTGTAAGAATGTTTTTTTTACAACGGATAAGGATGCGACTCATAGGGTACGAGAGACTGACGAGTTTACGCTTGCCGACACGCATGGCGGCGTTAAGACTAGCCGGGCATTGTATATATTGCTCAGCGTTATCTTTTTTCTCAGCGTATTTTTGCTGTGGGCTTCTATGTTTAGTATTGATGAAGTCTCGAAAGGCGATGGGAGGGTTATCCCCAGCTCGAAAGAGAAGATCATTCAATCTCTTGATGGTGGGATTCTCGATAGAATCAACGTTACTGAAGGACAGATAGTTCAGGTGGGGGATATTATTGCTAATCTGGATACGATAAGAACCCAGGCTGCAGTGATGGAATCTGAATCCAAATATCGGGCGCTATTGGCCAGCAAAGTTAGACTTTTGGCGGAGATTAGCAATCGTCCTTTAGTTTTTCCTGATGAATTACATGATTTTGCAGAAATCACCGATAGAGAAATGGTGCTTTATACTTCGCGGAAAAATAATTATATCGCGTCGATGAAAGATATTCAGGCGTCAAGAGTATTATTGAATAACGAACTCGCGATTAACACTCGACTTATGGCCCAAGGGGCGTCAAGTAAAGTTGATGTTATCAGACTCAGGAAGCAGCTCGTCGATCTGAATATGAAAGAATCAGAGCTAAACTACAACTATCAGGTAAAATCTGGAGAGGAACTATCGAGAATTTCCGGAGAAGTTGATTCGTTATATCAGAAGATCATCGGTCAGCGCGATCTACTGAAAAAATCGACCATCACTTCTCCAGTCAGGGGCATTGTGAAAAATATTGAAGTTAACACTATTGGTGGCGTCATTCCCCCAAATGGAACTATCATGAACATCGTTCCCCTTGATGACCGATTACTTATCGAGGCTAAAATATTGCCACGTGATATCGCTTTTATTCATCCAGGACAGCGTGCGATCGTCAAAATCACCGCCTATGACTACTCAATCTATGGGGGACTGGATGGTGAGGTGGTAACAATTTCACCTGACACGATTTCCGATCCTCAAAAACCGGAAGTTGTTTTTTATCGTGTTTATATCAGAACCACGAAGGACCATTTGCAAACTAAAGATAATAAACAGCACTTTATTTCTCCTGGGATGGTGGCGAGTGTAGATATCAAGACCGGCAAAAAGACAATCCTTCAGTACCTGATTAAACCATTTAACAAGGTTGGTGAAGCGCTTAGGGAAAGATAGCCAGATGGGGCTTATGCTGGCGAATCACCGTATGTCAAAACTAAAACGGGTTTCTGTCACCAGGGGGGCGTCATACCAGATGCGTCCCCCTGGACCGGGAGAGGAAAAGCAACCGGAGGTAATAGAAGGCGTCCGGTTTATTATCATTAATATCCGCGTGGCGTCTCAACGATCTCACGACGACGTCGCGGAATCGACTCCCACAATTGCTGACTGGTGACCAGTAAAATATATCTTGTTGATAATACATTAACCTGATTGATTACAATAAAAAACAGGCATGCGATGCACGAAAATTATCGGGATATTGAAGCCATCCCGCTTGAGTTGTATGGTAAGGTCTTTTCCTGTCTGATAAAAAAATTCGGGGAGATGAATATTTACATTTCCTTTTTCACTGTTATCTCCGTAAAACTTCTCTACTCTTTTACTGTGAAAAGTATAAATATCATCCATTCTTGTATAGGTAAAACTAATCACTCTCCTGATATTTATCCGAACACCATTGTCTACCGCATAACCATACATTGTTAACTCGCCTTTATTACCGCCAAAAATAAAACCATAACTTGCATCTAATTTAAAATCATTGTTAATGAGAGTATGGCGGCTATGGCATGAAATAGCACTGTCGGTATTAAATGGAGAAGGTAAATAAAAATATACCCCTGCAAAAGCGCCTAAACATGCAAGTGAGCATAAAATGGATTTATATCTCATGGTGTTTCCTCTAATTCTCTCGCTATGGTAACGGAGCGACAGTCTTGTTGTTTTTTATTATATGTAGCGCAGTTGATTATGTTTATTTTTGATTGCATCGGAGATACGGTAAAAAAAACGTTCTCTTTATTAAAGCAGGGTAACCCGACACTTTTCATTATGTTTTTAATTTCATTTTCAGAATATTGATCACCTATAGTGTAGATGAAGCAGTTCGTGGATGAGAGTTGGTTATAAGATTTGAATATATTATCGTTAGTGAAGGTTATGTACATGAATCCCAATACGGTTATCAGTATTAATAATATAGCTCCGGTGAATAAAACGTAGCGGGTTTTTATTTGTAATCTATTCTTTTTCGCAACCTGAATCGTTGACGTGAGGACCATATCAGAACCAAATTCGGGAGGAAGCGATACAGGTATCTCCTCGGTGAAGTGTTTTTTGCCGATTTCAACGGACGGCACTGGTTCTATATCCTTTTCCGCTGTGCCTTCTGGTGTTTGATTACTCTCATTGAGTTGAAACGCCGGGGGGGTATCCTGCGTAATTAATACACTGACACTATTGTTAAAAATAATACCATGACGTGGGACGGTTTCAATAACATCACATAATTCCAGCTGTGCCAGTTTTCTGCGTAGATGTAGTATGCACTGATAAAAAGTATTAGAACTCACCGTGGACTCTCGCTTCAAGCCCCAGGCGTACAGGATTAGCTCATCCTGAGATACAAGACGTCCTTGGTTTTTTAATAACCTATCCAGACAAAGGCTTGCTGGAACATGAAGTTTAAGTTTTGTTCCAGTATTCATGTCCTCTATTGTTCTGCGAAATGGAATAAATTTAACACGACCATTAATTATAAAGTAATGATTATTTTTTGAGCCGCTTTCTTTTTCTTTGATCATTATAAAATCCTTTTATATTAATGGTTTATTTCTTCCGCGCTAAGACGAGTAGGATAACTTAATATGAAATAAAATCTCTAAATTAAGGCATAACTAAAGTGAATAAGAATAAGAAATGACTTTTCAGTGTAAACCAATCAGAAAACTATCTATTCTTCACAATAGAAAGCGAAGCGCTTTATTAGTTTGCTTTGTAATAAAAAAAGAATCAACAACAACAATGAATTTCAGAATGATTAAAATTGATGATGACTTATCTGTTATACATTGTGCTTTGACGATGGAATATCATTTTTATGTCAAGAATCAATATGTAAAATTGGGTCTTGATACGATGTATGATGAGCTTAGACTGGGTGAAAAAAGTAAAATATATATACTTGAGGAGCTTGGTTTCCTTAGTGTCTATACTTTATTATATATGATTCATTTGATTTATGAACGCAGGGATGCCTCAATCATCATACTGAGCGATAGAATCGTTCAGGGAGATGCGTCTTTGTTCTTTGTATCAAAACGTTCATCAATAGATGAGTGGCGTAAAATATTACTGGTTGATAATTCAAAACAAATTAAAGTATTAATTTCGTATTACTATTCAATTTGCAATGGGGAAGGGTTAACCCAACAGGCGCATGCTGTTTTACTGATGACCCGGGGAATTAAAACCATTGGCTCTATATGCAATACGTTGAATCTTAACCGGAAACAAGTTTCATATTATCACTCAAAACTCAAAGAGAAACTTGGTTTGAATGACCCGATGTTATTTTATAACTATCTCAACTGGTTATAACAGCGCGCTGGCCCCGAAGGGGTGAGCCGCGTTGCGGCGAATAATCGAACGCAGTTCGATGGAGAGTCCGGTTGCAGAAAAGCAAAAACCCAGCCATAGGCTGGGTTCTCTGAATAAGTGGTGCCCGGACTCGGACTAACGCCGCAGGCGTTGAACAGCACGCTTGTCGCGCTGGCCCCGAAGGGGTGAGCCGCGTTGCGGCGAATAATCG
>NZ_JAQIRI010000009.1:0-179774 GCF_050600755.1 Klebsiella sp. 141162 | reverse complement strand
GACGATGACGTTGATAGGTCGGGTGTGTAAGCGTAGCGATACGTTGAGCTAACCGATACTAATGAACCGTGAGGCTTAACCTTACAACGCCGAAGATGTTTTGGCGGATTTGAGATGATTTTCAGCGTGATACAGATTAATCAGTGCGTCGTAATGACGGGCTGATAAAACAGAATTTGCCTGGCGGCGATAGCGCGGTGGTCCCACCTGACCCCATGCCGAACTCAGAAGTGAAACGCCGTAGCGCCGATGGTAGTGTGGGGTCTCCCCATGTGAGAGTAGGGAACTGCCAGGCATCAAATAAAACGAAAGGCTCAGTCGGAAGACTGGGCCTTTTGTTTTGGTGTTTTGCGGCCAGACGCGCCGCCGTCTCCCCCGGTGGCGCTGCGCTTACCGGGGCTACCGCTCCTTCCCCGGCCTACACCGCCTCCGGGGAAACACCCTGCCCAGCCGCCTGGTCCGCTAACATCAGTAATACCTATCACACTAATAGCTCTCAGTATAATTGTCCTTATTAATTATATGGATTATCTTTCCTGCGTGATGACATCAACGCATCACTTCTCCTGAGGGAGAAAAATAGAAAGCAAATCGCTTATTTCTCATCCTGTTAACTAGTTATAAATTCAATGAAAAAACCGCTAATTGGGATTCTGACATTAGCTTATGGATTGAGCTTGCCTGCATTCGCTGCTGATACCGCTACATTAACCATCTCCGGGCGTGTGGCGACACCTACCTGCAGCACCAATATCATTAACGAAAAAGCTCAACAGCGTTGTGGGCAAAATACTTACCTCATTAACACGCAAAATATGGCAGTCCCTTCTCATGGGGTGGTTACCCAAACGGTGAATTTACCGAATGATGCGAACAGGAAAATAATTATCAGCAGCTACGATTAATCATTCACTTATATTTCCGCGCCATTATATTGCCCAGCGGCGAAATAATGGCGCACTGCTATCAGATATAAAAATCAGCCAGTTGTGGACTTGAAAATTTATTCTCGCCGCTTAATACTTCTCCCCCCGCTTATTTCCATGAACGACAGGGTTATCTACTCTTTTTGGGGTTGATGCGATACATCATTAACACTTTGTTAACTTGATCTGGTTTAAGTGACGGTAAATTTGATATACAAATAGGGTAGATTGCCTGTACGGACGCTGCCCGGAATGCCTTGCGATGAATGTTGCAGGTCATCGGCTGGCAATATGAGAATATAAATGAAAATCCTGCTTAACTGGCCGCCGCTGCGCCAGATCGTTACTTACATTCAGGAGCGCTTTACCTTTCTGGTTCTGCTCTGCTGGCCGGCGATTATCTGGCTGTTCTGCCGGGTTGCCGTGTGGCTTACCGATAGCGCCTATCAACTGCTGGGAAAATCGCCAGCCCACTCTTTCACCGTTTATCTTCAGCCATTTATGACGCCGGGCACGTTGCTGCGCATTTCTATCAGCTGGATTGTGCTGTTATTCATCCTTTTCAGTATGGCGATGGCCTTCACCTGGGGTCTACGCCGCTTTATGAATCGTCAAAAATAAGCCATCGGCGCAGCGCCCGGTTCAGGTTTATGCCATCTCACCAATTGTCTTGCGAAAACGCAGCAGCGCAATGGTAAAGAAAGCGCTGCCGATAGCGAACAAAATTAAAAACTGCGGCCAGACGATGGCAAAGCTGGCGCCGCGGTACAGTATCGCCTGCGCGAGGCTGACGAAGTGGGTGGTCGGCATGGTCAACATAATGTCCTGAACCAGCTGCGGCATACTCTCCCGTGGCGTGGATCCGCCGGAGAGCATCTGCAGCGGCAGCAGCACCAGGATCATCAGTAGCCCCAGTTGTGGCATAGAGCGGGCGAGCGTGCCCATAAAAATGCCAATGGAGGTGGTGGCGAACAGGCTGAGCGCAACTCCCAGCATAAACAGCGGAATCGACCCTTCAATCGGTACCTGCAAAACTCCCTGCACCATCAGCAGTAGCGACAGCCCGGAGACAACCAGTACCACCAGACCCATCGACCAGATCTTGGCCATCATTATCTCAAACGGTGTTACCGGCATTACCAGTAGGTGCTCAATGGTGCCGTGCTCTCGCTCGCGGATAAGCGCCGAACCGGTGAGGACAATGGCCAGCATGGTGATGTTGTTGATAATCGCCATCACCGCGCCGAAGCGCTCTTGTTCAAGGTTAGGGTTAAAGCGCATCCTCACCGCCAGCTCCACCGGCAGCGTACTGTTGTCGCGATAGCGGGCAACAAAGCTGTTCACTTCACCGCTGATAATATTCTGGATATAGCCGTTGCCGGTAAAGGCCTGGCTCATTCGCGTGGCGTCGACGTTGACCTGCACCTCCGGCTGACGACCGGCTAGCACATCGCGCTGGAAGTTTGGCGGAATATTAATGGCGAATGTGTATCGTCCGGCATCCAGCCCGGCATCCATTTCATCGGCGCTGATCAACTCTGGCGTTAAAAACCATGGCCGATAAAAGCCGTTAATGATCCGCGATGAGAGCTGTGATTTATCCATATCGGCAATAGCGATAGGCGCCAGGTGTAGAGAGCCGGGCATTACCGTGGCCGAGGAGTAAACCGACACGGTAAAAGCAAACACGATCAGCGCCAGCATCGCTTTATCGCCGAGCAGGCTGCGCAGCTCTTTGACGCCGAGGTTATAAATATTGCGTAATCCGCGCATCATCCCTCCTGTTTCTTCAGCAGCAACACGCTCAGCCCGAGCACCAGCGGCACCGCAATCAATAGTGGAATGAACGAAACCCACAAATCACTAATATTCAGTGCCTTGGAGAAGGTACCGCGGGTGATGGTCAGGAAATGGCTGGTCGGGTAGATTTGTCCGATCCAGCGACCTGGCCCCTCCAGAGACGCCACCGGGTCGATCATCCCGGAGAATTGGGTGGCCGGAATCAGCGTAATAATCGCGGTACCGAAAATGGCGGCGATTTGGCTCTTCATAAATGTCGAGATCAGCAATCCCAGCCCGGTGGAGATGGTGACATACAGCAGCGCCGCCAGGGTGAGGGTCAGGAAACTCCCCTTATGCGCGACGCCAAACACGAAGACCGACAGCGCGCACAGCAGAAAAAAGTTAAACATCCCCAACACGATGTAAGGCAGCTGTTTGCCGAGCAGGAATTCGCTGCGGGTGGTCGGCGTCACGTACAGGTTGATGATCGAACCGAGCTCTTTTTCCCGCACCACGCTCAGCGCGCTGAGCATCGCCGGGATCATCATCAGCAGCAGCGGGATCACCGCCGGGACGATGGCCGGCAGGCTCTTCACGTCCGGGTTATAGCGATAGCGGGTCTCGATGGAAATGAGCGAAGTATCACGATTCGGGCTACTTTGCCGCCCGGCCATCTCCTGCAGCCAGGCCAGATGCATCGCCTGCACGTACCCGCGCACCGTTTCCGCGCGATTTGGCATTGCGCCGTCCACCCACACGCCAATCTGCACCGGCGTACCGCGAGCGATATCGCGGCCAAAGTTCGGCGGAATTTCTATCGCCACCGCCAGCTCGCCGTTACGCATTCGACGATCCAATTCGTCATAACTCTGCAGTGGCGCCTGCTCGATAAAGTAGCGTGAGCCAGCAATGTTCTGCGACCAGTTCTGGCTGCTGATCGTTTGATCGCGGTCGAGGACGGCAAAGCGCAGATCCTCGACATCCATGCTGATCCCATAGCCCATGATAAACATCAGGATCACCGTTCCCAGCAGCGCCAGCGTCGATCGCACCGGATCGCGGCGCAGTTCCAGCGCTTCGCGGCGGCTATAGCTAAACAGGCGGCGCAGGCTGAATGACTGGCGTGGGGACGCGTTCTTGTGGTGTGATGCGACAGCAGGCGGCGCGGGCGTTGTAGAGGCAGAAACGGTCGGCTGTGTGGTATCTGCCGCCTCCTGCAGCCAGGCGATAAACGCCTCTTCGAGGCTGGCGGAGCCACGTTGCTCAACCAGCGCCTGCGGCGTATCGCTGGCCAGCACTTTGCCGGCGTGCATGAGCGAGATGCGATCGCAGCGTTCCGCCTCATTCATAAAGTGGGTGGAGATGAAGATGGTGACGCGATCCTGCCGCGCCAGGTCAACCATCAGTTGCCAGAACATATCGCGCGCCACCGGGTCAACGCCGGAGGTGGGTTCATCGAGGATCAGCATCTCCGGGCGATGAATTACCGCGACCGCTAATGACAGGCGCTGGCGGATCCCCAGCGGTAGAGCGGCGGGGAGCGCATCTTCCACCTCGCTCAACATAAAACGCTCGCACATTTCAGCGACCCGGCCGGCTATTTCATGGTCCGGAATGTGAAACAAGCGGGCGTGCAGCTCCAGGTTTTGCCATACGCTCAGTTCGCTATAGAGCGAGAAAGCCTGCGACATATAACCCACTCGCTGGCGGGTGGCGATATCTTTCGGGTCGACCGGCTGGCCAAACAGCCAGGCCTCGCCTTCGCTGGCGGGCAACAGGCCGGTGAGCATTTTCATGGTGGTGGATTTGCCGCAGCCGTTAGAGCCGAGGAAGCCAAAAATTTCGCCTCGGGCGATACGAAAGTTAACGTGGTCGACGGCGACAAAGTTGCCGAAGCGCATGGTCAGGCCGCGCGCTTCAATGGCGATCTCTTCCTCGCTGCCGTCGCGCGGCGGGATGACCACGTCTTTATGCGCCAGGCGCTGCGCTTCCGGCAGCAGGGCGATAAACGCCTGCTCCAGGGTCTGGCTGCCGGTCTGTTTTTTGAGCGCCGCCGCGCTACCGGTCGCCAGTATCTCGCCGGCGTTCATCGCCACCAGCCAGTCGAAGCGCTCGGCCTCTTCCATGTAGGCGGTAGCGACCAGCACGCTCATTTCCGGCTGGCGCTGACGAATGCTGTCGATTAGATCCCAGAACTGCGCGCGGGAGAGCGGGTCGACGCCGGTAGTCGGTTCATCAAGGATGAGTAGCTGCGGATCGTGGATAAGAGCACAGCACAGCCCGAGCTTTTGTTTCATTCCACCGGAGAGTTTACCGGCAGGGCGATCGCGAAACGGCGCCAGCCCGGTGCTCTGCAGCAGTTCGTTGATACGAAGTTCACGCTCGGCTTTATCATGACCAAACAGGCGGGCGAAGAAGTCGACGTTTTCATAGACCGATAACGTATGGTAGAGGTTTTTCCCCAGGCCCTGCGGCATCCAGGCGATTTTCGGGCATACCTGCTGGCGGTGATGAACGTCGCGCATATCGCCGCCGAGCACCATCACGTTACCCTGCTCGATGGCCCGCGCCCCGGCGATAAGCGAGAGCAGGCTTGATTTGCCGACCCCGTCCGGGCCAATCAGGCCAACCATACACCGCGCCGGGATCGCCAGGTTGATATCGCGCAACGCGATGGTGGCGCCAAACTGCTGGCCAACGTTTTCCAGCAGGGCGACGGGAGGCGAAGTATCCTGCGGCGTGAGTTTCATTGCGGCAACCTCACCGTCAGCGCTTCAGGCCAGCTTTTCTGCTTATCCAGTCGTACCCAGGCCATCCCAGGCAGGCCGGTTTTGACATATTCCAGATGCTGTTCCAACAGCTCTGGCGGAATGCGCGCCTTGACGCGGAACATCAGCTTGAGCCGCTCGTCGCTGGTTTCTACCGTTTTTGGGGTGAATTGCGCGACGCTGGCGACAAAGCTGATATTTGCCGGGATCACTAGATCTGGCGCGGCATCCAGGATCAAGCGCGCTTCACTGCCGAGCGCCAGGAGACCCGCCTGTTCCGTTGGCAGGAAGAAGGTCATATAGACGTCTGCCAGGTCGACCATGTTTAATACCCGCCCCCCGGCGGCCAGCACTTCGCCTGGTTCGGCGACGCGGTACTGGATGCGGCCGTCGCGCGGCGCTTTCAGCTGGCTATCGTCAATATCGGCGAGGATCCGCCGCTCGGTGGCTTCGGCGGCTTCAACGCGGGTTTTAGCCTGGATGATGCTGGTGCGGGCAGCCTCGATGGCGGCGCGGGCGGCGGAGACCTGCGCTTTCGCCGATTCCAGCGCCGCGCGGGCGCTTTCAGCGGCCGCGCGATCGTCATCCAGCTGCTGAGCGGAGACGGCGCCGCGCTGTGAAAGAGTGCTGGAACGGACGTGACGTTTAGCGGTGGAGTCTAGCTCCGCCTGGCGCTGTTTCACCACCGCTTCGGTGGCGCGCATTTCGCTCTGCCGCTGGTCGAGTAACGCGTTGGCGGCGGCAACCGCGCTTTGCGCTTCTTTGATTTGCGCGGCGGCTTCGAGGCGCTGCTCATTGAGCACCCGCGTATCCATCCGCGCCAGCACATCGCCTTTATGGACGAACTGCCCCTCTTTGACCAGAATCGTCTCGATACGCCCGGCAATTTTGGTGGCGATATCGACTTCCGTCGCCTCGATGCGGCCATTACTGGCGGCGAAGCCCGGCGGTAGCCCAGCCGGGCGCAACATCCACCATGCGGCGGCGATGACCACCGCTGCAACTACGATATACCCGGTCCAACGTCGTTTGTTCTTGTCCATACGCGACTCGCTCTGTTCCATATTGCTGAGTGGTGCGCGTTTCGCTATTTCGCCCGGCGGGACGATAAAACAAAAGGGAGATAAGGCCGTCCGGCGCAAAATCCTGTTACGTTGCCAACCGGTGGGGAAGATGTGCTTTTAGAGTGGTCATCATCAGCAATCCTGGCCTTAAATGAAACACGCATATTTATAATCTGGATACTAACATCGGTAGCGTCAAAGTCCATATATAAACTATGGAATTGCGACCCCCTCGCTATAATGACTGAGAAATACGCTATCCCTATGATTTTCTTCGTCTGGTTGACCTGCGGCAACTCATGTATGATCGGCAACCCCGAAATAGACTAACGCCCGGCGAGCGCTTTATTCATGAACGATGAAAGCAAAAAATATATCTCTGTTATTTTTAAGGAGTGGCTACCGCTGTATGACAGCCTGACGCCAGCCGTTAAGGAGGTACTTAAAAATATCGCAGAGGAGCAATCGGAAGCGTTAGCGGCCCGGTTTTATGATTTTATTTTTCAGGATCCGGATATTGCCCGCCACCTGACTTATGATTTAGTTCAGGAAAGACTGAGCCGCTCGCTGGCGCTATGGGTGAAGGAGATCCTGACCAGCGACAAAGCGCAGTTGCCGGCGCTGGCGGAACGGCAATATCAGATTGGCAGCATCCACGCGCGGATCGGTATCCCGGCGGAGGCGGTGCTGCGCGGCGCCCGGCAAATTAAGGCCGGGCTTATTGAGTATATCCGCAGCCACGTTAACGACCGCCAGATTGCCGTCGATGCCATCTATTACGCTATTATGGCGATTAATATGGCCGTTGAGATGATGTGCCATGCCTATACCTTATCGCACTATCGGGCGACCAAAAACGAAGAGGCTTATCGCCTGTATAGTTTGATGGACAATGTCCCGATGGAATATGGCAAACAGCAGGCGGCGCTTTCCGGTTGGGAAAATACGGCAATTTTTAATATTGTTAGCGAAAATAAAGCGCATACTAACGCTACGTTATTATCTGAATCGGAATTTGGTCTCTGGTTCCGCCATAAATGCGTACGCTATTTTAACAAAAATAGCCAGATGGACGAAATTGCCGCATTAATTTCGCAGGTCGACGACTTATTAATAGGATGGCGGGCATCAGCCTCTGCCATGGATTATAAAAATACACAAAACCTGATTCAGGGGATCCATATTCATTGCCAGCAAATCGGAAGCCAACTGGGCGTAATTTTCAGCAGCCTGTCGCAGATGCAAAACGGCAAAGATGCATTAACCAGCCTGCTTAACCGCCGCTATTTGCCGGTGGTGCTCAAGCATGAAGTGACGCTGGCGATGGAGCATGAGTTGCCGATGACGGTGGCGATCGTCGACATCGATCATTTCAAAGGCATTAACGATAACTGGGGCCATATGGTCGGCGACCGGGCGATTAAACATGTCGCGGAACTGCTCAGCGACAATATCCGTTCCAGCGACTATATCTTCCGCTACGGCGGGGAAGAGTTTCTGCTGGTGCTGGTGGAGACCGGCGTGTCAGAGGCGTTTACCATCCTCGACCGCCTGCGGAAAAAAATTAGCCAACTGGCGTTTAACGTTGGCGGCGATACGCAGATCCCAATCACCGCCAGCATTGGCTATGCCGTGCACTCCGGCCATCCCGATTACAACCTGCTGTTGCGCGATGCCGATAATGCGCTGTACGCCGCCAAACGCGAAGGGCGCAACTGTGTGAAGATGCATAAAGGCAGGGTGTAAAACGAGCCCCGGCAGCGTAGCGCGACCGGGGCAGGGTTCTGAAGCTCAGAACAGCACCGGCAGCCCCAGCCCGCGCTTCACTTCATGCAGCGTCCGCTGCGTGAGCTGGTGGGCGCGTTCGCTGCCCTGACGCAACAATTCCAGCAGCATTCCTTTATCCTGACTGTAAGTGGCCCGGCGTTCGCGGATCGGCGCCAGTAGCTCCTGCAAGCAGGTTTCCAGTTCATTCTTACACTGGCGATCGCCCAGCCCGCCGCGCTGATAGTGGGCTTTCATCTCAGCAACCAGCGCCTTATCGCTATGGAAAGCGTCGAGATAGGTGAACACTACGTTGCCGTCGACATGCCCCGGATCGCTGACTCTCAGGTGTGTCGGGTCGGTATACATCGCGCTGACCGCGCGGTGAATCTCCTCTTCACTGGCCGATAACGTCAGCGTATTGCCCAGCGATTTCGACATTTTGGCATTACCGTCGACGCCCGGCAGGCGGCTCACTTCGCTGAGTAGCGCTTTGCAGTGGCGCAATACCGGTTCGCCGGTGAGGCTATTCATTTTGTGGACGATTTCGTTGGTCTGCTCAATCATCGGTAGCTGATCGTCGCCCACCGGCACCAGCTCGGCCTTGAAGGCGGTGATATCGGCGGCCTGGCTAATCGGATAGGCGAGAAAGCCAACCGGCAGCGAACGGGCAAATCCCTTCTGGGCAATCTCATTTTTTACCGTCGGATTACGTTCCACGCGGGCGACGGTGACGATATTCATATACAGCGCGCTGAGCTCCGCCAGCGCGGGCAGAGCGGACTGCAGGCAAATCGTGGTGAGCCTGGGGTCGATGCCGACGGCCAGATAATCGGCCATGACTTCGAGGATATGGTGGCTGATTTTTTGCGGGTTGCTGCCGTTATCGGTGAGCCCTTGCAGGTCGGCGATCAGGATAAACTGCTGGTGGTCGTGCTGCAGCGCGACGCGCTGGCGCAGCGAGCCGACGTAGTGGCCAAGATGTAGTTGGCCGGTCGGGCGGTCGCCGGTGAGGATGGTTTGTGGATGGTTCATCAGGGACTCCTTATCAGACTGTTCAGCCGAAAGACGTCCTGAAAATAACAAAGCCGCCTTCCGGCGGCTTTGAAAATGGAAACGTGTATCGTGCCGCCTGTTATGCAGGCAGCCACCAACGACGGGGGTAGGTAACGATAACGTTTCTGTTCATCTTTTTATCCTGCCACGAAATCACGGCGGGGTAAACCTGTTGCATACAAAGTATTATTCAGCAATCTGAAATCCTGCTCGTAAGCAGGTTTTGCTGAATTTGGTACCTCTGACTGGGAGGATCACATATGCTGTTCTTCAATTTTCAATTGCTTACGCCATACGCGGTTATGTAACGTCAAGACGATCGACTGGTAAAATGATGATGAATTCATCCACATGATATTCAGGCAGAAAAACATCAAACCTAAAGCAGATGTTATCTGTGGCGTATAATTGTCTACCGTGCCGAATAAAAATGAAAACCAGGAACCGATAAAGTAGATAATGCTAGTTATTCCTGTCATCGTGATAATAATCAGATGTAATTTATATCCGTTTAAAGAGCCTCGAGCAGTCAGTAACGTTGTAGTCATGATAACTACGCAATATACGATCGCTGCAAAAAAAACGCCCATCAGTACTTTGTATTCAGGTATTCCTAACCAGCGAAAGAGTAGCATCCATACATAAACCTGGGGCATCGCGTAGCAAAAGATAGCAAGTATCATGCTGATCGCGATAGGAATACCGGCCATGTGTATACCAGGCGCCGCGCCGAATCGGCTTTTTAACCGATCCTTTAGTTGTTCCAGGTGTTGCAGATCGCTGGTTGCCAGTTTTTTCTTGATGATAGCGCTCAACACGAGGCTCTTCTTAATATATTTCATCATTGTGGAGCAATGGAGCCCAGTGAATGGAAGCGATTGAATTAAGCCAAAAGATACTTCCCTGATTATGTCATATTCTGAGGGGCCTGATGGTGCCCGGAATCGCGCTACCGACAAATGCCGAGGCGATGTCCATGTAAATCACGGCTCTCACCCAGCATGGTGAATGAGCCGGGCAAGGCGTAGCCGCCGCCCGGCAAGATAAACAAACCGTTGTTACATGGTCGAGAAGACGTTCATGATCACGCCGCCGGAGATAATTAGCGCCATGGCGATAATGGCCGCCAGGTCCGGCTTCTGCTTATAGAGGATCATGGAGCAGATCGTCACGCCGACGATACCGAAGCCGCACCACAGCGAGTAGGCTACGCCCACCGGGATGGTGCTCATCGCGCGGGTGAGGGCGAAGTAGCACAGGCCGTAGGCGCAGACCACCAGCACTGAAGGCGCCAGCTTGCTGAAGCCGTTGGTCTTTTTGATCATCGAGGTGCCGGTGATTTCGGAGCCGATAGACAGCGCCAGCCATAAAAATCCGAGATTAAACATAGGGTATTCCTTTCCTGTTAGTTGGCGATTTTCTTATCCATGGAGGCGACTGGCGTGACGGGTGCAGCCTCTTCGCTCTCTTCGGAACCCATCTTCGAGAACAGGTTCATGATAACGATGCCGCTGGCGATCACCGCCATGCCGATGATGGCGGCGGTATCCGGGTGCTGGCCGTAGAATGCCATTCCCAGCGTCGAAACCACCAGGATACCGGTGCCGGACCAGGTGGCGTACGCCAGGCCGACCGGGATATCTTTCACCGCCCTTGAGAGCGAGTAATAGCAGGTGCAGTAGAGCGCAATCAGCAGGCCGAGCAGCAGCATTTTTGTGCTGCCTTCGCTGCTACCGAACATTTTTAACGTCGAGGTTGCTGAGGTTTCGGAGAGGATAACCAGCAGCATCCATAACCAGCATTTTGTTTTCGAAGACATCGTTAAGCTCCAGGTTCATAGTTGGGTAAGGTCATATCTTTCTGTTTTTTAAATAATCAATGGCCGCATCGGTCAGCTGCGCGTGCGGAGCCGCCGCCAGCGCCGGATTATTCACCACGTCTGTGACGGTGAGATAACGGCGCGGTTCGCTGCTGGTGGCGGCAGGCGCGGTGGGCGCGTCCAGCGTCGCCAGCAGCTCATTCATGGTGCCGAGGAAGACGCCGCAGGCTTCCAGACGAGCCAGCGTGGCCTGCAGATGCCCGGTATAGGCGCTGTCGGCCTGCGCGCCGCGTAGCTGGTTGAGTTCGCTGAGCGGATCGCAGTGATAGCGCAGCGCCAGCACGGGAATACCCTTCAGCAGCGCCTCGTGCGCGCAGCGGGCGAGCGGGCTGCTGCGCGTGCCGTTCAGCAGGTCTGAAGCCAGCGGGTAATCGAGAAACGGCAGCAGTACCGCCCGCCACGGCGCCGACGGCAGGGCATCCTGCCAGGCCGATGACGGGATAATCTCGCCTACCTCTCGCCATGCGGCGGCGTCGGCGAGACCATCCTCCAGCGCGAGGCGCAGCGGGTAGCCGCAGCTTGCCAGGCGCTGGCGGATTGCCGCGCGGTAGCCGTCAGCGGCGGTCACCATCACCAGTACCGGCGGTTGCAGGCGCTGTAAAATCCGCGCGACTAAACCTTCAATCTGTTCGTCGGTCATGGCGAGCCTCCGTTAGCCGATGAGCGTCACCTGCGCGCCGTTTTTCAACCCGGCGGCATTGGCTTCTTCGGTGTCAATGTGAAACTCCAGCGCGAAGTCATCGCGCACCCGCACCACCACTTCATCGAAAGTCAGCTGGCGCTCGCCGTTGCTGCGCACGCTGACCTTCTGGCCATTGCTAACGTTGAGTCGGCGCGCGTCCTGCGGCGACATATGAATATGGCGCCAGGCGCAGATCACCTGCGAATGGAGTTCAACGTGGCCAGCGGGCCCAATCAGCAGCGCGCTGCCGGCATTCTCCAGCTGGCCGGACTCACGAACTGGCGCCTTAATCCCCAGCGTGAAGCAGTCGGCGCGCGACACTTCCAGCTGCGATAGCGGGCGGGTTGGCCCCAGCACGCGGACGTTGGTCAGCGAGCCCTTCGGCCCGACAACGGTCACGCACTCCTGGGCGGCGAACTGCCCCGGCTGGCGCAGCGGTTTGAACGGCGTCAGGCTGTAGCCTTTGCCGAATAGCGCCTCGACGTCCTTTTGCGCGAGATGAACGTGGCGGTTGGAGATCCCCACCGGGATCGCCGGCGCCGTTGCGCTCAGGCGAACGGTGATTTTTTCGCGAAGCAAGGTGTCGATCATGACTTCTTCCCTTTCTTCAGCGCCGGATGCTTATCTTCCGCTTCGTTCGGGGCGGCAGGCGGAACGATGGGTTCCGGGGCGGCGATAACCACAGGCTCGGCCGCTTTTTTCGCAGGCGACGGGTTGCCTTTGAGGTTGCTTAACGCTTCAACCACGCAGCGCTCCGGGCGGGCAATGACCAGCGACTTCACGGTGTGCTCGGCGCCAGCCACCGCCACGCCGCGCTCGATAGCGGTGTGGATGGCGCTGATTTCCCCTTCAAAGCAGACGCTCACCAGCCCGGAGCCTGGTTTGCGATAGCCAATGCAGGTCACTCCCGCAGCTTTACAGGCGGCGTCGACGGCCTGAATGGCGGCGACCCATCCTCGCGTTTCAATTACGCCTAAACTTTTCATGGTCGGCTCCTGTTAATGGCGGACTAAGCGAATATCAAAATCAAATTGCTGGAAGAAGGTTTCCAGCCGGTCCAGTTCGTCCGGTGAATAAGACGGGTCCTGGGTAATCGGGTAGGGCATATCCAGGCGTTCGTATTTTTTGCGCCCCAACTGGTGGTACGGCAGCATGTCGATGCGGCGGATATTCCCGCGCTTCGCCAGCTTCTGTACGTAATCAATGGCGCCGGTAATGGCGTCGAATGAGTCGTTGTAGCCGCGAATGAGCGGCATGCGCACAATCACATTGGCGCCGGAATCCACCAGCCATTCGAGATTGCGGCGGATCCCTTCGTTGCCGATGCCGAGCATCGCCTTGTGGTGTTCGCTGTTAATCTGCTTTATGTCGAACAAGAAGGTGTCGGTGACCGGCGCCAGCTTCTGGTAGTTGGCAAGCGGGGTGGTCCCCTGGGTTTCGACGGCGGTGTTAATCATCATCTTTTTGCATTCGCTAAATAAGGCGACGGCAAAATCGGTCTGCAGACTCATTTCGCCGCCGCCGATGGTCACGCCGCCGCCGGAGGAGATGTAGAAGTCGTAGTCCTGCATGATGATCTCCATCAGCTCGCTGACGGTGACGTCCTTGCCCATAATGTCCAGCGCGTTCTGGGTGCAAATCTCTTCGCATTTGCGACAGCCGATGCAGTCTTTGTTGCGGTCGACGAAGTGCTTCATTTCGCCGTTTTCTTCCGCCCGATAATGAATACCCGCCGGACAGACGCTGACGCAGTCGCCGCAGTTAATGCATTTGTCGTGCGAGAACATCACCTGGAACTGGCTGCTCAGCCCTTCCGGGTTGGCGCACCACGGGCAGCGAATGTTGCAGCCCTTAAAAAACACCAGCGTGCGAATGCCATCGCCGTCATAGATCGAATATTTCTGGATATTGAAAATTCGGCCCGTTAATTCTTGTTTTGCGATCACGCTTGCCTCCCGCTCCGTCCCGTTACGGGACGGAGAACTTCCGGTTATTTCTCAAATACAGCTCATTTAATTCTCTTTAAGAGAACTAGAACTTCTCAATCACCGTTCGGCTGATGATCTCGTCCTGGACCTCTTTGCACAGCTCAACGAAGTAGGCGCTGTAGCCGGCGACGCGAACGATCAGGTCGCGGTATTTCTCCGGCTCCTGCTGCGCCTTCTTCAGTACTTCGTTATCGACGTAGCTGAACTGCATCTGGCCGTTGCCGAGAATCGAGGCGGTACGCAGCAAGGTAATCAAGCCGTGGCGACCTTCCGGGGTATCCAGCAGCCCTTTGAGGAACTTGAAGTTGTGCACCATGCCGATGTTCATGGTTTCCACGTTCATCTTGCTGACCGACTTGATAATCGCCGTCGGGCCTTGTTTATCCGCGCCCTGAGTCGGGCTGATGCCGTCGGAGAGCGGCATCCACGCCAGGCGGCCGTTAGGCGTGGCGTTGGTCAGCTCGCCGATTGGCGTATTGTTGGAGATAGACAGGGTGCCGTGGCTCAGGGTCGAGTAGAGCATTTTGTATTTACGGCACTCTTTCTCGGTCCATTCGGTAATATCCAGCGCGTACTGGTCGACGTAGTTATCGTCGTTACCGTATTTCGGCGCGTTCAGGCAGTCGCGGCGCAGCGCTTCGTAACCTTCAAAGTTGGCCAGCAGCGCATCGCGGATCTGCTCAAGGGTGTATTTCTTCTCTTCGAACACCAGCTTGCGGATCGCTGCCATCGAGTCGACGTAGGTCGCCAGGCCGGAGAAAATCAGCCCCGGACCGTGGTTGACCATCGCGCCGCCTGCGGCGACATCTTTGCCGCTCTCCATGCAGCCTTCGACCAGCAGCGACATCAGCGGCTTCGGCGCCACATCGCGGTGGACGCGCTGGCTGATGACGGTGCCGATGGCCGACAGGCGCACGATGTGGGCGATCTGCTGTTTCACCGCCGCGTCGAAATCTTCGAAGGTGCGCAGGTCGCGCAGGTCGCCGGTATCCAGCCCCTGATAGCTATCGAACAGCACCATCCGCCCGCGGTTGAGCACGAATTCGATAGCGATAGGCCACTGGGTGTAGCCGGTGGAGGTCCACTGGTAGATGCGCCCGGATTTTTGCGGCTCAACGCAGCCCATCAGGCAGTAGTCGCGGGCGTCTTCAAAATCGAAGCCTTTGCGCAGCATCATCTTGATGTGGGAGTCATCAAAGTGGCAGGCCGGGAAGCCCATTCCTGCTTTCACCACGTCGACGATTTTTTCCATGTATTTCTGCGGCGACTGGTTGTGGATACGGCAGGCCAGCGACGGCTGATAAACCTTCACAAAGCGCACCGCGTCCATAATCAGGTAGGTCAGATCGTTACAGGCATCGCCGCCGCTACGTTTCTGGCCACCAACGGTGAGGTTGATAAACGGCTGATAACCTGCGAAATATTTCGCTCCCAGCTCGCTCGACATCCACATCAGTTCGGCACATTTGATGATGAACGCCTGCAGCAGCTCCAGCGCGCTGTCGTGGGTCAGACGGCCTTCGCGGATATCGGCTTCGAACATCGGGTAGCAGTACTGGTCGACGCGCCCCAGCGACAGCCCGGTCTGGTTCTCTTCGATTTCAAACAGTGACTCGACGGTCCAGATACTCTGCAGCGCTTCCTGCAGGGTCTTCGGCGGATTGGCCGGCACGTTTTCGTTGACGTCGGCGATGGTCAGCAGTTCGGCGCGGCGCTGGGCGTTTTGCTCTTTAGCCGCCAGTTCGCGGGCGTGGGCGGCGATGCGGCGGGCGTAGTTGACCACCCCTTCACAGGTTTCAATCGCCGCTTTGTAGTAGTAGATACGGTCGATATCTTCCGGGTTTTCCATGCTCAGGTTGGCCAGATGCGCCTCGGCATCGGCTTTAATGCCGTTCATCCCTTTGGTGAACAGCAGCACGTCGTAGCCCGGGCAGGTATCGCCGCCGCCGTTAATCTGGTGATAGGAGAGGTCGCTGACGAAGGTCTCGCCGCTGAAGGCCCAGACGCCGGCCTCACGGTATTGCGCTTCGCAAATCTCATCCAGCGAACGGCCTTCCCAGAACGGGACGATCTCTTCGCGAATGGTTTTTTTATCCGCTTCGCTGATTTCAAACGGATCCTGCGGACGGGTGCTCATGGTGTCGAGCTCATCGCGCACCCAGCGCCAGGCGATATCCGGCGAGAAGGCGCCCGCGCGCGGCTTGCCGCACGGATGGCCGACGATCAGCTCATCGTCCTGAATCAGAATCGGCGCGGTTTCGCAGGCGTGGCGGAAGGCTTTCGCCCGTAGCAGAATGGTTGGCATGCCCGGGTTGGCTTTGACCACTTCAGTAAAGGCCAGCGCGCGGTAGATAGAGACGCTCGGGCGTACCGTCAGGTAGTGGTTACGCAGGCGCTGCATACGCGGAGTTAAGCCTTCCATCGCCGGCGTGTCGGCACAGGCGGCGAAAGGCGCGTGGCTGACCTGTTGCGCGCCGCTAAACAGACGTACCGGCAGATTCAGCGCGCTGAGGTTGCGCTGGGCGCTGATAAACATCGCCGAGAGTTCGTTCACTTCGGCGTTATCAAAAGAGGCGCCGTGCAGTATGGCGTCGAGCATCGGATAGCCGTCAATGGCGCAGGCGGCGCGGACTTCGCTCAGTTCAGCCAGCTTGAACCACAGGCACTCCACGATTTCATAGGCCTGCTGGGTATTCAGCGCGCCGCTGTTGATATCGCGTTGGAAGTAAGGTAGTAGCGCTTTATCCGCCCCTTGCGGGTTAACCGCATAGCTGCCGTTATCCAGCTGTAACGCCAGCTGGAACAGATAGAACGCCTGGCAGGCTTCTTTGAAATTACGCGCCGGGTGGGCCGGAACGTGGTGCAGAATGGCCGCGCTATCGAGCAGCTCGGCTTTGCGATAAGCATTGGTTTCTGCGGCCGCCAGCTGTTCGGCGCTGTTGGCCAGATTTTGCGCCAGCGCTAACAGGGCGTCGCAGGCGTAGATGGCGGCGCGGCAGCCGTTGACTTCATCCATACCGCTGCGGCTAACGGCGCTACCGAGGGCGCGGGTTTTCTCTTCCAACTGGTGCTTAATCGCCAGCACGCCTTTTTCGACGACCAGGTTGTAGTCCGGTGAATCGAGATCGCTGTTGAGGTTGAGGAACTGGAATACGGATGGCCGATGCGCGGCGCTTTCATCATGGAAAATCGCCCCGTGCGGTTTACGGGTCTGGTTACCGACGATCAGTTCGTCGGCGCTGATGGTCAGCGGCAGCTGGCGCATCAGTTCATAGAAACGGCGAGCCGGTTTGACGGCGGCGGGAATGCCTGCGATATCGCTATCCAGCGCGCTGAGGATCGCGGCGTGCTCGGTGCACAGGGTGCTTGCCTGTGAGCGTAAACGGTCTGCCAGCACTTTGACGCGCGGCGTTAAGCTGTAGTGTGCCATGTAGTATTCTCCAGATGTTCTTTTTCCGCGGCTGATGACAACCCGGTTGTGGATACAGTGTCCGTATTCCTGCCGGGTGGCGGCTGACGCCTTACCCGGCCTACAAATAACTCAGCGATCACCCGGTTATTTGTTACCCGTAGGCCCGTGCAAGCGGAGCGCCGTCGGGCGATTCCAGGCAACCGGACCAGGCCCGGCGATAAAGCTCGGTTAACGCGTTAGCGTCCGGCGCGCGTGGGTTGGTTGGGGTACAGCTGTCGCGCAGCGCCTGGCCGACCATCTCCGGCAAACGGCGTTCGAATTCAGCCGCCTCAATGCCGGCGTTGCTAATGCCGGAGGGCATGCTCATCTCTTCTTTTAAAGCCTGAATGGCGACCAGCAGGCTGGCGACGCCCTGGCGCGGCGAGGCGGCTGGCAGATCAAGCAGATGCGCCAGACGGGCATATTTCGTTGCCGCAAGGGTGTCGCACTGGCCGTTGAAATCGGCGTTCCAGGCGACGACTTGCGCCATCAACAGGGCGTTGGCGCGGCCATGGGGTACGCGGAAGACGCCGCCGAGGGCGTGCGCCAGGCTGTGGGTTATTCCAAGCGACGCGTTGGTGAAGGCCATCCCCGCCATGCAGGAGGCGTTATGCATCTTTTCGCGCGCCTGCAGGTTGTCGCCGCTGCGCCAGCAGGTTGGCAGATAGCGGAATACCTGCTGCACCACTTTCTCCGCCAGCGCGTCGGAAAAGTCGCTGGCGGCGCGAGAGACGTAGGCTTCCAGAGCGTGACACAGTACGTCCATGCCGGTGTCGGCGGTAATTGCCGGCGGCACCGAAGCCACCAGCGCTGGGTCAAGAATGGCGATATCCGGTAGTAGCGACGCATCCACCAGCACCAGCTTCTCCGCATTGGCTTTCACCACCGAAAAGGCGGTGACTTCCGAGCCGGTGCCGCTGGTGGTGGGGATGGCGACGAAGCACGGACGGGGACGGTTGTCCTGCGGACGGGTCTGCGCCAGGGAGAAAATAACCGCTTTGGCGGCATCGATTACCGAACCGCCGCCGAGCGCGATAACCAGATCCGGATAGTGGTTATCCATCAGCTTCATGCCGCGCACCACGGTGGCGATATCCGGATCCGCCACTACGTCGTCCCACATCTGCCAGGCGATCCCGCGCTGGCGCAACAGGGCGGTGACGCGCTCGGCGAGGCCAAACTTCACCATCGCTTTATCGGTCACCAGCAGTACGCTGCGGGCGGAAAGTTCGTTCAGCACCGAGAGGGCGTCCTGACCGAAGCAAATCCGCGGTTTCAGTAAAAATTCACTCATTGGGCTATTCACTCCTGTTAGGCGTCCCGAAACACGTTCTCGACAATGGCGACCACCGACATCGCTTTGTAGCGGTCTTTATTGAGCGCGAAGTACTCTTCCGCCAGCACGATGTCGTGCATGCCGGCGCCGACGTTATCGACGGCGACCCAGATCTGGTCTTTCATCGGCTGCTGTTTGTCATCTAAGCGGGTGATCAACAGCAGGTTGCTGCCGCGTAGCTCATCGCATTTCTGCGTGGCGACGACATGGCCGGTTACCTTTGCGAGAATCATCGTTTATCGCCTTATATCAGTGCGTTACTTAGCGAGGCGCTCCAGCACCTGGCGAATAACGCGTTCCACGTTTTGTTCGTTGATTTCACCTTCCATACTGGCGGCGCCTGCGCTGGCGAAACGGTCATCGTTGCCTGCGGAGCACGCAGGCGCGGCATTGGCCGGAGCGTTGAAACGCACGTCATCAAGAATGCTGCGCTGCGGATCGCTCGCCGGAGTAACGATGGTCGGCTGGGGCTCAGGGCGGCTGCCCGGCGCGCGAAGCTCGTCAATCGAACGCACGCCATAGCCGACTTTGCGGATATTGAGCAGGTTCATCGGGCCGACGTTGTCGGAGCTGGAGCCGCCGCCGACCGCGCCGCAGCCGAGGGTCAGCGCCGGAGAGATGTTGGTGGTCGCGCCGATACCGCCGAGCGCCGCCGGAGTATTAATCAGAATGCGGTTGACCGGTTTTTCGAGGCAGAACTGGCGGATGACGTCCTGATTACGGGTGTGGATCACCAGCGTATGGCCCAGTCCTTCGTTGGTCAGCAGCTCCACCACGCGGTGGCAGGCGGCTTTCCAGTCTTCTTCCACGTACAGGCCGAGTACCGGGCACAGTTTTTCGCGCGAGTAGGGGTTTTTCGGCGATACGGTGGTTTGCTCGGCGATCAGCACTTTAGTGCTGGCCGGTACGCAGAATCCCGCCATCTGGCTGAGGTATAGCGCGGTTTTGCCGACCACTTTCGGGTTGATGGTGCCGTTCGGGCGCAGCAGCAGCGCCGCCATTTTTGCCGCCTCATCTTCATTCATGAAGTAGACGCCCTGCGCTTCCAGCTCGCGGTGAACCTCGTCGTAAATGCAGCGTTCGACGATAATCGACTGCTCGGAGGCGCAGATCACGCCATTATCGAAGGTTTTACTGGTGACGATATCTTTCACCGCGTGGTGGATATCGGCGCTGCGTTCGATAAACGCCGGGCCGTTACCCGGGCCGCCGCTGATGGTCGGGGTGCCGGAAGCGTAGGCCGCCCGCACCATGCCTTCGCCGCCGGTGGCGAGGATCAGCGACACGTCTTTGCTGTGCATCAGTTCGGAGGTGGCTTCGAGCGTTAACTGGGTGATGCCGTCAACGCTGCCTGCCGGGGCGCCGGCCGCTTCTGCCGCGCGTTTGACGATTTCAATCGCCTTCCAGCTGCACTGACGCGCGCCCGGATGCGGGGAGAAGATAATGGCGTTGCCGGCCTTGAGGGCGATCAGCGCTTTGTAGATAACCGTAGAAGTTGGGTTAGTTGAGGGGACCAGCGCGCAAATCACGCCGAGCGGCACGCCCACGTCCATCACTTTTTTTACCGGGTCGTCATGAATGATGCCAACGGTCTTCATATCTTTGATGGCGTCGTAGACGCGCAGCGAGGCGAAACGGTTTTTCAGCACTTTGTCCTGCCAGTTGCCAAAACCGGTCTCTTCCGCGGCCATTTTCGCCAGCGCTTCGGCGTGGTGCGCTGCTTCCTGGGCCACGTTTTTCACGATGGCGTCGATTTGCTGTTGCGAAAAGGTGGCCAGAATCGCCTGCGCCTTTTTGGCGTTGCGCACCAGTTCCCGCGCGTTCTGCCGGGACTGCAAATCGTTATCCAGTTCAATCATGAGTCTATCCTTCATCAGACGAAAAGAGTGGAGACGGGGCGCGCCCTGTCAGGTCATGCTTTGTGCTGCGCCGCGATTTTTTCGATGTCGTTATGTGGACGCGCAATGACGCGAGAACTGACGACTTCGCCAATGCGTTTCGCCGCTTCCACGCCGGAGTCGACCGCCGCGTTGACCGCGCCGACGTCGCCTTTCACCATTGCGGTGACGAGGCCGGAACCGACGTTTTCATAGCCGATAAGCTCGACGTTGGCGGCTTTACACATCGCGTCCGCGGCTTCAATGCAGGCCACCAGACCTTTGGTTTCGATAAGACCAAGCGCTTCTTTCATCAGGATTCTCCGTTAGTCCGCAATCTTGTAATGCGAGACGATTTTGTTGATGTCGTTATGCGGACGGGCGATAACCAGCGAGGTCACCACTTCGCCGATGCGCTGCGCCGATTCCACACCGGAATCCACCGCCGCTTTCACCGCGCCGACGTCGCCTTTCACCATCGCGGTGACAAGGCCAGAGCCGACGTTTTCATAGCCGATAAGTTCGACGTTGGCGGCTTTACACATCGCATCCGCCGCTTCAATGCAGGCCACCAGACCTTTGGTTTCAATCAGACCTAATGCATCACCCATTTGCGTTCTCCTGGCCTTCAGGCCTTGTGTTTAATGACGATTTTGTTGATGTCGTTATGCGGACGCGCGATGACCAGCGAGGTCACCACTTCGCCGATGCGCTGCGCGGATTCCACACCGGAATCCACCGCCGCTTTTACCGCGCCGACGTCGCCTTTCACCATCACGGTGACAAGGCCAGAGCCGACGTTTTCATAGCCGATCAGTTCGACGTTGGCGGCTTTACACATCGCGTCCGCTGCTTCAATACAGGCCACCAGACCTTTGGTTTCGATAAGCCCCAATGCATCACCCATCGTGATTTCCTCCAGAACAGGTTTTGTTATTCGGGAAAACCGTCCGCGTAACGGCATCAACACGCGGAAGCGGCGTTCGGGGTTCACTATAGGGAATGGGGAAAGAAGTGAAATTTAAATCCATGAGGATGAATATTTTAGGTTTTTACTCTGTGATTTAGCCTTATTTAGCCTTCCATTTATCTGTTCGTTCTGTTTTATGCGTGTTGATTTTTATGATGATATGGCGCTTTTTTAGGCTATTTATCGGCGGGAGATGAATGTTAATAAGATGCTAATTACTTGCCAGCGGTTAGTAATATAGCCACGTGATAATTGTGGGTATGCGCAAGTTTTGGCGTCGAAGCTAAATGCAAAACGTGCGCTTTTAGCATCGTGGAAAGAGGGGGCAATAACGGAGCGTGAGCGAGGGCGCATTTTCCTCGCGGCGATACAGAGGGGACGGGTTAGTTAAGCGTGCTGCCGGACTTCAGCGTGCAGATGTAGAGCGGTGAGTTGATAGAGCTCAGCAGGATAGCTTTGTCGTTAAGCTTCTGCGCGTTGAGGAACAGGCCATCGTGGCTGTCGGACATCTCGCGCATGAAGTAGTCAAAGATGACATTCGGCGATTCGTCGATGGACGAGGCGCTGGATTCCCATTTTTTAATGCGGTAGTGGCGTTCGGTTGCCGAGATACGTTGGCTGGTGTAGCTGAATTTGACGTAGCGCTGCAGGTAGAGCCAGCCGGCGGCGGAGTCGGTATAGCCTTCCACCACCATCGAACCGTTACCGTTGGCGGCAAAATTAAAATGGATATTGCCGTTCACATTCTCTTTTTCCATGTTTTCAAAACGCATGATCGCTTTGGTGGAGCAGCTCATCACGCCGTCGTTGGCATCCGGCAGCAGGCGCCAGGCGCTAAACCCGGCGGCGGCGATAAATGCAAGGGCGGAGAGGGCGAAAAAGGTGCGGGGCGCGAGTCTCATTGCGGCTTCCAGGAGTAGTAAAAGTAGTTATCGCAATAGCTAAATGGGTTGTCTTCGTGCATCG
Source organism: Klebsiella sp. 141162 (assembly GCF_050600755.1). Classification (NCBI taxonomy): domain Bacteria; kingdom Pseudomonadati; phylum Pseudomonadota; class Gammaproteobacteria; order Enterobacterales; family Enterobacteriaceae; genus Klebsiella; species Klebsiella sp. 141162. Next base: position 157,265 of record NZ_JAQIRI010000009.1, on the reverse strand, counting down.
CGCAGTGGGCGAGAAATACCCGGCCCAGGCCGTTAGTCTCCAGCCGGTCGCCGTAGAAGAAAACGAAACGCTCCCCCGGCTTGCAGCTGAGCTTCAGCCGCTGACGCACCTCATCAAAATTCTTACCATAGGCCGTGGCCGAGACCGAACGCAGCATTTCATCGCTGGCCAGCAGTTCGCACTGGCTGTGGCTCATCAGCGTCAGATTGATTGGCCGGGCGACGTGGGTGCCGGCGAGACTAAATGCCACCAGCAGCAGGGCGATGAGCAGCAGACAGCCGCCGGCCAGATACCAGCACATACCGCGCGCATGTAGAGAAGCGGTGGGCGGCGTTGGCGCCGCAGCGGGGGCGGCTTCATCAGGCGTATCGCATGTGAGAACGGCATCGGCGGGCGTCGGCTCGGCGTCGAGCAGTTCGATGCTGAGATCCTGATTCAGCTGCAGCATGCCGCGCGACACGGTGACAATAATGTTATCGATATCGTAGTGGCGGAAGGTTTTGCGCAGCATGCTCAGGTATTGATTGAGATTGCTGTTGGATGAGGTTAAGCCGTTATCGTCCCAGACCTTTTTCAACACTTCATCGCGACTGACAACGCCGGTATGGCGAAGAAAGAAATAGAGCAGCGCGTTGGCGGTAATGGATAGCTGACTATCCGGCTCATTGCCGCCCGGTAATGTTAGGGTGCCGTCCGTTGCGTCATAAATGAGACGGGCATTGATGTTGTAGCGCATCGCGGCCTCACTCTACTCGCTTCACGCGGGAAGCGTCATTTTTGTCAGATCGTTTACCAGCGCCTGGCGGTGTTCGCTGCTCATGGTGCGCCCTTCGGTCAGTTCCGATAACCAGATGCCGTCGGCGGCGTAGCGCACCAGCGTGCCGGTCGGGCCGTTGTCGAGCGCATCGCCCTGCGCCAGATGATCCAGCATCCAGTCGCGCCAGCATTTTCGCAGCACCGGTTCGTCCGGCATCGCCAACGACAGCACCATCAGCTGGCGGCTCTCGTGGGTATCCGTCAGCTCCGGGTTGGACAGATAGCGCAAATAGGCGCGGGTAAAGCGTCCATAAGCGATGTTATCGGCGGCCATCAGCTCGCTAATCGCCTTTTCCATAATCGCCAACAGCCGGGCGAACAGGGCGAAAATCAGCGCCTGTTTATTGGGAAAATGGTGCATGAGCCCGCCTTTGCTGACACCAGCTTCGCGGGCGACGGCGTTTAGCGACAGGGCGGCAATACCATCCCGACCGGCGATCATCGCTGCGGATTCAAGCAGTTGACGATGCAGACGGACGGGGTCTTTTTTACGATGCTGGGCTTCCATGTTCATGGCCCGAATCATACCGACCAGACGGTATGATTATTCTTGATCGCTATCAATATGAGAGGGCGCTTCGGACGGCGGGATGTCGTTATTGCGTGGAGGCTCACAGATTGACAGTGACCTTCAGCAGATCAGGAAGTTAGCGCGTGCGGTAATAGTGGCCTATACCGCACGCGCGGGGGGATTAATCGACCAGTTCCTTGACGATGTTCATCAGAGCATGGACATCTTGCGGGCGGGTATTGCCGCTTTGCGGATCGATAATGGAACTATAAATATGCGGCATGACCTGCGCGACGCCGGCCTGCAGGCAGGTTTGTAGAATCAGCGCAAAGTTATCGAGATCGATGCCCCCGGTGGGCTCAATCAGCGTCATACCGTTTTCTACCGCGCTTTGGGCGAGCGCTTTCAGCTCCGCCAGCGACTTTTCGCCGCCCATCGGGAAAAATTTAGCCGCATGCGCGCCCATATCCTGCATCATTCTGACCGCCGCATCGCAGGATACCTGGGCCGGAATGCCCTGGGCGCTGCGCACGCCGGTGGAGATGCGTACTTCACCGGGCGTGCCGCTGGGGCTGACCAGCGCATTAATAAAGGTTTGCTGGCCGCCGGTCGCCGCCAGCGCCCCGGCGGCAAAGCCGCTGCCGGTGAAGGTCTGGTTGACGTGAGCGGGGTGGACCTGCGCGGCGATCATTGCCGCTTTGTAAAACTGCGCCGGATCGCCGGCGCCGAGACCGACGGAAATAGAAGGCACTTCCGCCATCCAGCGGCGCACTTCTGCAACGCCTTGTTCGACGCTGGTAAATTGCGCCGAGAGTACGCCAATCACCGCGTGCCCTTCAGCGGCGTCATAGATTTCCCGGGCGTTGGCGATGTCCTTCGCCAGCACGTTAATCGCCACCCGCTGGCGATAAAAGTTAATCCGCTGCATGCTGCGTAATCTCCTGTAAGCGCGTGACGATGAGCGACATTTCTCCTTCTCCGACGGTGCGAGGGTCAAGGCTAAAATGACCCTCATGCAGATAGTAGCGGCGGGCGTAAATAGCGATATCGCCGCCGCGTAGCTGGGCTTCAACCTCACGGGCGCTCAGTCCCAGTTCATTGGCGTCGACGCTGACCCGAATGCGCCAGATGGCGCGCCCGGCTTCATCCTGCTCGATTACGGCGCGCAGGCCGCGTAGCGCGGATATCGTTTCGGCGTACGGGCGCAGCGCGGCGGCGTCGGGCGCCGGTGCCGCCGTCCGGTAACGGTCCAGCGCGTAAACGAGACCGACCATATTCTCTTTGCCGATTTTCATCGCCCGCGCGATGCCGTGGTGCTGGGCTTTACAAGCGGCGATCCAGTTGCGCTTGCCGCTAATAAAGCCTGAGGTTGGGGCGTTAAAGGCTTTCGCCCCGCTGTAGATAACCATGTCCGCGCCGCTGGCGACCCACTGGCGCAGATCCTCTTCGGCGGCGGCATCGACGATCAGCGGCAGATTATGCTGGCGGGCGACCTGCACGAAATCGTCAATACCGAGCATCCCTTTTTGCACGCAATGGTGCGATTTCACATACAGAAGCGCCGCCGTGCGTGCGTTCACCGCGCTCTCCAGCTGCCAGCGTGCCGCCAGATTGCTGGAGCCGACTTCGACAATGCGCCCGCCGCCGAGGCGGATAGCGCTGGTGATTGGTGCGCCGTAATCGACATTATGCCCGCGCAGTATCACTATCTCGTTCGGCCACTGGCTGCTGTCCGGCATCTGCGCCACCTTTTCCGGCTCGCCGCGGGTGATCGCCGCCGCGACGGCGATGGCGATACCGGCGGAGGCGCAGGAGGTGATATAGCTGTCTTCCGCGCCGGTGTGGGCGGAAACCAGTTCGCCCGCGCGGTCGGTTAATTTATCGATTTCGACGAAGGCTCCCGCCGCCTGCGCGGTGGCCTGCATCACTTGCGGGTCGACGGCGGACACGCCGAGGATGGTCATTTTGCCGCAGGCGTTAATCACCCGTTTTAAGCCCAGTTGCTGGTAGATATTGCCGTTCATGATTTACAGCACTCCCAACAGCGAGCAGACGATGCTGATAGCGACTATCGACAGTAAAATGGTGGTGTAGCGCGGCCCTTTTTTCAGTAAGTAGAAATAGATAGCGAACACCGCCGCCAGCGGCAGCAGGCCGGGGGCAATCGAGTCGAGGATCTGCTGGACCACCACTTCCGAGCCTTTAAGCGCGCTGATTTTCAGCGGGGTAGTGATTTTGACATAGCTTGCCGACAGCGCGCCCATCATGATGAGACCCAGCACGTTGGCGCCGTAAATCAATTCTTTAATTCGCCCCCCTTGCAGCAGGCCGATAATGGAGTCACGGCCCAGGGTGTAGCCTTTATGCACCAGTCCGTAGCTTATCGCCATGGTGATCGCCGGGTAGAGGATCAGCGGGGCGATCCCGCCGAACGCGCTGCCGCTGGCGGCGAAGGGGATGAAAATGGCAATCAGCAACGGCATCACCGCGGCCCAGATAATCGAGTCGCCCATCCCGGCCAGCGGGCCCATCAGGCCGGTTTTTATCCCGGTGATTGAAGCGTCGCTGATCGGCTCGCCGCGGGTTTTCTGCTCCTCCATGGCGATGGAGATACCCTGGATAACCGAGCCGAAAGTTTGCTCCGAGTTAAAGAAGTTCAGGTGGCGTTTGAGCGCCTCGGTCTGCTCCTCTTTTTCCGGGTACAGCTTTTTGATAATGGGCGTCATTGAGGCGCAGAAAATCAGGCTCTGCAGACGTTCGTAGGAGCTGGATACCTCCGCCCCCAGCCAGTAAATCAGCCAGGCTTTGGTGATATCGGCTTTGCTCAGCGCCTGGGTTTCGCGGGCGCGTTCAACCAGTTCATGTTCCATTACATCGCTACTCATCATGCAGCTCCTTCATTTTTGGCCAGGCCTTTAATCAGGAAGGCGACGCAGGTACCGAAAATCGCCATCGCCATGATGTCCACCTTCAGGTAGAGCACCGCGAAAAATCCGCCGATAAACCACGGCAGCAGGCTCTTTTTGCCGATCACCATGATGGTGATGGCAAATCCCAGCGCCGGCAGGATACCGCCCATAATTTCAAAGGAGTGGGTCAGCCAGTGCGGCATCAGTTTGAGGAATTTTTCCACTACGCTTTGGCCAAAGTAGTTGGCGGCGAAGACCACCGGGAAGCGCAGCACCAGCCCCAGCAGCGCCGGATAGATAAAGGCGCAGCGCATGATGCCCGCCATGTTGGCGCTTTCGGCGTGTTTGTCGGCCATGTGCACCCACGCGGCGTTGAGCGTGCGGCGCAGCTGATCGAGGAATACCCCGATGACGCCAAACGGGATCGCCAGCGCGATCGCCAGGTTGGGCTCCATCCCGGCCTTCACGGCGATCGGAATGGCGATACAGGCGGCCAGCGCCGGGTCCGACGGCACGTTGCCGCCCGGCGTGGAAGTCACTCCAAGATAGACCAGCTGCATACCCGCGCCGATGATCATCGCGGTTTTCATATCGCCCAGCAGCAGGCCGACGAATACTGCGATCACCACGGGTTGCAGCAACATGGCGGAGAAGGTATAGCCTAAACGTAATCGGGCGAACCAGTAATACAACCCCATCAGGCTCGCAAAAAGTAAGGTATCCATAGTTTTTTACCTTTTTATCAACTGGTTAGAATTTTTTCAGGATGTCGTCCAGTGACTGTGGTTTATCTTCCGGGATGGTCTGAAAGAACACCTGAATGCCGCTATCCTTCAGAGCGCCGAGGATGCCGACATCTTTTTCATCAAGGGTGATGTTCTGGAATACGGCCTTGCGGTTCGGCCCGCCGCCCAGCCCGCCAACCTGAATCGTCTGCACGTCAAAGCCCAACTGGACGGCTTCCTGAATGGCCGATAGCGACGGGAATAGCACCAGCACATTGCCATCGCCGAGCTGATTCTCTTTCCAGGCGGCGGCGAAGCTGGCGTTGCCGTAACAGTCGACTTTGATGTTCGGCGGCGCGGCCATTAAATAGATATTTTTCATAAACGGATCGGCATCCAGCTCGTCGCTGACCACGGCGATACGATTGGCCTGCGACTGGCCGACCCATTTGGTGACGACCTGACCGTGGATCAGACGGCTATCGATACGACATAAAACGATTTTTGCCATGATGGGCTCCTTAAGAGGTTAACTGGTTCACGTGGGCGACAACGTCGCGGCAGCTGCTGCGTCCTGCTTCGACCAGCGCATCAACGCAGCCGGTGAGCGGACCCTGTTCGCGCAGATCCAACGCCTCCAGCAGCAGCGAGGCGTTGAGCCCGCAGACGACGGCGATGGGGTAATCCGCGCTCAGGCGCGCGGCGACGTTGGAGGTGGTGCCGCCGAGAAAATCGGTCAAAATCAGCGATCCTGCCGGCATCGCCTGCACGGCCGCTTCGACGCGCTGATAAAACTCGCCGAGGGTATCGACCGGCATAAGCGCTATTTCGCTGACGCCGGCGATTTCGCCGGTCACCATGCGCAGACTGTCGCAAAGTTGCGTGCCCCAGCCGCCGTGCGTCAGCAGCAGAATTTGGGGTAACTGGGTGGTAGGTTCAGTGGATGACAAAGTGGCCTCCTGGCGCCGAATCGTTGACGCACTAATAAGAGCAAAGCGCGTGCCACAATTTGTGTCATCTACCGAAGAGGACAAGGCTGGCGGGCCGCAAAGCCGCGCCAGAACAGGCGTTAACTAAATAATAATTCGTAGATATAAATGTACTCGGCATCGGATAAACGGATGGCGTAGGCCTCCTCAACCGGATGGAAAGCCGATTTGATGACACTAAACGCCTGAGCGTCCATATCCGGCCGCGTTTCCAGCGCCATCTGTAACGGTTTACGGTTGATCACGATACGCTCGACCATACAGCAGCAGTGGATCAGAAAGCGTAGTGTCACCTGGCGGTTAGGCGCGATGGCCAGCGTGTTCCTGAGCTGATTCAGGATCCCTTCCATTTCTTTTAATATGCGCTGCGGATTGAGCACCGAAATATGGTTGATAATGCTTTCCATAGTCAGGGCGCTGATAAACCGTGAAGCGCTGCGCTCCATCTCCAGACGGCGCTCGCTGCTGGACAGATCGGGGGTCAGCAGGCTGAGCACCAGCTCCGGCCCCTGCTCGGAAAACAGCTCCTCCAGCGAGATAAACGGGATATCGGGCAGCCCCGGCTGGAATGTCCCGACAATACCCGCCAGCCGTTCATGCGCCCTGATTGCCTGCTGTAGGCGCTCCGGGCTGCGAACTTCGTTGTAATCGAGGATCACCATCCGGGTATCCTGCGACATCAGCTCGCCAAAGCTCTCCTCCAGCACCTTTTTGATTTTTTCCGCCGTGCCCATGCCGGTAATGCAGGAGATAACCAGCACCTTGCCGGCGTTCTCCTGCTGCGGCGTGCACAGCTGGCTAGCGATGCCTTTTTCCTGCATCAGATTGACCAACCGCGGCAGGTCGCCGGTTTCGTAGCTGAGATCGAGACCGATCTCCAGTAGGCTGGTCAGGGTGATATTCGGCATCAGCAGGACATCGATCTGGAACAGTTTGCTGATGGTGCTGCCGAAATGGACCAGCGATCCGATGTCGACCATCAGGATCAGCCGCTGCCAGCCTTTGCTGTGGATCAACTGGATCAGCTTTTCCAGCGTATCGTGCACCGATTGTTCGAACGGCATGTCGATAGCGTTGAACAATTCGCGCTCCAGCACCCGATTGACGTATTGCGCCATGCTGGTGGCCGTGGTGGCGCCATGGGCAATGAGGATCGCCCCGCAGTCCGGGCTGGCGCTGATGCGCTGGCGGTAATGGCGGCACTCTTTGAGGAACAGGCACAGCCAGACCACCTCGGTGGCCGGACACTGGATATGCAGCAGATCGTTGATCTTCTTGCACAACAGAGTGGCGTTATCGTATTCATCTTTGCAGCGATCGAGGATCAGGCTCGAAGAGTATAACTGCGGGATCAGGCCGCGTTGTACGTAGCTGATGAGAGCGAGAAAGTGTTTACGCAGCGGGTTGACCAGGTTTTCCGGCAGGGCGAAGCCGAGTACCTGCTCAACGTAGCCGATAAGCAGGGTCACGCGCTCCTCAATCCGATCGCCATAGCGTGGCGCGTGGCTGGCGTTATCGCGGCTGTAGAGGCCATATTCAAAAATCGAGCTGAGCTTATTTTTAAGAATCGCCAGCGTCTCGGCGGGCGGCACGTTGCTATTGCGCAGGTTAACGTATTCGCGGGTCAGGAAGCTGTAGAACAGATCGCTCTCCTCGACGCTGTCATCGGCCGCCGAACTTTTCAGCTGCGGAAGAGTTCGGGCATCGATGTTCAGCAGGGGACGGCCGTTAAACAGCGCATCGACCAGCTGTCGTTGCTCCGGCGTGGCATTGATCAGGCCGTCCGCCAGTTTGCTGTCCAGCAGCAAAACTTCGTTATTGGCCGCCATTCCCGACGCCCATGCCTGGGCGCATAAAAACTGGATATCGCTTTTGAGCTGACCGATGTTGCCTTCCAGCGGCTTGTTCAGCAGCCACAGCAGCAAAGGTTTATCTACGCTTACCGTGCGTTCGATCTTGCGACTTTCACGCTGTAAAAAGCCGATGATCAGTTCGATTTGCTCTTCTACCGTACGCTGGCGGATGCCGGGTAGATCGATGGCGACCTGGATACGCCGCTGAAAGGTACGTAATAGCGATGAGCTGACGGGCTCGGTGGTGGCGCAGATCAGACGTACGGCGATATTGCGCGCCGGACCACTGGCGCCGAGCGGGCGATATTCGCCTTTATCCAGCAGCGAAAAGAGCTTTTCCTGCCCTTCATAGGGCAGGCGATGTACTTCATCCAGCAGCAGATAGCCGCCGTCGGCCTGTTCGATTAGCCCGCTTTTGTTTTCCGTCGCCCCGGTAAAGGCGCCCTGACGGTGGCCAAAGAGATGCGATGACAGCAGCTCCGGGTTGTTGGCGTATTCCGCGCAGTTGAAGTAGACCAGCGGCGGCCGTTTTTCGCCGCCATGCTCGCAGGCGTAGCGGTGCATCAGTTCGGCAAAAAAGGTTTTGCCGACCCCGGAAGGGCCGGTCAGCAGGACGTGCAGCCCGTGGGGATACAATACCGCGGCTTTCCCTTTTTCCACGGCATCGTGCAGGCTGCGATCGTGGCCGATCAGCATGGCGAACGGGTCGACAGCCTCATTGTTATCTTGCGGCTGCGGCAGGAGATCGGCGAGAGTCGCCGGCTCGCGTTCGCTTTCCGTCAGCGTACGGTCGAGCAGCGTTTCCGTCGTCCGGCGATGTAAAAAGAACACCGGGCGGCCGCGCGTTTTAATCACCAGCCCGTCACTCCACAGCTGATTGAGATCTTTACTCACCGAGTTGCGCGCCAGCCCGAGGTTAAAGCCGATTTGCTCTGCAGTGAAGGCGTTTGAGCCCCTGGCTAAATCGTCCAGCGTGACGGCCTGGCTCAGCCTCTCCAGCTCCCGCAGTACTATCTCAATACGTCTCATCTCGTTACCGGGTTGTTCAATGTCGATAGTTGAGAACATACACTATTACGCGGCGTCAGAAAGAGACCGGGGGCGAAGTTGGCGGCCATAACGATATCTACAGAGTGTCCTTTCACTGCCACAATGGTGGTTTAGGGTGGGATTGGATATGGTTAGCGCATCTCACCGGAGGAACAGATATGTTGAGCGGATTAAATCACCTGACCCTGGCGGTCAGCCAGCTGGCGCCGAGCGTGGCGTTTTATCATCAGCTACTTGGCATGACGCTGCACGCGCGCTGGGATAGCGGCGCGTATCTTTCCTGCGGCGATCTGTGGCTGTGCCTGTCGCTGGATCCGCAGCGGCGCGTCACTCCGCCGGAGGAGAGCGACTACACCCATTATGCCTTTAGCATCAGCGAGGCGGATTTTGCCAGCTTTGCCGCCCGTCTTGAGGTCGCTGGCGTAGCGGTATGGAAGCTAAACCGTAGCGAAGGCGAATCGCACTATTTCCTCGACCCCGACGGCCATAAGCTGGAATTGCACGTCGGCAGCCTCGCCCAGCGCCTGGCCGCCTGTCGCGAGCAGCCGTATAAGGGGATGGTGTTTTTTGACGAGTGATGTCGTTACTGCTATACATCCTCGGATAATCGGTTATAGGTCGAGATTAAATGACGGCTGAGTATATTTTTTTGATACAGTGTTACGAGTAAATTATTAGTCGCACGAGTGAAGCCAACATAGAGTCGTTTGAGCTCGTCGCTGAGATCATCCTCATTACCCATGATGTTCGAGCTATCAATCACTGCGACTGAATGGAACTCCAGGCCTTTACTACTAGGCAGGGGAATAATAGAAACAAAATTACGTTGTGGTGAGTAATTTTTTTTATCATCCTGATTTGATATAAAATAATACGGAATTTGTGATTGTATTAATTCATTTACTAATTCATTAGAAAGATGAGCAGTTGAAGGGCACAAAATAGCCATATCGTTCCAGCTAACACCTTTTTGATGCTGTTGATTTAACCATTTTATTGTATGAATAATTTCTTGTTGATGGGTATCGAATGAAAACATGATTGGATACTTACCAGTCAACCCACCAGCATCGGGTTTGTGATATTTAAATTTATCATCAATATGAGCATTCAAATAGTCAAATGTAATACTGGTAGCAAAATGAAGTATCTGTTGTGTATTTCTATAGTTAATATCAAGAATGGTTGTGCGACCCTGGGCTTTGATATCTACGCTGGAGAGAGTAAAGTCAAGAGAGCTCTTTTTCTGATAAATAGATTGTGCATCGTCATATAGAAATAATAAATAGTTGGTCTTGCTGTCAACCATTCCTGAAAGTATTTTTAACCAATCTTGTTTAAAATCATGCCCTTCATCAATCAATACCGCGCTGTATTGTTCTGCTTCGATTGTTCTATTTTGAAAGCCAGTAATAACAGCCTGCTCAAGGTTTTCTACAAAATTATACTTTGAGTTAGGAAGAATGTTTTTAATTTTAGCTTGCTTATAACACCAGGCATGAAAGTTTGTAATTTCTATTGGAACGTTAAGTCGGTGATTATTTATTATGGATTTTAATTTCTGGGCTAACATTATATTATAACAAACGACAAGAATAGGCTTATTTAACTCGTTATCTTTCGCCAGATGTAAACAACGATAAAGAAGGATTAAGGTTTTTCCTGAACCGGCTACGCCGTGAATTACTCGATGTCCCTCACCGAGACTTCTGGCTAGTAATTCCTGTTGCGTATCCATTATTTTTAGAATGTTCGGTGTTTTTAAAACGTAAGTTTTGGCGGGGGTATTCTCTATCTTATCGAGAGCATGAGTGATGCGGATCTCAGGATATAAATGCCAACGTATACGATCTATTTGGTGTTTGCTAATCCCTTTTGGGAATGAATGTTTGATGAGAGAGAATAAACGTAATGATATTTCTTCTGATGACATAAATTCTGTAATTTCATCTTTGCAAATCACGATATCAGAAGGAAAAATATCACTATCTAAAAAATATTTATCTAACTGTTTTCGTGTGATATTACTGAAATAGACACCATGCCCATAGGGCGCACAAAATTGTCCCTTATATCTATCGTCGTTTTGAATAAGCTGTGGGTCACGCTTGAGATAGTTAATTGCGCCATAAGAATATTGTCTAACTTGTTCTATTGGGTTGGTTAAAGGGATGTCGCCATTAGACGTTTCATATATAACCTGTGTTTTATTAGCCGATTTTATTTTTGAAACATACCAGTCCTTAACTTCAATGAAAAGTAGGCCTCTCTGAGGATCCATGATAATGAAATCTGGATGCGTTTGTTTTTCGCCTGTTGGAATGTCATACCAGCAAGTACAATTGCCACTCAGATTACTTTCTAAAATTCGTGCAAGGCGTTTTTCTCCGGCAGTAATTTTGTTACCGCAGCTACCGATGGTTGGAATGATTGTTGCCATTGTATTCTCAGCTAATTTTATAACTATGCTTGTGTTTTATAAGCAAATAGTCATGTCTTTAACGACTTTATTTAAAGTGTCACCATGTATTTATGGAGTAATATATATGTGTGTTTGCATTTTTGCACCACAAAAAATGTCATAAAACAATAAATAAAATATAATATCAGTGAATTTCTTGGTTGTTTGTATTTGTTATTTGAATGTATGGGGTAATATGTTTCTCTTCCCGGAGGCGGCGCTTGCCGCGCCTTTTCCGGGCTACCGGCCCTGTAGCCCCGGTAAGCGTCAGCGCTACCGGGGATAACAGACAAAGCCTCACTCCATCGCCACCTTCACCGCTTCCCCCAGCTTGACCATCACCTCTTTATGCTTCTCGATCGGCGGCAGGGCGCAGTTGATCCTTAAGCAGTTACGATATTTCCCCGATGCCGAAAACAGCGAGCCCGGCGCGACCTGGATCTTCAGCCGACACAGCTGCTTGGCGACGCAGACCATATCCACCTGCTCTGGTAGCTCGACCCACAGCATAAAGCCGCCTTTTGGCCGGGTGACGCAGATGCCGCAGGGGAAAAACTCCCGCAGCCAGCAGGTGTAGATCTCCATATTACGCTGATAGATCTGCCGCATCCGCCGCACGTGGCGGTGGTAATGGCCTTCGCGAATAAAGTTACAGGCCGCCAGTTGGGTTGAAGGGACGTTAGTGCCGCTGGCGGCGTACTTCATCTGCAGCAGACGATCGTAGTAGCGCCCGGGGGCAATCCAGCCGATGCGCAGGCCGGGGGCGATGGTCTTGGTAAACGAGCTGCAAAGTATCACCCGACCGTCGATATCCCATGAATGAATCGTACGCGGGCGCGGGTATTCCGTCGCCAGCTCGCCGTAAATATCATCTTCGAAAATCACGATATCGTGGCGCTGGGCAAGGGACAGCACCGCGCGTTTGCGCGCGTCAGGCATGATGTATCCCAGCGGATTGTTGCAGTTAGGCACCAGGATCACCCCTTTGATTGGCCACTGATCCAACGCCAGCTCTAAGGCCTCGATGCTGATCCCGGATTCCGGATCGGTTGGGATCTCAATGGCTTTCAGCCCCAGGCCGCGAAGTATCTGCATGGTGCCGTAGTAGCAGGGGGATTCGACAGCGACGATATCGCCGGGGTGGCACACCGACAGCAACGCCAGCGATAATGCGCTGTGGCAGCCGCTGGTGATCAGCAGATCGTCGGCGGTGACGACCGATCCGCCGTCGAGCATCAGGCGGGCGATCTGTTCGCGCAGTTCGCGACGCCCGGCCAGCTCGTCGTAGTTGAGCACTTCGCTGAGGTTATGCTGAATTGCCCGGCTCAGTTCGCGCCAGATAGGCTTAAGGCTCGGCTGGGTGACGTCCGGCGAACCGCCGCCGAAGGTAATGATCGATTTATCATTGCGCGCATCGAGCATGGTCAACACCTGGTCCCACTGGGTGATCTCCACCGGGCGCTGCACCGGGCGCGACATCGTCGGTACCGGCGCCTGAGCTTTACGCGGGGCGACGAAATAGCCGGAGCGCGGCTGCGGCACGATCAGCTGTTGCTGTTCCAGCGTCTGGTAGGCCTGCTGAACGGTACTGATGCTGACGCCATGCTCCTGGCTCAGGCTGCGCACCGACGGCAACTTTTCGCCCTGGCGATACAGCCCTTGTTCGATACGTTCTGCCAGCAGACTGGCCAGATGTTGATAACGGGTCATGCTGTATCCTTAGTAATTGCCATACAGATAGATAAACCAGTACAGATGGCGGTCAAAAATGGGGCATGGTGTACGTTTTAGCCAATCTGTATGTTAAAGAAAAGTGTTTTGTGAATCTGTATTGTTCAGGCCCGGATCCGTGAAGATAAAGCCTCTGGCAAGGCGAGGAGGTAGAGGATGGAATTTCACGAGAATCGGGCAAAACAGCCGTTTATCGGCTGGGTATTTCTGGCGCGAGCAATTAGAAAATGGTGGCTTCGTGGGCAAACGCGCAAAGTATTGCAGCGAATGAGCGACGAACAGCTGAAAGATGTCGGGTTGCGCCGGGATCAGATCAATTAAAAAGTGCTTTTTTGTAGCCCCGGTAAGCGTCAGCGCTACCGGGGAATTACATTCACAAAATTTATCAATTGATGCTTCTACTCCCATCGTTTCTTGATACTTACCATGATAAGTATTATTTTCCCCACAGCTAAGTGAGGAAAGTAACATGACCGAAGACGAACTGTTTGCCCGCCGCCCGATGGGGATGCGCATGGCGATGGTGGTGCGCCAGTGGCGCGCGATTATCGACAGCGCCATTACCGATACCGGCCTGACCCAGTCAAGCTGGACGGTGCTGATGCAGCTGCATCAGCTGGGGTGCAACGTCTCGGTAAGCGAACTGGCGGAAGTGCAGGGTATTGAGCTGCCGCCGCTGATGCGCACTCTCACGCAGCTGGAAAAGCAGGGGTATCTACTGCGCTCAACATCGCCATACGACAAGCGCATTCGTCTGCTTACGCTGACGGTAGAAGGCCGTACAGTCCTGGAAAAGCTGAACCGCGTGATTGAAACCTATCAACGGCGCGTGACGGAAACCATCCCCGATGCGGACCTCGACACCTTCAGCGCCACGTTAAATCAAATCGCCTGCAACTTGCGGATTATCCGCGAAGAAGATAACAAGATCTAAAACACTATGATGACGCCAGAACAAAAATTTGCCCGCTGGGTAAGGGTAAGTATTGCCGCTTTCCTGGCGATATTCGCCTGGTTTATCGTTGCCGATATCTGGATCCCGTTGACCCCGGACTCCACCGTGATGCGCGTGGTGACTCCGGTCTCGTCGCGGGTCTCCGGCTACGTCTCGCACGTCTACGTGCATAACAATAGCCAGGTGAAAAAGGGCGACCTGCTGTATGAGCTCGATCCCACGCCATTCATTAATAAAGTTGAAGCGGCGCAAATCGCCCTTGAACAGGCCAAACTGAGCAACCAGCAGCTGGATGCGCAAATCGCCGCCGCTCGCGCCAACCTGCGCACCGCGCAATATACCGCGCGTAATGACAAAGTCACCCTCGACCGTTACCAGCGCCTGAGCACCATGCAAAATGTGTCGCAATCGGATCTCGATAAGGTGCGCACGACATGGCAGACCAGCGAACAATCGGTCAGCGCCCTGAATGCGCAAATTCAGAACCTGTTGATCCAGCGCGGCGAGCGCGACGATAAGCGCAACGTAACGCTGCAGAAATACCGCAACGCGCTGGAAGAGGCGCAGCTCAATCTCGGCTGGACCCAGGTTCGCGCCGAGACCGACGGTATGGTCAGCAACCTGCAGCTTAACCCGGGAATTTACGCCACCGCCGCCACCGCCGTGCTGGCGCTGGTTAACAACAACACCGATATCGTCGCCGACTTCCGCGAAAAAAGCCTGCGCCACACGGCGGTGAATACCGATGCGGCGGTAGTGTTCGATGCCCTGCCGGGTAAAGTCTTCCCGGCGCACGTGACCAGCAGCGACGCCGGTATTCTTGCCGGTCAGGAAGCGGTGAATGGCCAACTGTCGCAGCCTGAGCAGTCCACCCGCTGGGTGCGTGATGCGCAGCGCATGCGGATCCACGTCGCACTGGATCAACCGCTGGATAAGCCGCTGCCGACCGGCGCCCGCGCTACGGTGCAGTTGTACAATAGCGACGGCCCCTTCGCCCGCACCTTTGCCGGCCTGCAGATCCACCTGGTGAGCTGGTTGCACTATGTCTATTAACACCCTGGCGCACGTCTTTACCCCGCATGGCAATATCGTCTACACGGCCAATGATTTTCGTCAGACGGTACGCATTGCCGTCGCCGGGACCATCGCGCTGAGTATTTCGACTTTCTACGACGTGCAGTACGGCGTGTTTTTCGTCGTTTATCCGCTGATGCTGATGTCGCTGGTGCCGGTGTTTAACCGTCACGTCGCCCGACAGTTTGTGTTCAGCGCGGCGGTCAATTGCGTCGAAATGGTGCTCATCGTCGGCTATCTGTCGCAGTGGCCGGTGATAATGACGTTAGTTGTCTTTGGTCTGTATGTGATGCGCTTTCGCTTTATGAGCCAGGGGCCGCTGTTCTTGCTGGGGTCGATGGGCGTGGTGTGCCAGAGCACGATGCTCAATTTTATGAGCTATCCCTCCAGCAACTGGCACACGCTGATGTTCTCCAATATGGAGGCCTGCGTGATGGCGGTGGCGCTGAGCGCATTGCTCCATTACCTGATCCCGGATGTCGAACCGCGTAAGCCGCCGCCGCGCATAGAGAAAGACGCCGCGCGGATCCGCCATGAATCGCTGCTTTCCGGCACGGTCGCGACCATTATCTTTGTGATCTTTCAGATCTGCGATCTGAGCGATTCGCTATCGGCGCTGATGGCCGGGGTGCTGATCCTGTTTCCGATGCACTATCGCGGCGCGGTGATAAGCTCGATATGGCGTGTGGCGGGGGTCGTGCTGGCTTGTCTGTACATTCTGGTGGTGCAGCTGATTATCTATGATTTCAGCAACCACATGATCCTGATGATGCCGCTGATTGGTCTTGGTCTGGCCTTTAGCGCCCGCCTGCACGTGATGGAAAAAGTGGGCGCGGGCGTGGGTTTCGCCAGCATTACTACTATCGGTATTATGTTTGGCCAGAACCTGCATCCGAATCAGGATCTGGTGTTCAGCGACCTGTACCGTATTACTTCGGTCACGGTCTCGCTGGTGGCGACGCTGACCATGGTGTTTCTGGTCCATCGGGTACTGAACTGTTTTGCGCCGACGCGTTTTGTGGTTACCGATTAATCCTCCTGCGGGAAGCGGGCGATGCAGCGCCACGCTTCCCGACAAGGTTAATAGACTTTCTTTCTGTTGAAGTGTTGCCCGGTTGATACTGCTTTGAAAAGCCGGTGATACCTTGATTATACGTGAGTATTCACGCGCAAACTGCGGGCATAATTAACCATATCTTTAGGATAATAAATGTAGTGATGCAACGTGGTGTCATCAATTCCCTTTAAATAAGCAACGGCAGCAGCTTCAAAGCACCAATAGCCGTGAAAAGAGCAACAGTCGCGAGAATCACCGTGCTGCCTGATATGAGAGCCAAAATAGGTATTTCCTGCTTTACGTAGCCCGTCATACCATCCATGCAGATAATCATTAAGATTTTTTAATGTGGCTTTCTCGGTTTTGGCATGAATGGCTTTAAATAATGGGGTTCTGAAGCTAAGCGTTCTGGGTGTGGTTGCCGTCGTGATTGGATAACCCGGGCGGTATAACGCAATCAGGCTATCAATAGATTTTTCAGTATCGTCATACAAACTAAGGTCAGCGGCGGTAACAATAATATCAAACCAGTCTCTTCTATCGCTTAATATACTGAATCCAATGAAGTTAGGTAAGAACTCAGTTTCCATAAATCTACAAAAGATTGTCAGGTCAATCATTTTTCTGGGGTTGCTTTTTTTATGCTTTTCGATAAAATTGATGGCTGATTTTGTGTACTCAATAGCCTGATTCATACCATTCAATATACTGATTATTGGTTCTCCAGCTGTATAATCAAGAATAGCTAGCGAATAATAGAGATGCGCATGTAGTTCAGTATTCGGATTTTCTAATTCATCTATCATCTTCTTTGATTCAGCTAGCAGCCAATTATACCCTTCCTTTTTATAAATATAGAAATCTTCGTGCAATAGATTCTGTCGGCGCTGTTGCTCAAATTCAGACATAGGTCCCTCTATGTTGTAGGATGGATTTTATTTGTGTAAGCAATATGCAGCATATCGAAGCAATGATGATAATGCTTACATTGATATTATATCCATCCTGACGGCGTTAATAGACCTTCTTCAAATCCATCTCTTCCTGAATGCGCTCGCTCCATGCCAGATGGGTGCGGATGGCTTCCTCAATACCGGCGTTGTAGAACAAAGGCCCCAGCTCTGTGGCGATAAAGTCGACAAAAAACTCGGCGTCGAACTGTTCCAGCTCCAGGTTAAAGGTCTCTTCGCAGTACTTGCTTAGCCGCTCGCGTAGCAGATCGCGCTGCGCCGGGCTGAGTTCAATATCGCTCATGCGTGGTTAATCTCGGTGAGTTAGTCAGGATTGTCGGGCTTCGATGACCGCCTCTGAACGCTGGCGCAAATTACGGAGTAACCCCGCCAGACAGCAGGCGGCGACGATCCCGGCGGCTACCGCCAGCAGGTGGAACGGCAATCTGCCGCCATGGAACCATAACCAGCGCGCGCCTTCAATCGACAATGCGCTGACGCTAAGGATCACGATATTCAGCGAGGCGGAAACGGTGCCTTTCGGCAAGTTGTTGGAAAACAGGGTAAAACGGAACAGCGTCGGGAAAATCAGCCCGATGCCGAAGGCGTAGAAACAGGTGCCGAGCACCGACCACAGCCAGACGTGCGGCCACGTCAGATTACCGATAATCAGGATCGCCAGGCCAACCATCTGGATGGGAACGGCGCTTAACACAAAGCGTGGGCGAGTCGGGTCTTTCACCCAGCGCGCCACCGACAGGTTAGCGATAATCACCGCGCTGAAGACCGGCACCTGGCTCCAGGCAAACTCGCTGGTGGTGAGCCCGCCGGCGTCCATTAAAATCACCGGCGATACTGCCACCCAACTCATCAGCGGAATATAGCTCAGCGCCAGCGTGGCGGCGCCGAGTAAAAAGATGCGGTTGCGGAAGACGTCGCGAAAATCGCACATCACGCCGAGCGGGCTAAACGGCACGTCGCCGCGACGCACCGTCTCCGGCATGTTAAACAGTAAACCCAGCCAGGCCACCAGCCCCATCGCGGCGATAATGCCAAACAGCGCTTTCCAGTGGATAAAATGCATCAACGCCGCACCGGAAAGCGGGCCGACGATCGGCGCCACCAGCACGATGGAGGTAATCACCGCCATCAGCTTGATTGACCGCTTTTCGTCAAAGGCCTCCTGCACGGTGACGTAGCCGACGGTGGCGATAAAACAGATGCTGGTGCCCTGCACAAAGCGGGCAATCAGGAACTGGGTCATTGAGGTCGTCCACAGGGTGGCGAAGCAGGCGAGGGCAAAAATCAGCGCGCCGCTCAGCAGTACCGGTCGGCGGCCAATACGATCGGAAAGCGGTCCCAGCAGCCACTGTAGCGCCATCCCACCGGCCATATACAGGCTCACCGAGGCCGGAGCCAGCGCCACATCGGCGTTAAAATCCCGTACTACGTGCAGTATCCCCGGCTGGATGAGATCGGTGGTCAGGTAGGCGGAAAAGTCATACAGGATCAGCGCCATCGGAAAGAACAGCGATGCGCTGTAGCGGGCGCTCAATCGCGAAATCCATGACATAACCTTCTCCTTGCCGTCGGGTATTCATCGTTCGAATGGTTATGATGCTACCATTGTCAGCCGATATGCAGATGCAGCAGCGCCGGAATTTGCGATAACAGCCACAGGCCGAGGCCGATAGTGCCGCCGACCAGCGTGCCGTTGATGCGAATAAACTGCAGATCCTTGCCGATGTTGAGCTCGATCTGTCGCGACATATCGCGCGCGTCCCAGCTTTTGACCGTATCGCTGATATGGCGAGTGAGGAAAGCGGAGAATTCCGGCGCCACCCGATGCGCCGCCTGCTCCAGATGCTCATTCAGCGATTCACGCAGCGCGTCGTCGCGCACCAGCGTTTCGCCGAACCACTGACCGGCCTCGGCGATCCGCTGCTTGATGCGCGAATCGTCACTGCTGATATCGTTTTTCACCCAGCCGCGCAGATCCGCCCACACCTCGCCGAGATAGCGATTAAAGGTCTCATCGTTTTTCAGATACGCTTTGATGTTATCGGCTTTTTGCGCCATTTGCGGATCGGATTTCAGATTGTCGATTAGCTTCTGCGCCGCGCGGTCGAAGGCCTGACGAATCTGGTGCGTGCGGTCCTGAGTGACCTCATCGAGCAGCGTATTCACCGCGTCAGTCACCATTTCGGCGCTGTGCTCGCCAAGCCACTCGGTGGGTAACAGTTTGGCCTTCAGCGGATGTTCGGTCTCCAGCCAGTGCACGATACCGCGGGCGATAAAGGCGCGGGAGCTGTCGCGCTGTAGCAGGGCGATTAGCTGGCTTATTAGTGAATCCAACAGCTTTTGATGACGGTTATCGCGGGTTAGCCCCTCCAGCATCATGGCGCTGGTCTGCGTCAGGTCGACCTTATCGATAGCCTTGTGCACCGCGCGCCGCAGCAGACGCTGAATACGGGTGTCATCGGTGAGCTCGAGAAAACCGCTCATCACCTGTAGCAGATGTTGACCCACACGGCGGGCGTTTTCGGGCTGGCTGAACCAGTTGCCGAGCATCAGGGCCGGTTCATAGCGGTGGATCAGCGCCACCAGAGATGGGGTATCAAGAAACTTCTCCTGCACGAAATGGCCAAGATTATCGGCGATCCGGTCTTTATTACGCGGGATGATCGCCGTATGGCGGGCGACAAACGGCAGCGGAATGCGGCGAAACAGGGCCACCACCGCAAACCAGTCGGCCAGCGCCCCGACCATCGCCGCTTCGGAAATAGCCTTCAGCGCGCTGACCCACGGCGTCGGCGGTAGCAGCAGCGTAGTGATAAACAGCGCCGCCGCAATGAGCAGCAGCGACAGCGCCAGCAGTTTGGCGCGTTTTAATTCAGCGAGTTTTTCCATAGGTTTAAGCATATAACCTGACGGCGAGGTCATGCAAAAATTGGCACAACTTACTATACGCGCGGGTCAATTTTACTTAGCGGTTACGCTAATGACAGGCAGCTAAAAACGCTATTTAATTATTTGCTGCAAACTGGCAACGTGCGCCGCTTCGGCCGGTTTATTCGCGAAGTCGCGCATCGGGTTCCTCAGCATAGGGAGAGATTGATGACCATCGCCGAAAGATTACAGGAAGTTGGCCGCAGAAAAGGCAAACGTGAAGGGCGGCTTGAAGGATGGCAAGAAGGTAGACAAGAAGGTAGACAAGAAGGGCAGCACGCCGAAGCGCAGCGAATTGCGAGGATGATGCTTGCCGACGGTATTGCACCTGAAACCGTACTGAAGATCACCGGTCTGGACGCCGAAGAAATAGCCACGTTATCACATTAATGATGCCGTTATGCCGGGGCGCTCCAGGGACGTCCCTGCTATCCACCCTCATGGAATATTCCGGATATACCTAACTTTACCCGCATCGTCAGCTATCTCGACTACCCTTAATATCCTTAGCGGCATTTTTGACTGCGTTAATAGCGATAACAAGGAGACATGCGATATGGCTTATCAGACAGTGAATCCTGCGAATAACCAGCTAATTAAGAGCTATCCCGCACACAGCGATGCGGACGTGGAGGCGGCGCTAAAACAGGCCAATGCGCTTTATCATTCTGCATGGGCGAAAGGCGATATTGCGCAGCGTCTGCCGGTGTTGCATAAGCTTGCCGATCTTATCGACAGCCGGGCGGAGGAGCTGGCGAAAATCGCCAGCCAGGAGATGGGGAAGCTCATTAAACAGAGCCGCGGCGAGGTCAAACTCTGCGCGCAGATCGCCCGCTATTATGCCGACAACGCCGAACGGTTCCTGGCGCCGGTGAAGTATCCCTCCGAGTCTGGCGAAGCCTGGGTTGAGCATCATCCCATCGGCGTCTTAATGGCGGTGGAGCCGTGGAACTTCCCCTATTACCAGTTAATGCGCGTGCTGGCGCCAAATCTGGCGGCCGGTAACCCGGTGATTGCCAAACATGCCAGCATCGTTCCGCATTGCGCCGAGACCTTCGCGCATCTGGTGCGCGAGGCTGGCGCGCCGGAAGGGGCGTGGACCAATCTGTTTATCTCCCAGGATCAGGTGGCGAAAATCATCGCCGACGATCGGGTGCAGGGCGTGGCGCTGACCGGTTCGGAAAAAGCGGGCGGCATCGTAGCGGCGCAGGCGGCGAAACATATCAAGAAAGCGACGCTGGAGCTGGGCGGCAACGATGTGTTTGTAGTGCTCGACGATGCCGACCTGGAACGCGCGGTGAAAATTGGCGTACAGGCGCGGCTGAACAACGCCGGGCAGGTTTGCACCGCCGCCAAGCGCTTTATTTTGCATGAAAAGATCGCCGAGCCGTTCCTGAGCAAGTTTAGCGATGCCTTCCGCCAGGTGAAGATCGGCGATCCGCTCGATGAAAGCACTACGCTTGGCCCACTTTCCTCGAAAGATGCGCTGGAAACCTTAAGCAAGCAGGTCGACGAGGCGGTGAAGCATGGGGCCAAATTACACCTTGGCGGCAAGCCGGTTTCGGGCGAAGGCAACTTCTATGAACCCACCATTCTGACGGGAATTACCCGTGATAACCCTGCGTACTTCGAGGAGTTCTTTGGCCCGGTGGCGCAGATTTACGTGGTGAAAGACGATGATGAGGCGATTGCGCTCGCCAACGACTCTCACTACGGCCTGGGCGGCGCGGTGTTCAGTCAGGACATTGAGCGGGCGAAGCGCATGGCTTCGGGGATTGAAACCGGCATGGTCTATATCAACTGGTTAACGGATACCGCGCCGGAGCTGCCTTTTGGCGGCGTGAAGCGTTCCGGCTTTGGCCGCGAGCTCTCCGACCTCGGTATCAAAGAGTTTGTGAATCAGAAGCTGGTGGTCGTTCGCCGCTAAACCACCCTGCGCGCAATATCCCTCTCCCATCGGGAGAGGGTAACCTTTTTGCCGCGGCTATTTGCGTAGCCCGGCAAACGCGGCGCGGATTTCTTCTTCCGGCAGTTGAATGCCGATAAATACCAGCGCGCTGTGCGGCGTTTCATCGCCCCACGGGCGGTCCCAGTCGGCGCTGTAGAGGCGCTGCACGCCCTGGAACAGCAGGCGATTTGGCTCGCCGTCGATCCATAGCATGCCTTTATAGCGCATCAGTTGCTCGGCGAAGGAGAGCAGCAGGTTTTCCATCACCCGTGACACCTCACTGATATCCACCGGATAGTCGAGCTCGACCACAATCGACGAGACGTCGTTCTGTTTTTCCGCCACGAAGTGAAAGCGCGGTGTGGCGCTGACAACCTTCTCTTCGAGCATAAAACCGCTGGTATTAAAGAGCAGGCTTAAATCGATATCGCCGTGGATGACGGTATAAATTGGCGCCCGCGCGTTGATGCGCGCCAGCCGTTCGCGCAGCTTTTCGGTGTCGCCGGCGACATCGGTTTTGGTTAACAGAATCCGGTCCGCGTAGCCGACCTGCGACTGGGCAATGGTGAACTGATCCATCTGCTGGTCGGCATGGACGGCGTCGACCAGGGCGATCACGCCGTCCAGCAGATAGCGTTCGCAAAGCACCTCGTGGGAGAAAAAGGTCTGGATAATCGGCCCCGGGTCGGCCATGCCGGTGCACTCAATCACCAGTCGGTCGAAGGCAATCTCGCCGCGATCGCGGCTGTCGAGCAGATCGAGCAGGGCATCCTCCAGTTCGTTGGAGCGCGTACAGCAAATACAGCCGTTGGTCAGGGTTTTAATCTGCGTGGCGCGATCGCCGATCAGCTGGTCGTCAACGGACACTTCGCCAAATTCATTTTCAATCACGGCGATTTTGAAACCGTGCTGCTCATTAAGGATGTGGCGCAGCAGGGTGGTTTTTCCCGCGCCGAGAAAACCGGTTAATAGGGTGACTGCAATCGGTGCCATTATTGCCTCCATTAACAGCAGCGTACGCCGCCTTTGCCGTCGCCGCCGTAGCGGGCCTGCTGGCGTTCGCGGAAGAATTCTTCATAAGTCATGTACGGCTGATCCGGATGGTTGGTTTGCATATGGGTGACGTAGTTGTCGTAATCCGGAATGCCGATCAGCATTTTTGCCGCCTGACCGAGATATTTTTTTGCCTGACCTAAGTTACCAAACATTGTGAGTTCCAGATAACGAATAAAGCCGGATGGCGGCTAGCGCCATATCCGGCCTACGTTAATGCGCTTTTGGTAGGCCGGATAAGCGTAGCGCTATCCGGCATCAGGGTTAATGATGTGACGAGGTTTTCACGCCGCCTTCCGGTACCGGCACATACGGAGTCTCTTTGTCGGTGCGCACCTTATTGTTGCGGACATTGAGCCAGGTTTTGATGCCGTAGAAGATGATGCTGTACACCACCACCAGGAACAGGATGCTCAGGCCGGCGTTGGTGTAGTTGTTAACCACGATATGGTTCATGTTGGCGACCTGCTGCGCGGTCAGCTCGCCGCCGGCGGCAATCTTCTCTTTATACTGCTGAGCCATAAAGAAGAAGCCTTCCATCTGCGGGTTGGTGCTGAACAGTTTCAGACCCAGCGCCCAGGTGGTGCACAGCAGCAGCCACGCAGCCGGAATAACGGTAACCCAGATATATTTGGTGCGCTGCATTTTGATCAGCACCACCGTGCCGAGCACCAGCGCCACCGCGGCCAGCATCTGGTTAGAAATACCGAACAGCGGCCACAGGCTCTTCACGCCGCCCAGCGGGTCGACCACGCCCTGATACAGCAGGTAACCCCACAGGCCGACGCAGCCCGCGGTACCGATAATACCGGCGACCAGCGAGTCGGTTTTTTTCAGGAACGGCACGAAGTTACCCAACAGATCCTGCAGCATAAAGCGGCCTGCGCGGGTACCGGCATCCAGCGCGGTGAGGATAAACAGCGCTTCAAACAGGATACCGAAGTGGTACCAGAAGCCCATATCCGCCATCGGGATGATTTTGTGGAACACGTGAGCGATACCGACGGCCAGCGTCGGCGCGCCGCCGGCGCGGTTCAGTACTGAAGGTTCGCCGATATCTTTCGCCGTCTGCAGGATCTGCTCAGGTGAAATCACGAAGCCCCAAGAGCTGACGGTCGCCGCCGCGTGGACGGTCACTTCTTTCAGCTGTGCGGCGATCATCGCCGCGTTTTCACCGCCCATTTC
This sequence comes from Klebsiella sp. 141162, assembly GCF_050600755.1. Taxonomy (NCBI): domain Bacteria; kingdom Pseudomonadati; phylum Pseudomonadota; class Gammaproteobacteria; order Enterobacterales; family Enterobacteriaceae; genus Klebsiella; species Klebsiella sp. 141162. The sequence continues at coordinate 133,049 of NZ_JAQIRI010000009.1, read as the reverse complement.
GTGCAGGTTTGGCATGACGATGCCAAGGCCCGCCGGCGGGGTGTTCATCGCGAAGTAGAGACCCGGTTCGATAATTGATGCCGCGACCAGCGCCATGATGGCGACGAACGACTCCATCAGCATCGCGCCGTAGCCGATAAAGCGGGCGTCGGTTTCGTTGGCCAGCAGCTTCGGCGTGGTACCGGAGGCGATCAGTGCGTGGAAGCCGGAGACCGCGCCGCAGGCGATGGTGATAAACAGGAACGGGAACAGCGCGCCTTTCCACAGCGGGCCGGTACCATCAATGTACTGGGTCACTGCCGGCATTTTCAGGTCCGGGTTGAGGATAACGATCCCCAGCGCCAGGCCGACGATCACGCCGATTTTCAGGAAGGTGGCCAGATAGTCACGCGGCGCCAGAATCAGCCATACCGGCAGCAGCGCGGAGATAAACGCGTAGCCAATCAGGGTAAAGGTGATGGTGGTGTCTTTAAAGGTCAGCGCCGGGCCCCAGTACGGGTCGTGGGCAATGATGCCGCCAAACCAGATAGACGCCACCAGCAGCACGATACCGATAACCGAGACTTCACCGACGCGGCCAGGGCGCAGGAAGCGCATATAAATACCCATAAACAGCGCGATAGGCACCGTCGAGCAGACGGTAAAGACGCCCCACGGGCTCTCCGCCAGCGCTTTCACCACGATGAGCGCCAGCACCGCGAGGATGATGATCATAATCAGGAAGCAGCCGAACAGGGCGATAGACCCCGGTACCGGCCCCATCTCTTGTTTAATCATCTCGCCCAGCGAGGCGCCGTTGCGCCGCGAGGAGATAAACAGCACCATGAAGTCCTGTACCGCGCCCGCCAGCACCACGCCGGCCAGCAGCCAGAGGGTGCCCGGCAGATAGCCCATCTGCGCGGCCAGTACCGGGCCGACCAGCGGGCCGGCGCCGGCAATAGCGGCGAAGTGGTGGCCGAACAGCACGTAGCGGTTGGTCGGCACGTAGTTCAGGCCATCGTTATTAATGACCGCCGGCGTCGCGCGCGTTGGGTCAAGCTTCATCACCTTCTGCGCGATGTACAAGCTGTAATAACGGTAGGCGACGAGGTACACGGAAACCGACGCGACGACGATCCACAGCGCACTGACGTGCTCACCGCGGCGCAACGCGACGACTGAGAGGCAAAATGCCCCGATGATTCCAAGAATCACCCAGGGTATGTGCTTGAGTAGTTTTTTGGTATCCATAGTAAAACCTGGCGTTAATTAGATTAATAATTGGCCGAAGCCGTCTGGTTTTGTGTTTGGGTTGGTGGAGGTATTGATTAGCTAGGCTAGCGTCGATCTTGCCAGAACTGCGCGCGCGTAAAGTTGGGTAAATGAGTGAGTGGTTGTATGGGGGGTTAAGCGGTCGCTAGCTGGGGTAAGCGGTTGGCTATGAAGTGAACAGGAGATAAATATGTGATTGAGATCACAGGGTATTATGACCGGGAAGATGGTCATGAAAGATAAGGCTCCTCCCCGGGCGGAGAGGAGCAGACGAGGCCATTACACCGCGACTTCCATTTCCATCATCACCGGATGGAAACGGCGTTTAAAGTAAATCAGGCCGTGCCCTTGCGGGCTCAGGGTAATATTGCGGATCTCCACCAGATACACCAGGTGGGTACCAATGGTTTGCACCTGGCTTATCTCGCCTTCGAGGCTGGCCAGCGAGCCTTTCAGCACCGGCTGCCCGAGCGCGCCCTGCTGCCAGCCGCTGAGGGCAAACCGCTCTTCCATCGTCACCCCGGTCATCCCGGCGAAATGACGGGCCATGATTTCCTGTTCGTGGTTCAGCACGTTGATGCACAACTTGCCGTTGCCCTGAAAGACCGGGTTCATCGCGCTGTTGGCGTTGATACAAACCATTACCGATGGCGGCGTATCCGTCACCGAGCAAACTGCCGTGGCGGTAATGCCGCAGCGGCCGGCTTCGCCTGCGGTGGTGACAACGTTAACCGCCGCCGACAGGCTGGCCATGGCATCGCGAAAACGCAGGCGTTGTTCATCTAATTGCATTATGACCTCCCGCTGTGAATTACTTCAGCAGCTTATCCAACATGTTGATATCAGCGTTATTGTGCAGATGCGGCACCGTCCAGCCGTTCTGGTCGTACTCGGACAGGCAGCGGTCAACCATCGCCATCATTCTGTCCATATTGCCGGAGCTCTGCGCCTGACGCAGGCACTGCAGGCGAATTTCATCCTGGCTACCGGAGTAGTTGATTTCATACAGTTCATGACGGCCGCCGAATTCGCTGCCGATCGCGTCCCACATTAGTTTGAGGATCTTGATACGTTCAACGTGATCCATACCGTTGGAGCCGCGCACGTACTTCGCCAGATACTGGTCGATCTGCGGGTTGTTCAGATCGCGGGCGCTGGACGGCAGATAAATCAGGCCGCTGGTGACGTTACGCTCGATGATGTTCTTGATCTTGGCGTAGGCCATCGGCGCCATCACGCGATAGGTCTGCAGCGCGGCGTGATCCGGCAGCCATGCGCCGTTGACCCACGGCGTCGCTTCCGAGCACATAGAATCGCTTAACGCCCAGAACATGTTGCGCCACGCCACCACTTCGCCAAGGTCGGCCTGCACGCCGCGGAATTCGAGGGTGCCGGTACATTCCAGAGAACGCTTCAGCAGGGCGGTGATAAAGTCCAGTTTTACCGCCAGGCGCACGCAGGCCTGCAGCGGGTACATGCGGGCGAAACCGCCTTCCATGGTCCAGCGGCGGCAGCGGTCAAAGTCGCGATAAATCAGTACGTTCTCCCATGGGATCAGGACTTTATCCATTACCAGAATCGCATCGTTCTCGTCGAAACGGCTGGAAAGCGGATAGTCGTACGGCGAGCCGGTCGCACCGGCGACCATCTCATAGGAGGCGCGGGAGATAAGCTTGACGCCTTCGGCATCCATCGGCGCGACGAACATCAGCGCGAAGTCCGGGTTCTCGCCCATCACCTGCGCGGAGCCGAAGCCGATCATGTTGTAGTGGGTCAGCGCTGAGTTGGTGGCGACCACTTTCGCGCCGCTGACGATGATCCCGGCATCGGTCTCTTTTTCCAGCTTGATGTAGACGTCCTTCACTTCATCGGCCGGCTTGTGGCGGTCGATCGGCGGGTTGACGATAGCGTGGTTAAAGTACAGGCCGGTTTCCTGAATGCGGGTGTACCAGTTGCGGGCGTTCTGCTCGAACTGGCCGTAAAACGCCGGGTTGGCGCCTAGCGCGCAGCCGAAGGCGGCTTTGTAGTCCGGGGTGCGGCCCATCCAGCCGTAGCTTAAGCGCGACCACTCGGCGATGGCGTCGCGCTGCTGGCGCAGATCGTCGGCGCTTTTCGCCACGCGGAAGAATTTATGGGTGTAGCCGCCGCTACCGGTATCGGTGCCCCAGCACAGGGAATCCTGCATCTCCGGTTTGTGCAGCGCATCGTACAGCTGAGCGACAGAAGCCGCGGCATTACGGAAGGCCGGATGCGTGGTGACATCCTTCACGCGCTCGCCGTAGATATAAATTTCGCGGCCATCCTGCAGGCTTTTTAAATACTCTTCGCCAGTTAACGGGCGTTTCGCGTCGGCGCGGAAATCTTCAGGTTTCATAGGGGCCTCTTCAGTATTTATCGGAATAATGATGTTAAATATATGTTTTGTTTTTGTTGTTTAATTGAAGCGGTTATTGCGCTTGTCGTGAAGGGACGTTTGCGACAACGGCGGGTACTTTTCAGGCGGGAGTGAATTTTGTGATCTCTGCAGCTTTTGGCGGGCGGCGCGGCGCTGACAGGCCCTATGGACCGTAGCCCCGGCAAGCGCGGCGCCGCCGGGGTATTACGACACCGGTACTTTTTGCGCCCGGTAACTGCTTGGCGAGCAGCCGACCTGGCGGCTAAAAAAGCGCGCAAAATAAGCGGGATCTTTAAACCCCAGTTGCCAGGCTATCTCATTGACCGCGCTATCGGAAAACAGCAGCAGCCGCTTCGCCTCGCGTAGCTGGCGGTCGAATATCAGCCGCTTCGGGGGGCGGTTGGCGAAGCGGCGGCAGATATCGGTCAACCGCGATTCGGTCAGATGCAGCTCGTTGGCGTAATCCGGTACCGTCCAGTGTTGATGAAAGTGGCTGTCGATCATCTGGTTAAAGCGCTGGAATAATTTCAGCTCGCCGCGCATCCCGCTGGCGGCATGATCGTCGAGCCTGGCGTTGCGCAGCAGCAGGGTAAATACCGCCTGCGCCAGCAGCGCCAGGGTATGCTCGCGCCCCGGCAGCTGAGCGGTAGATTCACGGCGAATCAGCTGCCAGTAGTGCGCCAGCGCCGCCAGCTCGTCGGGTTTATCCGCCAGCGACAGGCAGATCCCCGGCAGGCCGAAGGTCTCCCGCGTGCCGGGATAAAGTACCTCCAGCAGCGGCCAGATGAGTTCTTCGTGCACCGTCAACACGTGACCATCGCTATCGGACTCGGTAATAAAGGCGTGCGGCACCGAAGGCGGCGTTATCACAAACAGCGGCGCCTGCACCGAGTAGCGATGGTCATCAAGCTGCAGCTCAATCTGCCCGGTATCAAGAAAGTGCATCTGAAAATAGCGGTCGTGGCGATGCGCCTGCATGTCGCGGCCAAAAAAGGCCGCCATACGGGCAAACGACTGATAGTGCACCTCTTCGGTACCCAGGCTCTCGTCGTAATCTTTATTGATATCGATGTTGGCGATTGAATGCTGACACATACCCGCTCCTTAGTGGCCTTTTTGCGCCGCTAAGCCCGGCGCGGCGGCGGCGGCATCGCGCTGGCTCATCGGAATGCGGGTGAGCACCAGCGCGCCGACGATTAGCAGCCCGGCGACAAACCACAGCCCGGAGCTAAAGCTGCCGGTGGTATCGCGCAATATGCCGATCAACAGCGGGCTGACGGCAGAGCCGACGTTGCCGATGGCGTTGATCACCGCCAGTGCCACCGCGCGCGATTGCAGGCTGATCACCCGATCCGGGGTGGTCCAGAAAATGGCCATCGCGGTAAAGGATCCCACCGAGGCCATAACAATACCGATCAGTTGGATCAGGCTGTGGTGGGTTGCCGAAGCCAGCAGCCAACCCGCCGCGGCGAACAGGTAGGGCAGGATGGTATGCATCTTGCGCTCTTTGCGGCGGTCGGAGCGGCGACTCCACCAGATCATGCCGAAAATGGTGCAGAACTGCGGGATCGCCGCCAGCAGGCCAATCATGATGTTGCTGCTGCCGGTGTTGAAGCTCTGCAGGATCTGCGGCGTCCAGATATTAATGGCGCTGAGGGTATTGGTCAGGCAGAAGTAGGCGAGGGTATACATCAGCACCGCTGGCGTCAGTACTTCGCGCAGCGTGGAACGCGGCGAAGCCGGGACGATCGCCGCATGTTCCCGTTCGCGATCGATCATCGCCTTCAGCGCCTGTTTCTCTTCATTATCCAGCCAGTTGGCTTTATCCGGCGTGTCGTTGAGGAAGAACCAGGTGACGACGCCGAGCACCACCGACGGCAGGCCTTCCAGCAGAAACAGCCACTGCCAGCCCTTCAGGTTCCACAGGCCGTCGAGCGCCAGAATATAGCCGGAAAGTATCGAGCCGAGCATCATGGTCACCGGCATGGCGATCATAAACAGGGCGTTGGCGCGGGCGCGATGGTAGGCCGGAAACCACCAGGTCAGATAGACGAGGATCCCCGGCAGAAAGCCGGCCTCGGCGATGCCGACCAGCATCCGCAGGATGTATAGCGTATGTGGATTGGTGGCGAACATGGTGCAGGTCGAGGCGATCCCCCAGACCACCATGATCCCGGCGATCCAGCGGCGCGCGCCGACTTTCGCCAGCATGATATTGCTGGGGATCCCGCACAGCACGTAGGTGACGTAGAACAGCGTCGCCGCCAGGCCGAACATGGTGGAGGTCAGGCCGAGATCTTTGCCCATCGTCAGGCCGGCGAAACCGATATTAATTCGATCCAAAAATGAGAAAACAAAGAGAACAAACAGGAAGGTGATCAGGCGGCGGAACAGCTTTTTGATCACCCGGTTTTCTACTTCAACGGCTTTATTATCATTGTGTTGCAGGGTAGAGGTAGTCATGTTGCGCTCCACATTATCCGTTCAATAGACGGATTTATTGTTATCGGTTGTGGTCGTTGCGGTGTGGGTAAAACGGGCCGCCAGCGCTTCTGCGCCGCGGGCCAGCAGGGTGGTATCGACGCCGACGGCGACGAACAGCGCGCCCAGTTCGAGATAGCGTTTCGCCAGTTGTTCATTGGCCATCAGGATCCCCGGCGCCTTGCCGGCCTGACGGATTTGCTGGATGGCATCTTCGATGGCGGCCTGCACTTCCGGGTGCTGCGGATTGCCGCCGTGGCCCATATCGGCGCTGAGATCCGCCGGACCGATAAACACGCCGTCCACCCCGTCGACATCGAGGATCTGCGGCAGATTTTTCAGCGCTTCGCGGGTCTCAATCTGTACCAGTACGCACATGGCGTCGTTGGCCCGGTGGATATAGTCCGGGACGCGATTCCAGCGCGAGGCGCGGGCCAGCGCGCTACCGACGCCGCGGATGCCGGCAGGCGGGTAGCGGGTGGATCTGACCGCCAGCCGCGCTTCTTCGGCATTCTGCACCATCGGCACCAGCAGGGTTTGCGCGCCGACGTCCAGTAGCTGTTTAATTTGTACCGGATCGTTCCACGACGGGCGCACCACCGGCTGGCTGGGGTAGGGCGCGATGGCCTGAAGCTGGGTCAGCACCGTTTGTACATTGTTGGGCGCGTGTTCGCCGTCGATCAGCAGCCAGTCGAAGCCCGCGCCGGCCAGCAGTTCGGCGCTGTAGCTGCTGCACAGCCCAAGCCACAGGCCGATTTGCGGACGCCCGGCCTTGAGCGCCTCTTTAAATGCGTTGTTCATGTTGCTCTCCTCAAACAAAGCGGCAGCTGATGGCGCCCATGTTGCCGTAGTCGACGTGGAAGGTATCGCCCTTGCGCGCCGGGACCGGGCGGGTGAACGAGCCGCCGAGGATAATCTGCCCGGCTTCGAGCTGGACATCGTACGGCGCCAGCTTGTTGGCCAGCCAGGCCACGCCGTTGGCCGGATGATTAAGCACGCCCGCGGCGACGCCGGTCTCTTCAATCACGCCGTTGCGATACAGCAGGGCGGAGATCCAGCGCAGGTCGAGCTCGTCCGGTTTAATCGGCCGGCCACCGAGGATCACCCCGGCGTTGGCGGCGTTATCGGAGATAGTGTCGAACACTTTGCGCGGACGCTGGGTTTCCGGGTCGATGTTGTGGCAACGCGCGTCGATAAGCTCAAGCGCCGGGATAACGTAGTCGGTGGCGTTGTAGACATCAAACAGCGTGCAGTTCGGGCCGCGTAGCGGTTTGGCCAGCACGAAAGCCAGCTCGACTTCGATACGCGGCACGATAAAGCGGTCGGTGGGAATATCGCTGCCGTCGTGGAAGAACATATCATCGAGCAGCGCGCCGTAGTCCGGCTCGCTGATCTGCGAACTGGCCTGCATCGCTTTAGAGGTCAGGCCGATCTTATGGCCTTTGAGCACGCGGCCTTCGGCGATCTTCATTTCGACCCATTCGCGCTGGACGGCGTAGGCGTCCTCAATGGTGATCGACGGATAATCCAGCGAGATCGCGCGGATCTGTTCACGCTGTTTTTCGGCCTGGTTCAGCCGCTGGGCAATCAGGGTTCGGGTCTGTTTATCGAGCATAGTGATTCCTGTGGCATTACCGGAAATGTGCACAATCGAGTAGCCCGGGCGAGGCGTTTACGCCGACCCCGGGGTGGCCCGGAGCAAACCCCGGCGTCGCGTTGCTCGGCCGGGCTACCTGCTTGAGCCTCGATGTATTATTTAAATAACGCGTGCACGTTGTTCTGTTTGTAGTTCAGCGTCGGGTCGAGCTCTTCCATGGCGAACGACAGCGCCAGATAACGGCTCTCCATCAGCGCGGCAAAGTGGGCCTTGATCAGTGCAAACAGCATTTCGCCCACCTCCTGACGGCTCTCCAGGCTACGGCCGGCGCCGATCTTCAGGGTCATATGCACGAAGGCGTAATCATGCTTGCCGTCGGCCATCTGCCAGGTATCCAGCCAGTGGGCGCGGCTGCGAATACCGCCAATCGGAAAGATGCCGGTGGCGGCCAGCGCCTCGTTGACTTTGGCGAACAGCCCCGGTAAATCGGCCTGTTCGCGGATATTGTCGCTACACTCGGCGATAAAATGCGGCATGGGGCCTCCTTACGCCTGCGCCGGCAGCGGGAACACGGCGTTAACCTGGCCGGTACCGGAGCTGGCGAATAGCTCGGTGATAAACTCCACCTTGCCGTCGTATTTATCCCAACCCAGCAAGCCGAGCAGCATCACCGTGTCGTGCATGTTGCCTTCGCCGTAGCAGTAATCGGCGTACTCCGGCAGCATGGTGCAGAACTCTTTGAATTTGCCTTCGCGCCACAGCTTCACCACGCGCTCATCCATCTGATGGTCAAACTCGCGGGTATAGCTGTTCATGCCCTCTTCGGCGCGCTGGTCGTCGATAAAGCGATGCGACAGCGAACCGCTGGCCAGCACCGCCACGGTGCCGTCATATTTGTCGATGGCCTTGAGGATGGCCTCGCCCAGCTTGCGGCTGTCGGCAAAATCGTGAACGGTACAGAAGGCGGAAATGGACACCACTTTGAAATGCTTATCGCTATTCATGTAGCGCATCGGCACCAGGGTGCCGTATTCCAGCTTCAGGCTCGGAATATTGTGCGCTTTGGCGCGTACGCCAAGCTTGACGGCCTCGTCGGCAATCAGGTGACCCAGTTCCGGGTTGCCGTCGTAGTCGTAGGTCATGTCGCGAATAAAATGCGGCAGTTCGTTACTGGTGTAGATGCCCTGGAAATGGTCGGCACAGTTGATGTGGTAGGCGCTGTTGACCAGCCAGTGGGTGTCGAACACGATAATGGTATCGACGCCCATTTCACGGCAGCGCTTGCCAATTTCTTTATGTCCGTCGATCGCGCCCTGACGGCAGCCGTGGTTTTTCCCCGGCAGCTCAGACAGATACATCGACGGCACGTGAGTGATTTTTGCTGCTAACGCTAACTTACCCATATCAGACTCCCCATTTCGGGATCGGATGGTCGCCCATCGAGATGCAGACGTTTTTCATTTCGGCGAACACTTCAAAGCTGTACTCGCCGCCTTCGCGGCCGGTGCCGGAGGCCTTCACGCCGCCGAACGGCTGACGCAGGTCGCGCACGTTCTGGGTGTTGACGAACACCATTCCGGCTTCAATACCGCGCGCCAGACGCAGCACTTTGCTGACGTCCTGGGTCCAGATGTACGACGCCAGGCCGTATTCCACATCGTTGGCCAGGCGCAGCCCTTCCGCTTCATCTTTGAACGGCAGCAGGCAGGCAACCGGGCCAAAAATCTCTTCCTGGGCGACGCGCATGCGGTTGTCGACATCCGCCAGTACCGTCGGGCGCAGGAAGTTGCCGGCTTTCAGATGCGCCGGCAGATCGGACGGCTTATCCGCGCCGCCGGCCAGCAGGGTGGCCCCCTCTTCGATACCGAGGCGAATGTAGCCGGACACTTTCTCCCAGTGCTGCTTGCTAATCAGCGCGCCGACCTGGGTATTCGGATCGGTCGGATCGCCTACGCGCAGGCGGTTGGCGCGCTCGGCGAAGCGCTTGACGAACTCCGGATAAATACTCTGCTGAATGAAAATGCGTGAACCGGCGGTGCAGCGTTCGCCGTTGATCGAGAAAATGGTGAACAGCGCGGCGTCGAGCGCGCGCTCAATATCGGCGTCTTCAAAAATCAGCACCGGCGATTTTCCGCCGAGCTCCATGGAGTACTTTTTCAGGCCGGCGTTCTTCATAATGTTGCGGCCAGTGGCGGTGCCGCCGGTGAAGGAGACGGCGCGCACATCATGATGGCGTACCAGCGCGTCGCCAGCGGTGGCGCCATAGCCCTGCACCACGTTGAGCACGCCAGCCGGGATCCCGGCTTCCAGCGCCAGTTCGCCCAGACGATCGGCGGTCAGCGGCGACAGCTCGGACATTTTCAGCACCGCGGTATTGCCCAGCGCCAGGCACGGCGCCACCTTCCAGGTGGCGGTCATAAATGGCACGTTCCACGGCGACACCAGCGCGCAGACGCCAACCGGCTGCACGAGGGTGTAGTTAAGCATCTTGTCGTCGACCGGATAGGTCTTGCCGTTCATCTGCTGGCATACTTCGGCGAAAAATTCGAAGTTATGCGACGCCCGCGGGATCAGCACGTTTTTGGTCTGGTGGATAGGCAGGCCGGTATCGGCGGTTTCCATCGCCGCGATCTCCGGGACGTTCTGATCGATCAAATCGCCCAGGCGGCGCATCAGGCGCGCGCGCTCTTTCATCGGCAGGTTAGCCCACTTCGGGAAGGCCTCTTTCGCCGCCGCTACCGCCTGGTTGATTTCGGCTTCGCCGCCGGAGGCGACTTCAGCCAGTACCTCGCCGGTGGCCGGGTTGGTGGTATGAAAATAGTCTGCGCCGGCAACGTTTTTACCGTTGATCCAATGGTTAATCTTTTTCATGACAGTGTCTCCTCATACGCTTGCTGGCTGATGATATGGTTGACCAGGCGGCCCACGCCCTCGACTTCAACGATCACCTCATCGCCCGGCACCACATCGGATAGCCCTTTCGGCGTGCCGGTGGCGATCATGTCGCCCGGTTGCAGGGTCATAAATTCGCTTAAATAAGCGATGAGGAACGGGATGCTGAAGATCAGATCGGCGGTGGTGCCCTGCTGGCGCAGTTCGCCGTTGACCCAGGTGCGTAGGGCCAGATTATGCGGATCCGGGATCGCCTCTTTGGCGACGATCCACGGGCCGATCGGCGTCAGGGTGTCGCGGCTTTTCACCCGCAGGTTCGGGCGGTAGTAGTTTTCCAGATAGTCGCGGATCGCGTAGTCGTTGCACACGGTATAGCCAGCGACATAGTCCATGGCCTCGGCTTCGCTGACGCGGCGCGCGGTTTTCCCGATCACCACCACCAGTTCGGCTTCGTAGTGCATGTATTCGACGTTATCCGGGCGTACCGACTGCTGCTGGTGGCCAATAAAGGTGTTCGGCGCTTTGATGAACACCAAAGGTTCGGTTGGCGGTTTAAACTCCAGCTCGCTGGCGTGATCGGCGTAATTCAGCCCCAGCGCGAACAGCGTGCCGTCGGCGGGCGGCAGCCAGCGGAATTCACCTTCTTTCAATACCGTGCCATCGTGCAGGCGCACTTGGTCGCGTTCATCGACCAGCACGTCGCGTACCTGTCCTTGCCATTCAATGCGTGCCTGTTTCATGCCAGCTCTCCTTCTGCGACAACCGGGTTTTCGAGCGCCGGGAAACCGTCGGCGAGAATACGTACGCGGTCGCCGGGGCGCAGCGTGACGCGGGAGTGGGGCGTGCCGATAAGGATCGCGTCGCCGGGATTGAGGGTGGCGAACTCGCTCAAGGCGCTCAGCAGCTGCGCGGCGCTACGCTGCAGATCGCCGGTATGCCAGCTATCCGCCTCGCGGCCGTTGATTTCGGTGATGATGGTCAGGTTATCGACGTTGCGCACCGCCGACAGCGCGCCGATGGGGCAGAAGCCATCACGGCATTTGGCCTTGATCGCCGGGCGATAAAAACTCTCTTCCGGCAGGCTAACGTCGTTAGCCAGCGCGTAGCCGGCGATATAGTTCGCCGCCTCTTCCGCCGCCACTTTACGCGCGGTTTTGCCGACAATCAGCGCCACCGTCGCGCCGCTTTGTACGGTCTCGCCCTGCGGATGGGGAATGGCTTCGCCATCGCCAATCACGGTATTACGGGGTTTGATGAACCAGACCGCGGTTTTCGGCGGCGTCTTGTAGGGGGCCTGTTGAAACGCTTCGCGCCAGGCGTCGAGCTGGCTGCGATGATTGAGCGCAACGGCGAAGATGGTACCTTTCATTCACCACTCCTCTGGTACTGATTTCGGATTCGAAGGGATTTCATTAATATGTTAATGATCATCTTTTATTCTTTGCGCGAAGGTTTGGCAAATAGAAGTGAATGTTTTGTGATCGGATTAACACAATATTTACATGTTTTTTATTTATATCTTATATATCAATTATATATATTTATTTTTGATAGCGACTGGTACTTTTCAGGTGCAGAAACCGGTTGTACATGGCAGGATTAGGGCTAATTATTAAAGTGTTAATAAGTTTTGGTTAGCGTTGTTGAGGGGATACCATGCATGATTCATTAACCATTGCGCTGCTGCAGGCGCGAGAAGCGGCGATGGGCCATTTCCGGCCGATCGTTAAACGCCACAACCTGACCGAACAGCAGTGGCGTATTGTGCGTATCCTTGCGGAAAACCCATCGATGGATTTTCACGACCTGGCCTGGCGCGCCTGCATTTTGCGCCCCAGCCTGACCGGGATTTTGACGCGCATGGAACGCGACGGTTTAGTGCTGCGCTTAAAACCGGTCAACGATCAGCGCAAGCTCTACCTGTCGTTAACGCCCGCCGGGCTGGCGCTGTATGAGAGCGCCCAGGCGCAGGTGGAAGAGGCCTACCGGCAGATAGAAGCGCAGTTTACGGAGGAAAAGATGCGCCAGCTGACCACGCTGTTGGAGGAGTTTATTGCGCTTGGCGTCCCTGCCGCGCGCGGTGATGAAGAAGAGTAGCGGTTACGGCTCGGCGCTCGGCCGGGCGAGGGCAATAAGCGTTTCCGCGCGGGCGGGGGCCAGCGGTTCTCTCGGCTGCGGCAGCGGCCAGCCGTACAACCAGCGGGCGCTGGCGGCGCAGGTGCGCCCCTGACAGGCACCCATTCCGCAGCGCTGGGTGAGTTTGGCCTGCGGCCAGCCCCCGGCGGCGTCAACATCGCCGCAGCGCACATCTTCGCAGCGGCACAGCAGGCTCTCCGGCGTTGCGGCGTTTTTCAAGGACTCCCTCAGCCGGAAGGTACGGTTGATTGCTGCGGCGAAACGCTGCCAGCGGGCGCGGCGGGCAAATAACGCCTGCGCTTGACGGCTGGCCCCGGCGGCGGCAAAACCGGCGATTTCGCCCTCCGCCAACGCCAGTTCGCTACCGCCGAAACCGGTGCACTCGCCGGCGGCGTAGATATCCTCGATGCTGGTCTGCTGCCAGCGGTTAACCTGTATCGCCTCCTGCGCCGTGGCGCAGCCGAACAGCAGTGCCGTCTCGATATTGGGTATCAGCCCGTAGCCGATAGCCAGTCGATCGCAGGCGATAGTCCGCTCGATGCCGCGCTGGCGAAGCGTAACGGCTTCCAGCCGCGTTGTACCGTGAGCGCGGATCGCCTGCGCGCCGCTAAGATAGCCTTTCGGGGCCAGCGTCGCTAACTGGCGCAGCTTCTGCGGCCAGCGCCACAGACCGCTGGCGAAGCGCAGCAGCGTCGGGAGCGGCGCTTGCTCAATGATATTCGTCACTTCGCCTCCGGCCTTGTTCACCGTATCCGCCACCGCCAGCAGTAGCGGACCGCTGCCGGCAATCACCACCTTTTCACCTTTCAGCGACAGCCCCTGTTTGATTTGCGCCTGTAGGCCGCCCGCGCCGGTCACGCCGGGTAAGGTCCAGCCGGGAAAGGGCAGCGACAGCTCGCGCGCGCCGCAGCAGAGGATCAGTTTCTGCCAGTAAACCACGCCGCCGCCGTCGGCGGTTTCAAATAGCACGCTGTGCGCGGAGGGGCGGGCAATCAGCCGCGCGCCGTTCACTACCCGGATGGCGGCAGACGCGGCGATGGCGTCGCGGTAGCGCCGGGCCAGGGCGGGTAGCGTCGCCTGCGGACCCGCGCGCCAGATTTGTCCGCCAGGGGCGGGGTTATCGTCGAGGATGATGACCTGTTTATCGCAGGCGGCGGCGGAGAGCGCGGCCGCCATGCCGGCGGGGCCGGCGCCAAGGATTAAAATGTCACAGCGCAGCGTGTTCATCGCGGCTCCTTTCTATTTGCATACCGGCCCGGCACAGGGTCTGGCAGGCCAGCACCCGACGGCCATCGACGGCGATCCGGCACTCCTGGCAGACGCCCATGCCGCAAAACGGCGCGCGGAGCTCGCCGTTAACCGCCTGGCGGGTGGTGGGGTCGCCGGTCAACGCCAGCGCCGCCGCCACGCTGATCCCTTCCGGCACCGTCAGAGGCTGGCCATCGACGGTGATGTTGAGAGTGGACTTCATGCAATCGCCTCCTGTTGACACAAACGAGCCGGGAGCCAGGCGTCGGGCGCCAATGGGCAGCGTTCATCGAGGATCTGCGCCGCCAGCAGTTCGGCCGTGGCCGGAGCGGTGGTGACGCCCAGCCCTTCATGGCCCAGCGCTAACCATACGCCACGGCGAGCGGGGTGCGGGCCGATCAGCGGGTTGCCATCCTGCGAGGCGGCGCGCAGACCGCTCCAGCAGCGGATAATATTCAACGTCGCCAGCGCCGGCACGAAGTGGCGGGCGCGATCGAGCATCTGCGCCAACAGAGGCAGATCCAACTCGCGCTCGCGGTTATCAAACTGACGCGAAGAGCCAATCAGCAGCTGGCCGGTGGGCCGCGGCTGAAGGTTAAACGCCACCGAGGTGCCGCCGCCGTGGGCGCTGGCGCCGTAGCCCAGTTCAACCAGCTGGTGCTGCACCCGCGGCCGGTAGCGATCGGTAATCGCCAGTTGGCCTTTTTTCGGTCGCAGCCAGTTTTCCGCTAACAGCACATTGGCTTCAAGGCCGCAGGCCACCACGATCGCTCGCGCCTGTAGCCGTTGGCCGCTGGCGAGCAGCACCTGCGGCTCTTCAATCGTCTGTACGCTGTCGCGCAGGCAGGTAAGATGGTCTCCGGCATCGGTAATCAACCAGCGGGCGACGTTCGGCGCGTAGACGATGCCATCGCCCGGCACCCATAGCCCGCCGGCCAGCCCGCCACGCAGCAGCGGCTCGCGCCCGGCGATCTGCTGCGGAGTCTGGAGTTCTCTGTGCACCTGATGGCCGGCCATCCGCCGCTGTTTTTCGTCGGCGACGGTCATCTCTTCTTCGCTTTCCGCCAGCCACAGCGTGCCGCAGCCGCGCCAGGCGCAATTGTCGGGCATCCGTGGCGTGATAGCGCGCCAGCGTTCCAGCGACCACGCCGACAAGGCAAGCTCGGCGGGGTCATCATCCATGCACACCAGATGGCCCATACCGGCCGCCGTGGCGCCGGGCTGACCGTTATCGATAAGCGTCACGCTCTGCCCCCGCTTCGCCAGCTGCCACGCGCAGGCGGCGCCGATGATCCCGGCGCCGATCACGATGACATCGCTCTGCTTCACGGCGCGATCCCCCAGCAGAAGGGATCGTCAGGGTTGAGGATCAATTGGTTATCGCCGCAGACCCAGGCTTCGCCGCGGATCGTTGGGATGATGCCTTCAGCGGTGCGCTGGTAGCTGGCGGTAAACTGGCTGCCGATGATGCTGGCCTGACGCCATATTTCCCCTGGCTGCAGCTTGCCATCCTGCGCCAGACAGGCCAGCTTGGCGCTGGTGCCGGTACCGCACGGCGAGCGATCCCAGGCCTTTCCCGGGCAGAGTACGAAGCTGCGGCTGTCGGCGGTATCGTCATCGGCGAAGAGTTCGATATGGTCGATAACGCCGCCGTCGTCGCCGCGGATCCCCGCTGCTTCCAGCCCCTCGCGCACTGCCCAGGCGTAGTCGGTGAGCTGTGGAATTTGTTCGGGGGTAATGGCGAACGGGTGGTCGTTAATCAGGAAAAACCAGTTGCCGCCCCAGGCAATATCGCCGATGACGGGACCCAGCGCGGTTTCAACGCGGATCTGTTTTTTCCAGCGACGGGCCGGGACGTTTTGCACCGATACGCTGCTATCGTCGTGCAACGTGGCGCTTACGTCGCCGACCGGCGTTTCAATCAGATGTACGCCGGGCTTGATACGCCCAAGCCAGGCCAGCGAGGCGATAAGCCCGATAGTGCCGTGGCCGCACATATTCAGAAAACCGGCGTTGTTGAAGAAAATCACCCCAGCGGTAGCCGCCGCCGAGACCGGTTTGCACAGCAGCGCGCCGACCAGTACGTCATTGCCGCGCGGTTCGAGAATGGCCGCCTGACGCCAATGGTCGAAGTCGCGGGCGAAGCGGTCGCGGCGCTCCGCCATGCTGCCGTCGCCGAGGTCGGGGAAGCCGTCAACGATCAGGCGGGTCGGTTCGCCGCCGGTATGTGAATCGATAGCTCTCAGCGTAATAGGGGGGCGTGGCGCGGTCATCAGACTCTCCGGAAGTTAACAACATGTTTCATCATGCTGGCGCAACCTTTCCCGGCCTGCTTGAGCGCTTTCGTCAGAGAAAATGACGAAATCTGCATAGTAATGAGAGCGGTATATTTCTATTTCACATAGTTATTTCTTATTAATCATTTGCTTAATGCTGTGGTAAACCGAAAGTGACCATTGCGCCAGTGGCTAAATCAGGGGAAGGCGTAAAGCGGATCCAGGATCGCAAATCCAGCGCTTGCTGCTTGTGGTGTTAACGGAAAGTGAATAAATATCCTTCGGTCACTTACCATGAGGAGGCCTTATGATCGGTGTTTCTGATGCGGCGCCGCCGCGCGCGGTTAACCAACCTGAGCTGGCCGTCGATGAGCTGAGCCAGATCTGCGAAGGGCTGGCGCGCCAGCGGCCGGAAAATATGCCGGCGCTGCTGAATGCGCTGGCGCTGATTGCGCCCTTGCTCAATGCCATTCCTAATGTGGTCTTTTTTATCAAAGATCGCCAGGCGCGTTATTTGTTGGCGAACCTGACGCTGGCCCGCCGCTGTGGTTTCAAAAGCGTCTCCTCGCTGCTGGGCAAAACCTCCGCCGATGTCTTTCCTTCCGCGCTGGGTCAGGGTTATACCGAGCAGGATCTTCGGGTACTACGGGAAGGCGTGACCCTGCGCGATCAGCTGGAAATGCATCTCTACAATGGCCGCGAGCGCGGCTGGTGCCTGACGCAGAAATTGGCGCTACGCGATATCAGCGGCCAGGTGATCGGCATGGCCGGGATCTCGCACGATCTGCAGGAGGCCCACGCCCGCCATCCGGCATGGCAGCGGCTGGCGATCGTCGACGATCATATCCGCCGCCACTATCACCGGCCGATCGCCATGGAAGAGTTAACCGCCTTAAGCGGGATGTCGATTGCGCAGATCGAACGCTACTGCAAGCGGATCTTTCATCTCACCCCGCGGCAGATGATCCACAAAGTGCGGCTGGAAAAAGCCACCGAACTGCTGGCTGGCGATACGCCGATTACCGATATCGCCCTGCAGTGCGGCTATACCGATCACAGCGCTTTTAGCCGCCAGTTCAAGGCGATGACCGGCTCGACGCCGCGCGATTTTCGCCTCACGCTGCTCGGATAAACGCTGGCTCACACTTTTGCCGACTGTGCTAATTTCGTCATCGTATTGAGGGAAAACCGACAAGCCGCCGGTTCCGCGACACGTCAATCTGTCAGTGAATATTCACCATTCATTCACTTTGACTTAACAAAATGACGACAAGGAACCGAGCATGAGCAAAAAAGCGATTCACTGGAGCGGCGTATTCCCGGCGGTCAGCACGCAGTTTCGTAGCGACTACTCCCTCGATTTAGACGCCACTCACGCGGTGATGAAAAACCTGGTGAAAGATGGCGTTTCCGGGCTGGTGGTGTGCGGCAGCGTAGGTGAAAACACCTCGCTGAGCACCGATGAAAAACTGCAGATTATCGAGGTGGCGAAGGATGCCGCCGGCGGCAAAATTCCGGTCATCGCCGGGGTGGCCGAGTTCACCACCGCCTTTGCCCAGAAAATGGCGAAAGAGGCGGAGCGCGTCGGCGTCGACGGGATCATGGTGATGCCGGCGCTGGTCTACTCCTCAAAACCGCATGAAACCGCGGCCCACTTCCGCAGCGTGGCGAGCGCTACCGACCTGCCGATTATGGTCTACAACAACCCGCCGATTTACAAAAACGACGTGACGCCGGACATTCTCGCCACCCTGACCGACTGCGACAACATCGTCTGCTTTAAAGACTCCTCCGGCGATACCCGCCGCTTTATCGACCTGCGTAACACCGTTGGCGACCGCTTCGTGCTGTTTGCCGGGCTGGATGACGTGGTGGTGGAAAGCATCGCCGTCGGCGCGGAAGGCTGGATCTCCGGGATGTCCAACGCCTTCCCGCGCGAAGGGGAAACGTTATTCCGTCTCGCCCGCCAGCAGCGTTACGAAGAGGCGATGGCGCTGTACCGCTGGTTCATGCCGCTGCTGCATCTCGATGCGCGTCCGGATCTGGTGCAGTGCATCAAGCTGTGTGAAGAGTTGCTGGGTCGCGGCAGCGCCATCACTCGTCCGCCGCGTCTGGCGCTGGAAGGCGAAACGCGCCAGCAGGTGGTGACGATCGTTGAACAGGCGCTGGCGACTCGTCCGACGCTGCCGGATGTCGGCCTCTGAGCACAGGAGTCAATATGAATGCATCTCAGACCACGGCGGGACGGCAGTTTATTGCCGGACGCCGCATTGCCAGCGGTGAGGCGACGCTATTGAGCCTGCGGGCGGTGGACGGCGAAGCCACCGGCCACCGCTTTTATCCGGCTTCACGCGAGGAAGCCGCTCAGGCCGCAGAAGCCGCGCAGCAGGCCTTTGCCGTCTATTCACGAACCACGCCGCAGCAGCGGGCGCGCTTTCTCAACGCCATTGCTGATGAACTGGATGCGCTGGGCGAGGCGTTTTTTGCTATCGCCGGACAGGAGACAGCGCTGCCGCTGGCGCGGCTGCAGGGTGAACGGGCGCGCACCAGCGGCCAGCTGAGAATGTTTGCTGGGGTGATCCAGCGCGGCGATACCTTCACCGCCCGTATTGATACCGCCTTAGCCGACCGTCAGCCGCTGCCGCGCCCGGACCTGCGCCAGTATCAGCTGGCGTTAGGGCCGGTGGCGGTGTTTGGCGCCAGCAACTTTCCGTTGGCCTTTTCCACCGCCGGCGGCGATACCGCCTCGGCGCTGGCGGCTGGCTGCCCGGTGGTGGTGAAGGCCCATCCGGGCCATATGGCCACCGCCGAGCTGACCGCTGAAGCGATCGTCCGGGCGGTGGTGCGGTGCGGTTTACCCGGCGGCGTATTCAATATGATTTTCGGGACCGATATTGGCGCCGAATTGGTCCGCCATCCGGCGATTCAGGCCGTTGGCTTTACCGGTTCGCTGGCCGGTGGTAAGGCGCTGTATCAGCTGGCGCAGCAGCGCCCGCAGCCAATCCCGCTGTTTGCTGAAATGTCGGCGATTAACCCATTGATTATTCTGCCGCAGGCGCTGCAGACGCGGGCCGAGGCGCTGGCAAACGAGCTGGTGGCGTCATTCACCCTCGGCGGCGGCCAGTTCTGTACCCGTCCGGGGCTGATTCTGGCGCTGCGCGGCGCCGGGCTGGAACGCTTTAAGTCGGCGCTGTGCGCGGCGGTAGCGGGCTCCCCGCCGCAGGTGTTGCTCAATGCGCCGACCCTTCAGCACTACCATCAGGGCGTGGCGGCGCTTGCGGCGCACCCGCGTATCGAGAAGCTGGCGAACGGCATCGCCGCCGGCGCCGGGCAGGCGCAGACCCTGCTGTGGCAGGCTCAGGCCGAGGATCTACTGGCGCAGGATACGCTGCTGCAGACTGAGGTTTTCGGCCCGTTATCGCTACTGGTGGAAGTGGACGACGTGGCCCAGCTGCAGGCGGTGGTGAAAGCGCTGCAGGGGCAGCTCACCGCGACGCTGCATGCCGAGGCGGATGATGGCCCGCTGGCGGCGAGCCTGCTACCGCTGCTTTGCGAAAAGGCCGGACGGGTACTGTTTAACGGTTATCCCACCGGCGTGGAAGTGTGCGATGCGATGGTCCACGGCGGCCCGTGGCCGGCGACCACCGACGCGCGCGGGACTTCGGTTGGCAGCCGGGCGATTGAACGCTTTCTGCGCCCGGTCTGTCTGCAGAACGCGCCCGCCGCCCTGTTACCGCCGGCGCTGCAGGATGCGAACCCTTTGAACCTGCTGCGCCTGGTCAACGGCCAGTGGACCCGGGAAGCGATTTCCTCCTCTCATTGACGCAAGGGCATCACCATGACCATTCACTCTACGCATAACAGTCAAACCCGCGTTGCAGAGTCGGGTAAGTTTAAAAAACAGCTGACCCTAACGGATCTCACGTTTATCGGCCTGGGCGCGATTTTCGGCTCCGGATGGTTATTCGCCGCCAGCCACGTGGCCTCCATCGCCGGTCCGGCCGGGATCGCGTCGTGGGTGATCGGCGGTTTTGCAGTATTGCTGTTGGGGATTGTCTACTGCGAACTGGGGGCGGCGCTGCCGCGCGCCGGCGGCATTATTCGCTACCCGGTCTTTTCCCACGGTGAGCTGATGGGCTATCTGCTGGGGTTCATCACCTTGATCGCTTTCTCCAGCCTGATCTCAATTGAAATCGTCGCCGCCCGGCAATATGCCGCGGCCTGGTTTCCGGCGTTGACCCAGCCGGGTTCCAGTTCGCCGACGCTGCTGGGGTGGGTGGTGCAGTTCCTGCTGCTCTGTTTCTTCTTTGCGCTGAACTACTACAGCGTCAAGACCTTCGCCCGATCGAACAACTTCATCAGCGTGCTCAAGTTTCTGGTGCCGCTGCTGGTGGTGGTGACGCTATTCGCCTTCTTTAAACCGGAGAACCTGCACGCTCAGGGTATTGCGCCATTCGGCATGTCCGGGGTGGAAGCGGCGATCAGTGCGGGGGGAATTATCTTCGCTTATCTAGGATTGACGCCGATTATCTCGGTAGCCAGCGAAGTGCAAAAGCCGCAGCGCACTATCCCTATCGCGTTGATTTTATCAGTGGTGCTGTCGACGATTATCTACGTGCTGCTGCAGCTGGCGTTCCTTGGCAGTATCCCCACCGAGATGCTAAGCGGCGGTTGGGCCGAGGTGAGCAAACAGTTCTCGCTGCCGTATCGCGATATCGCTATTACCCTCGGCATGGGCTGGCTGGCCTTTATGGTGATAAGCGATGCGATCATCTCCCCGAGCGGCACCGGCAATATCTATATGAACGCGACGCCGCGGGTGATCTACGGCTGGGCGAAGGCGGGTACCTTCTTTAAAGCCTTTACCCATATTGATAAAGAGTCCGGTATTCCGCGCCCGGCGCTATGGCTGACTTTTGGACTGTCGATTTTCTGGACGCTGCCGTTCCCCTCCTGGGAACAGCTGATTAGCGTGGTGTCGGCTGCCCTGGTGCTGAGCTACGCCATCGCCCCGGTAACCGCCGCCGGGCTGCGCCGCAACGCGCCGGATCTGCCGCGGCCTTTCCGCGTGCGCGCCTTCGGCATCATCGGCCCGGTATCGTTTATGATCTCGGCGCTGATTGTCTACTGGTCCGGCTGGAATACGCTCTCGTGGCTGTTGGGGCTGCAAATCGTGATGTTTGTCGTCTATGTGATGTGCAAAGGTAAGGTGCCGGAACATACCGTGAGCCTGGCGCAGCAGGTGAAATCGTCGCTGTGGCTGATCGTTTTTTATGCGTTGATTATCCTCTTTTCCTGGCTGGGCAGCTTCGGCGGGCTTAATGTCATAGGTCACCCCTGGGATACGGTGCTGGTGGCGGCGATGTCGTTGGGGATTTACTACTGGGGCGCGCGCAGCTGCCTGCCGCAGGCTAACTTTAGCGGAGACGAAGAAGAGTAAAGGAGAACAGTATGGAGTCGGTAACTCTATCGTTACCTGAAGCTTATGACCTGGCGCTGGAGGTACTCAGCGCCAATGGATTTAGCGCCGACCACGCGGCGGCCATTGCACGTAATGTGGCCGCCGGGGAGCGCGACGGCTGCGCTTCCCACGGCCTGTGGCGGCTGTTGGGCATTGTCGATACCTTGCGTAAAGGCAAGGTATCGCCTGATGCCGAGCCGCAAATCCACGATCAGGCGCCGGCGATTGCGCGGGCGGACGCCGGCGGCGCCTTTTCGCTGCTGGCCTACGAGCGCGCGCTGCCGTTACTGCTGGAGAAGGCGCGGCACAGCGGCATTGCGGCGTTGGCGATTAACCGCTGCGTCCATTTTTCCGCGCTGTTTGCCGATATTGAGCCGTTGACCGAGGCAGGGCTGGTGGGGCTGTCCTGCACGCCAAGCCACGCCTGGGTCGCCCCGGCGGGCGGCACGCGTCCGCTGTTCGGCACCAACCCTATCGCCTTTGGCTGGCCGCGGCGGGATAAGCCGCCGTTTATTGTTGATATGGCGACCAGCGCCGCGGCGCGCGGCGAGATCCAGCTGCATCAGCGCGCCGGCAAAGCGCTACCGCAAGGGTGGGGAATCGACAGTCAGGGACAGCCGACGACCGATGCCGCGGAGGTGCTGAACGGCGCGATGTTAACTTTCGGCGGCCATAAGGGCTCGGCGCTGGCGGCAATGGTCGAGCTGCTGGCCGGGCCGCTTATCGGCGATATGACCAGCGCCGAATCGCTGGCGTGGGATAACGGCGCGGGCGGTCTCCCCTACGGCGGCGAGCTTATCCTGGCGCTGGATCCGCAGCGCTTTCTCGGCGCGCAGGCACAAGAGCAGCTGGAGCGCGCCGAAACGCTGTTCAATGCGATGCAGGATCAGGGCGCGCGGCTGCCGGGCGAGCGGCGTTTCGCCTGCCGCCAGCAGAGTGAGCGGCAGGGGGTAGTCATCAGCCGTTCATTGCATGATGAGATTTGCGCCTTGCGCCAGGGCGGGTAAGGCGCAGCCGCCACCCGGGACATCCCCCGGCTTGCGCTACGCTTAGTCGGGCTACCGAACGCCGCGGGTTGTGTAGCCCGGGTAAGGCGCGAAGCGCCGCCACCGGGACATCCCCCGGCTTGCGCTACGCTTAGCCGGGCTACCGAACGTCGCGGGTTGTGTAGCCGGGGTAAGGCGCGAAGCGCCGCCACCCGGGATATCTGTCAAAACAGCGTGTCGAGCTCGTCCAGCACGTTGTAGTCGTTATCGACCAGCAGCAACGTCTTCCACTTATCAAAGGTCAGACACGGGTGCGAGGTGCCGAACAGCAGAATATCGCCGACCTGCACATCGCTGCCCGGCGCCAGGCGCAGCATGCAGTGCTGGTCCATGATGCCGGTGCTGACGATCGACTCCGCGCGCAGCGCTAACTGGAGGCCGTTACGATAATGGGCGATCGGCTGCGGCAGCCCGGCGTCGAAAGCGCAGTCGCGCTTGCCGAAATTCACCACCGCGCGATCCGCCTCCGGCACCGATTGCACCATCGCCATCAGCTCCAGCGCTGAAGTGAGATCGCCGGCGAGATCGCAGGCAATCGGATCGCGGGCGATCAGCTCTTGTTGTGCGAGATCGTAGATCCCGCGATCGTGGGTGATATAACAGCCAGGGCGAATAACGATACGGCAGCGGCGCGGTTTTGCCGCCGCCAGCCAGATGTTGCACACCACGTCATACCAGACTGTGCCCGCGCCGGTGAGAATAAATTCGCCGTCAACCAGCGGCTCCATGCGGCAGGCAAGCGCCGCGGCCTGCTGTAACAGCGCCTCTACCTGCGGCTGCGGATCGTCGCCGTGCAGCACTCCTTCATACAATTCCAGTCCGCGTAGCCGTAACCCCGGCAGGTCGCTTACCCGCTGCGCCAGCGCCAGCGCGTCATCGACGCTACGACAGCCGCAGCGCCCGCCCGGCACGCCAAGTTCAATCAGCACATCCAGCGTTTGCCCCTGGGCGGCGAAGAACTCGGAGAGGGCGCGCACATTGGCCTCGCTATCGACGCAACAGATAAAATCCACTGCCCGATAGTGGGCTTTTAGCTGCGCGACCACCTGCATATTGGCCTTGCCGACCAGTTGATTGACCATCAGGATGCGTTGGATGCCGCTGGCCATCGCCGCGCTGGCCTGCCAGGCGCTACCCACGCCGATCCCCCACGCTCCCGCTCGCTGCTGCGCCTGAAATATCCATGGCGTCATTGTCGTTTTACCATGCGGCGCCAGCGACACGCCGCGGGCGTCGGCATAGCGCTGCATCCATGAAATATTGTTTTCCAGCGCCGACTTTTTTAACAGCGCGGCGGGCAGACAGACCTCTTCCGCCAGCAGATTAGCCGGCGCGGACATGAGGGCGGATTTGTGCGGGATGAGCGGTGCTGAATGGTATTTCATAACACTATCCTTTCAGGGTTTATAATCGGTTAGTCGCTGGGTATCATTTATAACTATTTGATAAATATATTTTTAATATAAAAATGTTATTTGTTTTGAATAAAAGTATCACAAAATGATCTGGGTTTTGCGTAGTTTTCCACTGTTTTTTGCGCTTGTAAATGGTTAACTTATCGGCATGTCGAAAGGGAGTAATTGCTATGAAAGTTGACTGGCTTTTCAAAAACGTCACGGTGATCGACGGGAGCGGCGGGCCGCAATACCGTGCCGATGTGGCGGTGAAGGGCGACCGAATAATCGCTATCGCCCCGGCGCTGGACGTCGCGGCGGAGCAGGAAATTGATGGCCAGGGGCGGGTACTGGCGCCGGGCTTTATTGATGTGCATACCCATGATGATATCAACGTTATCCGCATGCCTGAGTACTTGCCGAAGCTCAGCCAGGGGGTGACGAC
Organism: Klebsiella sp. 141162; assembly: GCF_050600755.1. Taxonomy (NCBI): domain Bacteria; kingdom Pseudomonadati; phylum Pseudomonadota; class Gammaproteobacteria; order Enterobacterales; family Enterobacteriaceae; genus Klebsiella; species Klebsiella sp. 141162. The sequence goes on along the minus strand of NZ_JAQIRI010000009.1, from coordinate 108,427 downwards.
GGTGATCGTCGGCAACTGCGGGATTAGCGCGGCGACCGCCACTATGCGCGGCGAGGTGCCGGACCCGATGAATCTCCTTGGCGAGCAGCAGCACTTTATCTATCCCACCGTGGAGGCTTATGCCCATGCGGTTGAAGCGGCGCGGCCGTCGCTGAATGTCGGCACGTTAATCGGTCACACCGCGCTGCGCAATAACCATATGGACGATCTGTTTCGTCCGGCGAACGAGACGGAAATCGCCGGCATGCGCGTACAGCTACGCGATGCGCTGCGCCAGGGGGCATTAGGGCTCAGTACCGGGCTGGCCTACGCCAGCGCCTTCCAGTCGACCACCGAAGAGGTGATGGCGTTGGCGGAAGAGCTAGCCGCCGGGAAGGGTGTCTATACCACCCATTTACGCTCGGAGTTCGAGCCGATTCTTGAGGCGCTGGACGAAGCCTTCCGTATCGGCCGTCACGGCAACGTGCCGGTGGTGGTTTCGCACCACAAGTGCGCCGGGGCGAAAAACTGGGGGCGTACCAAAGAGACGCTGGCGTTTTTCGATGAGATGCGCCAGCAGCAGGATATCGCCTGCGACTGTTATCCCTACTCCGCCAGCTCGTCGACGCTGGATATGAAACAGGTGACCGATGAGTTTGATATCGTGATCACCTGGTCCGAAGCGCAGCCGGAGCAGGCGGGGAAAACGCTGCAGCAGATCGCCGATGAGTGGCAGGTGAGCCTGCACGAGGCCGCGGCGCGGCTGATGCCGGCGGGCGCTATCTACTACAACATGGATGAACAGGACGTACGGCGGGTGATGCGCTATCCGGTCACCATGATTGGCTCTGACGGGCTACCGAACGATCCGATGCCGCATCCGCGCCTGTGGGGCGCCTTCCCGCGGGTACTTGGTCACTATAGCCGCGACGAGCAGCTATTCCCGCTGACTACCGCGGTACACAAGATGACCGGGCTGTCGGCGGCGCGCTTCCAGCTGGCGGATCGCGGGCTGGTGAAAATTGGCTACTTCGCCGACCTGGTGCTGTTTGACCCGCAGACGGTGCGCGATGTCGCCAGTTTCTCCGACCCGAAACGCCCGGCGGACGGCATTGAGGCGGTGATGGTCAACGGCGTGATGAGCTACGGCAGTGATAAGAAAATTACCGGGCGGGCAGGGCGTTTCCTGCGCCGTCGGATGGACTAAGGAGTTGAGTATGAGTATCAAACGTTATGGCGTGGAAGGCGGTACCGGAACCGGCGGTCAGCATCTGCCGTTCGCCCGCGCGGTGGAAGCGGGCGGCTGGCTATATGTCTCCGGGCAGACGCCGATGAAAAATGGCGAAGTCGTGGAAGGCGGCATCGTCGAACAATCGCGGCTGGCGATCCAGAACTGCGTCGACATCATGAGCGAAGCAGGTTACGGCATGGCGGACGTGGTGCACGTGAAAGTGATCCTCACCGACGCGCGCTATTTTCAGTCGTTCAATAAGGTTTTTCGCGAGTTCTTTGGCGATAATCCGCCAGCGCGCATTTGCTGCGTGGCGGACCTGGTGGTGGATTGTAAAGTAGAAGTGGATGTGACCTGTTTTAACGCTGCGCGACAATAACGCCCGAAACCTAAAAATAAATCCCTCCCTTTGCGGGAGGGAGCATCAAAAAAGTGTGATATCGGCACCAGAGTGAATAAATAAATCGGTGCCACTGGGTTCGCTATGCCTTTTTTCAGGCATGGTTCCTGTTAACTCATAATATTCAGCGGCACGAATATTATTTATTACGTCTGGATGTGAGCCATGAATAATATGTCATTTATGATTTGGTTTTCCGTTTATGCCTGCGCGATGATTACCTTAGGCTGGTACGTTTCGCGCAAACAGAAAACCGGCGAAGACTTTTTACTTGGCGGCCGTTCGCTGCCGATGATCCTCACTCTCGGTTCGACGGTCGGCACCATGGTGGGCACCGGCTCCAGCGTCGGCGCCGTCGGCTTTGGCTACAGCAACGGCTGGGCCGGGATGCTTTACGGCCTCGGCGGCGCGGTGGGGATTCTGCTGGTGGCATGGTTATTCGCTCCGGTACGTAAACTTCGCTTCATGACCATGAGTGAAGAAATGTCGTATTACACCGGCGGCAGTAAAATAATTAAAAACCTCGTCGCGATACTTATTTTTATTGCCTCTATCGGCTGGCTGGGAGCGCATATATTAGGTGGCGGATTATATCTGGCGTGGGCCAGCGGCATTGATATTAATGTCGCGAAAATTATTATCGCGCTGGCTTTTGTGGTTTATGTCGGTATTGGCGGCTATTCCGCGGTGGTGTGGATCGATACTATTCAATCGATCGTGCTGTTCGTCGGCTTTATTTTAATGGCGGTACTCGCAGTCCATCACGTTGGCGGCTGGAGCCATATTCAGCAGGCCGTCGATCCGGCGGCGCAAAGCCTGTTCGCGGTCGATAAATTAGGCGTGCTGCCGGCGCTATCGCTGGCGATGGTGATCGGCGTCGGCGTGCTGGCGACCCCTTCTTATCGCCAGCGTATTTACTCGGCGAAGACCGTCTCTTCGGTACGTCAGTCCTTCACGATTACCGGCCTGCTGTATTTGGGATTTTCCTTCCTGCCGGCGATCATCGGTATGGCGGTATGGACCATGAACCCGCAGTTGGAGAACAGCGGCTTCGCCTTCTTGTTTGCCACCCAGGTGCTGCCGCCGGTGCTGGCGATGGCGATCCTGATTGCCGGCATGTCGGCCAATATGTCTTCCGGCAGCTCTGATGCCATCGCCGCGGTGTCCATTATGCTGCGCGACCTCTACACCCTGGTGACCGGCCATATGCCCGCGCCGGAGAAAGCGATTCGCCTGTCGCGGATCTTCCTGGTTCTGGTGATTGCGCTGGCGCTGCTGTTTGCCCTGACCTCCAACGACATCATCAGCTATATCACCAAAATGATCTCGATGATTATGTCCGGGATGTTTATCTGCACCATGCTTGGCCGTTTCTGGACACGCTTTAACTGGCAGGGCGCGGTCGCTGCGCTGGCCGGCGGCGCCGGGGCATCGGTTGCGGTGCTGGTGGATAGCGACTGGCTGGCGTTCTGGGGCAACCCGTGTATTCCGGCGGTACTGACGAGCCTGGTGGCTTCGGTTGTGGTGACGTTAGTGACCCCGGCCAGCAGCCTGAGCCGCGAGCAGGCGCTGGAAATGATTACCCACGAACGTGAAAGCCGCCCAACGCCGCCGCCGCTGCCAATTGGCAAACGTCATACCTCACGCGGGTAAGGGGCCATCATGAACGAGTATATTGCCGTCGATTGGGGCTCTACGCAGCTGCGGGCATGGCGGATGCGCGATGGCGAATGCATCGACAAGCTGAAGCTGCCTTACGGCATCACGCGCCTGAACGGGCAGCGCGCCGAAGCGGTTTTTCAGCAGCAGCTGGCGCCATGGCGCGGCGACCCCGCGCTGCCGGTGGTGATGGCGGGCATGATCGGTAGCGATGCTGGTTGGCAACCGGTGGCTTATCTGGCCTGCCCGCTGGCGCTGGAGGCGCTCAACGGTCAGTTACATGAGGTGGCGGAAAAAGTGTGGATCGTGCCGGGGCTGAAAGTAGCGCAGGCCGCAGAGTACGACGTGATGCGCGGCGAGGAGACCCAGCTGCTGGGGGCCTGGCAACGGATGCCCGCGGAGTGTTACGTGATGCCCGGCACCCACTGCAAATGGGTGCAGGTGCAGAACGGCGTGGTGCGCCAGTTCGCCACCGCGATGACCGGCGAACTGCATCACCTGTTGCTTAACCATTCGCTGCTCGGCCAGCAACTGCCGGCACAACAACCTGATGACGCCGCTTTCGCCCTCGGTATGGAAAAAGGGCTAAATCAGCCGGCGCTGCTGGACGGGTTATTCAGCGCTCGCGCCGCGCGGGTGTTAGGGGCGCTGGCGGCAACTTCGGTGAGCGATTATCTCTCCGGGCTGTTGATTGGCGCGGAAGTGGCGACCTTTAGCGAACGCTACCGCGCCAGCCGCGTGGTGCTGGTTGGTGAGCACTCGCTCAGCGCACGTTATCAGCAGGCGATGGCGGCACGCGGATTGGCCGTTTCTTGTTGTTCCGGCGAGGCGGCGTTTCTTTCGGGTATGGCGAGGATGATAGATGGACAAGGTTAAACTGGTGGCGATTTTACGCGGTATTCAACCCGATGAGGCGGCGGAGCATATCGCCGCGCTAATCGATGCGGGTTTTCGCTATATTGAAATTCCGCTTAACTCGCCGGACTGGCAGCAGAGTATTCCAGCGATGGTGCGCCAGTTTGGCGAGCGGGCGGTGATTGGCGCAGGGACGGTGCTGAAGGTTGAACAGGTTGATTTTCTGGCTGAAGCCGGGGCGAAGCTTATCGTGACGCCCAATACGGCCCCGGCGGTGATCCGCCGCGCGGTAGATAAGGGGATGCTGGTGTGCGCCGGCTGCGCGACGGCCTCCGAGGCGTTTAGCGCGCTGGATGCCGGGGCGCAATGGCTGAAAATCTTTCCGTCATCGGCATTCGGCCCGGACTATATCCGCGCGCTGAAAGCGGTGTTGCCGCCGGAGGTGCCGGTGCTGGCGGTCGGCGGCGTGACGCCGGAAAATCTGCACAGCTGGCGTCAGGCGGGCTGCGCGGGGGCGGGATTAGGCAGCGATCTCTACCGCGCCGGGCAGCCGTTGGCGCGTACCCGCCAGCAGGCGCAACGCTTTATCGCCGCCTGCGGCGATTAATCGCCGAGCGGCAGTCGGTCGACGCCGTCACGGTGGTCGTCGAGCGCCAGCTTAATGCGGCGCAGACGGTCTTTCGCCTGCGGTTTATTGGCCATCGCCAGCTCGGTGGCCAACACATCTACCATCGCCAGCATCGCATAGCGTGAAGCGCTGGGCTTAAAGATATAGTCGTTTTCGCTCACCAGTAGCGGCAGCACGATATCGGCCTGCGCCGCCAGCGGCGTTTCCGGCGGGGTAATGGCAACAATTTTCGCCCCGTATTGCCGGGCGATGGCGGCGCTTTCGATCATCTCTTTGGTATAGCCGCCGAGCGACAGCACAATCACCACATCTTTCGCCGTTACCGCTGAACTCATCATGCGCACCAGCAGGCCATCGCTCTGGCTGACTACCGGTAACCCGAGGCGGAACAAGCGATACTGGATCTCCTGCGCGCAGATGGTCGAACCGCCGCCCATACCCAGCGCAAGCACCTGACGGGCGTCGCTAATCCATTCCACCGCGCGTTTCAGCGCCGCAAGATCCAGCGCCCGGCGGTTGGTTTCCAGCACGCTGATGATCGACTCATAAATTCCCTGTACGCCTTCCAGATCCGGCACATCGAGAATAAAGCGCTGACCAATGGCCAGCGACTGGGCGAGCTTCATTTTCAGTTCGCGCACGTCTTTACAGCCCAGCGCACGCGCAAAGCGCGTCACCGATGCCTGGCTGGTGTCGGTCAGGCGCGCCAGTTCGGCAATCGGCATTTCCGCCGCGGCGGCGACGTCGTCGAGAATAAACTGCGCAATGCGCTTTTCGGTCGCGGTCAGCGCCATAAAGCGGTCGGTGATGCAGGAGATGATATCGATCGAGTAGGCCATTCCGGGTATCAGGTTATGTATTGGGAATGGTACTTTGTACCATATACCGGTGACAAAATCAGCGCGGCGCCTCTCGCGGCGTTAAAAATCAAGGCGCATCGCGCAGCGGGTTTCCGCCGTCAGGCCGTGCTCTGCTTCCAGCGCGCGTTTCGCCGCCAGCCCTTCGGGTAGGTGCAGTTCATTGAGGATGGTGAAGCCCAGCCGGGTATAAAAGGGCGCGTTCCACGGCACCTCGCGAAAGGTGGTGAGCGTCACCGCCGGGAAGCCGTCGCGGCGGGCGGTGTCGATAGTTTGGCTAAGCAAGGCGCGGCCAATGCCCTGGCCCTGCCACTGCTGATGGACGGAGATTTCTACAATAAATAGCGCATCGTTCAGCGGCTCGCTCAGCAGGAAACCGACGGGCCTGTCGTCAGCGAGCGCCAGTAGACTGTGGCCGGTTTCCAGGTATTGCCGGTGCTGTTCAACGCTCATCACCGGGCTTTCCGCCAGCCAGGCGAAAGCGGGAATGCGCGCAAAGGACTGTGCCGCCGAACGTTCCAGCGCGGGCAGCAGCGGCAGATCGCGTTCTTCGGTCAGGCGAAAAGTGATGGTGGGGTTTATAGTGTTAGTTTTCATTGCCTCAGCATAGCAGCCTCAGGGAGAAATGCATGGAGTTCACCGCCGTTCCTGCCGTCCAGTTTAGCGGCGCGCAGTTGACTACGATTTTGAATGACTGCTTTGCCGATTATCTGGTGCCGGTGTCGATGTCGGTAGATCTGTTTGTACAGCGCTTTAGCGCAGAAGGGTTAAACCTGTTGCAGTCTAAAGTGTGGTTGGCAGGAGATGAACCGGCCGCTATCGGGCTCATCGCCCGCCGCGGGCGCGATGCGCGGCTGGCGGCTTTTGCTATTCATCCCGGCTTTCGCGGCAAAGGACGAGGGCGACAATTGATGACTTCGCTTATCGCCGATTTACGCGCTCAGGGCGTACAGCGAATGTGGCTGGAAGTGATCCGCGATAATCACCGGGCGGTGGCGCTGTATCAGTCATTGGGTTTTACCGTGCGTCACGGGCTGTGCGGCTATCTCAGCGCGGCGCAAGCGGACCCGCGTGAGTCCACCCTGGAGGATTACGATTTGCTGAGCCTGCTGCGTCATGCAAGCGTAGAGCTGGAAGGACAACTGCCGTGGCTGCTGGATCCGCTGACCTTTATTACCTTGCCCTGTCGGGCGTTGACGCTGCAGCAGCAGGCCTTCGCCGTGCTGGCAATCACCGCCAGCAAGCCGCAGCTACAGTTTTTATGGCTGACGCCTGCGGCGCGCGGACGCGGGCTGGGGCGAGAAATGCTGCTCGCGCTGGCTCAACAGTTTCCTGGACTAAGCACTTCGGTGACCATCCCGGAAACCTTCACGCCGCTGTTTAAATCGGCGGGCTATGCGCCGCTGACGCTGCAGCAGTACGAGATGTGCCTACCGTTGAACTAGCCCGGCGGCGGAGCCGGGCTACGGGTATTAGCCTTCGCGTCTGACGATTTTAATATCCACCATGCCAATGCCTAACTGGCGCGGCGCGTGACCGACAATGTTGCCTTCGTTGGTGGACTGCGGTTCCGGCGGAGTGATAGTTAAGGTGTTGCTGCGCGCCGGATTGTCGAAATGCAGCGTTGTGGTGGTCACTTCATTGGCTAAAGTAAGTACTTGCTCACTTTTCCCGACGCGTACCGGTATCTGCTGGTTGGCGTTCGGGCCGAAGGCTTTGGCGGTGATCACCAGGTCGAATTTTTCCGGCAGTGGCTCTTTGTACTCAATCTTCACTTCGTCTCCGAGCTGAGCGTTGGACCAGCGTCCCCATAGCTCAGGTCGCGAGATGCCGCTGAACTGTTTAACTTCTTCCGGCGCGCCGGCGACGTTAAACACGAAACTGTCGGCTTTGTAGCGAATATCGTTATCGACAATTTTCAACGTATCGACGTTGCCTTTATAGCGCTCCATATCGATGACGGTATCTTTGAAGGCGGTTTTGCCCTGCCACTGCGGCTTATCGACATGCTGTACTTTTTGTTCGCCGCCCAGTTGACCCTGAGAGACGCACCAGTCGGTGGACAGCGCCAGTTCCGGCCGCCACAGTTGGCCCATCTTGTAGCAGCGGTCGACCCATACGAAGTTGTCGCGCGGGGCGAAGTCCGCCAGCTGAAAGCGCAGCGGCGCCGAGTATTCGCTTTCCGGAATCGGTTCGACGCGCTGATCCGAGACCCGCAGCAGCAGCGGCAGACGGAAGTGGCTACCGGAGAATGCGATCATGTTCTTCTGCGAGTCGATACTGAAGCTCTTAATCTCCTTCGGGAAATTCCACAGACGAATGACATCCGGCTTCCAGGCCAGCACTTTCTCTTTCATATTCATGAAAATGGTTGAAAGCGATTCGGCGGAAAGGCTGCTGCGGCCGAGGCCGATATAGTTATCGCCGCCGAGAATATCCAGCACCGTTGCGCCGTTATCCATGGTATTACGCTTCACGGCCAGCACATCCTGTTGAGGCTGGTCGCCGCGCAGGATAAAGAACAGATTGCTGCGATCCTGTTTGTTCAGATAATCCCAGGCGCTGTTTTTCATCGCCAGATGATCGGACGAGACCACGATGACCGTATTTTTGAAGTACGGCGAGGCCTTAATCTTTTCAATCAGCGCGGCGATGTGCTCCTGGCTACAGGCCACGGCGCTGAAGGAGAGGTTCTTTTTGCCATCCATGTCATAGCGTTTGCGCTCGCAGGTGCGCGAGATAAAGCCGTCAGGGTGGTGGGTATCGACGGTGAGGGCGAACAGCGAGAAGCGTTTGCCGGATTGGGAGAGCTCTTCGAACTTTTTCCACGTTTCGTCGAGCACGGTGTCGTCGTAGAAGCCCCAGTCGTTGCGGTAGGAGGGGTCGGCCACCGTTGTTTTCAGCTCTTCCGCGCCGAACAAGTGATCGAAACCGTGAGATTTGAGGAAAACGTCTTTACCGGCAAAACGCAGGTTGGCGCCCTGCACAAAGTAGTTTTCGTAACCGGAGTTTTTCAGGATATCGCCAAGGCAGATATTTTGCGGGAAGAAGCTGGATACCGCCGCGGAAGCGTTGCCTTCGAACGGCGCGAACAGCGGAATACCGCACTGGGAAGCGACCATACCGGCGATGGTGTAATCGGTGCCGGGAAGCTGCGCGGTGTTGCTGAAATCCAGCCCTTCGCTTTTGATTTTACCCAGTTCCGGCGTCAGCTCCGGGAAAGCCTCGTTATTGAAGTAGGTGCGTTCCAGGCTCTCGCCGTAGATATAGACCAGATTCAGATGCGGATTGTTGATGCTTTTCGACGGCTCTTTGTAGTAAGCCGTGAAGTCCGGATCGCCGTCGCGGGACTGCGATTTCACGAGTTCGGTGATTTGGCGGAACGCCGGGCTGGCGTCGACGGAGGCCAGCGCCAGTACCAGCGCAATCAGGCTGTAGCCAAAGTGATGCGGATGATGGCGGCGACGGCGTAATATCCAGCCGAGAGCGCCAAATACGGCGACCAGCGCCAGCACCAGACCGATACCTGGCAGAATATATTTACTGACGCCCGCGCCGGTCAGGCTGTTGGTCAGGGTATAAAGTACCGCGTCGTTAATACCGTCGCCGGTGAAGTAGTCGCTGGCGTAGAGGGTGATATTGAGCACAACAAACAGCCCCAGCACCGCAAGAGTGGCAGAAAACCACCAGGTATTGCGACCGGCTTTCCAGGCATAGATCACCACCGAGGCGAGAAACAAGGCGATGGATAACAACTCTGACACAGCTAACCCTCATGTGCGCCAGCGGCGGGCTGGCCGGATAGATCGATTTTCACGCTACACTGTAATGGCAGCGTCTTTCTGCTGCAATTGTAGTGTCATGAAAGTGTGCTGTGATTCAGAATTGGTTTAGAAAGCGTCTTTTTTGTACGATGTCTCATCCTGTCATAGCGCGGAAAACAGGAGCAGAAAAGTAAAAATAGCGATTGCGGCCGCGCTGGCAACGCTAAAGCGCCAAACGCGGCATCGGCGGGGAAATTTAAGACAGGAAATTAACGCCCTGTTTCAGCACCAGGTCACAGGCCTTGGTCTTCACTTTTTCAGCCAGCGGGCTGCTGCCGAGGGTGTTGAGATTCAACTGCTGGCCGTTATTGCTGCTCAGCAATCCCTGTAGCCCTTCCAGATAACCGGTATCTTGTTTCTGTTTCTCCGGCGTGCTCAGGCCAAGCTTATCCAGTACCTGGTTTTTCACGTTGTCGGCGTTGGTGACCGAGGTCAGTTTTTTTTGCGCGCAGTAAGAGAGAACGCCGGCGGCATTGTTCATGCTGCTGGAGGTGAGCGCCTGGTTGCCGCCGTTGAGCAGGCTGGTTAAGGACGACATCGACATACCGCCGCCGCTCTGTTGGGAACTGCTGCTGCTGAGCTGGCTGGCGGCGCTATTGAGTGAGTCCTGCCAGGAGGCGGCGTAGGTGGGGGCCGCCATCACCGCGCCGGCTGCGATAGCGGCGCAAAAAGCTGTCTGCAAAGATTTCATAAACGTACTCTTCGTCGTTACTTAAGAATCTCTTCAGTATAACGCCGCTTGAGCTCGGAAATCTCTCAATACTCTTTACCGGTAACGCGATCGCGGTAGCTATCCCAGGTGAAGTTCACCCACAGGCTATTGCCGAGGCGCATGCGATCCATGACGCGTTCGCCGAGCAGTTTGTTCATTTCGTCCATCGTACTGTTGGTCAGCATGCCGGTTGGACGTTTCGAGGAGGAGCGACGATCGACAATCTGGTTGATGATCACTTTCTCGTAGCGCGATTCCGTTTGCATACCGATTTCGTCGATAACCAGCAGATCGACCCGGCTCAGGTCGCTTAGCAGTTGCTCTTCGCTGGTTTCCCGATTACCGAAGGTATCTTTCATTGCCGACATAATATCGGCGACGGTGATGATTAATACCGATTTACCGCGCAGCAGCAGCTCGTTGCAGATAGCGGCGGCAAGATGATTTTTACCGGTGCCCGGCTTGCCGGAGAAAATAAAGCTCGCGATGTTGCCGTCAAACTCTTCAACGTACTGACGAGCGCGGGACAGGGCGATCATCTGCCCGTCGTTTTCGACGCGGTAATTATCGAATGAACAATTTTGATGTAAGGGGCGGATCCCGGAGCGGTTAAAGGTGCGCTGCATTTTCATCGCCCGGTTTTCCCGCTCCAGCGCCTCCGAACGCAGCTTGCCTTGTTCTTTTTGCCAGGCCAACAGCTCTTCGCCGGTTTTAAACGCCGGTTGCACGTGGGCTGGCATCATTTTTTGCAGGCGCTTCATAAGATCGCCAACGTTTTTCATGCTCATCCTCGGAAACCTCGCGGGATCTGGTTATCGGGTTCGCTAATGGTGTTTACGTCGCGCTTCGGCTGCCCGCCGTTGCTGGCGCGGCCAATTTGCACGCTACGCGCCAGCTTTTGCTGCCACTGCACGTGGTGGAAAACTTTGCCTTCCGCCTGCCAGTAGGCGACGAAGGCGGCCAGTTCTTCCGGGGTGACCGGCTGCGTCAGGGCGATGCCCCATAACGCCGCCAGACGTTGAAAATCGGCATCCGGCTGCCAGCCGGCATACATGGCGAATTTACCCATCGGCACGGCGACGGGCGCGGCGCTCGGCTCGTCAAAGAACTGCGCATCCAGCGCGATATCGCTGGTGGGGCGCGCCAGTTTCGCTTCCAGCTCCAGCAGCTGCGCCAGGCGCTCCGGCGTCAGCGCGTAAAACGCCGGGGCGTTATTGGCAAACACGGCGACGGCGCCGCTGGCTGATTTTTGCAGCCTGGCCGCGTGGTTCTCGACGAAATCGTCAAGACCGCAAAAGTCGGTGGTTAAAATTCGTGAAGACATAACGCTATCTCAACTCTGAACAGCAAAGAGTGGGGGAATTGCTGACATAGTAGCATAGTGCGAGGCCAGGAAGCAGCGCTGCCGGTTACACGCGCGGGCGTTTGCGGTACAGCCACAGCCCAGGGATAGAAAGCCCGATAGAGAGCGCCCCGACGATGGAGGAGGCTTTTAAAAAATTGCTCAGCAGCATAATCATCATCTCCTCGGAATAACCAAAATGGCTGATTTTGACGGCCGAGATCATCGCCGTATAGGCCGAAATACCCGGAAACATTGGGATCACCGCGGCGACGGTAAATATCTTCGGATGCGCCAGATACCAGCGCGACCACTGAATGCCGATACTGCCGACCAGTAACGCGGCGAGAAAGGTGGCCCATTCAATATTGAAGCCTGCGCTCATCATTACCATCCGCGAGCCGTGGCCGATAGCGCCCAGTAATGCGCACCAGCGCAGCGCGCGCTGTGGGACGTTGAACACCATCGCAAAGCCGACTGCAGGGATGGCCGCCAGCGCCATATCCTGCGCCAGGTCGAAAAGAAAAGAGATTATGCCCATCCTCGTAGCCCCCACACGGTCATTGCCATCACCACCCCGATACAGGTCGCCAGCGTCAGCAGGCTGGCGATCGCCCAGCGGGCCAGCCCGGTATTGATATGGCCCTTGAACATATCGGCGACGGCGTTAATTAACGGAAAGCCGGGAACCAGCAACAGCACGCTGGCGGCCATGGCGATAGTCGGCGTGTCGCTAAATGCCGGCAGGCGCAGCATTAGCCCGGAAATCGTGGTGGCGACGAAGGCGGTAATGCAGAAATTAATCTGCGGATGCATGGAGCGATGGGTCAGCAACTGGCGAATATACATGGCGACGGTGCTGGCAAAGAAGGTGACCACCGCGCCATCCCAACCGCCGTTGTTCAATTTACAAAAGCAGGCGCAGGAAAGGCCAACCATCAACACCAGCAGCCAACGCGGGTAGCGTAGGGGTTTAATTTGCGCGAAGCGCTTCTCGACGTCTTTATAATCCAGCAGCTTATGTTCGGCCATGATCACGATATGCTGTACCTCCGTCACCACGTGCATGTTAATTCCGCGATCGCTGTTTTTGCGCGTGGACGTCAGGCATTCACCATCTTTAATCGTCGTTAGCACAATCGCGTTAGAAGAGATGGCGCTCTCAACGCTATCCATGCCTAATGCCCGCCCAAGGCGGGTAGAAAGCTCTTCCACCAGCGCGCTTTCCGCGCCGTGCTGGAGTAAATAAAGGGCACACTGAATACACAGCCGGGTGATGGCGCGCTGTTCTGATTTATCTACCTGCATAAGTACCTGCTGTCCGCGTCTCTATTGATACTTTTACCTGAACTCCACCCCGTTGTGCGGCGTGCGGGATCAAACAATGTGCAAAAATTGCTCCATCAATGGCGTTGGCTGAAATTTGAACCGCGCCACACTTTCGTCACTTCGTTGGAAAGTGCAATTTTTACCGCCATTCATCCCTTCTTTTTCCCGTTTGAGTTATCAAAAATGCATCTGTGAACTTTTAATAAACAAAAAACAAACAAATAATTAACTTTCGAGAGCGAGTACCCTATGAGAACACAGGTTGCCATTATTGGCGCGGGCCCGTCGGGGCTGCTGTTGGGCCAACTGCTGCATAATGCTGGTATTCATACCGTTATCCTTGAGCGTCAGAGTGCGGAATATGTGCTGGGGCGCATCCGCGCCGGGATACTGGAAAATGGTACCGTCGAGCTACTGCGCGAAGCAGGGGTGGCAAAGCGAATGGACGCGGAAGGGCTGGTTCATCATGGCGTAGAGTTTTTATTTGAAGGCCAACGAGTGCCGGTACCGCTCAGCGAGTTGACCGGCGGTAAAAGCGTGATGGTCTATGGTCAGACCGAAGTTACCCGTGACCTGATGGCGGCAAGACGCGACAGCGGCGCGCCGATTATTTATGGCGTTAGCGAGGTTGCACTCGAAGATGTTAAAAGCGATCGGCCGGCAGTCTCATACGTAAGCGGCGGCGAAAAATGTCGCCTGGAGTGCGATTTTATTGCAGGTTGCGATGGCTTCCACGGCGTTTCGCGGCAAAGCATTCCACGTGACATTCTCAAAGAGTATGAAAGCGTGTGGCCGTTTGGTTGGTTAGGTTTGCTGGCGGATACGCCGCCGGTGAATCCGGAACTGATTTACGCCCATCATGAACGCGGGTTTGTATTGTGTAGTCAGCGCTCACTCACCCGCAGCCGCTATTACCTGCAGGTACCGCTAAGCGATAGCGTCTCGGCGTGGTCTGATGAACGCTTCTGGGATGAGCTAAAACGCCGTCTGCCGGAGGATCTGGCAAATAAGTTAGTGACTGGTCACTCACTTGAGAAAAGTATTGCGCCGCTGCGCAGTTACGTCGTTGAGCCGATGCAGTACGGCAGACTGTTTCTGGTCGGCGATGCCGCGCATATCGTGCCGCCAACCGGCGCAAAGGGGCTGAATCTGGCGGCGTCGGATGTCAATTATTTATGGCGGATCCTGCGCGAATATTATCACCATGGCCGCGAGGACCTGATCGCCAGCTATTCACGCTTTGCTCTCGATCGCGTGTGGAAAGGAGAAAGATTCAGCTGGTTTATGACTCGCCTGTTGCACGACTTTCCTGAACAGAATGAATTCGATAAAAAAATGCAGGCCGCCGACCGCCGCTACTATCTGGGTTCTCGCGCTGGGCTAACGACCATTGCCGAAAACTATGTGGGGTTGCCGATGGAGCGCGTCACGTAACGACAAACGAAAACTGGAGAGACCATGTTAACCGCGAACACGATTCCCGTTTTTACCTTGTATGGCGAAGAGCGCGGTTGGCCGACGCCGGATCTGCTGCATTGCGAATCCATTTTGCAGCGCAGCAGCCTTTATGAGTGGCATATCCGCGTACATCAACATGCCGAAATGGTACAGCTGTTATATCTGCATAAGGGGCGTGCTGAAATTGAAATTGAAGGCGTCACCAGGGTGATGACCGAAGCCTGTATTCAGGTCGTGCCGGCATTATGCATCCACGGCTTTCGTTTCTCGCCCGGTACCCAAGGGTTTGTCCTGTCGCTGTCGCAGCCGTTGCTGAGCCGCTTTGAAAACCAGTTTGGGCGTACGCTTGATGTGCTATCGCAGCCGCAGTGCGTGGCGGTGAAACGCTCCCGCGGCCATATTCGTTCACTGTTTACCGCCTTGCGTGAAGAGTATTGCGAGGAGCATGATGCGCGCGAAATGATGCTGCATTCGCTGCTGGGAGCACTATTGGTATGGTTAAATCGCCAGTGCCAGCCGACACCAATGACAGAGGACAAAGCAGAGCGTAAGCGCAGCGTCATGCGGCATTTTTCACGTCTGATTGAAAGCCACTATCGGGAACATCTGCCGCTGGCTGAATATGCAAGGCTAGTGGGGCTCTCCACAACGCATTTAAATTATTTGTGTCGTGAATTTCATGGCTGCAGCGCATTAGGCGTATTACATCAACGTTTAATGTTAGAAGCACGGCGTAACCTACAATATACCAGCATGACTATCACCCAACTTTCTGATTATTTAGGATTTACTGATGCTGCTTATTTTTCGAGATTCTTTAGGCGCTATAGCGGGATCTCACCGAAAGCATTTAGGAAAGAAATTAAATAAGTTATTTATTTAATTTTAAAGGTAATTTTACTAATGAGGGTTTTAATTTTTTCTAATTTATTGATGACATCATTTTGTGTTAGGGTAAATCGCTGGTGAGAGTAATGCTAATATATCTCTCATGGTTATGGAATGAAGTTCAGGGCATACGTCATGCCCGCCAGGGACGATAAAGATTCAATTGGCAAATAATATTATTGTAGCCATTAATCCATTACTTATTTGGGTTTGAATCTTTGACAGGAGGTGGAGGTTTTATGTTGCCAGGACAAGGTAAGTTTGGCGTCATCATTAGTAGAATACCGGTTATGCAATCGGGTTTGAACGCTATTTTAAGGGAGCATCTCCCTGATTACGATTTGAGTTTCTGTGCTTCACAGGATGAACTCACGCTACTTCAGCTTCGGCGCGCCGTGCTGGTCCTCGTCGACTTCTCCGGTCACATTGAACACCCGCGAGATATTTGTGAGCATTATTATTCATTAATGAATCAATACCGGGACATTCACTGGATCTTTATGGTTGGTCACTCCTGCTTTCCACTGGCAGTTGAGTTTTTGATGCGGCCGGAAAGCTCTCTGATTTCTGATAGCGAGCCGGTTAAACGTTTCATCGAGGTCATCCGTGCTGGTAAAGCTTCTGCCGAAAGAATTAGTCAGACACTTTTTTCACCCGAGATGGACAACTTAGGTGATGATGCTAGTGATACGGTCATCTTAACCTTTTCAGAGCGTAAAGTTTTGCGGCTACTGGCAAAAGGGTGGGGAATTAACCAAATTGCTGCCTTGCTGAAAAAAAGCAATAAAACGATAAGCGCGCAGAAAAATAGCGCCATGCGCCGACTGTCGTTACGCAGTAATGCAGAAATGTATGCCTGGATCAATAGCGCTCAAGGAATGAAGGAACTGAATCTGTATTCAGCCTATGGAGATAACACGGAATGGAAAAAAATCTCACAACACGATGTGTCGCTATCGTAGAAAAATGCGCAATGACTGAAATGGCGCTTCGTTATATTTTAGATAACGAAGCAGGTAAAAAATATAGCATTCATTTTTATAAAAATACTCAGGCCTTAAAGCGTGAATTCGCTTCCAAAAACTTTATCGCCGTTATCTTTTCCCTTTCCGGTAGTCGACGTATTCGTCTGGAAAGCCTGCTTTTTTTACATGAAATAGCGCAAACACGCCCCGAAATACAGCGAATTGTACTGGCGGATAATACTGCGGAAATGCGTCTGATCAGTCATCTGACACCTTCAAGCCCGCAAACTATTTTGAATAAATCATCTTGTCTTACTCGTTTGCAGGAGCGTTTACTGCAGCTGATCGAGCAGGCGCCGCTGGATAAAGAAAGCATTCTGGAGCGTAGCAATAGCTCCTGCGGGCAAATTCTTAGCCCGACGGAGCATACGATACTTCGTTATATGACCTATGGTTATTCGTTGCCCGAAATCGCTACCCAGCTTGATAGAAATATCAAAACTATTCGCGCACATAAATTTAACGCGATGACCAAACTGGGCGTTAACTCTGATATTGGCCTGCTCAGCGCGGCGGACATTCTGCTGTGTCTGCCGGCGAATAACGACGATGGGCAGGGAATGTGCCTGGCGCAATAATTGGCAATTTACAGACAGACGTCAACCCAGTCGGCTTCTGTGAGTTGTGCCATGCGCTCAGGCGAAATTCGTACCGCGCTATGAATGGCACCTGCTGCCGGTAGAACTTCGGCATACTGCTTGAGTGAAACATCACAATAGACCGGCAGAGGGTTTTCCAGGCCAAATGGACAGACGCCGCCGACGGGGTGGCCGGTTAGCGTAACAACTTCATCACTGCTGAGCATCCGCGCTTTTGCGCCGAAGGCGTCTTTCAGCTTCTTGTTATCAAGGCGAGCATCGCCTTTAGCGACGATCAATATAACCCGATCTTTTACCTTTAAAGATAAAGTCTTAGCGATTTGCCCCGGCTCGACACGATGCGCGGCGGCGGCAAGCGCAACGGTCGCCGTACTTTGATTCAACTCGATGATTTCAATATCGGGGGCATGTTCAGCAAAAAACTGCCTCACGGACTGCAGACTCATGGGGTTCTCCTGGTAGTTATCCGCTTAAATCTGTCACAAGGCCGGAAATCTGTAAATATTGTCGATGGATAATCAGGAATTATTCCGATTTCTGGATCTTCTTCACAATCGCCGCAACCGGTTACTGTAACCGGTTGCAGGATCGCGCTCGTCGATGAATACTGACAGGGTAACTCCCTGTTCCAAAGATAACTAACAGCCGCGCATGAGATGTTCCTGCTGACAATATGGCGACCTGACATCCCGGTCAGCCACAGTCCGTAGGCAGTTAATTTCAGCATAGCGGCAAGATTACCGTTGTTGGGCCTGTTTCGATAGCCTGTCAGGAGGGCTGCTATGTCTGCAAACCATGCTGCGTTTAATCTGATATTTCGCTTTGTAGAGAACTATATAAGTCCCGTTGCCGGGCGCATTTCTTCGCAGCGCCACGTCATGGCTATTCGTGACGGATTTATCTCGGCCATGCCGTTTATGATCGTAGGTTCCTTTCTCTTAGTCTTCGCTTATCCGCCTTTTTCACCGGATACCACCTGGGGCTTCGCCCGTGCCTGGTTGGATTTAGCCAAAGAGTTCGAAGGACGCATTCTGACGCCTTTTGATATGACCATGGGCATCATGTCCATTTATATCTGCGCGGCAATTTCCTACAATCTGGGCAAACATTATGAAAAGGCGCACCAGCTCGATCCTTTCATGTGCGCCATGCTGTCGATCATGGCGTTCCTGCTGATCGCTGCGCCAAAAACCAATGGTAATCTGCCGGTTGATAGTTTGGGAGGCACCGGGATCTTTACCGCGATCCTGGTGGCGATTTACTGTGTAGAGATGATGCGTTTCTTAAAGGCGCACAACATCGGGATCCGTCTGCCGGATCAGGTGCCGCCGATGATCAAAAACTCATTTGATCTGTTGATCCCAGTTCTGGTGGTGGTACTGACGCTTTATCCGCTGAGCTTGTTTATCCAACATCATTTCGACATGCTGATCCCGCAGGCAATCATGGCTATCTTTAAGCCATTGGTCTCTGCCGCAGATTCATTACCGGCTATTTTACTGGCGGTTTTGATTGGCCACCTGCTATGGTTTGCCGGGATTCACGGGGCGGCGATAGTCTCCGGTATGCTGCAGATGTTCTGGCTCACTAATCTGGGGATGAACCAGCAAGCACTGGCGCAGGGCGCACCGCTGCCGCATATTTTTATGGAAGCGTTCTGGACGTTCTTTATTGTCGTTGGCGGTTCCGGCGCCACGATGGGGCTGGTGTTCTGTTATTTGCGCAGTCGTTCTGCGCATTTGCGCTCGATAGGTCGTTTAAGCGTGGTGCCAAGCCTGTTTAACATTAACGAACCGGTTATCTTCGGCACGCCCATCGTCATGAACCCGGTATTCTTTATTCCGTTCCTGTTGGCGCCGATGGTTAACGCAGTCATTGCCTGGGCGGCCATGAAGTTAGATCTGATCGGCCGTGTTATCTCCGTTGTGCCGTGGACGGCGCCGGCGCCGATTGGCGGCGCATGGGCTTTGGGATGGGATTTCCGTGCGGCGATCCTGGTCGTTATTCTCGCTTGCGTGTCGGCTATCATCTACTTCCCGTTCTTTAAGGTGTACGAAAAGCAGCTGCTGGCACAGGAAGCTGAAGAGGCGCAGCGCGCGGCGCAGGAGAACGAGCAGACCGCGTAAAATAACAACGGGCGGCATATTGCCGCCCGTCAGATGATTACTTTAACGTGCAGTCGCCGCATTGCTGAACGTCCGGCAGGCGATAACGCTGACAGCAAGTTCGGCGTACCAGTAGACCTTCACGCAAGACCACCGTTCGCCACAGCGGGTTATCCTCGCCACTGGTCTGCTGCTTTGCAAAAAAACAGTGTTGACGTAACGCGTTCACCCGCTCGTCGCCAAGCAGATTTTTCATTTCACCGAGATACCAGTTAATCAGATAGCCGGTATTGCTCCAGATAAGCTTACCGTTAATGTCGCCGGTCGCTTCCAGCGCTTCCACCACCGGTTTCAGCGCTTTATTGACCAACATATCCATACGCGCTTGTGCGGAAAGCGTCAACGCATCATGGTTGGCATGCACGTCAATCCAGAAGCAGGCCGCGCGTCCGCTTTCATGGAATTCAACGCGGAAATGCTCCGGTTCAAGGCTAATAGCCTGTTCTTCAGTGAGTAACGCCAGCATCAGCGGCGGCACCAGCAGGCCGATATACCACTGCGCCCACAGTGAAAGCAGGGGTTTTTGTTCGCGTGGCTGGCTGGGTTGGTGACGGTAAATATGGTCGGAATAGGTAGCCAGCAGCGAAGTAAGGGTAGTAGGTTGCGACCATTGCGCGAGGGTTAGGGCACGCGGCGGCGCTTCTTCATCCAGACGCAGGAAATCCAGCAGATGCGGGCGTACCGCCGCGATCTTTTCCCGTACCGCATTCGCCAATGCATGCTCGACGGGCGCAAGCGGCGCACGCCAGATGATTTCATCGCTGAAGGAGAAGGTACGGTAAGCCATCAGATTTCCAGATACAAATCTAAATGATAATGATTGCTGATACTAGTTGTTCGTTGCAGGGAGCGCAAGCGATTTGTCAGCGCCGCATATCCCTCGCGGCGGGCTGGAGGGGTTAGTTGACGAGAATGATATTACGCCCCTGGTTTTTGGCTTCATATAGCGCGCTATCGGCGCGTTTTATCGCACTGTCGATATCGCTATTCACCAACGGAGTCATACCGATACTGATGGTGACATTGGTGGCGACGCTTTCATTAAAACGGTGTGCGATTTTTAAATCGTAAACCCGCTGGCGAATACGCTCTGCTGTCTGGAATGCGGTTTCCGCCGTGCTACTGGTCAGTACCACCATAAACTCTTCACCGCCAAAGCGAGCAACGATATCGCGTGAGCGCACGGAATTACGAATCGCCGCCGATACCTGAATTAGCGCCTGGTCGCCCATCATATGGCCATAGTTATCGTTGTAGGCTTTGAAGTGATCAATATCCAACAGCAGGATGAAATGTTCGCGCGAATCCACTGTCAGGATGTTATCCAGCCGGTTTTGCAGGCCACGACGGTTATACAGGCCGGTCAATGGATCAAGCATACTGAGATCGTTCAGGGTGTTACGCTCTTGCAGCAGTTTATCCATTAGCCCTTGGGTAAAATTATCGCTGCGCTTTTGCATAATGTTCTGCAACGTAATTCCGGCAACCGGCAGGACAAAGCAGTAAAACATCCGCATCCATTGTTCTCCGCCAGCCAGCGCCAGACACACAATAAAAGTGGGTAGGGAATGTAGAGTAAAGGCAATGATATTGTTAGAAAAAGCGATAGTTCCAATAAACAGAATGCTTAATAAGGCGATAACCAGGAAGTTAAAATGCGGTGGCGGTAACAATGAGGCTTTTATTACGATGTGCCAGGCCCATAGCATGCCAAATAACAGAGAAATAACAGGAATATTTATTTTCTGTTGTGGGAATTTCCAATTCCATAACAAGAGGCCCAGGCTGGCCGCGCATATCAGCGCACACGGTAGCGTGACGGTGACAATGGTAAACAGCGGGCTGAGCAGCGACAGAGCGGCAGAAACACAATTAAGTAATAAAAAAAGTCGTAAGGAATACTGATATTTTTGCTCGTAATGAGCCCGCCAGGTTTGTGCAGTCATATTGGTACTATCATTATTAGTAGTTAAGTTTCAAGATGATGGCTGCCAAAGGGGAAAAATATAAAACAACACGTAATATAAGGCTATCTGCGCAAATGATCAGACAATTTAATATATAGATTTAATTTGCTTAATTTATCATCTCAATGAATGTATGTCATTACTCCTGAGTGCAAGAGTAATAAAAGTTAAACGGCTCGGCATGACAAATGATAAAAATTATCATATGATATTGGTTATCATTATCGTTGTGAGAGGCGAAACCATGTTGCAGCGAGCTTTAGGGAGTGGTTGGGGAATTCTGCTGCCGGGCGTACTGGTGATGGCGTTAGGCATAATTGGCCTGCCGGTAGAAGCCTGGCGCGTGATGATTGCTCTGGGATTACTACTATCGGCGGCAATGATCTGGCACCGTCAGTTGCGTCATTTCGTACTGTTGCCGTCAAGCGTAGCGCTGATCGGTGGAATGATGCTGATAATGTTGAATTTGAAGCTGATGGGATAAAACAGAGAAGGGTAAGAATATTGGTGCGAGGGGGGGGACTTGAACCCCCACGTCCGTAAGGACACTAACACCTGAAGCTAGCGCGTCTACCAATTCCGCCACCTTCGCACAGTATTCTTAATCTGATATCGCCTCGTTGGTGCGAGGGGGGGGACTTGAACCCCCACGTCCGTAAGAACACTAACACCTGAAGCTAGCGCGTCTACCAATTCCGCCACCTTCGCACAGTGCGAGCGATATCAACGTGGATTATGGTGCGAGGGGGGGGACTTGAACCCCCACGTCCGTAAGGACACTAACACCTGAAGCTAGCGCGTCTACCAATTCCGCCACCTTCGCATACCATCGACACTATAAAAGTATCGTTACCACGGAGGCGCATTCTAGTGGTTTTCGGCGACACGTCAATAGTTAATTATGCAGGTTTTCTCGATTGCTGCAAAAATGGGCTATTCAGAGCCCAGGGAAGTACCGGCGGCACGTCGAGCATGCCGCCGATGGGAAACGAAGATTATTTCTTCGCCTGGCGAGTCATCACCGTGCGGTAAACTTTGAAACGGCCGGTTTGGGCGATTACTTCATGAAAACCAAACGTCTCATCCAGCACCTGTGGATAGGGCAGGAAGGCGTTGGCGACGATACGCAGTTCGCCGCCGCTGTTCAGATGGCGCACCGCGCCGCGGATCAGCGCCTGCGCCGCTTCCAGGCTGGTTTGCAGACCGTCGTGGAATGGCGGATTTGAGATGATCATGTCAAAACGGCCGTTGACCTCAGAGAAGACGTTGCTGGCAAAAACCTCACCTTCAAAACCATTCGCGGCAAGCGTCGCGCGGCTGGCTTCGACCGCCGGAGCGCTGACGTCGCATAGCGTCAGGCGTACCTTCGGCGAATGGCTGGCCAGTACCGCGGCCAGCACTCCAGCGCCGCAGCCGACATCGAGCACTTTGCCTTTAGTATGCGGTTGCAGAGTCGACAGCAGCAGTTGGCTGCCAACATCAAGGCCGTCGCGGCTGAACACGCCCGGCAGCGTTTTAATGGTCAGGTTATCGAGCGCGTACTCGTTCCAGTACTGTTCGGCGTTGAAGGAGGGCTGTTTTTCCAGACGGCCGTGGTAGAGACCGCAGCGGCGGGCGCTATCCACTTTATTCAGCGGCGCGTATTCGGCGAGCATCTGCTCGGCGCTACGCACGCCGCTGCGGTTTTCGCCGATCACGAAAATATCGATCCCCACCGGCAGCAGAGAGAGCAGGTTCATCAGCTGGAACTGCGCTTCCGGCTTGTTCTTCGGCCAGTAGTAGATCAGGGTGTCGCAATCGGCGACGTCGGCGGCCTCGGCTACTAAGCTAAAACGGACGTTATCGCCCATCTGGCGATTCAGGACCTGCCAGTGGTGGAATTGTTGGGTATGAGCGCGGCTGGCCGCGGTATCCAGACGTGCAGGCAGGTCATCCTGCAGGTCACCGGCAAACAGAACGCGGGCGGACTCGAAATCATCACTGTGGCGCAGCAAGACTTCACTTGCCGGGGTAAAAGCTGACATGAAACACTCCTTCAATAAGACTGGCGCCGATTATAGTAGTTTGTTGGCGCAGATACGACGGATTTGCTATATTGCGCGCTTGTTTAACAGGAGTGTTTCGCTATGACTTCCCGACGAGACTGGCAATTACAGCAACTGGGGATTACCCAGTGGTCGCTGCGTCGCCCAGGGGCGTTGCAGGGCGAAATCGCTATCTCGCTTCCTGAACATATTCGTCTGGTGATGGTGGCGGAAACCCCGCCGTCGCTGACTGAACCGCTAATTAGCGATATTCTGCGCGCGCTCTCGATTAATGCCGATCAGGTGCTGCAACTTACGCCGGACCGGGTAGCCATGCTGCCGCAAAATAGCCGCTGCAACAGCTGGCGACTGGGCTGCGAGACGCCGCTGTCGCTGGCGGGCGCCCAGGTCTCGACGCCCGTTTTTGATGAACTTCAGAGCAGCGTGCCGGCTCGCATCGCGCTCTGGCAACAAATCTGCGCACATGAACACGATTTCTACCCTCAGCACGGCTGATTTATCCAAAGCCTGGCAAATCGAAAAACGCGCCCACGCTTTTCCGTGGAGCGAACAAACCTTTGCCAGCAATCAGGGTGAACGTTATCTGAATTACCAACTAGCAGTTGATGGGGAAATGGCGGCCTTTGCCATCACCCAAATTGTCCTTGATGAAGCGACGCTTTTTAACATCGCCGTCGACCCCGCATACCAGCGCCGCGGCCTGGGACGGGAACTGCTGGAACATGTTATTGATGAAGTCGAAAAACTCGGCGTCGTTACGCTGTGGCTGGAGGTGCGGGCATCGAATGTCGCCGCCATCGCGCTCTACGAAAGCTTAGGCTTTAACGAGGCGACTATCCGCCGCAATTACTACCC
The DNA here is from genome assembly GCF_050600755.1 of Klebsiella sp. 141162. Classification (NCBI taxonomy): domain Bacteria; kingdom Pseudomonadati; phylum Pseudomonadota; class Gammaproteobacteria; order Enterobacterales; family Enterobacteriaceae; genus Klebsiella; species Klebsiella sp. 141162. Next base: position 84,609 of record NZ_JAQIRI010000009.1, on the reverse strand, counting down.
TACGGCCGATGGGCGTGAGGACGCAATTATAATGGCTCTGCCAATCAGTATGTAAGACAAGGTGAAACGATGAAATGGGACTGGATTTTCTTTGATGCCGATGAAACGTTGTTTACGTTTGACTCTTTCAGCGGCTTACAGCGGATGTTTCTCGACTATAGCGTGACATTTACCGCCGAAGATTTTCAGGACTATCAGGCCGTTAATAAGCCGCTGTGGGTGGATTATCAAAACGGCGCCATCACCTCGCTACAATTACAGCATCAGCGTTTTGATAGCTGGGCGGAACGTTTGAACGTCCCCCCGGGCGAACTGAACGACGCTTTCATGAATGCGATGGCCGAAATCTGCGCGCCGCTGCCGGGCGCCGTATCGCTGCTGGATGCGCTGCAGGGCAAGGTAAAAATGGGCATCATCACCAACGGTTTTACCTCGTTGCAGCAGACTCGTCTGGAGCGTACCGGCCTGCGCGATCACTTTGATTTGCTGATTATTTCTGAGGAAGTCGGCGTCGCGAAGCCGGATGCGCGTATCTTCGATTATGCGCTGGCGCAGGCGGGTAATCCGTCGCGCGACAGGGTATTGATGGTCGGCGATACCGCTGAGTCGGATATTCGCGGCGGCGTCAACGCCGGGCTTGCCACCTGTTGGCTGAATGCGCACCAGCAAACGCTGCCGGCAGACCTGCAGCCTGACTGGACGGTGACCTCTTTAAGCGAACTGGAGCAACTCCTGTGTAAACACTAATTGCCTCCCCCCCATTGATGGGTAAAATAGCCGCAATTTTTCGTATTCCACATGCGCGGCCCATTGCCGCGTTTACTTAGAAGATTGAATTATGACGTTGTCTCCTTATCTGCAAGAGGTGGCCAAACGCCGCACTTTTGCCATTATTTCTCACCCGGATGCCGGTAAGACCACCATCACTGAAAAAGTGCTGCTGTTCGGACAGGCGATTCAGACCGCCGGTACCGTGAAGGGCCGTGGTTCCAGCCAGCATGCAAAATCCGACTGGATGGAAATGGAAAAGCAGCGTGGGATCTCGATTACCACCTCGGTGATGCAGTTCCCGTATCATGACTGCCTGGTTAACCTGCTGGATACCCCGGGGCACGAAGACTTCTCCGAGGATACCTACCGTACCCTGACGGCGGTTGACTGCTGTCTGATGGTTATCGATGCGGCGAAAGGCGTCGAAGATCGTACCCGCAAGCTGATGGAAGTTACCCGTCTGCGCGATACGCCGATCCTCACCTTTATGAACAAACTCGACCGTGATATCCGCGATCCGATGGAATTGCTGGATGAAGTCGAAAATGAGCTGAAAATAGGCTGTGCGCCGATTACCTGGCCTATCGGCTGCGGCAAGCTGTTTAAAGGGGTTTATCATCTTTATAAAGATGAAACTTACCTCTATCAGACCGGTAAAGGGCACACCATTCAGGAAGTGCGCGTGGTTAAGGGGCTGAATAACCCTGAACTCGATGCCGCGGTGGGCGACGATCTGGCGCAGCAGCTGCGCGATGAACTGGAACTGGTACAGGGCGCATCGAACGAGTTCGATAAGGATCTGTTCCTGGCGGGCGAAATTACTCCAGTGTTCTTCGGCACCGCATTAGGCAACTTCGGCGTGGATCATATGCTGGATGGCCTGGTGGAGTGGGCGCCGGCGCCGATGCCGCGTAACACTGATACCCGTGAAGTGATGGCCGCAGAAGAGAAATTCACCGGCTTCGTGTTTAAGATTCAGGCCAACATGGACCCGAAACACCGCGATCGCGTGGCGTTCATGCGCGTGGTTTCCGGCAAATACGAGAAAGGCATGAAGCTGCGTCAGGTGCGTATCGGCAAAGACGTGGTGATTTCCGACGCGCTGACCTTTATGGCGGGCGACCGTTCGCACGTTGAAGAAGCCTACCCGGGTGATATTATCGGCCTGCATAACCACGGCACCATTCAGATTGGCGACACCTTTACCCAGGGCGAAATGATGAAGTTCACCGGTATTCCGAACTTCGCGCCGGAACTGTTCCGTCGTATTCGCCTGAAAGATCCGCTGAAGCAGAAACAGCTGCTGAAAGGGCTGGTTCAGCTCTCTGAAGAGGGCGCGGTACAGGTCTTCCGTCCTATTGCGAATAACGATCTGATCGTCGGCGCCGTCGGCGTGCTGCAGTTCGATGTGGTAGTTGCGCGTCTGAAAAGCGAATATAACGTTGAAGCGATTTACGAATCCGTCAACGTGGCCACCGCGCGCTGGGTTGAATCAACTGACGTGAAGAAATTCGAAGAGTTCAAGCGTAAGAACGAAGTTCAGCTGGCGCTGGATGGCGGCGATAATCTGACCTATATCGCCCCGACGATGGTTAACCTGAACCTGACGCAAGAGCGTTATCCTGATGTGGTGTTCCGCAAAACGCGCGAGCACTAATATCTCTCTGGAGCGCGGCGATGCTGCGCTCCAGCCCGTTTTGTCCGCCTTCATCCTTACCATAGAAAGTTCTTAAATCTGCGCAAATCGTAGCTTTTTTATTCAAACCCTCCGCCGCATCTCCGCTCATCTACTATATTTATTAAGCACTTTTCAGAAACCTGGCTGAATAAATAGCCATTTGTTTTACCAAAGCAGACATCGTGAGGGCATACCAATGACCAGACTAAAGAGCGCCAGGCTATTGCTGCCTCTCTTCTTAGGCTCAGCGTTGATAAGCGCCTCGACCTATGCGGAAACCACCGCAACCGATAGCGCGAAGGCTGCCGCGACCAGCGCCGGAGAAAGCGTCGATAAATCGATCAACAAGGTTGGCGATTTTATGGATGACAGCACGATCACCGCCCGTGTTAAAGCGGCGCTGATTGATGACAAAAGTATCCGTAGCACCGATATCTCGGTGAAAACGGAAAACAAAGTCGTGACCTTAAGCGGGACCGTGGAGAGCGCTGAGCAAAAATCACAGGCCGTCAGCGCGGCGAAAGGCGTCGAAGGAGTGAGTTCGGTAAGCGATAAGCTGACCGTGGCGGGGGAAAAATCAGCCAGCCTGAAGGGCTATGCTGGCGATACCGCAATCACCAGCGAAGTCAAAGCCAAACTGCTGGCGGACGATATCGTTCCGTCGCGTAAGGTTACGGTGGAGACCAGCAACGGGGTAGTTCATCTCTCCGGGACGCTGGAATCCAGCAAGCAGGTCGATCGCGCGGCAGACATTGCCAAAGCGGTAACCGGTGTTAAGAGCGTGAAGAACGATCTTAAAGTGCAGTAAGGGTATTCATTAAAAGATATTCGCCAGCGGCGAGACCGCTGAGCGAGTTGTACGCAGGGTTGATGTATGCGCGGCCTGAGCGCGCAGAAAAGCGACCGTTAATCATATGGTAAGGAGAACAGTATGTTTAGATGGGGCATTATTTTTCTGATCATCGCGTTGATTGCCGCCGCATTGGGCTTTGGTGGTCTGGCGGGTACCGCGGCGTGGGCGGCTAAAATCGTCTTTGTTGTCGGTATTATCATTTTCCTGGTCAGCCTGTTTACCGGTCGAAAACGACCCTAGAGGCGATGTGCCGAAAGGCGTGAATCAATAACCGCGCAGTGATGACATAACGTCTTACATAAAGCCAGTCAATGTGACTGGCTTTTGCGGTTTCAGGGGACGACAATTTGCGTTACTTTAATGACAGAAAATAAACAAACAGGAAAGCAGGGTGGGGCAGCGCATTCCCGTGACGTTGGGCAATATTGCCCCGTTAGCGGTAAAACCCTTCCGTCCAGGCAAACTTGCTCTGGTGTGCGAAGGCGGTGGTCAGCGAGGTATTTTCACAGCCGGGGTTCTGGACGAATTCATGCGCGCCGGATTTAACCCTTTCGACCTGATGCTTGGCACTTCCGCTGGCGCGCAAAACATCTCCGCTTATATCTGTAATCAGCAGGGCTACGCCCGCAAAGTCATTACGCGTTATACCACCTCAAGGCAGTTTTTCGACCCGATGCGCTTTGTTCGCGGCGGCAATCTTATCGATCTCGATTGGCTGGTCGATTCCACTTCGCAACAAATGCCGCTGGCGATGAACTATGCCGAGGAGCAGTTTGCGCTGGGTAAAGAGCTGTGGATGTGCGCCTGCCGCGGTGACGACTACACGGCAAACTATTTTTCCCCCACCCGCCAGACCTGGCTCGACCTGATCCGCGCCTCCAGCGCCATTCCCGGCTTCTACCGTAGCGGTGTCCTGCTGGATGGCGTGAGCTACCTCGATGGCGGCGTCAGCGATGCGATCCCTGTGCAGGAGGCGGCGCGCCGCGGCGCGCAGACTATCGTGGTGATCCGTACCGTCCCTTCGCAGATGTTCTACACCCCGCAGTGGTTTAAACGAATGGAACGCTGGCTGGGAGAAAGCAGCCTGCAGCCTTTTGTGAACCTGGTACAGCACCACGAAACCACCTATCGCGCGACGCAGCAGTTTATTGAAAAACCGCCGGGTAAACTGCGGATATTCGAAATTTATCCGCAGCGGCCGCTGCGCAGTATGGCGCTTGGCAGCCGTCTGCCGGCGCTGCTGGAAGATTATAAAACCGGGCGCCAGTGCGGCCGCTACTTCCTCGCCACGGTAGGGAAACTGCTGACCGAGCAACCGCCTCTGTTACGCCATGCGCCGCGTGTGGCAAGGCCGACGCCGGTGGTGGTGCCGCCGCTGCCGGTGGCTAACGAAACGCCGCAACAGGCGATTATCACCGCGCCGCAGGCTAATGACCCCAGCTTTAATAACGAGGATCTGGCGTGACGTTACGCTTTATTGATACCCACTGTCACTTCGATTTTCCCCCGTTTACAGAGGATGAACCCGCAGGTATCGCGAGGGCGGCGCAGGCCGGCGTTGGGCGTATTATCGTGCCGTCGATATCCGCCGCGCGCTTTGCTCGCGTGCTGGCGCTGGCGGAGCAACACGAGCCGCTGTATGCCGCGCTAGGGATGCATCCTATTGTTATCGAACAGCATGATGACCGCGGATTAGCGCAACTGGAAAGCTATCTTGCACAGCGTCATCCGAAACTCGTGGCCCTCGGAGAGATTGGCCTCGATCTCTACCGTGACGATCCGCAATTCGATCGCCAGCAGGCGCTGTTGGAAGCGCAGCTGCGGCTGGCGAAGCGTTACGATTTGCCGGTGATCCTGCATTCGCGGCGCACCCACGATAAGCTGGCGATGTTGCTAAAAAAACATAACCTGCCGCGCGCTGGGGTGGTGCATGGTTTTGCCGGCAGCCTGCAGCAGGCGGAACGTTTTGTACAGCTGGGCTATAAGATTGGCGTCGGCGGCACCATTACCTATCCCCGCGCCAGCAAAACTCGTGATGTTATGGCGCGTCTGCCGCTTTCTTCGCTGTTGCTGGAAACCGATGCTCCGGATATGCCGCTCAATGGTTTTCAGGGGCAGCCGAACCGCCCGGAACAGGCGGCCCGCGTCTTTGACGCGCTATGTGAACTGCGCGCGGAACCGGCGCAGGAAATTGAAGCGGCGCTACTGGCGAATACCAAAAGCCTCTTTACCGCGCTAACCCTCTAACGCCCCCACATTCTGGACAAAATCGTCCCGGTTTTGACGGGTTGTGACAATCCCATCATTTTTGGTAAATATAAAATCTATTAAATTTCAATGCGAAAGTGTTTTTATGTCCCGGTATTGCACAATTTGTGCGCCACATCGTCGAGATAATACGTTTCGTTATGTTAGAATAATAACATCATCATGAGCTTCGATTTGCCAATTATGCTTAAACAGGACCTCACGGTGAGGATCGAAGTAAATGGTAGGTAATTGTGATTTGTATCACGTTACAGTAATGCAAATTAGTAACTAGTTTTCATTAACTGTGATGAATGTCGAAGTGTAATGGCGAGCGGATGTTACAATAGTAACAGGCTCGCATGGTGAACAAACTATTGAACCGGCAACACGCCGTCGGAGTATGAAATGACTGATTTAAAAGCAAGCAGCCTGCGCGCGTTGAAACTGATGGATCTGACCACCCTGAATGATGACGACACCAATGAGAAGGTGATCGCGCTGTGCCATCAGGCAAAAACCCCGGTGGGCAATACCGCTGCAGTCTGCATTTACCCGCGTTTTATCCCGATTGCCCGTAAGACACTGAATGAGCAAGGAACACCGGACATCCGTATCGCGACGGTGACCAACTTCCCGCATGGTAACGACGATATCGATATCGCGCTGGCGGAAACCCGCGCGGCAATCGCCTATGGCGCGGATGAAGTGGATGTGGTTTTCCCGTACCGCGCGCTGATTGCTGGTAACGAGCAGGTAGGTTTTGATCTGGTGAAAGCCTGTAAAGACGCCTGTGCGGCGGCGAATGTGCTGCTGAAAGTGATCATCGAAACCGGCGAGCTGAAAGAAGAAGCGCTGATTCGTAAGGCATCTGAAATCTCTATTAAAGCGGGCGCGGATTTCATCAAAACTTCTACCGGTAAAGTGCCGGTGAATGCGACGCCGGAAAGCGCGCGCATCATGATGGAAGTCATCCGCGATATGGGCGTTGAGAAAACCGTTGGCTTCAAACCTGCCGGCGGCGTGCGCAGCGCGGAAGACGCGCAGCAGTTCCTGGCGATTGCCGATGAACTGTTCGGCGCCGACTGGGCTGATTCCCGTCACTACCGTTTTGGCGCATCAAGCCTGTTGGCTAGCCTGCTGAAAGCCCTGGGTCACGGCGACGGTAAGAGCGCCAGCAGCTACTAATCCCTTGATATGCCGGATGGTTATGCGCTTATCCGGCCTACGAATTGATGCCTGTAGGCCGGATAAGGCGCCCGCGCCGCTATCCGGCAATTTATACCCGTTGGGAGGTTACCGTGTTTCTCGCACAAGAAATTATTCGTAAAAAACGTGATGGTCATGCATTAAGCGATGAAGAAATTCGCTTTTTCATCAACGGCATCCGCGATAATACTATCTCTGAAGGACAGATCGCCGCGCTGGCGATGACCATCTTCTTCCATGATATGTCTATGCCGGAACGTGTCTCGCTGACCATGGCGATGCGGGATTCAGGGACCGTTCTCGACTGGAAAAGCCTTAACCTCAACGGCCCGATCGTTGATAAACACTCGACCGGCGGCGTGGGTGACGTTACCTCGCTGATGCTGGGGCCAATGGTTGCCGCCTGCGGCGGTTACGTACCGATGATCTCCGGGCGCGGCCTCGGCCATACCGGCGGTACGCTTGATAAACTGGAAGCGATCCCGGGCTTCGATATCTTCCCGGACGACGCGCGATTCCGCGAAATTATTAAAGATGTCGGCGTGGCGATCATCGGGCAGACCAGCTCGCTCGCGCCGGCTGACAAACGTTTCTATGCCACCCGCGATATTACCGCGACGGTGGATTCCATCCCGCTGATTACCGCATCGATCCTGGCCAAGAAACTGGCGGAAGGTCTGGATGCGCTGGTGATGGACGTTAAAGTCGGCAGCGGCGCCTTTATGCCGACTTATGAGCTTTCAGAAGCGCTTGCCGAAGCGATCGTTGGCGTCTCCAACGGCGCCGGCGTGCGCACGACCGCACTGTTAACCGATATGAACCAGGTGCTGGCCTCCAGCGCAGGTAACGCCGTTGAAGTTCGCGAAGCGGTACAGTTCCTGACCGGGGAATACCGTAACCCGCGTCTGTACGACGTCACCATGGCGCTGTGCGTGGAAATGTTGATTTCCGGCAAGCTGGCGGCGGATGACGCCGAGGCGCGCGCGAAATTGCAGGCGGTGCTGGATAACGGTAAAGCGGCGGAAGTCTTTGGCCGCATGGTGGCGGCGCAGAAAGGGCCGAACGACTTTGTCGAAAACTATGCGAAATACCTGCCGACGGCAATGCTGAGCAAAGCGGTCTATGCTGAAGGCGCCGGATTTGTCTCTGATATGGATACCCGCGCGCTGGGGATGGCGGTGGTGTCGATGGGCGGCGGTCGTCGTCAGGCATCCGATACCATTGACTACAGCGTTGGTTTTACTGATATGGCGCGCCTTGGCGATAAAGTCGATGGCGAACGTCCGCTGGCGGTGATTCATGCGAAAGATGAATCCAGCTGGCAGGAGGCGGCCAAAGCCGTGAAAGCGGCAATTAAACTGGACGCTCAAGCCCCAGAAATTACACCGACGGTCTATCGCCGAATCACCAAGTAGCGATATACTGATCTGATCGCTTTTTTGCAGCGCATGATGTATGGAGAACAAGATGAAACGTGCATTTATTATGGTGCTGGACTCCTTTGGGATTGGCGCAACGGAAGACGCTGACCGCTTTGGCGATGTGGGCGCCGATACCATGGGCCACATTGCGGAAGCCTGCGCCAAAGGTGAAGCTGACAATGGTCGTAAAGGCCCGTTGAATTTACCTAACCTGACCCGCCTGGGCCTGGTGAAAGCGCATGAAGGTTCTACCGGTAAAATTGCCGCCGGTATGGACGGTAATGCTGAGGTCGTTGGCGCTTACGCCTGGGCGCATGAACTCTCTTCCGGTAAAGATACGCCGTCTGGCCACTGGGAAATCGCCGGTGTGCCGGTGTTGTTTGACTGGGGCTACTTCAGCGATCATGAAAACAGCTTCCCGCAGGAACTGCTGGATAAACTGGTTAAGCGCGCGAACCTGCCGGGCTACCTCGGCAACTGCCACTCTTCCGGTACCGTGATTCTGGACCAGCTGGGTGAAGAACATATGAAAACCGGGAAACCGATTTTCTATACCTCTGCTGACTCGGTATTCCAGATCGCCTGTCACGAAGAGACTTTCGGCCTCGACAAGCTGTATGAGCTGTGCGAAATCGCCCGTGAAGAACTGACCGAAGGCGGCTATAACATTGGCCGCGTGATTGCGCGTCCGTTTGTCGGCGACAAAGCCGGTAACTTCCAGCGTACCGGTAACCGTCACGACCTGGCGGTCGAGCCGCCGGCGCCGACCGTGCTGCAGAAGCTGGTCGACGAGAAAAACGGCCACGTGGTTTCCGTGGGTAAAATCGCCGACATTTACGCCAACTGCGGTATCACTAAGAAAGTGAAAGCCACCGGGCTGGACGCGCTGTTCGACGCGACCATCAAAGAGATGAAGGAAGCGGGCGACGAGACTATCGTCTTCACTAACTTCGTCGACTTTGACTCCTCCTGGGGTCACCGTCGTGACGTCGCGGGCTACGCGGCGGGTCTGGAACTGTTTGACCGCCGTCTGCCGGAGCTGATGGAGCTGGTTGGGGAGGACGACATTCTGATCCTCACCGCCGACCACGGCTGCGACCCGACCTGGACCGGTACCGACCACACCCGCGAGCACATTCCGGTGCTGGTATATGGCCCGAAAGTGAAACCAGGTTCGTTAGGCCACCGCGAAACCTTCGCCGATATCGGCCAGACCCTGGCGACATACTTTGGTACGTCGCCAATGGCGTACGGTAAAAACATGCTGTAATACCCGTTGTCTTTCGCGCTGTAGATGCGTTGACTTCATTCGCTCACCCCGGTCACATAGTTAATCTATGCTCCGGGGATTCACGAATTCGTCGCCTTCCTACACCGCGAAATCTTTAGGGTATTTGAATACGTTTTGTAGGCCTGATAAGGCGTAGCCGCCATCAGGCACGAACAATTTATATAAGGATAAAACGATGGCTACCCCACACATTAACGCAGAAATGGGCGATTTCGCTGACGTAGTTTTGATGCCGGGCGACCCGCTGCGCGCGAAGCACATTGCCGAAACTTTCCTTGAAGACGTGCGTGAAGTAAACAACGTGCGCGGCATGTTGGGCTTCACCGGTACCTACAAAGGCCGCAAAATCTCCGTGATGGGCCACGGTATGGGTATCCCATCCTGCTCTATCTACACCAAAGAGCTGATCACCGATTTCGGCGTGAAAAAAATCATCCGCGTTGGATCCTGCGGCGCGGTACGTGAAGATGTCAAACTGCGTGATGTGGTTATCGGCATGGGCGCGTGCACCGACTCTAAAGTCAACCGTCTGCGTTTCAAAGACCATGATTTCGCGGCGATTGCCGATTTCGGCATGGTGCGTAACGCGGTAGACGCGGCGAAAGCGCTGGGCGTTGACGCGCGCGTCGGCAACATCTTCTCTGCTGACCTGTTCTATACGCCGGACCCGTCTATGTTCGACGTGATGGAAAAATACGGCATTCTGGGCGTGGAAATGGAAGCGGCCGGCATCTATGGCGTCGCGGCGGAGTTCGGCGCGAAAGCGCTGACCATCTGCACCGTTTCCGATCATATTCGTACCCACGAGCAGACCACTGCCGCTGAACGTCAGACGACCTTCAACGATATGATCAAAATCGCGCTGGAATCCGTACTGCTGGGCGATAAAGAGTAAGGCCTGTTGTGCCGGGTGGCGGCTTCGCCTGACCCGGCCTACGGTTTCCCAGGCCCGCTAAGCGCAGCGGGCTTTTTTATTAGCGCACCGCGCCAGCCATCCACGCCGACAGTTCTTTCAGTTCCGCTTCCTGTTCAGGGTAATCTCTAATCAACGCCTCACACTGCTGCTGCAGGACCTCCGCCCGATACTGACTGCCGACTAAGCGTGCCGCCAGCGCCTCCAGCGGCGCCGGATTCAGGCTATCGGTAAAAGCCTGGGCGCGGGTGATATGGCCTTTTTCCACGTCAAAATGCAGCTCGACGCCGCCCCAGCGAAAGCGCTCATCCAACAGGTGGGAGAAAGCGGGCGCCTGACCGAAGTTCCACTCCCAGCTGCTCTGGCGAGCGAAGGTCTCGGCAAAATTCGGCAGATCCGGCGTATTGTCCGGCGATATGACTTCCGCCTCTACCCGCTCGCCGTAATGGCTGAAGAATGCTTCCTGAATGGCTTCGCAAATTTGCTGATGGGTGATACCCGGCAGCAGCTCAACCAGGTTCGCTACGCGCCCGCGCACTGAGGTAATGCCTTTGGCCTGCAGCTTTTTCTTGTCCGGATTGAGGTAGTTAGCGAGACGGCTTAGGTCGGCGTTCAGTAGCAGGGTGCCGTGATGAAAACCGCGGTCCATCGTTTCGCGATAGGCGGACCCGGAAACTTTGCGGTCGCCGTTGTCGGTTTTGACCACCAGATCGTTGCGCCCGGAGGCTTCAGCCGTTACGCCGAGCGAATTCAACGCCGCCAGCACGATAGCGGTGGAGACGGTTTTGTCGTATTCCGGTTTACCCGCCATAAAGGTAAAGCAGGTGTTGCCGAGGTCGTGGAATACCGCGCCGCCGCCGCTGCTGCGTCGGGCCAGCCGCACGTTATCTTCTTCCATGCGCCGGGTATTGCACTCCTTCCACGGATTCTGCGCGCGACCAATAACCACGGTATCGGCGTTGCGCCACAGAAACAGCACCCGTTGGGTGGCCGGCATCTGGCGGAAAATACACTCTTCGACCGCGAGGTTAAACCAGGGGTCGTAGGAGTCGGAGAGCAGCAGGCGGAGCGTCGGCATAGGATATCCTTGTCTGGTTAATCTTTATCTTCGTCCTGGACGGGCTTATTCGCGGTGAGCAGGAAGGGCGATTGCTGCCAGCGGGTACGTTTGCCCTGCAGCAACGTGCGGGTCAGCACCACGCCGATGGCCAGCGACAACAGCAGCATCAGGCGTAAGATATTGGTGGTATTATCCACCTGTTTCGCCTCGGTCGCCAACGTGTGGGTATCCAGCGTCAGGCGCAGATAGCCGACCGGGCCGTTTTTGCCGAGGATCGGCTCGACGATTTGCTGGTTAAAGTAGCCGCCGGCTTTTTTGCCATCCAGCGCCAGGCGGTCGCGCACATCAACGCTTTCGCCGGAGCGAGCCACCAAATCGCCTTGTTCATCATATACCCCGGCATCGAGCACCCGACTTTTATCCGTCAGCTGTTCCAGCAAGCGGGTAATGCGCTTTTCGTCGGGCGTTTCGCTGCGCATCAGCGGCGCCAGGTTCAGCGTAACCTGCTGCGCCAGCGTCCGCGCCAGCTCTTCCAGCTGCGGATTACGCTGCTTTTGGCTATTCTGACTGAACCACGAGGCGCCCTGCATCAGCGCGACGAGAAGCGCGAGACAGATCAGAACAATGACGGCGCGATGCAGTCGGAATTTCAGTTTTGCTCGTACCATATTCCACCTTTGAAAATTTGCAGCTTAATGTTGCCAGAAGCGCTGGTTACAAGGTAGCCTCATGCGTTATTTTCCTCGCCTGAATGAAGAGATGTGGAGCCGTAATGCCTAACAGTTTGACCTGGTGCGACCTGCCCGAAGATGTTTCCTTGTGGCCTGGGTTGCCGCTTTCCCTGAGCGGCGACGAGGTCATGCCGCTGGATTATCACGCCGGGCGCAGCGGCTGGCTGCTGTATGGTCGCGGTCTCGATAAACGTCGGCTGACGGCGTGGCAGCGCGAACTCGGCGCGGCGCTGGTTATCGTCTCTTCCTGGGTCGTGGAAGACTATCAGGTGATCCGTCTGGCGGGCTCGCTGACGCAGCGCGCCACACGCCTGGCCCATGAAGCCGGGCTGGACGTCGCGCCGCTGGGCAAAATCCCGCATCTGCGCACGCCGGGCCTGTTGGTGATGGATATGGACTCCACGGCGATTCAGATCGAATGTATCGATGAAATTGCTAAGCTTGCCGGCACCGGCGAGCTGGTTTCGGAAGTGACCGAACGCGCGATGCGCGGCGAGCTCGACTTCACCGCCAGCCTGCGCCAGCGCGTCGCCACCCTGAAAGACGCCGACGCGAACATCCTGCTGCAGGTGCGGGAAGCGCTGCCGCTGATGCCGGGGCTGACGCAACTGGTGCTGAAGCTGGAAACGCTGGGCTGGAAGGTAGCCATCGCCTCCGGCGGCTTTACCTTCTTTGCCGAATACCTGCGCGATAAGCTGCATCTCGACGCGGTATTCGCCAACGAGCTGGAAATCATGGACGGCAAGCTCACCGGCAACGTTATCGGCGACATTGTCGATGCCAAATATAAAGCCAATACTCTGCGTAAACTGGCGGAAAAATATGAGATTCCGCCGGCGCAAACCGTGGCGATTGGCGATGGCGCCAACGATCTGCCGATGATCAAGGCGGCAGGCCTCGGCATTGCCTATCATGCGAAACCAAAAGTCAATGAACAGGCGGAAGTCACCATCCGCCACGCTGACCTGATGGGGGTATTCTGTATTCTCTCCGGCAGCATGAATCAAAAGTAAGAGGTTAACGTGGCGAAAGCTCCAAAACGCGCATTTGTCTGTAATGAATGTGGTGCGGATTATCCGCGCTGGCAGGGGCAGTGCAGCGCCTGTCATGCCTGGAACACCATCACCGAGATGCGCATCGCCGCCTCGCCGCAGGTGGCGAGAAACGAGCGTCTGTCAGGTTACGCCGGTAATGCCGGCGTGTCGAAGGTACAGAAGCTGTCGGAGATAAGCCTGGAGGCGCTGCCGCGTTTCTCCACCGGATTTAAAGAGTTCGACCGCGTGCTCGGCGGCGGCGTGGTACCGGGTAGCGCCATTCTAATCGGCGGCAACCCCGGCGCCGGGAAATCGACGCTGCTGCTGCAAACGCTCTGCAAGCTGGCGGAAGGAATGAAAACGCTGTACGTCACCGGGGAAGAATCCCTGCAGCAGGTCGCGATGCGCGCGCATCGTCTCGGGCTGCCGACGGCGAACCTGAATATGCTCTCGGAGACCAGCATCGAGCAAATCTGCCAGATCGCCGATGAAGAAAAGCCTCAGCTGATGGTCATCGACTCCATCCAGGTGATGCATATGGCTGATGTCCAGTCGTCGCCGGGGAGCGTGGCCCAGGTACGCGAAACCGCGGCCTATCTGACGCGCTTTGCCAAAACTCGCGGCGTGGCGATTGTGATGGTCGGCCACGTCACCAAAGACGGCTCGCTGGCCGGTCCGAAAGTACTGGAACACTGTATTGACTGCTCGGTGCTGCTGGACGGCGATGCGGATTCCCGTTTCCGCACGTTGCGCAGCCATAAAAACCGCTTTGGCGCGGTCAATGAACTCGGCGTCTTCGCGATGACCGAGCAGGGCCTGCGCGAAGTCAGCAACCCCTCCGCCATCTTCCTCAGCCGCGGCGATGAAGTCACCTCTGGCAGCTCGGTCATGGTGGTATGGGAAGGCACCCGTCCGCTGCTGGTTGAGATCCAGGCGCTGGTCGATCACTCGATGATGTCTAATCCGCGTCGCGTCGCGGTAGGCCTGGAGCAGAACCGTCTGGCGATCCTGCTGGCGGTGCTGCACCGTCATGGCGGCCTGCAGATGGCCGATCAGGACGTCTTCGTTAACGTGGTTGGCGGGGTCAAAGTCACTGAAACCAGCGCCGACCTGGCGCTGCTGCTGGCGATGGTTTCGAGCCTGCGCGATCGCCCGTTGCCGCAGGATCTGGTGGTCTTTGGCGAAGTCGGATTAGCCGGTGAAATTCGCCCGGTGCCAAGCGGCCAGGAACGTATTTCCGAGGCGGCGAAGCACGGGTTCCGTCGCGCCATCGTACCTGCGGCCAACGTGCCTAAAAAAGCGCCGGAAGGGATGCAAATCTTTGGCGTGAAAAAACTGGCCGATGCGCTGAGCGTTTTTGACGACTTATAATGATACCCGTCATACTTCAGGGTATGACGGGGATCAAACCCGAGTTTGCAGGAGGCACGCATAAACTATGTCGTCATTCGACTATCTGAAAAACGCCATTAAGCAAAAGGGTTGTACGCTGCAGCAGGTGGCGGAAGCCAGCGGGATGACCAAAGGTTATCTCAGTCAGCTATTAAACGCGAAAATCAAAAGCCCGAGCGCCCAGAAACTCGAAGCCTTACACCGCTTCCTCGGCCTTGAATTCCCGCGCAAACAGAAAAGCGTCGGGGTGGTTTTTGGTAAATTTTATCCGCTGCATACCGGGCATATTTACCTGATTCAGCGCGCCTGTAGCCAGGTCGATGAGCTTCATATCATCATGGGCTATGACGACACTCGCGACCGCGAGCTGTTCGAAGAGAGCGCCATGTCGCAACAGCCGACGGTTCCCGATCGTCTGCGCTGGCTGCTGCAAACCTTTAAATATCAAAAAAACATTCGCATCCATGCCTTCAACGAAGAGGGGATGGAGCCGTACCCGCACGGTTGGGACGTCTGGAGCCGCGGGATCCGCGCCTTCATGAGCGAGAAAGGGATCGAACCTAACTGGATCTACACCTCGGAAGAGGCCGATGCGCCGCAGTATCTGGAGCATCTGGGGATCGAAACCGTGCTTATCGATCCGAAGCGAACCTTCATGAGTATCAGCGGCGGCCAGATCCGCGAAAACCCGTTCCGCTATTGGGAATATATTCCGACCGAAGTAAAACCGTTCTTTGTGCGTACGGTGGCGATCCTAGGCGGCGAGTCGAGCGGTAAATCGACGCTGGTGAATAAGCTCGCCAATATCTTCAATACCACCAGCGCCTGGGAATACGGCCGCGATTACGTCTTTTCACACCTCGGCGGCGATGAAATGGCGTTGCAGTATTCCGATTACGATAAAATCGCGCTGGGGCATGCACAGTACATTGATTTCGCGGTGAAGTATGCCAATAAGGTGGCGTTTATCGATACCGACTTCGTCAGCACTCAGGCCTTCTGCCTGAAGTACGAAGGCCGCGAGCATCCGTTCGTGCAGGCGTTAATCGATGAATACCGCTTTGATCTGGTGATCCTGCTGGAGAACAACACGCCGTGGGTGGCCGATGGGCTGCGTAGCCTCGGTAGTTCGGTAGATCGCAAAGAGTTTCAGACGTTGCTGGTGTCGCTGCTGAAAGAAAACGGCATCGAGTTCGTCCACGTGGAAGAGTCGGACTACGACGCCCGGTTCCTGCGCTGCGTTGAGCTGGTGAAGCAGCTGATGGGCGAGCAGGGGTAGAAGCTCTGCGGGCTGTAGCCCTCACCCCAACCCTCTCCCAATGGGAGAGGGAGCAAACACTAAAAAAGGCAACTTGCGTTGCCTTTTTACATTTACCTTACCCTCACCCCGGCCCTCTCCCAATGGGAGAGGGAGCAAACATTAAAAAAGGCAACTTGCGTTGCCTTTTTACATTTACCTTACCCTCACCCCAACCCTCTCCCAATGGGAGAGGGAGCAAACATTAAAAAAGGCAACTTGCGTTGCCTTTTTACATTTACCTTACCCTCACCCCGACCCTCTCCCATAGGGCGAGGGAGCAAACATTAAAAAAGGCAACTTGCGTTGCCTTTTTGTATTTTATTTTGAGATACGTTTGTACTTGATACGCTTCGGCTCCAGCGCATCGGCGCCGAGGGTGCGTTTCTTGTACTCTTCGTACTCGGTAAAGTTACCTTCGAAGAACTCAACTTTACCTTCATCCTGGTAATCCAGAATGTGGGTCGCAATACGGTCAAGGAACCAGCGGTCGTGCGAGATAACCATGGCGCAGCCCGGGAACTCCAGCAGGGCGTTTTCCAGCGCGCGCAGGGTTTCGATATCCAGGTCGTTGGTTGGTTCATCGAGCAGCAGTACGTTACCGCCGACCTGCAGCAGCTTCGCCAGGTGCAGACGACCGCGTTCACCGCCGGACAGCTCGCCAACGCGTTTGCCCTGGTCGACGCCTTTGAAGTTAAAGCGGCCAACGTAGGCACGGCTTGGCATCTCTGTGTTGCCGATCTTCATGATATCCAGGCCGCCGGACACTTCTTCCCAAACGGTCTTGCTGTTGTCCATCGCATCGCGGAACTGATCGACGGAGGCCAGCTTAACGGTTTCACCCAGCGTGATGGTGCCGGAATCAGGCTGTTCCTGGCCGGACATCATGCGGAACAGGGTGGATTTACCCGCGCCGTTCGGACCGATGATACCAACGATAGCGCCTTTCGGTACGGAGAAGCTCAGATCGTCAATCAGTACGCGGTCGCCGTAAGATTTGCGCAGATTGCTGACTTCCAGAACTTTATCGCCCAGACGCGCTCCTGGCGGAATGAACAGTTCGTTGGTCTCGTTACGTTTCTGGTATTCGACGTTGTTAAGCTCTTCAAAGCGCGCCAGACGAGCTTTGCCCTTAGACTGACGGCCTTTCGCGCCCTGGCGAACCCACTCGAGTTCTTTCTCGATAGATTTGCGGCGTGCGGCTTCCTGAGAAGCTTCCTGCGCCAGACGCTGATCTTTCTGCTCCAGCCAGGAGGAGTAGTTGCCTTCCCACGGAATACCTTCGCCGCGGTCAAGCTCGAGGATCCAGCCGGCGACGTTATCGAGGAAGTAACGGTCGTGGGTAATCGCCACTACGGTGCCTTCGAAATCGTGCAGGAAGCGCTCCAGCCAGGCGACGGACTCGGCGTCGAGGTGGTTGGTCGGTTCGTCGAGCAGCAGCATGTCTGGTTTTTCCAGCAGCAGGCGGCACAGCGCGACGCGGCGGCGTTCACCACCGGAAAGATTGGCGATTTTCGCATCCCAGTCCGGCAGGCGTAGGGCATCGGCCGCACGCTCCAGCTGCACGTTCAGGTTATGGCCGTCGTGCGCCTGGATGATCTCTTCGAACTTGCCCTGTTGCGCGGCAAGCTTATCGAAGTCCGCATCCGGCTCGGCGTATTTGGCATAAACTTCGTCCAGGCCTTTCAGCGCGTTAACCACTTCGGCGACCGCTTCTTCAACGGATTCGCGTACGGTGTGCTCCGGATTCAGCTGCGGCTCCTGCGGCAGGTAGCCGATTTTGATCCCGGGCTGCGGGCGCGCTTCACCTTCGATCTCGGTGTCGATACCGGCCATGATGCGCAGCAGGGTAGATTTACCGGCGCCGTTCAGACCGAGAACACCGATTTTCGCGCCAGGGAAGAAACTGAGGGAGATATTTTTCAAAATATGACGTTTCGGCGGAACCACTTTGCCGACACGATGCATGGTATAAACGAATTGAGCCACGTTGGACTTCGCCTCTTTCTATTCTGATAGATAGTTCAAAGGCGAAGTGTAGCCTTTTTCGCGCGGTAATCCCAGCGAGGCGACAGGATTCACAGAAGCGTAAAAAAATGTTCAGGACATGGCATGTTTTCAGTTGTCTGATTAGCATAACTAAGCAATACCTGATTTTTTTGAAGCGGCACGATGCCGCGGTGATGCACCAAACTAGAGGAAGAGCTTGTGGAAAAAGCCAAAACTACGGCATGGCGTCTTCTGGCTGCCGGCGTGAGTCTGCTGACGCTAAGCCAGCTGGCGCATGCGGATTCACTGGATGAACAGCGCAGCCGCTATGCTCAAATTAAACAGGCGTGGGACAACCGCCAGATGGATGTCGTCAACCAGTTGATGCCCACGCTCAGCAGCTATCCGCTGTATCCCTACCTGCAATATCGACAAATTACCGATGACCTGATGAACCAGCCGCCGCTGGTGGTCACTAATTTCATTGCGGCGAACCCGACGCTACCGGCGGCGCGTTCGCTGAAATCACGCTTTGTTAATGAGTTGGCGCGGCGTACCGACTGGCGAGGCTTACTGGCGTTCAGCCCGGATAAACCGGCGACAACCGAAGCGCAGTGTAACTACTACTACGCTAAACTCAGCGTCGGCCAATCGCAGGAAGCGTGGAGCGGGGCGAAAGAGCTGTGGCTGACCGGTAAGAGCCAGCCAAATGCCTGCGATCCGCTGTTTAGCGCATGGCGCGATTCCGGGCAGCAGGATCCGCTGGCCTATCTCGAACGAATCCGCCTGGCGATGAAGGCCGGCAATACCAGCCTGGTCCGCGTGCTTGCTCAGCAGATGCCGTCAAACTATCAGAGCATCTCTTCGGCAGTGGTGGCGTTGGCCAACGATCCTAATAGCGTGATGACCTTTGCCCGCACCACCGGGGCCACCGACTTTACCCGCCAGATGGCGGCGGTCGCTTTTGCCAGCGTCGCGCGTCAGGATGTGGAAAACGCCCGTCTGATGATCCCATCGCTGGTGCAGGCGCAGCAGTTGAATGAGGATCAAACCCAGGAGCTGCGCGATATCGTCGCCTGGCGCCTGATGGGCAGCGATGTGACCGAAGCGCAGGCGGAGTGGCGCGATGACGCGATCATGCGTTCGCAATCGACCCCGCTTGTGGAACGCCGGGTTCGTATGGCGCTCGGCAACGGCGATCGTCATGGGCTGAACACCTGGCTGGCGCGTCTGCCGATGGAGGCGAAAGAGAAAGACGAGTGGCGCTACTGGCAGGCGGATCTGCTGCTGGAGCGCGGGCGCGATGACGAAGCGAAAGCCATCTTGCATTCGCTGATGCAGCAGCGCGGCTTCTATCCGATGGTTGCCGCTCAGCGTCTGGGCGAAGAGTACACCTTCCGCATTGATAAAGCCTCCGGCACTATCGACCCGGCGCTGGCCTCTGGCCCTGAGATGGCGCGCGTTCGCGAGCTGATGTACTGGAACATGGACAACACCGCGCGCAGCGAATGGGCGAACCTGGTGAGCAGCCGGACCAAATCGCAGCAGGCGCAGCTGGCGCGTTACGCTTTTGATCAACACTGGTGGGATCTTAGCGTACAGGCGACGATCGCCGGTAAATTGTGGGATCAGCTGGAAGAGCGCTTCCCGCTGGCGTACAACGATCTGTTCGCGCGTTATATTAGCGGCAAAGATATTCCGCAGAGCTACGCGATGGCGATTGCGCGTCAGGAGAGCGCCTGGAACCCGAAAGTGCGTTCACCGGTCGGCGCCAGCGGCTTGATGCAGATTATGCCGGGCACCGCGACGCATACCGTTAGCATGTTCAGCATTCCTGGCTATAGCGGCCCGTCGCAGCTGCTGGATCCGGAAACCAACATCAACATTGGTACCAGCTATCTGCAGTACGTCTACCAGCAGTTCGGCAATAACCGTATTTACGCTTCCGCCGCCTATAACGCCGGGCCTGGACGCGTGCGAACCTGGCAGGGCAATAGCGCCGGGCGCATCGATGCGGTGGCATTTGTCGAGAGTATTCCGTTCTCGGAAACCCGCGGCTATGTAAAAAACGTCCTCTCTTACGATGCCTATTACCGCTACTTTATGGGCAAGCAGGATAACTTGCTGAGCGACGCCGAATGGCAACAGCGTTACTGATTGTTCGGAAGTATGTTATTCTTTGTACTCGTTGATGAGTACATTCGACGGGCAGCCTGGCTGCCCGTCTCAACATGGCGACGTAACATGACCCAACAATCTCCCTATTCAGCGGCCGTGGCCGAACAACGTCATCAGGAGTGGCTACGTTTCGTGGCGCTGCTGCAGCAAGCTTACGCCGAAGACCTTCACCTGCCGTTACTGCAGCTGATGCTGACGCCCGACGAGCGCGAAGCGCTGGGCACCCGGGTGCGTATTATTGAAGAGTTGCTGCGCGGCGAGATGAGCCAGCGCGAGTTGAAAAACGAACTCGGCGCCGGTATTGCCACCATTACCCGCGGTTCGAATAGCCTGAAATCGGCGCCGGTAGAGCTACGCCAGTGGCTGGAACAGACCCTGCTTAACGATAAATAGCGTTATGGAATGGGCTGAGTGCCAGCACGACCGCCTGATGGTAGACGCTGCTGCGCGTCAGCTTGCCGCCGGTAAAGACGCCAATAGCGCCCTCTTTGCGGCCTATCTCATCGATACCGGTATGCTGCGACATGACCGGCCCCAGCGCTTCCCCGGCGCGAACCTGCGCAAGAATGACTTCCGGCAGCGGCAGGGTTGCCGAGCGCGCTTCGCCGCGCTGCTGCTGGCTCTCAATTACCACCCAACTGAAGGTGCTGCCTTCATCGATCCCGGCTTCTATCGCCACCCAAAAATCGGCTTGCGGCTGCGCGATACGGGCATTAGCGACGCGATTTCGTGCGCCAGCCCGCGTTTCCTCGCTGCCGAAGGGCTGTTCCGGCACGCCGCTCTCGACGGCGACGGACTCAATGTGGCAGGATCCTTCGCCGAAGATCTCGTTAAAAGCCTGCAGAATTGCCTGAATTTTGGCGGGATTAGTGGTAGCTGAGACAACATGGTGCATAATCAAAACAACTCAGAATTAATTAACGTCATCGCAGTATACTCTAAATCACTCTGGCGGTAGCCGATAGCGCCGATCGTCGATTGATGAAGGGTTCAGAACGGAAAATAAGCATGTTACAGGTATACCTTGTTCGCCACGGTGAAACGCAGTGGAACGCCGAGCGACGTATTCAAGGCCAGTCCGATAGCCCACTGACCGCTCACGGCGAGCGCCAGGCATGGCAGGTGGGCGAGCGCGCCAGAACGTTGGGGATCACCCATATTATCGCCAGCGACCTCGGACGTACCCGCCGCACGGCAGAAATTATCGCTGAAGCCTGCGGCTGCGGCGTCGTTACCGATCCGCGCCTGCGCGAGCTGGATATGGGGGTGCTGGAGAAGCGCCATATCGACTCGCTTAGTGAGGAAGAAGAGGGCTGGCGCCGTCAGTTGGTCAACGGTACGCCGGATGGGCGCATACCGCAGGGCGAATCCATGCAGGAGCTGAGCGAGCGTATGCGCGCGGCGCTATCATCCTGTCTGGAATTACCGCCAGGTAGCCGGCCGCTGCTGGTGAGTCATGGGATGGCTCTGGGCTGTCTGGTGAGCACAATCCTCGGGCTGCCTGCTTATGCGGAGCGCCGTCTGCGCCTGCGCAACTGTTCGATTTCACGCGTTGATTATCAGCAGAGCCCGTGGCTGGCGTCAGGATGGGTGGTGGAGACCGCGGGGGACGTTTCGCATCTCGATGCCCCCGCGATGGACGAACTACAGCGTTAACGACGAATCGGAATCAGGTATTCGCAGCGCAGCTGAATTGGCGTGGCCTGGTTCCGGTTATCATCTTCCGGATAGAAGCGCTCAATATCCAGGCCTTTGCGGCGGGTGAGGTTCAGCATCGGCATACAGGTGCCGTATACCGTCAGGATAAACTCCTGCAGCCCGGTGCCTAATCCTTCGTAAGTGAACATTACATACTCGCCGCCTTCCAGAATCACCGGATGAGAGTTATGCAGGTGCCCGTTCGCCAACTCCGGCGTTAGCGCGGTGGTGTAGAACACCTCCTGCTCGTCATCTTTTTCCAGACTTGGACGCGGTTCATGCAGGCCGTACAGCGTTGGCGGAATGCTGGGCGCATTGCCGAGGAATTCGCGCCAGAACTGAACGCGCATCTGGTTACGGAATTCAGAAATCTCTTCAAGCTTACAGGTATAGCTTTGGGTCACGCCGACCAGTTGCGTGGTGCTCAGGGTCACAAACTCATGCTTCGGCATGGTAAATTCGCCGAGCCGCAGCGGCGGACGCATACCGAACGAGCTCCAGTCCGGAGAACGGCGGTAGAGCGCTGGGGTCAAATTAAACTGTTTTTTAAAGGCGCGGGTGAACGTCTGTTGAGAATCGAAGCGATACTGCAGCGCGATGTCGAGAATCGGGCGTGCGGTCAGGCGTAGCGCCACGGCGGATTTGGAGAGACGGCGTGCGCGAATATAGGCACCGATAGCTTGACCCGTGACGTCTTTAAACATACGTTGCAAATGCCACTTGGAATAACCTGCCTTCGCCGCCACATTATCCAACGAGAGGGGCTGATCCAGGTGACCTTCCAGCCAGCTCAGGAGATCGCGAATAATCCCAGCTTGATCCATAAAATGTCCCCATCCTTTAAACTCAGGTACCTATATTAAGGTAGCGGATAATAGCATTTTTTGATGTTTTAGCATTCAGTGTTTTTTTTGCTTATAAATGCGATTATCTGGTGGATATCGTTGGTAATTTTGTAAAGCTGTGATCTTTAAACCTTTTCCACAGCGTTTGTGATTATCACGCAGCGGAATTTTAAGAAATGGTAACAATATGAAATACAAGAAGTTAGTGGCAGGTTTGTTCTTGCTGGCCGCAGGCCAACTGGCGCACGCCGAGCAAATCGGCTCCGTCGATACGGTATTTAAATGGCTGGGGCCGGATCATAAAATCGTGGTCGAAGCCTTCGACGATCCCGATGTACAAAACGTCACCTGCTATATTAGCCGGGCAAAAACAGGCGGCATTAAAGGCGGTCTGGGGCTGGCGGAAGATACCTCAGACGCCGCCATCTCCTGCCAGCAGGTCGGGCCGATTGAGTTGACGGATAAAATCAAAAACGGCAAAAGCCAGGGCGATGTAGTATTCCAGAAACGTACCTCGCTGGTGTTCAAAAAACTGCAGGTCGTACGCTTCTATGACGCTAAACGCAATGCGCTGGTGTACCTGACCTATTCGGATAAAGTGGTCGACGGCTCGCCGAAGAATGCCATCAGCGCCGTGCCGATCATGCCGTGGAATAAATAAACGGGAGTCACAATGCAACAGCCACGGATTTGGTTAGTTGAGGATGAACAGAGTATCGCCGATACCCTTGTTTACATGCTGCAGCAGGAAGGATTCGACGTGACCGTCTTCGAGCGCGGGTTGCCCGCGCTTGATGCGGCGCTGCATCAGAGCCCGGATTTAGCGATCCTCGACGTCGGCTTGCCGGATATTAGCGGCTTTGAACTATGCCGACGACTGCTGGCGCGCCATCAGGCATTGCCAGTACTGTTTTTGACCGCACGCAGCGAAGAGGTTGATAAGCTGCTGGGGCTGGAAATTGGCGCTGACGACTACATCGCCAAACCGTTTTCGCCGCGCGAAGTCTGCGCGCGGGTGCGTACCGTTCTGCGTCGCCTGCAGAAATTTTCTACCCCTTCGCCGGTGGTGCGCGTTGGCGAGTTCGTGTTGGATGAGCTGGCGATGACAATTAGCTGGTACGGTCAACCGCTGAGCCTGACGCGTTACGAATTCCTGCTGTTGAAAACCCTCATTAACGCCCCCGGTCGCGTGTTCTCTCGCCAGCAGTTGATGGAGCGAGTGTGGAGCGATGCTTACGAGAGTATCGATCGTACCGTCGATACCCATATCAAAACCCTACGCGCCAAGCTGCGGGCGGTGAATCCTGATATTAACCCGATTAATACGCATCGCGGTCTGGGCTATAGCCTGGGGGGCTATTGATGCGTATCGGGATGCGCCTGTTACTGGGGTATTTCTTGATTGTCGGCATTGCCGCGTGGTTTGTGCTCTCTATCTTTGTGCAGGAAGTCAAACCGGGCGTGCGCCGGGCAACGGAAGGCACGCTTAACGATACCGCAACGCTATTGGCGGCGCTGGCCCGGGAGGATCTTCTTTCGGTAAATCCGCAGCAGGGGCGGCTGGCGCAGGCCTTTCAGTCGCTTAATCAGCAGCCCATCAACGCCAATATCAGCGGTATCAGGAAAATGCGCAATGAGTATCGCGTCTATCTGACGGATGCTCAGGGGAAGGTGGTGTTTGACTCCAGTGGGGAAGCGGTTGGCCAGGATTATTCGCGCTGGAATGACGTCTGGCTTACCCTGCGCGGCCAGTACGGCGCCCGCAGTTCGCGCAGTGACCCCAATGATGATAATAGCTCAGTCATGTACATTGCCGCGCCGGTGATGGATAACGGGCGTATCATCGGCGTGGTCAGCGTTGGTAAACCTAATCTGGCAATGACGCCGGTGATTAAACGCAGCGAGCGGCGGATATTGTGGGCCGGTGGCGCGCTGCTGGGGATTGCTTTACTGATCGGCGCCGGGATGGTCTGGTGGATTAACTTCTCTATTGGCAAACTGGTGCGTTACACTGATTCGGTGACTGCCGAGCGTCCGTTGCCTCTGCCGAACGTCGGCAGTAGCGAGTTAAGCAAGCTGGCGCAGGCGCTGGAGAGCATGCGCGTGAAGCTAGAAGGCAAGAACGCGATCGAAAACTATGTCTACGATCTCACTCATGAACTCAAAAGCCCGCTGGCGGCGATCCGCGGTGCGGCAGAGATCTTGCGCGAGGGGCCGCCGCCTGAGGTCGCCGCGCGTTTCACGGCAAATATTCTTGCGCAGAATACCCGCATGCAGCTGTTGGTGGAAAAACTGCTGCAACAGGCGCGGCTGGAAAATCGGCTGGAGATAACGCCGCAGTTGGTTTCGGTTGATGCACTTTTCCAACGTCTGGTGGATGAACGCGACATTGCTCTGGAGGCGAAAGCCATCACCCTGCGCTGGCAGAAGAGCGGGGTAACGGTGAATGGCGATAGCGAACTACTGGCGCAGGCGCTGGGCAATCTTATCGATAATGCGATTGACTTTACCCCCCGCGGCGGTGAAATCGCTCTGGCGGTGGAGACGTGCCACGAAGAGGCGCAGCTAAGCGTGACGGATAACGGTCGCGGTATTCCTGACTTTGCGCTGGCGCGCGTCTTTGAACGCTTTTACTCGCTGCCGCGGGAAGATGGCCATAAGAGCAGCGGTTTAGGACTGGCGTTTGTGCGTGAGGTGGCGCGTCTGCATCAGGGTGATATTAGCCTGCGTAATCGCCCTGAAGGCGGCGTTGTCGCGACGCTACAACTTCACCGTCCCTTCACATAGCTTCAAACACACTGCACATAGCCGCCCTACAGTGAGCCCATCACGATAGGGAGAAGGCTATGATGAAATCACCATTATTCTGGAAAATTAGTACGCTGTTGGGCTGTATTTTGCTGTTGTCCGTGCCGCTGATGATGGTCAGAGCGCTTATTAGCGAGCGTGCGGACTATCGCAGCGATGTAGTGGATGCGATAGAGCACAGTACCAGCGGTTCACAAAAGCTGACGGGGCCGCTGGTTGCTATCCCGGTGACCGAGACGCTATTTCGTATGGAGAACCAAAAAGAGGTTGAATATCAGCGTCGCTGGATCTACTACTGGCTACCGGAAACGCTGACGGTTAACGGTGTGCAAAATGTGGAGTCGAGAAAAGTCGGCATATACAGTGGGCAGGTCTGGCATAATGCCCTGCAAATTCAGGCGCAGTTCGATCCTTCGCGGCTGAAAGAGCTGCAAAAGGCAAATATCAATTTAGGAAAACCGTTTTTAGTGCTTAGCGTGAGCGATGCCCGCGGCATCGGCGTGATCAACGCGCCGGTAATTGACGGTACGGCACTGACCGTTGAACCGGGATTGGGATTGAACGGCGGCGGGGTAGGTATTCATATGCCGATGCCGGCGTTAAACGCAGACAATAAACCGCTGGATATTGCTTTTACCCTCAATCTTAACGGTACCGGCGGCTTCTCCGTTGTACCGTTGGGCCGCAACAGCGAGCTGCAGCTAACCAGTAACTGGCCGCATCCAGGATTCCTTGGCAGATTCCTGCCTACGAAACGCGAAGTGAGCGCCTCGGGTTATAGCGCGCACTGGCAGAGCAGTTGGTTTGCCAACAATATGGGCAACTATTTCGCCGATGACACCGATATTGAGTGGTCGCGTTTACCCGCCTTTAGCGTGGACGTGATGTCGCAGGCCGATCAATATCAGCTCACCGACCGGGCGACTAAATACGCCATCCTGTTAATCGCACTGACTTTTATGGCCTTCTTCGTTTTCGAGAGCCTGACGCATCGTCGTCTGCACCCGATGCAGTATCTGCTGGTCGGCTTATCGCTGGTGATGTTCTACCTCGTGTTGCTGGCGCTCTCTGAGCATATTGGCTTTACCCGAGCCTGGGCGATAGCCAGCCTGATTGGCGCGGTAATCAACGGTATTTATTTACAGGCGGTACTGAAAGGGTGGCGTAATAGTCTGTTATTCGTCGTGGCGCTGCTGCTGCTGGATGGCGTGATGTGGCTACTGCTGCGTTCTGAGGATAGCGCGCTGCTGCTCGGCACCGGGGTGCTACTGCTGGCGCTGTGCGCGTTGATGTTCCTGACCCGCCGCGTGGACTGGTATGCCTTATCTCTACCGCAGAGCAAACCGGAAAAACCGCAAAGCAAGGATGACGACACGCTACGTATCTGGAAGTAAAAGTAGCATAAAAAAACAGCGCCAGAAGGCGCTGTTTTTGCATTATAGCTGCGGGATAACCAGAATTATTCCTGCAGATCGCCGCAGAAACGGTAACCTTCACCGTGAATCGTGGCGATGATTTCCGGAGTATCCGGCGTGGATTCGAAATGCTTACGAATGCGACGAATGGTCACGTCCACGGTACGGTCATGCGGCTTCAGCTCGCGACCGGTCATTTTCTTCAGCAGCTCTGCGCGTGACTGGATTTTGCCCGGGTTTTCGCAGAAGTGCAGCATCGCGCGGAATTCGCTACGCGGCAGCTTGTACTGCTCGCCGTTTGGGCTCACCAATGAACGGCTGTTGATATCCAGTTCCCAACCGTTGAACTTGTAGCTCTCAACGCTGCGACGCTCTTCGCTCACGGTACCCAGGTTCATGGTACGGGAGAGCAGGTTACGCGCGCGGATAGTCAGTTCACGCGGGTTAAACGGTTTAGTGATATAGTCATCGGCGCCGATTTCGAGGCCAAGAATTTTATCAACTTCGTTGTCGCGGCCGGTAAGGAACATCAGCGCGACGTCAGCCTGCTCACGCAGTTCACGCGCGAGCAGAAGACCATTTTTACCTGGCAGGTTGATATCCATGATCACCAGGTTGATATCATTTTCAGACAGGATCTGATGCATTTCCGCGCCATCGGTCGCTTCGAATACATCATAACCTTCTGCTTCGAAAATACTTTTTAACGTGTTGCGTGTTACCAACTCGTCTTCAACGATAAGAATGTGCGGGGTCTGCATGTTTGCTACCTAAATTGCCAACTAAATCGAAACAGGAAGTACCAAAGTCCCTGACCTGCCTGGTACATGCCACAAATTAACATGTCCGGCGTAACATGACTAAAGTACGTAATTGCGTTCTTGATGCACTTTCCATCAACGTCAACAACATCATTAGCTTGGTCGTGGGTACTTTCCCTCTGGACCCGACGGTGTCAAAAACGGCTGTCATCCTAACCATTTTAACAGCAACATAACAGGCTAAGAGAGGCCGAACACCCAATAAAACTACGCTTCGTTGACATATATCAAGTTCAATTGTAGCACGTTAACAGTCTTGTGAAATCATTGCATCGATTTGCGATTTATCGTCACATTTCTTACACAGCTCAATTAGTTGCAGCTATGAATTAATAAATGCAATGAATCCAAAGCCCGTAGACAAATGAAAACTGAAATATCATTGCCAAACATATGGATAAATGCGTTCTGTTAACATACTCCGTATTGGTGTCCAATGTGAACAGTTTAGTTTTTTTTAAGAGTAATAAAGCTCATTTTTAGTGATTTTTGTTGCAAATTTGTAAATTTTCGCCGCGTAAAATGGGGGAGACCGCAGAGTCGCGCCGCGTAAGTGGATAAGGGAAGCATAATGCGTTTATCGATCATTTTAGTGGCCCCCGCGAGGGCTGAAAACATCGGCGCGGCGGCGCGAGCGATGAAAACCATGGGATTCAGCGAACTGCGGATTGTCGATAGCGAAGCGCATCTGCAGCCCGCCGCGCGCTGGGTTGCGCATGGTTCGGGAGATATTTTAGATAATATAAAAACCTATCCGACGCTTGAGCAGGCCCTGCACGATGTCGACTTTACCGTCGCCACTACCGCCCGCAGTCGCGCGCGTTTTCACTACTACGCCACGCCGCAGCAGTTGCTACCGCTGCTGGAAGAAAAAGCACAATGGATGAAACATACGGCGCTGGTCTTTGGCCGTGAAGATTCCGGATTAACTAACGATGAACTGGCGCTGGCCGATGTGCTTACCGGCGTGCCGATGGTCGCCGATTATCCCTCCTTGAATCTTGGGCAGTCGGTAATGGTGTATTGCTATCAGCTGAGCTCGCTGCAGCAGCAGACTGCGGTTCAGGCGCCTGAAACCGACGAAAAACAATTGCAGGCGCTACGTCAGCGGACGCTTTCGCTACTTGGACGCTTGGGTGTCGATGACGACATAAAACTGGCCGACTGGCTACAGCAGCGGATCGGCCTGTTACAACAGCGCGACACCGCCATGTTGCATCGATTGCTGCATGATATTGAAAAAAAACTATCTGAATAAAATCCTGTTATAAGTAATTTTTATGGTTGAATGTACTAATTTCAACGGCAACCGTCTGGCAATGCGGCGGAAATATCGGGGCGCTGTGGCGTAATGACGGTGTTGGTTGAAAAGTCGCCAATTTAGAAATTCGTTGACTTAAGCAGGCAGATACTTTAACCAATATAGGCAGGACACAAGACAGATAAAAATACAGAGTACACAACATCCATGAATCGCATCGGCATGATTACCACCATTATCACCACCACCATTACCACAGGTAACGGTGCGGGCTGACGCGTACAGGAAACAACAGAAAAAAGCCCGCACCTGAACAGTGCGGGCTTTTTTTTTGACAAGAGATCAAGGGGTAAGAACCATGCGAGTGTTGAAGTTCGGCGGTACATCAGTGGCAAATGCAGAACGTTTTCTGCGGGTTGCCGATATCCTGGAGAGCAATGCCAGGCAGGGGCAGGTTGCGACCGTGCTGTCTGCCCCGGCGAAAATCACCAACCATCTGGTCGCAATGATTGAAAAAACCATTAGCGGTCAGGACGCTCTTACCAATATCGCCGACGCTGAACGCATTTTTGCCGACCTGCTGCAGGGACTGGCCGACATTCAACCAGGCTTCCCGCTCGCACAGCTGAAAACTTTCGTAGACCAGGAATTCGCGCAGATTAAACACGTGTTGCACGGTATCAGCCTGCTGGGCCAGTGCCCGGACGGCGTTAATGCCTCGCTGATCTGCCGCGGTGAAAAGCTCTCTATCGCTATCATGGCGGCGCTGCTGGAAGCGCGCGGCCACAAGGTCAGCGTGATTAATCCGGTCGAAAAACTGTTGGCCGTCGGCCACTACCTTGAATCCACTGTTGATATTGCTGAATCTACCCGCCGTATCGCCGCCAGCCAAATCCCGGCAGACCACATGGTGCTGATGGCCGGCTTTACCGCCGGTAACGAAAAGGGTGAGCTGGTGGTTCTCGGGCGTAATGGTTCTGATTACTCTGCTGCCGTGCTGGCAGCCTGTATGCGCGCCGACTGCTGCGAAATCTGGACCGACGTTGATGGCGTTTATACCTGCGACCCGCGTCAGGTACCGGATGCGCGTCTGCTGAAATCCATGTCTTATCAGGAAGCGATGGAGCTCTCCTATTTCGGCGCTAAGGTACTGCATCCGCGCACTATTGCTCCCATTGCCCAGTTCCAGATCCCCTGCCTGATTAAAAATACCGGTAATCCGCAGGCGCCGGGTACGCTTATCGGCGCCAGCCTTGATGAAGACGGCCTGCCGGTAAAAGGGATCTCTAATCTTAACAATATGGCCATGTTCAACGTTTCCGGGCCGGGAATGAAAGGCATGGTCGGTATGGCGGCGCGCGTTTTCGCCACCATGTCCCGCGCCGGTATCTCCGTGGTGCTGATTACCCAGTCTTCTTCGGAATACAGCATCAGCTTCTGCGTGCCGCAAAGCGACAGCGCGCGGGCGAAGCGTGTGATGGAAGAGGAATTTTATCTCGAACTGAAAGAAGGGCTGCTGGAGCCGCTGTCAATCATGGAGCGGCTGGCGATCATCTCCGTCGTGGGCGATGGAATGCGCACGCTGCGCGGTATCTCGGCGAAATTCTTCGCCGCGCTGGCGCGCGCCAATATTAATATCGTGGCGATTGCCCAGGGCTCTTCCGAGCGTTCAATTTCGGTGGTCGTCAGCAACGACGACGCGACTACCGGCGTGCGCGTCACGCATCAGATGCTGTTTAACACCGACCAGGTCATCGAAGTCTTCGTGATTGGCGTCGGCGGCGTCGGCGGCGCGTTAATCGAACAGATTAAGCGCCAGCAGAGCTGGTTGAAGGGCAAGCATATCGATCTGCGCGTATGCGGCGTCGCCAATTCACAGGCGCTGCTGACGAACGTCCATGGCTTGAATCTGGAAAACTGGCGTAGCGAACTCGCGGAAGCGAAAGAGCCCTTTAATCTGGGCCGTTTAATCCGTCTGGTGAAAGAGTATCACCTGCTGAACCCGGTTATCGTCGATTGTACCTCCAGCCAGGCGGTGGCCGATCAGTACGCTGACTTCCTGCGTGAAGGTTTCCATGTGGTGACGCCGAATAAAAAGGCCAATACCTCTTCGCTGGATTACTATCACCAGTTGCGTCACGCCGCCAGCAGCTCGCGGCGCAAGTTCCTCTACGACACCAACGTCGGCGCGGGTCTGCCGGTCATTGAAAACCTGCAGAACCTGCTGAACGCTGGTGATGAGCTGGTGCATTTTTCCGGGATCCTCTCCGGCTCGCTTTCCTTTATTTTTGGTAAGCTGGATGAGGGCATGAGCCTTTCTGAAGCCACTAAACTGGCGCGCGAGATGGGCTATACCGAACCGGACCCGCGCGACGATCTTTCCGGCGTGGATGTGGCGCGCAAGCTGCTGATCCTTGCCCGCGAAACCGGGCGCGAGCTGGAGCTCTCGGATATTATCGTTGAGCCTGCGCTGCCTGCCGACTTCGACGCCAGCGGCGATGTCGAAAGCTTTATGGCGCGACTGCCGACGCTTGACGATCAATTCGCCTCGCGGGTTGCTAAAGCGCGCGACGAGGGTAAAGTCTTACGCTACGTCGGCAATATTGAAGAAGATGGCGTCTGCCGGGTGAAAATCGCCGAAGTCGACGGCAACGATCCGCTGTTCAAGGTGAAAAACGGCGAGAACGCGTTGGCATTTTACAGCCACTATTATCAGCCTCTGCCGCTGGTGCTGCGCGGCTATGGCGCGGGGAATGACGTGACGGCGGCTGGCGTGTTCGCCGACCTGCTACGCACCCTGTCATGGAAGTTAGGAGTTTAAGATGGTCAAAGTATACGCCCCGGCTTCCAGTGCCAATATGAGCGTCGGTTTTGATGTGCTGGGAGCGGCGGTGACGCCGGTTGACGGCACCTTGCTGGGGGATAACGTCTCGGTAGAGACGGCGGCGGAGTTTAGCCTACGTAATGTAGGCCGCTTCGCCGGCAAATTACCGTCGGCGCCGCAGGAAAATATCGTTTATCAATGCTGGGAAGCCTTTTGCCGCGAGATCGGTAAAACGGTTCCGGTGGCGATGACCCTGGAAAAAAATATGCCGATCGGCTCGGGCCTTGGCTCCAGCGCTTGTTCGGTGGTCGCCGCGCTGGTGGCAATGAATGAGTTTTGTGGTAAGCCGCTGAATGAAACCCGAATGCTGGCGCTGATGGGCGAGATGGAAGGGCGCATCTCCGGCAGCGTTCACTATGATAACGTGGCACCCTGCTACCTTGGCGGTATGCAACTGATGATCGAAGAAAATGGCATCATCAGCCAGCAGATCCCGGGTTTTGATGAATGGTTGTGGGTGCTGGCCTATCCGGGGATTAAGGTCTCTACCGCCGAAGCGCGTGCGATTCTTCCGGCGCAGTATCGCCGCCAGGACTGTATCGCCCACGGTCGTCACCTTGCAGGGTTTATTCACGCCTGCTATAGCCGTCAGCCGCAGCTGGCGGCAAAGTTAATGAAAGATGTTATCGCCGAACCGTACCGTACCAAACTGCTGCCGGGCTTCAGTGAAGCGCGTCAGGCGGCGATGGAGATCGGCGCGCAGGCTTGCGGTATCTCCGGCTCCGGCCCGACGCTGTTCGCGTTGTGCGATAAACCGGACACCGCGCAGCGCGTCGCCGACTGGCTGGCCGCGCATTATCTGCAAAATCAGGAAGGCTTCGTTCATATTTGCCGGCTGGACACGGCGGGCGCTCGAGTAGTGGGATAAGTGATGAAACTGTATAACTTAAAAGATCATAACGAACAGGTCAGCTTCGCGCAGGCCGTGACGCAAGGGCTTGGCAAACAACAGGGGCTGTTCTTTCCGCACGATCTGCCGGAATTCAACCTGACCGAAATCGACGAAATGCTGGAACAGGATTTCGTGACCCGCAGCGCGAAAATCCTGTCGGCCTTTATTGGCGACGAGATCCCGCAGAATGAACTACAGGCCCGCGTTGCCGCGGCGTTCGCCTTCCCGGCGCCGGTAAGTCAAGTACAGGATGATATCGGCTGCCTGGAACTGTTCCACGGTCCGACGCTGGCGTTTAAAGACTTTGGTGGCCGCTTTATGGCCCAAATGCTGACGCATATCGCGGGCGATAAGCCGGTGACGATTCTGACCGCGACCTCCGGCGACACCGGCGCGGCCGTGGCGCACGCCTTCTACGGCCTGCCGAACGTCAAAGTGGTTATCCTCTATCCGCGCGGTAAGATCAGCCCGCTGCAGGAGAAGCTGTTCTGTACCCTGGGCGGCAATATCGAAACCGTGGCGATTGACGGCGACTTCGACGCCTGTCAGGCGCTGGTTAAGCAGGCGTTTGACGATGAAGAGCTGAAGGTCGCGCTTGGCCTCAACTCCGCCAACTCTATTAACATCAGCCGCCTGCTGGCGCAGATCTGCTACTACTTCGAGGCGGTCGCGCAATTGCCTCAGGAAGCCCGCAATCAGCTGGTGGTGTCGGTGCCAAGCGGCAACTTCGGCGATCTTACTGCCGGCCTGCTGGCGAAATCGCTGGGGCTGCCGATTAAGCGTTTTATTGCCGCGACCAACGCCAATGACACCGTGCCGCGCTTCCTGCAGGATGGCAACTGGGCGCCGAAGGCGACGCAGGCGACCCTGTCTAACGCGATGGACGTCAGCCAACCGAACAACTGGCCGCGCGTGGAGGAGTTATTCCGCCGTAAAATATGGCGTCTGAATGAACTGGGCTATGCTGCGGTGGATGATGAAACTACTAAAGCGACCATGCGTGAATTGAAAGCCATCGGCTATACCTCGGAACCGCATGCGGCCATTGCCTATCGCGCGTTGCGCGACCAGCTGCAGCCGGGAGAATATGGGTTATTCCTCGGAACGGCGCATCCGGCTAAATTCAAAGAGAGCGTAGAAGAGATCCTACAGGAGACGTTGCCGCTGCCGAAAGAACTGGCCGACCGCGCCGACCTGCCGCTGCTCTCGCACAATCTCCCAGCCGACTTCGCCGCGCTGCGTAAGCTGATGATGGGCTAGCATTGCCATTCCGCTGTTCGTTAAACCGGGCTCCGCGCCCGGTTTTTTTACGCCCGAAAATGGAGAGATTGTGTAAAACTGACCAATAAATGCGGAAGAGCATAAATTCAGATTGCGGAGAATAAACAGGGTAGTTTTGCAGGGTTAATATTTTGTTATCGACCCATGATGGGGGCGAATAGAAGGGGTTGCTTATGACAATGCTGAAACCTGTTTTGCTGGCGCTTTCTCTGCTGCTGGTCGCTCCTGCGTTGGTTCATGCAGATGAAATTACCCTGATCCCGGCGGTGAAGCTGCAAATCGGCGACCGTGATGATTATGGACGCTACTGGGACGGCGATCGCTGGCGCGATCATGACTGGTGGGCGAGCCATTATGACTGGCGCGACGACCGCTGGCGTCCGCATGATGATTATCGCCGCCACGATCGCGATGACGATGACGATGACGATCAAGGCCATCATGGTCATGGCCACGAGCGGCATCACCACGACGACTAATCGTTCCGCCCCCGGCGCCATACCGGGGGCATTCAGGCTTACTGCTCGTGGCGTTTAAACACCAGTTCGCCGTTCTCCGATGCCTGCGCATCAAAGAAATAACCTTCGCTATCAAACTCCTGCAGTTGATCCGGACGGGTTAAACGGTTCTCTATGATAAAGCGGCTCATCAGGCCGCGCGCTTTTTTGGCATAGAAGCTGATCACCTTGAATTTGCCGTTTTTCTCATCGAGGAATACCGGCTTAATCAACTGTCCCTGCAATTTTTTCGGTTTTACCGATTTAAAATACTCATCGGATGCCAGGTTGATAACGATATCGTCGCCCTGCGCCTGCAGCGCCTGATTGAGCTTATCGGTAATGACATCGCCCCAGAAATGATACAAATCTTTGCCCTGCGGATTTTCCAACTTGATGCCCATCTCCAGACGATAAGGCTGCATCAAATCCAGCGGACGCAACACGCCGTAAAGCCCGGATAACATACGCAGATGCTGCTGGGCGAAATCGAAATCCGCTTCGCTAAAGGTTTCAGCCTGCAGTCCGGTATAAACGTCGCCTTTGAAGGCCAGTATCGCCTGACGGGCATTCTGCGGGGTAAAGTCCGGATGCCAGTCGTGAAAACGGGTGGCGTTGAGGTCGGCAAGCTTATCGCTGATGCTCATCAGCTTACCGATTTGCGGCGCCGTCAGCTTACGGGCGATACCGATAAGCTGTTGAGAATACTCCAGGAGTTCGGGCTGAGTATAGCGCGTCGTTGCCAGCGGGCTTTGATAATCGAGCGTTTTAGCAGGTGAAATCAGAATCAGCATATCCAGTCCTTGCAGGGAATTTCGACGAATTTTAACAAAAAAAGAGTACGGTGGGAGCGATTGCTGCGATTACCGCGCTATTCACGCGGTATCTCATCCCAGGCGCCTGGCGCCAGATGTTGCTGAATTTCCGGATAGCGAGCGGGATCGAAGACCGGCTGTACGCCGAGTTTACGCTGGCGCAGATAATCGCTGGCGAGGATCCGTACCGTTGGCGACAGCAGCAAAATCGCCGTTAAGTTAGTGATAGCCATCAGCGCCATAATAATATCCGCCAATTGCCAGACCACCGGCAGGCTTACCAGAGTGCCTGCCAGTACCATGAATACGGTAATGACCCGGAGCGTCCAGATATGCAGCGGCTTAGTGAGCCGCAGGAAGATCAGATTATTTTCGGCATAAATATAATTGGCGACAATCGAACTGAAAGCGAAAAGCAGTAGTACGGCAGCCACCAGACCAGGACCCCAACTGCCAATGAGATCGCCCATCGCGTGCTGCATGGTTTGAATCCCACTGACCACATTATCGCGGTTTTCGCGCGGCGCCAGCAGGATAATCACCGCGCTGGCGGTACAGATAACGATGGTATCAATAAAGACGCCAATCATCTGGACGATGCCTTGCGCCGCCGGATGCGGCGGCCATGAAGCCGCGGCGGCGGCGGCGTTTGGCGTGGAGCCCATCCCCGCTTCATTGGAAAACATCCCGCGCTGAAAACCGCCGGTAAGCGCCTGGCTGATGGTATAGCCCACCGCGCCCGCCGCCGCTTCCTGCCAGCCGAAAGCGCAGCGGAAGATGGTTTCAAAGACCGCGGGTAGGGCGGAGAAGTGCCAGAGGCCAATCAACAGGCTGGCGCCCACCCACAGCAGGGCCATCAGCGGGACAAACCACTGCATCAATCGCGCCACGCCGCGTAATCCATGAACGATGATTAACAGCGTCGCGGCGGCCAGCGCGGCGCCGACGGCGACCATCGGAAAATCGAAGGCATAGGCCATGGCGTGCGCCACCGAGTTGGCCTGCACGGTATTGAAAATCACCCCGTAGGCAAGCAGAAGTAGAATCGAGAAGACCACGCCCATCCAGCGCATCTCAAGGCCGCGAGCCATATACCACGCCGGGCCGCCGCGGAACTGGCCTGCGCTATCGCGCTCTTTGTACAATTGGGCAAGCGAGCATTCAGCGAAGCTACTGGCCATACCGAGTAGCGCGGAGACCCACATCCAGAACACCGCGCCGGGGCCGCCGGCGGCAATCGCTAACGCCACGCCCGCCAGATTACCGCTGCCGACGCGCGCCGCCAGACTGGTGCACAGCGCCTGAAAAGACGTTAAGCCGCCGGGCTGCGGGCGGAGGCTTTTTTTAAGGCTTTTGCCAAACTGACGAATATAACGGAACTGCACAAATTGCGTTCGCCAGGTGAACCAAATACCGGCGCCCAGTAATAGATAAATCATTACCGAGCCCCAGAGTATTTCATTGATAAACGAGAGAAAATCAGGCATTAAACGTCCTCTTGTCCATGCCGGCGCGCGGTGTAAGCGCTACCACTCCGGTGACAATCCTTTAGCATTCAGATAATTAATATGTCGAGTTTATCACACTCTGCGCTCTTGCATTGTCGGCGGTTGCGCTGACCCTATGGCGTGTTATCATCTTGGCAGACCGGTTACATCCCCTTAACTGCTGTTTAAGAGAAACACTATCATGACGGATAAATTGACTTCTCTGCGTCAGTACACCACTGTCGTAGCTGACACCGGAGATATCGCGGCAATGAAGCTGTATCAGCCTCAGGATGCCACCACCAACCCTTCTTTGATCCTCGGCGCGGCTCAGATCCCTGAGTACCGTAAGCTGATTGACGACGCTGTTGCCTGGGCTCGCAGCCAGAGCAGCGATCGCGCACAGCAGATTATCGATGCTTCCGACAAACTGGCGGTGAACATCGGTCTCGAAATCCTTAAACTGATCCCGGGCCGTATTTCTACCGAAGTTGATGCCCGTCTGTCCTACGACACCGATGCTTCCATCGCTAAAGCGAAACGCCTGATCAAACTGTATAACGATGCCGGTATCGGCAACGATCGTATCCTGATCAAACTGGCTTCGACCTGGCAGGGCATTCGCGCCGCCGAGCAGCTGGAAAAAGAAGGCATCAACTGTAACCTGACCCTGCTGTTCTCCTTCGCTCAGGCTCGGGCTTGCGCCGAAGCGGGCGTCTTCCTGATTTCTCCGTTTGTTGGCCGTATCCTCGACTGGTACAAAGCGAACACGGATAAGAAAGAGTACGCGCCGGCAGAAGATCCGGGCGTGGTTTCCGTTAGCGAAATCTACGAGTACTACAAGCAGCACGGCTATGAAACCG
Source organism: Klebsiella sp. 141162 (assembly GCF_050600755.1). Taxonomy (NCBI): domain Bacteria; kingdom Pseudomonadati; phylum Pseudomonadota; class Gammaproteobacteria; order Enterobacterales; family Enterobacteriaceae; genus Klebsiella; species Klebsiella sp. 141162. Next base: position 46,978 of record NZ_JAQIRI010000009.1, on the reverse strand, counting down.
TGGTAATGGGCGCAAGCTTCCGTAACGTTGGCGAAATCCTTGAGCTGGCCGGCTGCGACCGTCTGACCATCGCCCCTGCGCTGCTGAAAGAGCTGGCGGAAAGCGAAGGCGCTATCGAACGTAAACTGGCGTTTAGCGGCGAAGTGAAAGCGCGCCCGGAACGCATCACTGAATCCCAGTTCCTGTGGCAGCACAACCAGGATCCGATGGCGGTAGACAAACTGGCGGAAGGTATCCGTAAGTTTGCCATCGACCAGGAAAAACTGGAAAAAATGATCGGCGACCTGCTGTAATCATCCCAGCGTGACCGGGCTGCCGGTCACGCTACTTCTTTTGAATCCTGTCTGTAATTCTCTCCAGCGTGTATCATTCCGCTTAATTGCACTATTTGAACGGAATGAATATGAATAAATTACGCATCGGCTTAGTTTCTATTTCTGACCGCGCCTCCAGCGGCGTTTACCAGGACAAAGGTATTCCTGCGTTGGAAGAGTGGCTGTCGCGTGCGCTGACAACGCCCTTTGAACTGCAGACTCGCCTGATTCCCGATGAACAGCCCATCATTGAACAGACGCTGTGCGAGTTGGTTGACGAGATGGGCTGTCATCTGGTGTTAACCACCGGCGGCACCGGCCCGGCGCGTCGTGATGTGACCCCGGACGCAACTTTAGCCATTGCCGATCGTGTGATGCCCGGTTTCGGTGAGCAAATGCGCCAGGTTAGCCTACACTTTGTGCCGACGGCTATCCTATCCCGGCAGGTTGGCGTCATCCGCAAGCAGGCGCTGATCCTCAACCTGCCAGGCCAGCCGAAAGCCATTCAGGAAACCCTCGAAGGGGTGAAAGACGCTGAAGGTAAAGTGCTGGTGCATGGTGTCTTTGCAAGTGTACCTTATTGTGTACAGTTGCTTGAGGGGCCGTATGTGGAGACGGAAGCGAGCGTTGTAGCAGCTTTTCGCCCGAAAAGCGCACGGCGTGAAACTTTATCCTGAATTTAATGCATTGCTGATATAACCTGTATTGCCGGTGGTGTGCTGTTTTATTTACGGTATAGTGTTTTTTACTTTACACATTGCGTAATATTACTGCGGACGAAACGTCAGTTATGTCACAACACACCCGAGCACTGAATCGACAAGATTATAAAACTCTGACGCTGGCCGCCCTCGGCGGGGCGCTGGAGTTTTATGACTTCATCATTTTTGTCTTCTTCGCCGCGGTCGTCGGCGAACTATTCTTCCCGGCGGATATCCCGGAATGGCTACGCCAGGTACAGACCTTCGGTATTTTTGCCGCGGGTTATCTGGCGCGCCCTCTTGGCGGCATTATCATGGCCCACTTTGGCGATCTGGTCGGGCGGAAGAAAATGTTCACCCTCAGTATTCTGCTGATGGCGCTGCCGACGCTGGCGATCGGCCTGCTGCCGACCTATGCCTCAATGGGCATCGTTGCGCCGCTGCTATTACTGCTCATGCGTATTTTACAAGGGGCGGCGATTGGCGGTGAAGTGCCGGGTGCCTGGGTCTTTGTAGCCGAACATGTCCCGGAAAAACGCATCGGTATCGCCTGCGGCACCCTGACCGCGGGGTTGACCGTTGGGATCCTGTTGGGATCGGTAGTGGCGACGCTTATCAACACCAGCATGACGCCGCAGGGTATCCACGACGGCGGCTGGCGTATTCCTTTCCTGCTGGGTGGCGTGTTCGGTCTGGTAGCCATGTACCTGCGTCGTTGGCTGCAGGAGACGCCGATATTTCTTGAGATGCAACAGCGCAAAGCGCTGGCGCAGGAGCTGCCGGTGAAGGCGGTGGCGCTCAAGCACCAGAAGGCCGTTATCGTTTCGATGCTACTCACCTGGCTGCTTTCCGCCGGGGTGGTAGTGGTGATCCTGATGTCGCCGGTGTGGCTGCAAAAACATTATGGCTTTGCGCCGGCGATTACCCTGCAGGCCAATAGCATCGCCACGATTATGCTGTGTATTGGCTGTTTACTCGCCGGTCTGGCGGCAGACCGATTCGGCGCCAGCCGCACTTTTATCGTCGGTAGCCTGCTGTTAGCGGCGGCCAGTTGGGCCTTTTACCACCTTTCCGGCGCCAGCCCGCAGCGGCTGTTCCTGCTGTATGGCACGGTTGGACTGTGTGTCGGCGTGGTGGGGGCGGTACCTTACGTAATGGTGCGCGCCTTCCCGGCGGAAGTGCGTTTTACCGGCATCTCGTTTTCCTACAATTTGTCATACGCCATTTTCGGCGGCCTGACGCCGATTGCCGTCACGATGCTGATGGGGGTTTCGCCGATGGCGCCGGCCTGGTACGTACTGGCGCTGTCGCTGATGGGGCTGGGTCTGGGTATTTGGCTGCGTCAGGGGTTGACGGCGCAGGCGGTTTTACCGCAAGGAGAACTGCAGCGTTAAATTTAACGCCGCCGCCCGCGTTGTGGGCGGCGGCAGGCCATTAGCGTGGCTCGCCAATCGGCAGGACGGTACGGCCGAACTGCTCGTTCAACACTTCACCCATCGCCAGGTAAATAGCGCTCGCGCCGCATACCAGGCCGATCCAGCCGGCAATTTTAACAATGCCTTCGTTATCAACCAGGTGGCCAATCGCCAGCAGCGCGAACAGCACCGTCAGGCTCAGGAACACGAACTGCAGCATGCGCGCGGCTTTCAGCGTGCCGAAGAACATGAACAACGTAAAGATACCCCACAGGCCAAGATACATGCCCAGGAAATGCGGATTCGGCGCATCAGCCAGGCCCATTTTCGGCATCAGGAGGATCGCGACCAACGTCAACCAGAAGGAGCCGTAGGACGTAAAAGCGGTTAAACCAAAGGTGTTGCCTTTTTTATACTCGAGCAGGCCGGCAAAAATTTGCGCAATGCCGCCGTAAAAAATGCCCATCGCCAGGATAGCTACATCGAATGCGAAAAGGCCGCTATTCGCCAGGTTAAGCAGAATAGTGGTCATGCCGAAACCCATAAGGCCCAGCGGTGCCGGATTAGCCAACTTAGTGTTGCCCATAATTCCTCAAAATAATGATTAGAAAGGGAAGCATTACCCCGCCACTTGCGGTGGGGCGCGGCATAATAATGAGGCGTGCAGAGGCTGTCTATGATCTGGCGGGGTATTTTTCAGCAATTTACCTTTCGCGGCGATAATGGCGAACTCTTTGGCGAACTCGTGCGATATCCAGTGAATATGTTCTTATTTACTATTTATTTTTTTGTATGGATTATGACGGCTATTTTGTCCGTCTGGCATGTTGTTCGCTCTCGCACCTGTGCTCTGCCATAAAAATTTTTTTTGGCCTGCCCCTTGATGAAAACCAGCGCGACCCCATCTTGTAGTCAACCGCAGTGAAGAACCTGAAAAAAAATGATGTCAGGGTAGTTGAAACCGCACGTTTCGCCCTTATTACAGGTTCACAACCACATGTTGATCGAATTTTTAGTGGAGACGTTTAGATGGGTAAAATTATTGGTATCGACCTGGGTACTACCAACTCTTGTGTAGCGATTATGGATGGCACTACCGCTCGCGTGCTGGAGAACGCCGAAGGCGATCGCACCACGCCTTCTATCATTGCCTATACCCAGGATGGTGAAACTCTGGTTGGTCAGCCGGCTAAACGTCAGGCAGTGACAAACCCGCAAAACACCCTGTTTGCGATTAAACGCCTGATTGGTCGCCGCTTCCAGGATGAAGAAGTTCAGCGTGACGTTTCCATCATGCCGTACAAAATCGTTGCCGCAGATAATGGCGACGCATGGCTTGATGTGAAAGGCACCAAAACCGCGCCGCCGCAGATTTCTGCTGAAGTGCTGAAGAAAATGAAGAAAACCGCTGAAGATTACCTGGGTGAGCCGGTAACTGAAGCTGTTATCACCGTACCTGCGTACTTCAACGATGCTCAGCGTCAGGCAACCAAAGATGCCGGCCGTATCGCGGGTCTGGAAGTCAAACGTATCATCAACGAACCGACTGCCGCTGCGCTGGCATACGGTCTGGATAAAGAAGTCGGCAACCGTACTATCGCGGTATACGACCTCGGTGGTGGTACCTTCGATATTTCTATTATCGAAATCGACGAAGTTGACGGCGAAAAAACCTTCGAAGTTCTGGCAACCAATGGTGATACCCACCTGGGTGGTGAAGACTTCGATACTCGTCTGATCAACTACCTCGTTGACGAGTTTAAGAAAGAGCAGGGCATTGACCTGCGCAACGACCCGCTGGCGATGCAGCGTCTGAAAGAAGCTGCAGAAAAAGCGAAAATTGAGCTGTCTTCCGCTCAGCAGACCGACGTTAACCTGCCGTATATCACCGCAGACGCGACCGGTCCGAAACACATGAACATTAAAGTGACTCGCGCGAAACTGGAAAGCCTGGTTGAAGATCTGGTTAACCGTTCCATCGAGCCGCTGAAAGTTGCCCTGCAGGATGCCGGTCTGTCCGTTTCCGATATCAACGACGTGATCCTCGTTGGTGGTCAGACTCGTATGCCGATGGTGCAGAAGAAAGTTGCCGAGTTCTTTGGTAAAGAACCGCGTAAAGACGTTAACCCGGATGAAGCTGTGGCTATCGGCGCAGCGGTTCAGGGTGGTGTTCTGACTGGTGAAGTTAAAGACGTTCTGCTGCTGGACGTTACCCCGCTGTCGCTGGGTATCGAAACCATGGGCGGCGTGATGACCGCGCTTATCAGCAAAAACACCACTATCCCGACCAAGCACAGCCAGGTGTTCTCTACTGCGGAAGACAACCAGTCCGCGGTAACCATCCATGTGCTGCAGGGTGAGCGTAAACGCGCTTCTGATAACAAATCTCTGGGTCAGTTCAACCTGGATGGTATTAACCCAGCGCCGCGCGGTATGCCGCAGATCGAAGTAACCTTCGATATCGATGCTGACGGTATCCTGCACGTTTCCGCGAAAGATAAAAACAGCGGTAAAGAGCAGAAGATCACCATCAAGGCTTCTTCCGGTCTGAATGAAGAAGAAATTCAGAAAATGGTTCGCGAAGCGGAAGCTAACGCTGAATCTGACCGTAAGTTCGAAGAGCTGGTTCAGACCCGTAACCAGGGCGACCATCTGCTGCACAGCACCCGTAAGCAGGTTGAAGAAGCAGGCGACAAACTGCCGGCTGATGACAAAACTGCAATCGAGTCTGCGCTGACCGCGCTGGAAGCTTCCCTGAAAGGTGAAGATAAAGCGGACATCGAAGCGAAGATGCAGGCGCTGGCCCAGGCTTCCCAGAAGCTGATGGAAATCGCTCAGCAGCAGCATGCACAGCAGCAGGCTGGCGGTGCTGACGCTCAAGAGAACAGCGCGAAGGACGACGATGTTGTCGACGCTGAGTTCGAAGAAGTGAAAGACAAAAAATAATCGCCCTTTGAACGGGTAAAACACTGGCACGGGCGAAGAGGTTTCCTCTCCGCCCGTGCACGCATGTTAAGGGGCTGAAAAACACCAATGGCAAAGCAAGATTATTACGAGATTTTAGGCGTTTCCAAAACAGCGGAAGAGCGTGAAATCAAAAAGGCGTATAAGCGCCTGGCCATGAAGTATCACCCGGACCGTAACCAGGGTGACAAAGAGGCCGAAGCCAAATTTAAAGAAATCAAAGAAGCGTATGAAGTCCTGACTGATGCCCAGAAGCGTGCAGCCTACGATCAGTACGGCCACGCCGCGTTTGAACAAGGCGGCATGGGCGGCGGCGGTTTCGGCGGCGGCTTCGGCGGCGGCGCGGATTTCAGCGATATCTTTGGCGACGTGTTCGGCGATATCTTCGGCGGCGGTCGTGGCCGTCAACGCGCGGCGCGCGGCGCAGATCTACGTTACAACATGGAATTGACGCTGGAAGAAGCGGTCCGCGGCGTTACCAAAGAAATCCGCATTCCAACGTTGGAAGAGTGCGATGTCTGCCACGGCAGCGGCGCCAAATCCGGTACGCAGCCGCAGACCTGTCCAACCTGTCACGGTTCCGGTCAGGTCCAGATGCGTCAGGGCTTTTTTGCCGTTCAGCAAACCTGTCCACACTGTCAGGGACGCGGTACGCTGATTAAAGATCCGTGCAATAAATGTCACGGTCACGGTCGCGTTGAAAAAACCAAAACCTTGTCGGTGAAAATCCCGGCTGGCGTCGATACCGGCGATCGCATTCGTCTGGCTGGCGAAGGCGAAGCCGGCGAGCATGGCGCTCCGGCGGGCGATCTGTACGTTCAGGTTCAGGTCAAACAGCACGCGATCTTCGAGCGTGAGGGGAATAATCTGTACTGCGAAGTACCGATCAACTTCACCATGGCTGCGCTTGGCGGCGAGATTGAAGTACCGACGCTGGATGGCCGCGTTAACCTGAAAGTGCCTGGCGAAACGCAAACCGGCAAACTGTTCCGCATGCGCGGCAAGGGCGTTAAGTCCGTTCGCGGCGGTGCTCAGGGCGATCTGCTGTGTCGCGTGGTGGTTGAAACACCGGTCGGTCTTAACGATAAGCAGAAGCAATTGCTTAAAGAGCTGCAGGAAACTTTCGGTGGCCCGACGGGGGAGAAAAACAGTCCGCGTTCCAAAAGCTTCTTCGATGGCGTGAAAAAATTCTTTGATGATTTAACGCGTTAATTGCGTTTAATCACCTTATTAGCACAAGCCTGAACATTTTTGTTCAGGCTTTTTTCTATCCCAACTTCGGTCGCTGGCGGAAAACGCTATACTGCGTATAGCGAGTCAGGATTTGCTTTATTTTGAGTATTATCTATATTGCTTTTTTCGTTATTAGAGGCTGACAGTGGATGGGATCGAAAGGTGCCAATAAGGGCTTTGATTATAATTTAATCAAGGTTCTTGACGCTGTCATTTCGGCAGGTAATGCCGCGAAGGCGGCGAAAAAATTGGCCATTACACCTGCCGCGGTCTCTCTGGCATTAAGACGACTACAAAACTTCTATCACCAGGAGCTGTTTGTCAGAAGTAAAGATGGTTTACTGCCAACGGCGAAAGCGCTTGAGATCCACCATAGTTTTCGCCAGGCCATGTTGCTTGTCGATAATACCTTTCTGACAGAAAACAAGGATGATGATACCCGGATTACGATCCTTGGTAGCGACTTCATTGAAAGTTATTACCTTTCCCAACTGTACGGTAGCGCGCTTTTTGAACAGGGCGTTATCAATCATTTTTCATCCCGCAATATTAGCCGCGATAAAGCTAAAGAGCTTTTACTGACGGCGCAATGCGATTTATCGATCGGATCTGAGCCGCTGGTTGAGCCCGGGCTCGATAATCAAATGATTGATAGCTTCAGAAATTTCGTCTGTATTTGTGCCAAAAGTCACTTATTCAGCGAACTATCGCAGCTTTCTTTGCATCAGTTCTACTCTTCCCGCCATGCCATGTATCAACCCGGCATTTCCTCGCCTTCCATCATCACTGATAACGGATTATTTAAAGATGATGTTTATTATGACGGTTCACGTACCATGGGCTATTGCAGCGACTCTATCACCGGGCTGGTTGGCATGGTAGAAAGAACCGCGTTGATTGCGTTATTGCCTTTAAAGCTGGCGCTATTTTATAAAAATCAGCGTAAATACGATATAAATTTTATCCAACCGCCACCAGAGTTAATGTTCAAGTCCGTGCAGGTTTATGCTTCATGGAACAAAAATAGCAAAAATATATCAGCGATCAATGAAACGGTTTCCATGTTACATACGCTGTCATCATTCAGACGGTAAGTTCCATCATCTTACCGTCATTAAGATGATGTGGTTAGTCTTGATATTCTTTGATTACCTTTCCCCTATTGCGCCACTTACACTCCTGATGAATCTTTTTTAACTTTAGTGATGCAGGAGCGATTATGTCTATACCTAATCATTTAGAAACAACGGAAGTTGTATTACTGGAAGTAGAAATACTTCTAACCATTATTTCTATCGGCGCCTGGGGTGGATTCGTCAGTTTCCTTCTCCGTAAAAATAAGGAAGAGAGTAGCGAAGCGCATCAGGGAATTATGAACTGCCTGACCCAGGTGGTGATATCTTGTTTTACCAGTTTTCTCCTTAGCGCTCTCGCAATCGAAAAAGGATTTAGCTTTAATATGGTACTGTTAGCCGCAGGGTTAGGCGGCGTTTTTGCCGGTCCAATTTTAAAAATACTGGGCGAGAAAGTAAAAAATACGCTTGGTGGTACTAAGCTTAAGTAGTATTACTACGTAATAAAAGGCTCATCCTTGAGTCTTTTATTACCGATGCGCGCGCGTCAACTATGTCACCCGGTTTTTAATCCAGCCGTAAATGAACTCTTCATTTTGTCGATGCTTTTCGCCGATCTCCAGGTAATAAGCCCCCTGGCTGCAGTTCAGCGCTTTGACTAACACCTGTTCTCCTTCTTTACCTCGTCGCGTCAAATAGTCATTCAGCGCATTCAGGGTTAGCGGGCCGATGTTGCCATCTGTTTTTATATCCGGGTAGTATTGCTGCTCGCGATTCATCACGTTAAGCCAGCGCTGTAGCCACATGCAGGGATGGTGAGGACCAATATTCACCGCAGCGTCGCACAGCTCAAATGCTACCGACCAGGAGAGTTGCGATACCTGCTCGAAGCCGGGTTTGATCCAGTAATCGGTCTCCAGAATCGTATAGGCCTCATTGTGAGAAAGCTCGCTCATCTTTCCCTGATAACCGTGCGCTCGCGCCGTTGCTTCGGTGATACCCCAGTTAGTTTCTCCGCCTTTGTCCTTTGGATTGGCGCTATAGCCGCCTTCCAGCCCCAGGATCCCATCAATAATTGGATTCATTTTATTCTCCCTGAATTAATGAATGTGCATGTACATCATTGTACCTAGCGTGACGGAAAAGACGGTGGTGAGAGCCGCCAGGGTTTTACGGAAAAACTGCTTTCTGACTTTCGGTTTCCTGGATTCGACTTTCTCAATGGCGATGTCTTTGTTTACCTGCAGCCCCTGGCGCGGGATAGTGATGAAAAGATCGTTTATACCGAGTGCTTTGAGATCTCGTCTGATTAAATACAGTATCTGCGTTAGATTGGCATCATTCACAAAATGACTTCTGCTACCCCATAACTCATTGGCGATTTTCTGCCGTTCGATAATCTCCAGATGAGCGTTTTCAATAATGAAGCTAAGACATTTAGAACGCATTGCTGTCATTCGAATAACTTGCGAATTTGAGCTCGTTCTTAGTTCATATTTCTGTTCGTTGTAGATGCAGTTGTTATTGATGAGATAAGTTTTCATAACGTCTTCCTTTAGATTTGCACATCCTGATTGTCGTCGATGAATATATTGCACAAGAAATGGCTTAATCCATTTTTTGTCATCGGTTTTATTGTAGTGTTGTTTGTTGGGGAGACCTTTGTCACATAATCTCATGTAAGTTAAATGACAGTTAATTACTACCTAAATCATACTTAATATGCTGTCTGTTTTTTACTCTTCAGGTGGGTTTGGTAGCCTGTTAGACCCGATGATGTCGGGCTGATGTTCCTCATCGATGTCTCAGTACGATAATTATCTGGCGTTGATGAATTACTGATGGTTTGTGATTAGCTAATTTTTTATGCGCAATGGATTATTGCTCTCGCAGAACGAACTGCGATAATTTTTAAACTTAAAAGGAAATTTAAAATGGCTACCAGCAAACTGATTAAAGGCGATACTCTTACCGAAACCAGCAACGCCGCTGATGGTTTTAATCCAGCAACTGAAGTCAGCAACTATAGCTATACTTCAGCGCGTGTCGCAAAGCCGGTCTATAACAAATATAAAGCAGCAACCACTAAGCCGAAGGTATTTGGCTATTATACCGACTGGTCTCAGTATGATGGTCGCCTACAAGGAGACGACTCTAAAGATAACCGCGGTCGCGGCTATGACCTGACCAATATATCCCCGACGGCTTACGATAAAATCATCTTTGGCTTCGTCGGCGTAACCGGCTTCCATAAAGTGGATGGTCTGTATCGCGATGTGGTGGCCGAAGGGGCAGAGCAGTGCGGCAAAGTGAAGTACGAACCGACCTTCCTCGACCCGTGGGGCGACTTCCAGTCTTACGTCAACGTTGGACATAGCGTTAGCGGCTGGGACGTTGATCCGAAAACCGTAACCCAGGAGAACACCAAAGGCCTGCTCGGAGGTCTGCGTGACCTGCAGGCGAAAGCGAAACAGCAGGGCCACAACCTGGTACTGTCGATGAGCATCGGCGGCTGGACCATGAGCAACGGTTTCCATGAAACCGCAGCGTCTGATTCCGCCCGTAAAACCTTCGCCAAAGGCGTGGTGAAACTTTTCAAACAGTTCCCGATGTTCAGCGAAGTGGATATCGACTGGGAATATCCGAATGCCGAAGGCGCCGGTAACCCTTGCGGTCCGGAAGATGGCGAAAACTACGCCTTGCTGATTGGCGAACTGCGTAAACAACTCGATTCCGCCAACCTGAGCAATGTGAAAATCTCCATCGCCAGCTCCGCGGTCGTGAAGACGTTTGATTACTCCAACGTGAAAGCGCTGATGAAAGCGGGCTTGTACGGCATCAACCTGATGACCTATGACTTCTTCGGCACCCCGTGGGCGGAAACCGTTGCCCATCATACTAACCTGAATGCGCTGGAAGCGGGCGGTTGGGGTGTAAACACTATTGTGGAGCATCTGCTGTCCGAAGGTTTCCCGGCTGAAAATATCAACATTGGTTATGCCGGCTATACCCGTAATGGCCGTAACGTTGAGCTGGAGTCGCTGTATCCGCTGAAAGGCACCTATAACCCAGGTAACGGCGATACCACCGGTACTTTCGAGTCCGGTACCAATGAATGGTATGACGTGATCTACAACTACCTGGATCTGGAAAACCAGAAGGGTCGTAATGGCTTCAACGTTTATACCGATCGGGTGGCTGACGCTGACTATCTGTACAACCCGGAATCCAAACTGTTTATGTCGCTGGATACTCCGCGCAGCGTCAAAGCGAAAGGCGAATACGCGGCGAAACTGGGTCTGGGCGGCATGTTCACCTGGACTATCGACCAGGACAACGGCGTGTTGCTGAACGCGGCTCGTGAAGGTCTGGGTTATGAAATTGAGTCTGAAACTATCGATATGGACCCGTTCTACTTCGAAGGCATCAATGTTGAAAAAGATGAATCTGAAGAAGACGATCAGAAAACGGACGTCAATCATGCGCCGAAAGCGGCTATTGAGCTGCTGGTTGTGGGCGGCTCTACCGTTCAGTTGTCCGGCGCCGGTTCTTCCGATGAAGATAAAGACGAGTTGACCTTTAGCTGGGGCGTGCCGTCAGAAATTAGCGTCGCGGATAAAACGGCGGAAGTGATTGAGTTCGTCGTGCCTGAGGTCAGCGCGAAAACGGCGTTCCAGTTCACCTTATTCGTTCGTGACTGCTACAACGAACCGTCCACTCAGCAGCGTTTTGTGTTGACTGCGGTTCCGGCTGCTGCCCAGGTTGAACCAAAACCGGCTGATGAAGAAGATGAAACCGACGTTATTCCGCTTCCTGACGAAGATACCAAACCGGCTGAAGATGACTCCTCTTCCGATGATGCGGCAGGCCAGGATGCGCCTCACGCGCTGTGGGATGCCAACACCGTGTACGGCGCAAGCTGGGGTACCTTCGAAACCGTGAGCTGGAAAGGTCACAACTACCAGGTGAAATGGTGGTCCCAGGGCGACCAGCCTGACCTGAACTGCGGTCAGAGCGGCGCATGGACTGACTTAGGCGCTTACTAATATTTCTGCGCTTAACGAGGTATGGGCTCCATGACAAAGCCCCGGTTTACCGGGGCTTTTTTCCACCAGGGAATGAGGAATCGAGTTGATGACCGTTGTAATTAAAAATAGCCGGATTGATGTGAATAGTTGGTATCAGAAAGTCACATTAACCTTCACAAACGAAAGTAACCGCCCGGTAGATCTGAACCAGGCTGCAATTAGCTTTACCGCCTCCGGGCATCCGGATCCGTGGGGAAATACAGGAGGTACGCTGAAAGGGGATCGTTCGCTAACGTTGCGTGATACCGCTCAGGGAACCCTGGAATTCAATGAAATCATTATAAACAACAGCAGTGAGCTGCTGCTGCAGGCTGGGGAAAGCGGTACCCTATACTTTAGCCTGGCGGCCACCCAGGTACCGGTAAAATTATCTACCTTCACCCTGACTCTGGCGGCTTCCGATAGCGCAGATGAGGTTCAACCAGAACCTGAAGAACCGGCGGATGACACCGCTGATGAAGTTGAACCAGAACCTGATGAACCGGCGGATGACACCGCTGATGAAGTTGAGCCAGAAACTGAAATACCCGCGGATGATTCTGCTGATGAAGTTGAACCTGAAGCGCCCGCCGATGAGGCGATTACCGGCGCAGGACTGACCCTGGTTTCCGGAGAGGTAAAAGCCGCCAGCTGGTATCAACGCATAGCCCTGACGCTGACGAATCAGTATTCGCAGTCCGTCGATATTAATCAGTTGAAATTAGGCTTCACGGCGACAGCGCATCCCGATCCGTACAGCCCATTTAGCGGCACCATGATGGGTAACCAGGCGGTAACGCTAGCCAGCGACGGTGGCTGGCCGACAGAAAAAAATACCATCACAATCAATAATGACGGCGAGTATCTGTTGGCTGCTGGTAAATCGGCGGTACTGGAGTTTTATCTTTCGGCCACGCAAACGCCCGTCGTGCTGAGTGACCTGACGGCGACGCTGGCTCACGACCCTGGACGCCAGGGACAAATTATTCTGCAATTCCCGACGCAGGCGCAGAGCACCTCGCTGAAGCCGGAAATTGAGCTGCAATACTCTGATGGCCGCCAGCAGCGCTTTACCGGAGAGTGGGGCGCGACGCTGACCATCGGCGATCTGAGCGCCGGTAGCTACGTTATTACGGTACTGGAACTGTGTAACGATGAGATGAGAATTTCGCCCGTTACAGAATGCTATACGCTGGCGCTTGCTGCAGGTAATGCCGTTGAGCGCTGTCAGATTGCCTATCAACCGCCGGTAATTTTTGCCGCGATCGATCTGCTGCTGGCGGACGATGATCTGGCGGGCGCGGAAGTCGTTGTTGAGCTATGGTCGGAAGCAGGCGTGTGCGAAAGAACGCTGACGCTGATAGCGAATCAACCACAGCGCGTTACCCGGCTATTGGCCAATCATCAATATGCTATCTGTCTGCAGCCGACGACGATGAACAACCAGTTGCTCACCACCGCGGCGCAGGCCGCAACCATTGTGCCGAAGGTCGACACGACGTCGCAGGTTAACGTGGCATTACAAAAAACGCCCGTTGCGAGCGACAGCTTTGTTGAGGTCGCGGTGACGGTATTAGGCTTACCGCAGGGGACGGCCGCGCAGCGTTATCGTTTCTGCTGTGGCAGCTATCAGTATAGTTTCGTGCTGCAAAGCGACGCTCGCCAGCAGAAGCTGCCGCTGCGTTTGGCCGCCGGGGAATATAGCGTACAGGTAGCGGATGTGTATATTGCCGGTACGCCGTGGCGTTGCGACATCAGCGCGCCATTGCGTTTACTGCAAAGCGTTAATAGTGTCGCGCTTGAATTTGTCCAGGGCGTTCCGCTGCAGGTAAAAGGGTGGCCGAATTATCTGGCGCACGGCGGTGTGACGGTGAATGCGGCAGAGACGGTTGATTTGTATCGCAATGTGCCTTGCAGCGCGCTGTTTAAATATGATGGTTTTGATGGCGGCGGCGATCCGATCCCGGCGGCGGAAGTGGACAGCAATGGCGATGGTTTCCTGGATTATGCTTCGCTACCGATCCACAAAACGGTGCCGCTGGTTCGCCAGATCGAAGCCGAAGCGGGCCGCGCGGTAATGCCGGTAATGGTGGTTTATACCGCCAATGCCAGCGGCGGCAGCGCGGTATCGGATCTGCAGGATGAACAACGTTTACGCAATCACTTTGGTAACTTCATTACCCAGTGTCTGGCGGCACAATCCTGGAAAGATGAGCAGCATCCGGTTCCGGCAACCTTCGTCCTCAATCCGGACTTCCTGGGCGCTATGCAGCAGGAGCCTTATGGCTATACCGCGCTGCGGAAAGCCAATAGCGTGCAGGTGAACGTACAACTGGCGGCGGCGATTAACGCGCTTCCTGCGATTCCTGGTTTCAGCGCGCCGGTACTGCCGACCTTCAGCAACGATTTGCATGGCTACGTGCAGGCGATTAACTATATCGTTCGCCAGTTCGCGCCTGATATCGCTTTTGGTTGGCAGACTAACGTCTGGGCGACGGGCACGGCAGATTGGCTGCTGCGCGCCAATGCCGCACCGGTTGAACAAGGGGCGGCGATTGCTGAATTCATTAATGAATTGGGCGTGTACAGCGGCGACTATGCGCCAGACTTTATCGCATTTGATAAATTCGAACGCGACTGCTTCAGCCCGGATGCCTTAGCCCACTACGGTTGGAACGCCACCTGCTGGTTTAACTATCTGGGTATGGTGAAGGAGACGGCCAGAGCGTTGCAGAAACCAGCGATGTTGTGGCAGATCCCGGGCGGCCATATGCCGACAGTGGCTGAGGGGACCAGTAAAATCGCTGCGGCGCATTTTGCTTCCGGCGGGACGTTCTTCATGGGGGATTCGCGGATTGGCAGCGATATCAACGCCATTACTCCGGCGTTGTTAAATACCGCGGTGAACAGCACGACGTATGGTGTAGCGACGGTAGGCGATTTTCTGCGCCGGGATGGCGGATACGATTGGAGCCAGATGCAGGCGTTAAATCTGCCGGACTATAACGTCTTTGCCGTGCTGTGGGGCGGCGGTTCTACAGTCAGTATCACTACCATTCATTCCAACGGTGAAGATGGCGGTTGGTTAGCGGAGAAAATGGCGGAGTACTACGCGGCCCCGCGCTATTTTAATTAATTGAGCTTTATTCCATGTAGCGTAAAGGCGGTGATTCAGCATAGGTACTATTCTGGATCGCTGCCTTTTCACTTTCTTGTTATATCATAAAAAATAATTTCATTTGTCATGAATGGCTGATGTTAAAAATGATTAATGATATTTTGAGAACTTTGTTGGTTATTTGTTTGAGGATTATCTTATTTGATAAATGATTGATTATTTGTGCTTTCATCATACATTTATACTATGTTTAATATTTATTTATTATTAATTGCAGGCTAACGAATGTGCGTATATCTTTATTTCTCATATGATTATGGATATTTAATGAAGATATAATGAAATTAAATGGTTTCGAAAATGATAATGAGAATGCCTTGCACTCATATATTTTCTCTCAGCAGGCTAAACCTCATGCTGCGATTGATGCCTTATTTTCTGCACTTCTGCCATTTGGTAAGCCTTTCATCGTGCAGCCGGGTGAAGAATTTTCGCTGTATACCGAGCAGAGCAGCCGCATTGTGTTGCTGGAGTCCGGCATCTTCTCTATTTGTCGCAGCGACAGAGGGTTGAATGTGTTATCGGTTTTTGCTCCGTCAATTGCAGGGCTGATTGATAGCTACGGCGTCACCTACGATGTTCCTACCCGCCCGGAACATTTTTTGATTGCTGAAACAGAATGCTGTGGTCGCGCGGTCCCGCTAGCGGATTTCATTAAGGTCACAGATGAGTGCAATCTTTGGCACGATGTCGCCCGTTTTCTCGCCTATCGTTTGATGGTGATGAACGTTCGCGATCGGGAACTGGTTGGCGTTGACTCTTATCTCAAGGTTCGTGCGTTATTAATCGAAATTGCCGCCTATAGCGACGAATATCGCCAGAGTATTAATGTTCTGAATTTTATTCAACGACGAACCGGAATATCGCGAAGTCGTACTATGAAGCTACTTTCTGAATTGCGCAAGGGCGGTTATATCAATATAGATGGCGGACGTTTGTTAGGGGTTAAGAAACTGCCTCTGGCCTACTAAAGACTGCATTAAATAACAGATTCAAGAAATTATTTCCTGGAAAAACATGTAGTTAAGAAAGGTCCTATAAAAACAGTCATTGTAGATTGCAACTCCCTGGCCAATTTATAATAATTAAATAACGGCAGAAATTTATTCTCTATTAGCGCTTATAAATCAGTGCAGGGCTTGCTATTCATTGAATATAGTATTTCTGTACGCTACAACTTTTAACGTTTTTGCGCCCGGTACCAGCATGAGATCTCTGTGAAGAGGGCTCGGTACTAAAATTCGTTATTAATTTATTTTCGACTTGTGTATTTAAAAGGTTATTTATGAAAAAACATCTTTTAGCGATGGTAATAACTGCCATGGCGGCGAGCGGTATGACCTGCGCTGCGAATGCGGACACCACGACGGTCTCCGGCGGTACGGTGAATTTTACGGGGCAGGTTGTGAATGCCGCATGCTCCGTTTCCGCTGACTCTATCGATCAGACCGTAATCCTGAGCCAGGTTCGCACCAGCAAACTGACGGCATCTGGAATGGTTGCCAATCAGAAAGAAGATTTCTCAATCAAACTGGAGGACTGCGACACCACGGTCAGCCAGAATGCGGCGGTGATTTTTAATGGTCAGCAGGACAGCACGCTCGCGGGTTCGCTGGCGAATACCGCTGGCGCGGGTGCGGCGACTAACGTTGCGCTGCAGTTATATGGCCCGGATGGGCAGGTTCTGAATATCGGCGATACCTCCGGCACCATCACCCTGATTGATGGTGAAAACACCGTACCGCTGAGCGTGGATTATGTCGCTACCGGCGCGGCCACGGCGGGTAACGTTGCGGCAACCGCGACCTTCAGTATGGTCTATTCCTGATTGGTATCCGCATCTCCTCCGTTGTTGTCAGCGGAGGGATGCATTTCATCTTCTCCCTGGTTATCAAATAATGAGTACGCGAATTACCCCGATTTTATTTTCGTTATTGCTGCTGGCGGCGTTGGGAATGACTCAACTGGCCCATGCGGGTGGCATCGCGCTGGGTTCGACCCGGGTTATTTATCCGCAGGGCGATAAGCAGGTTTCTCTGCCGGTGATTAACTCTTCCAGCAATAATGTATTTTTAATCCAGTCGTGGGTGGCGAACGCCGATGGCGGCAGAAGCGCCGATTTTGTCGTTACCCCGCCGCTGTTCGTCATTCAGCCGGGAAAAGAAAATCTGCTGCGTATCATGTACGTTGGCCCCTCGTTGCCGACAGATCGCGAAAGCGTCTTTTATCTCAACAGTAAGGCCATCCCTTCGGTTAATAAAAGTAAGCTGGCGGCTAATTCACTGCAAATCGCCACGCAAAGCGTTATTAAACTGTTTATTCGCCCTAAACACTTGTCTGTTGCCTCGGTAGACGCGCCGGGAATGTTACGCTGTCAGCGTGCCGGTGACCGCCTGAGTATCGCCAATCCTTCCCCGTATTATGTCTCGCTGGTTGATATTCATGTGGGCGGGCAGAAATTAGCCAATGCGATGGTGCCGCCGAAAAGCGAGATAAACTTGCACGGCGGAACAGGGCAGGTGACTTTCCAGTCGATTAACGATTTCGGCGCCACCACGCCGCAGCAAACCTGTCTGAGCCAGTAAGATTGTGTTGAAACTCGATGTCGCCGCTCGCCAGTTGACGGTGGGTAGACTACCTGCGCTTATCAGCCTGGCTCTAATTTCGGCAAGCGTATGTACGCTGCCGCGCGGCTGGGCGGAAAACTATTTTAACCCTGCCTTTTTATCTGACGACCCGTCGAAAATCGCTGACCTGTCGCATTTTGAGGGTAACGGTCAGGCGCCGGGAGTTTATCGGGTCGATGTCTACCTTAATGGCGCATTGCTGACGACGCGCGATATCGCTTTTCGCGCGAACCCGCAAGCTACCGATGGCTCAGGTCTACGCGCCTGCCTGACGCCCGAAATGCTCAACGGCATGAACGTGAATATCAGCGCGTTTCCACCGTTGGCGAAGGCAAGCGTGGGGGACTGCGTCGATCTCGCGGCGGCGATCCCTGCCGCCTCCAGCGCTTTTGACTTTAATCAGCAGCGGCTGAATATCAGCATTCCGCAGGCGGCGCTGAACACCCGGGCGCGGGGCTATATTCCGCCGCAAAACTGGGATGAAGGTATCAATGCATTGCTGCTCAACTATACGTTTACCGGCGCGAATAGCCGGGACCGTAGCGCTGGCGGCACCAATAGCGACAGCTACTTCCTGGGGCTTAACAGCGGCTTAAATCTTGGCGCCTGGCGTTTACGTGATTACTCGACATGGAACTACAACAGCGGTAATCAGCAGAATAAAAGCGACTTGCAGCACATCAGCACCTACGTTGAACGTGATGTAGCGAAGTTAAAAGGCGAACTGACGGCAGGCGACAGCTATACCCCTGCAGGCGTTTTCGATAGCCTGCCGTTTCGCGGGCTACAGCTGGCGTCTGATGACAATATGCTGCCGGACAGCATGAAAGGCTTCGCGCCGACTATCCACGGCATCGCGAAAAGCAATGCCCAGGTGACGATTCGCCAGAATGGCTACACCATCGACCAGCGCTATGTACCGCCTGGCGCCTTCACTATTGACGATCTCTATCCGACCTCCTCCAGCGGCGATCTCAACGTCGAGCTCAAGGAGTCCGATGGCAGCATTTCCAGTTATAGCGTCCCTTATGCCGCCGTACCGGTTTTGCAACGCGAGGGGCGGGTGAAATACGCCGCCACCGCGGCGACCTATCGCGGCGATAGCAGCCAGAAGCGGGATGTGAGTTTCGGCCAGGCGACCCTGATGTGGGGGTTGCCGCACGGCTTTACGCTGTACGGCGGAACGCAGTTTGCCTCCGATTACCGCGCGCTGGCGCTGGGTACAGGGGCTAACTTCGGCGACTGGGGAGCGATTTCCGTCGATCTTACCCAGGCTTACAGCACTCTGGCGGATGAGAGCGAACATCAGGGACAATCGCTGCGCTTTTTATATGCCAAATCATTGAACGACCTGGGCACCCATTTTCAACTGTTGGGCTATCGCTACTCGACCTCTGGTTTTTATACGCTCGATGATACTGCGTGGAAGCGAATGTCAGGCTATAACGGCCAGCAGGACGACGACGGCGAGCGCGATGCCGGCGATGAATACAACCTCTATTACACCAAACGCGGCAAGGTACAGGTCAATATCTCTCAGCAGTTCGGGCATTTTGGCTCGCTGTACATCACCGGCAGCCAACAGAGCTATTGGCACACCGATGAAAGCAATAAATTACTGCAAATTGGCTACAGCGACACGCTGGCCGGGGTCTCGTGGAGCCTGTCATATAGCAGCAGCCGCGCGCCCGGCGAGGAGGAACGCGACCAGGCTCTGGCGCTTAATATCTCGCTACCGCTCAGCCAGTGGCTTACCCACGGCGACGATATCACCCAGCGTCGTCATAACGTTTATGCGACGTTTTCCACCAGTAGCGATGGACACGGCGGCGTAACGCAAAATAGCGGTATCAGCGGCACGTTGTTGGATCAAAACAATCTGAGCTACAGCGTGCAGCAGGGCTACCAGAATCAGGGCGTTGGCGAGAGCGGTTCCGCCAGCCTGGAATACGATGGCGCGAAGGGTAACCTGAATGTCGGCTACAACAACAGCAATCATGGCGATTATCGACAACTGAACTATGGCCTCAGCGGCGGCATGGTCGCGCATGCTCATGGTCTTACCCTCAGCCAGCCGTTGGGCGATACCAATGTTCTTATCGCCGTGCCGGGGGCTGGCAACGTTAATATCGAAGATCAGCCGGGGATCCACACCGATGGTCGCGGCTATGCGGTGGTGCCGTATGCCACGACCTATCGCCAGAACCGCATGGCGCTGGACGTTAATTCGCTAAAAGACGATGTCGATATTGATGATGCGGTGATCAATGTCGTTCCCACCCAAGGGGCGCTGGTGCTGGCGAACTTTACCGCTCGAATCGGCGAGCGCGCGCTGTTGACGCTAAACCATGAAGGAAAACCGCTACCGTTCGGCGCCACGGTCACTATTGCTGGCGCGCCTGAAGAAGGCATCGTTGGCGACGACGGTGAAGTGTATCTTTCCGGCCTTAGCCCGCAGGGCACGCTGAAAGCGCAGTGGGGGCCGCAGCCTGACCAACAATGCCTCACTCATTATCATCTCCCCGACGTGAGCCAACCGCTGGCGCGTCAGCATCTGGAATGTCGCTAAATGAAGCCTGTCTCTTTTCTTGTTCTGTTCATGGGGTTGCTGCTGGCCCGCGGTAGTCTGGCAGCCATTTGCCAGAATACCAATGGCTCGCCTGCGACGGTCGATTATGACCTGACGACGACGCTGACGGCAGCGCAAAATCAGGCCGGTTCGACCACTCAGCTGAGTAAAAACCAGGATGTAAACGTGCAGGCGATTTGCCCTGCGGGTTCTTCAGATTCCGGGCGGACGTTTCGTTCGTATGTCGCTTCTTCATCGATAGTGGAAACCAACGGCGACTGGAAATATATGCAGCTGGACGGCACCTATCTTGAAGGGGCGATGCGCATCGAAGACTCGGCGGCAGGGGAATTTTATCCGCCGATTGATTATGTCTATATGGGTTATGACGCCAACGTTAACAATGGCTCACCATTCCCGGTACATGATTCAAACCTGGTATTTCAGCTTAAGGTGGTTAAACCATTTATTGGCACGGTAAATATCGAACCGAAGACCATGTTTAACGTTTATGTCACCACCACCGGGGATGATCCGCTGAGTACCGTGGTATACAGCATTGTCTACAGCGGCAGCGTGACCGTGCCGCAAAGCTGCGAGATTAACGCCGGGCAAACCATCCTCGTTGATTTTGGCTCACTGTACAGCGGCGGTTTCAATCGCGTCGGAGAAAAACCAACCGGTGTCCGTAATAAAAGATTCACCGTGCCGGTGAAGTGCAGTGGGGTGGATTCACAGGTTAGCCTGAGTCTGCGGTTGATAGCCACCGCCGATAGCCACTTAAGCCAGGCTATCGCCACCGATAATCCTGATGTTGGCGTGGTGGTCGAAAGCAGCGATGGCACGGTATTAACACCCAATGACGCCAGCAGCGTCGAGCCTTTTACTACCGATGAAAACGGACAGGCGACCCTTTCCCTGCAAGCGTATCCGGTCAGCACCACCGGCCAGACGCCGGCGGAAGGCGCTTTTACCGCGTTGGCTAACTTACGGGTGGATTTCGATTAATGCGCCTGTTTCAGTACTTTATCTTACTTATCCTGCTGTGCGGTAACGGCTGCTACGCCGACGATAGCGGTTACAACCTGGAATTTACCGGCACGATTGTCGCGCAAACCTGCGATGTCGAAATTTCCAGCCTCAGCCAGAGTATCGATTTAGGTCAGTTCTCGGTGGAGGATTTCCCCTCTACCGGTACGACGACGAAGTTCAAGCCGTTCAACATCAATCTAAAAAACTGCTCGCGGGGCATTACCGGCAGCAAAATCTGGTTTACCGGCACTGCCGACAGCGACAACCCGGCGCTACTGGCGCTGAGTGACACCGGGATGGGTAGCGAAAAAATGCTGGCTGGCGGCGTTGGCGTGGAGATCCTTGATGAGGACCAGGATGCCGTCAGCATCAATAACACCAGCTCGGTAGTCTATCCGCTGAAAACGGGCCGCAACACCTTATCGTTTTATATCCGCTACAAATCTACCCGACCAACCGTGACCTCCGGCAATGCGACGGCGGTGATGTATTTCGATATGCAATATGAATAGGCGAGCGGCAATGATCAAACAACGGTGCTTCTGCTGTGGGCTTCTTCTGGCGGTAAGCGGCGCGCTGGCGCATGACGGGAGGGTTTATGTGACGGGAACAATTACCGACAACACCTGCACGCTGTCGCCGGATTCCGAAAATATTCAGGTCGATATGGGAACCGTCAGCAACCGCCAGTTTTATCAAACCGGGGCCGGCGCGGAATGGCAGCCATTTTCAATCACGCTGCAAAATTGCGGTAGCACCGCCAGCGGCGTAACGCTGAGCTTTAACGGCGTCAGCGACTCGCAAAGCGGCGACCTTTTCGCATTGGATAGTGGAGCGAACGCGGCCTCTGGTATCGGGATTGCGTTATACGACAAGAACAAACAACAGATCGCGCCGGGGGCGCAAAGCGATGTGCAGGCGCTAAGCGCGGGCGCTGCGTCCCAACGTTTACAGTTTTATGCCCGCTATGTGGCTGATGGCGCCCCGGTGGCGCCGGGTGTAGCCGATGCTTCCGCGACTTTTGTGCTGAGTTATGAATAGACGACTTTTTTGCTGGTTTTGGCTCTGGCTGTTGCCCTTTGGAATAGGTCATGCGGGCGTGGTGATTGGCGGTACGCGTTTTATTTATCACGCTGAGCGGACGACGCTGAGCGTTCCGCTACGCAATACCTCTGAGAGCGACTGGCTGGTGGACAGCCACGTGCTGAGCGGTGGACGCTGGCCAGGCGCTGATAATTTGTCACCCCGTAAACCGCCATTCGTGGTCACGCCGCCGCTCTTCTTATTGCGCGCAGGGCAGGAGAACACGCTGCGTGTCGCGTGGAGCGGCGAGGCGCTGGCGCAGGATCGTGAAACTTTGTTCACCCTGAGTATTGCCGCTATTCCATCGGGAAAAACCGGCGTCAATAGCGTGCAGATGGCCTTTCGCTCGGCGTTAAAGCTGATTTATCGGCCCGTAGGGCTAACCGGCGATCCGCAGCAGGCTTATCGCCAATTAGCCTGGAACTTAACGGCGGATGGTCTGACGGTACGCAATGCCGGGCCCTACTACGTCACCCTCTTTTCAACCCGCGTCAACGGTGCGCCTATAGACGCCGCGGGGGTGGTCGCGCCCTTTTCTACCCGCCGCACGTCGTGGTGTCGACAGGCGACGCGCTGCGTCGTGCGCTGGCAAAGTCTCAACGATGCCGGAGGAGTAATGCCGCCGGTTACGGTAACGGCGCAACGGTGATGACGATTTTACTCGGCCCCTGTGGGCATCCCCTGAACTTAATAATGAGAACTCAATAATGCGCAAACTTTCCTGTAAATCGGCGGTGTGCATGGCGCTTGGCGGCGTCATCTCTTTTTCCGTACTGGCGGCGAATACCACTCCAGCTGCCAGCGATATTGGACCGGCAGCTGAAGCCTATATCGCCAGCCATCCTGATAAAGTCGGCGAAGCGGTGGCGACGTATCTGGCGGATCATCCGGAATTCCTGATTGCCGCCAGCGAAACGCTACATCAGCGCCAGCAGGTCGCCCAGAAGCAGGCTTATGCGCAGCTGGCGCTGCAGTACCGCTCTGAGCTGCTGAGCGATAGCTCTCCCTCCGTTGGCCCGGCGGATGCCAAAGCAGCGGTGGTGATGTTTTTTGATTACCAGTGTTCCTGGTGCAGCAAGATGTCGCCCGTGGTGGAGGAGCTCGTGAAATCCAATCCTGACACGCGTTTTATCTTTAAAGAGTTCCCGATTTTTTCATCCCGCTGGCCGGTGTCAGGTCTGGCGGCGAGGGTCGGTGAACAAGTGTGGTTGAAGGATGGCGGCACGAAATATTTGGCCTGGCATAATGCGCTGTACGCTACCGGCAAAGTGGAGGGGCAGTTAACCGAGCAGGATGTTTACACGCTGGCGTCGCATTATCTCACCCAGCCGCAAATGACGGCGGTAAAAACCGCCGAGCAGAGCGGGGCGGTGCATGACGCGCTGATGAGCAATCAGGCGCTGGCTCAACATATGAACTTTTCCGGTACTCCGGCTTTTGTGGTCATGCCGCAGGCTGCCGCTCCGGATGCCGGTCGTATCTCGGTAGTGCCGGGCAGTACGTCGCAGGATGCGTTGCAGATGGCGATTCAGAAAGCTAAAGGCTAAGTCTCAGCGACCGGGGCGCGGTTCCCGGTTATCTGCTTCCTCCGACCGAGGATTTCGCGTATGCAATTCAAGAAACGCTGGTTAGGGCTGGCGACCATTTCACTGTTCACGATCGGCGGCGTGCGGGCGCACACTGTCGGTAATATCCAATTTTTTGGCAACGTAGTTACTGAAAGCTGCTGGAACGAAACGGAAAGTAGCGAGATTTTTTGCCAGCGCGCCGATCGCATCGAACGCCACGTGATTGTGGAAAATATCACGACTTCGCTGGCCTCAGCTTACGCGACGGTGGAAAAAAGCTATCTCGATACCGACAAGCAGCTCACCCTGCTACGGGTGGCCTATGATTAACGAGAGGCGCTTATAGCTCGGAAAAAATGAGTGTAATGGCAACTTAAATCTGATTTTTTCGATGTGTTAGCGGTTGTATCATACTTTTATCGAGTTATTGACCAACAAGGTGAGAGTAAAAGTGAAACATCTGCAACGATTTTTCAGT
Organism: Klebsiella sp. 141162; assembly: GCF_050600755.1. Lineage (NCBI taxonomy): Bacteria > Pseudomonadati > Pseudomonadota > Gammaproteobacteria > Enterobacterales > Enterobacteriaceae > Klebsiella > Klebsiella sp. 141162. The sequence goes on along the minus strand of NZ_JAQIRI010000009.1, from coordinate 22,676 downwards.
AGCGATGCTTCCGGGGGCATTATCTTAATCTGCGCCGCCGCGCTGGCGATGATGATGGCCAATAGCGGCGTCACCAGCGGTCTGTATCATGCTTTTTTGGAAACGCCGGTACAGCTGCGCGTCGGTGCGCTGGAAATTAACAAAAACATGCTGTTGTGGATCAACGATGCGCTAATGGCGGTGTTTTTCCTGTTAATTGGTCTGGAGGTTAAGCGTGAGATGATCCAGGGGGCGCTTGCCAGTCGCCGTCAGGCGGTGTTCCCGGTGGTTGCCGCGATTGGCGGCATGGTGGTGCCTGCGCTTATCTACTTAGCCTTCAATGCCCAGGATCCCGTTGCGCGGGAAGGGTGGGCGATCCCGGCGGCGACAGATATCGCCTTCGCGCTTGGCGTTTTGGCGCTATTAGGCAACCGTGTACCAACGGCGCTGAAAATTTTCCTGATGGCGCTGGCTATCATCGATGACCTTGGGGCGATCGTTATTATTGCGCTGTTTTATACCAACGATCTATCGGTGCTATCGCTGGCCGTCGCCGCAGGCGCGATTGTGGTGCTGGCGGCGCTTAATCTGAGCGGCGTGCGGCGCACCGGTATCTATATACTGGTAGGCGCGGTGCTGTGGACGGCGGTACTGAAATCCGGCGTACATGCGACCCTGGCGGGGGTTATCGTCGGTTTTATGATTCCGTTGAAGGAGCAGAATGGCAAATCGCCAGCGAAGCAGCTTGAACATGTGCTGCATCCGTGGGTCGCGTTTCTTATCCTGCCGCTGTTTGCTTTTGCCAATGCCGGAGTTTCGCTGCAGGGCGTCACATTCGCGGGGCTGACCTCACTGCTGCCGCTGGGGATTATCGCCGGGCTGTTTGTCGGTAAGCCGCTTGGCATCAGCCTGTTCTGCTGGCTGGCGCTGAAGTTTAAGTGGGCCTCGCTGCCGCCAGGAACCCGCTTCCCGCAGATTATGGCGGTCGGCGTACTGTGCGGAATCGGCTTCACCATGTCGATTTTCATCGCCACGCTCGCTTTTAGCAGCGTGGATCCCGGATTGATCAACTGGGCTAAGCTGGGCATTCTGATAGGGTCTATCCTGTCTGCCGTCATCGGCTACATGATTCTGCGTAAGCGCGAAACGGATCTTACTCACAGCGTGTAACTTCATCGGGAGGGCCTGTGGGCTCTCCCGGACATATCAGGGAGGGATGCATGTCGCATATCAATTACAACCATTTGTACTACTTTTGGCACGTCTACCGTGAAGGCTCGGTCGTCGGCGCCGCCGAGGCGCTCTATTTGACGCCGCAGACGATCACCGGGCAAATAAAAGCGCTGGAGGAGCGACTGCAGGGAAAGCTCTTTAAACGCAAAGGGCGAGGTCTGGAACCGAGCGAATTGGGTGAGCTGGTATTTCGCTACGCGGATCGCATGTTTACGCTGAGCCAGGAGATGCTCGATATCGTCAATTACCGCAAAGAGTCGAACCTGCTATTTGATGTCGGCGTCGCCGATGCGCTTTCCAAGCGGTTAGTGAGCGGCGTGCTGGATGCCGCAGTAGTGGAAGATGAGCAAATTCATCTGCGCTGTTTTGAATCCACCCACGAGATGCTGCTGGAGCAACTGAGCCAGCATAAGCTGGATATGATTATCTCCGATTGCCCAATTGACTCTACTCAGCAGGAAGGGCTGTTCTCGGTGAAAATCGGCGAGTGCGGGGTCAGCTTCTGGTGTATGAATCCGCCGCCGGAAAAAGCGTTTCCCGCCTGTCTTGAGGAGCGTCGCCTGCTTATTCCCGGCCGTCGTTCAATGCTCGGGCGCAAGCTGCTGAACTGGTTTAATTCGCAGGGGCTACAGGTGGAAATTCTCGGCGAGTTCGACGATGCGGCGCTCATGAAAGCCTTCGGCGCGGCGCACAACGCGATTTTTGTGGCGCCAACCCTCTATGCTCACGATTTTTATGCCGATGAGTCGATTGTGGAAATCGGGCGCATGGAGAACGTGATGGAGGAGTATCACGCTATTTTTGCCGAACGAATGATTCAGCATCCTGCGGTACAGCGTATCTGCAATCGCGATTATTCATCGCTGTTTGCGCAGCCGCAAAGTTAAGCGCGACTATGGCCGGCAGAGGTCGGCCCAGACGAACAACAGACATAAAAAAACCCGCTTTCGCGGGTTTCTTTAACAAAGTTCAGCAAGCGGGCGATTAAGCCAGTTTGTTGATCTGTGCAGTCAGGTTTGCTTTATGACGCGCAGCTTTGTTTTTGTGGATCAGACCTTTAGCAGCCTGACGGTCCACGATTGGTTGCATTTCGTTAAATGCTTTCAGTGCAGCAGCTTTGTCGCCAGCTTCGATAGCTGCGTATACTTTCTTGATGAAAGTACGCATCATAGAGCGACGGCTTGCGTTGTGCTTGCGAGCCTTTTCAGACTGAACGGCGCGCTTCTTAGCTGATTTGATATTAGCCAAGGTCCAACTCCCAAATGTGTTCTATATGGACAATTCAAAGGCCGAGGAATATGCCCGTTTAGCCTTCTTTTGTCAATGGATTTGTGCAAATAAGCGCCGTTTAAGATAACGAGGCTTCATTACGTAGTGATGGCGCAAGATTCTACCAGCTTGTTGTAGTCGAATACAGTCTTTCCACCATAAAAATCGACGGCCGCGTATAGTTTTTCCTGCATTCTTACGCTGAGTGAATGAATTAGCAGGAACTTTCGTAATCGAGGTGCAATCGCTGGTTAACGTCGCCTGTTGTACAAGGTATACTCGGACGATTTTCACTGTTTTGAGCCAGACATGAAGCTGATACGCGGCATACATAATCTCAGTCAGGCCCCGCACGGGTGCGTGCTGACCATTGGAAATTTCGACGGCGTGCATCGCGGACATCAGGCGCTGCTGCAGCGCCTGCGCGCAGAGGGCCGCCAGCTCGGTCTGCCGGTTGTGGTGATGATTTTTGAGCCGCAGCCGCTGGAGCTGTTTGCCGCCGATAAAGCGCCGGCGCGGATCACGCGGCTGCGTGAAAAGCTGGGCTACCTGGCGGAAAGCGGCGTCGACTACGTGCTGTGTGTCCGTTTCGACCGGCGTTTCGCCGCGCTGACGGCGCAAGATTTTATCAGCGAACTGCTGGTGCGCCAGCTTGGCGTGCAGTTCCTTGCCGTGGGGGATGATTTCCGCTTTGGCGCTGGTCGTCAGGGGGATTTCTTGTTATTACAGAAGGCCGGGGCGGAGTACGGTTTTGACGTCACCAGCACTCAGACCTTCTGTGAAGGCGGCGTACGTATTAGCAGCACCGCGGTGCGTCAGGCGCTGGCCGACGATGACCTCGCGCAGGCGGAAAACCTGCTGGGGCATCCATTTACCATCTCTGGTCGCGTCGTCCACGGCGATGAGCTGGGGCGCACCATAGGTTTCCCGACGGCGAACTTACCGCTGCGTCGTCAGGTTTCCCCGGTTAAAGGGGTCTTTGCGGTAGAAGTGGCAGGGCTCGGCGATAAGCCATTACCCGGCGTCGCCAACATTGGCACTCGTCCAACGGTCTCTGGCGTGCGACAGCAGCTGGAAGTTCACCTTCTGGACGTTGTAATGGACCTCTACGGTCGCCATATAGATGTAATACTGCGTAAAAAAATACGTAACGAGCAGCGTTTTGCGTCGCTGGATGAGCTAAAAGCGCAAATCGCACGAGATGAGTTAACGGCCCGCGAGTACTTTGGGCTCACCAGGCAGGGATAATCCTACTGGTATTTATCAAACCGAAATAACGGAACCGAGAATCTGATGAGTGACTATAAATCCACCCTGAATTTGCCGGAAACAGGGTTCCCGATGCGTGGCGATCTCGCCAAACGCGAACCGGGAATGCTGGCGCGTTGGACCGATGATGACCTGTACGGCATCATCCGTGCGGCGAAAAAAGGCAAAAAAACCTTCATTCTGCATGATGGCCCTCCTTATGCGAATGGCAGCATTCATATTGGTCACTCGGTTAACAAGATTCTGAAAGACATTATCGTTAAGTCCAAAGGACTGACGGGTTTTGACTCGCCGTACGTTCCGGGTTGGGACTGCCACGGTCTGCCGATCGAACTGAAAGTCGAGCAGCAATACGGTAAGCCGGGCGAGAAATTCACCGCCGCAGAATTCCGCGCCAAGTGCCGTGAATATGCCGCCGAGCAGATCGACGGCCAGCGTAAAGACTTTATCCGCCTGGGCGTACTGGGCGACTGGTCGCGTCCGTACCTGACCATGGACTTCAAAACTGAAGCCAATATCATCCGCGCGCTGGGTAAAATCATCGGCAACGGTCACCTGCATAAAGGCGCTAAGCCGGTTCACTGGTGCGTTGACTGCCGTTCCGCGCTGGCGGAAGCGGAAGTGGAGTATTATGACAAAACGTCTCCGTCTATCGATGTGGCGTTCCACGCGGTAGATAAAGCCGCGGTACTGGCCAAATTCGGCGTAGCCGACGTCACTGGCCCGGTTTCGCTAGTTATCTGGACCACGACGCCGTGGACCCTGCCGGCTAACCGCGCCATCTCTCTGTCGCCTGAGTTCGACTATGCGCTGGTACAGGTTGACGGTCAGGCGCTGATCCTGGCGAAAGACCTGGTTGAAAGCGTGATGCAGCGCATTGGCGTGGCGGATTACACCATCCTGGCGGCGGTACAAGGTTCCGAACTTGAACTGATGCGCTTCAAGCATCCGTTCCTCGATTTTGACGTGCCGGCTATCCTTGGCGACCACGTGACGTTGGACGCGGGTACCGGTGCGGTGCATACCGCCGGCGGCCACGGTCCGGACGACTACACTATCAGCCAGAAATACGGTCTGGAAATCGCCAACCCGGTTGGCCCGGACGGTTCTTACCTGCCAGGTACTTACCCGTCTCTGGACGGTATCAACGTCTTCAAAGCCAACGACATCATCGTTGAGATGCTGCGTGACAGCGGCGCGCTGCTGCACGTGGAAAAAATGCAGCACAGCTATCCGTGCTGCTGGCGCCACAAATCGCCGATCATCTTCCGCGCCACCCCGCAGTGGTTCGTCAGCATGGATCAGAAAGGCCTGCGCGCGCAGTCTCTGAAAGAGATCAAAGGCGTGCAGTGGATCCCGGACTGGGGCCAGGCGCGTATCGAATCGATGGTAGCCAACCGTCCTGACTGGTGTATCTCCCGTCAGCGTACCTGGGGCGTGCCGATGTCGCTGTTCGTGCATAAAGAAACTCACGAGCTGCATCCGCGTACCCTCGAACTGATGGAAGAAGTGGCGAAACGCGTTGAAGTTGACGGCATCCAGGCATGGTGGGATCTCGATTCCCGCGACATCCTGGGCGATGACGCCGACAGCTACGAAAAAGTGCCGGATACTCTCGACGTGTGGTTTGACTCCGGGTCTACCCACTCTTCGGTGGTTGATGTGCGTCCGGAATTCGCCGGTCACGCCGCGGACATGTATCTGGAAGGCTCCGATCAGCATCGCGGCTGGTTCATGTCTTCGCTGATGATCTCCACGGCAATGAAAGGCAAAGCGCCATATCGTCAGGTACTGACCCACGGCTTCACCGTCGACGGTCAGGGCCGCAAAATGTCCAAGTCTATCGGTAACACCGTTAGCCCGCAGGACGTGATGAACAAACTGGGCGCCGATATTCTGCGTCTGTGGGTGGCTTCCACCGACTACACCGGCGAAATGGCGGTCTCCGATGAGATCCTCAAACGCGCCGCGGACAGCTATCGTCGTATCCGTAACACCGCGCGCTTCCTGCTGGCGAACCTTAACGGTTTCGATCCGGCAAAAGACATGGTCAAACCGGAAGAGATGGTCGTTCTGGATCGCTGGGCGGTCGGCTGCGCGCAGGCGGCTCAGGAAGATATCCTCAAAGCCTACGAATCCTACGATTTCCACGAAGTGGTGCAGCGCCTGATGCGCTTCTGCTCCATCGAGATGGGTTCGTTCTACCTCGATATTATCAAGGACCGCCAGTACACCGCGAAAGCGGACAGCGTGGCGCGCCGCAGCTGCCAGACCGCGCTGTTCCACATTGTGGAAGCGTTGGTGCGCTGGATGGCGCCGATCATGTCCTTCACCGCGGACGAAATCTGGGGCTACCTGCCGGGCGAGCGTGAAAAATACGTCTTTACCGGCGAGTGGTATGAAGGCCTGTTCGGCCTGGCCGACGACGAAGCGATGAACGACGGTTTCTGGGATGAACTGCTGAAAGTGCGCGGCGAAGTCAACAAGGTGATTGAGCAGGCGCGTGCGGACAAGAAAGTTGGCGGTTCTCTGGAAGCGGCGGTTACGCTGTATGCCGATGCCGAACTGGCGGCCAAGCTCAACGCGCTGGGCGAAGAATTGCGATTTGTCCTGTTGACCTCCGGCGCTAACGTTGCCGATTATGCACAGGCGCCGGCTGATGCCTGGCAGAGCGATCTGCTGAAAGGGCTGAAAGTGGTCCTGAGCAAAGCCGAAGGCGAGAAATGCCCACGCTGCTGGCATTACACCAGCGACGTCGGCAAGGTGGCGGAACACGCGGAAATCTGCGGTCGCTGTGTCAGTAACGTCGCCGGTGACGGCGAGCAACGTAAATTCGCCTGATGAGTAAATCGATCTGTTCAACGGGGCTACGCTGGCTGTGGGTCGTCGTAGCCGTGCTGATTATCGATCTGGGCAGCAAATTCCTGATCCTCCAGAACTTCGCTCTGGGGGAGACGGTATCGCTGTTTCCATCGCTTAATCTGCATTATGCGCGCAACTACGGCGCGGCTTTTAGCTTCCTCGCCGATAGCGGCGGCTGGCAGCGCTGGTTCTTCGCCGGGATTGCGGTCGGCATCTGTGTGGTGTTGACGGTGCTGATGTACCGTTCGAAGGCGACGCAAAAGCTGAACAACATTGCCTACGCGCTGATCATTGGCGGCGCGTTAGGGAATTTGTTCGACCGCCTGTGGCACGGCTTTGTGGTCGATATGATCGACTTTTACGTCGGCGACTGGCATTTCGCCACCTTCAACCTTGCCGATAGCGCCATCTGCATCGGCGCGGCGCTGATTGTGCTGGAAGGTTTCTTGCCTTCCAGTGATAAAAAAACAGCATAAAAAATTGCCGGATGGCGACGCTAAAGCGTCTTATCCGGCCTACAGTATACATCGGCCCTTATTGCCCGGTAAGCGCAGCGCCACCGGGCAACAAGTGGCGGTAATGTAAAAGAGCAAACCTGCATGTCTAACTCTGTACAGAGCAACAGCGCGGTGCTGGTGCACTTCACGCTAAAACTGGATGATGGCTCCACCGCCGAGTCCACGCGCGGCAACGGTAAACCGGCGCTGTTTCGTCTCGGCGACGCCTCGCTTTCCGAAGGGCTGGAACAGCATCTGCTGGGGTTGAAAGCCGGCGATAAAACCACTTTCTCGCTGGAACCTGACGCCGCATTCGGCGTACCGACTCCGGACCTGATCCAATATTTCTCTCGCCGCGAGTTTATCGACGCCGGCGAGCCGGAAATTGGCGCAATTATGCTCTTTACCGCAATGGATGGCAGCGAAATGCCCGGCGTGATCCGCGAAGTGAACGGCGACTCTATTACCGTTGATTTCAACCATCCGCTGGCCGGGCGCACCGTTCATTTTGATATTGAAGTGCTGGAAGTCGATCCGGCGCTGGAGGGGTAAGATGCAGATCCTGTTGGCTAACCCGCGCGGTTTTTGCGCCGGCGTTGACCGCGCTATCAGCATTGTCGAAAACGCGCTGACGCTGTACGGCGCGCCAATCTACGTTCGTCACGAAGTCGTCCATAACCGCTACGTCGTCGATAGCCTGCGTCAGCGTGGAGCGATTTTTATCGAACAGATTAGCGAAGTGCCGGACGGCGCGATCCTGATTTTCTCTGCTCACGGCGTTTCACAGGCGGTACGCAATGAAGCGAAGAGTCGTGACCTGACGGTTTTCGACGCCACCTGTCCGCTGGTGACCAAAGTCCATATGGAAGTCGCCCGCGCCAGCCGCCGCGGCGAAGAGTCGATCCTGATCGGCCACGCCGGGCATCCGGAAGTTGAAGGCACCATGGGTCAGTACAATAACCCGGAAGGGGGCATGTACCTGGTTGAGTCGCCGGAAGATGTGCTGACGCTGGAAGTGAAAAACGATGCCCGACTGTCGTTTATGACTCAGACCACGCTCTCCGTCGACGATACTTCTGACGTTATCGACGCGCTGCGCGAGCGCTTCCCGAAAATCGTCGGCCCGCGTAAAGACGATATTTGCTACGCCACGACTAACCGTCAGGAAGCCGTACGCGCGCTGGCGGAACAGGCTGACGTGGTGCTGGTGGTCGGTTCGAAAAACTCCTCTAACTCTAACCGTCTGGCCGAACTGGCGCAGCGGATGGGGAAAGCGGCTTATCTTATCGACGATGCCACCGATATTCAGGAACAGTGGGTGAAATCCGCTGCCTGCGTTGGAGTAACGGCGGGCGCGTCGGCCCCGGATATCCTGGTGCAGAACGTGATTGCCCGCCTGCAGGAGCTGGGCGGCGGTGAAGCGGTGCCGCTGGAAGGCCGTGAAGAGAATATCGTTTTTGAAGTGCCGAAAGAGCTGCGTGTGGATGTCCGTGAAGTAGAGTAAGTTCTTTCATCCATCAGTATGAGAAGATGCCAGACTTAACGTCTGGCATTTTTTTTGGGAGAAAACCATGCGCTTACCGATTATTCTCGACACCGATCCGGGTATTGACGACGCGGCGGCGATCGCCGCCGCGCTCTTCTCACCGCAGCTGGATTTGCAACTCATGACGACGGTCGCGGGTAATGTCTCGGTGGAGAAGACGACCCGCAATGCGCTGCAGTTGCTGCATTTCTGGAATGCTGATGTACCACTGGCGCAAGGGGCATCGATGCCGCTGGTGCGTCCGCTGCGCGATGCCGCCTCGGTGCACGGCGAATCCGGCATGGAGGGCTATGATTTCGTCGAGCATAACCGCCAGCCACTGGCTAAACCGGCTTTTCAGGCAATTCGCGATGCGCTGATGCACGCGCCGGAACCCGTGACACTGGTGGCCATCGGCCCGCTAACCAATATTGCTCTGCTGATTACGCAGTATCCTGAGTGCCTGTTTAATATTCGTCGACTGGTGCTGATGGGCGGCTCGGCCGGTCGCGGCAACTTTACCCCTAACGCCGAGTTTAATATCGCCATCGATCCGGAAGCCGCCGCGAAAGTCTTCCAGAGTGGGTTGGACATTGTGATGTGCGGACTGGATGTCACCAATAAGGCGCTGCTGAGTGCGGACTATCTGGCAACCCTGCCGACGCTCAATCAAACCGGTAAAATGCTTCATGCGCTGTTTAGCCACTATCGCAGCGGCAGTATGAGCAGCGGCCTGAGAATGCACGATCTCTGCGCTATCGCGTGGTTGGTTCGCCCGGATCTATTTATGCTCAAACCCTGCTTTGTAGCGGTGGAGACGCAGGGGACCTGGACGGCCGGCACCACCGTGGTGGATATCGAAGGGCGTTTGGGACAACCGGCCAACGCCCAAGTGGCGCTGGATTTGGATATCACTGGTTTTCAACGTTGGGCGGCGGAGGTTTTCGCTCTCGCGCCGTGACAGGTAAAGCTAGTGTGAATCGACCACATTACACCATAACTCGCTCGCTTCATCCGTCCACATGAGTAGCAATAATGAAGCGAAGCGTTCAGCCGCCGCGGAAAGAGGACGGTTTTTAACGCGAATCATGCCAAGCGTGCGCCTGATGACCGGTTCAACCAGCGGCACGCTGACGACAGCGCTGTTAGCGTGATGCGGCATGGCCAGGCAGGGCAGAGCCGATATGCCAAGCCCCGCCTCGACCAGACCCAGAGAGGTGGATAAATGTCTGACTTCGTAAAACCAATCTAACCTCCACGGTTTATCCTGCAGGCAACTTTCAATAAGTTGCCGATTACCGCTTGAGCGTCTGACGCCTATTAATCTCTGCGAGACGAGCTCGCGCCATTCCACTAATTTTTTACTGGCGAGCGGATGATCCTGCCGGCAAGCCAGCACGAAGGGTTCGTTGACCAGCGGGCTAAATTCGATGTCGGGATGTGTGATGAAGTTCATATTTATTCCAAAATCGACTTCGCCTTTTCTCACCGAAGCCATGCAATTTTCTATACCTTGTTCATAAATTCGAACTTTGATGTGGGGATAGCGCTGATTAAATTGAACGATAGCACGTGGTAAAAAATAAAATACCGCCGTCGGGATACAAGAAAGCGTTACCGTATCATGCACATTCGAAGTCAGATTGCTGATGTTGAAAATGGCGGCATCAAGGCTGGCAATCAGTGATTTCGCTTTAGGAAGGAGCATTTGTCCTGCCTGGGTGAGCATGATTTTTCGGGTGGTTCGTTCGAAAAGCGGGGTATTAAGATTACTTTCTATTTTCTGTATTTTTCGGGTTAGGGCGGGTTGCGTCAGGTTAAGTACTTCAGCGGCTTTGCTAAATGAACCCAGTTCGGCAACAGTGACAAAGGCTTTCATACCGGATAGTTCATTGTTCATTGTTACTCCGTAATCTGAGATGAATTATTAATATATAGAATGGCCTTGTTAATTATTACCGTGTCGATGATTATTATTAATGTTTTGTAGGTATAAGTCTTATTTTCATATTTTATCAATCACTATCCGCCTTGCAAGTAGAATCAGATGGTGAACGGTTGTGCGATTAATGAATAATAAAGTAAATAAAAAACTTTAAATACATTAAGTTCATTAAATTCACGCCCCGTTTATTTATTCTTTTTCTTCTATATTTGTAAGGAGCGTGTTATGAAACAAATTCCGTGTGTTCTCATGCGTGGAGGAACGTCAAAAGGGGCTTTCCTTTTAGCGGATGATCTACCTGAAGATATTCAAAAACGTGATGAGGCGTTATTAACCATCATGGGTTCTGGCCATGAACTGGAAATTGATGGTATTGGCGGTGGTAGCCCGCAAACCAGTAAAGTGGCTATTGTCAGTCAATCGTCCAGCCCACAAGCAGACATTGACTATTTATTTGTGCAGGTCATTGTCAATGAACGGCGGGTCGATACCACGCCTAATTGCGGCAATATGCTGTGCGCGGTAGGTGGATTTGCTATCGAAAAAGGTCTCATCGCGGCGAATTCACCGGTAACGCGGGTGCGTATCAGAAACGTAAATACCAATACCTTTGTCGATGCTGACATTCAAACACCGAACGGCCAGGTCGTTTATGAAGGGAATACCCATATTGATGGCGTTCCCGGGCAGGCGGCTCCCGTTGCTCTGACATTTCTAAACGCCGCCGGGGCGAAGTCGGGCCAACTTTTCCCCACCGGTAACCGGGTCGATATTTTTGATGATATTCGCGTCACGTGTATTGATATGGCGATGCCGATGGTGATTATCCCTGCACACAGTCTCGGTAAAACCGGATATGAATCTGCTGCTGAATTAGACAAGGACAGTGCATTTTTCCAGCGTCTTGAATCTATACGTCAACAAGCTGGCGCGGCAATGGGGTTTGGCGATGTATCCAACATGGTTATACCTAAACCGGTACTGGTTGCTCCACCGCAACACGGCGGAACAATGAGCGTGCGTTATTTCATGCCCCACAGCTGCCATAAGTCTCTGGCGATTACGGGCGCTATCGGTCTGGCGAGCTCTTGTGTTATCGCCGACACCGTGGTTAATGAGCTTACGCGAATGTCTGGTGAAGGATTAATTAGCGTTGAACACCCTAGCGGCAGCATTGAGGTGAACTTAAGTAACGCGAATGGAAATCCTGAAAATATTCGCGCATCGGTTATTCGTACCGCACGTAAGATTCTTTCTGGCATGGTTTATCTCCCTGAATAACTTAATCAGTGTTCTTCTATAATTTTATTCAGGTAAGGGATCGAAATGGATAAAAAAACAGTATGCAAGCTATTAGTGCTTGTCGCCATCCCATTGCTTATTAGTCTATTTCCGGCTCCAGCGGGATTGACCAAACTGGCTTGGGTGCTATCAGGGATTTATCTGGCGGCGATTGTTGGTTTGGTTATTAAGCCGTTTTCTGAACCGGTAATATTGTTAGTCGCTGTCGCCACATCAATGGTCGTTATTGGTAATTTAGGTGATGGCGTAATAAAATCATCGAGTGTATTAAGTGGCTATGCATCGGGAACTACCTGGCTGGTTTTCTCAGCGTTTACCTTAAGTGCTGCCTTTGTTATTACTGGTTTAGGTAAGCGGATTGCTTATATTCTTATTGGCAAGATAGGGAGTACCACGCTTGGCTTAGGCTATGTTACCGCCTTTCTTGATCTCATCCTTTCCCCCGCGACACCGTCGAATACGGCTCGCGCCGGCGGTATCGTCTTACCTATCATCAATAGCGTGGCTGTTGCGTTAGGCTCGGAACCGGAGCATACGGCAAAACGCGTTGGCCATTATTTGATGATTAACGTCTATATGGTTACCAAAACGACCAGTTATATGTTCTTTACCGCAATGGCTGGGAATATACTGGCGCTCAAAATGATTGAAGATATTTGTCATATCAAATTGAGCTGGGGCGGATGGGCATTAGCCGGAATATTACCTGGCATTATTATGCTGTTATTAACACCGCTCATTACCTATAAGTTATATCCACCAGAGTTAAAGAAAGTGGATAATAAGGCAATTGCCAAAGAGGGTCTTGAGTCTTTAGGGCCGATGACCTTACGTGAAAAAATGCTCTCCTGCCTGTTTGTCATGGCATTAGCCGGTTGGGTATTTAGTAAGTCGCTTGGCGTTAACGAATCAACGGTAGCTATTTGTGTCATGGCATTGATGCTGGTGTTAAAAATCGTCACCTGGGATGATGTGATAAAAAATAAAGGGGGATGGAATACCCTGATTTGGTACGGCGGGATCATTGGCTTGAGTTCACTATTATCTAAAGTGGGCTTTTTCTTGTGGTTAGCTGAATTGCTGAAGGACAATATATCGTTTGGCACTCATAGCACGCTGGCTTTTGTCGTTATCGTAGCATTAAGTATATTAGTGCGTTATTTCTTCGCCTCCGGCAGCGCTTATATTGTGGCGATGGTCCCGGTCTTCGCTATGTTGGCGAATGTTTCCGGTGCGCCAGTGATGTTAACCGCATTAGCCCTGCTGTTTAGTAATTCGTATGGCGGTATGGTCACCCATTATGGCGGGGCCGCTGGCCCGGTGATATTTGGCGTTGGTTATAATGATATTAAATCGTGGTGGATTGTCGGCGGTATATTGGCGCTGCTGACGTTCATCCTGCATATCACCATCGGGGTATGGTGGTGGGAGTTATTAATGTACTGGAAGGTAATCTAATAAATTAAATCTTGATTTTGACCTTTTTTATAATCTGCGTTCATGGAACAAGGATATATTTTAAAAACGCTAAATGGAGTGTCGCATTTTTATGTCTCCAGTAACAATTACATTGTCACTATTGTTATTTTCAATTGTGATGTTTATTTGGGAGAAGATCCCGCTGGCGGCGACCGCGATGATCGTATGCATTGTCCTGGTCGTAACCGGCGTGTTTGATGTGAAAACGGCCTTCTCGGGGTTTATTAACCAGAATGTCATTTTATTTGTCGCCATGTTTGTGGTTGGCGGCGCCTTATTCGAAACTGGCGTCACAGATAAAATTGGAGGAATAGTTACCCGTTACGCACGCTCGGAGAAGCAACTCATCGTTATTATCATGTTGGTTTGCGGAATACTCTCCGGCTTTCTGTCTAACACGGGAACGGCCGCGGTACTGATCCCCGTAGTTATCGGCGCCGCGGTGAAGTCTGGCTATGCGCAATCTCGTTTGTTGATGCCATTAGCGTTTGCGTCGGCGCTGGGTGGAAACTTATCGCTTATTGGCTCGCCGGGTAATTTGATCGCCCAGTCGGCGCTGGAACAAGTCGGGCAACGCTTCGGTTTTTTCGAGTATGCCAAACTGGGTATCCCTATGCTGCTTTGCGGGATCATCTACTTTTTGACAATAGGTTATAAATTGTTACCGGCACAATCTGTGCGTACCGAGGGAAAAGCAGAAAAGAGCAGGAAAGTTGACTGTTCTAAATATAAGCAAGTTATTGCGGTTTTAGTGTTGGTATTTACCGTACTGGGCATGATTTTTGAGAGCGTCATTGGTTTGCCAATTGCAATTATTGGTTCAATTGGCGCCTTATTTTTGGTTATTACGCGAGTGATTACTGAAAAACAGGCCTACCAGTCAATTGACTCACAGACGATTTTTCTGTTTGGCGGTACTTTAGCTTTAGCGAAAGCACTCGAAACCACTGGCGCGGGTGAAATCATGGCCCGTTCTATTATCGATCTGCTGGGTCAACAGGCTTCGCCGTTCTTACTGTTAAGTGCTGTGTTAATCATATCCTGTGTATTAACGAACTTCATGTCGAATACCGCAACAGCGGCCTTGCTGATTCCTATTGGTCTGTCTATTGCGAATTCCATGGGGGCCGATCCGCGAGCGGTGCTAATGGCTATTGTCATTGGTTGTTCATGTGCTTATGCGACCCCGGTGGGGACGCCGGCGAATATGATGATTTTTTCCGCCGGAGGATATCGGTTTATGGATTATGTCAGGGTCGGATTACCGCTGATTATTATATCTGTGGTGGTGAGCTTTATTTTACTGCCGATATTTTTTCCTTTCTATTCGTAATAATACGGATAAAAGCATCGCCTAATTATTTAATCTATCTGAAGGACACAAGTCATGATTAAATTACATGATAGTGGGGTATATTTATCCCATCAGCATGGGATTATCCCAGAACAGGAATGCGCCAATCCTGTCGCCAAAGAGATTGCACGAAAGGGAACCATAACATGGTCAATTTTGTCATCTCATAGCCACTCGGGAGATGAACTGAAATTAAAAATTAAATTTGATTCTATGACCTCCCATGACCTTACCTTTGTTGGCATCATCCAGACGGCAAAAGCCTCCGGCATGACCCGCTTTCCATTGCCGTATGTTTTAACCAACTGCCACAATTCACTTTGTGCGGTGGGAGGAACCATTAACAGCGACGATCATATTTTTGGTCTCACTTCCGCGCAGAAATATGGCGGGATTTACGTTCCGCCACATATTTCGGTTATTCACCAGTATATGCGTGAAATGATGGCTGGTAGCGGCCAAATGATACTGGGATCGGATAGTCATACGCGTTATGGCGCGCTGGGGACGATGGCCGTCGGTGAAGGCGGCGGTGAGCTAGTTAAACAACTGCTGGGAAACACCTGGGATATTGATTATCCCGATGTCGTCGCGGTGTATTTAACTGGCAAACCTGCCGCTGGCGTTGGCCCTCAGGATATTGCGCTGGCATTAATCGGCGCGGTATTCAAAAACGGTTATGTGAAGAACAAAGTGATGGAATTCGTTGGTCCCGGCGTGGCCAGTATGTCGACCGACTATCGAAACAGTATTGATGTCATGACTACTGAGACGACCTGCTTATCCTCTATCTGGCAGACCGATGAAGAGACGCGGCATTTTTTACGCCTTCATGGTAGAGAGAAAGATTATCGTGCGCTGTCAGCAAAAGAGATGGCCTACTACGATGGTTGTATCGAAATCGATTTAAGTACCATCAAACCGATGATTGCGCTACCGTTTCACCCAGCCAATGTCTATGAAATTGATACACTTAATCAGAATTTACCGGACATTTTACGCCAGGTTGAAATTGAAGCTGAGAAAATCTCGCTGGGACGCGCGAAGCTTTCACTGCTGGACAAAATAGAGAACGGTAAATTACGCGTTCAGCAGGGCATTATTGCTGGTTGCGCCGGGGGAAACTATGTCAACGTCGTACAGGCGGCGAATGCCCTGAGGCATCACTCCTGTGGCGATAATATTTTCTCGCTTTCAGTTTACCCCTCCTCACAACCGGTGCTGATGGCGTTAACGAAGAAGGGAATGATCAATGACTTAATGAGTGCGGGCGCCATTATTCGTACCGCGTTCTGCGGTCCTTGCTTCGGCGCCGGTGATACCCCGATGCATAATGGCTTAAGTATCCGTCATACGACGCGTAACTTTCCGAACCGTGAAGGTTCCAAGCCGGGAAATGGGCAGATGTCGGCGGTGGCATTGATGGACGCGCGTTCAATTGCCGCGACGGCCGCTAACGGGGGATTGTTAACCTCGGCGGCGGAGCTCGATTGCTGGCATGATGCTCCGGAATATGAATTTGATGTTTCCCCCTATAAAAACCGGATTTATCAGGGATTCGTTAAAGGCGCTACACAGCAGCCGCTAATCTATGGCCCGAATATAAAAGATTGGCCGGAAATGAATGCATTAACGGATAATGTTCTGTTAGTGGTCGCCGCAAAGATAATGGATCCGGTAACGACTACCGACGAGCTGATACCGTCAGGGGAAACATCATCGTTTCGTTCGAACCCCCTGGGGCTGGCGGAATTTACGCTCTCCCGTCGCGATCCGCAGTATGTGGGGCGGGCTAAAAAAATTGCCGTTATGGAGCAACAACGCGTTAAGGGTGAAGATCTTTGCCGTTTAAATCCACAGCTGGAAAATATATTTTCCCAGATACGTCTGCTACCGGGTCAGGAAAATATTAGCGCGGCACAGACTGAGATAGGTAGCATGATCTATGCGGTCAAACCCGGTGATGGCTCAGCGCGAGAGCAGGCCGCTAGCTGCCAGCGCGTGCTTGGCGGGCTGGCCAATATTAGCCAGGAGTATGCGACCAAGCGCTATCGTTCCAATGTGATTAACTGGGGGATGCTGCCGCTGCAGATGAAAGAGGCGCCTGATTTCGAGGTCGGCGATTTTATCTATATCCCGGCAATAAAAAGCGCACTAACCGGTGAGTTTAGTGATATCACCGCTTTTGTAGTCAGCGATAATCGACCTGTGAAGCAGATAACGCTTTATATGGAGAAATTAACCTCGTCGGAGCAGGAGATTATTAAGGCCGGTGGTCTTATTAATTATAATAGAAATCAATTAATCCTCGCTAATTAATATCTGGTCATGCTGGCAGTGTTTCTCTGCCAGCAATCCTTTCAACATTAATATATCTTTTCTTGTGCCAGCACATTAATTTATGCTGAAGCGTTGTTTAGGCTAAGGAGTGTTTGGTTTGAAGGGGGCTCCGATGTGCCCCGCTGTCATTAATTCGTTCTCATGGAGAGAATATCATGACCTATGGACAGGCCTATCTTAAAGGCTGGAAACAGGCTTTTAATTTCGTTGGACGCTCTGACCGCCGTGAGTTCTGGTCATTTTTTCTTATCAACGCCCTGATTGTGGCAACCCCTTTACTCATCTGGTATCTGGCTACGCTTTATGACTACCGGTATGGCGTTTTGAGTCTGTTTCTCTTCCCGTTGGCTTTTGTGCTTCATTTACCGATGATTATCCCAATATTGGCGGTAGGTTTTCGCCGGATGCATGATATTGGCCGCTCTGGTTTCTGGTTTTTACCGGGGATCGTTTTCCCGGTGTTTATTATTTTATCTTTGGCAATGTGCTGCCTGCGTTCAGCGCCGGAACCGTCTCGCTAAGAAAATCAATCATTGCCCGCATTCTGGCGGGCATATGCTTATGCCCCGCCCATAACAGCCACAGATTGCCAGAGTAGCTGCTGATAAACTCCCACTCCGCCAGCACCTGCACGATTTCACCCTTTGCCAGCGCTTCACGGGCGGTAAACAGTGGCAGACTGCCAATCCCCAGATGCTGTTTAACCGCATCAAGACGCACCGCAGTGTGGTTAGCGGCGTAGCGTCCGTACGTCTGCACCGTTTCGTTTTTGCCTTCGCGGCGAAATTTCCAACACGCGTCGGCGGGCGTTTCGCCAAGACTGATACAGCTATGCGCGCGCAGATCCTGCGGGGTACGCGGCATTCCGTGGCGCTGTAAGTACTCTTTAGTGGCGCAGATGACATGAACAATCGGCATCAGCGGTTTGCCATGCAGTCCAGGGGAAGGGGTATGGGTAATACGCAGCGCGAGATCGATGCCGTCATCAATAAAGTCGAGATCGCGATCTTCTAAACGTAAACAGACGTCAACCTGCGGATAACGGTTGAAAAAGTCGATCATTAGCGGATGAATGACAAAGCGCCCGACGGCTTTTGGTACGCTCAGCGTGAGTTTACCCTGCGCCACCGTCTGGGTACTTCCGGCGCAGTCCATAGCCTGGCGCGCCGCTTCCAGCATTTCCAGCGCATGTTCATATACCGCTTTCCCGGCATCGCTCAGCCGCAGCTTGCGGGTGGTTCGGTGCAACAGTTTGCAGCGCATCTCCTGTTCCAGCCGCGAGACGCTGCGACTGACGGCGGATGGCGTAATCCCGCTCTGACGGGCGACGGCGGAAAAGCTGCCTTGTTCGACAATCTGTACGAAGAGGGCGAGGTCGGGGAGAAGGTTCAGATTCATTTGTGCCCTCAAAGCAAAAGTGCATTGGTTGTGGAGGCCATTATCGCGGTCAATATTATCAATATACTGTGCTGACAGAGAGGGGAACAATCATGACTGAACGTGTTTATTACGCCAGCGACGCCACCGAAGGGCGCGCACAAATTATCAGCTGCAGCGCTGAAGCCGATGGTGGTTATGCCATTGAACTTGATCGCACGTTGTTCCATCCGCAGGGCGGCGGGCAGCCGTCCGATCGCGGCTGGATCGATGAGCAGCCCGTAATGGCGGTCACGACGCGCGGCGATAGTGTCCTGCATATCGTTGCCCAGCCGCTGCCGTTAGGCGAGGTGGAGCTACGAATTGATGCGCCTGTGCGGCAACGGCATGCCCGTTTGCACTCTGCTGGTCACTTGCTGGGACTGGCCGGCGAGCAGTTCGGCTGGCGACCGGTGAAGGCGCATCACTGGCCGGGAGAGGGACGGATTACGTTTGCTGCCGGCGCTGGCGCCGCGTTACCGGAAGCCAGCGCGCTGCTGGCGCAGGTGAGCGCGTGGCAGAAGCAGGATTTACCGCGCCGCATCACCTTCGCTAATGGACTGCGCGCCGTAGGATTCGGCGAACTGGCAGCTTATCCCTGCGGCGGTACCCATGTCGCTAGTCTGGCGGCGTTGGGAAATATCGTCATCAGCCAGCTGAAAATGAAAAAAGGGCAGATGATCGTCAGCTATACCCTCGAATAAGCGTTTCAGACGTGCTCAGGGTAGGGATGTTTGCCGCGATAAATACGTTCCGGCCGGCCGACTTTGCCATAACTGATTTCCGCTTCCAGAAAATCGTTTTTAACGCCTTGTTCGAGATAACGGCGGGCAGTGGTTTTACTGCTGCCGAGGATGCGGGCCAGAGAGTCGGCGGTATGCACGACTTCCGGGTCGGAGAACAGCTGCAGCACGCGGTGAAAGGTGCTTTCATCGATCCCGCGCAGCGGCGCGTCAGCAGGTTCAGTGTGCTCGCGAGCCTGGATATTAAACAGGGCGTCGACGTGGGTCTGGCTGGCCTGTTCGCTCGAACGCAATGAGCTGCGGTAGCGGGCGAAACGCTCGAGCGTATGTTGTAAACGTTGATAGTGTACGGGCTTAATCAGGTAATCGAATACTCCCAGTCGCAGGGCTTCGCTGATGGTCTCCATATGATTATCGGCGGTAATGAAAATGATTCGCCCTTTGTAGTTAGTGCTGACAGCGTGGCGAATCAGATCCAACCCCTTGCCGTCAGGGAGAAAGTTATCCAGCAGGATCAGCTGCGGCTGGTAGAGACGCATCAGCTTTTTCGCGCTTTCCAGTTTATCCGCGATGCCGATTACGTTGAACTGGGGGAACTGTTTGATGGTATCCACCAGGATTTCCGCCAGCATAGGTTCGTCTTCAACGATAAGAGTAGTAATGCTATCCATGATGTTCATCTCGGGTCAGGGGGATATAAAGGGTAAAGATGGTGCCAAAGGGAATGTTATTTTCGACGACGATAGTGCCGCCTGCTTGTTCTACGTAACTGCGCACCAGCCAGAGCCCAATACCGTGCTCGGCGCTGGCGCTACTGGTGACGCCACGCTCAAAGATGCGATCGCGTAGCGTCTCGTCAATGCCGCATCCCTGGTCGGCGATCTCGACGATCAGTTCATGACCGTCGCTATTTATTAAACACTCGATCTGCTTCGATCCCAGCGGCTGGCGTAACGAGGCATTGTAGGCGTTATCGAGCAGATTCCCTACGATCGAGATCCATTCGCTGGGAGAAAGCGCGGTGGGAAGGATATCGACGAAGCAGGCGGGGTCGAATACCAGTTCAAGACCAAGCTCTTTGGCCCGATAATATTTACCGATCAGCAGCCCGGCAAGGTGGTTATCCTGGAAATTACGCGCAATAAAATCGAGCACCTTCTGGTGGCTTTCTGACTGTTGCTGAATCAGATCCAGCGCGTGATCGTAGCGTTTAAGAAACAACAGTCCGGCGATGGTCGAGATCAGGTTGCGGTGTTCATGCTGCACGGCGCGCAGATTATCGGCGTACTGCTGTACCTGGCTGAGCTGCAGACTGAGGGTGTTGATATCGTCTTTACTGCGAAAACTGATGACCCAACCTTGTGGGGCATTATTTAAGATCACCGCCATCCGGCTGGCGATCACTTTGATCTGATTAAAAGTGACGATCGCGTCTTTCTTATTCTCATGCGGCGCATCGTAGAAGAATGCCTCTTGCGCAATGACGCTACTGATCTTTTTACCGATCAGTACGGGCTCCGGCTGGCTTAGATTAAGCAGACGACGGGCGGTCTGATTAATGGCGGTTATCTTATAATTTGAGTCGATGGCGATGAGCCCTTCAAACACCGATTCAAAGAGCACGCTTTGCTGGATGAGCAGCTGCGAGAGCTGCTGGGGCTCCATATTGAGCATTTGCTTTTTGATATGCAGCGAGAAGCGGCGAGCGCAGTACAGCAGCAATAGCAGGATAATCGCCATCGGGATCAGTAGCGAGCTTATCTGCAGGCTGAGCCAGTTTTCTAACTGTTCAATGGTATAACCGACCGACACGATGCCGATGACTTTCCCGGTGGCGTCCTGCACCGGCGATTTACCCCGTAATGATGAACCTAGCGAACCTTTGCGTACCGAGACATAGCTTTTGGCGTTATACAGCGCCTCATCGCTATCGCCACCTTCCATTGATTTACCGATTTCGTCCGGGTTGACGTGATAAAGACGCTGTCCGTTGGCATCGCCGACGGTGATGTAGGTGGCGTCTGAGAATGAACGCATGGGGTCGATAAGCTCTTTAATTCTGGCGAGATCGCGCTTCTGTACCGCTTCCACTAGCTCCGGCATTGCTGAAATCTGCATCGCCTGAATCAATGCCCGTTGCCCGACCTGGTAATGAAGACGTTCTTCGGTAATATCTGTTAGATACCAGGACATACCCAGCATGACGACAGTTGAGGTAAATAATATCAGCAGGAAGATGCGGTTCTGAAAGGACCGCCGCGCAAACCAGTGGGTTATTTTTCGGGTGTACATAGGGCCGATAGACATTAAATGGCTAGTTTCCTCGTTTGGCGGTCCGGGTACCTGCAGATGGCGCACAGATCCAAAAAATTCAGAAAAACGCCCGTTCAAAACCATTGAATCGGGCGCTGGTGTGGTAGCCCGGCTAAGGCGCCAGCCGCTATCCGGCAACCTCTCCCCGGTGGCGCTGCGCTTACCGGGGCTACAAACCGGAGCGGACCGGTCGCCCGGCTAAGGCGCCAGCCGCCATCCGGCAACCTCTCCCCGGTGGCGCTGCGCTTACCGGGGTTACAAACCGGAGCGGACCGGTCGCCCGGATAAGGCGCCAGCCGCCATCCGGGAACCTCTCCCCGGTGGCGCTGCGTTTACCGGGGCTACAAACCGGAGCGGACCGGTAGCCCGGATAAGGCGTAAGCCGCCATCCGGGAAGGATGCCGGCCTACATCGCCAGCACGTACTTGAGCATCACCCCGGCGGCGATCGCCGAGCCGATCACCCCGGCCACGTTCGGGCCCATCGCGTGCATCAGCAGGAAGTTCTGCCCGTCCGCTTCCAGACCCACCTTGTTGGACACCCTCGCCGCCATCGGCACCGCCGATACCCCGGCGGAACCAATCAGCGGGTTGATCTTGTGCTTACTGAACACGTTCATCAGCTTCGCCATGATCACCCCGGCGGCGGTGCCCACGCAGAAGGCGATCACCCCCAGCAGCAGGATCCCCAGCGTCTGCGGCTGCAGGAACTTGTCCGCCACCAGCTTGGCCCCCACCGACAGCCCGAGGAAGATGGTGACGATATTGATCAGCGCGTTCTGCACCGTATCGCTCAGCCGATCCACCACCCCGCTTTCGCGCATCAGGTTGCCGAAGCAGAACATCCCCAGCAGCGGCGCGGCGTCCGGCAACAGCAGCGCCACCAGCAGCAACAGCACCGCCGGGAAGAGGATCTTCTCGCGTTTGCTCACCGTACGCAGCTGCACCATGCGGATCTTCCGCTCTTTGTCGCTGGTCAGCGCCTTCATGATCGGCGGCTGGATCAGCGGTACCAGCGCCATGTAGGAGTAGGCGGCCACCGCGATGGCCCCCAGTAGCTCCGGCGCCAGCTTGCTCGACAGGTAGATGGCCGTCGGGCCGTCGGCGCCGCCGATGATGCCGATGGCCGCCGCCTGCGGCAGGGTGAAGGA
>NZ_JAQIRI010000008.1:0-202306 GCF_050600755.1 Klebsiella sp. 141162 | reverse complement strand
GATACGCCGGAATACAAAAAGGAACAGGAAAAGTATGGCACCGGCAGCGACATTCAGCGCGGCATCCAGGCAGCAACTGCAGCGCTTCAGGGGCTCGCGGGCGGTAATTTAGCGGGTGCACTGGCGGGGGCTTCAGCACCGGAGCTGGCGCATCTGCTGAAATCGACAGAAGATAACCCTGCTGTCAATGCCATAGCACACGCGATCCTTGGAGGTGCGGTTGCTGCGCTTCAGGGAAATAGCGCAGCAGCGGGTGCGATTGGTGCAGGGGGCGGAGAGCTGGCGGCACGTGCTATTGCCAATATGCTCTACCCTAATGTAGATAAACTTTCTGAAGAACAGAAGCAGACAGTCAGTGCGCTGGCGAGCATATCTGCGGGTATGGCTGGAGGGATCGCTACAGGGAATACAGTTGGGGCCGCGACGGGTGCCGGTGCCGGTAAGAATGCGGTGGAGAATAACTATCTGAGCCGTGATGAGGCCGCCGAGAAGGCTTCGCTGGAATACAAGCTGAAAAATGGCTTGCTATCCGGCGATGATAAAGCTAAAGCTGAAGCGCGGCTTGGCCAGCTTGATGAAACAGATAAAGCGCGTGATGCAGCGATAGCGGCGGCATGTCCGCCGGGAAGTAAGAGCAGTGGTGCCTGTGGCACACTGGTTGGCCCGGCGCAAAAAGCGCTAGCCGAGTATGGCGAAAACGTTACTTACTCGTTGTTGTATAAAGACCTGTATCCGCAGGATACGAAGAACCTGGAAACGGTGCTTCAGGGACTGGATGCCGGCAGTATCACCCGCGATCAGGCTATCACCGAGATAGCGAAAGCGTCAGGGGTAAGCTGGGAAACAGCGGCAGAACGTTATGATACGGCGCTACAAACACAGGCTATTGTCGGAGCGATTGCAGGGTTCAAAGGGATTGGTTCAGTAAGTAAAACTGTTGTCGTTGAAGTAGCCTCTGGTGAAAAAGTCAGTATGGCAACGAAAGGGAAAGTTACTGAAGTGACTTATCCCGATGGACTCAGCTTTAAAATTGAACAGCCTGAACATCTGTCTCAACTTGCAGGCTACTCACAGAAAAAAGGGATCACAGGTGCACATAATGCGGACGCTTTTTATTCAACTGTAAGTGAAAAAGGAGTAAAAATCGTAGGTGAATCTCAAACTGGTGTGAAGGGAATAACAGAAATTCAGTATCAGATACCTGAGTATGATCGTGCTGGTAACGTGATTGGTTATAAAGAAAAACCACTCACTAAAACTATCTATGATCCCAAAGTATTTTCGGAGCAGAAAATTCTTGATTTAGGTCAGCAGGCGGCTGCTAATGGGTACAAAGCAGCTCTGGCCTCAGGGGCAAGAGAATACACGGCAAATGCTGGCGGAGTGAATTTTAGAGTCTATCTTGACCCTAAAACAGGAACAATAGAGAATTTCTTCCCGGTGACAGTAAAATGAATGAATATATTTTTACACATATAGACTATGACAACGATCCAGAATGGGCTATTAAGGATTTTTTTAACTCAATAAATCTTTATGGAAAATTTATATTTGGAATTCAATATGTTGTAAATAAAATTGGTTTTGTAATCGACGAAACTTATTGCACTTTTCCTGATTGGGAAGATCCAGATCCTGAATGTCATTTTAAAGGGATAATATTTGGTGTCTGGGGAGGAGAAATTATTGTTCCTGAGCCAATAGGATTTAAATATGTTCGTCTGGCCTGTGAAAAATATCTTCAGTTACACCCTGAAGATACTGAAAAAGTAAACGAGTTACTGGCTAAAATCCCATCCTGAGTAAAGATCCCGGCCCCAGCGCCGGGATCGTTTTATTAGCCATCAGCCTTACCCAAAATGCCCGTTCCCGCGCTTGATCAGCGGCACATCTCCGGTGTCGTTCAGCGCCCCGGAGATGCCTTGAACCACTGGGTTAATTTGGGTCGGTTGACGCTGGCAACGCTTAAGCCCTCGGCGCAGCCGTACAGCTCGCGAGTGTTCTGGGTGGTGATAACGATGCAGTCGGGCATAACCTCACCCCCACCTCACCCCCACCTCACCCCTACTGCACTGGCTGCGCTCGGCTCGCAGCCGCAGTGCTCCTTGCTCGTTCCCGTGCTCGCCATTTCCGCCCCGTGCGGCCCCGCCGAGGGCCTCCCTGCTTAAACCTTTGCATGCGAACCCTGCGGGTTCGCACTCCGGCGAACCCGGTCCAGTAAGGAAACAGGTAATGGCAGAAGCTGACGCCGCTGCTATGATGCGGGAGTTGCAGGTACAGACACCACGGCGGGGCGGTAGCGTGTCGTGGGGCAAAAACGCGTATCGGGGCTTATGTGCCCGGATATCAAAACGCATCAACAAAAACCGGTTGTAACTGCAGGAAAGCACAGGGAAAATCCTTCTCCGGCGGCTGACTTCACGGCAGACAAAGTTGTTGTGGAGAATAACTTTTTGGGTGATAAGGACATCACGACCTTCACCGAAAAGTACGCAAATGCGAAGACGGAGGCCGAGAGAGAACAGCTACTGTCTGACCTGAAAAAGCTGGATGCAGATAAGCAAAAACAAGCCCTTGCTACAGCTATCCCGGTTAATGAGCAGAAAGCAGAGCTGGAGAAACTGAAAGTTCTACAAGCCTCGCCGGAGTGTAATACTCAGTGTCAGGGACTGGTTGCTTATTCGATCTCTGAACTTGAACCGGTGGCGAATAATACAGAGCTGCACAAGAACAACCTGAGCAAAGCGGTTCTTGCGTCGGTGATTGTGGCGTTTACACTAGATAAACCATCATCAGGAAACGGAAAGGCTTCTCAGGGAACAGCGGCTACGGGTAAGTCTGGTTCGTCGGCTATTGATAGTATTGTTAAGGGAGGTGAACAGGCGGGGAAAAATCTTGCTAAAAGCGAAACTGCACTTCTTAATGATGCCAGCAAGCAATTAGATAAATATGTAAATTCTTTTGCGGGTAGCAAGTACAAACCAGCGACAGCAATTGGTGCCGTTGATCCTCTAACAGGAAAAATAGTGACGACATCTAATGGCGCTGTACCTACCGTAGTTGCTCCAGAGTTGCAGGCCTATGCTGATAAGTTAGGCGGGTTGGGAGTAAAAACTGCGTGTGGAAATACATTAGGCCGTTGTGCGGAGTTTAGAGCAGCAAATGAGCTTTTATTGGCAAATCCAAGTTTAAAACTTAAAGATATTCAGTTCACTCCTGCGATTCGACCAAGAACCGGAGAAGTGGTTCCTCGTTGTGAAAACTGTAAAAACATATTTGGTGCTGAATAATGATGTATATGGATGATGATTTTTTAGAAAATGATTTGGACTGGTTTTTATCCGGTCAGGATGGCTTTTTAGCTCACTTTGCAACTGGTGGGAAAGGCCCAGTTCCAGATAAAATTAAAGAATCTATTGATAATTATGAATTAATTTATGATTACTTCTATTCTCTGGAGCCTTTATCTGACGTCGAGGTTATTGAATACAATCTTCCTGATTTTTCAGATGAGGAACAGCGCTCTCGTTATTTGAAGTCATTCATAGAAATGTCACGTAAAGGATTATTTAGTTATGACTATAGGAATGGCGAGTATAAGTTAATATCAAAACCTCTATACCCGTTGAGATATAGTGTATTACCAGATGATATAAAAGGAGTTATTTATATCTCACCTGAAAATATCTCATGAGTGGAATAAGCTGACTATATAACATGACGATCCCGGCCCCAGCGCCGGGATCGTGTTATCAGCGGCTATGCTCCCGAAAAATGTCCCTTGCCACGCTTGATCACCGGCAGATCGCCGGTGTCGTTAAGCGCGCCGGGGAAGGTCTTCAGCCACTGAAGCATCTTTGCCCGGTTGACGCCCGCGACGCTTAAGCCTTCGGCGCAGCCGTACAGCTCGCGGGTGTTCTGGGCGGTGATGATGATGCAGTCCGGCGTCACCCGGGTCCGGAGCGGCATCCCGTCAGTAAATCCCGCCTGCGGTATCCACTCGCCGCGCAAAAATATCGCGTTATGCACGGCCCGGCTGTCCTGGGAATCCAGGAAAAACCGTCTTTCCTCAAAGCTGGTCAGCAGACAAGGTTGTCCATGTTGTGGGCGACATAGCTACTTCACCCGATACTCAATGGTTTGCCCAGACAGGAACTGGCGGAGCGTATACAAACGCAGGAAGACCGGCAAGATGGGTTGCTTGGGAAGAACGAGGTGGTGTTAGAGTTCGTGTGGTATACGAGCCAGCTAGTGGTAAAATAGTAACGGCGTTCCCGGATAGTAATCCGACTCCTCCAACTTTAAAACCTATTTAGAAATAGTGTGGGTGTAATGGATATTAATGACAAAATTAGATCATTAGGTGAAGGATTAAAGGATCGGCTGGAACCTTCGTTAGTTGACTTTGCTCTTGATTATATTGGGTTCTCAGAGAATGTATTAGCGTTCGAAACGCTATGTGATCACATCGCTGATCATGATGTTGTGATCAGTAAAGATGAGTACACACAGGTGCTTAAAATAGCGAATGATCTTGGTCTGGAAATAGATAGTAGGTATACATATATAAATCCAGAAAAATAATAACCTTAAATCTATAAATAATCCCGGCCACCACGCCGGGATCTTTTTACCCGTCAGCCCCTGACTGGCTCGATCACCAGTCGTCCCTGTTCCATGCTGACCATCACCGGCGTATCGGTGCTGAATCCCGCTTCTGCCAGCTAGTTGCCGTTCAGGCGCCGGCTGGGGCTAAGGAAGAGAAAAAATCCGGTCTGATGGGCACCGGCGGTATCGGGATCAGTATCGGCAGTAGCAAAGCTACCCACGATTTACGCGAGGCGGGCACCACGCAGAGCCAGAGCTTCAGCACCATCGGATCTACGGGCGGTAACGTGGTTATCGCTGCCGGAAACCAGGCGCACATCGGCGGCGCAGACCTGATTGCCTCCACGGCCACGGCGGACAAAAACAGCCTCGATACCGGTACGCTGGGCTTCAGCGACCTGCACAACGAAGCGGACTTCAAAACCCAGCACTCAGGCATCAGTATCAGCGGCGCGGGCAGCTTCGGCGACCAGTTCAAGGGCAATATGCCGGGCGGGATGATTGCGGCGGCGGGCAACAGTGGGCATGCCGAAGGCACGACTCAGGCCGCTGTGGCTGACGGCACCATCACCATTCGCGACAAGGATAATCAGAAGCAGGATGTGGCGAACCTGAGCCGCGACACCGAACATGCCAACGACAGCATCAGCCCGATCTTCGACAAGGAGAAGGAGCAGAACCGTCTGAAGGAAATCGGGATGATCAGCGATATCGGTGGTCAGATGGCGGATATCGCACGGACGCAGGGGGAGCTGAATGCGCTGAAGGCTGCGCAGGATAAATACGGGCCTGTACCGGCGGATGCGACGGAAGAACAGCGGCAGGCATATCTGGCAAAACTGCGTGATACGCCGGAATACAAAAAGGAACAGGAAAAGTATGGCACCGGCAGCGACATTCAGCGCGGCATCCAGGCAGCAACTGCAGCGCTTCAGGGGCTCGCGGGCGGTAATTTAGCGGGTGCACTGGCGGGGGCTTCAGCACCGGAGCTGGCGCATCTGCTGAAATCGACAGAAGATAACCCTGCTGTCAATGCCATAGCACACGCGATCCTTGGAGGTGCGGTTGCTGCGCTTCAGGGAAATAGTGCGGCAGCGGGTGCGGCAACCGGTGAGCTGGCCGCGAGGGCGATTGCTGGTATGCTGTATCCGGGCGTGACGGACTTGTCCACGCTGACGGAAGCGCAGAAGCAGACGGTCAGTACGCTGGCAACTATTTCAGCAGGAATGGCAGGCGGTCTGGCCGGGGACAGTACGGCTTCAGCGGTGGCGGTGGCGGGGGCGCAGGGCGGAAAGAACGCGGTTGAGAATAATGCGCTGAGCCTGCCGAAGGGACTGAATGATTATGGTCAATCGGTACAGTCATTCGCACAATATGCACAGGACAACAATCTTTCGCCGGAGCAGGTACAGGCCGGGTTAAAGGATATTGTGCGCGGTGATTTGCCGGAAAGCGCGGATATTATCAAAGCCATCCTGAGTAATAACCCGGGATCGGATACGGTAATGGCCCTGCTGACAGCAGAGGAAGCGAAGGACTACGCGCTGGCGCTGTTGACCTCGATCCCGGCAGAAAAAGCGTTATCGTTAGCGGGTAAAGCAGCCGGGATTATCGATAACAAAATCCTGATTAGTGCAGCAGAGAAAATATCGACGGCGAAGCCGGGTAAACAATTTACAGCGCCGAGGGATTTGAATGAGCAAACGTTCTGGAAACAGGTTGAATCAAATCCTTCACAAGGCAATAAGTTGCGGGATATGAATAATGACCCTAGATTTCCTACTTCTGCTGGATTCCAGAAAATGGAGGCGACGCATTATCTGCCTGATGGATCATCTATATCAGTACATTATCAGTACAATTTTAATACTGGTAAAGCATACGATATGAAAATTGTTACTCCACAGCGGAATCCACTGCAGCCAGGTCCTTCAATAACTGATGGGGTAAAAAAATGAAGATAAGAGATCATAGAGATCCCTTAGGTAGGGTTGTTGATGTTTTTAGCGTTTACTGGTTTGGTGATGAGACATATTTTTATGGGCTTCCAAAAGGATATGGCGGGCTGATGTCATATAGAGCCACTCAGGTGACAATAATCAACCCTGAAATAAATTTTAATTCAATATATTTCAAAGAAAGCATTCATCATTGGGCTTTGATAAAAGAAGAGTTGCTGGACGATCTTCTTGAACTGGATGAAACGGCCTATAAACGCTTCCTTGAAATCGTGAAAGCTGAAGGTCTGATTGATCCCGATTTTTATTAACTGTAAAAAATCCCGGCCTCCGAGCTGGGAGCTTCTCTTTAACCGTCAGCCCCTGACCGGCTCGATCACCAGCCGTCCCTGTTCCACGCTGACTATGATCGGCGTGTCGGTGCTGAATCCCGCCTCTTCCAGCCAGTTGCCGTTCAGGCGCAGGCCAGGGCTGATGGGATAACAAGTGGTTATGCGGGTACATGCCCTTTAACAGCTCGGGGAAAATGGAAAACGGGGAGCAAAACCGCGTATCGTGGTGTTGCGTCCGGTACGGTAAAAACATCGAGGGAATTGTTAGTAAGATGCTGATAGTAAAGTGAAAGTTGCGTTGAGATAGCTGACTTCGCAACGGACAAAGTTGTTGTTGAGAATAACTCGCTGAGCAAGGATAAGATCTTTGACATAAACCCGATGCTGAAAGTCGGGATTGAAGGTGCAGATGGCGATCCGCTGAAAGGCGGTGGTGGGATTGTAAGCACATCTGTTTAACTTCCACGCGCTTTTTTAGATTTCCGATTTTTCAGCTATCAGCCGGTACCCTTCTATCCAGGTGCAGTTCAGGCATAGGATAGCGCTGCAGGACAGCGACCACTACGACAGTACGCAGAACAGCGTCAGCAGTGGTCTGACTTGCAGCTAACTTGCTGATATCTTTTTTACTCATGATATTACTTTCAGAAAATCCCGGTCATCGTTCCTGGATTTTACTTTATACACCCGTCAGTTACTGCTCTATCGCTGTGGCCTGTTGTTCCGCTTGATAATACCTCCTCAACACACTGCATAAATACCCGCATTGCCGGGCTGACCACTTTACCGGCGTGATGGGCGCATATCGCGTTAATAGTGAGTGGAATATCGCTGAACGGGAGTTCAACCAGCGTACCGCGCTTAAGCTCTTCCTCAACGGTGAAACGTGGCAGATAGCTGACGCCAAGATTGCTCGCCACGCACTGCTTAATACTTTCGATACTCCAGAGCTCAATGGTATTTTCCAGGGTAATAGCGCGCTGGCGCAGCGTGCTTTCAAAAATTTGCCGAAATACGCACTGTGGCTCATTGATAACAAAGCTCAGCGGAATATGTTGCCCGCAGTGGGTAAAATCGACCGCCGGATGCTGCGGCGAGGCGACCAGCGTCAGCGACTGCTGGCCAAAGCTTTTCATGGTTAACGCGTCATCGTTGCCAACCCGATAAAACACGCCCAAATCGGCGCTATCGTTGAGTAGTGCGTCACGGATGACATAACAGTTGAGCGACTGCAGCGATAAACGTACCTGCGGGGCCCGTTGTTTAAAGCGCTGTAGCACCTGCGGCATTTTATAGGCCAGCAGGGTTTCCCCACAGGCAACGCGCAGCTCGCCAGCCGGTTCTCCATCTTCACGAGCCGCCTCACGAATAGTTTCCATCACTCTCGCCAGTTCATGGACGTGCGGCAGCACCTTTTTACCGGATTCGGTCAGGCACATGCGGCGGCCAATTTTTTCAAACAGCTGAACGGCAAGCTCTTGCTCAAGCTGTTGAATATGAAAGGTCACCGTGGATTGCGTACAGCATAGCTTTTGTGCCGCGCGTAAAAACGAGCCTTCTTCCACTACCGTTTTGAGAGTAATAAAACGCCGCAGATCCATATCGCCACCAACTATCGAAAACATCGAATTCAGAATCAAAAAACATTCATTTTTTTAAATGAATGGCATCGGGTACTGTCTGCCAAAACGAAGGAGAAGACAAGTGACCCCAGCTTTGATTAGTGCTTTTTTGACTTATACCCTGATAACCGCGCTGACTCCCGGCCCCAATAATATTCTTGCCCTCAGCAGCGTCACCTCCCATGGCTTACGCCGCAGCCTGCGGGTGCTGGCGGGGATGAGCGTCGGTTTTATTATCACCATGCTGATTTGCGCGGCGTTAACCTTTTCGCTGGTGGAACTCGACTCGCGATTTACCCGGATATTGGGATGGATTGGCGCGGCGTATATCCTGTGGCTGGCCTGGCAGATAGCCAAAAGCAAACCGGGGGCAGGCGCGCTGAGTACAGAGCCGGTGGGGTTCTGGGCGAGCCTGGGGCTGCAGTTCGTCAACGTAAAAATTATCCTCTATGGCATCACCGCGCTCTCTACCTTTGTCCTGCCCGTTACCCGCGAGCCGGTTTGGCTTATCAGCGTGAGTCTGCTGCTGGCGGCGATTGGCGCGCTGGGAAACCTGTGCTGGGCGCTGGCGGGGCATCTGTTTCAGCGCCTGTTTTTGCTGTACGGGCGCCAACTGAACTGGGGGCTGGCAGCGTTATTGGTCTACTGCGCTTTGCGGATCGTGGTGGAATAAAAAGGGAGCGCAGCGGCTCCCGAAAAGTGTTTAGCCGATGGTGAAAGGATCGGCATCCTGCCAGGCCGGAAATTTCTCGCGATACTCCTGCAGCGCGGCCAACGACAGATCGGCATCGAGCCGCGTCGCCTGATGCGGTTCGGCGGTAGCAATAATCTCTCCCTGCGGGCTGATGATACGGCTATCGCCCCGATAGTGATGGCCGTTTCCATCAGTGCCGACGCGGTTGCAGCCGGCGACGTAGGCCTGGTTTTCAATTGCTCTGGCGACCAGCAGCGATTGCCAGTGCAGCGAACGCGGGGCAGGCCAGTTAGCAACATACAGCGCCAGGTCGTAATCGTTGTGGTTACGCGACCATACGGGGAAGCGCAGGTCATAGCACACCAGTGGCAGAATCCGCCAGCCGCGCCATTCAAAGACCACTCGTTCAGTACCTGCCTCATAATGGTGGTGCTCATCCGCCATGCGGAACAGGTGACGCTTATCGTAAAAGTGCGTTTTACCGCCGGGCTCTACCAGCAGAAAACGGTTCACCGGGCCACGTTCGGTCTGCAAGGCCGCGCTACCGGCAATCAGCGCGTTGGTCTGCTCCGCTTTCGCCAGCATCCACTCAACGACCTCTCCCTGCGGCATCGATTGTTTCGCCGCTTCCATGGCAAATCCGGTAGTAAACATCTCAGGCAGCACAATAATGTCGCGCCCGCTCACTTCTTCCAGTTGACGATCGAAATGGCGCAGGTTGGCGGGACCATCCATCCACACCAGCGGTTGCTGCAACAGCGTAATTTTCAAGCCAGGCACAGTGGTGAACTCCATTATGAAGAGGGCATTAAGCTAATTTTAATACCATATCAGCAGCCGGAGGCGGCATGGAATATTTTGTTAAAAAAATGCTATCTACTGCGAGTAACGGCAAAAGAAAAGGCGGGGAAATTCCCCCGCCTTTGTCGTGATGTGCAGTATTGCTTTTATTATGCCGCTTCAATCTTGCGGATTTTTTCCGGCAGCTTTACCGGTTTGGTCGCCAGTTCATCCGCCGCGAAATCATCAACGTTAATACTGCGCAGACGGCTGGTTTCCGCACGGGTCAGGATTGCGGCTTCTTCCTGATTAATTAACCCTTTCGCCAGCGCATTAGTGGCCAGCTCATCCAGGCGGGTGAACGGCAGATTTTTACCCAGCTCTTTGCAGATGCGCTGGTGGATTGGATCCGCCGCCATCACATCCAGCAGCGCCTCTTCCAGCAGGCCAACCGGGTTATGTTCGCTTGGCGTCAGGTACTGACCGCGACCGATACGAGAGCGGGTCGCGCTCGGAACCTGCAGGATTTTCGCCACTTTATGATCCAGCTTATCGGACGGCGCATCGTAGTGACGGCCGGTCGGGAAGATGGCGAGACGCAGCGCGCCGGCGACAAAGCGGTTCGGGAAGTTCTTCAGCAGGTCATCGATAGCCTGCTCCGCCTGATACAGCGCATCCTGCACGCCCCAATGGACCAGCGGCAGATCCGCTTCATTACGGCCTTCATCGTCATAACGTTTCAGCACCGCCGATGCCAGGTAAAGCTGGCTCAGCACGTCGCCGAGACGCGCGGAGATACGTTCGCGACGCTTCAGGCTGCCGCCCAGCACCGCCATTGATACATCCGACAGCAGGGCCAGGTTGGCGCTCAGGCGGTTCATGTGCTGATAGTAGCGGCGCGTGGTGTCACGGGTCGGCGCGCTGCTGGTGCGGCCGCGAGTCAGGCCCAGCCAGAAGCTGCGTACTTTGTTGCTACCAACGTGGCCGATATGTTTAAACAGCAGCTTGTCGAAGGCGTTAACGTCATTGTTCTGCGCGGCGGCCATTTCATCCAGGACATACGGATGGCAGCGAATCGCCCCCTGACCAAAGATCATCATGCTGCGGGTGAGGATATTCGCCCCTTCAACGGTAATGGCGATCGGCGCGCCCTGATAAGCGCGGGCAAGGAAGTTGCCTTCGCCCAGCATGATGCCTTTACCGCCGGTAATATCCATGGCGTCAATAATTGAACGCTGGCCGCGGTGGGTACAATGATATTTAACGATTGCCGACAGCACCGCCGGTTTCTCGCCAAGCATAATCCCATAGGTAATCAGCGAAGCGGCGGCGTCCATTACGTAGGCGTTGCCTGCGATACGCGCCAGCGGCTCTTCGATACCTTCCATTTTACCAATCGAGATTTTGAACTGACGGCGAATGTGGGCGTAGGCGCCGGTCGCCATAGCGACGGATTTCAGGCCGCCGGTGGCGTTGGACGGCAGAGTAATGCCGCGACCCACGGACAGGCACTCAACCAGCATACGCCAGCCCTGGCCGGCCATGCTCGGGCCGCCGATGATGTAATCGATCGGTACGAAAATATCTTTACCGCGAGTGGGGCCGTTCTGGAACGGTACGTTCAGCGGGAAGTGACGACGGCCAATTTCCACGCCCGGC
Source organism: Klebsiella sp. 141162 (assembly GCF_050600755.1). Lineage (NCBI taxonomy): Bacteria > Pseudomonadati > Pseudomonadota > Gammaproteobacteria > Enterobacterales > Enterobacteriaceae > Klebsiella > Klebsiella sp. 141162. Next base: position 190,653 of record NZ_JAQIRI010000008.1, on the reverse strand, counting down.
GTTGAGGTGGGGATCAGCGCGCAGGTGATACCGAGCTCTTCCTCGCCGCCCAGCAGACGGTCCGGGTCAGAGAGTTTGAAAGCCAGGCCCAGTACGGTGGCGATTGGCGCGAGAGTGATGTAGCGCTTGTTCCAGGTCAGGCGCATTCCCAGCACCTGCTGACCCTGCCAGTCGCCCATACAGACTACGCCGGTATCCGGGATCGCGCCGGCGTCGGAGCCCGCTTCCGGGCTGGTTAACGCGAAGCATGGGATCTCCTGACCACGCGCCAGGCGCGGCAGGTAGTGATTTTTCTGCTCTTCGGTACCGTAATGTTGCAGCAGTTCGCCCGGCCCTAAGGAGTTAGGCACGCCGACGGTGATCGCCAGGATCCCGGAAACGCCGGACAGTTTTTGCAGTACGCGAGACTGGGCATAGGCGGAAAACTCCAACCCGCCGTACTCTTTCTTAATGATCATCGCAAAGAAGCGGTGCTCTTTCAGGTACGCCCACAGCTCCGGCGGCAGATCCGCCATTTCATGGGTAATTTCGAAGTCGTTCGCCATGCGGCAGGCTTCTTCTACCGGGCCGTCGATGAAAGCCTGCTCTTCGGCGGTGAGGCGCGGCTGCGGGTAGTTATGCAGCTTGTGCCAGTCCGGGTTACCGCGGAACAGATCGCCTTCCCACCAGGTGGTGCCGGCATCGATGGCTTCTTTCTCCGTACGCGACATCGGCGGCATGACTTTACGGAAGGCGCGAAACGCCGGGGCGGAGAAAAGCGATTTACGCATCGGCGCAAAGTTGAACGGCAGCAGAATAATCGCCAGCGGCAGCAGCAGCCAGATATTCCACAGCCCCGCCACGCTGAGCGCCACGGTCCAGGCGAGCAAAATCACGCTGCTGAGAAGCAGGCTGACTCGGTGATAGAAGAGCACGCCGAGTAACACTACGGTTGCAACAATACTCAAAATCATCATAGAGAAATGCTCCCTTATCTTGTAGGAGGTCTGACCACTTGTGATGTATTGGTTGTAGTGGATGTAATTTGTTTTAGCAATGTGTTTACAAAATAATTACAACCTTGCTCACATTGTTGGCTGGAAAAGCGGCACGTAAAATCAAAAGGACGGGGGATAACGTCGCCTGCTGCTTCTCGCTTCGGCGGCTATCCGGTACACTGCCAGGGTTATTCCAACCAATACTGAAGGATTATCCTCATGTACCAGGATCTTATTCGTAACGAACTGAACGAAGCCGCGGAAACGCTGGCCAACTTTCTGCAGGACGAGGCCAACATTCACGCTATCCAGCGCGCGGCGGTACTGCTGGCGGATAGCTTCAAAGCTGGCGGTAAAGTGCTTTCCTGCGGCAACGGCGGTTCTCATTGCGATGCGATGCATTTTGCGGAAGAGCTGACCGGGCGTTATCGCGAGAACCGCCCTGGTTATCCGGCGATCGCTATTTCTGACGTCAGCCATCTGTCCTGCGTGAGTAATGATTTTGGCTATGAATATGTCTTCTCCCGCTATGTTGAATCTGTTGGCCGCGCAGGCGATGTTCTGCTGGGCATTTCCACCTCCGGCAACTCCGGCAACGTGATCAAAGCGATTGAAGCCGCGCGCGCGCAGGGAATGAAAGTGATCACCCTGACCGGTAAAGACGGCGGCAAAATGGCGGGTTCCGCCGATGTTGAAATCCGCGTACCGCATTTCGGTTACGCCGATCGCATTCAGGAGATTCACATTAAGGTGATTCATATTCTGATTATGTTGATCGAAAAAGAGATGGTTAAAGCTTAAAAGGCTATTTTGTTAGCCATTTTGAACCCGGCCAGTGCTCAGACAAAACTCACCGAGTTTTGAACGCCCTTCAGGGCGGCCCGAAGGGGGAGCGTAGCGAATCATCCTCACGTACATGAAGTACGCTCCGGTTTTTGCGCGCTGGCCGTGTCCAAACTGACTGCACCAATAACGCCTTTTATGTTTCAGTAAGTTGTATGAGGTGATCTATGTGCGAATTGCTCGGGATGAGCGCCAATGTGCCGACCGATATCTGTTTTAGCTTCTCCGGGCTGGTTCAGCGCGGGGGCGGCACCGGGCCGCATAAAGACGGCTGGGGTATTACCTTTTACGAAGGGAAAGGGTGTCGCACATTTAAAGATCCGCAGCCGAGCTTTCAGTCGCCGATAGCCAAACTGGTACAGGATTATCCCATTAAATCCTGTTCCGTCATTGCCCATATCCGTCAGGCCAACCGTGGCGAGGTGGCGCTGGAGAACACCCATCCGTTCACCCGCGAACTGTGGGGCCGTCACTGGACCTACGCCCATAACGGCCAGCTCAAAGGCTATAAATCGCTGAAGACCGGAAATTTCCGCCCGGTGGGCGAGACCGACAGCGAAACGGCTTTCTGCTGGCTGCTGCACCGTTTAACCGAGCGCTATCCGCGCACGCCTGGCAATATGGTCGGCGTGTTTAAGTACATCGCGACGCTGGCGGGCGAAATGCGCGAGAAGGGCGTGTTTAATATGCTGTTATCGGACGGGCGCTATGTAATGGCGTACTGTTCAACCAACCTGTACTGGATCACCCGTCGGGCGCCGTTTGGCGTGGCGAAGCTGCTGGATCAGGATGTGGAAATTGATTTTCAACGTGAGACCACACCAAACGATGTGGTCTCCGTTATCGCCACTCAGCCGCTGACCGGCAATGAGGCCTGGAATAAAATCATGCCAGGCGAGTGGGCGTTATTTTGCCTCGGGGAGCGTATAGTTTGAGGCCAGCTGCGGCTGGATAACCTCGTGGCTGAGCGGCTTGCTGACGATATAGCGGCCATCCATCACCGAAACCACCGGCGGTTTGTGGGTCTGCTGGAAGTAGTCATAGCCTGGCTTCAGCTGCTTCCAGAAATCCGCATAGTACGAGAACTTATGTCGCGCCATGTTGGCGTCGGTCATCCGGAACGGATAGATGCTGACCTGCACGCTTGGCTGGCCAAATACCAGCGCGCCGGTGACAAACTGGAAGATCTCATCAATGCCGGTATCGGTCATCGCGTAGCAGCCGACGGAAACGCAGGCGCCGTGGATCATCAGGTATTTACCTTCATAGCCGTGCGCGCGATCGTAGGCATTCGGGAAGCCGATATTGATCGCTTTATAAAAGCGGCTGTCTGGTTTTAGCTGACTGCGCGAGACGTTATAAAATCCTTCCGGACTTTTGAAATCGCCCTGGCGTTGCTTCGGCCCGAGGCCGCCGGAGTAGTTACAGATCCGGTAGCTATCGAGAAGCTGGTAGGTTTCGCCCATTTTGACGTAGAGATCGAGCATCCGCTCTTCTTTGAAGATCTCAATATAAACGGGGGAGCCCATTAACTGCTGTTTATATTCTTTGCTAACCGGCGTTGTCGGGCTGTTACTGCTGAGTAACCCAGCAAATGACACGCACGGCAACAGAAGCATCGCAATAAAGAATGCGATTTTGCGCATACTGCTTGTTCCTTGATAAAACAAAAAACCACATGCCAGGACGGCAAGAGATACCCGAAATCAGAGTTTTCTGGATTTAGAGCGCTCACATTAGCATCACGGCAGTTTTTCGCAAGCACGGTGTGGCTGCGTTTACAATTTAATGTTCCTTTATAGCGAATATTGCCGCAAAGCGCAGTGAGAACTTTGCGCAATAGCTCGCATTTTAGAAGCACTTATTGGCGCTTTTCCTACTTCTGCCACTCACAAAATGTTACACTCCCGCCGTTTATGACCAGGGTAAGAAAGGATGCTTCTCTCCCGTCTTGTGCCCCCGTGGCACCGCTATCCCTTTCTTATTCTGATATTCCATCAATAATGCTGGCCTCGGCTTGAGCCGGGGTTTAGGTTACGGATACCTGCTAACGATATGATTAAAATCACGAAAGGGCTGGATTTGCCCATAGCTGGCATGCCATTACAGCAGATCTCGTCCCGGCCTGCGGTGAAACGCGTCGCGCTGCTCGGCGAGGAGTACGTCGGCATGCGCCCCTCGATGGCGGTGAGCGAAGGCGATCGGGTGCAAAAAGGCCAGGTGCTGTTCGAAGATAAAAAGAACGCCGGGGTGCGTTTTACCGCGCCAGCCAGCGGGGTGGTCAGCGCCATTCATCGCGGCGAGCGCCGGGTGCTGCAATCGGTGGTGATTGATGTCGACGGCAGCAATGAGGCGGTGTCGTTTCCCCGCTATGCATTAGACGATCTTAACGATTTGCCACGGGAAGCGGTGCGGCAACAGTTGCTGGACTCCGGGCAGTGGACGGCGTTTCGTACCCGTCCTTTCAGTAAAATTCCCGCGCCGGGCAGCGTTCCGGCGGCTATCTTCGTCACCGCTATCGATACCAACCCGCTGGCGGCTGAACCGCAGCCGATTATCCTGGCCCAGCGTGAAGCCTTTGACGCCGGTCTGACGGTGCTGACGCGCCTGACGGACGGTAAAGTCCACGTCTGTCAGGCCAGCGGCGGCAAGCTGGGCGGCCATCCCGCCGGGCAGGTGACATTCAACCAGTTTAGCGGCCCGCATCCGGCAGGGCTTGCCGGTACGCACATTCACTTCCTTGAGCCGGTCAGCCTGACCAAACAGGTCTGGCATCTCAACTATCAGGAGGTCATCGCCATTGGCAAACTGTTCCTCGACGGCGAGCTGTACAGCGAACGCGTCATTGCCCTTGGCGGCCCGCAGGTAAAACAGCCGCGATTGCTGCAAACCTGTCTCGGCGCCAGCCTCGATGAACTGCTGGCGGGCGAGCTGGTGGATGATGAAAACCGGGTAATTTCCGGTTCTGTCTTGAGCGGCACCCACGCCTGCGGCCCTCACGCCTTCCTCGGGCGCTACCATTTGCAGGTCAGCGTGGTACGAGAAGGCCGTGAAAAAGAGCTGTTTGGCTGGGTGATGCCGGGCAAAGAGAAGTTCTCGATTACCCGCACCACCCTTGGTCATTTCTTTAAGCGCAAGCGCTTTAATTTTTCCACTGATACTAACGGCGGCGAGCGGGCGATGGTGCCGATCGGCAACTATGAGCGGGTAATGCCGCTGGATATTCTGCCGACCATATTGCTGCGCGATCTGCTTGCCGGCGATAGCGATAGCGCCCAGGCGCTGGGCTGTCTGGAGCTGGATGAAGAAGATCTGGCGCTCTGCACCTACGTTTGTCCGGGCAAATATGAATACGGCCCGGCGCTGCGCAGCGTGTTAACCCAGATTGAGCAGGAAGGATAAGAGATGGGCTTAAAGCACCTGATTGAGAAACTTGAGCCGCATTTCACGCACGGCGGCAAGTTAGCAAAATATTACCCGCTGTATGAAGCGGCGGCGACGATCTTCTACACCCCGGGTTTAGTCACCCGCGGCGCCGCGCACGTACGTGACGCCATTGACCTCAAGCGGATGATGATCCTCGTCTGGTTTGCAGTGTTCCCGGCGATGTTCTGGGGCATGTACAACGTCGGCTTGCAGACAATTCCGGCGCTGCACAAGCTATATGGCGCCGAACAGCTGCAGCAGGTCATTGCCAACAACTGGCACTATAGCGTTGCCCAGTGGTTAGGGGTGAGCTTCAGCGCCGATGCCGGGTGGCTTAGCATGATGACGCTGGGGGCGGTGTTTTTCCTGCCTATCTACCTCACCGTATTCATCGTCGGCGGTTTTTGGGAAGTACTGTTTGCGATTGTGCGCAAACATGAGATCAACGAAGGCTTTTTCGTTACCTCAATTCTCTTCGCGCTGATTGTGCCGCCAACGATGCCGCTATGGCAGGCGGCGCTGGGGATCTCCTTTGGCGTGGTGATTGCCAAAGAGATTTTCGGCGGCACCGGGCGCAACTTCCTCAACCCGGCGCTGGCGGGGCGCGCGTTCCTGTTCTTCGCCTACCCGGCGCAGATTTCCGGCGACCTGGTATGGACGGCGGCGGACGGTTTCTCCGGCGCGACGCCGCTCTCCCAGTGGGCCTGCGGCGGCGGTGAAGCGCTGGTTAACGTCGCAACCGGTATCCCGGTGAGCTGGATGGACGCCTTCCTCGGCAACATTCCCGGCTCGATTGGCGAAGTGTCGACGCTGATGATCCTCATCGGCGGCGCGTTCATTATCTTTGCCCGTATCGCCTCCTGGCGCATCGTCGCCGGGGTGATGGTCGGCATGATCGCCACCGCCACGCTGTTTAATTTCATTGGTTCCGATACCAACCCAATGTTCTCGATGCCGTGGTACTGGCATCTGGTGCTCGGCGGGTTCGCCTTTGGCATGATGTTTATGGCGACTGACCCGGTCTCGGCTTCCTTTACCGATAAAGGTAAATGGAGCTATGGCCTGCTGATTGGCGTGATGTGCGTACTGATTCGCGTCGTCAACCCGGCCTATCCGGAAGGGATGATGCTGGCGATTCTGTTCGCCAACCTGTTTGCGCCGCTGTTCGATTACCTGGTGGTGCAGGCCAATATCAAGCGGAGGAAGTCGCGTGGCTGAGAAGAAAAGTAACGATAGCATCGGCAAAACGCTGCTGGTGGTGCTGGTGCTTTGTCTGGTGTGCTCCATTGTGGTCGCCGGTTCCGCCGTGGGCCTCAAGTCGCGTCAGCAGGAACAACGCGCGCTGGATAAACAGCGCAATATCCTGGCCGTCGCCGGTCTGATGCAGCAGGGGATGGATGCTGACGCGGTGGCTGAAATCTTCGCCGCGCGCATTACCCCGCGGCTGGTTAATCTGGCGACCGGCGAACTGCTGGATAAAGACCCGGGTAAATTTAATCAGGCCCAGGCGCTGAAAGATCCGCAGCAGAGCATCGCGCTCGACGCCAGCCAGGATCCGGCCGGGATTAAACGCCGCAGCAACCTGGCGGAGATTTACCTGGTGCGCGACGCGCAGCAGCAGATTCAGGAAGTTGTGCTGCCTATCTATGGCAACGGTCTGTGGTCCATGATGTACGCCTTCGTGGCGCTGGACGTTGATGGGCGTACGGTGAAAGGCATTACTTACTACGACCAGGGCGAAACGCCGGGGCTGGGCGGTGAGGTGGAAAACCCGAACTGGCGTCAGCAGTTTGTCGGTAAACAGGTGCTGGATGACAACGGTATGCCGTCGCTGAAGGTGGTAAAAGGCGGCGCGCGCGCAGGCGATCTCCACGCGGTTGACGGTTTATCCGGCGCCACGCTGACGTCAAACGGCGTGCAGCATAGCTTTGATTTCTGGATGGGCGAACTGGGCTTTGGTCCGTTCCTGAAAAAGGTTCGTGAGGGAGAGCTGAATAATGGCTGAACAGAGCGATATGAAAGAGGTGAAGCGCGTGCTGGTGGGGCCGCTTATCGCCAATAACCCCATCGCCCTGCAGGTGCTCGGCGTCTGCTCTGCGCTGGCGGTGACTACCAAACTGGAAACCGCCTTCGTGATGACCATTGCGGTGACGCTGGTGACGGCGTTTTCCAGCATGTTTATCTCTATGATTCGCCATCATATTCCCAATAGCGTACGTATCATCGTGCAGATGGCGATCATCGCCTCGTTGGTTATCGTGGTGGATCAGCTGCTGCGAGCTTTCGCCTATGAGACCTCTAAGCAGCTGTCGGTGTTCGTCGGGCTTATTATCACGAACTGTATCGTGATGGGGCGTGCCGAAGCTTATGCCATGAAATCGCCGCCGCTGGCCAGCTTTATGGATGGTATCGGTAACGGTCTCGGTTACGGCGCGATCCTGATTATCGTCGGCTTCCTGCGCGAGCTTATCGGCAGCGGCAAGCTGTTCGGTATCACCGTACTGGAAACGGTGCAGAACGGCGGCTGGTATCAGCCGAACGGTCTGTTCCTGCTGGCGCCGAGCGCGTTCTTCATTATCGGTTTGCTGATTTGGGCCCTGCGTAGCTGGAAGCCTGAACAGCAGGAAAAGGAGTAACCGATTATGGCTCATTACATTAGCCTGTTTGTCCGCGCGGTGTTCGTTGAGAACATGGCGCTGGCCTTCTTCCTCGGGATGTGTACCTTCCTCGCGGTGTCGAAAAAGGTCTCCACCGCGTTTGGCCTCGGCGTTGCGGTCACGGTGGTGCTGGGTCTTGCCGTACCGATCAACAACCTGGTCTATAACCTGGTGCTGCGCGACGGCGCATTGATGGAAGGCGTAGACCTCAGCTTCCTTAACTTCATCACCTTTATCGGGGTGATTGCGGCGCTGGTGCAAATACTTGAGATGATCCTCGATAAGTACTTCCCGGCACTCTATAACGCGTTAGGGATCTTCCTGCCGCTTATCGCCGTTAACTGCGCTATTTTCGGCGGCGTGTCGTTTATGGTGCAGCGCGATTACAACTTCCCGGAATCGATTGTCTACGGCTTTGGTTCCGGCATCGGCTGGATGCTGGCGATTGTCGCGATGGCGGGGATCCGCGAAAAAATGAAGTACGCCAACGTGCCCGCCGGTCTGCGCGGGTTAGGGATCACCTTTATCACCACCGGACTGATGGCGCTCGGCTTTATGTCATTCTCCGGTGTGCAGCTATAAGGGCGGAAAAGTATGGAAATTATTCTTGGCGTGGTGATGTTCACGCTGATCGTGCTGGTCCTGTCGGGGCTCATCCTGGTGGCGCGCTCGAAGCTGGTGAAGGCGGGCGACGTGGTTATTGAAATCAATAACGAAGCGGATAAACAGATCCGCACGCCGGCGGGCGACAAACTGCTGAACACGCTCTCCAGCAACGGTATCTTCGTCTCTTCCGCCTGCGGCGGCGGCGGCTCCTGCGGCCAGTGCCGGGTGACCATCAAAGAAGGCGGCGGCGATATTCTGCCGACCGAGCTTACGCATATCACCAAACGCGAAGCCAAAGAAGGGTGCCGCCTTGCCTGCCAGGTGGCGGTGAAGCAGAATATGAAAATTGAGCTGCCGGAAGAGATTTTCGGCGTGAAAAAATGGGAGTGCGAGGTTATCTCTAATGATAACAAAGCGACCTTCATTAAAGAGCTCAAATTACGGGTGCCGGATGGTGAAGCGGTGCCGTTCCGCGCCGGCGGCTATATTCAGATCGAATGCCCGTCGCATAAAGTGGCCTATGCCGACTTTGATATTCCCGATGAATATCGCTCAGACTGGGACAAGTTCAACCTGTTCCGCTATGTCTCTGAGGTGAAAGAGCCGACCCTGCGCGCCTACTCGATGGCTAACTATCCGGAAGAGGAGGGCATCATTATGCTCAACGTGCGTATCGCCACGCCGCCGCCGAAGGTTCCGGATGCGCCGCCGGGGATAATGTCGTCCTATATCTGGTCGCTGAAGCCTGGCGATAAGGTGACGATTTCCGGGCCGTTTGGCGAGTTCTTTGCCAAAGAGACCGACGCCGAGATGGTGTTTATCGGCGGCGGCGCGGGCATGGCGCCGATGCGTTCGCACATCTTTGACCAGCTTAAGCGCCTGCACAGCACGCGTAAAATCAGCTTCTGGTACGGCGCGCGTTCGCTGCGTGAAATGTTCTATGACGATGAGTTTGAACAGCTGGCGCGTGAAAACCCCAATTTTACCTTCCACGTCGCGCTCTCCGATCCGCTGCCGGAAGATAACTGGACCGGGCATACGGGCTTTATCCATAATGTTCTGTATGAAAACTATCTGCGCGACCATCCGGCGCCGGAAGATTGCGAGTTCTATATGTGCGGGCCGCCAGTGATGAACGCCGCGGTGATTAAAATGCTCAAAGACCTGGGCGTCGAAGATGAGAACATCATGCTCGACGACTTTGGAGGCTGATGATGTGGACGGTATTTGTCGCGACCTTTGTGATTTTTGCGCTGGTGATCCTCGGCATGTCCCTGGGCTACCTGGTGAAGCGTAAGAGTATTCAAGGCAGCTGCGGCGGGATCTCCTCGCTGGGGCTGGAGAAAGTCTGCGACTGTCCGGAACCGTGCGACGCGCGTAAGAAACGTCTCGCCCGCGAGGCGCAGCGCCAGCAGCAGCGCATTCTCTAATGCGCCGACGGCGCTACGCTTGCGTTTTCAGGCCGCTTTCGCGGCCTTTTTTATCTTACTGCCAGTTTTTCGCCTGCGCCGGAGAGTCCACCATCACGCCGTCGGCGCCCAGTTCTTTCGCCGTACGATAATCTTCCGCGCTATTGATACCGAAGAAAATGATGTGGGCCTGGCCCTGCGAGCGGAAGCAATTCATAGCCTCTTTATCCCAGGTGAGCGTCGCCGGAGAAACGCCTTCACCAAGGGTAAACTTCTCGACTACCTCCACCTTGCGCTTCAGTTCCAGCCCGTACCACTTATCGCCATCGCGCTGGCTGTCTTGCTGACACTGGTGGCTGAGCGAAACGTTTGCAAGCCTGGTTCGGGTTTCGCTGCGGCTAACAAAGCGGGGGATTGGTTGCGGCAGAGCGGCGATATAGCGGTCTTCGGTGGAATAAACGCGCACCCGCTCGAGGCTATGGGTGTTTTTTAACACCTCCAGCAGGCGTTCGCCCATCACCGTTGGATCGGCATCCGGTGATTTTATATCGATGTAGAAGAAGGTCTGCGGCCACTGCTGCAGCACGCTTTGTAAGGTCGGGATCGTGGCCTGCTTGCCGCGCCACGGATGGCTGTCATCGCCCCATTTCCAGCCAGCATCGACTTTCGCCAGCTCGGCGGCGGTTAAGCTTGAGACCTTGCCCTCGGCGTTGGTCAGGGCGGAGAGATCGCTTGAGCGATAGAGCACCGGTACGCCGTCGCGGCTTAGCTGTACCGTGACCCAGATGGCCTGCGCGTGGTTTTCCAGCGCCAGTTTGATGGCCGGTAGGGTATTTTCCGGCGCATCGCCGGTACCGCCGCGGTGGGCAATCAGCTGCGGGTTGGCAAAAGCGCTGCCGGTCGCCAGCAGGCAGAGTAGCGTGAGTATTTTCTTCATGATTGTATCTTCCTGATTCATTATTTAAATATATGAAAATAAAGGTGATTTGTTTCACTTTTATGTTGTAACAGCTTTTTTGGCGGTTGAATTAAAAAAAGATAAAATTTGCGCGTAGTTTTGCTATACTGTATGGGTATACAGTGTTGGGCAAGGCGATGCGTAAAATTATCCATGTCGATATGGACTGCTTCTTCGCAGCGGTGGAAATGCGTGACAACCCGGCGTTGCGCGATATCCCCATTGCCATTGGCGGCAGTCGGGTACAGCGTGGCGTGATTAGTACCGCGAACTATCCTGCGCGTAAGTTTGGCGTGCGCAGCGCGATGCCGACGGCGACGGCGCTTAAACTGTGTCCGCACCTCACGCTGCTGCCGGGGCGCTTTGATGCCTACAAAGAAGCCTCGAACCACATCCGCGAAATTTTCTCCCGCTATACCTCGTTAATCGAGCCGCTGTCGCTGGATGAAGCCTACCTTGACGTGAGCGACAGCGTACACTGCCACGGCTCTGCCACGCTGATGGCCCAGGAGATCCGCCAGACCATCGAGCGTGAACTGAATCTCACCGCTTCGGCTGGCGTGGCGCCGGTAAAATTCCTCGCTAAAATTGCCTCAGATATGAACAAGCCGAATGGCCAGTTCGTCATTGCCCCGCACCAGGTGGCGGAATTTGTGCGGTCTCTGCCGCTGGCGAAAATCCCCGGCGTCGGGAAGGTGTCGGCGGCGAAGCTGGAAAATATGGGGCTGCGTACCTGTGGCGACGTGCAGAACAGCGATCTGGCGATGCTGCTTAAACGCTTTGGTAAGTTTGGCCGTATCCTGTGGGAGCGCAGCCACGGCATTGACGAGCGCGAAATCCATAACGATCGTCAGCGCAAATCGGTCGGCGTCGAGCGCACTCTGGCGGAAGATATTCATGAGTGGTCAGACTGCGAAGCGATTATCGAAAATCTCTATCCCGAGCTGGAACGTCGTCTGGCGAAGGTAAAACCGGATCTACTGATCGCGCGTCAGGGCATTAAACTGAAGTTTAACGATTTTCAGCTCACTACTCAGGAGCACGTCTGGCCGCGGTTAAACAAAGAGGATTTAATCGCGACCGCGCGCAACGCCTGGCTCGAACGTCGGGGCAGCCGCGGCGTGCGGCTGGTGGGGTTACACGTGACGCTGCTCGACCCACAGCTCGAACGACAACTGGTGCTTGGACTATAACGATGTTAACGATCAGGGCGTATTCAGAAGATGATTTTCCGGCGCTGTGCGCCATTTTTTTGCGCGCGGTGAGAGAGACCGCCAGCCGGGATTATTCTCCCGCGCAAATTGCCGCCTGGGCGCAGGTTGATGAATCCCGCTGGCGGCAGAAACTTGCCGATTCGCAAGTGCTGGTGGCGGTTATTGATAATCAGCCGGTTGGATTTATCACCGCCGTTAATGATTATATCGACCTTTTATTCGTCTCGCCGGATTATGCCCGTCGTGGAATCGGTCATGCGCTCATCGGCGCGGTCTGCGCCAGCCATCCGGGAAAGGTACTGTCGGTCGATGCGAGCATAACGGCACGATCCAGTTTTCTTCGTCAGGGATTTCGTGTCGTCGCTGAGCAGCGAGTAGAATCGCGTGGTGAGTGGTTCACCAACTATCGAATGGAAAAACGCGGTTCGGGGAAGGCTGAATAGATACTGTTATCGGTTTGCGGCTGTTTTAGCTTGAGAAAAGCTTTTATCTCATAACGCTGAGAGTCTGTTGTGGTCCAGTCGCCGGCAGGGATTTTCCCGGAGGCGGCGCATTGCGCCTTGTCCGGGCTACCAAACTGCACATTACTGTAGCCCCGGTAAGCGGTAGCGCCACCGGGGATTTTGAGGCTGCGTGGTGAACAAATTAACGGTAGGCCGGATAAGGCGTTAGCCACCACCAGACAATACAGGTCATCACCGGGGCCCGGAGGAACAACCGGCGGCATCACGCCGCCGGTGCATGGCTTACTTCGCCGGAATCGCTTTCAGCAGTTCGGTCAGCAGCGTCCAGTACTGGCCGACGCTCTCGATATGAACCTGCTCATCCGGGGAGTGCGGGCCGGTAATGGTTGGGCCGATGGAGACCATGTCCATATCCGGATACGGTTTTTTGAACAGACCGCATTCCAGACCAGCGTGGATAATCTGGATGTTCGGCGTCTTGTTGAACAGACGCTGATAGGTCTCGCGCACCAGGTGCATAACCGGAGAGTTGGCATCCGGCTGCCAGCCTGGGTAAGCGCCTTTGGCTTCGGTTTTCGCCCCGGCCAGTTTGCCCAGTGAATCCAGCATGCTGACAACATAGTCTTTACCGCTATCGATCAGCGAGCGAATCAGGCAGTGGATCTGCACGTTGTCGTCGGTCATGGTGACGACGCCGACGTTCAGCGAAGTTTCAACCACGCCTTTGGCGACGTCGGAGTTGCGGATCACGCCGTTCGGCGTCGCGTTCAGCAGGCGCACGAAACCGTCGCGGGAAGCTTGAGTCAGCGCCGCTTTATCGTTCGCGACCGCTTCCAGCAGGACGACCAGATTCTTCTCTTTGGCCGCCAGTTCGTTTTTCAGGATATCCTGGTAAGTATTCACCAGCGCTTTCAGCGCATCCGCTTTGTCCGCGGCGACGGCGACGGTCGCGAAGGCTTCACGCGGGATAGCGTTACGCAGCGTACCGCCGTTGAAATCGACCAGACGCAGATCCAGCTCATCGGCGTGGCCGGCGAGGAAGCGCGCCAGCAGCTTGTTAGCGTTGCCCAGGCCGACGTGGATTTCACCGCCGGAGTGGCCGCCTTTTAAGCCTTTCAGGGTCAGTTTAAAGCTCTGGAAACCGGCAGGAATCGCTTCGCGAGTCAGCGCCAGGTTAGAGGTGAAATCGATACCGCCGGCGCAACCCATGTAGATTTCGCCTTCTTCTTCCGAATCGGTATTGATCAGGATATCCGCCTGCAGCCAGTTGGCCTGCAGACCGAACGCGCCATCCATGCCGGCTTCTTCGGTCATGGTCAGCAGCACTTCCAGCGGGCCGTGGGCAACGCTATCGTCGGCCAGCACCGCCAGCGCGGAGGCCATACCGATGCCGTTATCCGCGCCCAGGGTGGTGCCGCGCGCTTTGACCCACTCGCCGTCGATGTACGGCTGGATCGGGTCTTTGGTGAAATCGTGGACGGTATCGTTATTTTTCTGCGGCACCATATCGAGGTGCGCCTGCAGAACCACCGGCTTGCGGTTTTCCATACCGGCGGTCGCGCTTTTACGAATCAGAATGTTGCCAACTTGGTCGCGTTCCGCGTGTAAGCCTTTTTCTTTTGCCCAACCCATGATGTGCTCGGCGAGCTGTTCTTCGTGATAGGACGGGTGTGGGATGGAGCAAATTTTGGCAAAAATATCCCAAAGCGGTTGCGGGGATAATTGAGACAATTCAGACACGATGAGTCTCCTTACAGTCACCTGCAAAAGTCGTTTACAGGTCGAGGGTTAGCAATAAGATTCACTACAAGCTCGGGCTTGCGCGATGTGGTTGAGAATACCACTTTCCGCGCGCTCTGCTAGTGTAAAGCACGCAAAAAGCGTTGCCGGAGGCGCTTAATACTGGTTTTTAGCGCGTCAGGTCTCTATAATCTCGCGCAACCATTTTCCCCCTCGAACAATATTTAAGCCGTTATACACAGGCTGGGACAATTCACATGAGCGAAAAATACGTCGTCACCTGGGACATGTTGCAGATTCACGCCCGCAAACTGGCAAGCCGTCTGCTTCCGGTTGAACAATGGAAAGGCATCATTGCCGTTAGCCGTGGCGGTCTGGTACCGGGAGCTTTACTGGCGCGTGAACTGGGTATTCGTCATGTTGATACCGTATGTATCTCTAGCTACGATCACGACAACCAGCGCGAGCTGAAAGTACTGAAGCGCGCTGAAGGCGATGGCGAAGGTTTCATCGTTATTGATGACCTGGTCGATACCGGCGGCACCGCCGTCGCTATTCGCGAAATGTATCCTAAAGCGCACTTTGTCACCATTTTCGCCAAGCCGGCTGGCCGTCCGCTGGTTGATGATTATGTGGTTGATATCCCGCAGGATACCTGGATTGAACAGCCGTGGGATATGGGCGTCGTCTTCGTCCCGCCAATCGCTGGCCGTTAATTCCCGCCAATAGTGAATAATTACCACGCCCGGTTATGCCGGGCGTGGTTTTTTTTACCCTGACGCAGGTTACAATAGCGAAAGCAGCAACATGATGGAGGCGGCACATGTCACAGGCTAACCTTAGCGAAACGTTGTTTAAACCCCGATTCAAATACCCGGAAACCTCAACGCTGGTCCGTCGGTTTTCCTCCGGCCAGCATCAGGGCATGCAGACCGCGCTGAGCGGTAATCACGTCGATCACTGGTATCGCTTAATCAATCGCCTGATGTGGATCTGGCGCGGCGTCTCGCCGCAGGAGATATGGGATGTCCAGGCGCGCATCGTGATGAGCGATGCCGAGCGCTCCGACCCGGAGCTCTACGATACGGTGATCGGCTATCGCGGCGGCAACTGGGTGTATGAGTGGACTAAACAAGCGATGATGTGGCAGCAAAAGGCGACCCAGGAAACCGATCCTCTGGTGAGTGGTCGCCACTGGCTGCACGCCTCCAACCTCTATAGCATCGCCGCCTACCCGCATATCAAGGGCGATGGATTAGCCGATCAGGCGCAGACGCTGGCCAATCGCGCCTATGAAGAGGCGGCTCAACGCCTGCCGGGCGAGCTGCGTGAACTGGAGTTCGCTATCCCCGGCGGCGCCCCGGTGACGGGCTTCCTGCATATGCCGAAAGGCGAAGGCCCGTTCCCGACGGTGCTGATGTGCGGCGGTCTGGATTCGCTGCAAACCGATTATTACAGCCTGTATGAGAAGTATTTTGCCCCGCTGGGTATCGCCATGCTGACGCTGGACATGCCGTCCATCGGTTTCTCAACCAAGTGGACGCTGAGCCAGGACACCAGCATGCTGCATCAGTACGTGCTGCAGCATCTGCAGAATGTCCCCTGGGTTGACCATACCCGGGTGGCGGCATTTGGTTTCCGCTTCGGCGCCAATATTGCGGTTCGTCTGGGGTATCTGGAATCGCAGAGACTGAAGGCGGTGGCCTGTCTGGGGCCGGTGGTGCATAACCTGCTGGTGGATCCGCAGCTGATGGCGCGGGTGCCGGAGATGTTCCTCGATGTGCTGGCATCGCGTCTTGGTATGCACGATGCTTCTGACGAAGCGCTGCGTGTCGAACTTAACCGTTATTCATTAAAAACTCAGGGCTTGCTGGGCCGCCGTTGCCCTACGCCGATGCTCTCCGGCTACTGGAAAGACGATCCCTTTAGCCCCGAAGAGGAGTCGCGGTTAATCACCTCGTCTTCGTCGGATGGGAAGCTGCTTGAGGTACCGTTTAAGCCGGTTTACCGTAATTTCGATCACGCATTGCGTCAGATCGCCCGCTGGATCAATCATAGATTTAGTTAATATATTGCTAAATTTTATTGGTTTGGTAAAACAGTTGCATCACTAAAGGAGATCGCAATGACGTTACCGAGTGGACACCTGAAAAGTAAGCTGATTAAAAAATTCACGGCGCTAGGCCCCTATATCCGTGAAGGGCAGTGTGAAGAGAACCGCTTTTTTTTCGACTGCCTGGCAGTTTGCGTCAACGTTAAACCAGCGCCGGAGAAGCGGGAATTCTGGGGCTGGTGGATGGAAATGGAAGCACAGGAATCTCGTTTCACTTATAGCTACCAGTTCGGCCTGTTTGATAAAGAGGGCAACTGGCAAGCGGTCGCCATCGACGATCCTGAGGTTCGCGAAAGACTCGAAAAAACGCTGCGTGAGTTCCACGAGCGCGCCGCGGCGCTGCTGACGACGTTCAATCTGAAACTCGAACCGGCTGACGATTTCAGCGAACCGGTTCGCCTGCGCGCGTAAGCTCTACTTTTGGCATCCGCTTTCTGCTGTGGGAAGCGGATGACCGCCAACGATCATTCTGGTCATCAGGTCACGGCGCTTCAGCCGTTATTCCTGCGCTTCGCGATGAGTTGACAACACCCGGAACGGCTGGCCGACCACTACCTGACCGGCGGCCAGATCTTTCGTCACCACGGTCCCCGCGCCAATTTTAACATTATCACCCAACGTCACCGGGCCGATGACCACCACGTGGGCGCCGAACTCGACGTTATTGCCAATTACCGGGCTTGCCCCTTCGCGGCCTTCGCTATCCGTCAGGCTGCCGATGGTGGCCCCCTGACGCAGAATACAGTTTTCACCGATGACGGTGCCGCGGTTGAGAACAATGCAGTGCGGATGATATAGCTTCAACCCGTAGCCGATCCGCGTCTGCCAGGGGAGTTCGACGCAAAACAGACACTCGTTAATCAGTTTATTGAGAATAACGAATGGAATGCCGAGCAGCTTGTAAAACGGGTTGCGGCTGCGATACAGCGTCGCGAGGCGATAGAGCAGAATCGCGATTTTCGCCTTCATACTGCCGGTATGTTTGATCTCTCGGCGGACCTGACTGATGGCATTAGGCATGAATTCTCCGTTTACTTAAGGGAAAAGGTGGTCAGTTGATACCAGCCGTCGGCGGTTTTGCCCTGGTTGGCCAGCAGCAGCCGCGGCTTGCCCTGGGCATCGGTGATGGCGGTCTGCAGCGCGTAATCGCCGGCGGGCAGCGCGGCGGGTAGCGTGAGAGTGACAGTGCTTTGCATTTCCCCCGGCAGCCAGCGGCGCACGTCATCCTGGGTTTTTACCTGGGTAACCGTGGCGCCGGCGGCGTTGACCACCCGCCATTGTACCGGGTAGAACAGGTAGGCCGGGGCGACGCCATCATTACGCCAGGTAACACTGACCGCTAACGGCTTACCAGCCTTAACCGGCGTTTCGAAGGCGAGTTTGTTGACCCGGAAACGGTAGCCGATTCGCAGTAAGGCTTTATCGACAATATCGCGGTATTCCGTCGGAATCGGTCGCGATTTCAGATTCAGGCTGCTGGCGTGTTGCTGCAGCGCCCAGTCGAAGGTGGCCTGCACCTCTTCACGCGTGTAGTGCTGTACGCTCTGCCATTCGCTCATATAGCCGCAGATCTCAAGGCTGACGGGCGCCCGTTTCCAGCTATCGACAAACCCCGGCGCCGCGACCTGAGCGGCGGCCAGACGCTGCGGATAATCATCGCGCATATGGCTCCACTCGCTGGAGAAGTTATGCCAGTCGCCCCAGCAGTCCGCCCGCCAGCCCGCGCCGCGGCGGCTGGCCCAGGCCAGCGAATCGCCGCCGCTAATCAGCATGACTTTCGGCGTTTTCGGGAAGCTATCGAAATGCATATCAACATAGCGATTGAGCTGCTCCGGCGTGTACTTCTCCATTAACGGTGGAATCTCGCTAAAGTTGGAGTTGTGCCATTCGCCCCAGGAGCCGACCATGCCGATATCGATAAAGGCCAGTTCCGGATTGCCGTCATAGCGCTGACCGAGGGCATTCAGCAGTTTCTGCGCATAGGCGATAAAAGTTGGATCGCTGAGATCCGGCACGAAGGTTTTGCCGTCGGCGACCCACTGTCCTTTGATCCCTTTGGCGATCAGCCAGTCGGGAATTTTCGATCCCGTTTGCGGATCGTCAAGCGCCATCACCCTCAGGCCGACGTTCATGGCTGGCTGATGGTTGGCGGCGACGCTAAAGGCGTTATCGATCGGGGCGAAATTGTAGACCCCTTCCTGTGGTTCCAGCTCGCTCCAGTAGAAGCGATCGTACTCAAAACCAGTATCGGGATACTCGGCGCGGGTTGGTTTTTCACCATAGCCATCATGAAAGCTGGCGACGCCGATGCCCGGATTGGTGAGCAGACCGTCGAATGGGGGCGGGGTGATGACCGTGGTTTGCGCGCCAACGGACGCTGACGCCAGCGTGCTGGCCAGCAGCAGGGCGCGAAACAGAGGAGCTCTACGCAAAGATGATATCGCCATACTCAATTCACTTTGTCATGTGGTCATGAAGATTAACAAACCACGTCCAGATACCGACGTGGAAATTTTTAAATACATCAATGCCTAATGCTGATTTCAGCATATAGAGCGCCAGCAGGATCGACAGCAGGGCGAATACCACGCCAAGCGTAATCAGCAGAGTCGCGAAGATGCGTCCGAATAGGGTGCTTTCACGCGAAACTTTGCGTAGATCCCGGCCAAAAAGAAACACCACAAAATAGCGGCGATGCAGGAACGGAAAGCTGTGGCGAAAATCGATGCGATGGCGTGACGCCAGGTTGGCGCGCACCAGCGCCTGCTCGATTCCCCGTTTCTGCTCCGCGGTTAATGAGGTTTCCACCTCCTGGTCAAGCGCGGCATAGAAGCGCTCGACCACCAGTTCAGCTGTAGATTTCGGCACGAGTAACCTGCTTACGTTAAGCGCTGATAGACTTGCGCGGTTTGCGCGGCAATTTCCGGCCAGCGGTACTTCGGCATAAACTCACCATAATCCGCTTTTTCTCCTGCGACCCACTGCTGCAGTTTCTGCGTCAGGGCCGGAACGTTGCCGACGGGAAAGTAGTCCGCTGGCGGCAGACCAATTTCAAGGTTGGCCGGAATGTCGCTGACCACCACCGGCAGCGACCACGACATGGCTTCCAGCAGCGCGATTGGTAATCCTTCATGATAAGAGGGCAGCACGAATAGCCCGGCCTGCGAGAACAGCGTATGCAGCGGCGCGCCGCTGATAAAGCCGGTGAGGATGACGTTTGGCGTGGCGGCCGCCTGTTGCTTCAGGCGCTCGCTATATTCATCGGCGTGGTCGGCATCGCCAATGAGCACCAGCGGTACCGAACACCCGGCGGCGGCATAGGCGGCAACGAGATCGTGCAGTCCTTTCTCTTCGACAAAACGGGCCACGGCAACGATATACTGGCCCGGTTTTAAAGCGTATTTATCGAGGATCGCCGCCTGCCGATCCGCGGGCGGCAGTTCGACCTGGCGTACGCCGTTGTAGATAACGTGGGCGTTATATCGTCCATGCTTGTGCTTAATCAGATTATTGATGACCTCGGAAATGACGATCACTTCATGGGCGTATTTCACCGCCCATTTTTCGCCAAGGCGCAGCATCTCTTTGGCCATCTTGCCCCATTTCTGCCGATCGTAATCCGGGCCGTGATGGGTAAAGACGACGCGTTTTCCCAACAGACGCAGCAACGGCACCACCAGGCCGGGGCCAACGGCGTGAACGTGAACCACGTTGGAGCCGTCGAATAAGGTACTGAACGCCGCCAGCGTCGAGTGAATAATAGCCTCGAATTTACGGCTTTTCGGCGCCCACAGGCTCTTGAGTTTAACGCCCTGATATTCGCTGCGGCGGTAGTTCACATACGGCGAGCGGGCGATCACGCAGACTTCCGCACTGCCCTGGCGATAGATTTCCGGGTATAAATTCTGGCAGTGCGTTTCCACGCCGCCCTGCACATCGGGGATCCCGCGAGTGCCTAGAACCGTGACGTTGATGGTCATTTTTTCTCCCCGACAAGTTGCTGATAAAGCGCCTGCAGCACCTGCATGTGGCGGGCGAGATCGTATTTTTCTTCCAGCCGCCGGCGGGCGTTAATTCCCATATTGCGGGCCAGCTCAGGGTCTGCAGCCAGTTTGTCCATCAGTTGCGCCAGCGCGTCGCTATTGCCGGGTTCAACCAGATAGCCGTCGACGCCGTCACGGATCTGTTCCGGGATACCGCCAATATTGCCGCCGATCACCGGGCGGCCAAAAGCCATGGCTTCGAGCACCGACATGGAGCAGTTTTCATAATATTCAGAGGGGACGACTACCGCGCGGGCCCCGCGAATAAGGTTATTCAGCTCCTCGCCGTGTTTCATATAGCCGAGGAACTGCGGGCCGCTGAAACGCGCGCGCAGGTCTGCGCCCAATGGGCCGTCGCCGACAATCTTAAGCGGCATCGCCTCCCGCATTTTTTGCTGCGCCTGCGCCAGCGTCGGCACGCCTTTTTCCCGGCTCAGGCGGCCAATATAGAGAAAGTAGTCGCCTGCGGTGTCGCCGGGCACGGTGCTGTCGGCATCGATACCGTTGACGATCACTTCAATGCGGGCGTCGGGCAGCTTACGCAGCAGGGTCTGGCGCATAAACTCGCTCGGGGCGATGATACAGTCGAGCATGGCGTAATTCCTGGCGAACTTCTGCCAGTAGGCTTCCAGCGACAGTAGCAGGCTTTTAAAAGTATCGCCCTGCTGGCAGCGGTGACGAAAGGCGTTGATCACCGACCCGGTGAGACACTCTTCGCAGACATGACCATCTCGCAGCATGGTGTAGGAAGGACAGACGATTTTGTAATCGTGGGCGGTGAGTACCGTTTTGCAGCCAAAGCGTTTCGCCACGCCGATAACGGCAGGCGTAAGCTGATGATAAATATTATGAAAATGAACAATATCCGGCCGCTCGCGCAACAAAAGCGTGTTGAGCTTCGCGCAGGCCTCGGCATTATAAATAAAGTCCACCCCGGCTTTGATTTTGCTCATCAGGCCGTGACTGTCGTGATAATCGACGTTATGGACGAAAAATTCCTCCCACGGCGACGGTTTATTTTCCGCGTGCTGCATGCTGAAGTCGACCACCTGGTAGCCGGCTTGCAGCATCGCGTCGCGCTCCTGAAAATAAACGGTTTCCGCGCCGCCTTTGATAAAGAAGAATTTGTTAACGAAGAGAATTTTCATTTTCAGTATCAATATGCTGTGGATTCGAGACGGTCACCGCCGGGCGTTTCATCGGATCGCGCACGGAATTAATCACCCCGCGCAGCAGCCCCGCTGAAAATAGCGATAAGTTAATGGCACTCTGCACGCCATCGCGCAGCGATTTATTTTTGATGGCCTTCAGAGCGATAAACGCCAGCAGCGGCAGCAGGGCAATGGCGATAACCTTGCCATTGAAGGTCAGCAGGCAGATCAGTAAGACCAGAAGATAGAGGGTGAAGATCAGCTCATTACGTACAATCCGCAGCGCCGCCGGGAAATGGGCTTTACCCCAGCAGTTTCGGAGCAACTCGCCCGGCGCCCACAGGAAACCGTTTTTCCAACGGTAGGCCAGCATTTTAAAGGTCGGCATGGTGTAAGAGGCGTGGCTAAAGTAGGGCGCCGCCAGGCGATGCAGCTTGTAACCTGCGGCCTGTAAACGAATGCCCAGCTCCGCTTCTTCGTAGCCGTGCAGGTTGAGGTTGGTCAGATAGCCGATTTTCTCGATCGCTTCACGACGATACAGGCCGCCGCCGCCCAGATGATCGGTGTCGCCCTGCGGATAGATCAGATGCAGGCGCTGCTTGCGCGATTTGAACTCGTAGTTCGAGGCATCATCCATCTCGACGCTGCCGGCGACTCCGGCGTACTCCGGATGCGTCTCCAGGAATTCGACCGCGGTATCGAGAAAACCCGGCTCCAGCTCCATATCGCCATCCAGCAGCAGCAGATAATCGCCTTCGCTATAGAGCCAGCCCAGCTGGTGGCCGATACCGCAGCAGCGGTCGGCGGCGTTATCCAGGCACACCACCATCGCGCCTTTAGCGATAGCCAGTTCGCGGGTGTTATCCGTTGATAAGCTGTCGGCGACGATGATTTGATGTGGGTACGGTTGCAGCTGTTTGCGCACGCTATCGATGGTTTTTTCGATGCCCTGCGCTTCATTCAGAGTCTTGATGCTGACGGTAATTGATGGCGTTTTATTCATAGTGGGTACCGGAGTTAAGACGGACAGCGCGGTGGATGACAATCAGCGCCCCGAGGGCTAACCATAATAAAAACTGTAGCATGGGAATGATCATCAGGATCTGGCTGTACGGCAGGCTGAGCAGACAGCCGATGACAAAAACGTAGAACGCCGGCGCCGAGCTAAGGAGTTGCAGATCCTCAAGCTTGAGATCGTGGCGCGAAAAGGTCTCTTTCGGCCGCATGGCGACCAGGATGGAGGCGATGGTGCCAATGAACAGAATGATGCCGATAATCCCCACTTCCCACAGCAGCATGCTTAAAGCGGTGGAGTCGAGGATCAGGTGATACCAGGCGCCGATATAGCCCGGCGAGACGGTACTGCCGCTGTTGGTGGCGTTAAGGCCGTAACCAAACAGCATGCCGCCCGGGCCGAACAGTTCGTTATGCTGCAGCCAGAAGAAGAGGGTGGTAAAACGCCCCAGTTCGCCGCTTGGCATAATGTAGTTAGTATCAAAAATATAGCCCAGCGAATCGATAAATACCGATAGCGCGCTTTTGGTCGGGTCGCCGCCGAAGGCTGAGGAATAGTTAGAAGCCAGCACGGTAATGGCGACAAAAATTAATAGCGCCATGCCGGCGGCGATGATCAGCAGCGATCGCAGGCTAACTTTACTTACGCCGCTTACGTAGCCGGGCAGGATCCACAGCAGGGCCAGCAGGAACGGCGACAGCAGAATGACGAATTTTACTTCCCCCACCACGCAGAGGAAGAAACCCAGCGCGATGTGGAACACCAGCGATTTAAATGAGCAGATGCCGTGCTTAAACTCCGATACTTTCATGAGCATGATCAGCAGACAGAACATCCCCATCGCCGCGGTGTTGCCGCCGCCCATCGGGTCGCCGCCGAAAGTGCCGACCACCGAGTCCCATTTCTCATCTTCGCCGCGAAACGCCACCCGTTTAGGCACCACGAAAATCACCTGATAGATAGCGACCGGGATCTGCACATAGTAGATCCAGTAGAAAAGCCGCGTCAGACGATACAGTTGTGATTCACTAAACATCCCCAGCAGCATGCAAAACATCAGTAGCGACAGCGCCAGCTCGTTTTTAAAGCCGACGATGGCGGTGACGACCCCTGACTGCAGTACCGTTGAGACCAGCCCGAGTACGATAAAGGTCAGATACAGCGCCAGTATTAGCTTTTCCCGCCCGGTGAGCGCCAACGGCTGCGGGCGGCTCTGCATCAGGAGCAGCACCGCCATCACCAGCACCAGAAAAAATGGCAGCCACAGCACGGCCGCGATACCGGTGAAATACTGGACCGTACCGCAGAACACCAGCGTCATCAGGGCATAGGCTTCGAGATAGCGGCCGGTGTTTAGCTGCATATTTTCTGCTCCTGCAGCGAAAGCGTTTTCGCCCGCTGATTCATTTTGAGCAAAATGAATAAGTAACGCGCGAAGGTCAGGAACGAGAAGGCCAGCAGGGCGATTTCATAACTGACGCCAAAGTACGGCAAGGCGATGAAGGCGATGACGATAATCAGCAACTGCTCAATCTGAATACGCAGGAAGTAGCGTCGGGAGCCGAAGATCAGTTCGATCACCGTCAGCGGGCTGACCGCCAGCGCGGCGAACAGATAAGGCAGCATGTAGCGCGAGGTGGGGATCGAATTCAGCCACTCCTCGCTAAAGCCCAGGCGCATCACCAGCGGATAGAAAATCCAGATACCAAGGATGCACACCGCGGCGGCGCCCAGTAGCAGCAGGCGAACCTTTTTATATTCCGGATAGTTAAAGGTGTGGTTGCGAAAATCCATCGACCATTTAGAAAAGATGGAGTTGCGCACGGCGTTACCGATAATCATCACCGGCGACAGGCAGAAACGGCTGACCACCGAAAAGTAGCCGGCGACCAGCGGCGAGAACCAGATGTTAATCAGCATCGTCGGCAGGTTATTACTGGCCATCGCCAGCACCTCGGCGCTGCCGACGCGGCTAATATGCTGCCAGTGCTCGCGTAAAAAACGCAGATTCGTGGCAATCGAAAAGTGGCGCAGCGTTAAGCTTTTGAAGTTAAACAGGCGAATCAGGCAGGCGATCAATAGCAGCAGGATCCCGACCATCCACGCCAGATAAAACAGCGTTGGGTTGGGCATCACCAGCAGCGCAATGGCCACGACCAGCGACACCGCAATGCGCTGGAAAGTCAGGAAAGGATAGTTGCCGCCGCGCAGGGAAAGGTTTTCCGCCACCAGCACCAGCGCATAGCCAAAAGTCAGCAAATAGAGAAACGCAATGTTAAGTTCGAAGATAAGCCCGGTAATGACCGCCCAGGGGAGGGCCATCACCAGGCTCTGCAGCAGGCAGAACACCACGTTTTGCCCAAGCTCGTGATCCTCCTGACGGGGGATTAGCAACTGCGAGGCAAAGGTACAAACCTGCGCGCCGATCAGCACATTGCTGTAGATCATCGCGTAATGGCCGACCTCGGCCATCCCGTAGCGATGAGAGATAAGCCAGACCGAAAAGGCGCCGATCAGCTGCGAAAGCACCGATGAACTGGCGATGGATGAAATACTCTTAATCAGATTCATAGGCGCTATTTCGGAGCAATGAGTTCGCGCATCTGGCGCTCAAGCAGGCGTTTACCTTCCTGCGTTTCCAGATGTTCTTCGCGCACCTGGTTGAGCACGTTTGCCACCCGGCTATTGCCCGCGCTCTGCAGACGTTGTTCCGCTTTACGGATCCGCGGAGCCAGCTCGCCGGCCTTCACCACCAGCAGAGTCATATCGCTTTGTGCCGCCAGCAGCAGACTATCCTGCGCCTGATTGAGCGCCGGAGCGTCGATGATTAGCGTATCGTAAGTCTGATGCAACGTTGCCAGCAGCGCCGGCAGGCGTTCAGAGGTGAGCAACAGCAGCGAAGAGTCGCTGAGT
This sequence comes from Klebsiella sp. 141162, assembly GCF_050600755.1. Classification (NCBI taxonomy): domain Bacteria; kingdom Pseudomonadati; phylum Pseudomonadota; class Gammaproteobacteria; order Enterobacterales; family Enterobacteriaceae; genus Klebsiella; species Klebsiella sp. 141162. The sequence continues at coordinate 165,124 of NZ_JAQIRI010000008.1, read as the reverse complement.
TTGCCGCGAGGCATAAAGTCCAGCCGATCATCCAGTTTGACGACGGACTGTTCCGGCAAGCACTCGCCGTTCAACAGTTGGCTGAAGCCCGCTGTATGCAGAGGAAATTTCGCCGATAATCCCTGAGTGGCCAGGTAGTCGAGGTCAATCAGCAGCGTTTTACGCGATTTGCTGGCTGAGCAGGCCAGCAGTTCGGCAATAAACGAACTGCCGGAACGGGATTGCACCGAAGTCACCAGGATGGTGGCGGGTTTATCGCGCTGATTGAGCAACGCCAGCCGTAGGCTGTGGATCATATCGGCGTAGAGCACGTTATGGAAAATCTGCTGCGCGTTTTCCAGATGCGTCAGGAGCGGAAATTCGCCGCTGGCCTCGAGGGCGGTTTTCGCTTTGAGCTCGCTGAGGCTATTCACCGTTTTATCCAGCGCGGTACTGACGATCAGGTACATGATATACAGCGCCAGCGCCATCAGGGTAATCATCACGATCAACAGGCCGCGCTGGGGTTTAGACGGACGGTCCGGCGGCACGGCGGCGTCGTAAATGACTTCATCCGCTACCGAGAAGGTCTCCGATAATTTCTGCTCGTTAGCGCGCTGGTACAGCGACTTATAAAGCTCTTCGGTTTTATTCAGCGCGGTGGTCATGGTGTTGTACTGGTCGCGCTTGGCGCCGAGCGCCTGGAAATCAGCCTTCTGATCGTTGAGCATTTTTTGGTATTGCTGCTCATCGTCGAGGGCAATTTGATACTGCTGGCGCAGGCCGTTAAACAGCTCGCCCAGCACCTGGCCAAGCTGGGCATTGACCGCCTGCAGCTGCGCCTGAGCCTGCAGATATTTCGGATGCTGCGGGCCGTAGTGTTTGGCCGCTTCGGAAAGATTGCGCCGCGTCTGGATGAGCGCAATGCGTAAATCCTGCACCTGCGGATGGCCAGAGATTTCCGGCAGCGAGATAATCTGTTCTACCGGTTTACCCTGCTGGCGACGGACCTTGTCCCATACCGTCTGCGCTTTCAGACGACGCTGGGTGGCGTCGGCCAGATGGTTAATCACAATCCCCAGCCGCTCGGTCTCATAACCATCCATGCTGCGGAAGGTTAGTAATCCGTTCTGCTTGAGGAAGTTATCGATGTCCGCCTTCTGCTGATCCATTTTGGTTTTCAGGTCGTCCATCATTTTTTCGTTCCAGCCCTGCGCCTGAAGCAAGGTATTTTGCTTCTGCTGCAGGCTGTAATCGATGAAGGCCTGGACGACGCCGTTGGCGATATCGGCGGCTTTCTGCGGTGATTTCGCTTCCATCGATACGGCAACCAACTGGGTGGTGCGCACGCCGGAAATGGTCAGGTTTTTTTGCAGCGCCTGAATGGCATTATTGATGCGCGCGGCTTCATCAAGATTATCGCCGCCGTTAAATTCGCTATCTTGCTCCAGCTTTAATTTACGCACCGCGGCATCGAGCACTACTCGTGACCCCATTAACGCATACTTGGTCTCGTAGTAATCGCTGCGCGTGGAGTCGTAATTTTCCAGCCGCGGTAGAGGAGAGACGTCCTGCGACTGCGCTTTGAACAGCACGGTAGCGGTCGCCGTGTAGCTGGAAGACATAAAGCGCGTCAGAATAAATGACGCCACGGCGGCGACAATCACCACCGCCAGGCACCAGATAAGCTTGTGCTTAATTTTGTTGAAATAAGGCGTGAAGTCGATAAAGCCTTCTTTCTTTTTCGCGTTTTCGACCAGTGAAATTGCCATATCAGAAGAAACTCATGCCAATAATGATGGTATCTCCTGCCTGCACGGAGGAGTCGGCGGCGACATTATCCAGCAGCCTTCCGCCGCGGGCCTGTCGAATTTGAATATCATGACGGTCGGCACGGTCGGTAAAACCGCCGGCCAGGGCGATGGCTTTTTCCGCCGTTAAACCCGGCTCCCAGGCATATCCATCCGGTTTTTTCACTTCACCGAGCAGATAAACTTTGCGGTATTCGGCGATGCTCACCGTGACCATCGGCGCCTGTAGGTAGTTACCGCGCAGTTTATCGGCGATTTCATTACTCACCTGTTCAGGCGTTTTGCCTTTTAACAGCAGCGATCCGATATAGGGGTAATCAATGCTGCCGCTATTATCGATTTTTACCCGCATCGTCAGATCCTGCTCCCCCGAGACCGCGATATTCACTTCATCGCCCTGGTCCAAAAGGTAGACGGCGTCCGGCGGCGTTTTAATGGTCTGCGGCGGCGTCGAACAGCCCGCCAGCAGTAGCGCCAGCAGTGGAAGCATCGCCAGGGTCCTGTTTAAAAAGGTCATAGTTGTACCTGCGTCATAAAAATAATGGCCGAATCGTCGTAGCCCAGGGTGCGGTCAACCGCATGCGAGTAGTCCGGGCCAATATAAAAAGTGTCCGTATCTTTATTTGAGTGCATGGTGTTCCATTGCAGCTTCAGCTTAAAGTTAACCGATGGTCGGAAATCATAGTTAAAGGTCAGCGACAGCAGATTGGACTTATCTTTGCGCTTATTACTCTGATGCTTATAGTCTTCGGTGATATATGAATAATCGACCAGAGTTGAGAAACGATCCACCAGCCAGTGATGTTCATAGCCGACGCCGAAATTCGACACCAGGATATAGCCGCCGGAGTCGGTGGGGTCTTTGATGCGCTGGGAGCTGTGTAGATTAACTTTCATTTGCTCCAGCGGTTTCCAGTCGGCGTTGATATCCCAGTTCAGGCCGTTAAAACCCTGCGAGTCCGGGTTATGGATAAAGTCTTTGTAGAGCCAGGCGACGTTACCGTTAATCTCCGTTTTACCCGACAGGCGATTCTTCATGCCGACTAGCAGATAATACTCATTGCTGTCTTTTAACGGGTTCAGCTCGTAGCGGCGCTGGTTGGTGATAAAGCTATAGCGATAGCGCAGCGTTTTGGCTTTCTGGTCGAACAGTTCGGCCACCAGGCTGTTTTCATGCCACTCCTGATCGTGCATGTAATAGTTAAAGTCATCGCTGGCGTCTTTGATGCTGTCGAGGTTGCGAAAGCGCAATTGTTTATGCAGTAGCGCGACTTCAACTTTACCGCGGCCTTCCGGCGCGCCGTAGCTGTAACGCAGCTCGCTGTTAAAGAAGCGGGTGCCGATCGGCTTGTTGATGCCAAACTCTTTAAACTGCTCGGGCAAAAAGCCTTCGGTGGTGTCGCGGCCGCGCTCTTCATGACCCAGCGTCTCATTGAGATCCAGCGACAGCCCGTGCATGCTGCCAAATCGCCATTTGCCGTTAAACATAAAAAAATGGTTGTTGCGATTATCCGCGCTATCGTTGCCATAGTTGCGGTAATCGCCGGAATACATCAACAGGTAGCGGTCTTCATAACGTTCGCCGATGGCTTTGACGATAGGTTTAATATTCTGGTAGCTGGAACCGATTTTATTTTGGTCGTAGCGCTGCCAGGTCACGTTGTCATCGTAACCGATGTCATAACCCAACTGGCTCTCGAAATCGATGCCGGCAACCCCGGTATGCGGTTTTGCCTGCAGGTCGGCGTGTGCGTAAGGCACAGACAGCAAACCGGCCAGAACGGCGAACCTAGAACGCATTTTTGCCAACAAAGCCCCGGAAGAAAGTCAAAAAGACGATTTTGAGATCGAGGAACAGCGACCACGACTGGATGTAGGCCAGATCGTACTGAATTCGCTTCTCCATTTTGTCCAGCGTGTCGGTCTCGCCGCGGAAGCCGTTAATCTGCGCAAGCCCCGTGATCCCTGGTTTAACCTTATGGCGAATCATGTAGTTCTCCACCAGCACGCGATACTGCTCGTTATGCGCCACCGCGTGCGGGCGCGGGCCGACGATCGACATCCGCCCCTGAAGCACGTTGAAAAACTGCGGCAGTTCATCCAGTGAGGTTTTACGCAAAAAAGCGCCGAATTTGGTGATGCGCGGATCGTTGCGGGTCGCCTGAGTGACCACGGCGCTATTTTCCATGACCCGCATGGTCCTGAATTTCCACACTTCTATTTGCTTGCCGTTGAGGCCATAACGATTCTGTTTAAATAAAATTGGCCCCGGCGAGGTGAGCTTGATACCAATCGCCACGAACAGCATCGCCGGCAGGCTAATTAAGGTAAAGAAAGAGCCGAGAATGATATCTTCGATACGCTTGATGATCGCCCCTTCGCCATCAAAAGGCGAAGTGAAGATACTGATAGTCTGCAGATTGCCGAACATGCGCAGCTGGGAAATATGCGAGCTGTAAGAGAATAGATCCGGTACCAGGAATACATCGACTGTCGTATCAGAGAATTCATTTAGAAACTGCTTAATACGCTGCTGTGCAACCATGGGGAGCGCGATATAAATTTCATCAACGCCGCCTGTCTTCGCCAGGGCCAGCAGATCGCGCGAGTTACCTTTTCTTTCAATACTCATCAACCGGCTATCGCGATGGTTGTTGCGGTCTTCAAAATAGCTGATGATGATACCGCGCTGTGAGTACTCTTTTTGTAAAGCCTGCTCGATGGCCAGGCCCGCGGGCGTAATACCAAGAATCGCCACCCGTAACACCGAGTTAAACAGATAATGGGCAGTGATTGCCCGCACCACGAAGACAATCATAAATATAAATATTGAGCATTTCGCCAGACTGACGGCCAGCGGGATAAAATTAACCACTGGTTGCGTGTTAATTAACCACTCGGCAACGACGAAAAATAAAAATGAAACAATACTGCTTAGGCATACGCTTAATATGAGCGCGGCTGATTTTGCGAAATAGTGGCCTTTAAATTGCCCGGAGTACAATTGAAAATACTCATTAATTCTTATGAATACTAATGAATAGATAATTCCAACGAGCGCGGAAGCGGTAGAGGGTTCGGTGTAAAAATACTTTAAATAGATGAAAATCAAAATGTTGACGGTAAGGAAGTCCAGTAGTTTTATCAACTTGCTATAACGGGAGTGATAAATTTTTATATTGTTATCTGCCATTTTTTGCTCGTTTAAAATGAGTTATTTAAACATCGTTATGCTATTGTTTTTAACTAACTGGAAAGCCTGATAATCATTCACATTTGCAATAAATGGTTATCAATCATCATTGTAGACTATGAGTTGAGTAGTGTCGACAAATCTCAGTTTAAAAATAAAACTGCTTTTTAATGTTCTTTATGAGACTTATTTAAGCGGCAGAGAAAAGTATTACTACCGAAGTATTATGTGTTGTTGAGCGTAAAAGCAGAGAGAAATGCAGGGTGTAGGGTTAATTGCAGGTGAAACAATCGAAAGCGGGAGAGTGAGAATTCTTAGCCCCCGGCCAACTCAAAATGCTGAGTCGCCGGGGCTCTGAAGGGGACCCGACTTTACTTGTACAGTTCCGCGCTCATCGTCACCTTATTCCCCATATGGGCACTGGTGATTTTATAATCAGTCGCATTTAGCTCTTTCGCTTTTTTGGCAATCACCGCTTCAGCGGAGTCAAGCGTATTACCGGTCGCAGTGACGCTATGCGCGGAAGCAGTAAAGGCAAAAAGTGAAAGTGCGGCTGCGGAAAAAAGAGTCGATACGGTTTTCATGTTCATAATCCTGGTAAGTTGTTTCGTTAACGTTGCCCGTTGCAACGTGATGGCGTAAAGGATAGGCCCCGCCCGTTGTCTGAAAAAGACGGCAACGGGCAATAGACTTTTCTTCTTTTGTTCATAAAAGGAATGGCCTGGCCATTCCTGGCAACAATCAGGCGCTAAAGTTATTTTTCAACGCCTGCAGGCCGTCGCGATAAATACCGCTGAACAGCGCTTCGGCATCCGCGTCGCTGACGTTAACCGGCGTGAAGCTGCCGGACCACTCAACGCGGGTGATATTGCTATCGGCAGTTGCCACTACCGCGATCGTGGAGAGGTAATCCACTACCGGGAACGGCGCCTGGATTATCGAGTAGCTATAGCTGCGCTGGCGGTTATCAAACGCCTCCAGACGTTCAATGACCGTGCCGCCATCGGAAGTGGTCAGCGTACGCACGCGTCCTCCTTCGCTCACTACGCTTTTCGGGATGAACGGCAGCCAGTCGGGCAGCGAGTCAAAGCCGCCCATCAGTTGCCAGACCTGGTCGACAGAAGCCGGGATTTCGATAGATACAGTGGTATTAACCATTTTATTTCTCTCTTTATTGCAGATGATTAGAATTACATTGCCAGGGTGTCGACGACGCCGCCATCGACGCGCAGTGCAGCGCCGGTGGTGGCTGACGAGAGCGGCGAGGCGAGATACACCGCCAGGTTCGCCACTTCGTCGACGTCCGCCGCCCGCTGGATAATCGAGCTTGGGCGCGCGGTCTTCACAAATTCATCAGCCTGTTCGCGCGGGCTGCGGCCAGACTGCGCGGCGGCCTCCGCCAGCATCTCCTGCAAACCTTCGGTGAAGGTGGGGCCGGGCAGAATGGCGTTAACGGTGACGCCGGTACCGGCCAGACGTTTCGCCAGCCCGTGGGAGACCGCGAGATTGGCGCTTTTGGTCACGCCGTAGTTGATCATGTCGGCAGGAATCGCGACGCCGGATTCCGAGGAGACGAAAATAATGCGTCCCCAGCCGTTGTCGATCATCCCCCGGGCGTAGTGGCGCGACAGCCGCACGCCGGAAAGCACGTTGACGTTATAAAAGTGCATCCACTCGCTATCCGGTACGCTAAAGAAATCTTTATCGTTAAAGATGCCGAGGTTGTTAACCACCACATCAGCATGCGGCTCGGCGGCGAGCAGCGCGCTGACGCCCTCCTCGGTGCTGAGGTCGGCGACCACCCCGCGCAGTTGCGCATCCGGGAGTTCGGCATTAATCGCCGCCATGGCGGTATCAACACCGCGCCGTTGACGGCCGACGATGACCACGGTCGCGCCCGCCTGAGCAAGACCTTTAGCGATGCCAAGCCCGATGCCGGAAGTGGAGCCGCTCACCACGGCGACTTTATGAGTTAGATCCAGTTTCATGGTGTCTCTCTTGTTTTAAGAGGGGCCCTGCGGCCCCGCTAAAATTAACGAATCGGCAGCGGCGCGTTATCCGCCACCAGATTCTGGCTGCGCATCTCTTCCCAGAAAGCGGCTGGGATGGTTGCTTTCAGCGCGGCCAGATCTTCCGCCATACGGCCCGGACGGCTGGAGCCCGGGATCACGGCGGCCACCGCCGGGTGAGCCAGGGCAAACTGCAGCGCCGCGGCTTTCACATCCACCTGATGACGAGCGGCAACGGCCTTGATCTGCGCCACCTGCTGGTGGATCGCCGCAGAGGCTTTCTGGTATTCGAAGTGTTCACCGCCGGCGAGAACGCCCGAGCTGTAAGGGCCGCCGACAACGATATCGACATTCTGTTCCAGCGCTTCCGGCATCAGGCGCTGCAGGGCGCGTTTGTGGTCCAGCAGCGAGTAGCGGCCAGCCAGCAGGAACGCATCCGGCTTCGGCTCGTCGAGCGCTAAGGTCAGTTCGCAAGGTTCGACGCGGTTCACGCCCAGACCCCATGCTTTAATGACGCCTTCTTCACGCAGGCGGGTCAGCGCGCGGAAGGCGCCGGTACGGGCGATGTTGAACTGCTCCAGCCAGCTGTCGCCGTAGAAATCCTGCGCTGGATCGTGGATCCATACGATGTCGAGATGGTCGGTTTTCAGCCGTTTTAAACTGTCTTCAATAGAACGCAGGGTGGCGTCTGCCGAGTAATCGTTGAGGATTTTGTTTTTCAGGCCGTATTCGAAAAGACCGCCTTTCTCACCGAAATCACGCGCGGCCGGGTCTTCCATTTCATCAAGCATGATGCGGCCGACTTTGCTGCTCAGAACGAACTGGTCGCGAGGGTACCGTGAGAGCGCTTCGCCCATCCGGATTTCAGAAAGACCGGACCCGTACAGCGGCGCGGTATCGAAGTAACGAACGCCCAGATCCCAGGCGGCGGCGACGGTGGCGTGCGCCTCGTCTCCCGGGATGTTGCGGAACATGTTGCCCAGCGGCGCGCCGCCTAAACCAATGTTGCCTGGCAGAATATGTTTGATGCTCATCTAAGATGTCCTCGATATAGGGTTCCCGTTTTGGGAAGGGTTCTTTGCGAGCGACTTGTGCTGTCGCTCTGTGACGGAGATCACAATACCTTGCGGTGTTATGACTTGATAGGACATAATTCGTCTGACTTAAGTCCTTTGAGGTCTCATATGATTGATTTACGCCAGTTGAAATACTTTGTGGTGGTGGCGGAAGAGGAGCACGTTGGCCGTGCCGCCGAACGCTTACATATTTCGCAGTCGCCGCTCAGCCGCCAGATAGCCCAGCTGGAGGAGCGCCTTGGGCTGATGTTGTTTGAACGTAACCAGCAGCGTATTCGCCTGACGGCGGACGGGCAGACGTTTCTGGCCGAAACGCGCTCGTTGCTGACCCACGCCAATCGTCTCGAATCATTAGGTAAACGACTGGGGCGCGGCGAAGATGGCGGGTTGTGTATCGGTTATATCGAAAACGCCATGCACTCCGGCGTGCTTTCTACCGCGCTGCGCACCCTGCGAACGTCGCGCCCGGACGTGCATATCGCGCTGTATAGCCAGCCGCCCGCTACGCAGATTGAGGGCCTGCGCCAGCGCAGCCTGGATTTCTCGCTGGTGGACATGCCGCCTTCGGCGGGCGAACAGGATCTGGAGTACACCCAGGTGCTTGATGACCGGATGCTGCTGGCATTACCGCAGAATCACCCGCTGGCCGCTGCGGAAAACTTGCAGCCGGCGCAGCTGGCCGATCAGCAGTGGATCGCGGTTATCCATAACGACGATGCCCATTCACGCGATGAGTTCGTCGCCGCCTGCGTACGTGCGGGCTTTAATCCGGATATTCGTCTGGAAGCCGGAGAGCCATTAACGGCTCTGGGGCTGGTGGCGGCGGGGCTGGGCGTGGCGCTGATCCAGCACAGCCTGCGGCATAACGCCCCTGAGGGGGTCGTGCTGCGGGAAATTCCGTGGATGAGCTATTCGACCCAGCTGTGGGCGGTATGGCACAAAGCTAACCAGCGCCCGCTGGTGATGCACTTTCGCGAGGTGTTACGCGGCGCGAATAATTAGGAATATTCCTGGAGTCGGGCGCGGTGGGAAGAAAATCCGCCGCGATCCCTGTTTGAACGGCCAATTCATGTTACCGTTAAATAATTGACCCTAAAATTATAAGACCTTCATGAAATTTGTATTATCTATCAGTTTATTAAGCTTCTTCCTTTCTCCGGCTTTCGCCGGCACAGCGGTAAAATTGTCCTGCTCTTTACGTAAAAACGTGACTATCTCGCGTTTCCATTACCAGCTATCAACCATGAAGTGGGACGACCATTTCCAGGTGGCTTCCGGCATGCGTCAGGCGCACACTAAAAATAATATTCCCTATCGGGTGACCAGCTTTCGTAACGGCGACGATCTGGTCTTTTTCCCGGACAGTCAGGAGTACTTTTTCTTCTATTCGGGAATGGCGACGCCGGACCGCTGCGTGGTGGAGGAACACTACGAGTATCCGGTCAAGCAGCTGCCGTATTATAAAAAGCCCGCCGCCTGAATCAGGATTGCTGCGCCTGCAGTTTGCCGGCCATCGCCTGTTGGATAATCGGGATGGGAGTCAGTAAGTGCTCGCGCATGAGCGCGCTGGCTTGCTCGGCGTCGCGCGCCAGAATGGCTTCCAGCAGCGTCTGGTGCTGGACATGTTTATCTTCCAGCATTTCTACCGACAGCACGGTGGTGCGCAGCCAGATGAAGCGGTAGCGCGCCGCCAGATCGAACAGCCGTTCGCGCATCTGCAGTAAATACTGCGAACCACAGCCAGCGACGATGGCGGTATGAAACGCCTGATGGCGCTGATCCCATTCATCGAGTAAGCGCTCGCTTGCTTCGCTGGATTCCAGCTTATTAAGCAGATGGGCGCGAGCCAGCAGTTCGGCTTCCCACTCATCGCCGCCGCGCTCAATGGCGAGGCGCACCAGCATGGCTTCCATGTTGGCGCGGGCATCGAAGATATCGAGGAGTTCCGCCTCGGACATCGAGGCGACGCGATAGCCTTTTTGGTTGACCACCGTCACCAGCCGCTCGGCCACCAGCTGCGAGAGCGCTTCCCGCAGCGGGCCGACGCCAAGCTCATAGCGCGACGTCAGCAGGCTCATACGCAGTTTTTCATCAGGCTGATAAACGCCGCGGATGATGTCGTTTTTCAACCAGCGGTATCCATCAATGGCCGTCGCTTGGGGAATGGCGGTCATAGTCTTGCTCCTGAATACATTTCCCGGCTTGCGCCGGGAACAGGGTTAACGCGTATTTTGCAGCGGCAGTTTTTGCCACAATAGCAGCTTTTTCCAGCGTGACATAATCGGCACCGTGCAGATGATAGCGATCGCCAGCACGCCGGTGGAAATCACCTCCAGCTGCTGCGCCGGGCGGAACAGCATCACCACCAGTACGAAGGTGATAAAGGCGATAACCAGCCAGGTGAGCCACGGATAGAGCCACATCTTAAGGCGAATTTCTCCGCCTTTCGCCAGCAGGATTTTGCGCATCCGCAACTGAGATACGGCGATGACCAGATAGACCAGCAGGGCGATGGCGCCGGAGCTATCGATCAGGAATTTAAAGACCTTTGCCGGGGCATAGTAGTTCACCACCACGGTTAAGAAGGCCGCGCCGGTGGAGAGCAGCACTGCCACATACGGCGTTTTACTGCGGTTGGTTTTGCCCATTATGGCTGGCGCATCGCCGCGGCGGCTCAGGGAATAGAGCATTCGCGAAGCGGTATACAGCGCCGAGTTCAGGCAACTGGTCACCGACAGCAGGATCACGCCGTCCATAATCAGTTTGGCGTAGGGGATATGCAGTAACTCCAGTACCGAACGGTATGAACCGACGTTCTTCAGCCCCGGCATGTTCCACGGGATCAGCGAGACGACCACGAAAATGGAGCACAGATAGAAGATAGAGATGCGCCAGATTACGGAATTCGTGGCGCGAACGATGTGCTTATCCGGGGTATCCGATTCGGCGGCGGCAATGGTGACGATCTCGGCGCCCATAAATGAGAACATGGTAATGAGCATTGCGCTGAGCACCGCGCCGAAGCCGTTAGGCATAAAGCCGCCGTGATCCCACAGACGCGAAATCCCGCTCACTTCGGCATATGGATAGAAGCCGGTGATGGCCACCGCGCCCAGCACGATAAAGGCCAGAATGGCGATAACTTTGCAGATAGCCAGCCAGAACTCGAATTCGCCGTAGTTCTTGACGCTCAGTAGATTACTGCCGGTGAGGGCAAGGGTGATGACCAGCGAGAATAGCCATACCGGTACGCCGGGAATCCACGAGTTGAGAATAATGGCCGCGATATTGGCTTCCAGGGGAATCACCAGGACCCAGAACCACCAGTACAGCCAGCCGATGGTATAACCCGCCCAGCGGCCGATCGCTTTGTCGGCGTAGGTCGAAAAGGAGCCCGTATCCGGGGTGGCGACGGCCATTTCGGCCAGCATACGCATAATCATCACCACTAATAACCCGGCGAACAGGTAGGAGAGCAGCACCGCCGGGCCCGCTTCGGCAATGGCGACGCTGGAACCGACAAACAAACTTGCGCCGATCACGCCGGCAATAGATAACATGGTGACGTGGCGTGATTTCAGCCCGCCCCCTAAATCATGTGATTGCGACAGTTGCCCCATCATTAACCCCTTTTATTGTTTTTTGGCGCCGTTTGCCGGATGGCGGTTGCTCCCCATCCGGCCGACAGGCAACCGGACGGGACGCGCGAGCATCGCCATCCGGTGCAGGAGTGTTAGCGTTGTTTAGCTTCGTTAAAACAGTCGGCGATAATCTGCAGCCCCTGCGCGATCTGCGCATCTTCGATAGTCAGCGGCACCAGAATACGCAGCACGTTGTAGTACGGCCCGCAGGAGAGCAGGATCAGGCCTTTATCCCGCGCGCGGGCGACAATATCCGCCGTCAGTTTGGCGTTGGGTTTGCGGTGATCGCCCTCTTCAAAGAGTTCAATGGCGATCATCGCTCCCAGGCCGCGGACGTCGCCGATTTCAGGATGCGTTTCGGCGATATTGAGCAGGCCCTTACGCAGCTTGTCGCCGAGCTGGTTGGCTTTTTCCAACAGGTTTTCCTGTTCGAAAACCTTGAGTACCGCCAGCGCGGCGGCGCAGGCAATCGGGTTGCCGGCATAGGTGCCGCCCAATCCGCCCGGCGCAATGGCGTCCATGACTTCCGCCCGTCCGGTGACGCCCGCCAGCGGGAAGCCGCCGGCGATGGATTTGGCAAAGGTGGTGATATCCGGCGCCACGCCCATCTGCTCCATCGCGAACAGCGTGCCGGTACGGCCCGCGCCGCTCTGGACTTCATCGGCGATCAGCATGATGCCGTGCTCATCACACAGCGCGCGCAGGCGCTGCATAAAGGCCGGGGAGGCGGCGTAGAAACCGCCTTCGCCCTGGACAGGTTCAATGACGATAGCGGCGATATCTTCCGGCGCGGCGTCATTTTTGAAGATGCGATGGATGCTGGCGATCGCGTCATCATCGCTGATGCCGTGCAGCGCGCACGGGTAGAGCGCGCGATAGACATGGCCCGGCATTAATCCCATGCCCGCGGAGTAAGGGTTCACTTTACCGGTTAACGACAGGGTGTAATGGGTACGGCCATGATAGGCGCCGGTAAAGGCGATGGTGCCGCTACGCCCGGTCGCCGCGCGGGCGATTTTGACCGCGTTTTCCACCGCTTCCGAACCGGTGGTCACCAGCAGGGTTTTCTTGGCGAAATCGCCGGGCACTTTCTGGTTCATCATTTCGCACAGCTGCAGGTAGGGCTCGTAGGCCAGCACCTGGAAGCAGGTGTGGGTCAGCTTCTTCAGCTGGCCTTCCACCGCGGCGATCACCTCAGGGTGCAGGTGGCCGGTGTTCAGCACCGCAATACCGCCGGCGAAATCGAGATATTCACGGCCTTCAACGTCCCATACCCGGCAGTTCTCCGCACGGTCGGCAAAGATAGGGTGAATTTGTCCGACGCCGCGCGGCACCGCGTCGCTACGGCGCTGCATTAACGCTTTATTGCTGGTCATGTCCTGCTCTCCTGTTAAAGGCCGATACACATATATTTGATTTCTAAATAATCTTCGATGCCGTACTTCGAACCTTCACGGCCCAGACCGGAGGCTTTAATGCCGCCGAACGGCGCGACTTCGTTGGAGATAATGCCGGTATTGATACCAACGATGCCGTACTCCAGCGCTTCGCCGACGCGGAAGACGCGGCTCAGGTCGCGGGTGTAGAAATAGGCGGCGAGGCCGAATTCGGTATCGTTGGCCTGGGCAATCACATCGGCTTCATCTTTAAAGCGGAACAGCGGCGCCAGCGGGCCGAAGGTCTCTTCTTTCGCCACTTTGGCGCTGCTCGGGACGTTGACCAGGATGGTGGGCTGGAAGAAGTTGCCGCCCAGCGCGTGCGGTTTACCGCCGGTGACGATGCGCGCGCCTTTCGCAATGGCGTCGGCAATATGTTCTTCGACTTTAGCTACCGCTTTATCATCGATCAGCGGGCCGGTGGTGACCCCATCCTGCAGGCCGTCGCCGATGCGCAGCTTTTCCACCGCCTGCTGCAGTTTCTCGGCGAAACGGTCATAGACGCCGTCCTGTACATACAGACGGTTGGCGCAGACGCAGGTCTGCCCGGCGTTGCGGAATTTCGACGCCAGCGCCCCTTCGACGGCTTTATCAAGGTCGGCATCGTCAAAGACGATAAACGGCGCGTTGCCGCCGAGTTCTAACGACACTTTTTTGATGTCTTTCGCACACTGTTCCATCAGCTGGCGGCCAATTTCGGTCGAGCCGGTGAAGGAGAGCTTGCGTACCAGCGGGTTGCTGGTCAGTTCGTTGCCGACGGCCCCGGCGGAACCGGTGACCACGTTAAATACCCCGGCGGGAATACCGGCGCGATTCGCCAGTTCGGCCAGCGCCAGCGCGGAAAACGGCGTCTGGCTGGCGGGTTTCAGCACCATCGTGCAGCCGGCGGCCAGCGCCGGGCCCGCTTTACGGGTGATCATCGCCGCCGGGAAGTTCCACGGAGTGATGGCGGCGGTAACGCCGATGGGCTGCTTAATGACGATCAGGCGCTTGTCGGCCTGATGACCGGGAATGGTATCGCCGTAAATGCGCTTACCTTCTTCGGCGAACCACTCAATAAAGGAGGCGGCGTAGCTGATTTCGCCTTTGGCTTCCGCCAGCGGTTTCCCCTGTTCGAGGGTCATCAGGCGGGCAAGATCGTCCTGGTTCTCCATCATGAGATCGAACCAGCGGCGCAGAAGGGTGGCGCGCTCTTTGGCGGTCAGGGCACGCCAGGCTGGCAGGGCGCGGTTGGCGGCTTCAATGGCTTCGCGGGTTTCGTCGGCGCCCATTTTCGGCACGCTACCCAGTTGCTGGCCGTTGGCGGGGTTGGTCACCGCAATCACGTCGCCGTTTTGCGCATCGCGCCACTGGCCATCAATTAGCGCCTGCTGGCGAAACAGAGTTGCATCTTTAAGTTGCATAATCGCTTCCTGTCTAAAGGGGTTAACGAGTAAAAGCGGCGTGTAGTGTCTCCACGCTACGTGCCGCACGCAGCGTGCGTCCGGGATTGCTCTGGCTTTCCAGCAGGGTTTGCACCTTGCTGACGATGTGCGCGCCGATCGGGATAGCCGACGTGGCCGCCGGCGACGGCGCGTTACAGGTGTGGATGGAACGCGCGGTAGTAACAAAAAGGAAATCGTCGATCAGCTTGCCCTGCGGCGATACCGCCTGTGCCCGCACGCCGGCAGGCCACGGGCGTAAATCGCTCAATGTCAGGCTGGGGCAGTATTTCTGCACCAGCCGCAGATAGCCGCTTCTGCACAACGAATTCTTCATTTCGCCAAGCCCGGAGCGCAGGTTGTTTTGTAATACCCGGCGAATGCCGGGCGAGGTCAGGATCTCGAAGGTATCGGTCAGCGAGATATCGCGCTTACGATAGCCTTCGCGCTTCAGCGCCAGCACCGCGTTAGGGCCGACAGTGACGCTACCGTCGATCATGCGGGTCAGATGGACGCCGAGGAACGGCATCGCCGGATCGGGGATAGGATAGATAAGATGATTAACGATCTGGTTGTGCTGCGGCGCCAGTTGGAAATATTCGCCGCGGAACGGGCAGATGATAAAGCCGGGATCGACGCCGATCATTTTCACCAGCCGATCGGCCATCAGCCCGGAGCAGGTAATCAGCGTCGATGCCTCATATTCGCCGCCCTGACGGGTGTGGACGACCACACCGCTGGCGTGTTCTTTCAGGGCGCTGACTTCGGCGTCGTAGACGATCGTTCCGCCTTTAGATTCGAAGATCTTCGCCATTGCCGCCGCCACGTCGCGATAGCTGACAATGCCGCTCGAAGGAACGAAGATCCCGCCCAGTCCGCTGATGTTCGGCTCGCGTTCGCGCAGCTCGCCGGCGCTAAGCCACTCGCGCTGCAGGCCGTTAGCGGCGGTGCGATCCCACAGCGCGCGCATCCGCTCCATTTCCAGCGGCGAGGTGGCAACCAGCATCTTGCCGCAGACGTCGTAGCGAATCGCATTCTGCTCGCAAAAGGCTTTGGTGGCGCGGTTGCCGGCGAGGCAAAACTGCGCCTTGAGGCTGCCGGGAGTATAGTAAACGCCGGCGTGGATCACCCCGCTGTTGTGGCCAGTTTGATGGCAGGCCGGACCGGACTCTTTTTCCAGCAGGGCAATGCGGGCGTCCGGGTAAATCTCAATTAACTGCATGGCGGTCGACATGCCGATAATGCCGCCGCCGATAATCACGAAATCATACATCCGCTCAATTCCTTCGCCTGAGAACCCTTATTGATGAGTCTGGTAATGATTCGTGGAATACGCAAAGTAGCCGCGCTGGCGCATCAGTTCGCGACGCAGATCGGGGTGCGGCGTAAAGCGGTCGCGACCGTGCAGCCAGAACAGGTTGTTTATCAACAGGAATTTCCCCACCGGCACCGGCACGGAAAGAATGTTTTTACTGGTTTCCAGCGCATCGGAGAGGCGGCTCAGCCAGGTGCCTTCTTCGAAATCTTTCGGCTGCACAAACTGGTCGATATAGCGCATTACCGGGCGGCCCTGCTGGTCGACATCGAAAACCGGATGATAGACATCTTTGCTGACGTTTTTGCTCGGCGGCGCGGCCCAGCGCATCGGACGGCGGGCGAGCGGGTCGCGGAAGAATTCGTCGAGATGTTCCCAGTCATCGAGATGCAGCAGCAGTGAATTGCCGCCCTGCATATTTTGCTCATCGATCTTCATCATCAGCACGTAGTCGGTAATTTCTTCGACATAGGTACCGTCATTGTGCAGCTCCATCACGCGGTGCGGCTGACGCAGATAGCTGTCTGAGTTATCGACGTTTTTCACTACGAAGCGGGCGTAATACTGGCCGCTCATGGCATCAAAGTTGGAACGTCCGATCAAATGCGCCACGGCGGTAGCCAGCTTGACCATCTCATCGGCCTGAGAGACGTTGTCAATGCCGATACCGTTGATCAGCAGCGCGCCCTCCGCGCGATTGAGCAGCGTGTTGATCAGCAGCGGCTGCAGCTGGTTGCCGCACAGATCGTCGAGGATCTTGCCGACCTGAAAGCGCAAGAAGGATTTATATTCCAGCGCCTGCACCGGCCACTGCGCGACCTGTTGAAGAAATTGCGCGGTCGTTTCGGCGGTGAACGTTAGCTCCAGCAGACGCGGCGATTGCGCGGACGGAGCGAAGGAAAAACCGGTGTAGCTGTGGGCCAAATCATCAGCATGGGGTTTTACGGCGGTCAGTGCATTCATCAGAATCATTCCTCGGGTAGAGTCAGAGAGTCGGGGTGATGCTCATTTCGTAGCCATAAATTAAAAATATCTACATTTTTGAAAAATGCGTATGAAATAACCATATTGTTTAATTTTTGTGATCGCTAGCAACAATAAGTTAACAATATGAAAGGCGAGGACAGGCGAGGTGGAAAAAGAAAAATGCCAGAAAATGAATAAGTTGAAGAGAGGACGGACAGCCCGGATAGCGGGGGAGTGGATATCCGGGGAAAAGAGGGGTTATTTTTCGACGCTGGCCACTAAGGCTTCAATGGTTTGTTCCCGCCAGAGGAGTCCCTGCAGGGCAAACCACGGCATGTTTTCCAGCCACTGAAGATGGGCTTCGGTTTCAATACCTTCGACGATCACCTGATACTGGTTCGCCTGAAAATAGTGCAGCAGCGAGTCCATCAACTGCTGGCCGTTTTTCTTTTCCAGCAGGCTCCATAACAGGTTCTTGTCGGTCTTGATAAAACGAAAGGGTTGCGCCGTCAGGGCGGCGAACCCGGCGTAACCGGCGCCAAAATCATCCAGCCAGAAGGAGTATTTGTCCGTCAGGGCGTCGATGGTCGGGGTGCGTTTCACCAGCGTGTTGGAAAATTCATTAACCTCAAAATGCAGGCAGCCGATGGTTTTCACACACTCGGCGATAAAATCATCATGCAGCATATGCAGCGTCGACTCGTCGACGTTGAGGGTAACCATGACTTCGTTGTGGCGGAACCACTGCTGATGCTGCCTGACCAGCTCAATCTGTTCGAGCAGGATGCGGGCGCGCAGTGATTCCGATGCCTCACTGAAAAACCGTTCTATATCTTGCGGACTAGCAGGCTCGTGATGAGCAAACCGGGTCAAACATTCAACCGCGATCATTTTGCCTTCGCGGTTGAACATCGGCTGAAATACATAGCGTAACCCGGTCGGTTCGGTGTTGGTCAGCGGCATTTTGCTTCACTATTTAAAGGTAACGTCGATATTGGCCGTCGCATTAAAGGTGCCGATTTTTGGCTTAACGCTTAGCCATTTCAGGCTGGCCAGGAAGTTGCTTTCTACCACGCTGCCGTTAATCATGCCCAACTGCGTCGGGGTATTCATGGAAAGCCAGGTCGTCGGCGCATCGGCGCGCGAGAGCAGGATGCCAAAACCGCTATCGTTGGATGGCAGAATGGTATTGGTGTCCTGGGTCGGCTGCTGGGTGCTGAAGCTGGCCATTAAGGTCTGCCCCTGGCAATCCTGGCCGGCGCCGGTCAGGTCGGCGCGGACGCTGAACGGAACCTGTTTCTCAATGGCGCCGACCACGGCGTTGCGCGCCGGGATGCTGCCGAAGTTTACCGTTGAACCATTGTTCGCCGAGACGGTGATTTTCGGGTTGCAGGCGATAAAGCGGATGTTGCCAAGCCCGGTGACCCACGCGCGGAAGTTACTATTCGGGCGGCTGTTGAGGCCGCCGACGCCGTCAACCTGGAAGATAGCGTAGCGGTTGGTGTCGTTAATCACGCCGTTTGACGGCGGCGGATTGCCGGTGGCTTTAATATAAACCGAGTAGGTCACCGTGACGGTCTGCGGGGTTGCTGGGGACTGGCATGCACCGCCGGGACGGTTGCGGCGGCAGAGCGTACCTGGCCCGATATCCGTTTTCTGACCTTTTACCGGTTTAATATCGGTGCTGAGATAGGTGACGCCGACTTCCAGCGAGTTGTGGATATTCTGCATCCGGGTTTCCGGATCCCAGTACAGATATGCATCTTCACCATTGGGCATGTGATCCGTATCGGTACAGGTAAAGGTAGAGGTAAACGTCGGCGAACGCCACAGCAGGGTACCCGGCTTCAAATTAGCGGTCGAAACGTTAATCTGATCGGTGAGCGCGATGGTCTGCGATACTTCGGTACCGTTCTTCTTACAGCTCAGCGCGAAGCTGCTGGTGGAGAACAGCGCGCTCGAGAGTACCAGCAGCGTCAGCCCGGTGCGGGATAAGAGGTTAAACTTCGACATAACTAATTGTCCTTTCATGTTATTTACAGGTCAGGGAGACGACCTGATAACCACCGGGTTGATCGGCTTGAATAGCAGGTAGTTCTGGCACCGTCAGGCTGCAGGAGGCGTCGGCATCGTCGCCCCATTTCATCTGCAGACGGTCGCCGCTCTGAACGCCGGAAACGTAGGCTTCGCCGCGGGTACCGACCACGCCGACATGTTCGCCGTTCTGGCCGAAGATGTTGGCGCCAATCACCGGCACGCTGCCGTCCGCCAGTTTGGCGTGGATAAGCAGGCTCTGGCCGAGATGCGTTTCAAAGGTCACGCGGCCGATGGCGCGCTCGGTCGGCACGATATCTTTCGCCGCCAGCGGGATTTCCAGGCCGTTGCCGATATCCGAAGTACGCAGCGCGACGCGGTTGTGGCGATACGGCATCGCAGAAGTGAGCACCGCGTAGCCGAAGCGGTCAATCGCTACCCCAGGCTGGTTCTCCAGACGTACGCCCTGCGCCCCTTTCGCTTTCACCACCACGAAGGTGTTCTGCAGCGGCTGCGACAGGGTGACGCCGCCGGAGTGCGCGACCACGCCGCCGGAGACGTTCAGCGAAGTCTGCTGATAGTTGTTGTTGTAGCTGTAGCCCAGATCGACGTTACCCATGCTGCCCAGATAACCCAGGTTGACCAGGCTGGTATCGCCGCCGTGCTGGGTGTGGCCGCTCTGCACGAAGTAATTCATGCGGTTGTCATCAAGCAGCGTACCGCTCATCCCGGCGCTGTAGCCGCTACCGCTCTGCTTGCTGTTAGAGGCGTTAAAGTTAACCGTGCTTTCGTGGTCCGGGCCAAAGATGTTGATTGGCACCGAGACGTTGAGGTTAACGCTGTTGTCGCTATAGCCGTAGTTACTGCGGCTGTTCTGGTAAAACACGCCGACGCTGACGCGATTCCAGGTGGTGTTGAAACCGGTCTGGATGGTGCGGTCGTAAGCGGAGGTGTTCCAGTAGTTCTGACGAATAAAGGTCGCGTACAGCGAAGCGCCGGCGATGTGCTGGTTGACCGTCATCTCGACGCGCTGGCGTTTGTTGTTGTATTGCTGCGAGTCGTAGTAACGACGGCGCTGGTTTTGCGTCGCCCAATCCGGCGCGCCGGTTTTATCGTCGCTCTGATCGTAATACTGGGTGTGGTAGAAACCGTTCTGCCAGTTGTTACGTTCAGCTACCGCATCGGAGAAGTCATAGAAGCCCGATGTCGAATAACGGTAGCCGGCGATCTGCACATCGGTACCGAGGGTATTGAGCGATTTGGAATAGAGGAAGCGCACGCTGGCGCCGCGTTTGTTCTCGCCGGAAGCCAGATCGGTATCAGACCATGAGGCGTCAACGGAGGCCGCCCCGTATTCGCCCATGTTTTTACCCAGCCCGACCACGCCGGAGCGATAGTGCTCGGCCATGATAATCCCGCCATATGGCGTATAGTCGGAGCCGGCGCCATGTGCGACGGTACCCTGGATAAATTGCGGCTGATAATTATTGGTGCCGTCGTGGTATTTACCCGCCGTCACCTGATACTCCCAGATCCCGTCGCGCAGCATATTCGGCACGGAGGAGTAAGGGAGTGTGAAGCTATGGCGTGAGCCATCCGCCTCGATAACCGTTACGGCTAAGTCGCCGCTGAGGGTGCTTGGCGAAATATCGGTCAGCGCGAACGGCCCCGGCGGCACCACGGTGCTGTATACGGTGTAGCCGTTCTGGCGCACTTCGACGCGGGCGTTGGTGTTGGCGACGCCGCGTACGACCGGCGCGTAGCCGCGGCGGCTGTCCGGCAGCATTTCCGGGACGCTGGAAATCTGCGCGCCGCGGAACTGGAAGCTGTCGAAAACGTTATTATTGGTGTTGCTCTGGCCAATCTGAATACGGCTGCGCCAGGAGGCGATGTCGGTTTCCGCCCAGGTGGAAATCGGATTCCATTGCTCTTTTTGCCCGGTCTGTTTTGACAGGGAAGAGGTATTGCGAAAACGCCACGCGCCGACGTTTAGGCCGTTATTGAGGCTCAGGAAGTAGTAGTCGCTGTCCTGTTTGCCGCTACCGCTGGCAAAACGGGAATGACTGCCGCTGAAGGCATAGTTAACGAAACCGGCGTTGATACCGTCGTCATAGACCAGCGGCGAAATCTCGCCCTGCGGTCGCGCTTCGAGATCGGTTTGCGGCACGGAGATATTCAGCTCCTGCAGCGCGGCGTTCCAGCTCACGCTACTGCCGGCAATATTTTTTACCAGATCGTAACAGGCGCTGCTACCGGCAGTGTCCGGCACCAGAACGCCGTATGAACGATAGCTGTCGGCATCTAAACAGAAATAGCCCGGGGTGTTAGGCGAATCTTTTTTAAATTCTATTTCCCGGTGATCGACGCGATTTTTATTCAGGTAAATATCGAAGGCATATTTACCTGGTAAAATATCGTCGCCGGTAGAGAGGTTTTGCACCAGCGAGGCGTTATTCGCCCCGCGGATGAAAGAGGTATTGAATTGCTCTTCGGCATTGACAAATGGTGTCGCCAGTAATGACATTGTCGAGGCGTAAACAGCAAAGCGAACGTGCTGCGCCAGACATCCAGGGATCGTCCTTATTTTGTTATGGCTAGCCATTGTATTGCTCTCTTACTGAATGCGGATATCTTTAATTTCCGTATGTCCGCCAAAATCATTGATAAAAGTGAATGACATCTGATCCGCTGCCGCCGCGCCGGCTGGCAATTTGATGTTCAGAGAGTCCATGGGATTAACCATGTCAGCATTCACTTTCCAGGTCTTCGCGCCGCTCTTTAGCGTCAGTACGCCGAAAGTCACGTGCAGCGGACCTTTGTTAGTCACGACCAGCTCATTACCTTGCTTGCGCCAGGTCAGGGCCTGCGCTTCCTTTTGCAAGGTGGTTTTCAGCGTGGTAGGGCGATAGAACAACTTCACGCGGGTGCGGATCGCAATTTGCAGCACGTTTTCTTGCTTCGCCGAAGGCGGAATTTCCTGCACGTTGATCCAGTACACGGATTCGCGGTCGGTTGGTAGTCCGCTGCCGGAATAAACAAAGCGCAAAATAGCGTCTTTATTTCCCGCCAGTTTTAAAATTGGCGGAATAGCCTGCATCGGTAAATTGGTTGGCGTTGCGGTGGCGTCACCGGTATCAAGCCAGGTCTGAACCATCCATGTTTCATCGGTATCATTGTGAATGGATAACGCCGCAGATTTTTCCCCGCCGTTATAAATAACCCGAGTCTGATCGACCTGAATACCCGCAAAAGTATCCAGCGAGACAAATAACAATAAAGCGGTTAATAACTTTTTCATTTCACGTTCCAAATAATGTTACCAGCCATCCATGGCCAAAACGTCTACCCTAAAACGGGATTATCCGTATTATTTGTATTCGATGGTGAAGGTGGCGTTTGCGTTAGCAGAACCAGCAGTCACATCCTTCAGGAAGGATTTGTAGCGAGCTTTCAGGTTGAATACCGCGGTGCCGCTGTTGTCGTCAGACGCTGCAACGTTAACCCACGGGGAGTTGTCGTCTGCGCTCTGGTTGATTGGGACGATTTTTTCGTCGTTGGTCAGGATTTCGATACCTACGCCGCCAGCGTTATCAACGGACAGCAGGTTCGGGTTACCGGCAACGGTCGCACCGTCGAAGCGCAGGGAGTAATCACCGGCTTCACATTTTTCCAGGTTGATGGTGAACGCTTTAGAAGCGGTAACATCGCCAACAGCGTTGAACGCGGTAGTCGGGTATTTACCGATGAAAACGTCTTTGTTCTGGTCGGAAGAAGTCACAGTACAGGTTGACTGGATGATTTCACCGGTAAAGTTGACCTTGCCGTTAACTGCGTAAGCACTGGTGGCGGACGCGGACAGGATCAGTGCTACAACAGGCAGTAATTTCTTATTCATTTTAACTCCATGTACTTAAGGGGATAACCATTGTGGTAATCAAACACGGCAAGCGAATACCGTGCAGATGGGTATCCAGATAACCTATGTTGGCGTGTTGATCGCGATGAAATATACAGCAACAGTTTTCGCGTTTTGATTGCTTCGGTGACTTAATTACAGGAAATTAATAGACATAAACGATGCACTTGATCGGACTTATCTGATAATGGCAACGATAATAATTTTATAGCCAGCGGGGCGCTGGGGAGGATGCTATGGGGAAAGGTAAATAATTAAGGTGTTGTTTTTAAATTGTTTTATTGTTTTTGTTTCTCAGGGGGGTAAACGTTTCTGCGCAAGCCAGGGCAAATTAAAAACGCTGATTTATCCAGCGCTATGCATAATGTGTAAGCGTTATTTCCAAATATTTCCTGTTTCCTTCGGGAGCGCCTTCTGATGGCGGATTACTCCGCCGAATTAACCCCTTTTAAGGCCTCCGCCAGCCAGCGGGAAAAATGCAGCATCGCGGGCGTTTCCGTGCGTGATTGCAAACGTGTCAGCCAGTAGTTGCCGAGATCGATATGAATCTTAAATGGCTGCACAATGCGTTTTTCTTCCAGCAGATGGCTGAACATTTTTACCGGGGCGATAGCTACGCCTAAGCCTGCCTGCGCCGCCTCCAGCATGGTCACTGATGAGTCGAAGACAATAACCCGATGGGTTGGCGAAGGCGGAAGTTCTCCCGCTGCCTGCATCCACGCCGACCATTCGTCGCGGCGATAAGAGCGGAGCAGCGTGAACTGCAAAATATCCTTCGGTGTATTTAGCCGGGCAGCTAACGACGGAGCGCACAGCGCGGAGAGCGGGGCGGCGCACAGATACTGCGCGGCGGTATCGTGCCAGGCGCCGCCGCCGAAGCGAATCACATAATCCAACCCCTCGGCGGCGGGATCGACGCGATTATTATGGGTGGAGATCTGCAAATCGATATGCGGACACTCGCGCCAGAAGGCTGGCAGCAGCGGGAACAGCAGGCCCGTAGCGAAAGTGCCGACTACGCCGATCTTGAGCTTCTCCTGCGCCTGGTGACCGGTAAAACGGTCGAGCATCCCGGCAATCCTTTCAAACGACTCATTGAGTACCGGTAACAGGCCTTCGCCTTCGGTGGTGAGCTTGAGGCCGCGCGACACGCGAACGAACAGCTGGCAGTTAAGGTGTTCCTCCAGCGTCTTCACGTGCTGGCTGATGGCGGAGTGGGTGACGTTGAGCTCAATCGCCGCGCGGGTAAAACTGAGATGCCGGGCGGCCGCTTCAAACGCCCGCAGTGAATTGAGAGGAAGATAGCTGCGTGTCATAACATTATCCGTTAGAAAAACTAAAGCCTGCTGCTAAATTTAACAGTTTGTCAGCGCAGTGCAAAACACCGACACTGAGCGCGTCTGAAGGGCCCGGACGAGAGTGGATATTGAGCGAGAACCGATAATGGAAAAATACTTCATGATGAAAAAATCCCTTACAGGCGTACTGCTGCTGGGCGCCTCATTTTCGACGTTTGCCGCGCCGCAAACGGCGGAGCAGCTGCGCGAACTGGTCAATCAGACCATCACCCCGTTAATGAAAGAACAGGCGATACCGGGGATGGCGGTGGCGGTGATCTATCACGGCAAACCCTACTATTTCACCTGGGGCCAGGCCGATGTCGCCGGGCAGCGTCCGGTGACGCGACAGACGTTGTTTGAGCTGGGCTCTGTTAGTAAGACTTTCACCGGCGTGCTTGGCGGCGATGCGGTGGCGCGCGGTGAAATTAAGCTCAGCGATCCGGCGCAGAAGTACTGGCCGCAACTCACCGGCCAGCAGTGGCAGGGGATTTCGCTGTTGCATCTCGCCACCTATACCGCAGGCGGTCTGCCGCTGCAGGTTCCGGACGAGGTGACGGATGAAGCGGCATTACTGCGTTACTATCAGAACTGGCAACCGCAGTGGGCGCCGGGGAGTAAGCGGCAGTACGCCAATACCAGCATTGGCCTGTTCGGCGCGCTGGCGGTAAAACCTTCCGGCATGAGCTTTGAACAGGCGATGAGCCAGCGGGTATTGCAGCCGTTAAAACTGAGCCACACCTGGATTAACGTACCGTCCGCCCAGAGCAAGGATTACGCCTGGGGTTATCGCGACGGTAAAGCGGTACACGTTTCGCCGGGGCAGCTGGACGCTGAGGCTTACGGCGTGAAGTCGAGCATTGAGGATATGGCGCACTGGGTGCTGGCGAATATGAACCGCGAGACGGTGCAGGATAAAAACCTGCGGCAGGGGATCCAGCTGGCACAGTCGCGCTACTGGCGTGCCGGGGGGATGTATCAGGGACTTGGCTGGGAGATGCTGAACTGGCCGGTGTCGGCCGAGGTAGTAATTAACGGCAGCGATAATAAGGTGGCGCTCGCCGCGACGCCGGTAACGGCGGTCAATCCGCCCGCGCCGCCGGTGAAGGCCTCCTGGGTACATAAGACCGGCTCCACCGGCGGATTCGGCAGCTACGTGGCCTTTATCCCGCAACAGGATCTCGGCATCGTGATGCTGGCGAATAAAAGCTACCCCAACCCGGAGCGGGTGAAGGCGGCGTATCATATTCTCGAGGCGCTGCAGTAAGAACGGTTGCGCTGCGCTTAGCGGGGCCAAGGTTGGCGCTAACTGAGAAAAACCCCGGTCGCGCTTACGCTTACCGGGGCTACAAGTTGGCACTAACCGGTAGCCCGGATAAGGCGCAGCGCGCCGCTATCCGGGGGAGGGGCTCTTTATTTTCAAACAACTAACGATACAGCCATCTCCCAGCCTGTGCTGACGCAATGAGCATCGCGAGTGTTAGCGGCTCCGGTGTGCGCGGAGAAATGCGTTTGGATTTCGGTAATAGGAAATTAGGGAGGAAACCCTGTTCGGGAGGCCAATAATTAAATAAATCAAATGCATCTTGCTTTACATTAAACTGACGGAAATACGATTGCATGATGTCATCGCCACTTTCTCTGGCCCAGGGATAATCGCCCATATTGAGTGATAAATCCGCATTCACCTGCTGCTTTTTGCCGGTAAGTGTCGGCTTGTTCCATTGCGTTTCATACCATGCCAGAACGGCTGCTGCGATATTGTCTTGATCTACCATAATTTATCGTCACCTCTGGCAATGGCGTTGTATCTAGTGGTTGCTTTTATTGATACATAAATTACATCCCCTGTCAGGTAAATAATCCCGAGGATGGGTATCCAGCGTCCAACGAATGCTCCCAGATTGGTGACATAGCTCCATCTAAGATTACGGATGGATTGGTTGGTTAACGTCGGGAGCCTGACTTTTAAGTCATTGTGTAAAACCTTCCGTAACTCATGGCTCAAAATGCTCGTCCCTTTAGTCGCTCCGCCTGGTTTTGTCCGGGTATTTTTTATAGGTTGACCAAGCATGATTAACGCAATGGTCATGATGTCATCTACTCCAAAATGAATGGCTGCAGTATCGAGAAAAACCCAAAAAAGAAGTTCATGGGACGAGAGGTTTGACTTGCCATTGTAATAATATGTTCCATTAATTTGTTCTGTTGTGTCCATTTTTATATCCCAGTAATGCTATTTTTACGCAATGTAGCTGCCTGGTTTATTGGAAACAATAACTGTTGATATAAACGTTTTCTGAAAAATAGCTCTTATTAAATGTTCTGTTAAATCATTTAATCAATTAATAAAAATTTCTTTTCTCATCTATTTTTATTTGTTCAGCTAATATTCCCTGGTGAAGTTAGCACATGATGATTTAAAGCGAACTGCTACTTGCGAATAGACGCAATCTGCTGAAAACTATCAGCGAGATGGTGAACCACAGGGAACGGCAATGGCTGGACGTATTGACTATCAGATTGAAAAATTTCAGTTCATCGAGCGCAACGAATCCCCACGTATTACCCGCCAGTGGGCGGAAGTTATTGCTGAATGTCAGCAGGAAAAGGCGAACAGTGAAACGCGTTTGCGTACTGCATTGCTGAATGTCGACTACGCCACCAGCTTCGAACTGCCGTTTCGTTTATTGCTTATCCGCGCCCCGCAGCTGGTGGATCGCTTACGCCATGCGCTGGCGCTGAATCAAAAGAACGTGGTGATTAATGGTAAGAAGCGCGGCTGCGTTTACAGCCTGAAAGCCGATCTCAGCGCCGTTCCGGATGAGTTTCGTTATCGCTTTGTGAGCCGGATTATTCGCAGCGGGCCGGATGCGGTTTCCGCCGCGCCCTATCAACAGCTGGCAAAAGAGATAAAGGCTCCGCGCGAGCGGTTACGTTTGGCGCTGGAAAGCGGCCTGCAGGTCAATGCGCTGGATGGGCTGTTCTGGTTCGGTATCCAGCGTATCGCCGCGGATATTTCGGCGCTGCGTTCTGCGGGAATGGCGATTACGACCGCGGAAGTGGAGGTGGCGGATAGCCTGACCAGAACGACGCGAATGATAGCGGCGTATCAGGTGGGGTGAGTTTTTGTCAGTAACCGGGATAAAGTGTTTCATAAAAGTTAGGTGGAAACCATATCCCGATATTGATGATATATATTTATCGACGTAACCCGAATCCATTCTATAAATTAATGGTTTTTGTATTAGTTAAAGTGGCAGGGGGAATATTAATGGTTTCCGGGAAAATAAATTTGCTGTAGGTTTGCTTTGTTGGTATTTAATAGAGAGAGTCGATTGAAATCAATAGTGCGGCTGTTTGGGAGGATTTATACTTCAAGTAAGATTACAGCCGTCAGGATGTCACCTGTGTATTATGAGAACATGTAATAAATGTCTTAGATATATTCCAGTGTTGCGTGAAAATGATGGGGAAAAGAAATCTGAAATAAAACAACCACATGTGTGGTGAGGAAGCATTATGGATATCACGCTGTTTAACAGGGGCTGGAATAGAACCTGGTCAGATACAATGGTGAATTTGGAAGCCCGGAAACTTATAGAAACAGCAAACAGGCTGTCAGCATTCCATCTGCATGATGGCCTGACACGGATAAAGTTCGTTGAAGAGATAAAACAGGTCGTAGAAAAAGAATTTGCAGCAGCACGGCGGGCCAAAACAGACGAGGAATGTGTCGCATGCATCAAAAATCTGCGCACTGAAACAAATAACCTGGAAGAACAAGGACGCCTGGTAAGAACCAGAGTCGCGCAGCTTTATGCAAAGATCGAGTTCGTTAGGGAAAATAATAAAATCGTCGGATATGTGATTTCAGCCATTCAAGTTGTGGTTTCTGGAATGGCTATTGCTGGCGGTGTTTTGATGGTTTCGACAATGACGCCTATAGGTATGCTGGCAGGAGCTATCCTTGTAATGGATGGAATCAATGGTCTCTCAAAAGAAATCATTCCTGGTATTTATGGCAAGGAATTTAAGACACAAGGGTTTGTAGCTGATGCTGCTATGGAAATGGCTCACTTTATGGGGTTCAAGCCGGAAACAGGACTAGCCCTTTATAACACACTTACATTAGGTGCGAGTGTTTATAGCATCTTCGGATTAGCAAGCAAACCTGAAGCGTGGAGGCTTTTTAGATGGATGCCTCGTGATTTCTATCGGCAGGTTGATACGATGAGTCGACCAAAATTAACAATGAAAATAGTAGGCTATGGACTCAAGGCTAAAGTTATTTTTGACTTGTTTTCCACAGAAGCGCCATACCATTAAACTCTATTTTTTCTCAAGAACCGCCAGGATTTGTAAGACAGGACTAGCGGCTGTAAAAATAGAACAATGACGATAGCGATCAGAATTGATATTCCACCACCAACCACGGTTTCTTTTGCAGAAAACAGTACTAAAATGATAAAAACCATCAGACAAGATGATGTTATCCATAAAATAACCCTGAATCGATTTGCCAGATCTTGGATCGCTTCCCCTAACGTTCCGCCGTAGCTTTCAATGTTGTTCTTTATCTTCTGCAAATCTGATGGTGTAAACCCAGAATGTAATAAAGCCTCATCAGTCACTTTCATATCCTATCATCCTTTATCTCGCAGAAAGTTGTTTCTCACTCGCTGATTGTGCAAACAATCATACTGATGGAATTTACCGTAATCCAGCCAAAACTTTGCGGCAGACACTATCTAACGCTTGGGTCGATAAGAACTTCGATGGAGGCGGAAGATTACTGTCATGATGCATTGTCCTTATTGTGGCCGCTCTCCTCAGGGATATACTCAGTATGTCGGAAGATCTCTAAAAGTGAATGGGCCGTTTTACCGGGATGCTTACACGGCGCGGCCTGAGGCCACCTTTGCACCTGCATTAAAAGCGGCCTCTTAAGCGGGCTGGCGTGGCGGGGAGAGCATTGTGCGCTGGAAATATAAATAATTATATATTCCACTTAAAGTGAATGCCGATTTGAAGAGCGATGAAAATTATGTGTTAAAGCCACCTTTACGCGGCTCTAACACATTAATCTAAAAATCACCAAACGAATTAATCAGAGATAACCTTATATAAATCATAGGCTTTTACTTTTTTCGCTTCAATAGTTTTCATAATGCTGGCTTTAATTTCATTAATTTTAGAAATGGGAGCACCTTTACCATTAAATGCTTTAAAATCAATAACAAGCTCAGCAACTTCTGATTTCTTAGTTGAATACTCAGGAAATTCATATGAGATCTTACACTCTGCATCATAGTCAATGTCTTGCATTGTGTAACTGGCTACAAGCTTTGATATTTTCAAATTTGGGTGAAGACTTTTATTTCTGAAGAATATTGACTCACCTAAAGTACCTTTTAGCTTTAATTCTTCAATATTTCTCTCCAACCACTTTAGATCATCTGGAAAAGTGGTTGTTTCATCCGGGTAGAAATCAACATCTATAATTTTTTGAAAATAAAACTCGTTTTGGATATGAGATTTTGCAATATTCTCAAGAAATTGTATTCTTTTAGCATTATCAAAATGATTAAATTGAATCTTTAATATCTCAGAGTCTTGCTTAATATGTCCTTGGGTCTTCAAATGAGAATTTAATTTTCTCAGTATTTTATCTGCAACTAACTTTGTTTCTTGAGATGTATGATTGAGAGAAATATTTACTTCTACATCATCTTTCTTCTCACTATTTTTTTCCAATTCAATTCTACCAGAAAAATACTGTTCTGCTTCATGCCAACCATTCATTAGGTCTATACGTTTTATGGTGAAGTCTAAAGCTATAGAATCATCATTATCTTTTACATAAAAGTCAGAAACATTTGTCACTTCATAATTACAAAAAGGATCATCAATCAAATCAGACAGGTTGAAATCATCACCTATAGAATCAATTAACGACTCTTCTGAGTCCCATTTCAGAGTCCTCATGTTAATTTTTGTGCTATGTTCTTTAGTTTTAATTCTATCATGAAGAAAATAGTACTCCGATGGACTCACTAGAGTTTTAATCAATAATGGAACTGTATTATTTTTTTCGTCACTAGAGCAAAAGACCCCCCGCCCTCTTAATACAGACTTTACTTCACTTTTACTTATCTTTGATTGAGACAAGAGAGTTTTTAAATTATCGCCGCTTGGCAAAATCATAGAGTCCATTATCTTACCCTCTAAAATCGGCATTGTAAGAATCAATTTCAATACTTATCTCTCTGTCAAGAGACAAACGTAATCTGTCCAAATCCTCTTTAGCATTTAACTTGTTATAATGACTAAATACGAATAAAAGATTTTTAGATATATCAGCTACTAAATCCCGTGTGCATGAAAGTAAATGCTCAATGCCATCAGCGGAAAATGGTTCAGAAGAAACCAAACAAATAATAGGTTGTTCTTGATTACCTCTTTCAATGACAAAAGGAATTATTGGGGAAGAAATATATTCAACTGGGAAGACTTTCCCGAAATACCTCTTACCCGTAATGGTAAGGTTTAGGGATGTTGGAGGGTAGAAAAAATTAACTTTATCATACCCGTATTTATTCTTTATATAAGTAATGCTCTCATATAAAAAAGATGCTCTTTTATTATCCACAACATGTATAGTTCTATATTTAAGATCACTGCTAATTTGTGAGTTCTTAATAGAACTAATAATATCTTGTTTATCCGGATTACTGTCATTGTTAATATAAAAAAGAACACCCGTATCAACTTTTTTACAACCATTATATCGACCCGCAGAAATCACCTGCTGATTGATTTCTTTTTTTAGCGAGGATTTTGCATAACACTCAATAGCTGTAGCAATATCTTCAAAATGACTTTTAAAGGTTGAAGCCACTTTAGAATAAGGATTTGAAGAATACTTTGATGACACTATTACATTTTCTATAGTTTTTGATTCTAACGGTGAATTATAGACAAATAATGCATCAATACCATGTGTATTTTTTTCATGTTTACGAGTGTGACAATCAACATATTTGTTTGTCGCATGGTTCTCCCATCCGAATATATTAAGAAAATGTGAGACTATATCCTCACCATAATCCCCTACTAGTTTAGAAAACTCACCCATGAGATCATCCTTTTATGTTAAATAAAAAACTTGAATACCATTGAAGTATAGACCGCCGTTTTTCAATGTATTGAGCATGATTATAAGTTCCTCGAATACAATTTTTATCGACATGGGCTAATTGCATCTCAATCCATTGTGAGTCATATCCTTTCTCATGCAAGATGGTAGAAAGCGTATGCCGAAACCCATGCCCTGTAACGCGTCCAGCATATCCAATACGCTTTATGACTTGGTTGATACTAGCCTCACTCATAGGCTTGTTCGGATCGTTCCGTCCCGGAAAAACATAACGATAGTTCCCTGTTATTATCTTGAGTTCATGGAGTAAATCTAACGCTTGGGTCGACAATGGCACAAGATGCGGCCTGCGCATTTTTATCCTTTCAGCAGGAATTTCCCAAATAGCGTTATCCAGATCAAATTCTTGCCATAATGCCGCGCGTAATTCGATGGTTCTCACGCCCGTAATCATCAGTAATTTCGTTGCTATCTGGACAAGCTTACTCCCGGTGTAACTCTCTAAGGCACGCAGAAATTCGAGTATCTCATCAGCTTTTAGGAACGGGAAATGATTGAATTGGTGTACTTCGAGAGCGCTGGAAAGATCTGCCGCAGGATTGTACTCCGCTCTACCCGTTGCAATTGCGTAGCGAAACACTTCAGAGCAACGCTGACGCACTTTCCGCATTTTCTCCAACGCACCACGTTTCTCAATTTTACGCAGTACGTTCAGCAGCTCTAGCGGTTTAATCTCACCCACAGGCCTTGTTCCAACATAAGGAAAAATGTCGTTCTTAAACGCTTCCATGATGTCTGATGCATATCCTGCCGACCATTTAGCAGATTTAAGTTGATGTCACTCTCTGGCTATCTTTTCGAAGGCGTTCTCTGACTCTGCTTGCAGAGCCAGCTTTTGCTCTTTTCGAACATCACTAGGGTTCTTTCCTTCTGCCACAAGTTTTCGAGCTTCATCACGACGGGAACGAGCATCGGCAAGAGTGATCGTTGGGTAAACACCAAGCGAGATCATCTTGGGTTTACCGGCATAGCGATAGCGGAACCGCCAGTTCTTGCTTTCATTAGGTTCTATAAGCAATGACAAGCCTTGCCCATCCCCAAGCGTATAGGGTTTATCTTCAGGCTTAGCGCGGCGAATCTGCATATCGTTTAAAGGCATGTGTATAGGAATCCATGACCGAACAGGAACATATACACATTCTTTATCGGATTCTACTGGATGGCTGCGGACGATGATGGACTAAAAGCGGTAAAATCGTTATAAATCAGGGTGTTTATGGATGAATACGGACATTTGGGGAAGTTGAAATGGTGCCGATAATAGGAGTCGAACCTACGACCTTCGCATTACGAATGCGCTGCTCTACCAACTGAGCTATATCGGCCCTGAAAGGACGTGTTCACCTGCGTGAAGCACGGGGTAGAAGGTTAAAACTAAGTGGGTGATGCGTCAATGCCCTTTCGAATCAAACGGCTACTTTTGCATCACCCGCTTAGCGTTAAGCACGAATGGTATCGTCGCCGAAGCCAATCCACTTATAGGTGGTCAGCGCTTCAAGACCCATCGGCCCGCGGGCGTGCAGCTTCTGGGTGCTGACCGCCACTTCCGCGCCGAGGCCGAACTGGCCGCCGTCGGTGAAGCGGGTAGAAGCGTTAACGTATACCGCCGACGAATCCACTTCATTAATAAAGCGATTCGCATGGCGCAGGGTACGCGTCAGAATGGCATCGGAATGCTGGGTGCCGTGCTCACGAATATGGGCAATCGCCTCATCGAGATCGGCAACAACTTTCACGTTCAGATCCAGCGACAAATACTCATCGTCGTACTGCTCCGCTTTCACCGGCTCCACCTTCGCCGGACCGTTCTGCAGAAGGGGCAGGGCGGCCGGATCGGCATGCAGCGTCACGCTGCTCTCCGCCATCTGTTTGCTCAGCGCAGGCAGGAAGGTATCGGCGATATTACGGTGTACCAGCAGCGTCTCAGCGGTATTGCAGGTGCTCGGGCGTTGGGTCTTGGCGTTAACGATGATCTTCAGCGCCGGTGCGATCTCGGCGGAATCGTCGACGAAAATATGGCACACGCCGATACCGCCGGTGATCACCGGGATGGTGGATTGCTCGCGGCACAGCTTATGCAGGCCTGCGCCGCCGCGCGGGATCAGCATATCGATGTATTTATCCATCTTCAGCATTTCGCCGACCAGCGCGCGATCCGGGCTCTCGATTGCCTGCACCGCGGCAGCCGGCAGGCCGCACTCCTGCAGCGCCTGTTGAATCACTTTCACCGTCGCGGCGTTGGTGCGCCAGGTCTCTTTACCGCCGCGCAGAATAGCCGCGTTGCCGGTCTTCAGGCACAGAGAGGCGACATCGACGGTCACGTTCGGCCGCGCTTCATAAATCACGCCGATCACTCCCAGCGGCACGCGACGACGTTCGATACGCAGGCCGCTATCCAGCAGACCGCCGTCAATCACCTGGCCGACCGGATCCGCCAGGCTACACACCTGACGCACGTCATCGGCGATGCCGCGCAGGCGCGCCGGCGTCAGCGCCAGGCGATCGAGCATCGCGTCGCTCAGACCGTTGGCACGGGCGTCGCTGAGGTCTTCGGCGTTGGCGCGCAGGATCTCTTCGGTCTGCGCTTCCAGATAATCAGCAATCTTGTTCAGAACCTGATTTTTCTCGCGGCTGGATAGCAGCGCGAGTTGGTAAGAGGCCGCTTTGGCCGCAATGCCCATTTGTTCCAGCATTTTCAGCTCCTTAACGGGTAATCATATCGTCACGATGGACGGCCACCGGGCCGTATTCATAGCCGAGGATGGCATCGATTTGCTGCGAGTGCTGCCCGGCGATCAGGCGCAGGGCGTCGCTGTTATAGCGGCTCACGCCGTGGGCGATATCGCGGCCTTCGCTACTGCGGATTCGGATAACTTCGCCGCGGGAGAAATTCCCGCTGACGGTTTTGATGCCTTTTGGCAGCAATGAGCTTCCTCTTTCCAGAATAGCCTGGGTCGCCCCGGCATCGACGGTGATTTCACCGGCCGGCGGCGCGCCGAAGATCCAGCGTTTGCGGTTCTCCAGCGGTGATTCCTGAGCGTGGAAACAGGTGCCCACCGGCAGGCCTTCCATCGCGTGGCCGATAACGTCCGGGCGGTTGCCGGCGGCGATAATAGTATCGATGCCAGCGCGACAGGCGACGTCCGCGGCCTGCAGTTTGGTGCCCATGCCGCCGGTGCCGAGGCCGGAAACGCTATCGCCTGCGATGGCGCGCAGCGCGTCATCGATGCCGTAGACATCTTTGATAAGCTCGGCCTGCGGATTGCTGCGCGGGTCGGCGGTAAAGAGCCCCGGCTGATCGGTCAACAGCAGCAGTTTATCGGCGCCGGCGAGAATGGCCGCCAGGGCGGAAAGATTATCGTTGTCGCCGACTTTGATTTCAGCGGTGGCGACGGCGTCATTCTCATTAATGACCGGCACAATATTGTTATCCAGCAGCGCGCGCAGGGTATCGCGGGCGTTGAGGAACCGCTCGCGATCTTCCATATCGGCACGGGTCAGCAGCATCTGGCCGACATGAATGCCGTAAATAGAGAAAAGCTGTTCCCATAGCTGGATAAGACGGCTTTGGCCGACTGCCGCCAACAGCTGTTTTGAGGCAATGGTGGCGGGCAGTTCAGGGTAGCCGAGGTGTTCACGTCCGGCGGCGATGGCCCCGGAAGTCACAATCACAATGCGGTGCCCCATGGCATGCAGCTGCGCGCACTGGCGCACTAACTCAACGATATGGGCGCGGTTCAGGCGGCGGGATCCGCCCGTTAAAACACTGGTGCCCAGTTTTACCACCAGCGTCTGGCTATCACTCATGATTTTCTGCCGTTCAAAAGGAATATCGAGATCGAGCTGATGTTGTAACAGGAGTCAGGCCGCTTGCCAACTGCTGGCGTATTGGTCAAGCCATTTTATTGCGCGGATCGGGCATTCTGCGCAGGCCAGGTGACATATTTATGACGGAAATATTTAAACATTCTTTTTTATAAAAAGTTCCATTTCGTCATAAATATTTAACACTACAGCGTTAAAAAACCTCCAGTTTTTGACGGGGCCTTCGCCCGGAATTGATAAGCGCGTGTAAATAAATCACCAGGACCACATAATGAAAAAGCGTTCACTGGCATTAATGATGATGGGTTTTGTTGCTTCTTCGGCTTCACAGGCAGCGGAAGTATACAATAAAGACGGCAATAAACTGGACGTGTACGGCAAAGTGAAAGCCATGCACTACTTCAGCGATTATGACAGCAAGGATGGCGACCAGACCTACGTTCGCTTTGGTATCAAAGGCGAAACGCAGATCAACGATCAACTGACCGGTTATGGCCGCTGGGAATCCGAATTCTCCGGCAATAAAACCGAAAGCGATTCCTCGCAGAAAACCCGTCTGGCGTTTGCCGGCGTGAAGTTAAAAGAGTTTGGATCATTTGACTATGGTCGTAACCTCGGCGCGCTGTACGACGTTGAAGCCTGGACCGATATGTTCCCGGAGTTCGGCGGCGACTCTTCCGCGCAGACCGATAACTTCATGACCAAACGCGCCAGCGGCCTGGCGACCTACCGCAACACCGATTTCTTCGGCCTGGTCGATGGTCTGAATATGACCCTGCAATACCAGGGGAAAAACGAAGGCCGCGAAGCGAAAAAACAGAATGGCGACGGGTTCGGCACCTCTTTAAGCTATGATTTCGGCGGCAGTGATTTCGCCGTCAGCGCGGCTTATACCAGCTCTGACCGTACCAACGATCAGAACCTGCTGGCGCGCGGCCAGGGTTCCAAAGCGGAAGCCTGGGCTACCGGCCTGAAGTACGACGCCAACAATATCTACCTGGCGACAATGTACTCTGAGACCCGCAAGATGACGCCGATCAGCGGTGGTTTTGCTAATAAAGCGCAGAACTTTGAAGCGGTCGCCCAGTATCAGTTCGACTTCGGTCTGCGTCCGTCTCTGGGCTATGTACTGTCGAAAGGCAAAGATATTGAAGGTGTCGGCAGCGAAGATCTGGTCAATTATATTGACGTCGGCCTGACCTACTACTTCAACAAAAACATGAACGCCTTTGTGGATTACAAAATTAACCAGCTGAAGAGCGATAATAAGCTCGGTATTAACGATGACGACATCGTCGCGCTGGGGATGACCTATCAGTTCTGATAAAACTGAGCGTAATAAAAATATAACCGCGGCCCTGAACGCCGCGGTTTTTATTTGTCAGGATTAGCGGTTTTTCGCCAGATGCAGATCGTCGTTATTCATGGTGATCTGCGCGTTATATTCCTTCGGCAAGCGCCGCGCCTGATAAAAGACGCGGTTCCAGTACGGATTATCCAGCGACGAACGCATGACGCCCTGGCTTGCGGAGGCGTGCAGGAAGTTATGGTCGGTATCGTAGAAACCGACGTGCATGCCGCCGTGAATGCGGAAGAAGACTAAATCGCCAGGCCGCAGCTGCTGCTTGCTAACGCGCACGCCCATATGCAGAAGATCGCCGGTGGTCACGCGGTCCATTGGCAGATTAAAGCGGTCCTTCAGCGTACGCCAGACGAAGCCGGAACAGTCAACGCCGCTCTGGTCGGTGCCGCCCCATTCATAAGGGGTGCCGTCCCAGGTATGCATCTGATCGTGCAGGGCGGCCAGCACCGGTATCAGATCGTCGGAGCCGCTGTCGATAGGCTCGTAATGATGCTGCGCCACCGCCTTGGGCGGTTTTTTTGGGGAAGATGAACATCCTGCCAAAATCAATAAAGGAACAAGTAATAAAGCGTGGGTGAGTTTGGGCTTCATGTCGTTATTTTCATGTTAGGGATCGACCGTCGCCATTTATAGCGTATTCAGGGAAACGTCAGAATGATGAAACGCAAAATTTACGAAAACTTACGTACTGCAGGCATAAATTCGCCGGTACCGTAATAAGCACATTATTCAGATAGTAAACGCGGTGATTTTATTTATTAATAAATGTTTACTATCTAAATCAAAATATAACAGGCCAGAATCAGGATGTTCTTATTTATCTGGTGCGAGAGGCAGGCGTTCCTCCTTTAAGATGGCGGATAAAAGAGGCTGGCGCATAGCCCATCGCTTTGCGAAACATGGCAGTAAACGCCGCCGGATGCTCATAGCCAAGGCTTAACGCCACGTCGGTAATGCTACGGCCTTCGCGCAGGGCGCTGAGGGAGTACATCAGGCAGGCTTTATGACGCCAGTCGCGAAACGCCATCCCGGTCTCCTGCAAAAAGTGGCGGTTGAAGGTGCGCAGGCTTTGACTCATCTTTTTGGCCCACTGCTCCGGTGTACTGTGAATGTCCGGCTGAAGGAGAAACGCGCTGCATAGTTCAGCCAGCCGCGGATGTTGCGGTAGCGGCGTAAACATCGGCAGCGGCGGGGCGGCCTGCAGTTCAAACAGTAATAGGGCGATAAGCGCCGCATCATGTCCGCTCTCTTCATACAACAGCGGCAGCTGGCAGGCGGCCAGCAGCAGTTGATGCAGCAGCGGCGAAACCTGCAACACTTCGCAGCGCACGCCGGCGCGCGGCGCGTCCTGCGGTTCGATATACAGACTATGGGTGCTCACGCCCGGCATCCAGACGCGATGCGGTTTATTAGCGGGTATCCATACGCCGCTGAACGGCGGCACCAGCCACTGACCGTCATCGGCTTCGACTTTCATCAAGCCATTCACGGCATAAAGAAACTGCGCTCGCCGGTGATGATGGCGCGGTAAAAGGGTGTCAGGCGGATAATCGCTCCCCAGACCCAATACCCGGCGCGGCAGATGATCGACTTCGTTAATCGCGATATTACGCATGCATACTCCCCTGGCTGAAAATCGTAATATATTGGCCATTAATCGTAAGTCAGCCATTCCGCTATTCTATATCGTTACCTCCCTGAATGGAGGAACGGTAGATGATATTTGGGCTTTTTGTTTGCGGACTGTTGTCCGGGATAACCACCTGGCTGTTTGGTTTCGGCGGCGGCTTTGTTACCGTGCCGCTGCTTTACATGTTGCTGAGTCATCAGGGCGCAGTAGGCGGTCAGGCGATGCAAATAGCGGTGGCGACGTCGGCGCTGGTGATGCTGTGCACGTCGCTGTTGGCAAGCGGCCGTCACCTGCGCGCCGGAACGGTTCACTGGCGCTCCCTGCTGCCGATACTTGGCGGCATCGCCATCGGCGGTATTGCCGGCGCGGCGCTGGCGCTGAGGGTCAACGGCGAGTGGATCCGCTGGCTGTTCATTTTGTACCTGGCGGTGACCATCGTGGATTGCTACGTTCGCCCCGGCTTTATGGCGCCGTCGGCCGCTTGCGCACCGTCGAGCGCGGGGCGCGAGACTATTCTTGGCGGCGGAATTGGCCTGATTGCCGCCTTCCTTGGCGTCGGCGGCAGCGTGATGACCGTGCCGCTGATGCGCCGGCGTGGCGCGACGATGGCGCAGGCCGCGGCGATGGCCAACCTGCTGACCCTGCCGCTGGCGGCGACCGCCAGTCTGGCGTGGCTGCTGATGGCGCCGATGGCGACGCTGCCCTCCGGTTTCATCGGTAATATCTGGTGGCTGGCGGCCGGACTGCTGGTGGCCGGGAGCTGGCTGGGATTGCGGGGCGCATCGCGCTGGTTGGCAAAACTTCCCGATCGCTGGCACGTGCGGATCTACCCGCTACTATTGCTACTGGTGCTGCTGGCGATGTTTTTTGGCGGGGTAGGCTGAAACGCAGCCGGATCATGCTCCTGTCATCTTCTTTATACATGCTCTCGCAGGCTTATATTGCTGATTATGGAAAATGACCGATGTCTAATGCTATGACGATTTTCGATCTGGATAACACCCTGATTAAAGGGGACAGTAGTACGCTGTGGAGCCAGTTCATGGTGCGTGAAGGCTGGGTGAGCGACCCGGAATATCTGGCGCGCGAAGCGCTGCTGATGGCGGATTACGACCGCGGGGAAATGAATATCGCCGATTATGTCGCGCTGATTCAGGCGCCGCTGATTGGCATCCCCCTGGCGCAGGTGGATACGCTGGTGGCGCGATTCGTGCGCGAAAAGGTGTTGCCGCGGGTCTACCCGCAGGCATGGGACGTTATTCGGACCCTACAGGCGCGAGGGGAAAAAATGTTGGTGATCTCCGCCTCGGTAACGCTGCTGGTGCAGGCGATAGCCGCCGAGCTGGGGATTGAACAGGCGTTGGGTATTGATGTTGAAATGGCGGATGGCGGCTACAGCGGTGTGATTGCCGGTACCCCGAGCTATCAGCAGGGTAAAGTGACGCGCCTGGCGCAGTGGCGCGAGGCGCATCCTGACTATGCTGGCGAAGTCACTTTTTATACCGATTCGATAAACGACCTGCCCCTGTGCCTGCATGCGGATCGCGTGCGGTTGGTCAACCCGTGTCCGCAGCTGCTGGCAGCCAACGCCCGACACGGCTGGCCGGTGCTGGCGTGGCGGCTCGAATAACGAGACGTTTTCCCTGATTCGTAGCCCCGGTAAGCGCAGCGCCACCGGGGGAGGGGGTTATTGCTGACTTTGATACAACGGCACCACGTTGCCGCCAATATAACGGCGGCGTAGCCAGGCGGAGAGGGTATCCATCACCATGACCACCGCCACCAGCAACAGGGTAATAAACATCACCACGTCCCAGTTCCACAAACGCATATTTTCCGCGTAGATAAGGCCAATCCCGCCCGCGCCGACAAAACCTAACACCGCGGCGGAACGGGTATTGGATTCAATCTGATATAAACTCAGCGCCAGGAAAGTCGGGAACGACTGGGTGAAAATGCCGAAGCGGTGTTTCTGCAGACCATTAGCGCCGACGGCGGTGAGGCCGCGGCCAGGCGAACGGTCTACCGCCTCGTGGCCTTCAGCATACAGGCGGCCCAGCAGGCCGGTATCCTGCATAATAATCGCCAGTACCCCGGCCAGCGGCCCAAGCCCTACGGCGCGCACGAAAATGAGACCCCAGATAGCCATATCGATACCGCGCAGCATGTCGAACAAGCGGCGCATCAACATGGCGATAATGCCGGGAATCACGCCGCGCATAATATTGCGCGCGGCCAGGAATGACAGCAACAGCGCGATGACCGTCGCGGTAATCGTCCCGGCGAAGACGATAGCAAGCGTAATGGCGATTTGCGTGAAGTAATAGGCAAACGGCCAGTTCCAGAAGTCGTGCCAGACGAACATCCGTAGCAGATAGCGTCCCATCTGCTGTAGACCGGTCGCCAGTTGTTCGCTGCTAATACCGAACTGCATAAAGAACCAGGCGTAATAAAGTACGCTCGCCAGCGCCAGCAGGCCGACATAGCGCAGGTATCGCCCCTGGGTCTTATACAGCGCCTGATGCTGGCGGCGGCTGGTGGCGATATCCGGTTGATGTTGCCATTGACTCATTTTTTCCCCTCCAGAACCCACTGGCGCAGGCGGCCGGAAAGCATATCCAGCAGCGACACCACAATAATGATCAGCAGCAGCGTCATGCTGACCTGATCGTAACGATCGAGCTTAATGTTGGTCATCAGCTCCTGGCCGATCCCGCCGGCGCCCACCAGACCAAGAATGGTGGATGAGCGGAAGTTAATCTCAAGGCGCATGAAGCCGTAGGAGAGAAAAATCGGTTTCACCTGCGGCCACAGGGCAAAGCGCACCTTCTGCAGCGCCGATGCTCCGCAGGCCGCCAGCCCGCGAACCGGTTTATCCTGCGCGCTTTCCACCGCTTCATAGAACAGTTTGGTCAGGCTGCCAACCGTATGCAGCATCAGCGCCAGAAAACCGGGGATCGCCCCGATACCGAACGCCATGACGAAAATGACCGCCCAGGCAAGCTCTGGCATGGTGCGTAAAAAGGCTACCAGCACGCGAACGGCGAAGCGTAGCGGCGCGGGTGACCAGGCATTATTGGCGGCGAGGAAAGCCAGTATGGTCGCTACCGCGACCGCCACCAGCGTGGAAGCCAGCGCCAGCTGCAGCGTCTCCCAAATCAGCGGTAGCTGAATCGGCAGGCGATAGCCCCAGTACGCCAGCGAACCTTTGGTATGAGAATCGGCTAACAGAACGCCCGGATGCAGCGTCGGCAGCGTCTCGAACATATAGTCGAGAAAGTTTGGCAGAGAACGCCAGATGGTGAACAGATTAAACTCGGCGGCGTGCCCGGCGGCAAAGTAGAGCGCCAGCAGCACCAGCGACCAGCCGAAGGTATCGCGCTTTTGCCGCGTCCTGACCTGCTGGTAGTAACGTTCGAATTCGGTATAGGTATTATTCATGCGGCGAAAAGGTCTTTAACGTAGCGTCGCCGTCCGCATTGACTTGCGGGCGGCGGCATCGGTGCGGGATTAACGCGCGCTAACCAGCTCGCGTTTCATATCAATGATCTGCTGGAAATCGGCCACGCTGCCCGGGCCGATGTGCTGGGTTCCGCCCATCGCTTTCACAAAACAGGCGTGATCGTCGGTATCCAGTTTTTTAAGCGCGGTGACGACTTTGGCTTTGAAGTCCGCCGGCAGCGCATTGCTCACGAGGATCGGGCCGTTCGGGATCAGCGGCGATTGCCAGATAATCCGGATTTGCTTCATCAGATCCGGATGATCCATGCGAATCAGGCGATTAAAAGCGCCCACGCTGTAGCCGCTGTTGTAGTCGCCGACCATTGAGGTCCAGGTGACCGCGCCGGCAAACTGGCCGTTCAGTACGCCGAGAATGTCCTGCTCGTGGCCGCCGGAGAAGGTGACGCTGGAGAAGAAGTTATTGTATTTGTTGTCCGCGTCGCCGCCGAATTTCTGTTTAAAGGCGTGGTTCGGAATTAAATAACCGGAAGTGGAATCCGGGTCGGCGAAGCCAAAAGCTTTGCCTTTTAAATCGTCCAGCGTTTTATACGGGCTGTCAGCTTTGACGATGACCACCGAGTGGTAGCCGCGGGACTGATCTTTATCATCAACGGCGATACCGACAATATCGACGGCTTTCGGGTTATTGATATAGACCGAGGCATAAGAAGAAGGCGACATACTTAATACGACATCGACTTTACCGCCCAGCAGTCCCTGAATGACGCCGGAATAATCGGATGAGTTACGTAATTTGGTATCGACCTTCAGCTCTTTATCAAGAAACTGTTTAACGCATTGGTTATCGCCAATTTGCTGCGTGGCGTTTTGACCGCCGAGGATCCCCAGATTTAATTCCTTCGGCTGTTCAGCGGCGCTCGCTTGCCACGTCAGTAACAGAGCTGCGATTGCTGCGGATAAACGAACTGCGCCATTAATATGTTTGTTCATTATTTTGCCCGTGTGTTTTTAACTAAAGGAAATTAATGCAACTGGCTAATTTCATCGCCATACAGCTGATGCAGGACATCCTGAGTCAGCTGTGCGGGATGATCGTCGAAAATGATGCGGCCTTTGGCGACGCCAATCACCCGCGTGCAGTACTCTTTGACCAGTTCGACCGAATGCAGGTTGACCATCACGCTAATCCCCTGGCCGCTGATTTCCCGCAGTACGTTCATAATTCGCTGGGTGTTTTTGGGATCGAGCGAGGCGACGGGTTCATCCGCCAGCAGGATCCCGGGGTTTTGCATCAGGGCGCGGCAAATCGCTACGCGCTGCATCTGGCCGCCGGAGAGGTTTTCCGCCCGCTGTAGGGCGTGCGGCAACATATTCATCCACTCGAGAAGAGAGATGGCGCGTGCCCGGTCGGCGTCGGGGAAAATCTTAAACAGCGACTTCAGGGTTGAGGTCTGACTCAGGCGACCGAGCAGTACGTTAGTCAGCACATCAAGACGCGGTACGAGGCAGAAATCCTGGAAAATCATCCCGCACTCGCTGCGCCAGGCATTGAGCGCGCGTCCTTTCAGGCGTGAAACATCATGCGGTATACCAACTTCCGGAAAGCTGAGAATTTCACCGCCGGTGGCGCTGTGAGTGCCGTTCAGGACATGCAGCAGGGTGGATTTCCCGGCTCCCGAGCGGCCTATCACTCCCACCAGCTCGCCGGCATGGAGGTCAAAGCTGATGTTATCGAGAACGGTTTGCTGCGCATTATAAGATTTACTCAGGTTGCGCACGCTTAAGACTTTCCGCTGCCGGGTTGGGGCGATGGGCGTAATTAGCGAAAATTCGGTTTCCGCCACCGCGGCAAGAGAGCTGTTCATAAGAGTGTCCTGGTTCGTCATAAACTGGTCACTATTAATCGCGTTTTGTGTGAACTTTCGATGACGGTAAGGCGAAAAAATAATGAAAGCGTGATGAAACGCTTATCTGCAAGGTAAAAGAAACATGCCAGCGGCAAACATAGCGTGATTGGCTACACTAATGAAAATGAGAGCAAATAAGAAAGAAATATGAGAACTAATCTCATTCTCTTAGATATCATTCTTTCATGGGATTAATAGTCCTCTGCAAGCGGTTTTTTTGTTTATGTTTAGGCATTTTGTGCGGTGCTTAAAACCATTCATGTAGCTTATGAATGGGTTGATCGTCTTATAATTTGCTATTTTATGGTATTATATTCTTACTTTTGTGTGTTATTAAGATTTTTCGCAACGTCATTTATCTTATCTATTAAGAATATTCCTAATGAAATAGGGTTATGATCCTGGACGATATAATAACCGATTAGGATTGTAGGAATTTTCGATCAATAACCACATGAAATTAAATGTTTTTTGTTTTTGAGCAAAAAATAGGATTTCGCCAAAAAGCAAAAAATTGACATAAATGAGAATTAGCTTCACATCCTGCTTGTTGACACTTAATCAGAAAAAACCTAAATTTGAATCCAACAAAAAATATAAATCGATAAATAATTTCGGCATTATTAATGATTAAATAATGGCGCTGGTATTTTATTATAAATAATTTCAACAGGGGTTAATTGCAGGTTTAGACTCTGCAGGCCTGGCTATCGGCAATGGGGTGAAAGGTAGTATTTCCAGGATGAAGAGGATAAACAGTATATGGACGATCAATGCTCCCTTGATAAGTGTATTTGGCCAGCACATGATACTTATTTTTTAAAAGGCTTATCGGAACTCATTTTAGACATTGAAGAGCTTATTTATTTGTCATTGGATAAAATATGTAAGGACTTTTTGTTTATCAATCTGAGTACTAATGCATTAAATTACTTTATTCGCTATGACAACGACTGGTTAGCTAAGGCCAAGGGCAAACAAATCATTTTGATTGCCGCGAGAAAGTCAGAAGCGTTAGCCAATTATTGGTATTACAACGGTGATATTCGCGGCGTGGTGTATGTCGACCTCGCGCGCGATATAAGAAAAGAACTGGCCTATGTAATTAATGGACGGTTTCTGCGCAAAGATATTAAGAAAGAAAAAATTACTGACCGGGAAATGACGGTGATCAGAATGACGGCCCAGGGAATGCATCCGAAATCTATCGCCAGAATTGAAAATTGCAGTGTGAAAACTATTTACACCCAT
This sequence comes from Klebsiella sp. 141162, assembly GCF_050600755.1. NCBI lineage: Bacteria > Pseudomonadati > Pseudomonadota > Gammaproteobacteria > Enterobacterales > Enterobacteriaceae > Klebsiella > Klebsiella sp. 141162. Next base: position 120,333 of record NZ_JAQIRI010000008.1, on the reverse strand, counting down.
CGGCGAAATGCTGAGGCCAAGCTGTATTCGAAAATTTATAAATTAGTTATGTAACGTTTATTTAGTGGTACACCGGGACGACTTGTCCTTAATTAAACTCAGGATGAAAAAGCTATGAAAAAAAAGGTTATTGCTATTGCTCTGGTAACGGCGTTTGCTGGAATGGGTGTTGCTCAGGCTGCTGATGTTACTGCTCAGGCCGTGGCTACCTGGTCTGCAACCGCGAAAAAAGACACTTCAAGCAAACTGGTTGTTACCCCGCTTGGCAGCCTGGCTTTCCAGTATGCCGAAGGGATTAAGGGCTTTAACTCACAAAAAGGTCTGTTTGATGTTGCGGTTGAAGGCGATACCACGGCGACTGCCTTCAAACTGACTTCACGTCTTATCACTAACACGCTGACCCAGCTGGATACCTCCGGCTCAACGCTGAGCGTGGGCGTGGATTATAACGGCGTCGCGGTAGAGAAGACTGCTGACACCATTATGATCGACACCGCTAACGGCGTGCTGGGCGGCAACCTCAGCGCGCTGTCTAACGGCTACAACACCGCAGGCCGCACCACCGCGCAGGACGGCTTTAACTTCTCCATCATCAGCGGTACCACCGACGGCGCCACCGCGGTAACCGATTACAGCACGCTGCCGGAAGGGATCTGGAGCGGTGACGTGAGCGTGCAGTTCGACGCCACCTGGACCAGCTGATTTTCTCGTAGCACCGGGCAGGGGGACTCCCCCTGCCTCTTCAAGGACTGAACGCTTATGAAAAAACATCTTCTGGCCATTGGCCTGCTGCTGGGGCTGGCGAATCCGGCGCTGGCGCTGGATGTCGGCGATATCTCTTCCTTTATGAACAGCGGCAGCAGCACGCTAAGTAAAGAGATCAAAAATACCACCGATAGCGGCCGCTTAATCAACATTCATCTGGAACGTCTCTCTTCACCGCTGGAAGGCGGCAAGGTTATCCCGATGGATAAACAGGACGAAATCCTGCTGACCCCCGCCAGTTTGTTGTTGCCTGCAAAGGCCAGTGAAGTGGTGCGCTTTTTCTACAAAGGCCCGGCGGATGATAAAGAGCGCTACTACCGCATTGTCTGGTTCGATCAGGCCTTAAGCGATGCCCAGCGCAATGGCTCCCAGCGCAGCGCCGTGGCCACCGCTTCAGCCCGCATCGGCACCATTCTGGTGGTGGCGCCGCGTCAGGCTAATTTTCGCTATCAGTATGCCGGCGACACGCTGACCAATACCGGTAACGCCACCTTGCGCATTATCGCCTACGGCCCGTGTCTGAAAATCGCCGATGGCAAAGAGTGCAAAGAAAACTACTACCTGATGCCGGGGAAATCGCGTCGCTTCACGCGCGTCAATATTGCTGACAAAAAAGGACGGGTCGCGCTCTGGCAGGGCGAGCAGTTTGTTCCCGTGAAATAGACATGTGTGCTGATGGATTAAGACTATGCCTTTACGACGGATCACCCCTGGACTGAACGCGCTGCTTGCCTCCGGCATGGTTCTTTTGCTGGCGCCTTATAGCGACAGCATGGCCGCCGAGCGCGTGCAGCAAATCGGCGGCGTGATTATCCCGCAGGCTTTCAGCCAGGCTTTGCAGGACGGCATGAGCATTCCTCTGTTTATTCATCTTGAAGGCAGCCGCGATAATCAAAACGATCAGCGTATCGGCGCCGCGTATATCTGGCTTGATGGCGATGTGCTGCGGGTCCGGCAAATCACCCTTGAAGAGGGCGATGACAACGCTCGCGTCAGCGACGAGACGCGTCAACAGCTCAGCCGTTTATCCAATGAGGCTTTCAACGACGCGCTGAAGATCCCCTTAACCGATGCCGCGCAGCTGCAACTTAGTCTGCGCCAGCTGCTGCTGCAACTGGTGGTGAAACGTGAGGCTCTGGGAACCGTACTGCGGTCGCGCAGCGAGGATATTGGCCAGTCGAGCGTTAAAACTTTCAGTAATAACCTCACCTATAACCTCGGGGTCTACAACAACCAGATGCGTAGCGGCGGCAGCAATACCTCCAGCTATCTGTCACTCAATAGCGTTAGCGCGCTGCGCGAGCATCACGTGGTGCTCGACGGCTCGCTGTACGGTATCGGCACCAGCCACCAGGACAATGAACTGTATAAAGCGATGTACGAGCGCGACTTCGCCGGGCACCGTTTTGCCGGCGGGATGCTGGATACCTGGAACTTACAATCGCTGGGGCCGATGACCGCGATTTCGGCCGGTAAAATCTACGGCGCGTCGTGGGGAAACCAGGCCAGCTCTACGGTATTTGACAACAGCCAATCGGCGACGCCGGTGGTGGCATTCTTACCGGCGGCAGGCGAGGTCCACCTGATGCGCGACGGGCGCCTGTTAAGCGTGCAGAACTTCGTCATGGGGAATCATGAAGTTGATACCCGAGGCCTGCCGTACGGTATTTACGACGTTGACGTCGAAGTTATCGTCAACGGAAGAGTGGTCAGCAAACGCACCCAACGCGTCAACAAGCTGTTTACTCGCGGACGCGGCGCGGGCGCGCCGCTGGCCTGGCAAATATGGGGCGGCAGTTTCCATATGGACCGCTGGTCGGAAAGCGGCAAAAAGACGCAGCCGGCGAAAGAGAGCTGGCTGGCGGGGGCGTCGGCTTCCGGATCGCTGAGTACGCTCAGTTGGGCGGCCACCGGCTACGGCTACGATAGCAACGCCGTCGGCGAAACGCGCATTACGCTACCGCTAACCGAGGCGGTGAATATCAACCTGCAAAACATGCTGGCCAGCGACAGTTCCTGGAGCAGTATTGGCAGCGTTAGCGCCACCTTGCCCGGCGGCTTTAGCTCGCTGTGGATTAACCAGGAAAAGACCGTTATCGGCGATAAGCTGCGCCGCAGCGATGCCGATAACCGGGCGATCGGCGGCACGCTGAACCTGAACGCCCTGTGGTCAAAACTAGGCACTTTCAGCATCAGCTACAACGATGATCGCCGCTACAACAGCCATTACTACACGGCGGATTATTACCAGACGATTTATAGCGGCTCTTTTGGCTCGCTAGGCCTGCGCGCGGGCTTACAGCGCTATAACAACGGCGATAGCAACGCCAACACCGGGAAATATATCGCCCTCGATTTATCACTGCCGCTGGGCAACTGGTTCAGCGCCGGGATGACCCATCAGAACGGCTATACCATGGCCAACATTTCGGCGCGTAAGCAGTTTAATGAAGGGGCGATTCGAACCGTCGGCGCCAATATTTCGCGGGCGATTTCCGGCGATACCGGCGACGACAAAACCTTAAGCGGCGGCGCTTATACGCAGTTCGAAACGCGCTACACCAACGGCACACTGAACGTTAACAGCGGCGCCGACGGCTACGTGAACACCAACCTGACCGCCAGCGGCAGCGTCGGCTGGCAGGGGAAAAACATCGCCGCCAGCGGGCGAACCGACGGCAACGCCGGAGTGATCTTCAATACCGGGCTGGAAGACGACGGCAAGCTCAGCGCTAAGGTTAACGGGCGCATCGTGCAGCTCAGCGGTAAACGCAACTACCTGCCGCTGTCGCCGTACAGCCGCTATGAAGTCGAACTGCAGAACAGTAAGAACTCGATCGACAGCTACGACATTGTCAGCGGCCGTAAGAGCCACCTGACGCTTTATCCCGGTAACGTGGCGGTGATCGAGCCGGAAGTGAAGCAGATGGTCACCGTCTCCGGGCGCATCCGCGCCGAAGACGGCACGCTGTTGGCGAACGCGCGCATTAATAACCATATCGGACGCACCCGTACCGATGAGAACGGTGAATTTGTCATGGATGTCGATAAAAAATATCCCACCATCGATTTTAGCTACGGCGGAAATAAAACCTGTGAAGTGGCGCTGGAGCTCAGCCAGGCGCGCGGCGCGGTGTGGGTAGGGGACGTGGTATGCAGCGGTCTCTCTTCATGGGCGGCGGTGCAGCAGACAGGAGAAGGTAATGAAAGCTAAGTGGCTACTCGCTTTGGCGACGCTGACGATTGCGCCGCTAGCGATGAACGCTAAGGCGGCGGTGACAAAATATTCTGAAGCCGCTGCTCCGGCGCGCGAATTTGTCTTTGTCGAGAACAACTCTGATGACAACTTCTTTGTCACCCCTGGCGGCGCGCTGGATCCCCGCCTGACCGGCTCAAACCGCTGGACCGGATTAAAATCAACCGGTTCTGGCGATACCGCGTACCGTCAGGTCAGTCTGGGTTATATCGATGATGGTCACAACCATGGGATCTCCGCTAATTACCGGTTTGATATGTGGCTGGATAATGCGCCGGTCTCTCACCCTTTACTGGGTTTACGGTGTATTAACTGGTACTCGGGATGCGATCTGGCAACCAGCCTGATTTTACCCCAGTCAACCGATGCTAATGGATTTTACGGCGTCTCAACGGGGAGCGGGACGAAATGGCGTCATGGGATGATGTCCGATGCCTTTTATCAATACCTGCAGCAGATGCCGATCGGCGGTAGTTTTACGATGACGATTAATTCCTGCCAGACATCGGTCGCTTACGATGCGAGCAAAGGCGAGCGTTGTAAAGATCAGGCGTCAGGTACCTGGTATATCCGCGACGTAACCCATACCAAAGCGGGGCACTTACGCCTGATAAACACCCACTCACTGGCGGAAGTGTTTATCAACAGCGACGGCGTGCCCACGCTGGGTGAAGGCAATGCCGATTGCCGTACACAAACGATTGGTTCTCGCTCCGGTTTAAGCTGCAAAATGGTTAACTATACGCTGCAAACTAATGGATTAAGCAACAGCTCGATTCACATTTTCCCGGCTATCAGTAACTCTGCGTTGGCATCGGCGGTAGGTAACTACGATATGCAGTTCAGTCTTGATGGTAACTCATGGAAACCAGTCAACGGCATTCTGCAGTATTACACTTTTAACGAGATGAAGAGCTCTGATTCTATCTATGTCTTTTTCTCCAGTAACTTTTTCAAGCAGATGGTGGCGTTGGGCATTAGCGACATTAACACCAAAGATCTGTTTAACTTCCGTTTTTATAACACCACTTCGCCGGAATCCGGCTGGTATGAATTCTCGACATCCAATAGCCTGATTATCAAACCGCGTGATTTCAGCATCAGCATTATCTCCGATGAGTACACCTCGGCGCCTACGCGTGAGGGTTACGTCGGCAGCGGCGAACCGGCGCTGGATTTCGGCTACATCGTCACCACCAGCGGCAAAACCGCCGCCGATGAGGTGTTGATTAAAGTGACCGGCCCGTCACAGGCGATTAGCGGGCGCTCGTATTGCCTGTTTAGCTCGGCGGACGGTACCGCGCAGGTGCCGTTTCCGGCGTCGCTCTCTTTCATTACCCAAAGCGGGGCGACGAAAAGTTACGACGCCGGCTGCGACGATAGCTGGCACGACATGACCGATGCGCTATGGCTTACCACGCCGTGGACTGATATTTCCGGCGATGTGGGGCAGATGGATAAAACAACGGTGCGCTTCTCGATTGCTATGGACGATCCTATCTCGCTGCGCACCATCACCGACAACGGCTGGTTTGGCGAGGTCAGCGCTTCAGGAGAGATTCATGTCCAGGCGACGTGGCGTAACATTAATTAAGCTGACGCTGGCGAGCCTGTGGCTGCTGGCCGCGCCGCTGGCGCAGGCGATTTCTGTCGGTAATCTGACCTTTTCGCTGGCCTCTGACGCTGAGTTTGCGGCGAAAAGGGTTATCAACAACAATAAAAGCGCGCGGCTGTATCGGGTGTCGGTGGTGGGTATCGACCGGCCCGGCGGCCATGAGGTTCGTGCCCGCCCGGCGGACGGCGAACTGCTGTTCGCCCCGCGCCAGCTGACGCTGCAGGCGGGCGAAAGCGAATATTTCAAGTTCTATTATCACGGGCCGAAGGATAACCGCGAACGCTACTATCGGGTCTCGTTTCGTGAAATTCCCACCCGCAACCTGGTGATGCGCGCCCCGGCAGGCGGGCAGATCAGCATGGAGCCGGTGGTGGTGATGGATACCATTCTGGTGGTACGCCCGCGGCAGGTTCAGTTTAAATGGGCGTTCGATAAAGCGGCGGGGAGCGTCAGTAATACCGGCAATACCTGGTTTAAGCTGCTGATCAAACCGGGATGCGACACCACGGAAGAGGAAGGTGACGCCTGGTATCTGCGCCCCGGCGATGTCGTTCGCCAGCCGTCGCTGCGTAAGCCCGGCAACCACTACATCATCTATAACGAGAAATTTATTAAAATCAGCAATGACTGCCCGGTGAAATAGCCGGGCAATCGCCTGAATTATTCCTCGTTCAGCAACTGACTCACCAGCGCGATATGGGTCTTAATGCCGACCGCCAGCGCATCTTCGTCGATGCGAAAATGCGGGTTGTGCACGTTCCACGTCGCCCCTTTTTGCGCATTGCCGCAGCCGATAAACAGAAAGGTGCCCGGTACTTTTTCCTGATAGGAGGAGAAATCCTCGCTGCCGAATAGCGCCTTATCCTGCAGCTGTAGCGTGCCTGCCGGGAAGTGGCGGGCTATGGCTTCGCGGGCGATATGATTGGTGGCGTCGTGGTTGTTGCCCACCGCATAGCCCTGCTGCCATTTAATCTCGTAGCTGGCGCCGTGGGCGGCGGTGATGCCGTCGATAATCCGTGCCATCAGCGGCGGTACCGCCTCGCGTACCTGCTGGCTATGGGTACGCAGCGTCCCGGCCAGCCGCGCGCTGTCGGGGATCACGTTATAGCTATCGCCGGCCTGAAAAGTGGCGATAGTCAGCACCGGCGCGTTGCCCGGATCGATATTGCGGGCGACGATCTGCTGCAGCGCGCCGACCACTTCCGCGCCGATGGTCACCGGATCGATACAGTGCTGTGGCATCGAACCGTGGCCGCCTTTGCCGCGAATGGTGATATCAAAGTTATCGCTGGAGGCGACGTACACACCCTCTTTCAGGGTTATCACGCCAACCGGGCTGGTGGGGAAAACATGCAGGCCGAAAATATGTTCGACGTCGTCAACCACGCCCAGTTCAACCAGCTCACGTGCGCCGCCCGGCGGCACCTCTTCCGCAGGCTGGAAGATGAATTTAATGCTGCCGTGCAGCTGTTCGCGAAGCTGGCACAAGACTTTCGCCGCCCCCATCAGCATCGCGGTATGCGCGTCGTGACCGCAGGCGTGCATTACGCCGGGCTTCGTTGAGCAGAATGCTTCACCGCTCTCTTCCTGTAGCGGCAGGGCATCGATATCGGCGCGCAGCGCCCACATTGGCCCAGGATGCGCGCCGCGCAGCACGGCAATCACGCTATTTTCCAGCGGGCGGCTTATCTCGAGGCCGGAAAATAGCGCCAGCTCGCGGGCGATATAATCGGCGGTCGGCTTCTCGTTAAACGACAGATCCGGATGGGCGTGGATATGCCGACGCCAGCGCAGCGCTTCCTCGGCCGCGGCGGAAATGAATTGTTCAGTGGCGTGTTGCATCAGTGACTCCTTCAATCAATAACGGGCTGACTGACGACGGTTTTACGTTTCATGAGCGGCAGCACCGCCAGCGCGGAGCAAACCATCGCCAGTGAAAGAAACAGGAAAGCGCTGGCGTAACCGTGGGTTTTCTCCACCAGATAGCCAATGACGATCGGCGAGACAAAGCCGCCGAGGGTACCACCGGTATTAATCAGACCGATGGCCGAGCCCATCATATTTTCCGGCAGGCGCTTCATCGGCAGGGTAAAGGCGGTGACGAAGGTCGACATCAGGAAAATTTCGCCGATAAACAGCAGCAGGCTGGCGATAAGCGGCGTCCGGGCGTGGAAGATGGCGAAGATCGCCACGGCGCTGATTAGCGCGCTGATGGCAATCACCAGCGGTTCGCGATTAAGAAAATATTTGCCCACCAGCCAGCCGGTACCGAGCGATGAGATCCAGATCCCCAGCCCCCCCGCGGCCACCACGTAGCCGGATGCAGAAAGCGACATTCCCATACTCTGAACAAAAAACTTCGGCAGCCAGGCCATCAGGCCATAGCTGGGAATATTGACGCAAAAGATAGCCAGAAAGAGCAGGATAACCGTGGGGTTACGCCACAGGGCGGCGCCAGCGGCGCTCTGTTTCGCGACCACCGCCGTCGGCTGTCGGCGCGGCACGCGCAGGGCGATCAGTAGGGCGATAGCGCAGGCAACGATCCCCAGTACGGTGAACGACAGATGCCAGCCGAGCAGCGCCAGCGCGTTAACAGCGATAATCGGCCCAATGGTCATCGCCAGTCCCGCTGACGACAGCAATATTGATTGGGCGAAGGTACGTTGTTCAAGAGTGAAGTTGCTTACCACCGCTTTGGCGCAGGAGCAGGGATAGCCGGAGTGGCCGACGCCCGACAGAAAGCGGAACAGCAGCAGCAGGCCGAAGCTCGCTCCCAGCAGGCCGAAGCACAGCGCGAAGATCCCCAGCGCCGCCAGCGACAGCACCAGCATGGTTTTGTAGCCAATGCGATCGTTAAGCCAGCCCGCCGGAACCTGAAACAGCGAATAGGCGAGAAAAAAGATGCCGGTAATGTAGCCCAACTGCTCGGCGTTAAGCCCGAACTCCTTTTCGATAGGCAGCAGCGCGAAGCCGGTGACGGTTTTGTCGATATAAACGACCACGTAGCCGATAAACAGTAAGAAGATCATCTGAGACTGACTTTTCATTTTTTTCCGCCCGGTGTCTCATGGTTGCATGTGTTGTCGTGGGAAATCCCCCCACTGCATCCTCAGGCTTTACCCGCGCGGCGGGAAGATATAATTTTTCTATAGGTGATGCTTTTTTCTGATAGGGGTGAGCGGTGAAATATCTTCCCAAATTGAACCAGCTGCAGGCGCTACGGCAGGTGGCGCGTAGCGGCAGCATCCGCTCAGCGGCGCGTGAACTGGGGCAATCGCAGCCAGCGCTGAGCCGGACATTACGTGAGCTGGAGCAAATCCTCGGCACGCAACTTTTTCTGCGCAGCAAAGAAGGCGTCGCCCTGACCGAAGCGGGAATCGCTTTCTTACAGCGCGCGGAGTGGGTGCTGGAGGAGTTGCGGCGCGCGGCGGACGAGGTGGAACAGATAAACCATGTCACCCACGGTCGGCTGACGGTCGGCTTTTCGTCGCTGATTGCCCTGACGGTGTTTCCGCAGGTGGCCGAAGGATTTAAGCAGGCGCTGCCGCAGGTACAGATGACGGTGAAAGAGGGGCAGCTTTCGTCGCTGCTGCCGGGCGTCCGCAGCGGAGAGATTGACCTGGCTATCGGATCGGTCGACCCGATGCATCCGCCGGAAGGGGTGATGCTGGAACCGCTGTTTACCGCGCCGTTCTGCGTTATCGCGCGCAAGGGGCATCCGCTGGCGCACGAAAGCGATCTGCTGGCGCTGCGTAAAGCCCGCTGGCTGCTGCCGGAGTCACCGATGGGCTACTATCAGCAGCTACAAAACGAGCTGATTCATTTTTATCGCCAGGTGTCGATTACCCCGCTACGCACCGACTCGGTGATTGTCGGCTTGCAGATGGTACTGGAATCCGATTATCTGACCATCGTCGCGCGCGCCATGAGCCAGCCGCTGCAGCTTGGCGATAAGCTGGTCACGCTGCCGGTATCCACGCTCCCGGCGGCGCAGTATTGCGCGGTATGGTCGCAAAAATCGGCGCTCACCGCCAATGCCCGGCTGTTTCTCAATCGGCTGCGAAGCGCCTGTCAGCGCTACGCCTGGTAAAACGGCGGCTCGCCAGCTGGCTGAGGGCGCAGCACAGTAAATAGTAAACCGCGCCGGTAAAGACGAATATCGCCAGCGGGTAGATTTGCACCCGGTTATTGACCTGCCCGGCGACGGTGGTGAGTTCAGGCACGTTGACGATAAACGCCAGCGAGGTGTCTTTCAGCAGGCCGATAAAAATGCCGACCAGCGACGGCTGGACGTTGCGCAGCGCCTGCGGCAGCAGGATTAAGCGTAGCGTCTGGCCGGGGGCGAATCCCTGCGTCAGCGCCGCTTCATACTGGCCGCCGGGCAGGGCGCGCAGCCCCGCCAGCACCGAGTGCATCACCGAGGCGGCGGTGAACCACGCCAGCGCCAGCGTGACCGTCACCGCGCCCGGCAGATCGCCGCCGGTCAGCATCGGCAGCAGATACCATAGCCAGAAAATAACGAAGATCAGCGGGATACCGCGAATAATTTCCGCCCACAGGAATAGCAGACGACGGACCGCTCCGCCGTAGCGCCAGGCGGCGCAGGCCAGCAGAATACCGCCCGGTAGCGCCAGCGCGGTCGCGCCGATGGCCATCAGTAAAGTGAGCGCCACGCCGCCGGGTTGGCCTTCCGCCAGCCGTCCCCACAGCAGATAATCAAGGTTGTCGGCGATCACCGCGAGGTTAGCGTTCATGTTGTGCGCTCCGTGGCTGACGATATCCCGGACCGAAACGCGTCAGCGCCAGTCCCATAACGATACCCAGCGCCAGATACAGCACTGTGCCGACAGCAAAGGCCTCCAGCGCGTGGGCGTTATAGCTCTCGATTTGCCGTACCTGGTAGGTGAGCTCGGCAAAACCGATACCGCTGGCCAGCGAAGAGAGTTTCATCAGGTTCAGGTACTGGCCGACAATCGGCTGCCAGGCGTTGGCCAGCCCCTGCGGCAGCAGAATAAAACGTAATTCACCCCAGGGGCTAAATCCCTGCGACAGCGCCGCTTCGCGCTGGCCGTGGCTGACGGCGCGCAACCCGGCGGCAATCTCTTCCACCAGAAATGCCGAGGTAAATACGCCGAGCCCCCACATTGAGCAGAGAAATTCCGGCGTCAGCCACCAGACGTCGCCCGGTAGAATCGACCAGCTATGGGAGTCGTTGATAAAATCGCGCGCCGCCAGCGGCAGCAGGTTCCAGGCGGCGAAGTACCAGAACAGCAGTTGGACCAATAGCGGCGTATTGCGAAACAGCGATACCCACGCCGCCACCAGCCAGCGGCCGGGGCGTCCGCCGCCGAGACGCAGCGCCAGCAGCAGCACCGCCAGCGCGGTGGCCAGCAGTATCCCGGCCACGCTGACCCAGACGGTAGTGAGAAAACCGGAGATTATCCACTGCAGCGGCTGCCCGCTGAGCACGCCATGCCAGTCGAGAATCGCCATCACTCAACGCTCTCCTGATGTAGCGGGTCGAGCACCTTCTGCAGAAAACGGCGGGTACGCGCATGCTGCGGGCGGGCGAAAAATTCCGCCGGCGGCGCGGTTTCGAGGATTTCGCCACCGTCGATAAACACCACCCGATCGGCGATTTCGCGGGCAAACTGCATCTCGTGAGTGACCACCACCATGGTGATACCGCTGTGGGCCAGGGCTTTCATCACCTGCAGCACTTCGCCGATCATCTCCGGATCCAGCGCCGAGGTCGGTTCATCGAACAGGATGATTTGCGGCGAGGAGGCAAGGGCGCGGGCGATGGCGACGCGCTGCTGCTGGCCGCCGGAGAGCTGAGCGGGCATCTGCCGCGCTTTATCCGTGAGGCCGACCTGGGTGAGTAATTCCAGCGCCCGCTTTTGGGCGGCATCGTGTTGCCAGCCGTGCACGCGCTCCAGCGCGAGGGTAATATTCTCCTGCGCCGTCAGGTGAGCGTAGAGATTGAACTGCTGAAAAACGAAGCCGACCCGGCTGCGCAATTGGCGCAGCGCGCTGCCGGTCAGGCGGCGGGTCGGTTTGCCATCGATGAGGATCTCGCCGCCGCTTAGCGATTCAAGCTGGTTGATCAGGCGGATCAGCGTTGATTTACCCGATCCTGATGGCCCGAGGATCGCCACCACTTCGCCGGGATTGACCGTTAAATTAACGCCGTTAAGTACCTGATGATCGCCGTAGCGTTTAACCACGTCGCGAAAGGTAATACTGGCCTGCTGCAGATGCGAGAAATCCGCGGCCGAAGCCGCGGATCGTGAAAATAAGGCGGAAAACATCTGGGTTATTTCGCTTCTATGGTAAAGGCGCGCGGCTGCGGAGAGGCGGTGCCAGGGCCAAACCAGGTGTCGTAGATTTTCGCCGCCTGGCCGGATTTTTCCAGCTTAACCAGCTCGTCGTTTACCGCTTTCAGCAGCGCCGGCTCGCCTTTTTTCACACCGACGCCAATCTCTTCTTTGCTCAGCAGGTCCGGCAGAATTTTAAAGTTGGCTTTATCCGGCGCGCCCGCCAGCAGCCCGGCGAGAATGGTGCTGTCCTGGGTAATCGCCTGCACGTTGCCGTTTCGCAGAGCGGTCAGCGCCAATGGAATATCGTCATAGGAGAGCACCCGCGACTGCGGGAAACGCTGGTGCAGCGCCTGTTCGCCGGTGGTGCCTTTTACCGCGCCGATGCGCGCTTTACTGTAGTCATCCAGTTTATCCGGCGACTTAGCCGGAACCAGGAACTGCTGGCCGGTTACAAAGTAGGGCGTTGAGAAATCAATTACCTGCGCGCGCTCCGGGGTAATGGTGATATCGGCGACGATCAGGTCGGCCTTACCGGACTGCAGCAGCGGAATACGGTTAGCCGGGTTAGTGGCCACCAGCTCAAGCTTGACGCCAAGAGATTTCGCCAGCGCCTGCGCGAAATCGACGTCGTAACCCACCAGTTGATGGGTTTTGGCATCCACGGAACCAAACGGCGGGTTAGCGTCGAAGGTGGCGACCTTCACCACCCCGGCGGCTTTGATATCGGCTAACTGGTCGGCGTGAACCTGGGCGGTCAGCAGCAGCGCGCCCAGCGCAAAAGCGATTTTGGTATAAGTTTTATGCATCATCATTCCCCTGAATCCCTGTTTTGTTTTGTGTTTATCACGCTCCCACAAAAGCGCCTCGTCCGGCAAAGAAGAAAAAATTCTTATCTATAACCAAAATCTCTTAATAAAAATGGGGATATTGCTGTTAACCAAATCGCTTTTACAGGAAGGGGTTAGTCACCGAAGCGCAGCGGCGAATATGCATCTTCCAGGATTACAAATTCGGAATTGATATTTCCCGCCCGTCGGCGATTGTGGTTGAAATAACAACAACGCAAACCCGACCGATGGAGGAGAAATGAAAGTAGCGCTGTGGCAACGGATTACCGGCTGGCTGGCTTTTTTATCTAACGGAGAAGCCGGGCAGCAAGATGGTCAACGGATGATGGAGGCGATCTTGCCGGTCGCCAGCCTGTATGGCGTGGATCTCGGCAACGTGGAAACCCGGTGGTTTCGCCATGACAAAACATACTGAGCGGCGCTGGACGCGCGAAGCCTACTGGAACGAGGTGTGCTCTGTGTAGCAGAAGGCTGCTTGCGGTTGCGGTAAAAAGGAGAGGCTCCGCAGCCCAAGCAGCTTTAAACCCTGGCTTCTACTCCTGTTCTCCCTGTTTTTTTCCCTTCTCCGTTTTGCAATTTCCCCACCGTCACGGTATAAATGACCTTCATTTGGATGTTTAGACGTCCATACATAAAGAAGGCAATATGCAAACAACATCACAACAACAAGGTGGGCAACTTAAGCGCACCATGAAAACGCGCCACCTGATTATGCTCTCGCTGGGCGGCGTCATTGGCACAGGGTTATTCTTCAATACCGGCTATATTATCTCGACCACCGGCGCGGCGGGCACGCTGCTGGCGTATCTGATCGGCGCGCTAGTGGTCTGGCTGGTGATGCAGTGTCTTGGCGAACTGTCGGTGGCGATGCCGGAAACCGGCGCCTTTCACGTGTATGCCGCGCGTTATCTCGGCCCGGCGACCGGCTATACCGTGGCGTGGCTCTACTGGCTGACCTGGACCGTGGCGCTCGGCTCGAGCTTTACCGCCGCCGGCTTCTGTATGCAGTACTGGTTCCCGCAGGTGCCGGTGTGGGTCTGGTGCGTGATTTTCTGCGCGGTGATTTTCGCCCTGAATGTTATCTCTACCCGCTTCTTTGCCGAAGGCGAATTTTGGTTCTCGCTGGTCAAAGTGATCACCATCATTGCTTTTATTATTCTCGGCGGCGCGGCCATCTTCGGCTTTATTCCGCTGACCGACGGTTCACCGGCGCCGGGGCTGCATAACATCACCGCCGAAGGCTGGTTCCCTCATGGCGGCCTGCCGATCCTGATGACCATGGTGGCGGTGAACTTCGCTTTCTCGGGCACCGAACTTATCGGTATTGCCGCCGGTGAGACGCAAAACCCGCATCAGGTGATTCCGGTCGCGATCCGCACCACTATTGCCCGGCTGATTATTTTCTTTATCGGCACCGTTTTCGTGCTCGCCGCGCTAATCCCGATGCAGCAGGCGGGGGTGGAAAAAAGCCCGTTCGTACTGGTGTTTGAAAAGGTCGGTATTCCTTATGCGGCGGATATTTTTAACTTCGTGATCCTGACCGCGATTTTGTCGGCGGCCAACTCGGGCCTGTATGCCTCCGGGCGGATGCTGTGGTCGCTATCAAATGAGAAGACGTTGCCAGCCTGCTTTGCCAAAGTGAATAAACGCGGCGTGCCGCTAACCGCGCTGACGGTGAGCATGCTGGGCGGCGTGCTGGCGCTGTTTTCCAGCGTAGTCGCGCCGGATACGGTGTTTGTTGCGCTGTCGGCGATTTCCGGTTTTGCGGTGGTCGCGGTATGGCTGAGCATCTGCGCGTCGCATTTTGTTTTCCGCCGCCGCCATCTGCAACAGGGCAAAGCGTTAAGCGAGCTGCACTATCGCGCGCCATGGTATCCGCTGGTGCCGGCGCTGGGTTTTGTACTTTGCCTGGTGGCCTGCGTGGGGCTGGCCTTTGACCCAAGCCAGCGTATTGCGTTGTGGTGCGGGATCCCGTTCGTCGCGCTATGTTATGGCGCTTACTATCTGACTCGTACACGGAAATTAACTCAGGAGCCGCAACATGCCGCAGAATAATCCGCTAACCGCTATCCTTGAAACGCAACCGTTCGTGCTGCTGGATGGCGCGATGGCGACGGAGCTGGAAGCGCGCGGCTGCAATCTGGCCGATAGTTTATGGTCGGCGAAGGTACTGCTGGAAAACCCGCAGCTGATCCGCGATGTGCATCTCGACTATTTCCGCGCTGGCGCACAGGTGGCGATCACCGCCAGCTATCAGGCAACACCGGCAGGCTTTGCCGCCCGCGGGCTGGATGAGGCGCAGTCGAAGGCGTTGATAGGTAAAAGCGTCGAGCTGGCGCGTAAAGCCCGCGAGGCGTATCTGGCGGAAAACCCGCAGGCGGGAACGCTGCTGGTGGCCGGGTCGGTCGGGCCGTATGGCGCGTATCTGGCGGATGGCTCTGAGTATCGCGGCGATTATCAGCGCAGCGCGGAGGCGTTTCAGGCATTCCACCGTCCGCGCGTCGAAGCGCTGCTGGATGCCGGGGCGGATCTGCTGGCCTGTGAAACATTGCCGTCGTTTGCCGAAATCACGGCGCTGGTGGCGCTGCTGCGTGACTACCCGCGCGCCCGCGCCTGGTTCTCGTTGACCCTGCGCGATGCCGAACATCTCAGCGACGGTACGCCGCTGCGCGAGGTTGTTGCGGTATTGGCCGATAATCCGCAGGTGCTGGCGCTGGGGATTAACTGTATCGCGCTGGAAAATACCACCGCCGCGCTGCAGCATCTGCACAGCCTGACGTCGCTGCCGCTGGTGGTCTATCCTAACTCCGGCGAGCACTATGATGCGCTGACCAAGACCTGGCATCATCACGGCGAAGCCTGCGCGACGCTCGCGGCCTATTTGCCGCAGTGGCTGGCGGCTGGCGCCAGGCTGATTGGCGGCTGTTGTCGCACCACGCCGCAGGATATCGCCGCGCTGGCGGCGGGCCGTTAACACCTGTATTTCTTTCCCCCCGGATGGCGGCGCTCCGCGCCTGATCCGGGCTACCAGTACCGCGAGCCGGGGGAACCCATTTCTTTAATCCCTGTTTTTAACTATCTAATCCCGCTTTTCTTCTAAAAACGATTCGCTATTAGGCAGAATTTTTAATTACTTCATCTCCACGCTGATGCCGGAAATACTGCACCCATAACAACTAAGGGGAAGCAGACACTATGGCATTCACATCGCGAATTACTCTTCTGGCGGCGCTGGCTTTCGCTGCCTTCCAGGCGCAGGCGGTTAACGTCACCGTCGCCTATCAAACCTCCGCCGAACCGGCGAAAGTCGCCCAGGCGGACAACACCTTCGCCAAAGCCAGCGGCGCCACCGTTGACTGGCGTAAATTCGACAGCGGCTCCAGCATCGTACGCGCGCTGGCCTCAGGCGATGTACAAATAGGCAACCTCGGTTCCAGCCCGCTGGCGGTGGCCGCCACTCAGCAGGTACCGATTGAAGTGTTCCTGCTGGCCTCGAAGCTCGGTAATTCCGAAGCGCTGGTGGTGAAGAAAGATATCACTAAGCCGGAAGATCTGATTGGCAAACGCATTGCGGTACCGTTTATTTCGACCACCCACTACAGCCTGCTTTCCGCGCTGAAACATTGGGGAATCAAACCGGGCCAGGTGCAGATTATCAACCTGCAGCCGCCGGCGATTATCGCCGCCTGGCAGCGCGGCGATATTGATGGCGCTTACGTGTGGGCGCCAGCCGTTAACGAACTGGAAAAAGAGGGCAAGGTGCTGACCGACTCCGCGCAGGTGGGGCAATGGGGCGCGCCGACGCTGGATGTCTGGGTTGTGCGTAAAGACTTTGCCGAGCAGCATCCGGAAATCGTGAAAGCTTTCGCTAAAAGCGCCATCGACGCGCAGCAGCCCTATATCGCCAACCCGGAGGCGTGGCTGAAGCAGCCGGAAAATCTCAGCAAGCTGTCGCGACTGAGCGGCGTGCCGGAGGCGGATGTGCCGGTGTTAGTCAAAGGCAATACCTATCTTACCGCCGCCCAGCAGGCGCAGGAGCTTAACGGCCCGGTGAACCAGGCGATTATCGATACCGCGAAATTCCTCAAAGAGCAGGGCAAAGTACCGGCGGCCGGAACCGACTATAGCCAGTTCGTTACTGACCGTTTCGTGAAATAAAAGGAGGCTCCGATGCTGCAAATCTCGCATCTCTCCGCTGATTATGGCGGTAAACCGGCGCTGGCGGATATCAACCTGACGTTGGACAGCGGCGAACTGCTGGTGGTGCTGGGCCCTTCCGGCTGCGGCAAAACCACGCTGCTGAACCTGATTGCCGGATTCGTGCCTTACCAGCACGGCAGCATCACTCTCGAAGGCCGTCGCATCGACGGGCCGGGCGCCGATCGCGGCGTGGTGTTTCAAAATGAAGGCCTGTTGCCGTGGCGCAACGTGCTGGATAACGTCGCGCTGGGATTACAGCTGGCGGGGGTTGAAAAGACCCAACGCCGGGAAATCGCCGCGCAGATGTTAAAGAAAGTCGGCCTGCAGGGGGCGGAAAAACGCTTTATCTGGCAGCTTTCCGGCGGCCAGCGTCAGCGTGTCGGTATTGCGCGCGCGCTGGCGGCGGATCCGCAGCTTTTGCTGCTGGATGAGCCCTTCGGCGCGCTGGATGCCTTTACTCGCGAGCAGATGCAAACTCTGCTGCTGCGACTGTGGCATGAAACCGGCAAGCAGGTGCTGTTGATTACCCACGATATCGAAGAAGCGGTATTTATGGCCAGCGAGCTGGTGCTGCTGTCGCCGGGGCCGGGGCGGGTGCAGGAACGCCTGCCGCTGGAGTTCGGCCGCCGTTTTGTCGCCGGTGAATCCTGCCGCAGCATTAAATCGGATCCGCAATTTATCGCCCAGCGCGAATATGTGCTTAGCCGGGTGTTCGAACAACGGGAGGCTTTCTCATGAGCGTGGTCCTCAATGATAAACCGCGCCAGCGCGCGCTGAAGTGGCGCTGGCCGCTATCACGGCAGCTGACCCTTAGCGTAGCGACGCTGGCGGTGTTGCTGGCTATCTGGTGGGCGGTGACCGCGCTACAGCTGATTAGCCCGCTGTTTTTACCCTCGCCGTGGCAGGTATTGCAGAAGCTACTCACCATTGCCGGGCCGCAAGGCTTTATGGACGCGACCCTGTGGCAGCATCTGGCGGCGAGCCTGACGCGTATCGCCATCGCGCTGGTACTGGCGGCGATCGTTGGCGTGCCGGTGGGGATCGCCATGGGATTGAGCCCAACGGTACGCGGGATCCTCGACCCGCTGATCGAACTGTATCGTCCGGTACCGCCGCTGGCGTGGCTGCCGCTGGTGATCATCTGGTTCGGCATTGGCGAAACGCCGAAAATCTTACTGATCTATCTGGCTATTTTCGCCCCGGTAGTGATGTCGACGCTGGCGGGGGTTAAAAGCGCGCAGCAGGTCCGTATTCGCGCCGCGCAGTCTTTAGGGGCCAGTCGCGCTCAGGTGCTGTGGCTGGTGATCCTGCCGGGCGCGCTGCCGGAAATTCTTACCGGCCTGCGCATTGGCCTTGGCGTCGGTTGGTCGACGCTGGTGGCGGCGGAGCTGATTGCCGCCACTCGCGGCTTAGGTTTTATGGTGCAATCCGCCGGTGAATTCCTGGCGACCGATGTGGTGTTAGCCGGGATCGCGGTGATTGCGATAATCGCATTTGTTCTGGAACTGGGACTGCGCGCGTTGCAGCGCCGCCTGACGCCCTGGCATGGAGAAGTACAATGAGTGAACGTCTTAGCATTACCCCGTTGGGGCCGTATATTGGCGCGCAGGTGGCCGGAGCCGATTTGACCCGTCCGTTAAGCGACAATCAGTTCGAGCAGCTATATCACGCGGTACTGCGTCATCAGGTGGTGTTCCTGCGCGAGCAAAATATCACCCCGCAACAGCAGCGCGATCTGGCGTTACGGTTCGGCGATTTGCATATTCATCCGGTCTATCCGCATGCGCCGGGCGTGGATGAAATTATC
The DNA here is from genome assembly GCF_050600755.1 of Klebsiella sp. 141162. Lineage (NCBI taxonomy): Bacteria > Pseudomonadati > Pseudomonadota > Gammaproteobacteria > Enterobacterales > Enterobacteriaceae > Klebsiella > Klebsiella sp. 141162. The sequence goes on along the minus strand of NZ_JAQIRI010000008.1, from coordinate 101,522 downwards.
GTACTGGATACCCATAACGATAATCCGCCGGACAACGATAACTGGCATACCGACGTGACCTTTATCGACACGCCGCCGGCGGGGGCGATTCTGGCGGCGAAGGAGTTACCTTCTACCGGCGGCGATACCCTGTGGACCAGCGGTATTGCCGCCTGGGAGGCGCTCTCCGAACCGTTCCGCCAACTGTTGAGCGGTTTACGCGCGGAGCACGATTTCCGCAAATCGTTCCAGGAGTATAAGTACAACAAGACGGAAGCGGAGCATCAGCGCTGGCGCGAGGCGGTGGCGAAGCACCCGCCGCTGTTGCACCCGGTGGTACGTACCCATCCGGTAACTGGTAAGCAGGCGCTGTTCGTCAATGAAGGGTTTACCACCCGCATTGTGGGTGTCAGCGAGAAAGAGAGCGAGGCGCTGCTGAATTTCCTGTTTGCTCACGTCACTAAACCGGAATTCCAGGTGCGCTGGCGCTGGCAGCCGAACGACGTGGCGATTTGGGATAACCGGGTGACGCAGCATTACGCTAACGCCGACTATCTGCCGCAGCGGCGCATCATGCACCGCGCGACAATTCTTGGCGATAAGCCGTTCTACCGGGCGGGATAAACGGCTAGAGATGCGCGCCGATGTAGCGCTGGTAGCGGTTGGCTTTGAGGTAGGTTAAATCCACCAGTACTAGCCCATCGACGCAGTGATTAAAGTCCGGATCGCTGCCGAAATCGATAAACTGCACGCCGCCCGGCTCGCACACTTCCGAGTACTGTTTATACAGCGGCGGAATGGCGCAGCCGAGGTTGCCGAGCAGCGACTTCAGCCGCGTCAGGTCTTCGGTGTAATCCTCGCCGCCAAACTGCGCCAGCACGTCGGGTAGCGAAGCTGGGTAGGGGCGGCGCGATTTGGCCAGCGGATGCGTCGCCGGAAACCATAAGCGGTAGAAGGCGACCAGCAAATCGCGGGCATCGGGCGGCAAGCCGCCGGAAATCGAGACCGGGCCAAAAAGATAGCGATAGTGCGGGTTTCGCGCCAGCCAGGCGCCGATGCCTGACCAGAGATAATCCAGCCCGCGGCGTCCCCAGTAGCGCGGCTGAATGAAGCTGCGCCCCAGTTCAATCCCGTGCTGCAGAATATCGTCCATCCGCGCGTCGTAGTGGAACAGGCTGTAGCTGTAGATGCCCTCCACTCCCCGTTTCTCCAGTTGCATGGCGGTAGGCATAAAACGATAGGCGCCGACGATCTCCAGATCCTCTTCATCCCATAAAATCAGGTGCAGGTAGTCATCATCGTAGCTATCGATATCGCGGCGTTTGCCGCTGCCTTCGCCGACCGCCCGGAAGGCTATCTCCCGCAGACGGCCCAGTTCGCGTAGCAGCGGTGCCTCTTCCTGGCCGTTGCGTTGCCACAGATAAATCAGTTTACCGTCCGTGGTTTTGCCTAAACATTCGGTTTTTGCCAGCTCGCGTTTGAGCAGCGCGCGGTCTTCCGGGCGGGCGATCGCGCTTTCGCTTTTAAACAGGCCGGGGTGTCCTTTACCGAGGCGCTCGACGTGGCGGTAGCACCGGTCCGCCAGTTCGCGGGCGGAAAGCTGCGGCTGATGCCACGATGACCACGCGATTTGCTGGCCAATGCGCAACGGCAAGCTGCTATCGCGGCGGCGAAACATCTGCTGCATTAACAGCAGCAGCGGCAGATTCTCGGAGAGCAGGGCGCTGGCGTAGAACAGCGGGCTGTTGTGGGCGCGGATCCAGGCCGGCAGCAGCGGCGCGCGGTATTTCGTCGCCAGCTTGATGAAGCCGGGATGCCATTTTTTATCACGGATGCCGCGGCGGGTCAGGCGCGAGACTTCCCCCGCAGGGAAGAAGATCAGCACGCCGCCCTGCTGAAGCTGCTGGTCCATCTGCTGCAGCGCCGCTTTGGCGGTACGGCCGTTGATATTATCCACCGGAATAAACAGCGAGCTCAGCGGTTCAAGATGGGTCAGCATACGGTTAGTGACGACTTTGACATCGCGCCGCACGCGGGAGACCGCATAAAGCAGGGCGAGCCCATCGAGCGTCCCGGTCGGATGGTTGGCGATAATCACCAGCGGGCCATGTTCGGGGATTTGTTCAAGGTCATGCGCCGGGATAGCGCAGCGGATATTGAGATGTTCGAGGACCTGTTCGACCGTATCCAGTCCTTTCAGGTGACGATGGCGGGCGGCAAATTGCTGGAACTCTGCTTCATGCAGAAGCTTTTTCAACACCTTTTTCTGCCAGGGGGCGGGCCTCGCCTGAGGCCACAGGTCATCGAGAACGTTGTCGAGACTAAACATAGTGACTCCTCCTCTGTCCTGCCCAGACAGTAGAAGGCGCAGATGTCGTTCAGATTACAATTCGGTGAAGATTCGGTCTCAGCAGGCGAGGTTTCCCGGATAGCGGCTTACGCCTTATCCGGGCGACCCGCAGCGCCGTTTTTTTGTCGGGTGGCGGCTACGCCTTACCCGACCTACAGTCCGTGCCATTGCATGCTGCAGAGCTCTACCCTTGTATCCATGGCTACTGAAACTGCCGGTGTTGGTGGCCTCAAAATCGCTGAGACGTTCCCGGCAGGCCGGGGCAGCCCGCATGGATGCGGGCTGAGGGCCGTGTTTTGCACGGACGCTGCCTCGGCCCGACCCGAAGACTGCCGGGATAAGTCGAAGGAACCACGAAGTGGCGATTTTGGCGGCCAGAGCCCGGGGGTACAGGGGGCGGCGGCGACTGGCCGCCCCCTGTGCGCTCCCTATGCCATGAGAGACATAACGCAGAAGACATTTCGGGAGCGCAATGTGCCCGGAAACAGCATAGAACAACCGTTTCTCCAGGAATGAAACAGTTGCAAACTGATAATAATATCTACGATTTGGCATTTGGTTGGTAGCCCCGGTAAGCGTCAGCGCTACCGGGGAGAGGGCAGGTTTAACGCAGGATTTTTTTCTCGGCCAGATCGAGGGCGAAATAGCTGAAGATCAGGTCCGCGCCCGCGCGTTTAATTGCGCCAAGGCTTTCCAGCACCACTTTCTCTTCGTCGATTGCGCCAGCCTGCGCGGCAAATTTGATCATCGCGTACTCGCCGCTGACCTGATAAGCGCCGAGCGGCAGGTTGCTGCGCTCGCGGATATCACGCAGGATATCCAGATAGGCGCCGGCCGGTTTCACCATCAGGCAGTCCGCGCCCTGGGCTTCATCGAGCAGCGACTCGCGGATTGCCTCGCGACGGTTCATCGGGCTCATCTGGTAAGTTTTACGATCGCCTTTCAGCGCGGTACCGGCGGCTTCACGGAACGGGCCGTAGAACGATGACGCGAATTTGGTCGAGTAAGACATAATCGCGGTATTGGTAAAGCCTGCGGCATCCAGCGAACGGCGGATCGCCTGCACCTGACCGTCCATCGCGGCGGATGGCGCGATGAAATCAGCGCCGGCGGCCGCAGCGACCACCGCCTGCTTACCGAGGTTTTCCAGGGTCGCATCGTTATCGACGCCGTGCTCGCAAAGTACGCCGCAGTGGCCGTGCGAGGTATATTCGCAGAAGCAGGTATCGGACATGACGATCATTTCCGGCACCGCCTGTTTGGCGATACGGGTCATGCGCGCCACCAGACCGTTTTCGTTCCAGGTATCGCTACCGGTCGCGTCGGTATGGTGGGAAATACCAAAGGTCATCACTGAACGAATCCCGGCGTTGGCGATGCGCTCAATTTCGCGCGCCAGATGTTTTTCCGGAATACGCATGACGCCAGGCATCGCTTCGATGGCTTTGTAATCGTCAATTTCTTCTTCAACAAAGATCGGCAACACCAGGTCGTTCAAACTCAGTGTTGTCTCTTCAAACATGGCGCGCAGCGAGGCGGATTGGCGCAGGCGGCGTGGGCGAGTGATTAAATCTGTCATGGTTTGCCTGATTTTGTGAAATGAAAGAAGGTAGTGTACCGCAAACGACAGCGGTATGTTTCGCCAAAACGATCCTTAACAATCAGTGGCAAAACATCCCGCAACGATTACTGGCTGGCGGTTTCCATATTCGGCTGCACGCCGCTTAAGGCGCTGACGAGGTCGTTGACGCCGTCGCTCATGGCGCTGAAACGGGTCAACGCGGAACGGGTCACCACCACGAAGACCCCGACGTTAGCCTGCGGGTTCATCGCCATATAGGTAATAAATCCGCCGCCGCCGCCGGTTTTCTGAATAATGCCCGGATGGCCGTTTTTCGGCTTCATGTACACCCAGCCAAGACCCAGCGCATCGGCTTTACCCGGAACATCCATGCCGATCACTCGGGTGAGCTGGGTACGTTGATAAATCAGCGTCTGCATGCGATCGGCCTGCTGGCCGCGAGTATAGAAATCCGAAGAGAGGAACTGCTGCATCCAGCGCATCATATCGCCCGGGGTCGAATACACGCCGCCGCTGCCGATGGCCGCGAGGGTGTTATTACACGGGCTGGCGCCTTTCTCCGCCACCATCAAGCGCTGACACTGATCCGGCGATGGGGTGAAGGTGGTGTCCTTCATGCCGAGCGGGCGGGTGATTTGTTCTTCAAACAGCTGCGGGTAGGGCTTACCGGCGGCGGTCGATAGCGCATCGGCCAGCAGGTCGAAGGCCAGGTTGGAATAGGCCGCCTGCGAACCCGGCGTGGTTTTAAGCGTAGCCGTCGACAGCCAGTTCCAGCGCTGCTGGCGGGTCGGCCAGACGAATACCGGGCGATGCGCCGCGCCGCCGGGCTGCTCGCGCGGCAGGGCGCTGGTGTGGGTTGCGAGATTGACCAGCGTAATCGGTACGCCCTGGTAGGTTGGCACCCGCGCGCCAGGCGGCGCGTATTTACTCAGCGGATCGTCAAGCTTAACCACTCCCTGATCGAGCAGTTTCACCAGCATTTCACTGGTCATCAGCTTACTCAGAGAGGCGATGCGGATAACGGAATCCAATTGTGGATGCTGATTATTACCCGGACGGGTTTCGCCGAAGCTGCGGAATACGCGCTGGTTGCCGTCGATAACCACCATCGCCATGCCGGTGGCGCCGCTGCCGTAATAAATATGTTCGGCGAAGCGGTCGACCACATCAGAAGTAAATACCGGATCAACGCTCGGCTGAACCGCCTGGGCTGAGGTCCACGACGCCGCGCACAGCGCAGCAAAAATGAGCAAACTACGTTTCAACGGAGGCATCCATCGTTTATTAGGGGAATATACACCGTATTTATACTACGAAGTCGCGGCGAGCAAAGTGGGAATAACGACAATATTTCACAGAAAAGCGTAACGGTGCGTAAAAATGACTTTTTTCCGCTTTCAGATATCTGCTTTTCCGCCTGACGCGTATGATTAAGCTCTTATTCATCTTATAAAAGAGAGTGGTGATGGCATCTCAACGGGTTCTGATGGTAGTGGATATGCAAAACGGCGTATTCGAGACGCCGCGTGTCGATCGCGAACGCTGCGTAGCGCAAATCAATCGCCTGATTCACGCCGCCGATAGCGTTATTTTCATTCAGCACGCTGAAGCAGGCGGCCTGGAAGAAGGAAGCGAAGGATTCGCGCTGCTGCCTGAACTGGCGCAACCCGCCGGGGCGCGCTACGTCACTAAAACGGCCTGTGATGCGTTTTATAAAACCGATCTTGAACAGGTACTGCGCGAGAACGGAACTCACGCTTTTGTTATCTGCGGCTGCGCGACCGATTATTGCGTCGATACCACCATCAAAAACGGCGCCAGCCGCGGCTACGCCATCACCATCGCCGAAGATGCCCATACCACCGCCAATCGCGCCGCCGCCGAGGCCAAAACGCTGATCGCTCACTATAACGAGGTGTGGCGGACTTTCACCCTTCCCGATAATCCTTTACGCGTGAAACCCGTAGAAACAATTCTTGCCGAATGGCAGACGAACTAAGTCGCTGATATCCGGTCTCATCATGGGTCCGCTTTACTTCGCCGCCGCGCGTTGCGGCGGGCGTACGTGTGGTACACAGCAAAAACAGAACGATAAGAAGTTAGCAGGAGAGTACGATGTTTAAAGCTTTTTTCCCCAAACCGGGGCCGTTTTTTATTTCTGCCTTTATCTGGTCGCTGCTGGCGGTGATCTTTTGGCAGGCGGGCGGCGGCGACTGGCTGCTGCGGATAACCGGCGCATCGCAGGATGTCGCCATCAGCGCGGCGCGGTTCTGGTCGCTCAACTATTTGGTGTTTTACGCGTATTACCTGTTCTGCGTCGGCGCCTTCGCGCTGTTCTGGTTTATCTATAGCCCGCATCGCTGGCAATACTGGTCTATTCTCGGCACCTCGTTGATTATTTTTGTCACCTGGTTTTTGGTGGAAGTTGGGGTGGCGATCAACGCCTGGTATGCGCCGTTCTATGACTTGATTCAGAGCGCGCTGGCCACGCCGCACAAGGTCAGCATCAATCAGTTCTACCACGAGATTGGCATTTTTCTCGGCATCGCGCTGATTGCGGTGGTGATTGGCGTGCTGAATAACTTCTTCGTAAGCCACTATGTGTTCCGCTGGCGTACCGCGATGAACGAACACTATATGGAACACTGGCAGCATCTGCGCCATATCGAAGGTGCCGCTCAGCGTGTGCAGGAAGACACCATGCGCTTCGCCGCGACGCTTGAAGATATGGGCGTAAGCTTTATTAATGCGGTAATGACGCTGATTGCCTTCCTGCCGGTGCTGGTTTCGTTGTCGGCGCATGTGCCGGACCTGCCGATCGTTGGCCATTTACCGTATGGGCTGGTGATTGCCGCTATCGTGTGGTCGCTGATGGGAACCGGGCTGCTGGCGGTGGTCGGGATCAAGCTGCCGGGCCTGCAATTTAAAAACCAGCGGGTAGAAGCCGCCTATCGTAAAGAGCTGGTGTATGGCGAGGATGACGCCAACCGCGCCACGCCGCCGACCGTGCGCGAGCTGTTCAGCGCGGTGCGCCGCAACTACTTCCGTCTCTATTTCCACTATATGTATTTCAATATTGCCCGTATTCTTTACCTGCAGGTGGATAACGTTTTCGGCTTGTTCCTGCTGTTTCCGTCGATTGTCGCCGGTACGATTACGCTCGGCCTGATGACCCAGATCACCAACGTGTTCGGTCAGGTTCGCGGCTCGTTCCAGTATCTGATTAGTTCGTGGACCACGCTGGTGGAACTGATGTCCATCTATAAACGTCTGCGCAGCTTTGAGCGCGAACTGGATAACAAAGGGCTGCAGGAAGTCTCTTCAACCGTTAATTAATTAATGAATGCAAGGAAGGTTTATGGCGCAGGTTTCTCGCGGTGTTTCACTCTCTTTTACGCTGCTGGCCGGGTTGGTGCTGAGCGCCTGTACCAGCCAGCAGGCGCCTAAGTTGAAAGAAGGCGAGAAGCCGGTGGATGTCGCCGCCGTGGTGCGGCAAAAAATGCCTGCCAGCGTCAAAGACCGCGAGGCCTGGGCGCAGGCGATTGCCAAAACCTTTGACAGCCAGAAGCTGGCGCCGACGGAAGAAAACGTCTGTTCGGTGCTGGCGGTCGCCCAGCAGGAATCAAACTATCAGGCCGATCCGGCGGTGCCGGGCCTGAATAAAATCGCCTGGCAGGAAATTGACCGTCGGGCGGAAAAAATGCATATCCCGGTATTTCTGGTGCATACCGCGCTGAAAATCACCTCGCCGAACGGTAAAAGTTACAGCGAGCGCCTCGATAACGTCAAAACGGAAAAACAGCTAAGCGCGATTTTTGATGACTTCATTGGCATGGTGCCGATGGGCCAGAAGCTGTTCGGCTCTCTCAACCCGGTGCATACCGGCGGGCCAATGCAGGTAAGCATCGCCTTTGCCCAGCAGCATACCGACGGTTATCCGTGGAAAATCGACGGCACCGTGCGCCAGGAAGTCTTCAGCCTGCGCGGCGGGTTGTGGTTCGGCACCTATCATCTGCTCAACTACCCGGCTAACTATAGCGTGCCGCTGTACCGCTTTGCTGATTTCAATGCCGGTTGGTATGCCAGCCGTAACGCCGCCTTCCAGAATGCGGTGGTTAAAGCCACCGGCGTTAAGCTGGCGCTGGATGGCGATCTTATTCGTTATGACAGCGATGAACCTGGAACGACTGAGCTGGCGGTGCGCCGTTTAGCCGGGCAGTTGGGGATGAGCGATGGCGATATCCATCGCCAACTGAAGAAGGGCGATAGCCTGGCGTTTGAAGAGAGCGATTTGTATAAGAAAATATTCAAAATCGCCGAGAAAAAGGCCGGGAAAACGCTTCCGCGCGAGATGTTGCCGGGGATCCAACTGGAAAGCCCGAAAATCACCCGCAATCTTACTACCGCGTGGTTTGCTAAGCGGGTCGACGATCGCCGCGCCAGCTGTATGGCGCGTCGTTAACGGTTATGGTACCAGCGTAGGATAAGCCCCAGCGCGCCGACCAGCAGGCTACCAAACAGGAACGGAATTAAACCGAACAGGGTACCGACGCCGAGCCCAATCTCAATGCGTGGGCGGTTGGTATCCTGAATCTGAATGAGATGTTCGAATACGCCTGGCGCGTGTACCAGCATGCTCAACATTTGCGCGCCGGCCCAGATGCACAGCAGAACAAAAAGCGCGTAGGCAATGTTACCGCTGGTGATCGATACCTTCTTTTTGTTGCTCCCCATCAGCGTTTTAGAAAACGTAAATTCAGCCATATAAACCTCCGCAACACCTGTTCCGCTGGTTTTTCCTCCAGCTCTATAGACAGGAATTCTGGCAGCGCCGGGCGTTTCCCTGTATCAGATTGCTGGTAATTTCTGCCAGGAATAATCCTGTTTTGACAAAACTGTCGGCGAGCCCGCATTGCACAAAAGGGAGAGCGGCTTCGCATTGTGCGAACAATCTTGTTGGCGCGGCGGGCGGCTATGCGATGATGTTTTTTTTCCGCAGGAGTCGTTATGAAGCTGACCGACAAAATCCGCCGTGACTGGCACTACTACGCGTTTGCGCTGGGGTTAATTTTTATTCTCAATGGCGTGGTGGGGCTGTTGGGGTTTGACGCGCAGGGCTGGCAATCTTATGCCGTCGGTTTGGTGACGTGGGTAGTGAGCTTCTGGCTGGCGGGATTTGTTATTCGCCGCCGTCCGGCAGAAGAGGCGTAATATCCCCGGCAAGACGTGGTAGTTATTATTATCGGTTTGCGATCGTTTCGCCCTGGAAAAACGGTTGTTCTGTGGTGTTTCCAGGCACATTGCGCTCCCGATAATCCTTCTGCGTTATGTCTCTCATGGCGCAGGGAGCGCACAGAGGGCGGCCAGTCGCCGCCGCCATCCGGCGCGAAAGTGGCTTTTTACCCGCGGTTATTGCCCGGCGGCGCTACGCTTGCGCGGGCCTACAGATCACATGCCGGCGTAGATACTGTTATCGGTTTGCGACTTTTTAAGGGTTTTTCCCGGACGCGGCGCGTTGCGCCTTCTCCGGGCTACCAAATCGCAAAGCGCTGTAGCAGCGCCACCGGGGGGGGGAGAGCACCAGTAGTGTCAGCCAGCGTGGTGAAGAAATTAACAGCAGGCCGCACGGACCGTAGGTCGGATAAGGCGTTAGCCGCCATCCGACAAAATAACGGCACCGCGGTAGCCCGGGTAAGGCGGTACGCCGCTACCCGGGAAAAATGCTTAGTTCATTGAGGTTTTCAGCGCGCGGTCGGCGGCGTGGCGCTCCAGCGCCAGCTCGATCAGGCGGCTTATCAGGCTGGTGTAATCCAGGCCGCTGGCCTGCCACAGCTTCGGATACATACTGATGTTGGTGAAGCCCGGCAGCGTGTTGATTTCGTTGATCACCACCTCGTTATCTTCCGTCAGGAAGACGTCAACGCGGGCCATTCCGCTGCAGCCGAGCGTTTGATAAGCGCGGACGGCGATATCGCGGATTTTGTCGTTGATCTCCGGGGCGATGGCTGCCGGAACCACCACCTGCGCGCCTTTATCATCGATGTACTTGGTATCGTAGGCATAGAATTCGCTATTGAGTACGATCTCCCCGCAGGTGCTGGCCTGGGGATAATCATTGCCCAGCACCGCGCACTCGATTTCACGGCCCTTAATCCCTTGTTCAACCACCACTTTATGGTCGAATTCAAAGGCTAACGCGACGGCCTGCCGATACTCTTCTTCACTCTTCACTTTGCTGACGCCGACGGAAGAACCCTGGTTCGCGGGCTTCACGAATAGCGGTAGTCCCAGCTTCGCTTTGACATCGGCAAAGCTGAACTGCTGACGGTTGGCGCGAGTCAGGGTGATGAACGGCGCAATCGACAGACCGGCATCGCGTAGCAGGCGTTTAGTGACGTCTTTATCCATGCAGGCGGCGGAGCCCAGCACATCGGAGCCGACGAACGGCAAATTCGCCATCCGCAGCATCCCCTGCAGCGAACCATCTTCGCCAAGGGTGCCGTGAACAATCGGGAAGATGACGTCGATGGCCGCCAGCGGCTGGCCGCTATCGGCGTTGATCAACTGATGGGCATCGCGACCAGGAATTTGCGCCAGCGTCACGTCGGACGGGCGCAGCGCGATATGGGCAGGATCCTGCGGGTTCAGCAGATAGTTGCTGGCATCGTTGATATGCCAAAGCCCCTGTTTATCGATTCCCAGCAGCACAACATCAAAGCGTGTCTTATCAATTGCTTCGACGATATTTTTGGCTGACTGCAGCGACACTTCATGTTCTGCCGACTTACCGCCAAAAACGATCCCAACCCTCATTTTAGCCATTTCAACTTCCATCCTGATTACATCAAAACACATAACATAGCATGTGTTTTAGCGAGATGGCTGCCTGAATCTTTACCCTTTACAGCAGAGGGTTAAATGCTGCGCATTCGCCACTATCGCCGATGTGCCTCAGCACATCCCACTGACGACAATGCGGTTATCTTCGATTATGTTTGTCTACTCCGCGGTCAGGGCGATAAAACACCAAACTCGCGGTATGCGCATCTCTGGTACTACGTGCGAAGACGGAAATTGCTAAGCTAGGTAATAATTTACGAAACACTAATGAATACGCGTAGTTATGGAATCCTGGAAGGTTAATCTCATTTCTGTCTGGTTCGGCTGCTTTTTCACCGGACTCGCCATCAGTCAAATTCTGCCCTTCTTACCGCTGTATGTCTCTCAGTTGGGCGTTACTTCACATGAAGCGCTGTCGATGTGGTCAGGCTTGACCTTTAGCGTCACCTTCCTGGTGTCGGCGATTGTCTCGCCGATGTGGGGGAGCCTGGCAGACCGCAAAGGGCGCAAACTCATGCTGCTGCGCGCTTCCCTTGGTATGGCGATTGCGATTTTGCTGCAGGCTTTTGCGAACAACGTCTGGCAGCTATTTATTTTGCGTGCGGTAATGGGGCTGACCTCCGGTTATATTCCCAACGCCATGGCGCTGGTGGCCTCGCAGGTGCCGCGTGAACGCAGCGGTTGGGCGCTCAGTACGCTGTCGACGGCGCAGATAAGCGGTGTGATCGGCGGCCCGCTGCTCGGCGGTTTTCTTGCTGACCACGTCGGCCTGCGGGCGGTGTTTTTCATTACCGCGATTTTACTGACGGTCAGTTTCCTCGTGACGTTGTTTCTGATTAAAGAGGGCGCCCGGCCGCAAGTGAGCAAAGCTGAACGCCTGAGCGGCAAAGCGGTCTTTGCTTCATTGACCCATCCGGGGCTGGTGATTAGCCTGTTTTTCACCACCTTGGTTATCCAGTTGTGTAACGGCTCTATCGGGCCGATTCTGGCGTTATTTATCAAGTCGATGGCGCCGGACAGCAACAATATCGCGTTTCTGGCGGGGATGATTGCCGCCGTACCGGGGATTTCGGCATTGATTTCCGCGCCTCGCCTGGGAAAACTCGGCGATCGCATCGGGACGTCGCGCATTTTGCTGGCGACGTTATGCTGCGCGGTGGTGATGTTCTTTGCGATGTCGTTCGTGACCTCGCCGCTGCAGCTCGGGGTATTGCGCTTCCTGCTGGGCTTTGCCGACGGCGCGATGTTACCGGCGGTTCAGACGTTGCTCTTGAAATACTGCAGCGATAACGTCACCGGGCGTATTTTCGGTTATAACCAGTCATTTATGTATCTGGGTAATGTCGCCGGGCCGCTCATTGGCGCTTCGGTCTCGGCAATGGCGGGGTTCCGCTGGGTGTTTATTGCCACTGCGTTGATTGTCCTGATTAATATCTGGCAACTGGCGATTATGTTACGCCGTAGCCGCCGCGCGGCCGTTTAAATAAAAATATTGGGCGCTCATAAGGGCGCCTTATATTAATCAGCTGATATAGCTATTAACCATTACCTTTGGTTATCCTTAAATAGTGCGACACATATTCCATTTTATTATTTACTATTAAATTTGGTTATAGAATTATCTTTTCGCTATTAATAATAGGGGCTTTCCCTTTGTTGCCTGGCGGTAATAAAAACGTTTCGCTGAATATTATTGCAGGAATAACCCTATTATTTGAAAATAATTCTGGTATCGATATGCCGATGTATGACATAACTAGGCCATTATGGATGTTGCTTAAGGATAATGCGTAATGAAAAATCTCATTGCTGAGCTGTTGGTCAATCTGGCGCAAAAAGAAGAAGAGGCAAAAGAGCTGACGGTACAGGTTGAGGCGCTGGAAATTGTCGTCACCGCGCTACTGCGCCATATGGCTGAGGATGCACAGCAACGTTTGATTCAGGATATCGAAACCGCCATGGAGCAGGTAAAGCCCGGACCGCTGGTGGACGACCGTGACACCCAACTTCTGCAGCAATATATAAAAAAGCTGCTCCGGCATCCTCGTAACTAATCATGTGACCAGTAAGGATGCTGTCATTTTTCTGTCACACCACTTTTATAAAGTCTCCCTCGTTTTGTTTTTTAAGTATTTTTTACATGGAGACGACAAAGTGAAATTATCTGCCCTCTTTATTGCCCTGTTACCGCTGCTGGCTCCCCCGGTTATTCATGCACAAACAACTTCATCGCCGGTGCTGGAAAATCGCGCGGCCCAGGGCGATATCACGACCCCAGGCGGCGCGCGCCGTTTAACGGGCGATCAGACCGAAGCGCTGCGCGCTTCTTTAATCAATAAGCCGGCGAAAAATATTATTTTGCTCATTGGCGATGGCATGGGCGATTCAGAAATTACCGCCGCACGAAATTATGCCGAAGGCGCCGGCGGTTTCTTTAAAGGTATTGATGCCCTGCCGCTGACGGGCCAGTACACTCATTATTCTCTGGATAAAAAAACCGGCAAACCGGATTACGTGACGGATTCCGCCGCTTCGGCAACCGCGTGGACCACCGGCGTGAAAAGCTATAACGGCGCGCTGGGCGTTGATATCCACGAAAAAGATCATCAGACCATCCTTGAGCTGGCGAAAGCCGCGGGTCTTGCCACCGGCAATGTCTCGACGGCTGAGCTGCAGGATGCGACGCCGGCGGCGCAGGTGGCCCATGTGACCTCGCGTAAATGCTATGGTCCCAGCGTGACCAGCGAAAAATGCGCCAGCAACGCGCTGGAAAAAGGCGGCAAGGGCTCTATCACCGAACAACTGCTGAATGCCCGTCCGGATGTCTCTTTAGGCGGCGGGGCGAAGACCTTTGCTGAAACGGCGACCGCAGGGGAGTGGCAGGGGAAAACCCTGCATGAGCAGGCGGTCGCTCGCGGCTATCAGATTGTGACCGACGCCGCCTCTCTCGCCGCTATCAGCGAAGCAAATCAGGGTAAACCGCTGCTCGGTCTGTTCTCCGACGGCAATATGCCGGTGCGGTGGGAAGGCCCGAAAGCCTCTTATCACGGCAATATCGACAAACCGCCGGTAACCTGTACCCCAAACCCGAAACGCGATGCTTCCGTACCGACGCTGGCGCAGATGACCGAAAAAGCGATTGATCTCCTGAGCCGCAACGAGAAAGGTTTCTTCCTGCAGGTTGAGGGGGCGTCTATCGATAAACAGGACCACGCGGCAAACCCTTGCGGCCAGATTGGCGAAACCGTCGACCTCGATGAAGCGGTACAGAAAGCGCTGGAATTTGCCAAAAAAGAGGGTAATACCCTGGTGATCGTCACCGCCGATCACGCCCACTCCAGCCAGATTATCCCGGCCGACACGAAAGCGCCGGGCCTGACCCAGGCGCTGACGACCAAAGATGGCGCGGTAATGGTGATGAGCTATGGCAACTCTGAAGAAGAGTCGATGGAACACACCGGCACCCAACTGCGTATTGCCGCCTATGGCCCGCATGCGGGCAACGTGGTGGGTCTTACCGACCAGACCGATCTGTTTTACACCATGAAAGACGCGCTGGGTCTGAAATAACCCGCGGCCGGTAACGAATTTACGTTACCGGCTGGTTTTTTTGCTGATAGCGACCAGACTTACAGAGATCCACTAACAGAGGGATGGTGTGATGAAAATAACATTTCTGGTAACCCTACTTTTTGGTTTGGTCTTTGTTGCCGCGGTAAGTGCCGCAGATAAAACGTTAACGCCTCAGCAGCAGAAAATGAGCGTATGTAATACCGAAGCGGCGTCAAAGTCGCTGAAGGGGGATGAACGTAAAGCCTTTATGAGCAATTGCCTGAAGAAAGATGCGCCAGCGGCCGGCAAGACGCTGACGCCTCAACAGCAGAAGATGAGCGCTTGTAGCAAAGAAGCGTCGTCGAAATCGCTGAAGGGTGACGATCGTAATAAGTTTATGAGTACCTGCCTGAAGAAATAAGATGACGGGTGGGGCGGTGGCGCCTCACCCGTAGTCTCTTTCAGGATTATCAGGAACGGCTCAGTTGCTCTGATTTTTCCATACACTTCGCCATTGCTTCGATAACGGCTGAACGGAAACCTTTTTCTTCCAGTACGCGAACCGCTTCAATGGTGGTGCCGCCCGGCGAGCAGACCATATCTTTCAGCGCGCCCGGATGTTCGCCGCTTTCCAGTACCATCTTCGCTGACCCCATGACCGCCTGCGCGGCGAATTTGTAGGCCTGCGCGCGCGGCATACCGCCGAGAACGGCGGCATCGGCCATGGCTTCGATAAACATAAAGACGTAAGCCGGCGCGGAACCGCTGACGCCAACCACCGGGTGAATCATCGGTTCGGCGATGGTTTCCGCCTGGCCGAAGCAGCGGAAAATGGTTAATACCTCGGCGATCTCTTCCGCGCTGACCAGCGCGTTTGGCGTCACGGAGGTCATCCCGGCGTTCACCAGCGACGGCGTGTTCGGCATGGCGCGAATAATTTTGCGATCGTGGCCCAGCGCGCGCGCCAGCTGATCCAGCGTGACGCCTGCGGCTATCGAGACCACCAGCGAATCTTTGTTCAGACTGGAAGCGATATCGCTTAATACCTTGGTCATGATCCCCGGCTTCACCGCGCCGAAGACGATATCGGCGACCTGAGCGACTTCCTGCGCGCTTTCCGCCGCATTAATACCGTACTGGTCATGCAGGGCGGCAACTTTGTCCGGCGATGGGGTATAGACCCAGATTTGCGCCGGTTGCACTTGTCCGCTGGCGATCAGGCCGCCGAGAATGGCTTTACCCATGTTACCGCAGCCGATAAAGCCAATTTTCTTATCCATTACCTTTCCCCTCTGCATTTTTCGTTACGATCCCACTAGCTTATCATCCTGGCGCTTTTCTGGGGGAGAAAAGCAGGCGACAATGTCGCAACCTTTGCCGACGACAGGAGCCGAAATGGCGATTTGGGTAGATGCGGACGCGTGTCCGAATGTCATTAAAGAAATTTTGTTCCGCGCCGCCGAACGCACGCAGACGCCGCTGACGCTGGTCGCCAACCAGTCGCTGCGGGTTCCACCGTCGCGCTACGTCCGCGCGCTAAGGGTGGCGCAGGGTTTTGATGTTGCCGATAACGAGATTGTCCGTCTCTGTGAACCGGGCGATTTGGTGATCACCGCTGACATCCCGCTGGCGGCGGAAGTGCTGGCGAAAGGAGGAGCGGCGCTGAATCCGCGCGGCGAGCGCTACAGTGAGGCGACCATTCGCGAGCGCCTGACGATGCGTGATTTTATGGAGACGATGCGGGCCAGCGGCGTACAGACCGGCGGCCCGGATAGTTTATCGCAGCGCGATCGGCAGTTATTCGCCGCCGAGCTGGAGAAGTGGCTGCTTGCGGTTAAACGTCAGCAGGATTAAACCCAGCTGTCGTCATCGCTACCGAAATCATCGTCATTGCCGAAGCCGGCGTCGAAATCGGAGTCAAGGGTGTTGTTGTCCGCCAGGAAAGGATCGTCCTGCTGGCGGAACGGATCCTCGGCGGCGTTATTATCCAGCGCCGGGCTGACGTCTTGTTGCTGCTGCGGCTGCTGTTCATCGATGATGTTCACAATCTCCTGCGGGTGTGAACCACTGAACATATTGGTCAGCATATTACCCAACACTACGCCGCCTGCCACCCCGGCCGCGGTTTGTAGCGCACCCGCCATAAAGCCGCCGCCGCTGCGGCCTGCCGCCTGCGGGGCATAGTTTTGCTGCGGCGCATACTGCGGTTGCGCGTTATTGGCCTGCGGGCGGCCATATTGCTCTGCCCCAGGAATCGGATCGGAGCCGCGGGACTGGCCGCCGCCGAACAGGCCCGACAGGAACCCGCCGCTGCTCGGTTTTGCCGCCTGCAGCTGGCTAACCTGAGCCTCCAGCGCCTGAATGCGGTCGTTTAGTTGTTTGATAGCCGCTTCCTGAATCAGGATAGTTTGCGCCATATAGTACGGGGCCGCCGGCTGCTGGGTTACGTGCTGGGCAATCCGCTCCTCGGCGCTGGCGTCGCGCGATGCGCTGTGCGTCTCGGCCTCTTTTAAACGGGAAAACAGGCCATCAATAAGGCGTTGTTCTTCAGATTGCATGATACATTCCTCTGTCACACGGGTCATTTACCGTCAGAGTGCGACGGTCGGCCGGTGTTGTAAATATGTTGCAGCGTAAAGCTGTGCAGAAATGTGTTACCGTTTACGGCAAAGAATGGATAAAAAATAATCCTTCGCCTTTAAGTAAAGCTGGCATAACACTAAATGCAATGATAAGTTTACATGCGGAATCCATTCAAACTCTGTGGTAAATAGGGTTCCCTAAAAAATGTAACGATTATTTTACGGTTATCGTGGCAGGCATTTGCAGGTATCATGGCGTACTTTTCGCCTTTATTTCTCCGCGAAACGCGGAACCAGGGGGTCTTCGGTAATGACACAACCAATTTTTCTCATCGGGCCGCGAGGCTGCGGTAAAACGACGATCGGCCATGCCCTGGCGCGCGCGCTGCATTTCCAGTTTTCCGATACCGATCATCGTTTGCAGGCGCATGAGAAACGCACGGTAGCGGAAATCGTGCAGAAAGAGGGCTGGGAACGCTTTCGTGAACTGGAGACGCTGTCGCTGAAGGCTGTTACGCTGCCGGATACGGTGATTGCGACCGGCGGAGGAATTATTCTCGCTGAACGTAATCGTCTGTTTATGCGTGAAAACGGCATCGTGATTTATCTGCAGGCTTCAGTTAACGCCTTAATTGAGCGTCTGGAAGCATACCCACAGGCGGAACAGCGTCCAACGCTGACCGGTAAGCCCGTCCGCGAGGAAGTCGGCGAAGTGTTGGCGCAGCGGGAAGCCCTGTACCGCGAAACCGCCCATCATACCGTAGACGCCACCGCGACGCCGGATGCGGTGGTTGAACAGATTATGACCATGCTGTGCGATGTGACGGTAAGTTAGGATTTTACCTGGGTCAGGGGGGAAAGCGGAGCCTATACTTAATTGTTCTGACAGCCGAAAAAGGAAGAACAATGCCAAACAGACCCCCTTATCCGAGACAAGCACGCGTTGTCGCCGTCGAAAAAGGCGCCGCGGGTCAGACGGTCACCTGGTATCAGCTGCGTGCGGATTACCCGACACCCGATTCGCTGATCAGCGAACATCCCTCCGAGCAGGAAGCGTTAGACGCTAAACGGCGCTACGAAGATCCCGAAAAAACATAATCCCCCGGCCCGGTTTGTGCCATGAAGATGGCAATACCGGGCTCAGCTCACATTTTTAATTCATCAATGGTACTAATGAATACCTAACACACGGATTTTTCAGGAGCGACTCTGAAGCTTCTGGAATCTTTACATTCCGCAGCGCCGCTGAGCTGCTACGCTTCTCGACGGTTGATTTTTACTCACCAGGGGGGCGGATGTCGTGTGTGAAAAGCCTGTGTTGAAGCAGTGGTAGTGAAAAGGTACATGATATGAGTGCAACGATGGCAATTTTGACCATTGGCGTGGCGCCGGTGGCGGAAGTTTTGCCGCTGTTAACCGAACATATCAGGGAAGAGCAGATCACCCATATTAGCCTGTTAGGTAAAATGACGCGTGAAGACGTTATGGAAAATTATGCCGTGGAATCCGGTGACCAGGGGCTGCTGACCTTACTCAATGACAACCAACTGGTGGAAGTCTCCCGCCAAAAGGTGGAGCGCGATCTGCGCTGCGTTATCGAGATGCTGGATCGGCAGGAATATGATGTCATTCTTCTTCTCAGTTCCGAACAGTTGAGCGGCCTTGCGACGCACAACGCTATCCTTCTTGAGCCTGAACGGATTATTCCGCCGCTGGTGGCATCGATCGTCGATGGCCATCAGGTGGGTGTGATTGTACCCGTTGAAGAAGTCCTGCCCCTGCAGCGGCAAAAGTGGCTCACTTTAGAAAATACGCCTTACTATGCGCTGGCGAACCCGATGGGCGGCAGCGACAGCGATCTGCTGGATGCAGGAAGAGGTTTAGTCGAACAGGGGGCGGATGTACTGGTGCTCGACTGTCTTGGCTATCATCAGCATCACCGCGACGTATTACAAAAGGCGCTGGATGTCCCGGTATTATTGTCAAATGTGCTGGTTTCGCGACTGGCGGCAGAACTATTAGTTTAACCCGACGTTATCGATTAATTTTACGTGACAGGGGCAAGGAGCGCCCCCTATATTGAAGCTTCAACCAACGATGATAAGGTCTTGTTTATGCTTCAAAGCAATGAGTATTTTTCAGGGAAAGTGAAATCTATCGGCTTCACCAGCAGCAGTACCGGCCGCGCCAGCGTTGGGGTGATGGAAGAGGGTGAATACGCCTTTGGCACCGCCCAGCCGGAAGAGATGACCGTGGTCAGCGGCGCGTTGAACGTGCTGTTACCGGGGGAAACGGAATGGAAGGTGTACGCGGCAGGTGAAGTGTTTAACGTGCCGGGTAATAGCGAATTCCACCTGCAGGTGGCGGAACCGACTTCCTACCTGTGCCGTTATCTGTAATTTAAGCGCCTTCCTGCCGCGTCCACTTTCCGGGCCCGGCAGGAAGGTGATGCCTTAGCGCTGAGCTTCGCCGCCGAGGCCTTCTACCAGGCTTTGGATCAATGCCGCCAGCTCGCCGGTCATTAAAATAAAGTCGGCGTCAAAACGCTGCGCAAAATCTTCGCGGTCAATATCTTCATTCTGGTCACGTAATTCGTCGCAGAACTTCAGACGTTTGATCGATGCGTCGTCGCAGATCATAAACTGGATACGCTGCTGCCAGTCGAGCGCCAGTTTGGTGACCACTTTACCCGCTTCGATATGTACGGCGATCTCATCGCTCACCAGATCCTGTTTCTTCGCGCGGATCACGCCGCCATCTTCCAGCATCGCTTTCAATTCAGCTTCGTCAAGCAGCTGGAAGCCCTGAGCCACGCTACCGGAGCGCACCCATTCGGTCAGCGTCAGCTCGATCGGATTTTCCAGCGTCAGCGGTACCACCGGCAGCGAGCCCAGCGTTTTACGCAGCAGCGCCAGCGTATCTTCCGCTTTCTTGGCGCTGGCGCAGTCCACCATGATCAGGCCATTGACGGTATCGATCCACATCATCGTCTGGCTGAAGCGGCTAAAGGCGCGCGGCAGCAGCGAGTGCAGCACTTCATCTTTCAGCGAATCTTTTTCCGTTTTCTTCAGCTTGCGGCCTTGATCGGCTTCGAGCTTGAGGATCTTCGCTTCCAGCGCCTGTTTGATCACCGGCGACGGCAGGATCTTTTCTTCTTTACGGGCGCAGATAACGATCTGGCCGTTTGCCGTATGCGTCAGCGCGTCGCTGTGCGATCCCATCGGCGATACCCAACCGGTTTTCGCCATATCCTGGCTGCCACAAGGGGTAAATGTCAGCTCGGCCAGCTGTTTTTCCATCTCTTCGGCGCGCAATTCGATATCGCGGCTCAGACGGTAAACCATTAAATTTTTGAACCACAGCATGATAATTTCCACGGCTTTGTCGTTAAATCAGGCGGGCATGATAGCGAATTGTCGCTATGCTTGCATTGTTAATCGGGGTGAGGAGCAGACTGTGCGTATTGGTATTGATTTAGGTGGAACAAAAACAGAAGTCATCGCCCTGAGTGAGCAGGGCCAGCAGTTATTTCGCCACCGCTTGCCAACCCCGCGGGAGGATTATCGCCAGACCATCGAGACCATTGCCTCGCTGGTGGAGATGGCCGAGCAGGAGACCGGGCAGCGCGGCACCGTCGGTATGGGCATCCCCGGCTCGATTTCGCCATATAGTGGGGTGGTGAAAAACGCCAACTCGACCTGGCTGAACGGCCAGCCCTTCGATAAAGACCTCAGCCTGCGCCTCAATCGTGAGGTCCGGCTTGCCAACGATGCTAACTGCCTGGCGGTTTCGGAAGCGGTCGATGGCGCGGCCGCGGGGGCGCAAACCGTGTTTGCGGTCATTATCGGTACCGGCTGCGGCGCGGGGGTGGCGTTGAACGGGCGCGCGCATATCGGCGGCAATGGTACAGCCGGCGAATGGGGACACAACCCGCTGCCGTGGATGGATGAAGATGAGCTGCGCTATCGTCAGCAAGTGCCTTGTTATTGCGGCAAGCAGGGGTGTATTGAAACCTTTATTTCCGGCACCGGTTTCGCCACCGACTATCAGCGGCTAAGCGGAAAACCATTAACCGGCCGCGAGATTATGCGCCTGGTGGGGGAAGGTGACGAAAAGGCCGAACTGGCGCTGCGCCGCTACGAGCAGCGTCTGGCGAAATCACTGGCGCACGTGGTGAATATCCTCGATCCGGATGTCATTGTGTTAGGCGGCGGGATGAGCAACGTCGAACGTCTGTATCAAACGGTTCCGGGGCTGATGAAACAGTGGGTATTCGGCGGAGAATGCGAGACGCCGATTCGCCAGGCGATGCATGGCGATTCCAGCGGCGTACGCGGCGCGGCATGGCTGTGGCCGCTATAATCTCATTCCCTCTCCCCCCTGTGGGGAGAGGGTTAGGGTGAGGAGAAGACTTCACTCCACCGCAAACGCTTTCTCCAACCGGCTGTATCCCAGACCGTTTATCTTTTTCACTTTAATCTGCACCGGGATGCGTTCTTTCATCGCCTCGACGTGGCTAATCACGCCAATAACTTTGCCGCTGGCGTTAAGCGCGTCGAGCGCATCCAGCGCGGTATCCAGCGTTTCGCTATCCAGGGTGCCGAATCCTTCGTCAAGGAAGAGCGAATCAATTCGCGTCTTATGGCTGACCAGGTCAGATAGCGCCAGCGCCAGCGCGAGGCTCACAAGGAAGCTTTCGCCGCCGGAAAGCGTGCGGGTATCGCGCACCGCGTCGGCCTGCCAGGTGTCCACCACTTCCAGCTCCAGCGCCTCGCTGGCTTTGCGTTGCAGCAAGTAGCGACCATGCAGGCGGTTGAGCTGCTGGTTAGCCAGCCACACCAGATTATCCAGCGTCAGCCCCTGGGCGAATTTACGGAACTTATCGCCCTCTTTTGAACCAATGAGCGCATTCAGCCAGGCCCAGTCTTCGACCTGCTGCGCGGCTTGTTCCATCTGCTGGCGTAATGATTGCTGGCGCTGTTGGTTATCGCTGTTTTGCTTCAACTGCTGGCGGATCTCACCCTGACGGGCGCTGTTTTCCCGCAACTGGCGCGCCAGTTGCTCCAGCCTATTCTCTCGCTGCTCCAGCGGCTGGTTGATATCAATATCGCCGGGCGGCTGTTGCTGATGGCGTTCAAGCGACGCCTGCGCCCGCAGGGCCAGCGTTTGGTTCTGCTGAACTTCTTTTTCCAGCGTCTGCTTGAGTTGTTCCAGCCGCTGGCGGCTAGCCTCGTCAAGCAAAGCGGCAAGAAAGGCCGTTTGGTCGGCAAACGGGCTGGCGGCCAGCGCGGCGGTAAACTGCTTTTCGCTTTCCTTCACCTGCGCCTGCTGCTGGCTTTCCTGCTGGCCCAGCGTTTGCCACTGGCTCTGTAGCGCCAGGCAATCATCATGCACCTGCCGCCAGCCCTCCAGCGGCGCGGGAACGACGGTTTCCGTTGACTCGGGCAGCGTCTCAAGCAGCGGCGTTAGCTGCTGGCGTTGCTCCTGCAGCGCGGCGGCTTCATTTTGTTTCGCCTGCCAGCTGTGGGTCTCGGCTTCGCGCTGGGCCAGCCAGTCGTTAGCCTCTGCGGCAGGCGGAAGCGCCAGGGAATAAACCTCCAGCTCCGCCTGCAGCGCGCGACGGCGCTGTTCGAGATCCTGCTGTAACTGCTGGAGCTGCTGCTGGCTCTCCTGCTGTTGCGCCTGCCAGGCCAGTCGTTGTTGATGCTGATACAGCTGCTGTTCATGCTGCTGTTGGCTATCAAGCCAGCCGGCAATATCATCCTGCGGCGTTAGCGCGATCGCCAATTCCGCGAGGGTGGCTTGCCATTGAGAGGTGAGCGCTTGCTCCTGCTGCAGAAGCGATGTTTTCTCGTCAGCGTCTTTTTGCTGTTGTTTAAGCAACGCTTCAAGCTGGCCGCGCAGCTGCGCGCCTTCTTCCGCCAGCTGTCGCACTTCCCGATCCAGCGCGTCGCGGCGGGTTTGGTTGATGCCGGGCACCAGCGCCTGGTATTCCGCGACCGCCGGATGATGTTCGGAACCGCACAGTGGACAAGGCGCGCCTGGCTGCAGGCGGGCGCGCTCGGCTTCCAGCCCGGCGATACGCGCTTCCAGTTCGCAGATGGCTTTTACATCGCTGAGCTGTTGATTTTTTTCCTTCCACGCCTGACGGCGCTGTTGTAGCGCGGCTTCAAGCTTCTCTTTTTCCTGCTGTGAGGCGTTTTCCGCGCTCTGTAGCTGCCGCAGACGCAGGAACAGCGGCTGCAGCTGGCGATGGAGGGTTGAGAGCTGCTGGCGCAGCGGGCGGGCGGCGGTATGCTGTGCCAGCTCGCGGCTGACCTGCTGCGCATCGAGGGTTAGCGCGGTGGCCGGCAATTCGCCGAGCTTACGGCTGGCATCCTGCAGGCGCTGCTGTAGCGTCAACTCTTGCTGAGCGTCGCGATTAAGCTGCTGGAAGGTGGCTTTCCAGCCTGCCAGCGCCGTACTCCACTGCTGGAATCGCTCGTGCGCTTTAAGCCACTCATGCAACGATTGCTGGCTGGATTCTAGTTGAGCCAGACGTTGTTGGGCTGCCAGGCGGATCCCGGCGCGACGGCGCAGGCTGTCCTGTAAGCGAGTATTTACTTCCTCAACCTGACGGCGGGTTTGCGCCAGCGCGGTACTGTGTTCCTGCAGCCGCGACCATAATGGTCGCAGTTGCTCTGCCGGCTGCGCGGTTTGTAGCGCCGCCAGCTGCGGCGCGGCGGCTTCCTGCGCCAGTAACGCCTGCTGTAAAGCGGCCTGCGCCTGGGTGGCTTCCGCGTTTAGCTCCTGACGGCGGCGCAGCCACTGTAGGGCATTTTGCTGGCGGGTCTGTTCGGCAAGCTGCTGCTGTTCTTCAGCAGTAAGTACTTGCAAACTTTGCTGTAACGCCTGCTGCTGCTCATCATTTAACAGTACGACGCCGGAGGCCTGCGCCTGCAGCTTTTCCAGCTCAATGCGGGCGAGTTTATGTTTTTCAAAGACCTGCGCGGAAATTTGCCCGTAAATTTCAGTCCCGGTCAGCTCTTCCAGCAGCTCGGCGCGCTCTTTCGGTTTGGCATTGAGGAAAGCGGCGAATTGTCCCTGCGAAAGCAGCATTGAACGGGTAAAACGCCCATAGTCGAGGCCGGTAATTGATGCCGTCAGCTCCAGTTTGTCTTTGACCTTGTCGGCAAGAATTTTACCGTCGTCGCAGCGCGCCAGCTCAACGCGCGGCGCCTGTAGATTGCCATCCGGCTGGTTGCGGGCGCGGTTCTGGCTCCAGAAGGCGCGATAGGCGGTGCCCCGGACCTCAAATTCAACTTCCGCCAGGCACTCGGCGGTGTCGCGGGTCATCAGATCGTTTTGCGATTGCGATACGCTGCTCAGGCGCGGCGTTTCGTGGTACAGCGCGAGACAGATGGCATCTAACAGGGTGGTTTTCCCGGCGCCGGTCGGCCCGGTAATCGCGAATAACCCATTGCTGGCGAATGGTTCAGCGGTAAAGTCGATTTTCCATTCGCCTTTCAGCGAGTTAAGGTTTTTCAGGCGTAGGCTCAGGATTCTCACAGGTGTTCCTCACCGTTCAGGCTATGCAGCGTTTCCGTAAACAGTTGCTCCAGCCGCTGTTGCTGTGGAGCATCAAGGGTTTCCAGCGCCAGACGGCGGGCAAACACCTCTTCCACCTGCAGTTCGCTCAGCGTTTCTCGCTGAACGCCGGCCAGAATGCGTTCACGCTGGGCGCGACTGCGGCGCACCAGCAGCACTTCCACCGGCAGCGATTCGGTCTGCTGCTGAATTTTTCTTTGGATATCGTGCAGATATTCATCGCTGGTGATTTCGATATCCAGCCAGACCGGCGGCTGCTGCGCGCTATCCTGCCACTGCTGAAGCTGTTCGGTGATGCTGGCGAAATCACCTTTCAGTACCGCCAGCGGCTGGGTGATCGGCACCGGCAGCGGCGTCACCTCGCTGAGCTTGCCCTCGCTGAATGAGACCAGATTAACGCTTTTGTTTTTTCCGGTTTCATCAAAACTCAGCGGCAGCGGCGAACCGCTGTAGCGAATATGCTCGCAGCCGCCGACCATCTGGGCGCGATGAATATGACCGAGCGCGATGTAATCGGCGGGCGGGAAGCGGTTGGCCGGGAAGGCGTCAAGGGTACCGATATAGATTTCACGGACCGCGTCGCTTTTGCTGGCGCCGACGGTGGTGAGGTGGCCGCTGGCAATAATCGGTAATACGCGTTCGCCGCGCAGGTCGCAGGCCTGCTGATATTGCTGCTGATAATAGTCGCTGATGGCGGTGAGCAACTGCTGCTGTTTTTCGCCGCTGGAGTGGCCAGCCTGACTGACCACCAGTTCGCGCGGGCGCAAAAACGGCACCGGGCAGAAGACCGCGCCGGGCGTGCCGTCGCGTCGCGGTAAGACAAAGGGCGCGTGACCGGCGTTGGCGACCACGGTGGTTTTCAGGAAGGCGAGAATTTCGCGCGACTCGTTTAACGTCGCCACCGAATCGTGGTTGCCCGCCAGCACCACCAACTGGCAGCCGGTTTGCTGCAGCTGAACGACAAAACGGTTATACAGTTCGCGGGCGTAGCTCGGCGGAGAGCCGGTATCAAAAATATCGCCGGCGACGATAATGGCATCCACCTCGTATTCCTGCGCGCGTTCCAGCAGCCAGTCGAGAAAGGCGGCGTGTTCGTCCGCGCGGCTTTTGCTGTAGAAGTTCTGGCCGAGGTGCCAGTCGGAGGTATGAAGGATGCGCATAAAAATTCCGTTGCGATAAAAGCCAGGCGGCCATTATAACGTTGATCCTGCCGCCCGTATTCCTTTTGCCCTATTACGGCGAGACAGGATGCGTTAAGTGCGTGTCATCATTCAAAATCCGCATTCATCAGACGGTCATTTTTTCATAAATCTGTCACAAATCTGACGCATAATGGCCGCGCACTTCTATACTGATGGCTAAAAAACACAGGGTAAATAATGGCGAGAAGAATTCTGGTCGTTGAAGATGAAGCTCCAATCCGCGAAATGGTCTGCTTTGTTCTGGAGCAAAACGGCTTTCAGCCCGTCGAGGCGGAAGATTTTGACAGTGCGGTGAATCAACTCAATGAACCCTGGCCCGATTTGATTCTCCTCGACTGGATGTTGCCGGGCGGATCGGGGCTACAGTTTATTAAACAGCTTAAGCGCGAAGCGATGACCCGCGATATTCCGGTGGTGATGCTGACGGCGCGCGGCGAAGAAGAAGATCGCGTTCGCGGTCTGGAAACCGGCGCGGATGATTATATTACCAAGCCGTTTTCGCCGAAGGAGCTGGTGGCGCGAATTAAGGCGGTGATGCGCCGTATTTCGCCAATGGCGGTTGAAGAGGTGATTGAGATGCAGGGGCTGAGCCTGGATCCTTCCTCGCATCGCGTCATGACCGGTGAAAATCCGCTGGATATGGGGCCGACCGAGTTTAAATTATTACACTTCTTTATGACCCACCCGGAACGCGTATACAGCCGTGAACAGCTGCTGAATCACGTTTGGGGAACCAACGTTTACGTTGAAGACCGGACGGTGGATGTGCATATTCGCCGCCTGCGCAAAGCGCTGGAACATAGCGGCCATGACCGAATGGTACAGACGGTTCGCGGCACGGGATATCGTTTCTCCGCCCGTTTCTGAATTTTGACAGGAGTGTGACCCGTGCTGGAACGGCTGTCATGGAAAAGGCTGGCGCTTGAGCTTTTCTTATGTTGTATCCCGGCCCTGATCCTCGGGGCGTTTTTCGGTCATCTGCCGTGGTTTTTACTGGCGGCGGTGACCGGGTTGCTTATTTGGCATTTCTGGAATTTGTTACGTCTGTCATGGTGGCTGTGGGTCGATCGCAGTATGACACCGCCGCCGGGAAGCGGCAGTTGGGAACCGCTGCTGTATGGTCTGCATCAAATGCAGATGCGTAATAAAAAACGTCGCCGCGAGCTGGGAAGCCTTATCAAGCGCTTTCGCAGCGGGGCGGAATCCTTACCCGATGCGGTGGTGCTGACCACCGAAGAGGGCGCCATCTTCTGGTGTAATGGCCTGGCGCAACAAATCCTTAATCTACGCTGGCCGGACGATAGCGGGCAGAATATCCTCAACCTGCTGCGCTACCCAGAGTTTGCTAACTATCTGAAAAACCGTGATTTCACCAAGCCCCTTAATCTGGTGCTCAATAACGCCCGTCATCTGGAAATTCGCGTGATGCCTTATAGCGATAAACAGTGGTTGATGGTGGCGCGCGATGTCACGCAAATGCACCAGTTGGAAGGCGCGCGGCGTAACTTTTTCGCCAACGTCAGCCACGAGCTGCGCACGCCGCTCACCGTACTGCAGGGTTATCTCGAGATGATGCAGGAGCAGGTGCTGGAAGGGCCGACGCGGGAAAAAGCCCTGCATACCATGCGTGAGCAAACGCAGCGGATGGAAGGGTTGGTGAAGCAGTTGCTGACGCTCTCGCGTATTGAAGCCGCGCCGGTGCTGGCGATGAACGATAAAATCGACGTCCTGATGATGCTGCGGGTGGTTGAGCGCGAGGCGCAAACGCTAAGCCAGGGTAAGCATCAGTTGCACTTTAGCGTCGACGAAACGCTCCAGGTGATGGGTAACGAAGAGCAGTTGCGCAGCGCGATTTCCAATCTGGTGTACAACGCCGTAAACCATACGCCAGCGGGAACCGAGATCCGCGTCGTCTGGCAGCGGGCGCCGCACGGCGCGCTGTTTAGCGTTGAGGATAACGGCCCGGGCATTGCGCCTGAGCATCTACCCCGGCTAACCGAGCGGTTCTACCGCGTCGACAAGGCGCGCTCCCGGCAAACCGGCGGCAGCGGTTTAGGGCTGGCTATCGTGAAACACGCGGTCAGCCATCACGAAAGCCGCCTGGAAATCGAAAGTACGGTCGGGAAGGGAACGCGCTTTAGCTTCCTGCTGCCGGAACGTTTAATTGCCAAAAATGTCGCCTGACGCGGCGTTTGTCAGCTTTCCTTGCCAATGACCAGCTTCGGCTGGTCATTTTCATTTGCAGTCAACTTTACGTTGCGTATTAAACGAACGCCTGGTTATTTATTGTTCGCATGATTAGCCACGCGTTTTGCGTCGTTATGGTCAATTAATCCAGGTTCAAAATCATAGTTAGCATAATCATCTGGTTTTACGATCCCACCTTGCTTTAAAACGTTATAAGCGTTTAAATTGCCCCCTATGCAGTCCCGGTAAGACTGCTTTTGCGTGGTAATTCAAAAAACAATTCTTTTCCACGCCGCTTCGAGAGCATATCTCGCTGAGTTTACAGGCAATGGCCGCTGTATCATCCCGAAAGGAAGGCACGGTATTTTTCCGTTTTTACAACACCACATCCACAGGCAGTAATGAATTTATGACCCATCAGTTAAAATCTCGCGACATCATCGCGCTGGGCTTTATGACCTTCGCGCTGTTCGTTGGCGCAGGCAACATTATCTTCCCTCCGATGGTTGGCTTACAGGCCGGCGAACACGTCTGGACCGCAGCCATTGGCTTCCTGATTACCGCCGTGGGTTTGCCGGTGCTAACGGTAGTCGCGCTGGCGAAAGTCGGCGGCGGCGTTGAGCGTCTGAGCTCGCCAATCGGCAAAGTTGCGGGCATTCTGCTGGCCGTGGTGTGCTACCTGGCGGTTGGGCCGCTGTTCGCGACCCCGCGTACCGCAACCGTTTCATTTGAAGTGGGGATTGCTCCACTGACCGGCGACGGCGCGCTGCCGCTGCTTATCTATAGCGTTATCTATTTCGCGCTGGTGATTCTGGTTTCCCTCTATCCGGGCAAACTGCTGGATACCGTCGGCAATTTCCTGGCGCCGCTGAAAATTATCGCCCTGGTCGTGCTCGCGGTGGCCGCGGTAATCTGGCCGGCCGGCCCGATTAGCGACGCGATGGAAGCCTATCGTACCGCGCCGTTCTCTAATGGTTTCGTCAATGGTTATCTGACCATGGACACGCTGGGGGCGATGGTCTTTGGTATCGTTATCGTTAATGCCGCACGTTCCCGCGGCGTTAGCGAAGCCCGATTGCTGACTCGCTACACCGTCTGGGCTGGTCTGATGGCCGGCGTGGGCCTGACGTTGCTGTACCTGGCGCTGTTCCGCCTGGGTTCCGATAGCGCGACGCTGGTCGATCAGTCGGCAAACGGCGCGGCTATTCTGCACTCCTACGTGCAGCATACCTTCGGCGGCGCGGGCAGCTTCCTGCTGGCGGCATTGATATTTATCGCCTGTCTGGTCACCGCGGTTGGCCTGACCTGCGCTTGCGCTGAGTTCTTCGCGCAGTATCTGCCGCTGTCGTATCGTTCGCTGGTGTTTATTCTCGGCCTGTTCTCCATGGCGGTTTCTAACCTGGGGCTCAGCCATCTGATTCAGATCTCGATTCCGGTGTTAACCGCTATCTATCCGCCGTGTATCGCACTGGTGGTATTAAGCTTTACCCGCGGTTGGTGGCATAATTCCTCCCGCGTTATCGCGCCGGCAATGTTTATCAGCCTGATGTTTGGTATCATTGATGGCGTTAAAGCATCGGCGTTCGCAGA
Organism: Klebsiella sp. 141162; assembly: GCF_050600755.1. Classification (NCBI taxonomy): domain Bacteria; kingdom Pseudomonadati; phylum Pseudomonadota; class Gammaproteobacteria; order Enterobacterales; family Enterobacteriaceae; genus Klebsiella; species Klebsiella sp. 141162. The sequence goes on along the minus strand of NZ_JAQIRI010000008.1, from coordinate 72,071 downwards.
TATTCTGCCGCAATGGACCGCGAGCCTGCCGCTGGCAGCGCAAGGTCTGGCATGGTTGCTGCCAACCGCGGTGATGGCCGTGCTGGCCGCGATCATCGATCGCGCAGCGGGTAGCCCGGTGGTCTCAAAAGCCCATTAACCGACGCTTTACGCAGGTGTTTAACCACGGGACTTAAGGTCCCGTGGTTTTTTGTTTTTTTGGTCATTCCCTTTTGCGTTTTGCCCCCGCAAAGCACAAACGAGAAAAACGGCATGGAACACGATGGAAAGTAGTAACAAGCTTAAGCGCGGGCTAAGTACCCGGCACATTCGCTTTATGGCCCTTGGTTCCGCTATTGGTACCGGCCTGTTCTATGGTTCGGCAGACGCCATTAAAATGGCGGGGCCGAGCGTATTGTTGGCATACATTATCGGCGGCGTGGCGGCGTATATCATCATGCGCGCGCTGGGCGAAATGTCGGTGCATAACCCTTCCGCCAGCTCTTTCTCGCGTTATGCGCAGGAGAACCTCGGCGGGCTGGCCGGCTATATCACCGGCTGGACCTATTGTTTTGAAATCCTGATCGTCGCGATTGCCGACGTGACCGCCTTCGGTATCTATATGGGTGTCTGGTTCCCGGCGGTGCCGCACTGGATATGGGTACTGAGCGTGGTGCTGATTATCTGCGCCGTCAATCTGATGAGCGTCAAGGTGTTCGGCGAACTGGAGTTCTGGTTCTCATTCTTTAAAGTCGCCACGATTATCATCATGATCCTCGCCGGTTTCGGCATCATCATCTGGGGTATCGGCAACGGCGGTCAGCCAACCGGGATTCATAACTTATGGAGTAACGGCGGTTTCTTCAGTAACGGCTGGCTGGGGATGGTGATGTCGCTGCAGATGGTGATGTTCGCCTACGGCGGGATTGAGATTATCGGTATCACCGCCGGTGAAGCGAAGGATCCGGAAAAATCGATTCCGCGGGCGATTAATTCGGTGCCGATGCGTATCCTGGTGTTCTACGTGGGGACGCTGTTCGTCATTATGTCTATCTATCCCTGGAACCTGGTGGGGACTAACGGCAGCCCGTTCGTGTTGACCTTCCAGCATATGGGAATTACCTTCGCCGCCGGCATCCTGAACTTCGTGGTGTTAACCGCCTCGTTGTCGGCGATTAACAGCGACGTATTCGGCGTTGGTCGTATGCTGCACGGAATGGCCGAACAGGGGAGCGCGCCGAAGGTATTCGCCAAAACGTCGCGTCGCGGTACGCCATGGGTGACGGTGCTGGTGATGACCGTGGCGCTGCTGTTTGCGGTCTATCTCAACTACATCATGCCGGAAAACGTCTTCCTGGTGATTGCCTCGCTGGCGACCTTCGCCACGGTGTGGGTGTGGATTATGATCCTGCTGTCGCAAATCGCTTTCCGTCGTCGCCTGTCGCCGGAAGAGGTTAAGGCGCTGAAGTTTAAAGTGCCGGGCGGCGTGGCCACCACCGTGGTCGGCCTGCTGTTCCTGGTCTTTATCATCGCGCTTATCGGCTACCATCCGGATACCCGCATATCGCTGTACGTCGGCTTTGCGTGGATCGCGCTGCTGCTCGTTGGCTGGAAAATTAAGACCCGCCGCGACCGTCAGTTAGCCCAGGCGCAGTAATTCTCCGCTCTTCCGGGTCCGGCTTTGCCGCGGCCCGGAAAAATCACATCCTCCTCCTTTCTCCTCCCCCAATTATTCTATTGATGATGAGTTATACGCCGGTTCACTGTGGCAAGGTGTGGCCATTACGCAAAAAGAGGAATGATGATGTTGAAGGCCTGGCACCTGCCGGTTGCTCCTTTTATTAAAGAGCAGCAGGAACGACTTGTTATCACATTGTGGCTAAGCGGCGAAACGATGCCGCAGCGCATTACGCTGCGCGCGGAAGAAGACAATGAAGAGCTGTCGTTGCCCATGCAGCGCCTGCGCCAATCCCCACACGCCGATGTCGTCGCCTGGCGTGGAGAGATCAACCTGACGAACGGCCAGCCGCGCCGCCGCTATAGCTTTAAGCTGCTGTGGGCGGACCGTCAGCTGTGGTTTACGCCGCAGGGTTTTCAGCGTTTTCCGCCCGCACGGCTGGAGCAGTTTGCGGTTGATGTGCCGGATAGCGGCCCGCAGTGGGTCGCCGATCAGGTCTTTTATCAAATTTTCCCCGACCGTTTCGCCCGTAGCGAGGCGCGAGAAGCCGGGCAGGACCAGGTTTATTACCACCATGCGGCCGGCCAGGATATTGTGCTAAAAGCGTGGGATGAGCCGTTAACCGGCGAGGCGGGCGGTTCGACCTTTTATGGCGGCGATCTCGACGGTATTAGCGAGAAGCTTCCTTATCTGAAGCAGCTTGGCGTGACCGCGCTGTATCTCAACCCAGTATTCGTCGCGCCCAGCGTACATAAATACGATACCGCTGATTACCGCCGTGTCGATCCGCAGTTCGGTGGCGATGCCGCGCTGCTGCGCCTGCGCCACAATACGCAGCGTGAAGGGATGCGGCTGATCCTCGACGGCGTGTTTAACCATACCGGTGACTCGCACCCGTGGTTCGATCGCCACCAGCAGACGAGTAACGGCGCCTGCCATCGGCCGGATTCACCGTGGCGTGAGTGGTTTAATTTTTCCCCGGACGGGGTAGCGCATAACTGGCTGGGTTACGCCAGTCTGCCAAAACTTGACTACCGTTCATCGAGCCTGGTTAATGAAATCTATGCGGGCGAAGACAGCGTGGTGCGCCACTGGTTAAAAGCGCCGTGGAGTATGGACGGCTGGCGTCTGGACGTGGTGCATATGCTGGGCGAAGATGGCGGCGCGCGCAACAACCTGCGCCATATTGCCGGTATCACCCAGGCGGCGAAGCGGGAGCAGGCGGAGGCTTTTGTATTCGGCGAACATTTCGGCGACGCGCGCCAGTGGCTGCAGGCTGATGCCGAAGATGCGGCGATGAACTATCGTGGTTTTACCTTCCCGCTGTGGGGTTTCCTCGCTAATACCGATATTTCCTACGATCCGCAGCACATCGATGCGCAAACCTGTATGGCGTGGATGGACAACTATCGCGCCGGACTGTCGCATCAGCAGCAATTGCGGATGTTTAACCAACTGGATAGCCACGATACCGCGCGTTTCAAATCCTTGCTGGGTAAAGATGTGGCGCGACTGCCGCTGGCGGTGGTCTGGCTGTTCTGCTGGCCGGGCGTTCCGTGTATTTACTATGGTGATGAAGTCGGCGTCGATGGCAACAACGATCCCTTCTGCCGTAAACCCTTCCCATGGGATCCGGCACTGCAGGATGAAACCTTGTTGGCGTTATATAAGCGTATGACCACCTTGCGTAAGGGGCATCAGGCGCTGCGCTACGGCGGCTGCCAGGTCATCTATGCGGAAGATAACGTGGTGGTCTTTGTTCGCGTTTACAAACAGCAGCGGGTGCTGGTGGCGATAAACCGCGGTCACGCCTGCGAGGTGGTAATCGACGCATCGCCGTTGCTGGAGGGGAAAACGTGGCAGCGTAAAGAAGGCGCGGGCGACATGCACGATGATGTGCTGAGTCTGCCCGCGATTTCCGCTAGCGTCTGGTGTAGCCGTTAACGGTAGAGCTGGCTCAGACAGCTGTCTTCGAGAATAGCCTCTCGCCACCAGCGCTGAGCCAGACCGTTATTGCCGCTACGCCAGGCCATATAGGTAATATCTTTCTCACGGCTCGAAATCACCGGTTTCTCCAGCAACTCACCGCTCTCCAGCCACGGGCGGGCGATGTGGCGGGGCAGGAATCCGCATCCCAAACCGGCGCGCAGGAGCGCGACTTTGGTGGCGAAATCATCGACCCGGATTTGCTCCTGCTCATCGAGCAGGTTGCTGTTCAATGGATGACAGTAGCGGGCGCTATCGCTAATAACCACCGCGCGATGCAGGCTAAGCTGTTTGTTGGTCAGCGGTTGGGTCGTTTCCGCCAGCGGGTGGCCGGGCGCGACAACGAACACGTTGTCCATCGCGCCGAGCATTTTCCACGACCATTCCGCTGAAGTCGGCGGTTCGTTAATCGCCCCAAGAATAATATCCGCGCCGTTGTGAGTCAGCTCTTCCCACGAGCCTGCCAGAGTATGATGGGTAAAGTTGAGGCGGGTTTGCGGATATTGCGCGTAAAACTTTTCAATCAGCGGCAATAGGGCCTGGAAAGGAAAAGAGTCGTCCAGCGCAATCGCCAGATCCCGCTCCCAGCCGGAACTCAGCAGCTGCGCCTGTTTTTCCAGATCGTTGGCGGCATTGAGCAGCAGGCGCCCCTTTTCCAGCATCATTTTACCGGTATCGGTAAATTTCGCCCGGTGTCCGGAACGATCCAGCAGACTGATGTTCAGATCGCTTTCCAGTTTTTGGATCATGTAACTCAGCGCGGCGGGGGTTTTAAATAGCGACTCGGCCGCCAGCGCGAACGAGCCATGTCTATCCAGAGCATCAAGAATCAAAAGTACATCAAGGTTTAAACGCATTAGTTTCGATCCGTCAGTCTAATAATAACGTTGTTTTACCGAAGGGCCATGTTCAATTCCAGTGAATAAATTAGAACAGTTTCCCGTAATTTTTTGATTAGCTTTATTTAAATATTCAAACGGCCATTATTTTTACTCAAGTGAATTAAAACGGAAAGAATTCTTTAATAACTCGTTAGAAATTACTGACTATACTCATCATGCGTTATTGGCCACAATCAGCACAGCACAACGGCAGTGAATTATCTTCCTAACCAATTGATTAATAGGATATGTTATGTCTATTCGTGAACTGATTGATCCGTCTAATTCCACTCTTATTTTTATTGACCACCAGCCGCAAATGGCTTTTGGCGTGGCCAATATCGATCGCCAGACGCTGAAAAATAACACCGTCGCGTTGGCCAAAGCGGGCAAGATTTTTAACGTTCCTGTTATTTATACCTCTGTCGAAACCAAAAGCTTCAGCGGCTATATCTGGCCAGAACTGCTGGCGGTTCATCCGGAAGTGAAACCGATTGAACGTACTTCTATGAACTCATGGGAAGACGCCGGTTTTGTTAATGCGGTAAAAGCCACTGGACGTAAAAAACTGATTATTTCCGCGCTGTGGACCGAAGTGTGCCTGACTTTCCCGGCGCTGATGGCGCTGGAAGCAGGTTATGAAGTGTACGTGGTAACCGATACCTCCGGTGGTACCTCCGTTGACGCTCACGAGCGCGCCATCGACCGTATGGTGCAGGCCGGCGCCGTGCCGGTGACCTGGCAGCAGGTTCTGCTGGAGTACCAGCGCGACTGGTCACGTAAAGAGACTTACGACGCGGTGATGGATCTGGTTCGCGAACATAGCGGCGCCTACGGTATGGGCGTGGATTATGCTTATACCATGGTGCACGGCGCGCCGGAACGTAAAGCCTAAAACACTTCACCCTGCAAGCTGCCTCTTTGTTGGCTTCGTTTGCCCGCCCCGGTCACTGACTGATGTCAGCTCCCGGGGAAGGGCAATCTTGCCGCCTCAATGCGGCATGAATGATTTTGTGTATTGTCATTTATGGCTGATGGCGGGGGAAATCCCGCCATTCCCTGAAGCAAGGAATACTTAATGGCGCAACAGAAATCAGTGACGCTGGTCATCAGCCATCATCTCGATCCGCAAAACGGCCAGCGGTATGAAGCATGGTTGGGGAAAATCATGCCGGTTGCGGCGGAGTTTCCCGGCCATCTCGGCGCCAACGTGATCCGTCCGGCAGCCGGGCAAAATCTCTGGAGCGTGATTATTCGCTTCGACACCATTGAACATCTCTACGCCTGGACGCAGTCGGAAACCCGTCGTGAATTAGTCGCGGAAATCGCGCCGTATCTCAACGATGGCGATCGTACCGAAATCCGCACCGAACCGGCGTTCTGGTTTACCCCGCCTGCTGCCAACATTCGCCAGCCGCTGCGCTGGAAACAGTTTCTGATAACCCTGCTGGTCATCTTCCCGAGTACCAACCTGGTGCCGTGGTTGACCGGCATGGCGCTACCGGAGTTACGGGGAAGCTTGTTACTGCATCTGATTAACGATGCCCTGGTGGTCGCGTTGGTGGTCTGGCTGTGGATGCCAATCGTGACCCGTCTTTTTGCCGGCTGGTTGAAAAAAAACTAACTCAACCAGCTTAAAGGAGTGTGTTATGTCGCAAACTGCCACACTGATTCTGACCCATGGTCAGATTCATACGCTCGATCGCGCGAACCCACTGGCGGAAGCCGTGGCCATCGCCGAGGGAAAAATTCTCGCGACCGGAAGCCACGATCGAATAATGACGTTCGCCGCCGAGGGGACGCAAATTGTCGATCTTAAAGGCCATACGGTGATCCCGGGTCTTAACGACTCCCACCTGCATTTGATTCGCGGCGGCCTGAACTATAACCTCGAGCTGCGCTGGGAAGGCGTGCCATCGCTGGCGGATGCGCTGCGTATGCTAAAAGATCAGGCCGATCGCACCCCGTCGCCGCAGTGGGTGAGGGTAGTCGGCGGCTGGAGCGAATTCCAGTTTGCCGAACGCCGCATGCCGACGCTGGAAGAGCTGAATGAAGCGGCGCCTGACACGCCGGTATTCGTACTCCATCTGTACGATCGCGCGCTGCTTAACCGCGCGGCGCTGAAAGCCGTTGGTTATACCAAAGAGACGCCGGATCCGGCGGGCGGCGAGATCGTTCGCGATAACAACGGCAACCCGACCGGGATGCTGATCGCCAAACCGAATGCCATGATCCTGTATGCCACGCTGGCCAAAGGGCCGAAGCTGCCGCTCGATCTGCAGGTCAACTCAACGCGCCAGTTTATGCGTGAACTGAACCGTTTAGGATTAACCAGCGCCATCGATGCCGGCGGTGGTTTCCAGAACTACCCGGAAGATTACGAAATTATCGAGCAACTGCATGCCAAAGAGCAGATGACCGTTCGTATCGCCTACAACCTCTTTACCCAGCGGCCGAAGCAGGAGCTGGATGATTTCGAGCGCTGGACCGACATGCTGAAGCCGGGGCAGGGCACCGATTTCTATCGTGCCAACGGCGCTGGTGAAATGCTGGTCTTCTCGGCGGCGGATTTTGAAGACTTCCTGCAGCCGCGGCCGGATCTGCCGCAAGGCATGGAGGATGAGCTGGAGCGGGTGGTTCGTCATCTGGTGGAACATCGCTGGCCGTTCCGTCTGCATGCCACCTACGATGAGTCGATTAGCCGAATGCTGGATGTGTTCGAGAAGGTGAACCGCGATATTCCATTTAACGGCCTGCACTGGTTCTTCGACCACGCCGAGACCATCACCGAACGTAATATTGAACGCGTGAAGGCGTTAGGCGGCGGTATCGCGGTGCAGCACCGGATGGCCTTCCAGGGCGAGTATTTTGTCGACCGCTACGGCAAAGAGGCGGTGAAACATACGCCGCCGGTGGCGAAAATGCTGGAACTGGACGTACCGGTAGGGCTGGGTACCGATGCGACCCGCGTCGCCAGTTATAACCCGTGGACCGCGCTGTACTGGCTGGTTTCCGGGCGTACCGTCGGCGGCATGGCGATGTACGATGATAACAACCGTCTGCCGCGCGACGTCGCCCTTGAGCTATGGACCGCCGGTAGCGCGTGGTTCTCCAGCGAGCAGGGTAAAAAAGGACGTATTGAGAAAGGGCAACTGGCTGACCTGGTGGTGCTGTCAAAAGACTACTTCAGCGTTGCGGAAGAGGAAATCAAAGGCATTGAGTCGGTATTGACCATCGTTGATGGCAAGGTGGTGTACGCGGCCGGTCATTTCTCGCCGCTGGCGCCGCCGCCAATTCCGGTATTGCCGGAGTGGTCGCCGGTGGTAAAAGTGCCAGGGCATTATCGCTCGGCGCCGCCTGCGGCCGCGAAGATTGGCGCGGTGGTGCAGATGCACCAGTGCTGCGGCAGCTGCGGCGTGCATGGACATCAGCATGATATTGCGCGCAAGTCGTCGATTCCGGTGGCGGATGAGCAGGCTTTCTGGGGCGTATTAGGCTGTTCTTGCTTCGCGTTCTGATGCTTTTGCCCGGAGGCGCTGCGCTTACCGGACCTACAGCGAATATAACAGGCACAAAAAAGGCTCGCATTTGCGAGCCTTTTGACTAAAACGTCTAGCCGATTACAGGCTGGATACGTTCTCGGTCAGGTATTTAGCTACGCCTTCCGGAGAAGCGGCCATACCTTCTTTTCCTTTTTCCCACTGAGCCGGGCAAACTTCACCGTGCTCTTCGTGGAACTGCAGCGCGTCAACCATACGCAGCATTTCGTCGATGTTACGGCCCAGCGGCAGGTCGTTAACAACCTGGTGGCGAACGATGCCGTTAGCGTCGATCAGGAAGGAACCGCGCAGCGCAACGCCTTCGTCCGGATGCTCGATGCCGTATGCTTTCTGAATTTCACGTTTGATGTCGGCAACCATCGCGTATTTAACCGGGCCGATACCGCCCTGGTCTACCGGAGTGTTACGCCATGCGTTGTGAACGAACTCGGAGTCAAAGGAAACGCCAACCACTTCTACGCCGCGTTTCTGGAATTCTTCATAGCGCTTGTCGAAAGCGATCAGTTCAGACGGGCAAACGAAAGTGAAGTCCATTGGCCAGAAGAACAGGACGGTAGCTTTACCGTTGGTGTGCTGTTTGAAGTTGAATTTCTCAACGATTTCGCCGTTACCTAATACTGCTGCAGCGGTAAAGTCCGGAGCCTGACGAGTAACCAGAACCATATGATTCTCCTGTTATTACTAAGGTTAATTGGAACGCAACGCGGGCCAGTATAGGCAGAGGCGGGCAGGAACTCAATGCGGCGCTGACAATCGATGAGATAGATTTTGCCTATTGATAATTATTCAATAGCGCTTTCAGAATAATCGTTTTGTGAGAAAGCGCAAGGTTTACAGCGTTCTCTTTTTCGCCTGCTCCATCATTCGCGGATAAAAACGCCAGAATTGCTGTTCCAGTTGTCCATAGTGGTTATCAAGGTCGTACCATGAATCACGCAGCGCATCGAGGCGCGGGCGGCGGCTGGCCATACCGTTCAGGACGCGCTGAATGAATTCCATATCCTGATAACGTTCCAGCCAGCGTTCGGACCACATATATTCGTTGAGATTAACAAAGCGCGGCGGCGAATCCGGCAGAATTTGCGCCACCTGCGCGTGGGCGTAGCGCACGAACTCGTTTAGCGGCAGATCCGGCGACAGCTGCGCCCAGTGATGCGACAGGAAATGGTCCCACATCACGTCGAGGGAAATCGGCGCGACCCGGCGGGTCTCGGGGCGAAACCATTCGCGCGCCGTTTTAACTTCCGCCAGATTGTCGGTCATTACATCTATACGCCGATGCATATAAATGCCGTCAACCACATCCTCAGGATACTCGCCCTGCGGGTTACCGCGGACAAAATCGGCCAGCAGGTTGCCCGGCAGCGAGCTATCCGCAAGATGGGCGAGGTGTAAATGCGCGAGAAAATTCATATCAACTTCAATCCTTCACACGGTCATGGCGTTCTTGCTGGTTAATCATGGTATTCCGCTATTATATCCAGCGTTGAATAGGGTAACGGTTGCAGGAAGACCCGCCCGGCACTAGACTACCCGCCTCTTTATTTAGTCTGAGTCATCGTCATGCGCGTTACCGATTTTTCCTTTGAATTACCTGAATCCCTGATTGCCCACTATCCGCAGCCGGAGCGCAGTAGTTGCCGCTTGCTGTCGCTGGACGGGCCGACGGGCGCGCTGACGCACGGTACTTTCACCGATCTGCTCGATAAGCTCAACCCTGGCGATTTGCTGGTCTTTAACAATACCCGGGTGATCCCGGCGCGTCTGTTTGGCCGTAAAGCCAGCGGCGGCAAGATTGAAGTGCTGGTCGAGCGCATGCTGGACGATAAACGTATTCTGGCACATATTCGCGCCTCTAAAGCGCCGAAGCCGGGGGCGGAGCTGCTGTTAGGCGATGACGAGAGCATTAACGCCACGATGCTGGCGCGCCACGGCGCGCTTTTTGAAGTTGAATTCAACGATGAGCGCCCGGTGCTCGATATCCTGAACAGCATCGGTCATATGCCGCTGCCGCCGTATATCGACCGCCCGGACGAAGACGCCGATCGCGAGCTGTACCAGACGGTATACGGCACCAAGCCGGGCGCGGTCGCCGCGCCGACCGCCGGCCTGCATTTTGACGATCCGCTGCTGGAAAAACTGCGCGCGAAAGGCATCGAGATGGCGTTTGTGACGCTGCACGTTGGCGCGGGGACCTTCCAGCCGGTGCGCGTTGACAGCATTGAAGAGCACATCATGCACTCTGAGTATGCGGAAGTGCCGCAGGATGTGGTCGATGCGGTTCTGGCGGCGAAAGCGCGCGGCAACCGCGTCATCGCCGTCGGCACCACTTCCGTGCGTTCGCTGGAAAGCGCGGCGCAGGCGGCTAAAAATGGCCTGATTGAGCCGTTCTTTGCCGATACGCAGATCTTTATCTATCCGGGATATCAGTACAAAGTCATCGATGCGCTGGTGACTAACTTCCATCTCCCTGAATCCACACTGATTATGCTGGTCTCCGCTTTCGCTGGCTATCAGCACACCATGAACGCCTATAAGGCTGCGGTAGAACAAAAATATCGCTTTTTTAGCTACGGGGACGCGATGTTTATCACGTACAATCCGCAGGCTATTTCTGAGCGTCCCTAAAAAGGCCGGCACGCCGGCTTTCTGACGCCTTGACGCATTTTTTAGCCACGGAATCATTCCGTGGCGAGTATTTAAACGTCGGACTGTTTTTCTGACGCAGGAGCAATGATGAAATTTGAACTTGATACCACCGACGGCCGCGCGCGTCGCGGCCGTTTGGTGTTTGATCGCGGCGTGGTTGAAACGCCAGCCTTCATGCCAGTTGGCACCTACGGCACCGTCAAAGGGATGACGCCGGAAGAAGTTGAAGCCACCGGCGCGCAAATCATCCTCGGCAACACCTTCCACCTGTGGCTGCGCCCGGGCCAGGAAATCATGAAGCTGCACGGCGACCTGCATGATTTCATGCAGTGGAAAGGGCCGATCCTCACCGATTCCGGCGGCTTCCAGGTCTTCAGCCTTGGCGATATCCGTAAGATCACCGAACAGGGCGTGCATTTCCGCAATCCGATCAACGGCGATCCGATTTTCCTCGATCCGGAAAAATCGATGGAGATTCAGTACGATCTCGGTTCCGATATCGTGATGATCTTCGACGAATGTACGCCGTACCCGGCGGACTGGGATTACGCTAAGCGTTCGATGGAAATGTCTCTGCGCTGGGCCAAGCGCAGCCGCGACCGTTTCGATGGCCTCGGCAACAAAAACGCGCTCTTTGGCATCATTCAGGGCAGCGTTTACGAAGATTTACGAGATATCTCGGTGAAAGGTCTGGTAGAGATTGGCTTTGATGGCTACGCTGTCGGCGGTTTGGCTGTCGGCGAGCCGAAGGAAGACATGCACCGTATCCTGGAGCACGTTTGCCCGCAGATCCCGGCAGATAAACCGCGATACCTGATGGGCGTCGGGAAACCGGAAGACCTGGTGGAAGGGGTACGTCGCGGCATCGATATGTTTGACTGCGTTATGCCGACGCGCAACGCGCGTAACGGCCATCTGTTCGTGACCGATGGCGTAGTGAAAATCCGCAACGCGAAGCATAAAAGCGATACATCGCCGCTGGATGCCGAGTGCGATTGCTATACGTGTCGCAATTATTCACGTGCTTACTTGCATCATCTTGATCGTTGCAACGAAATATTGGGCGCGCGCCTCAATACCATTCATAACCTGCGCTACTATCAGCGTTTAATGGCTGGTTTACGCAAGGCTATCGAAGAGGGTAAATTAGAGAGCTTCGTGACCGATTTTTACCAACGTCAGGGGCGTTCCGTTCCTCCTTTGAACGTTGATTAATTTTAATAATGAGGGAATTTCAATGAGCTTTTTTATTTCTGATGCGGTAGCAGCAACCGGCGCGCCGGCGCAGGGCAGCCCAATGTCTCTGATTCTGATGCTGGTGGTGTTCGGTCTGATTTTTTACTTCATGATCCTGCGCCCACAGCAGAAACGTACTAAAGAGCACAAGAATCTGATGAACTCCATCGCCAAAGGTGATGAAGTCCTGACTAACGGCGGTCTGGTTGGTCGCGTGACTAAAGTCGCGGAAAACGGCTACATCGCTATCGCGCTGAACGATACCACCGAAGTGGTTATCAAACGTGACTTCGTAGCTGCCGTTCTGCCGAAAGGCACCATGAAGGCGCTGTAATTACCATTTTCCCTAAGGGAACTGCCGTGTTAAACCGTTATCCTTTGTGGAAGTACGTTATGCTGGTCGTCGTGATTATCGTCGGCCTGATTTACGCGCTTCCCAACCTGTATGGTGAGGATCCGGCTGTTCAAATCACTGGCGCGCGCGGCGTCGCCGCCAGTGAGCAAACGCTGATCCAGGTCCAGAAAACTTTACAAGAAGAAAAAATCACCGCGAAGTCTGTGGCACTGGAAGAGGGCGCAATTCTTGCGCGCTTCGACACCACCGATACTCAGCTGCGAGCGCGCGAAGCGCTGGTAAATCTGCTGGGTGACAAATACGTCGTGGCGCTAAACCTTGCTCCGGCGACCCCGCGCTGGCTGGCGGCGATGTATGCCGAGCCGATGAAGCTGGGTCTTGACCTGCGCGGCGGCGTGCACTTCCTGATGGAAGTGGACATGGACACCGCATTAGGCAAACTGCAGGAACAAAACATCGATAGCCTGCGCAGCGAGCTGCGTGACAAAGGCATTCCTTACTCTACCGTGCGTAAGGAAGACAACTACGGTCTGAGCATCGTCTTCCGCGACAGCGCGGCGCGCGATCAGGCTATCTCTTATCTCAGCCCGCGCCATCGCGATCTGGTTATTTCAAGCCAGGGTAACAATGCGCTGAAAGCGGTGATGACCGACGAACGTCTGAAAGAAGCCCGTGAATACGCCGTTCAGCAGAACATCAACATTCTGCGTAACCGCGTAAACCAGCTCGGCGTGGCCGAACCGCTGGTTCAGCGTCAGGGTTCCGACCGTATCGTGGTTGAACTGCCGGGTATCCAGGATACCGCGCGTGCGAAGGAAATCCTTGGCGCGACCGCGACGCTGGAATTCCGTCTGGTGAACACCAACGTCGATCAGTCCGCAGCCGCTTCTGGCCGCGTACCGGGCGATTCGGAAGTGAAAGACACCCGTGAAGGCCGTCCGGTGGTGCTGTATAAGCGCGTGATCCTGACCGGCGACCATATCACCGACTCCACTTCCAGCATGGACGAGTACAACCAGCCGCAGGTTAACATCTCGCTCGATAGCGCAGGTGGCAACATCATGTCTAACTTCACCAAGGACAACATCGGTAAACCGATGGCGACCCTGTTCGTGGAGTACAAAGACAGCGGTAAGAAAGATGCCAACGGTCGCGCTATCCTTGCGAAAGAGGAAGAGGTGATTAACATCGCCAACATCCAGTCTCGCCTTGGCAATAGCTTCCGTATCACCGGTATCAGCAACCCGACCGAGGCGCGCCAGCTTTCTCTGCTGCTGCGTGCGGGCGCCCTGATTGCGCCGATTCAGATTGTTGAAGAGCGTACTATCGGCCCAACTCTGGGTATGCAGAACATCAAGCAGGGCCTGGAAGCATGTCTGGCCGGTCTGGTGGTCTCTATCCTGTTCATGATCTTCTTCTATAAGAAGTTCGGTCTGATTGCGACCTCTGCGCTGATTGCTAACCTGGTGCTGATTGTCGGCATTATGTCCCTGATTCCTGGGGCGACGCTGACCATGCCGGGGATCGCGGGTATCGTCTTAACCCTTGCGGTGGCGGTCGATGCTAACGTACTGATTAACGAGCGTATCAAAGAAGAGCTGAGCAACGGACGTACCGTTCAGCAGGCGATTGACGAAGGTTATAAGGGCGCATTTAGCTCCATCTTTGACGCCAACGTGACGACGCTGATTAAGGTTATCATCCTGTACGCGGTCGGTACCGGTGCCATTAAAGGGTTTGCGATTACTACCGGTATCGGTATCGCGACCTCAATGTTTACCGCTATCGTCGGCACCCGTGCCATCGTGAACCTGCTGTACGGCGGCAAGCGCGTGAAAAAGCTGTCTATCTGAGGAGTGCGTTGTGGCACAGGAATATACTGTTGAACAATTGAACCACGGCCGTAAAGTCTGGGACTTTATGCGCTGGGACTACTGGGCCTTCGGCATTTCAGGTTTTCTGCTGATTGTGTCGATCGCCATCATCGGCGTCCGCGGGTTTAACTGGGGTCTTGATTTCACCGGCGGTACGGTGATTGAAATTACCCTCGAAAAACCGGTTGATATGGACCAGCTGCGCGATTCGCTGCAGAAAGCGGGCTTTGAAGAGCCGCAGTTGCAGAACTTCGGCAGCAGCCGCGACATCATGGTGCGTATGCCGCCGGTACACGATGCCAACGGCAGCCAGGAGCTGGGCAGTAAAGTCGTTAACGTGATTAACGAATCGACCAGCCAAAGCGCGACGGTGAAACGAATTGAGTTCGTTGGCCCGAGCGTGGGCGCGGACCTTGCGCAAACCGGCGCTCTGGCGCTGATTGCGGCGCTGGTGTGTATCCTTATCTATGTCGGCTTCCGCTTTGAATGGCGACTGGCGGCAGGGGTGGTTATCGCACTGGCGCACGACGTGGTGATTACCATGGGCGTGCTGTCGTTGTTCCACATCGAGATTGACCTGACCATCGTCGCATCGTTGATGTCGGTCATCGGTTACTCGTTGAACGATAGTATCGTGGTTTCGGACCGTATCCGTGAAAACTTCCGTAAGATCCGTCGCGGTACGCCGTACGAAATCTTTAACGTGTCGTTGACCCAGACGCTGCACCGTACCTTGATCACCTCCGGTACCACCCTGATGGTGATCCTGATGCTGTTCCTCTTCGGCGGCCCGATTCTGGAAGGCTTCTCGCTGACCATGCTGATTGGTGTATCCATCGGTACGGCTTCTTCTATCTACGTCGCGTCCGCGCTGGCGTTGAAGCTGGGCATGAAGCGCGAGCATCTGATCCAGCAGAAGGTCGAAAAAGAAGGGGCGGATCAGCCGTCTATTCTGCCGTAATCCGGTTCAGTTGATATAAAGCAATCCCGGCCTCGATGGCCGGGATTTTTTTTGCCTGCCTGAAACCTGCTGACAGTATGCTGTCAGGAGGCCTCTCGTACACTGCTTCTGAACTCACTAACGAGCAGGAGGAAGTATGAACAACGTGATTAACTGGTTTGAAATTCCGGTCGCTGATATGGATCGCGCCGTCGCGTTTTATGAGCCGGTAATGCAGGTGACGCTGCGTCGTGAAACCATGGATTGTGCGGACCTGGCCGTCTTCCCGCATCAGGATCCGGCCCCCGGCGGCGCGTTGGCTAAATTTGACGGGATCGCGCCATCGCCGCAGGGCGCTATTATTTATCTGCACACCGACAACCTTGCCGCCACGCTGGATCGCGTCGCCTCGGCGGGTGGGGCGTGTGTATTTGGCCCGTTGACGCTGCCGAATGATATTGGCGCCATCGCCCTGTTTACCGACAGCGAAGGCAACCGCGTAGGCTTGCATCAACCGGCTTAACCTCACTATTTAGCGAAACGAGAAATGACCCGACGCGCCGACCGTTTATTTCAGATAGTACAGATCCTGCGCGGCAGGCGGCTAACTACCGCGGCGTTGCTGGCTGAACGGTTGGGCGTGTCGGAGCGTACCGTCTATCGCGATATTCGCGACCTTTCGCTCTCCGGTGTCCCGGTTGAGGGGGAGGCAGGGAGCGGTTATCGTCTGCTGGCGGGCTACGACCTGCCGCCACTCATGTTGACCGCCAAAGAATCCGAAGCGCTCATTGCGGCGATTCGACTGTTAAAAACCTGGGGCGGCGATGCGCTTTCGCAGTCGCTGGAGTCAGCCCAGGAAAAAATGCTGGCGATTTTGCCGGAGGAGAGGCGGCGCAAAGCGGAGCAGACCCGGCTGTTTGCCCCTGATCTTGGCGCGCATCGCTATGCTAAAACCCACTTTGACGTTATCCATCAGGCCGTATCCAATCAGCAGGTATTACAGCTTCACTATCAGGATGAATCCGGTCAGGTGACGCGACGTGAAGTGTTGCCGCTGGGGCTGTTTTTCTGGGGGGAGCGCTGGCTGCTGGTGGCCTGGTGCGAACTGCGCAGTGATTATCGTAACTTTCGTCTCGATCGTTGTCTGGAGGTAAGGGCGACCGAGCGTCGTTTCAGCGAGTGCGCCGACCGTTCATTGAGCGATTTCTTACGTAAGGTGAGATGTGAGGAGCAATAAAAAAACGCCCGGTTGGCGTAAAACGCGTCCCGGGCGCTGTCTTGCTGTATCAGCAATTAGAAGTTGTAACCGACAACGAAGTAACCACCCCAGCCGGTAGAGCGAACGCTGAAGTCGCCGTCGCCGAAGTTCAGCTTGGCATCATCAGCCCACTGGCCGCCGTTATGGAAGTAACGCGCGACGATAGAGTAGTGCCAGTGCGCGTAGTTCAGCGCCAGAATATGGCTGGACGCAATAGAGTTGCTGGTACGCGCGTGCTTACCGTTCATATCGTAGAAGTTATCGTCGCCGAGGTCAGAACCCCAGTCGAAGTTGGTGAAGCCGATATAGCTCAGCGAACCGCCCCACAGGTCGGTCAGCGGAACGAAGTATTTCACCTTGAAGCGGTAGCCGTCCCACTCGTTTTCGTTGGAGGCGCCGTAGTTCTGCCACTGGTATTTGGCATAGATGTTCAGCGACAGGCTCATCGGCAGACCGGTATCGATGTCGGTACCCAGACCCATGTACCAGGTGCTCTGCTCCTGGGAGTCGTTACGGCCCATATCGTAGATATAGTTGTTCGCGAAGTACCACTCTTTGAACGGCCCGAAGCTCAGATCGGTGTTAGTCAGCTTGTCGATAGAGAAACGCGGTTCGATCTCCATAAACAGCGGGGAGCCTTTGTTCCAGATACCTTTCGCCGTGCTGTTGCCGCCGAAGAAGACCGGGGCATCAATATAGCCGTAGAAATCAAACCAATCTTTTTTAGCAAACGCTTCGTATTCCAGATAGGTATCGTTACGGATCTGCGGTCCAAAACGGGTGTGGTAGCTGCCGACCACGTTCACACTCTGGTGCCACCAATCAGACAGGTACTGCGGTTTTTCAGTTTCTGCCGCGCCAGCGGTGAAAGAAGCGGAAAGCGCCACAACAGCGCTCGCTGCCAGTAATGTTTTTTTCATGTTGATGCCACTGTTTAAATTAAGCCAAAAGGCGTTAAGAAAATTGCCGAAGCGTTGCTAAATATTTCGTCTTTCTGTGGGGGTCTATTATAGAAATCATTGCTCACAAAAATACGTGTTGTTTCACATAACCAGAACATGCGTAATCGATTGCGTTCACGATTCTATGCATTTCTTGACAAAATGCTACTGAAAATCGCCATCAGGAACGATTTCTAATGAACTCTTATGAAAAGTTGTAAATGGATAATATCGAGTGATGAAAGCGGATCGCCGGGCCGTTTTGCCCGGCGTGAGCGCTTACTGCGCGCTGGCGGGTTGGATATCGTGGATACGAATAAAGCCGACTTTATCAGGCGTCACATTCAGGCGCAGCGGGATATCGACATCGCTGGGCGCCAGGATGCTGGCCGGGGCGCTAATCAATTGATCCTGGACGTTGACTTCCTGATAGCTGTGGGTAGTGCCGGTAATCTGTCCGGAAGCGACGGTTGCGGTAAAGGCCGGGAGCGGATCGTTAGACTCGCCCTGGATGCGTAAGGTCAGGCGCGAACCGTCGCCATCTGGCGTAATGCTACCCACTGACATACGCAGGGTGCCGATCTGGCTCTCCAGCCGCGCCGGGGTTTTGGCCTCCGGCAGCAGATAAACGCCGCGGGTTGATTTAGCATTCAGTGCGTTTTGCTGGGTGATTTTTATTGTTTGCTGATTCAACTGGGTCATCTCTTTGCTCAGCGTACTGACGCTCTCGTTCATCTGACGAACTTCGCTTTGCTGGGCGCAGGCGGTAAGGGTGAACAGGCTGCCGATGATAGCCAGTTGTAGGTAACGTCTTGTCATGGTCAGGATTCCGTTTACAGAGGATGATTAATGGTAGCTAAACTGAATTGACCTACCATAGATCCTTTGTCTCAAAAGCTCTTTCTTTGTAGTCCGCTGACTTCAGGGTAAACTACCCTTCAGATTAACTACCTGTCAGGACGCGCCATGCATTGCCCTTTCTGTTTCGCCGTGGATACCAAAGTCATCGATTCTCGCCTGGTCGGCGAAGGCTCCTCCGTGCGTCGTCGTCGGCAGTGCCTGGTCTGCAATGAACGCTTTACCACTTTTGAAGTGGCGGAACTGGTGATGCCGCGGGTGGTAAAAAGCAACGACGTGCGCGAACCTTTTAACGAAGACAAGCTGCGTAGCGGGATGTTGAAAGCGCTGGAAAAGCGCCCGGTCAGCGCCGATGACGTCGAAATGGCGGTAAATCATATTAAAACCCATCTGCGCGGCACCGGCGAGCGTGAAGTCGCGAGTAAAATGATCGGTAATCTGGTGATGGAACAACTGAAGAAGCTCGACAAGGTCGCCTATATTCGCTTCGCTTCCGTCTATCGCAGTTTCGAAGATATTAAAGAGTTCGGCGAAGAAATCGCCCGTTTACAGGACTAAGCCATGCAGGACGAAATGTACATGGCGCGAGCGCTGAAGCTTGCCGCGCGCGGACGCTTTACTACCCATCCTAATCCCAACGTCGGCTGCGTGATTGTAAAAGACGGCGAGATCGTCGGCGAGGGCTTCCATTATCGGGCCGGCGAGCCGCACGCGGAAGTGCACGCGCTGCGCATGGCCGGTGAGAAAGCCAAAGGCGCGACCGCCTACGTCACCCTGGAGCCCTGCAGCCACCATGGCCGCACGCCGCCGTGCTGCGACGCGCTGATCGCCGCGGGCGTGGCGCGCGTGGTAGCGGCAATGCAGGACCCGAATCCACAGGTGGCCGGTCGCGGCCTGTATCGCCTGCAGCAGGCAGGCATTGACGTCAGCCATGGGCTGATGATGAATGAAGCGGAAGCGCTGAATAAAGGTTTTCTGAAGCGCATGCGTACCGGTTTTCCGTGGATCCAGCTGAAGATGGGCGCTTCGCTCGATGGCCGTACGGCGATGGCCAGCGGTGAAAGCCAGTGGATCACCTCGCCGCAGGCGCGACGCGACGTGCAGCGCCTGCGCGCGCAGAGCCACGCTATTCTCACCAGCAGCGCGACGGTGCTGGCGGACGATCCGGCGCTGACCGTGCGCTGGCAGGAGCTGAGCGCCGATACGCAGGCGCTCTATCCGCAGGAGAACCTGCGACAGCCGCTGCGTATCGTCATCGATAGCCAAAACCGCGTCACGCCGGAGCATCGAATTGTTCAGCAGCAAGGTGAAACCCTCTTCGCCCGCACCCATGCCGATGAACGTGCCTGGCCTGACAACGTGCGTACCCTGCTGGTGCCGGAGCATAACGGCCATCTTGACCTCGTGCTGCTAATGATGCAGCTCGGTAAACAGCAGGTGAACAGTATTTGGGTGGAAGCGGGGGCGACGCTGGCCGGCGCTTTGCTACAGGCCGGGCTGGTGGATGAGCTTATCGTCTATATTGCGCCTAAACTGTTAGGCAGTGATGCGCGCGGTTTATGCGCGCTGCCGGGGCTTGAGAAACTGAGCCAGGCCCCCCATTTCAAATTCAACGAGATACGTCAGGTCGGCCCCGATGTCTGCCTGCATTTAACGACTGCGTGATGTATTCCTAATATTAGGAAGCAGCGCCCAGAATATTATGATAAAATCCGCCCCCCTTGCGGGGCACATGAACCCGAAGGAAGAGTATGAACATTATTGAAGCTAACGTTGCTACCCCGGACGCTCGCGTCGCCATCACCATTGCGCGTTTCAACAACTTTATCAATGACAGCCTGCTGGAAGGCGCGATTGACGCCCTCAAGCGCATTGGTCAGGTAAAAGATGAAAACATCACCGTTGTTTGGGTTCCAGGCGCGTATGAGCTGCCGCTGGCGGCTGGCGCACTGGCAAAAACCGGTAAATATGACGCGGTGATCGCGCTGGGTACGGTGATTCGCGGCGGTACCGCCCACTTTGAATATGTGGCTGGCGGTGCAAGCAATGGCCTGGCGCACGTCGCTCAGGACAGTGAAATCCCGGTAGCCTTCGGTGTTCTGACTACTGAAAGTATTGAACAAGCCATCGAACGCGCTGGCACCAAAGCCGGTAACAAAGGCGCAGAAGCCGCGCTGACCGCGCTGGAAATGATTAACGTATTGAAAGCCATCAAGGCCTGATTTTTTGTAAGGGGAATTCCGTGAAACCTGCTGCTCGTCGCCGCGCCCGTGAGTGTGCCGTCCAGGCGCTCTACTCCTGGCAGTTGTCCCAGAACGACATCGCTGATGTTGAATACCAGTTCCTGGCGGAACAGGATGTAAAAGATGTCGACGTTCTGTATTTCCGCGAACTGCTGTCCGGAGTGGCGACTAACAGCGCGTATCTCGACGGTCTGATGAAGCCATACCTGTCGCGCCAGCTGGAAGAGCTGGGTCAGGTAGAAAAAGCGGTACTGCGTATCGCGCTGTTTGAGCTGTCGAAGCGTGACGACGTGCCGTACAAAGTGGCTATCAACGAAGCTATCGAGCTGGCGAAAACCTTCGGCGCTGAAGATAGCCACAAGTTTGTCAACGGCGTGCTGGATAAAGCGGCCCCGGTAATCCGTCCCCGCAAAAAGTAAACTGCAGGCCGGGCTTTGCAGGATCTGATCCTGCGAACCCGGCCTTATTCTTTTCTTTGCTGAGGCATAACGTATGGCATGCGGCGAATTTTCCCTGATTGCCCGTTATTTTGATCGCGTTAAAAGCGCCCGCCTTGATGTTGAAACCGGCATCGGCGATGACTGCGCGCTCCTGAATATCCCCGAGAAAAAAACGCTGGCAATCAGCACCGACACCCTGGTGGCGGGCAACCACTTTTTAGCCGACATCGACCCTGCCGACCTGGCGTATAAAGCGCTGGCGGTGAACCTGAGCGATTTGGCGGCGATGGGCGCGGAACCGGCGTGGTTAACGCTGGCGCTCACCTTGCCGGAAGCAGACGAAGCGTGGCTTGAAGCCTTTAGCGACAGTCTGTTTGTCCAGCTTAACTATTATGATATGCAGCTAATCGGCGGCGACACCACCCGAGGGCCGCTGTCGATGACGCTGGGTATCCACGGCTTTGTGCCGCCGGGTCGCGCGATGAAGCGTTCCGGGGCCAAGCCTGGCGACTGGATTTATGTCACCGGCACGCCGGGCGACAGCGCCGCCGGGCTGGCGCTTTTACAGGACCGGTTAACGGTCGATTCGCCAGCGGATGCCGATTACCTGCTGGCGCGCCATTTGCGTCCGATGCCCCGCGTGCTGCAGGGGCAGGCGCTGCGCGACCTGGCCAATTCAGCGATCGATCTTTCTGACGGTCTGATCTCAGACCTTGGTCATATCCTGAAGGCCAGCGCCTGCGGCGCGCGTATCGATCTCGATGCGATGCCGTACTCCGATGCTATGCTGCGCCAGGTCGATCCTGAGCAGGCGCTGCGCTGGGCGCTCGCCGGCGGCGAAGATTATGAGCTGTGCTTTACCGTACCTGAGCTGAACCGCGGGGCGTTGGATGTCGCGATTGGTCAGCTAGGCGCGCGTTTTACCTGTATCGGCCAGATCGTGGCGGAAGCAGATGGACTGCAGTTTATCCGTGAGGGTAAGCCGATTAAATTGGATTTAAAGGGGTACGATCATTTTGGCACGCAGTAGAGACGAGGCGAAAAGCCGCCTCAATATGCGCAATCCCTGGCACCTGCTGGCGACCGGGTTCGGTAGCGGGCTGAGCCCGGTGGTTCCGGGAACCATGGGGTCGCTGGCGGCGATTCCGTTCTGGTATCTGATGACCTTTCTCCCCTGGCAGCTCTATTCGCTGGTGGTGATGATGAGCATCTGTATTGGCGTCTATCTTTGCCACCGTACGGCTAAAGATATGGGCACCCATGATCACGGCAGCATCGTTTGGGATGAGTTTGTCGGGATGTGGATCACCCTGATGGCGCTACCGACGATGGACTGGCAGTGGGTGGCCGCCGGCTTCGTTATTTTCCGTATCTTCGATATGTGGAAGCCATGGCCAATCCGCTGGTTCGATCGCAACATTCATGGCGGAATGGGGATTATGGTCGACGATATCGTCGCCGGGGTGATCTCCGCCGGCGTACTGTATCTGATTGGCCACCACTGGCCGATAGGTCTACTCTAAATCTGCACCCCGGCGCGGCCGGGGTCTAAATTGCGGCGTTATTTGAAGCCGACGATTGGATGGGGCCGATAGGGCGCCTCCAGCTTGTCGATCTGTTCTGGCGTCAGGGTTAAATCGACGGCATGAAGGAGCTCATCCAACTGTTCCTGCCGCGAGGCGCCAATAATCGGCGCTGCCACGCCGGGCTTGCTTAAGAGCCAGGCCAGCGCCACCTGCGCGCGGTTGGCGTCTAACTCCTCAGCCACTTCCTCCAGCTTCTGTGCTATCTGCTCATCATTGGCGTCGGTGGCGCTATACAGCGATTTACCGAACTCATCGGAGACGAGGCGTGCGGTCGTTTCTCCCCATGGTCGTGTTAGTCGGCCGCGCGCCAACGGGCTCCACGGCATGACCGCAATCCCTTTGCGCTGGCATAGCGGCAGCATCTCGTTTTCTTCTTCGCGATAAATCAGATTGTAGTGATCCTGCATGGTGACGAAGCGCGCCCAATTGTTCTGTTCCTGCAGGGCGAGCGCCTGGGCGAACTGGCGGGCATGCATTGATGATGCGCCGATATAGCGCGCTTTCCCGGCGCGTACGACATCGCTGAGCGCCTCCAGCGTCTCTTCGATGGGCGTGGCGTAATCCCAGCGGTGGATCTGCAACAGGTCGACATAGTCCATTCCCAGACGGCGCAGGCTATCGTCAATGGATCGCATGATTTGCGAGCGTGATAGTCCCTGCGGCAGATCGCCGACCTGGTGATAAACTTTGGTGGCGACGATCACCGAATCGCGGCGAGCGTACTCCCGCAGCGCGCGGCCAAGTATCTCTTCGCTGCTGCCATCGGAATAGTTGTTCGAGGTATCAAAGAAGTTAATTCCGCCTTCCAGCGCACGTTTAATCAGCGGACGGCTGCTCTCTTCAGGGAGCGTCCAGGCGTGATTGCCGCGGTCAGGTTCGCCAAAGGTCATACAGCCGAGACAGAGTCGGGAAACGCGAAGATGGGTATCGCCAAGAGGGATGTAGTGCATAAGACGCTCCTGCTACTTTAAAAGGTATCCTTTAAGCATAGCAGGAGCGGTATGGGCAATTATGCCAACCAGTCGCGGATTTTGGCTTCGATACCGGCGGCATCCAGGCCGAGATCGGCGCGAACTTCTTCCTGAGTCCCCTGTGGGATAAAGAAGTCCGGCAGGCCGATGTTCAGCACCGGTACCGGGCGACGGTGGGCCATCAAAAGCTCGTTTACGCCGCTGCCTGCACCGCCCATGATGGCGTTCTCTTCAAGGGTGACCAGCACATCGTGATCGGCGGCAAGCTGCAGGATTAGCGCGTCATCAAGCGGTTTCACAAAACGCATATCGACCAGCGTCGCATTGAGTTTTTCCGCAACCTGCGCGGCTTCCGGCAATAATGTCCCGAAGTTAAGGATTGCCAGCTTCTGGCCGTTACGTTTCACCACACCTTTTCCGATCGGCAGCGACGCCAGCGGCTCAAGCGCGGCGCCGGTTCCGGTACCGCGCGGATAGCGTACCGCGCTAGGGCCGTCGTTATAGTGATAACCGGTGTAGAGCATCTGGCGACATTCATTTTCGTCGCTCGGGGTCATGATCACCATTTCCGGAATGCAGCGCAGGAAGGAGAGATCGAACGCTCCCTGGTGTGTCTGACCGTCGGCGCCGACGATGCCCGCACGATCGATTGCAAACAGCACCGGCAGCTTTTGAATGGCGACGTCATGGATCACCTGATCGTAAGCGCGCTGCAGGAAGGTTGAGTAGATCGCCACGATCGGCTTATAGCCGCCAATCGCCATCCCGGCGGCAAAGGTGACTGCGTGCTGTTCGGCAATGGCGACATCAAAATATTGATCGGGGAATTTCTTCGAGAACTCGACCATGCCCGAACCTTCACGCATCGCCGGGGTGACGGCCATCAGTTTGTCATCCTTCGCCGCGGTTTCGCACAGCCAGTCGCCAAAGACTTTAGAATATGTTGGCAGGCCGCCGCTGCTTTTTGGCAGCACGCCGCTGGTGTGATCGAATTTTGGTACCGCATGGAAGGTGATGGGGTCTTTTTCGGCCGGTTCATATCCACGGCCTTTTTTGGTCATGATGTGCAGGAACTGCGGTCCTTTCAGGTCGCGCATATTCTTCAGCGTATTAACCAGACCCAGCACATCGTGGCCATCTACCGGGCCGATATAGTTAAAGCCCATCTCTTCGAACAGCGTGCCGGGCACCACCATACCTTTAATATGCTCTTCGGTACGTTTAAGCAGTTCTTTAATCGGCGGTACGCCGGAGAAGACTTTTTTGCCACCTTCACGCAGCGAGGAATACAGCTTGCCGGAGAGCAGCTGCGCCAGATGGTTGTTCAACGCGCCGACATTCTCTGAGATCGACATTTCATTGTCGTTCAGCACGACCAGCATGTCTGGTTTGATATCGCCCGCGTGGTTCATCGCCTCAAATGCCATCCCGGCGGTAATAGCGCCATCGCCAATGACGCAAACGGTACGTCGCTGTTTGCCTTCTTTTTCGGCGGCAATAGCGACGCCGATCCCGGCGGAGATAGAGGTGGAGGAGTGACCGACGCTCAGTACGTCATATTCGCTTTCGCCACGCCATGGGAACGGATGCAGCCCGCCTTTCTGCCGGATAGTGCCGATTTTGTCGCGACGACCGGTGAGAATTTTGTGCGGGTAGGCCTGATGACCGACGTCCCAGATTAAGCGGTCGAACGGCGTATTGTAGACATAGTGCAGCGCCACGGTCAGTTCAACCGTGCCAAGGCCAGAGGCAAAATGGCCGCTTGAGCGGCTCACGCTGTCCAGAAGATAGCGGCGCAGCTCATCGCAGAGCTTAGGCAGGCTATCTTTCGGCAGCAGGCGCAACTCCTGGGTGGAATCTACCAGCGCCAGGGTTGGGTATTTGGCAATATCAAAACTCATCAGAGACTCATTTATTGTTTATTTATCGCGCTGAATAATGTAATTCGCGAGCGCTTCCAGTGCCGTGGTATCCAGCGATTGCACAGCCAGTTCATCTAGCGCCTGGCGGGCATCGGCAACCAGATCGCGTGCTTTCTGCTGGGCTTGCTCAAGACCCAAAAGCGCCGGATAGGTACTTTTGCCTAACTGTTGGTCGGCACCCTGACGTTTGCCAAGAGTCGCAGTATCACCTACCACATCAAGAATGTCATCCTGCACCTGGAAGGCGAGACCGATATTCTCCGCAAAGCGATCGAGCGCCGGCAGTGCCTGACGGCCACGCTCGCCGGCGCTCAGCGCGCCAAGACGAACCGCCGCGCGGATAAGCGCTCCGGTCTTGTGACGGTGAATTCGCTCCAGCGTCTGTAGATCGACCTGTTTGCCTTCCGCCTCGAGATCCAGCGCCTGACCGCCACACATTCCGGCGACGCCGCTGGCCTGGGCCAGTTCGGAAACCATCGCCAGACGGTCGCGATCCGGCACTTCCGGCATTGGCGTATCACTCAGTATAGAAAATGCCAGCGTTTGCAGGGCGTCACCGGCAAGAATAGCGTTCGCTTCGCCAAACTTGATGTGGCACGTGGGTTGACCGCGGCGCAGATCGTCGTCGTCCATCGCCGGCAGATCGTCATGCATCAGCGAGTAGGCATGAATGCATTCGACGGCGGCGGCTGGGGCATCCAGCGTGGAACGGCTAACGCCGAACATCTCGCCGGTGGCGTAAACCAGGAAAGGGCGCAGCCGTTTACCGCCTAATAATGCGCCATAGTGCATGGCTTCAACCAGCGGAGTGTTCTGAAACGGCTGCGGGGAGATAAAACGGCGCAGCGCGTCATTGGCCTGGGTGACACAGGCCTGTAATTGTTGCGGGAAGTCCATTTATTCAGCGTCCGGCGTAAAGGGAGTCAACGGCGCATCTTCGCTATCAGCCAGCAGGATTTGGACACGCTGCTCGGCCTGTTGCAGTTTCGTCTGGCCCTGGCGCGCGAGCTGCACCCCGCGTTCAAATTCGCTGAGCGCTTCTTCCAGCGGTAGTGCGCCGCTTTCCAGACGATTAACGATCTGCTCGAGTTCGCCTAAAGCGCTCTCAAAGCTGGCCGGGGCCTCATTTTTCTTTGGCATAGTGAATATAGACTCTTGTTATGTCTCGATGGCTATCAGTATGGTAACGGAGTCGGGCGGTTAAGCAAACTCGCGGCATTCACCCTACGGATACATTTTTGCGAAAATGCGCAATGCCAGGCGAAAAGCGAACAATGATGGTATACTCCGCGCCCTGGATGCAGACGCTGTATTGCGCCTGTACAACTTTTTTGCTTAAAGCCCCGTCGGGCTTGCCAACGAACTATTGTCGCCATGAAGTTTATCATTAAATTGTTCCCGGAAATCACCATCAAAAGCCAATCTGTGCGGTTGCGCTTTATTAAAATTTTAACCGGGAACATTCGTAACGTTCTCAAAAACTATGATGAGACGCTCGCCGTCGTTCGTCATTGGGATCATATCGAAGTTCGCGCGAAAGACGAAAATCAGCGTCCGGCTATTCGCGACGCGCTGACCCGTATCCCGGGCATTCACCATATTCTGGAAGTGGAAGATGTACCTTTCACTTCGCTGCACAACATTTTTGAGCAGACATTACCGCTGTGGCGCGATCAGCTCGAAGGCAAAAGCTTCTGCGTGCGTGTGAAGCGCCGTGGTAAACATGAATTCACCTCAATTGAGGTTGAGCGCTACGTTGGCGGCGGCCTGAACCAGCATATCGAATCGGCGCGCGTGAAGCTCACCGACCCGGACGTGACGGTTAACCTCGAGATCGAAAACGATCGCCTGTTGCTGGTGAAAGGGCGCTATGAAGGTATTGGCGGCTTCCCCATTGGTACTCAGGAAGATGTGCTGTCGCTCATCTCCGGCGGTTTCGACTCCGGGGTTTCAAGCTATATGCTGATGCGCCGCGGCTGCCGCGTACACTACTGCTTCTTCAACCTCGGCGGCGCCGCGCATGAAATCGGCGTTCGTCAGGTGGCGCACTATCTGTGGAACCGCTTCGGCAGCTCCCATCGCGTTCGCTTTGTGGCAATCAATTTTGAGCCGGTCGTTGGCGAAATTCTTGAAAAAGTCGATGATGGTCAGATGGGGGTGGTGCTCAAACGTATGATGGTGCGTGCGGCATCGAAAGTCGCTGAGCGTTATGGCGTGCAGGCGCTGGTGACCGGCGAAGCGCTGGGCCAGGTCTCCAGCCAGACGCTGACCAACCTGCGTCTTATCGATAATGTCTCCGACACGCTGATCCTGCGTCCGCTGATTTCGCATGATAAAGAACACATCATCAATCTTGCGCGTGAAATCGGCACGGAAGATTTTGCCCGCACCATGCCGGAATACTGCGGCGTTATCTCGAAGAGCCCAACCGTAAAAGCGGTGAAAGCGAAGATCGAAGCGGAAGAAGAGAACTTCGACTTCAGCATTCTGGATAAAGTGGTTGAGGAAGCGAATAACATCGATATTCGCGATATCGCCCAGCAAACGCAGCAGGACGTGGTGGAAGTGGAAACCGTCAGCGGCTTCAGCGCCAATGACGTGATTCTCGATATTCGTTCTATCGATGAGCAGGATGACAAGCCATTAAAAGTGGAAGGCGTCGATGTTGTTTCGCTGCCGTTCTATAAACTGAGCACCCAATTTGGCAACCTCGATCAAAGCAAAACCTGGCTGTTGTGGTGTGAACGCGGCGTGATGAGCCGTCTGCAGGCGCTATACCTGCGCGAGCAGGGCTTTACTAACGTGAAAGTGTATCGTCCGTAATTCGCTTGTACTTATGAAAAAGCCTTCCCTTAGGGAAGGCTTTTTTACATCTATTGGCTGGCGTATCAGCGTAGCGTCATCGCCAGCGCATTCAACTGATCGATAACGATATTCCATCCCTCAAAAAATCCCATCTTTTCATGCTGCTCGCGGGTTTCATCATCTGCATGCAGTACCGTAGCCGTATAGCGACAGCCGTCGTTTTCATCCGCAAAGGTAATAATAGCCGTCATAGCAAAAGGGGTAACGGCCGGCCGAAAGTTCTCGGTTAGCATTGAGGTCATGACTAATTTTTGCTGCGGAATGACTTCAAGAAAGCAGCCGGGGTTATCGCTACGTTCACCGTCAGGGCCGTGCATCACGGTGTGAAAAGCCCCGCCTGGACGCAAATCAAAGGCCAGAACGTCGGTATACCACGGCTTAGGGCACCACCAGGTTTTGAGTAATGCCGGATCGGACCACGCGCGCCAGAGAGCTGAAGTGGGCGCGCTGAGCCAGCGGCTAATGACGAGGTCACGAGAATCGGTTGCGCTACGGGACATGCTACGGCTCCTCAAGATACAGGGGGGCCAGTCCGCTGCGCGGACCGGCTATCAGGATTCGTAGTAATTATAGATGCCAGCAGCCATGACCAACTGCGAAGCCACTTCATACGCTTTTTCGCGCCCGACCAGCAGGTCAATCATTTTGAGGGCGAAATCAATAGATGTTCCAGGCCCCTGGCTGGTCAACAAATTAACCCTGGGATCCCAGACGACACGTTTATCCTGCCACTGTTCGGCGGGGATATGCTCTTTTAGCGCCGGGAAACCGGTCATGTTGCCGATAGGGAACAGATTATGTGGCACCAGAACGGTCGCTGGCGCGGCACAGATTGCCGCCACGATGCGCCCGGATAAATGAAATTGTCTTACGGTTTCTACCAGCAAAGGGCTGTCGCGGAAGCACTCGGCGCCTTTAATTCCGCCAGGCAAAACGATGATATCAAAATCGCCATCGGCGACTTCGACCAGCGGCGCATCCGCGAGGAGCTTCACGCCTCTTGAGCAGACAATCGTTAGATTGCCATCACTGGCGACGCTGGCGTTGGTCACTTTCACACCGCCGCGCGCTAATAAATCGATAGTGGTGACCGCTTCGGTCTCTTCGCTACCAGGGGCGAGGCAAATCAGTGCCGACGCGCTCATAAATATTCTCCTTTCGCTTTACCTGTTCAAATAAACGGGCATTTTCCGGCACTGACAGACCGTGGGCCCGGGCGCGATTAAGCAGAAAACCGGTGATATAGTCGATTTCCGTATGCCGCTGCGCGCGGATGTCCTGCAACATCGATGAAATATTATCTGCAGTACTTTCAATGACCTGATTCACATACAATAACAGGTTTTCTGCCGACGTATGAATGCCTTCACGTTGCATTACTGCGGCGACTTCCTGACAGATAACATTGATTTCATGCGGAAAATCACGCAGATCGCCATTTCTGCAATCTTTCAGCGCGGTCAGGGGGTTAATCACGCAGTTGACGGCCAGCTTACTCCACAACGCCGGGTGGATATTGTCGTGCCAGGCGACATCCGGTAGTACGTTTTGTAGGATGTCGGCGAGGTCGCTGTAATCTTCGCTATAGCTTTTAGCAGGGCCGATATGAGTGGTTCCCTGGGCGACGTGAATGATGACATTGCCATCGCGTCGGGCGGCGTGGGTGGTGGACGCCAGCAGCAGTGGTTGCTTAATGTTTTTTAATTCATTCAGGGTGCCCATGCCGTTATGAATAAGCAAAATAGGCGCCGAAGCCGGTAATATAGCGGCCAGATTTTTCACCGCCTGCGAAACCTGCCATGCTTTTAACGTCACCAGTAGCAAATCGCTGGAGGCGAGAAAATCAGGATCGTTAGCGGTCATTGATTCGTTAAAGGTGCTACCGTCAGTCTCAATGAGATTAACGCTACAAAATGGTTGCGGGACGCGTAACCAGCCCTGGACCTCATGTCCGTTTTTACACAGCGCGGTTAACCACAGTTGTCCCAGTGCACCGCATCCCAGTACGGTTACTTTCATTATTCCTCCTCACCTGCGACTCCCAGGCGCTTGTAGCTAAAGTATAGCGTTATCAGCTAAGCTTCCGGGATAACAAGTTGAGTTATGCCGCGTTGTGGGTATTATGCAACGCAAAAGAAACGGAAGGAGAGGAAAAGATGCCATCTTTCGATATTGTCTCTGAAGTCGATCTTCAGGAAGCGCGTAATGCGGTCGAAAACGCAAGCCGCGAAGTCGAGTCACGATTTGATTTTCGTAATGTTGAAGCCACCTTTGAGCTGAATGAAACCAGTAAAACCATCAAGGTGCTGAGTGAGTCTGATTTCCAGGTCAATCAGTTATTAGATATTTTACGCGCGAAGCTGCTCAAGCGCGGCATTGAGGGAAGTTCGCTCGACGTACCAGAAACCTTTGTACATAGCGGGAAAACCTGGTTTGTCGAAGCTAAGCTGAAACAGGGCATTGAGAGCGCAATACAGAAGAAAATCGTTAAATTGATTAAAGACAGCAAGCTAAAAGTACAAACGCAGATTCAGGGCGAAGAAATTCGTGTCACAGGTAAATCCCGTGACGATTTGCAGTCGGTAATGGCGTTGGTGCGTAGCGGCGATCTCGGCCAGCCATTCCAGTTCAAAAACTTCCGCGATTAACACGCAAAGCCCGATGGCGCAACGCCATTCGGGCATTGCGCTGATGTCGATGCCGGAGAAGGCTTAAGCCGCTCTCCGGCAAATCTAGATTTCATTACTGATCCCTTCCGTCCTGCTTTGTAATCCTTCAAAAAGTATTCAGCATATTTTTTCATGACCAACGCCAGATTAGTTTTGCTAATTAATTTCTCAAATTGAACCTCAAAACGATGAATTCATACTTACATGATAAAACATGAGAGTGAATAAACCCCGGAAGAAGAGGGGCATACAGCGTTGATCTCAATCATGAAATAAGGAAAGTTGATTATGCACGGAACGAATTCACTTTTTGTTCATTATTTTAATCGGTGAAACTGTAACGGAGTAAGGATACGGCGTTGTGTGTGCCATTATTTATTACGCATCGCTAAAAAAATTTTGAATTGGTTTAGCAGGCGAGATGAGAACTGATGAACTAACAGCGTTGAAACGAGTCGTTACGCTCGATGCGTGGACAGGGGATGTCTCATATTTTGTATGAATTGAATCAATTTTCTTTGTTCCATGTAGGTATATGCATTCGGCGTAGGCGAGCGCAAAAATACATTTTTAATATATTTAAAAATAATTTATTGAATAGAACTGCATATAACATTTGATGAGTTTACGTGCTTTTCACAGGGATTTTGTATGCATGATGCGTACTTAAAATAGTCAGGGTGAATATTGCTGCATTAGCGCAGATTATTCCTTCTGGCTGCACTCAATCAATACTATCTTAGAAAGGTTCATATGAAATACCACGAAAACAAAAAAAGGTCAGTGAAATTAAACCCGATTGCAGCGTCATTATTACTGCTGATGCCCGTAATGGCGCAGGCGGAAATTTCTATTAAAAATGGCAGCGTTACTGAAGCTTCCAATGGCGTGCCGGTTGTTAATATCGCCAAAGCGAACAGCAATGGCCTTTCGCATAACGTATATGACACGCTGAATGTTGGTGCCGAGGGCGTTATTTTTAATAACGCAACAAGCGCAGCACAGTCCGTGCTGGCAGGGCAGATTGCGGCCAACCCGAACCTTACGGATGGCAGCGCAATGGTTATTCTTAACGAAGTAACTTCAACAAATGCCAGTACCATTAATGGCATGATGGAAGTTGCAGGTGATTCCGCTCACTTAATCATTGCCAACCCTAATGGCATTACGACTCAGGGAGGCGGATTCATCAACGCTGAAAAAGGGACATTGACGACTGGCACGCCAAAGATCGGTGATGATGGGCTGCTAAATGGCTATTCGGTTAATGGCGGAACGATTACGGTAAGTGGATTTCAGAGCGACTCGCCGACCGAAATCCTCGCGCGCAGTATCGTGGTGAATGGCGCTCTTTCTGCGAGTGAACTTAATGTCGTCGCTGGCAATAATGCCCTTAATACTGAGGGGGTGGTGACGGGTGCCGTGACTGCTACTGGCAATGCTAGCAGCTATGGCGTGGATGTATCTAAGTTAGGCGGAATGTACGCGAATAAGATTAACCTCGTCAGTACTGAAACTGGGGTTGGTGTGCGAAATCAGGGAACGATTGCAGGCGGCGATAGCGGTATAAAGCTTACCAGCAATGGGAAGTTAGTTAATAAAAATGCAGCTATCCAGTCTAGTGGCGATATCA
The DNA here is from genome assembly GCF_050600755.1 of Klebsiella sp. 141162. Taxonomy (NCBI): domain Bacteria; kingdom Pseudomonadati; phylum Pseudomonadota; class Gammaproteobacteria; order Enterobacterales; family Enterobacteriaceae; genus Klebsiella; species Klebsiella sp. 141162. Next base: position 39,547 of record NZ_JAQIRI010000008.1, on the reverse strand, counting down.
CCCTGAACACCAACGGTGTTTTAGAAAATAGCGCAGGGAAAATCAATAGCGATAAAATGATCGCTATTGATACTTCGGGTAATAATGTTAGTAATATCAACGGTGGAAATATTTTAGCAACCACGAATAACTATATTACCAGCGGTAAATTCGATAATAGTAATGGTAAACTGGCTGCCGGACAAACGCTGGCTGTCAATACCAGTGGTAATACTTTTACCAATACCGGAAAAGCTAAAACGGCGGGTATTGAGGCGGGTGTCGTTGCAATAGAATCAGGTGATTTTAATAATAACAACGGTCAGATTCATGCTGGCTATGTTGGCCTGAAAAATACATCGTTAACCAATAATGGTGGCACTATTGATTCAACGGGCAATGTCGAAGTTGAAAGTACTGGAAACATTGAAAACGTAACTGGTTTGATCCGTTCCAGTGCTGGTGCTGTAAAATTAACGACAACGAAAGCAGTTAAAAACAACGACAACAAATCGGCCGATACCACGGGCGGTGAATCCTTGGGTATCGTCTCAGGTAATGGCATCGAGATTGCTGCTGACTACTTATTCAACTGGGCTGGCGAAATTGCCTCAGATGGTGATGTGAGCATCCAAACCACCAGTGATATTGATAACTATATGGGTAAAATTGAAAGCAGTAAGACTGTTTCAATTACTGGTCGCGACATCAATACCAGCCAATCCGGTATTAACGGAGGAGATGGTGTAAATATCGATCTCGATAATTACTACAGCCGCTTGGGGGTGATAACTTCAGTAAACGGTGATGTTACTATCAAAGCCAACACCGTGAGCACAGACAGTTCAGTCATTAAAGCTAAAAATATCAGTATCGATTCCGGAGCTGATATCGATGCTAAATATACTATGATGGTTGCTGATCAAAAACTAGCGCTTAATGCGGCAGGCAAAATCACCAGCACCGATAGCGACAAGTTCGGTTTCTATGTTGGTCAATATTTCGGTTATGGAAACCAACAAGGTGGTTTAATTGGTGGTGAGGGTGTTGATATTACGGCGAAAAGCCTGAATAACGAATCCGGTCGTATCATTGCGCAAACCGGTGATGTAAATATTAACCTGACTGGCGATCTTGCCAGTAACAAAGGGCAGATTGTTGCGAATTCCGGGAAAATGACGATTGCAGCGAAGAGAATTGCCGCTGATTATGCAACAATCTACAGTTCAGGCAACATGAAGATTGATGCCAGTGGATTATCGTCCAAAGCAAGTGGCTCTATCGCAAAAAACACGGCTACCGGTATCATCTCTTCTGATAGCGACGTATTGATTAATATCAATGGAGATTATAATAATACCGGCTGGGTGAACGCCAAAGGTAATATGACGGTAAATGCTTCTGGTTATCTGACTAATAACCATGCATTTAGTGCTGATGGTGATTTGAACCTGACGGGGAAAACCATTACTAATAACAGTGATATTGCTGCTGGAAATACGCTTAATATTTCTACAGCAAATGACCTGACCAATAACCTTGGCGCGAACATTTCGGCCAAAACAACTAACGTCACCGCTAAAAATATCTCTAACTGGGCTAACTTAGTTGCTGACAGCGAATTGAACGTCACGGCAAGTAATAACATTTATAATTACGGTAATCTGTATACCAATGGTAAAGCTGTTATCAATGCCAAAAAAATAGTCAATACTGGTTTTTGGGCTGTATTAGGTGGTGCGCAAGGATTTCAGACTACTGCTAATATTGTAAACATTTTTGGTACCGTGGTCGGTAAATAAATCAGGTAGCAGGTGAAAGCAGTAAGGGATTACTGCTTTCACATTATCAGGATATGAAATGGATATTCGACATACATTAATTATTACTTCTCTTTTTTTGGTTGCGCTTCCTGTGGCTGCTGCTGATGTTCAGTTAGGTCGTCTTATAAAAGAACAGCAAAGTAACGATAATGCGTCCTTACAAGACAGAAAAATAGAGCAGAAAGATGTGTATTCTGATGCCACAACAAAGAAATATACTGATAGCACATTCCCGCAAGAAACACCTTGTTTTCAGATCAATGAATTGATTCTTAGTGATGATTTTTTAGATAATAATGAATTAAAGAAAATAGAAAATCAGGTAGTTGGTCAATGTCTCGGAATGAATGGGCTCAAAAAGGCTGCGGTGCTGTTCCAGGATTATTATATAAACGCAGGGTATATTACTACCAGAGTTGAAATTCCAACTCAGGATTTATCAACGAAAAAATTAAAACTGACGGTTGTGCCTGGAAGAATTTCAGAGATCGTTGTTGCTGGAAATGATATAAGCAAGTGGATTTTACCTTTTTCAGTTGGCGATATTCTGAACATCCGAGATCTAGAACAAGGCCTGGAAAACATACAGAGAACCCCTGAGGTGGATGTAAAGATCAACATTCTGCCAGGTTCCGAAAATGGTTCGAGCAAAGTAGTAATAAATACGCAGCGCAAAAAAAAATGGAGCTTAAGGGCTTCCTATAATAACTTCGGCGATCAGAGTACTGGTAGTGAACTTATCGGTGGAACAAGTTATTTATATAATGTCACAGGCTTGAGTGACCTTTTTTATCTTGCAGGGACAGGTAGCCAAACGGGTGGCTATAAGAACGTGAGTACTTATTATAGTGTGCCATTCGGTTATTATGATCTTAGTCTCTATTATAGTAAAAGTAAATCCCATCAAGGCATCGATATTGGTGCATATACTTTTGACTATATTGGCAAGACAGAATACTTCAGTCTTAAAGGCAATAGAATGCTATACCGCAATGTGAACTCAAAATTGTCTGCAAGCGCTGAACTGATCAGACGTAAGTATTACTACACATTGGGTGGGACAGAACTGGTATTGCAAAAGCGTGATATGGGTAATGTACGGTTAGGCGTAAATTATAAGAGAAACTTTACCGGGGCAGCACTGGACTCCACGGTAACCTGGCAGCGGTTTACCAAGGCGTTTGGCGGTACCGATACACCTGATATGCGCACTGGCACTGTTAGTAAAGAAAGTCAAATTGTGAACCTTAATGTGAATTACGTGAAATGGTTAACAATGTTGCCAGTTAACGCCTATTATGAACTTAATTTTGGCGCCCAGTATTCACCGGATAATTTGACGTTACAGGATCAGTTCACGATAGGCGATCGTTGGAGTGTGCGTGGTTTTCAAAATAGTGATGGGATCTATGGCAATAAAGGTTTCTTTTTACAGAACACGCTAAATGCTGTGACGGGTTATAAAGGTCTCATACCCTATATCGGTGCAGATTACGGTCAAATAATTGGTAAGTTACCTTCACAGAACCTTAGTGGCAAAAAAATAATGGGTGGTATTTTGGGGGTCAAAGGGGCTGTCAGAGCTCTGGAATATGATGCTTCGGTATCAGCCCCTTTTATCTATCCTAATAATTTGGATGTCGATGAATATAAATTAAATTTCAACTTTGCGTACCAGATTTAATTCATTGGGGGATGTGCAATGCGTATTGGTACAGATATTGTTGAAGTGGCAAGAATAGAAAAAGCCATTGCCAATGATAAGTCAGGATTTCTTCATCGAGTATTTACGGATAATGAGATCAAAGATATTGATTTTCCTTGCCCTAATTATGAGAGGGCATCAGGATTTTGGGCTGCTAAGGAGTCTCTGGTAAAAGCCATAGGGTATGGATTTAGTCACGGGATCCGTTTCCATGACATTGAGGTCGTTCATGATGAATATGGAAAACCTGAATTCATATTGTCAGGGAGTGTTAAGGAGATTCTAAATAATCAACAAATTATGAATATATCATTGAGTATTTCACACTGCCGGACATATGCGATAGCCGCAACCATAATCTATTAATAAAGGCATTCATGTAAAATGTATAGGTATAGCGATCTTGTAAGTAAAAAGGTGCTGATTACTGGTGCCAGCGGCGACATAGGTCTTGCAATTTGCGAGAAATTTCTTGAGCAAAAATGCACGGTATATGCGTTGTATAAATCAAATGTCGAGCCTTTGATTGCTCTGAAAGGAAACCATGCTAATGGCAACTTACTTAATATTTTGCCATGCGATCTCACAAGCCAGAAAGAAGTGACTGCGTTGTGTGAGCGCTTGACTGTCGAAGCCGGAAGACTGGACGTGCTGGTGAATAATACGGGGATTGTTAAGGATAGCCTCTTTGCATCAATGACCTTTGATGATTTTTATTCTGTCATTAGCATTAATTTACTTAGCTTGTTCCGGTTAACGAAGGAAGCATTAATGCTATTACGTTCAGCGGAAAATCCAGTTGTTATTAATGTCGCATCGGTGGCAGCTCTTGTACCAAGCGTTGGCCAGGCAAACTATAGCGCATCAAAAGGTGCAATATTAAGTTTTACCAGGACACTTGCCGCTGAGCTGGCGCCGCGGGGAGTACGCGTTAACGCGGTCGCGCCGGGGATGATTGAATCTAAAATGGCGAAGAAGGTTCCACGTACAGTTGTTCGTGAAGTGACTAACTCAATTCCATTAAAACGACTCGGAAAATGTGACGAGGTGGCCAACGTTATTGTTTATTTAAGTTCTTCAGCATCTAGCTATGTCATAGGGCAAACCATCGTCGTCGATGGTGGCATGGTAATGCGGTGATATATGTCTAAGTATTCAATACCACCAAAAATTTTTCTTGCTATGGGCGGCTGGCGTCAACCTTTACTCATGGTAGATAAAATAGTCGATTTTAAATACGGAGAGAATGGCTTCATCAAAGTTATAAAACATGTAACTTATAATGATCCTTATCTGCTTGGACATTTTCCGGAAGATCCCATTATGCCAGGAGCGATCATTTCTGAGATATTTGGCCAGGCAAGCGAGTATTATTCTTTTCTCACTGATATCTGTGATATTTATCAACAACACTCGGGTAAAGAACTTAGGTCATTGCGTGATATACATGCTTATATCAAGCATCCGGATATGTTGAGCATAATACATGCAAGGCGTGCTGCGGTGCGTGGAGTGTTAGCATCACAGAATTTGAAATTTAAAGAAACGGCTTACCCGGGAGATACGATTGAAGTGGTAAGCAAGCTGTCATTTTCTGATGATAGTGGGTTTAAACATTATTTAGTTACAGCTAATGTTGGCAAGAAAATTATTAGCCAGGGCGTCATTATTAACTTTAGAGAAATCATTTAATTATCCAAGGAGTTCGGTGTGACAAACATCCATGATGAAATTGATGAAAGAAAAAAAATAATCATCACGATTAAAAACGAAATTATTCAACGCCTGAATGTCCAGCGTGAGGCTCATCAAATAGATGATGATACGCCCTTGTTTGGCAATGGCTTGAAACTTGACTCTGTCGATGCAACGGAGATTATCGTTATGCTTGATAAAACCTTCAACATCCAGGTCTCAGAAGGCGATGATCCAGCCTATATGCGAAGCATAAATAATCTGGCATCTTTCATTCTAAAGAAAAAAACATCCTGAATTGATAAGGTTATATTGAAGGGTATTTTATGAAGTTACTTTCTGATCTCCATTTTAAAAACAATGCGGTTATGGGTATCTATAATCACCAATGCGTACCTTCTTCATATCATGATATTTATGAAGAGTATAAAGCTGTGCGTGAAAATGTCTTGCTGGTAGATTATTCTCATATGTCCATTACCAGTGTGATGGGGGAGGATGCATGGGCGCTTGTAAACTATTTGGTATCTGCTGATGTATCGATCATCCGTGATGAACAGGGTATTTACTCTTTGCTGCTTAACGCTGATGGAACTATCCGCGGTGATGCTTATGTTCTGTGCGCCGCTGAAGGCTATTATATTCTATCAGAGAATCTGACTGCACAAGAAGTTATAAATATCCTGAATGAAATCCTTGTTAAGGCGGATGATTTAGATATTCAGGAGATTCCAGAAATAAAATCGATGGGAGAGGATGACTGGGGCGTCATTATGCTGGAAGGGCCTTATGCCTGGGAAGTAATGGCAGAGGTTTATGGTTTTGATATCATTGGCCTACCTTATTATGAATATATGAATACCAATGATGGACTTATGGTTTTTCGTTGTGGGAAACATGGCGAATTCGCATATCAATTGATTGGTGCACAAGCAACGCTTGTCACCATGTGGATGAAGTTACAAGAAATAGGCGCCAGATATTCGCTGAAAACCGGTGGCTTAGAATATCAACGTCTGGTGAGAATTGAAAATACAGGATGGGATGAAAGTATTTACCCTCGCTATTCCACAAATCCGGTGGAACTGCAAATGCAGTGGGCTATCCAGTATGATAAAGAGGACTTTATTGGTAAGAGTGCAGTCGTGGAGTTATCGCGAAATGGCGCACAACGTAAGCTTATTGGGATCTCTCCATGCGATGAATGTTGTCAGATCGATTCAGATGATCTTGTGATGGTTAATGGACAACAGGTAGGGGTTATTATTAATGCAACATATTCGCCGGCCAGGCAAGCATGGATTGCGTTGGCCCTTATTGATGAATGTTATGCGTTAGCCGATATTTCAGGTTTTAGCCTTAAAACCGCAAATGGTGAAATCGCTGCGAAAACACAGAACTTACCCTTTATTTATAACTTGAGTTTGTTGGTTAATCCCACAACGCATAGCTTTGTTGATGCTTCGAAAGCAAAGAGCGCGTTTGCCACGGTATAACGTTTAGCGATGACAATATTATATCCAGCATCGGTCGGTAGATAATAACAATCGGGATAAAGCATAACATTATGAAAACTAGTAGAAAAAGAGTGGTTATTACCGGTATGGGGATTTTGTCGTCTCTGGCTGACAACATCGCAGACTTCAGGCAAGCGCTGCTGGAGAAAAAAAATGGCATCACTGATAGTGCGCGTTTCTCTAAATGGTTTGCGAACGCCCGTGCGGCTGAAATGCTGCATCAAATTCATTGTCCCGAATTATCGAAAGAGGTTGTCTCATCGCTAGATAATGCTGCACTTTGGGCCTACAAAGTTGGTAAGGAAGCACTAGAGCAGGCAGAACTGGCAACCCATCGGGAGTGCCTGGAACAGATGGGGCTGATTGTAGGCGTTTCTTCTGCAGGCACTGAAGCATTCCTTCCGTTATTTGAGCAGCATATTCAGGACTTTTCGTTACGGAAGGCTCTTTTTTCAGGCAGCTTTTCATCGTGTTGTTCCAGCGCATCTACGTTATTAGGCCTGAAAGGAGGCGTGGAACTCGTTGCAACGGCTTGTACGGCAAGCCCGAACGCCGTCGGTATGGCTTTTGATTACATCCAAAACGGCAAAAGCAAGGCTATGCTGGCTATTGGAACAGAACCTATTTATTTACCCACCTTTGCCGGTTTTTATGCCCTGAACGTTATGCACCCGCAATCGTGTTCGCCATTTTCGGGGCATTCAGGTATGTCTATTGGCGAAGGCGCAGGGGCAATAGTCCTGGAAGAGTATGAGCATGCGGTCGCGCGTGGTGCGACGATTCTCGGCGAAATTCTCTCGTACGCCACCTCGTGTGATGCATACCATGAAACGGGGCCCGACCCGCGAGCTAGCGGCGCAGTGCAGGTCATGCAGAAAGCCATGGCGAATGCAGGTATCAAACCTGAGCAAATTGATTACGTTAATGCGCATGGTACGGGAACGCAGGCTAATGACCAAATAGAAACTCTGGCGATGAAGAAAGTTTTCTCTGGCGCCGAAAATATATTGATCAGTTCTACTAAATCGTATTTTGGCCACAATATTGGCGCCGCCGGTATTGTCGAGCTCATCGCTTGTTTAGTTACCCTTCCGCAGAAGCATGTTCTGCCAACGTTGAATTTTTCGCAGCCGCGCCCTAACTGCGATCTGGACTACGTGGCGAATGAGTTTCGACACAAAGATATCAATATCTTTATGAAGAATAACTACGCATTCGGCGGTAATAATTGCTGCATGATTGTCAGTACCAAACCATGTTCAGTTCCTCTTACCGCCTATGATGCCAAACGTGTTGTTATAACTGGGATAGGTGCCGTATCGGCTATTGGACATACGCTTAATGAAATTCTTCGCTATATCCATGAAGATGCCAGGTCGCTGGAGTTGAGCGGCGTAGTATTTCCTGATGATACGCTTGAAGAGGCTAAAGCGCTGTTGGATGTTGTAGAAAAAACTAATCAGTTTGCGGAAATATTTGGCGAAGAATATCGAGAAGCGGCCTACCGACAGCCGGAGTCAGAAAAGCACTTTAAAACTTACCAGGTGAAAGGCCTCGAACCACGTAAACATTTACGCCGCTATGACCCACGCAAAGCAACGCGCGGCGGTACGTTTGCGCTGATTGCACTTTCAGAAGCGCTGAATAGGGCGAAACGCAAGATTAAACGTGATGGAGAGGAGCTGGGCATGGTTCTGGGGATGGCCCGTGGACCGCAAGAAACTACCTACAAGTATTTACAAAGTTTAAAGCCCGATCCGCGCAAAGTACGTACTTCAGAGTTTCCTGGTTCGCTGATGAACTCGATGACGACATTTTGTGGGATTTCGGAAGGTATAAAGGGATATACGACTACGTTAGCGACCGGTGAAAACGCCGCGCTTGGCGCATTGACTTATGGCTATGAAATTGTTCGCCAGCAACTACAGCCACAGGTCATTGTTGGTGGGGCTGATGAATATTTTCCATCGATGTCCCTGTATATGGATGCGGTGACCAACAAGATTCATATGACGTCAAATGTCGCTGATTATCAGGTATATGCCAAAGAGGAACATGGATATGTTCCTGGTGAAGGGGCCTGTATGCTGTTATTGGAAGACGCGCGTGCAGCAGCTACCCGTGGCGCTGAAATATTGGGAGAAATTGCAGGTTATGGTAAGTCATGCAGTAATTCCTACTTTGATGCGACGCAGATTGAGGAAAAATCTACCGCAATGTCGCTGGCGATCGCTCGCGCGCTTGCCGATGCGGGTATTACCGCAAAAGAGATTGATTTAGTGTGTGGAACTAGTAGTGGCAGCGAAGTTAGCTCAATCATAGAAATTAATGCAATCTATGATTCATTCCATAGCCATAATCCACATGTTCCAGTGGTGAATTATAACGCATTTTTTGGCTTTGTTGCTTCGTCTGCAGGGCTTTTAAACCTGGCGGTGATTCTTGATTGTATTCAAAGACAATCGGTTCCTGCTATTCCATATACACAAAACTTTTCCGACGCAAGAATTAACTTTGTAAAGAAAACACGAGAAATAGCTATCAAATACGCTCTTTTAATTGGCGCTACAGAAGGCGGGAATTATTACGCTATCGTGATTAAAGGATAACAAGGTGAGCGGGAGAGCTATTATTTCTGGATTCAGTGTATCCTTGCCATATGCTGAGAATAGTTCGCTGTTAATTCGAAATCTGCAGCAAGGAAAACGGGTACATTTGTCGCCATGGTTTATATCAGATAACCAGGCTAGAGAATGTGGATTTGCAGAGAATATATTCATTGCGAAACTACAACGAGAAAACGATAGCGCTTTTGAACTGGTGTACAAACTCATTGATGACGCCTTACTACAGGCTGGTCTTAGTAATGACAGCCTGAAAGGCAACAGAGTTAGAGTATATATTACCGGAATAGGCCCTCGTGTTGATGTTATGGATTACAGGAATTTTTATAATTACAATGATATGGAAGATGTTTCGGTAACATCTTCAATTAAAAATCTTTCTGTAAAAAATATGTCGCAGGATAATGTTTCTTATACGCTGGGGCTAAAGTATGAGTTGCAATATTTGCCGCCAAATATGAACTGTACAAGTAACTCATCATTGACGGCTATTCATTTGGTTACCAGGGCAATAGAGAGTGGAGGTATTGACCTCGGGCTTGTTATTAATATTTCAAAAATTAAATATCAGGATCTTGTATTCCTTGCAAGCCAGGGAATGTTGGACAGTAAAATTGTCCAGCCCTTCGGGGTAAACAGCAATGGTGTGCATTTTGCCGAAGGCTATAGCGTTATGTTACTGGAAAGTCAACAACACCGAATGATGCGCGGAAAAAGTCCGGGAGTATGTATTACTTCGGCATATAAGCAAATTAATGCTAGTCGAAGTAATGATGCATCCTGGCAAAGCACCAGCATTTTGAAGTTGATTCATTCATTATTAAATGACGCTGGGGTGAGAAAAGAGGACCTTTGTGGATTCATCCCTCACGGTAATGGAACCTCATCCAGTGATAAAGTTGAAGCAAAAGCGATCGCTATGTTTGCTGGTGAAACCCCGCTTCCCGTATTGGCCTATAAAGGACAAGTTGGTTATACCGCAACGGGATCTGGGGTGATAGACCTAATTATTGGCTATCATTTACTGCTCACGAATGAATTGATTTTTCCTGTTATCAATGACGAAATCATAGATGATGTCGCTTGCCATATCTCCGTAGAAGGAGGTGTGAGGAAGCATGAAAAAAACCATCTTCTGAAGACCGGGTTAGGCGTCGATGGTTCAGTTGTTGCGTTATTAATGACAAATTTGAATAAGAGTTGTGGTTGATATGAATAGTAAGATGTATTTGTCTTCATATTCATTTCTTGAACCTGAAGAACCGTTTAATTTATATTATCCAAACTGGTTAAATGTATGGGAGTCGCATTCATTCAATACCGCGCTCAAGGCAACGGGAGCGAATGGTTGGCGATTTAAACGCTTTGGCACACGTGCCGAAATATATAATCGTGAAATCACAAGGCGACCAGATCATATACCCTATATTAATGCCATGGAAAGAGTGTCGGACGATGCTCTACATAGCTTATCAGCAAAAGAACGGATGCTACTCCTGAAATCACGAACCGCCTTTATCTATATTGATTCATGGGGGGAGTCAGGCGTTTTTGAATACAATATAAGTAGCCTTAACTTATCAACTATTGATACTTTACCTAAGAATTTGATTAAGAAATTTTCTATCAACAACGTGACCTGTAAAATACGAGGTGAAAACTATGCTCTATTTCAGGCAATGGCATTGACACAGGATTATCTTGCTTGGGATGTATTTGATTTTGTCGTTATCTGCGGAGGTTACCGTGCGGTGCCGTTGTTGGCTTTTACCGCAGAAAGTCTTAGCCAAGGCGAAAGGAAAAAGCATCATAAGCATGTTCCTGGCGTGAATGTGTCAATTGAAAGAGTGGGCTGCTTTATATTCAGTAGAAGAGAAAGTCATATGAGAGTGAACTGTGGTCCATATATATCTAATGGTGTAGACCGCTTGTTTGTATCACAATCAGAAAAAAATAATGATATTGACTTGGTTGCCTATGCCGGTGGTATCAATAAATTAATACCACCTTCTAACAAAGGAGTCGATCTCATTACTCGTTATGGTTGTAGCGGCTGCATGACCCCTGCTTTGAGCTGGCAATACATTGCACACCACGCTTTGCATAATGGCTGTCTTCGAACCGTTATCCCTGGGGCAGTCGGTGGCTATGCTTATTTTGATACCTGGTACGAATAGAAGGCCCTATGCGCAGCAATATAACAGAATTACCTGATATATCTCTGTACGGTATACATAAATCTTATGGTCCTCAGGATAACATTACTATTGCACTGAATGATATTAATCTGGATATTGTAAGAGGTGAGTTCGTAGCATTATGTGGCCCTTCGGGAAGCGGTAAGAGTACCTTGCTTAATATACTTTCAGGTATTGATAAACCAACGGCAGGTAATGTTTTTTTTCTTGGCAAAAATCTAAATGCGCTGTCTGAAAAGAATTTGGCGCGACTCCGTAGTCATCATTTAGGGTTTATTTTTCAGTTTTTCAATTTAGTCCCGGTACTAAGTGTTTTTGATAATGTTTTTTATCCCCTGATGCTAAATGGGCATTTCAATGCAAAAGAGGCGAAAGCACGGAGTCTACATTTCCTCGATAGTGTGGGCTTAGCCCACTTAGTTGGGCGAAAGCCAGGCCAATTATCAGGCGGACAACAACAGCGGGTCGCGATAGCAAGGGCGTTAGCGCATAGTCCTGAAGTCGTTGTTGCCGACGAACCGACCGGAAATTTGGATCTGGCCACTGGAGAAGCGATTCTTGACCTGCTGCTTGACATTAATCGGCGCACAGAGACGACGTTTATTATCTCCACTCATTCGACTCAACTACAAGAGCGAGCTCGTCGGAGAGTGGAAATTAAAGATGGAGCAATAATATATGATTCAGCGAAGCAATCTTTGTAGAGTTTTGCTTCTGTGTTTAACCACAGTTATATTTTCAGCATTCGCTGAATCGATACCCACACCTGTTTCGGATCGTGTTTTACAGGATGGGTTACCAGGTGAGCCAAAAGCATTAGCATCGGTCACAGCAAATTTGCTTAAAGAATATGAACGCACTAATAACGTTGGCGTGCTGATCTTTTATTCATGGGGGATGCTGCGGCAAGCAGCTTATTACCTGAGTGTTAATGATCTGATTCACGCCTCTGAATATGCAAAGACAGGATTCTTCTATATGGATGAGTCGGTAGATGTCAATGAAGATAATTTGCTAATCAGATATTTGCGTGCGCGTGTTGATGCCTGGCTTCCGGGTAATTTGGGGCGCTGCGTGATTACGATTGAAGATACCGACTTGCTGATGAGGAATAGAGATAAATTCAGCGTCGAGATTGTTCGGAAGATCAACGAGATGCGTTTACGAGCTCTCCATCAGTGCCATAGCAAACCACAAGAAGAACAATTCCTTCAGTATCTGAGAAGCGTAGGGCAAAACCTTAAAATCGATTATGCAAATAACAATCCGCCTGCGTGGGAAATGGCTGAAGTCGTGCAGGTTATTGTTCCGGTTATTAAAGGTGATTAAATGTCAAGGGATGTGATATTCATTAATGGTATTGTGGCGTTGTTATTGCTATTTGTAGTTTATAATATCATCTTCAACTATGGTGATGCTAAATTTTCATTCCTTAATTTGCTACGGCATCAGCGTAGAACCCTTTCTACTATTTTTGCAATTGTTTTAGGTGGTGGCGCTATATTTCTATATGGTGGTTTTATCAAATACTCTTTTTGGATACTCAAGGAGCAGACGATACGAACTAATGTTGGCCATGTGCAAATTTATAATAAATCCTACTTTGAAACGGCTAATAAGAATAAAAGCCTTATTTCTGACTACATTTCACTAAAGCATAATATATTACAAAATGCCTATTTTTCTAATGCAATTTCGACAATTTCAGGTCAGCTAGAGTTTAGTGGGATTATATCTCACTACGAAAGCGAAACGTCAAATTATTTTTCGGCGCAAGGCATTGAACCATTACCATCTCTGAAGCTAGGAGCATTTGATAAGATAGTCTTTGGAAGCGATTTATCTCGCGTAAAACATAATGAAATTACCATCGGAAGCGGTTTGGCCAAAACACTTGATAGCCACTATGGTGACTGGCTCGATATCCTGGCGGTAAATGTGGCAGGAGGACAGGGCGCTATATCAGTCAAACTCCGTGGCATCTTTGAGTCGGGAATTAAGGATTATGATGATGTTGCACTAAAGATACCTCTTGATACCGCTCAGCGAATCATGGGTACAAATGGCGTCAGTAAAATAGTTATCTTATTAAAACATGATGATGTAGCGCCATTTGTTATTAAAATGAGAGAGTTTATCGCTCAACAGAATTTACCCCTTATCGTTAAGGACTGGAAGGAAAGCTCTATTTTTTACCAGCAAGTTGAAGGCATGCTTTCGGGTATCTATTTTTTTATTAAAGTCATAGTAGCACTTATTGTGATATTTATGATCGGTAATTCAATGACCATGAATATCGTTGAGCGGACTAAAGAGATCACGACACTACGAGCCATCGGTTTACAGTCCAGTCGTGTTACGCTTTTATTCTGGTTGGAAGGTATATATATAGGCATTTTGGGGGCAATCGGTAGCCTTGCTTTTGGTTATACCATTGCTGCGATTATTAATATTTCCGGCATTGCAATGCCTCCTTCTCCAGGGCAGTCAGTTGGATATACTGCATTTATTAAAAGCAATGACGCAGAGTTAATTTGGTTTACCTTGATGTTGCCAATTTTAACGTCAGCCCTGGCTTCTATCATTCCTGCATATCGTGCATCGCGGCTTAATATTACAGATGCATTTAAATCTTCATAGAGGGCAGTATGAGAATTGGCATGTGGTATTTATTATATTTGGCAGTATTACTGCATTCAGCTGCAGTGCAAGCGACAAAAATTGATCAGCAGGCTCTGGAGATTATTCGCAGGGCGGATGAAGTTCGTTCACCAAATGAACCTTTCCGCTATGAAGTGACCGTGTTGGAGTTTAAAGAGGGAGTGGATGAACCTGAAAATAAACAATCTCTTGATATTTCAATGCGATTTATTAAGCCGAAAAACGGTATTAAAGCTGACGCTCGTTCATTGATACGCTTTACTTATCCTCCGCGAGATAAAGGTAAAGTCATGTTATCTGATTGGTATGATTTATGGTTTTATACACCTGAGCTTCGAAGGCCAGTTCCCATTTCGCGTTCACAACGCTTAATAGGCCAGATCTCTAATGGTGATGTTATCGTAACGAACTTCGAATATGCCTATGATTCGACGCTGGAGGGTGTGGAGCCTTGTGGTGATAAAATCTGCTATCGGTTGTCTCTTATTCGTAAATCTGAGGCCGTTACTTATCCAAAAGTGATTTACCTGGTAGAAAAAAACGCCGAGTATCGACCATTTAAGGCATCATATTACTCACTTGATAATCAATTACTCAAGAGTGTTTTGTATAAAAACTATCAAATGGTATTGGGAATGTACCGGCCAACAGAAATTATTGTGCAGAATACTCGGTATGAAAAGGGCTATTCTGTCATGAAGTATAGTAATGTTCGCCTTGAGTCCTTACCAGAATTTCACTTCACGAAGGAGTTCATTCAGAGGGAAGCAAAGTGAAATTGCTTCGGGCTGTATTACTATCAATTCTAACATTAATACCGTTGTTGGGGATGGCAGATTGTCTTACCGCGGATGAAATACAACAAAATGGTCAATTGATTTTGATGGGGCAAACATCCTTTACACATAAAAATGAGTCTCTATGGCGCATCAGTGGATCTAACCCGTATACCACTGATAACGCCTATAATAATATTTCACTTAACGTCTCTAGCTCTTGTGACATTATTGATGATGTGTTGGCTGTGGATTTTTCATTATATGGCTTTGGATATCATCCGATGAACGAGGTGGGGCTATTCGAAGAAGATAATAGTCGCTCTAAAATATTAATCGATAGGCTAAAGCTGAACGCAACATTATCTGAAAACGTCAGTCTCGAAGGCGGAAAACTTAGACCGCATTCCGGTGCTTTTCATTTAAGATCGCCTGCAGCATTGTTGACGACTTATTATGCCGGATTTAAACCTACCAGAATATTCGACCCCGGATTTAATTCCACCTATAATGAGCCGTTTTGGGGGGGGCGGATCTCAGAAGAGTTCCGCGATTATGCATTCTCATTTACTATCATACCCAAATTGGCGAGTATTGATGAATATTATGAGTCATCCAGCAACTGGACAGCCAATCAACGGAGCAACAGCAGTGAGTATTATTTATTAAGTTACTCCGATTATCGACTTGCTAATCATCGACTGGCAGCAGATGTGATGCTTGGCGATTCTCCTTCGTTGGCCCTGGCGGATAGCTACAATATAACTCCTCAGTTTGTTGTCAACGTAGAGGCGGCTTTACACAAAAATCAACAGTGGCGGCATTTTTCCCGTGAAAAACGAGATGCAGTATTATCTGGGAAATATCCTTCATCGCTTTATGCTCAGGATGATAAAAAAAACTATGAATTAGCCGTTGGCGGCCAGTATACCACTGACCTTTTTAGTGTATTAGGTATCGAATACTATTATCAGAGTGAAGGATACTCAAAAGCGGCATGGCGAGAGCAGACCGACTTTATTAAACTATTAAGTAATGAAACTGGCTTGTCCAGTTTAGATAAAGTATTTGATGATTATAAGTATCTGATGGGGTCAGAAATAAGTAATACAGGAAATAAAGGGATGTTACAAGGACGACATTATATTAATTCGTGGCTAAGTTTACAGAGTACAGATCATTCAACTTTTCAGCCCTATCTGGTGATGAACTTAGTTGATGGTAGTGCATTAATTGGCACCCATTATATCAAGCCGGTAAAAGGGTTGGGCGAACGGGTAGAGATTTATTCGGGGTTTTATAGCGCATTAGGTCATCGTGATTCTGAGTTCGCACTTTTTGGCGAGACCCTCGGAGTCTATATTGGATTTAAATACTATTTATAAGGATATATTGTCTATGACAAAGTTATCAGAGCAACCATTGGTGCTTATTTTCGCCGGTCAGGGAAATCCTGTAATTGGAATGGGATCAGATTTATGGGATCTAAACGCAACCACCAGACAAATCTGGGATTGCGCTAGTGATGTAACAGGGTTGGATCTTCGTCGGTTATGTCTGAAAGGGCCAATGAATCGTCTGGTGAGAACGACGACACAGCAGGCAGCGGTGACGGCTATCAACGTTACGCTCTATAGTCTTTATGCTGAGCAATTCTCTGACGCTCACATCGTGGGTTCATGTGGGCATAGTGTTGGTGAATATAGCGCACTCTACGCGGCCGGCGCTTTAACGCTGGAGAATGTGTTCAAACTAATATCAGCGCGCTCAACTATCATGGATGATTTAAGTCATATTCGTAAAGGCGCAATGCTAGCGGTGAGAGGTGCCGATTATCAAACGATAAGCCAGTTGATTAACGATTCCGGAAGTCCGGTTGTGGTGAGTTGTGATAATAGTCCCTATCAGCAGGTGGTTGGCGGAACGCTGCCAGATTTAAGCGAATTCGCCGGGGTACTTATGGGAGCTGGCCTGGAAACGGTAAAGTTGGGCGTTAGCGGTGCCTGGCACACGCCACTAATGGCTGATGGAGTTCAGCTTATGCGAGATGCCCTGGAGGTGGTGGAAATGGTACGGCCAAATTATCCTGTACTAATGAATGTTACCGGGAGCGAAGAAGGTGACCCTGAGATAATTAAAAACAACTTATCGTTGCATTTGACCCATACCGTACAATGGACAGCATCTATGACTGCTTTTTTACAACATACTCCCGTCGTCAGGTTCGTTGAAATCAGCAATAAAGCGTATCTTGGACAATTACTAAATGATTTCGATGATTTCTCGGCAGAGTATTTTATTCATTGTCGAAAAATATTGGGGGCGTAACGAGGTTAGCATGATTCCGGATTATTTAACTTTTATTCGTCGACAGGATCGTTCGCTTTTACCCTATTTGTACTTTATTTGTACGATGCTGATTGCATTCTACGTGAAAAACAGAGGGTATCTTTTGACCGTGGAAGATGCATTCCCTGTCAGCGCCATTTTTTCGTTAACTATGTTTAGCTTTGTTTATGAACTTAAAGCGTATTGGGCTTACAAATATGCGATAAAAAATATCAACTTTTCTTGGTTTCAGGGAAAAAAGTATTCGCAATGTGAGGCCATACTATGGCATCCGCTTGTTGCTACAGCTTGCTGTTTACTGGGGTGCTATCTGGTTGTGAAGGGATTTCTACTCTTCTTTTCAAGCATTCTCGCGATGGTCTGTATTGTCATCTTTGTGCCGATAATGGTCTATATGATGTGCTGGTTCGCCAGGAATTGTTACGTCAAACAGTTACAGCGGGCAACTGCGTATACGCTTAGATACCGTAATCTCCATCATTATGCTTGCTTAAATGTTACCGTAACTTTTATGACCAGTTTTCTGGTTATCAGCCCCTTAGTCGCGGATGAAGATTTTTCCTTATCCAATGGTTTTTTTTCTGCAAAGTTGATAGTTGCTATGCTGATTCTTTGTTCAGCGATACTGGCAGTTAATTTGATTTTTGCTCACCCATCCAGGCGTTATACTTTTTTAGGACGGCTTTTTCAGAAAGAGTTTGATGTGAACCTGGCTAAAACTATCCCATTTACCGTAATGTATAGGAAATCGCTGTGGTTGCGGTTAGTTATTTTATTTATTCTTCAACTGTTATGGACCGTAATTTTTAGCCTGTTGCTGAAATTATTAGGGTGGGAAATATATTTTTATGTCTATTTTATTTTATGCATGATACCGGCGATGGGATACTTTTATTTACATGTTTACTGGCGCTGGCATGATGATTACATGACGGCATGTGATATGTATCTCAGATGTGGCGAAAATAATAAATAACATCAGAAAATATGGCCAGTCAGAAAACTGACTGGCCATATGCTATTTAGCTCTGCAGGGCCTCAACAACACCACCCCAGTCAGTAGCAGCATTATAAACAAAGTTTGACCAAACCCCTGATTCAGCATACAGCAGGGAGTTGATATGGTCAGTTATAATGCTTCCCAGGCTAGATGGCGAACCGCCAAGAATATTAGAAACCAGATCAATAGTGGTTTCCAGAGCGGAGGAGGCCAGAATCATACCTGCGTTAATACCTGCTGCTACCAGGCCCAGCGCTGATTGAACGGTGAAATCAACCAAAGCGCAAGGCAGGTCGATAATGCCTGCACCAGAGACATATTCCATTTCGTTTGCGGTTAATTCTTTCATTTTTAATTCCATCCTAGATTAATGAATTGTTAATGATGTGCCTATGCACACCGGGCAATATACTAATCAGAGGGTTTTTTATATAATAGTGAATATTTAAATGATCTATTAGTTTTAATGTGAATTAAACTTCACAAAACAGAATTAGAAAAGTACGGGGGCTTATTACGTCAATTCATGTTTGATAAGAGAAGATACCCGAAGGTATCTTCTGAGTTGCCGCGCGTTCAACTTATTGTTTAGAGCATAGAAATGGGGGGCGATTACGAAGTTGCGATAATAGCCTGTTCAACCTCGAAGCGGTTGGTCACTTTGCTGTCAATTTTTATGTAGGCTGAACGTTCTTCAGCGACAATCATGACCTGCTCAACGCCAGGTTTCGACAACAGACGGCGCTGTAGTTCATCATTAATGATGACTTCGTCCGGGATCTCAACTCGGAGACTGCTCACGTAAGGTGGTTCGCTCATCGTACTGGCAACCAGCAGCCATAACATTGCTAGCAGGGCCCCAAGCAGGAACACCGTTTGTGAATCAAAGAAACCATCGACCCAGCCGCCGAGGGCGCCACCGATGGCCACGCCGATAAACTGGCTGGTAGAGTAAATACCCATTGCCGTGCCTTTATAACCTGCTGGTGATTCCTTGCTAATTAATGAAGGCAACAATGCCTCCAGCAGGTTAAAGGCGAGGAAGAACAGCTGCACGCCCGCGACCAGTTCCCAGAAATAGCCACCTGCTCCCCAGAGCACGATTTCAGCTATCAGTAGAAGAGCGACGCAGAACAGAAACACACGTTTCATCTTGCGCTTCACTTCCGCATAGATGATGAATGGTACCACGGCGACAAAGGAAATGACCATGGTCACCAGGTAAATTTTCCAGTGCTCGGCGGCCGGGAAACCCGCGGCCTCCAGTTGTCCTGGCAGCGCAACAAAAGTCGACATTAGCATGATGTGCAGACACATAATGCCGAAGTTCAGCTTGAGGAGTTTAGGTTCAGCAAGCACTTTGCTGAAGCAGCCCTTTACCATGCCAGATTCACGGTTCAGTACATGGTTGTGGCTATTTGGTACTACCCAGAGAGTCAGCAAAATACCGAGGCTGGCCAGAATAGCGATCATCCAGAATAGCGCATGCAACCCTAACTGGTGAGTGACAATAGGGCCGAGCACCATGGCGATAGCAAAGGTCACGCCAAAACTGACTCCAATGAAGGCCATGGCTTTGGTACGGTTCTGTTCGCGGGTTAAATCAGAAAGTAGTGCCATGACGGCGGCGGCGATAGCGCCAGAGCCCTGCAGCGCGCGGCCAAGAATAATGCCCCAGATGGAATCGGTCAGCGCGGCGATGATGCTGCCGATAACAAATATCAGCAAACCACCAATAATTAACGGTTTACGGCCAATGCGGTCAGACAGGAGGCCAAACGGGATCTGGAAGACGGCCTGGGCGAGCCCGTAAATGCCAATAGCTAAACCAATCAGCGCTTCACTAGCCCCCTGCAGCGCCATGCCATATGTGGTCAAAACAGGCAGGACCATAAACATGCCGAGCATGCGCAGTGAGAATACGGTCCCTAAACCCCAGGTTGCGCGCAGTTCTCCTGGCGTCATTTTGTTATCGTTCATTACCACCTCAATATAAAAACTGTGACTAGTGTAGTGGGGGGATAAGGACGCGTAAATAAATGTTTGTTTAGCAGATATTACGACTGTGTTGCGTAATAGAAGAAGGGATGAGAACCAGAGGCTAAAATGGTGCAGAGCGGAATAAAAGATTAAAAACAACGGAAAGGGCAGAAATGAAATCTGCCCTGATCATTATACCGATTAGGATGCAGCCTGATCCAGGAAGCTATTCCAGTCGGTTGCGGCGTTATTCACGAAAGTGTTCCAGCTGCTTCCAGCAGTGGAAACGAAGTTTGCCCAGTTTTCCTGACCGGTGCTGACTACGCTTTCCCAGTTTGTCTGCCCAAGAAGGAACTTGCCAAATTCAATCGCGCTATCGCCGACGAAAGAGGCAAACGCCAGACCGGAGGTCAGCGCAAATGAGGTAAACCCTGCCGCGGAATTAGCGACAAAGCTGGCGAAACCAGTTGCGGCGCTTACCAGGTTGAAACCACCTGAGACAGATTCCATTTCGTTGAATGTTAATTCTTTCATTGTTATTCCTTGCAGTTAAATCCATGTTTTATGTAGGCGTTTGCCTACGAGATAAGGCTAGCACTAACTTCAGTGATGGAGCGAGATAGGCGGCGGTTAGCGATGCTCATTTTTTTCTCAATTTTTAACAGCGTAATAGGTGAAGAAAATGAAGCAAAAGGGGAGGGGAGAGGGCAATTTCTCTAGATAAAAAAGCCCCCGCTTGCGGAGGCTTTTATCATTTCATATAAAGCGTAATCTTATCTGACGTAAGCCAGCAGATTATGTGAATCCGGGACCATGAAATCGACAGACATCATCACCGACAGGGCAGTGATGGCGACGATGGAAAAGACGAACAGCTTACGTGCCCAGACTTTATCATCCGCCACTTTATACCCACGTAATGCCATGCCAAGCCACCAGACGCTGACTGCGGCAGCTACGACCAGATATTTGTATCCGGCATAGCCCCCCAGAGAAAGCATCAGCGTTGCCACGGCAAAGGCCACGATGTACAGCGTGATATGGTTTTTTGCGACGGAGATACCTTTCACCACCGGCAGAACCGGAATATTCGCCGCCTGATAATCCTTAAAACGGAAGATCGCGATGGCGTAGGAGTGAGGCATCTGCCACAGGCTAAAGATCGCCAGTAGAATCGCCGCGCCGCTGTCAAAATCACCGGTAACCGCGCAGTAGCCAATCACCGGCGGCGCAGCGCCGGAGAGAGAGCCAATCAGCGTGCCGTAGACGGAGTGGCGTTTCATGTACAGGCTGTAGACGCCGACATAAACCACGAACCCCATCACGCCCAGCCAGCAAGCCAACGGGTTGGCGCCGAACCACAGCAGCATGAAGCCAGCAATACCCAGCAAGGTGGCGTATACCAGCGATGATTCTGGCGAGATCAGCCCTTTGACCAGCACCCGGTTTTTCGTCCGTTCCATCTTACGATCGATATCACGGTCGATGTAGTTGTTGAAAACACAACCCGAGGCGACCACCAGGGATACTCCGAGGAGCGTCCAGACGAACAGCGGATAGTCGATGTGGCCTTTGGAGGCCAGCAGGAAACCGCCGATCACGGAGATCAGGTTGCCAAAAATGATGCCTGGTTTCGTTACTTGCAGGTATTGCTTAAACATACTCGCCGCTCTTAGTGCATCATCATGTTGTAGTTGAGGTTCCACATAATCCAGATGGAGCCGACAACTACGATAGCAATGATGATTACGGTGAAGATAAACGCGGTCAGGTTCCAACCTTCGTCAGATTTACTGTTCATGTGCAGGAAGTACACCAGGTGTACCAGAATCTGCACCACAGCCGTGACCAGGATGGTTCCCAGAATCGCTGTATGCGAGGCCGAGCCACTCATAACCATTGCAAACGGGATAGCCGTCAGAATGATCGACAGGATGAACCCTGTCATGTAGCTCTTCACGCTGCCGTGAGAAGCGCCGCTATGATCGGTAGAATGACTCATTACATCGCCCCCATCAGATAAACAACAGAGAACACGCAGATCCACACCACGTCCAGGAAGTGCCAGAACAGGCTCAGGCACATAATACGGGTACGGTTAGTGCTGGTCAGGCCGCGACGGGATACCTGAACCATCAGCACCGCCATCCACAGCAGACCGGAGGTGACGTGCAGACCGTGGGTACCAACCAGCGCGAAGAACGCTGACAGGAAGCCGCTACGGTCCGGACCCATCCCTTCAACAATCAGGTGATGGAATTCATAGATTTCCATCCCAACGAACCCTGCACCGAAGAGGAAGGTGAGGGCAAGCCAGGAAACGACCTGGCTCTTGTTGTTTTTGTACATGGCGATAGCCGCCATGCCATAGGTGATGGAGCTGAATAACAGCAGTGCGGTTTCAACCAGAACGAACGGCAGTTCAAAAATATCTTTACCCGCCGGGCCGCCAGCCGTGCCGTTCACCAGAACGGCATAGGTTGCGAACAGCGTAGCGAAGATAATGCAGTCGCTCATCAGGTAGATCCAGAAACCGAAGACTTTCATCGGTCCTGTATCATGGTGCCCGTGTTCATGCGCGTGGGCATTATGCGCAAGAGTATCAGTTGCCATTTTTCAGCCCTGCTTTGTTAATCTCATCGAAATGCTGATTTTCCAGTTTTTCGACTTCCGCAACCGGTACGTAGTAATCCACGTCCTCGTCAAAGCTCTTGATAATCCAGGTCACAACGATGCCAGCGAAACCAACAATCGCCATCCACCAGATATGCCAGATCATCGCGAAGCCAAACACCGTTGCGAATGCAGCAATGATGATGCCCGCGCCGCTGTTTTTCGGCATATGAATTTCTTCATAATGCGCAGGTTGCTTGTACGCTTCGCCTTTTTCTTTCATTTCCCAGAACGCGTCACGTTCGTGAACGTTAGGAACGACTGCGAAGTTATAGAACGGCGGTGGAGAAGAGGTTGCCCACTCCAGAGTACGGCCGCCCCATGGGTCGCCGGTCAGGTCACGGTTCTGATCGCGATCGCGGATAGAAACGTAGAACTGAATCAGCTGGCACAGGATACCGCAAGCGATCAGCGCCGCGCCGCATGCTGCAACTACCAGCATGGAGTGGAACTGCGGGTCGATGTCCTGGCTCAGACGACGGGTCATACCCATGAAGCCCAGCACGTACAGCGGCATAAATGCCACGAAGAAGCCGATGATCCAGAACCAGAATGCGCGTTTACCCCAGGTTTCGTTCAGGGTGAAACCAAAGGCTTTCGGCCACCAGTAGGTCAGACCTGCGAAGCAACCGAATACCACACCGCCGATGATGACGTTATGGAAGTGCGCAATCAGGAACAGACTGTTGTGCAGTACGAAGTCCGCGCCCGGTACCGCCAGCAGAACACCGGTCATCCCACCAACGGAGAAGGTAACGATGAAGCCGATAGTCCACATCATCGCCGAGTTGAAGACGATGCGGCCCTGGTACATGGTGAACAGCCAGTTGAAGATCTTAACCCCGGTCGGGATTGCGATAATCATAGTGGTAATACCGAAGAAGGCGTTTACGTTCGCGCCGGCACCCATGGTGAAGAAGTGGTGCAGCCAAACGATGAACGACAGAACGGTAATACAGACGGTTGCCCACACCAGCGAGGTGTAACCAAACAGACGTTTACGCGAGAAGGTCGCTGCGACTTCGGAGAAGACCCCGAATACCGGCAGAACCAGAATGTACACTTCCGGGTGACCCCAGGCCCAAATCAGGTTGATGTACATCATCATGTTGCCACCCATATCGTTGGTAAAGAAATGGGTGCCCAGGTAGCGGTCCAGGGTCAGCAGCGCGACGGTGACGGTCAGAATTGGGAAGGAGGCGATAATCAGGATGTTGGCGCACAGAGATGCCCAGGAGAATACCGGCATCTTGAACATGGTCATGCCAGGGGCACGCATCTTGATAATGGTCACAAAGAAGTTGATACCGGTCAGGGTAGTACCGATACCGGAGAGCTGCAGCGCCCAAATCCAGTAATCGACCCCTACGCCAGGACTGTATTCAATTCCCGAAAGCGGCGGATACGCCAGCCAACCGGTCTGTGCGAACTCACCGACGCCCAGAGACAGGTTAACCAGAATTACGCCCACAACGGTGAACCAGAAGCTCAGGTTGTTGAGGAACGGGAAAGCAACGTCGCGTGCGCCGAGCTGAAGCGGAACCACCAGGTTCATCAGGCCGATAACAAACGGCATTGCCACGAAGAAGATCATGATAACGCCGTGGGCGGTAAAGATCTGATCGTAGTGATGAGGCGGCAGGAATCCTGCTTCCCCGGCAGAGGCCAGCACCTGCTGGCTACGCATCATAACGGCGTCAGCAAAGCCACGCAGCAGCATGACGATTGCCACGATAACGTACATGATACCGAGACGTTTGTGGTCGACGGACGTCAGCCACTCATTCCATAGGTAGGACCACTTACCGAAGTAAGTGATCGCTGCCAGTATCGCCAGTCCCCCGACGATGATTGCAGCAACCGTTACCACGATAATTGGTTCGTGGTAGGGCACTGCATCCAGTGTAAGTTTTCCGAACATCGTTTTCTTCCTCGGCCCCTTAGTGAGCGGTTTCCGCGTGGCTCATGTCCATGCCTTCCATCCCTTCGTGCGCAGCGTGCTCGCCTTCAGGTTTAGACATGTTCATGCTCTCGTGAGACATGAATTTGTTAACAACATCTTTGAACAAATCCGGTTTCACGTTAGAGAAGTATTCCACTTTGTTGTTTTCGCTAGGCACAGCCACTTTGTCGAATGCAGCCATGGAGTCCATGGAGTTCGGGGACTGTTTCGCTTTTGCTACCCACTGATCGAAGGTTGCACGATCCGGGGTGGCGATAGCCTTGAACTTCATACCAGAGAAGCCCGGGCCACTATAGCTTGCGGAGATACCGTCATAAGTGCCTGCTTCATCAGCAATGAGGTGCAGTTGAGTCTGCATCCCGGCCATCGCATAAATCTGGCTACCTAAGCGCGGAATAAAGAACGAGTTCATCACGGAGTTGGAAGTGACTTTAAAGTGTACCGGTACGTTCGCCGGGAAGGCGATTTCGTTGACGGTAGCGATACCCTGTTCCGGGTAAATAAAGAACCATTTCCAGTCCATCGATACTACTTCGATGGTGATTGCTTTCTCGTCGTGGACAAGCGGTTTGCTTGGCTCCAGAGCGTGAGTGGTTTTCCAGGTCAGAACGGCCAGGAACAGGATGATCAGAATAGGAACCGTCCAGACCACAGCTTCAACTTTGTTGGAGTGTGACCAGTTCGGGCTATACTTCGCATCTTTATTGCTCGCGCGATACTTCCAGGCAAATCCTACTGCCATTAAGACGGCGGGAATAACGACAATCATCATCAGGCCGAATGCCGTCAGAATCAAAGAGCGTTGCTCCAGTCCAATCTGTCCTTTTGGGTCGAGGAGTGCAGAATCACAACCACTGAGTAATACAGTACCTGCGATTAATGACATCCATCCCAAACTTTTATTGTATTTCCTGAGTCTCATTGAACGACCTCAATTCCACGGGATCTGGTGGCGTTTAAAGTGTACGGGCATTTTACGGTAAGGTTGCATTACTGTAAACACGATTGGATCTGTGTCAGTTCTGTGTTAGCGGGTTCTGCTTGGATTGTCACATATGTTACGGAATGTGACGTAATTGCTTGCAAAGCCTGATTTACGCTGGATCTATAACGAAAGGGATAAGAAAGGGAATGCTTATGGGGATACGGATATAAACATCGTAAAAATAACACAAATAATTAACAATTAATTATCAAATAAAAGACATAAAGAAAACGTTAAAATAAAGTAACGCTGCTGAATCGGTTAAATTAATTAAAGAATCGCGTAAAAATTGTCAATAATTTCCAGAAATCTAAAACGCACAAAACAACAAATCAGTTCTCAGGAAAAATAAAATCGCTAATAAGCCGTTATAATTACCTCAGGTAATTAAAACGGCTATTAACGGTTTGGCGAAAATTAAATCAGCTGCGTTTTGCGTAGCGCCATATAGTCCAGAATCGCGCCGAGCAAAATACCACCGATAGCGGTCAATGCGGCGACTTCCAGCAGGCCTGGCAGGAAGGAAAAAGAGGTGTAATCCAGCGCGTTCATCGCCAACAGCAGCAGCCATATCGCCAGCATCAAACAACCTACCGCCAGGATAACCAGCGCCAGAGCATAAGTTTGCGGGTATTGCGTGCGCGGCAAGAAGCTTTCCGTTCGCTGCGTATATTCCAGCGTACGCCGACACAGAAGCAGGAGCAAAATCCCCGGCACGGCGGCTACGACGGAGAAAAGATAAAACGTCGGCCAGCCGTTCGCTTCAACAAACCAGCCGGCAATCGGACCAACGTAAACGCGACCCACCGCCGACAGTGCCGACAGCAGCGCGAACTGAGTGGCGGAAAACGACTTGTTGCATAGCGTCATTAACAGCGCGACAAATGCCGCGGTGCCCATCCCGCCGCACAGGTTTTCAAAAAATACCGCCGCCGCCATCGAATAAAGATGTTTATCGGTTACCGAGAGGATCCAGTATCCGGCGTTGGAGGCTCCCTGCAGCAGGCCAAAGATCAGCAGGGCGCGGAACAGCGTCAGGCGCTGCATCAGTACGCCGCCGTAGAGTGCGCCGACGATGGTGGCGAACAGGCCCAACGTTTTATTCACCATTCCGACTTCGCCGGCATCAAAACCGACGCCGCGTATAAGGAAAGTGGTGGTCAGGCTCATGGCGAAGGCATCACCGAGCTTATAAAGGACAATTAACAGCAGGATAAGCCAGGCGTTGTTGCGACCGAAGAAATCGCGCAGCGGCGCGGCGACGGCCTGTTCAAGAGATTTGGGCACCGGAATGACGTCGCTGGGCTCCGGCGCTAACAGCGTGGCGATAATGCATGGAATAAGTAACGCGGCCATCAGCCAGTACATACCTTGCCAGCCCAGCCAACGGTCGGCCAGCCAGAGCGCTAACCCTCCGGATACCAGCATCCCCAGGCGATAGCCGAGCACGCTGATGGCAGCACCGGCGCCGCGCTCTTCCGCCGGGAGGACGTCGGTTTTCCAGGCATCAAAGACGATATCCTGCGAGGCGGAGCAAAAAGCGATAACCACAGCCAACGCCGCCATCCAGCGCAACTGCGTTGCGGGTTCAAGAAAGCCCATCGCGGCGATGGCGACGAGTAGCGCTATCTGCGTCGTCAGCAGCCAGCCGCGGCGACGGCCTAAAAACGGCGGCGTGTAGCGGTCCATTAATGGCGACCACAAAAATTTAAATACGTATGCCTGTCCGACGAGAGAGAAGAAGCCGATAGTTTTTAAATCGATATTTTCGACGGTCATCCACGCTTGCAGCGTGCCGGAGGTCAGCGCGAGAGGTAAACCAGAAGCAAAGCCAAGGATCAGCAAAATAGCTGATTTGGGCTGCTGAAAAATACGCAAATAGTGATTGGACATGGCATATAGAGCAGACCCGGCGTAGTACCGGGTCTGCTATTTAATTAACGAGCGTTTTGCTTGATGAAGTCGTGAATGCTGGTGTCCTGCGCCATATCGGCGATGGTATCGGTCAGCACGCTATTAACCGCGTTTGCAATGTTCTCGTTGGAAGCCTGGAAAGCGCCCTCAACGGAGTAGCTGGAGCGGTAGTTTTTGGTCATCTTGTTGCCATTAGCGGCGGTGGCGATGATGGCGATATCCGCTTTAGTGGCGATGTTGTAACGCACGTTGCCCTGCGAGACGTCAGCATATAGTTTGTTAACAATGATCTGCAGATCGACGGCGCCATTCGGACCAATCATGTAGCCACGCGCGGTCATCTGCTTCTCAAGCACTTCCTGCAGCAGGAAGCGCAGATCGCGAGAGGCGGTCAGGGTGACCAACTGGTTGTTGCGGGTGACTTTCGCCAGCGCCTGATCGGTACGCTGGTCTGCGCCATTTATGCTGACGGTAACTCCCATCAGGCTCGGATCCTGCTGCGGCAGGGTGATTTTCGGCGATACTTCAATGGTCGTCGGCGGGGTGGCGCATCCTGCGAGTACAAACATCGCGACCAACGGGAATAGAATTTTCTTCAGCATGTTCAGGGTCTCAACGCACGGTGTTGTTATACCCGTCATAATTCAGGTTTCAGGCGCTACGGGGAATCGCGGGCGCTTTTTTCTGCAACTCGAAGTAGTTAGGGTGTTTAAGGAAAATTCCCGCCATCATAACATCGCCAACGGTGAGGGGAAGTGGCTACGAGTGGAAAATCATCGTGTTGTGCGTTTTATGACCTCGTCCCATTTCCGGTGGCGATTTGGCCGGGAGATTTAGCATTCATCATCAGTAAACCTGATACTTTTGCGTGAAAATATCAGAGGAATGCTAATTTTTTGTTGTTTTCTGCCAATGGAAGCGGTAAAAGCGGCTAACATTTAAAGGGAAAGGCGGCATCTCAGCGTTGTCGGAGGAGAAAATTCATGATGATACGTGAGCAGATCGAAGCAAAACTAAGAGCAGCGTTCGACCCGATGTATCTGGAAGTCGTGGATGAAAGCTATCGGCACAACGTCCCTGCGGGCTCTGAAAGTCATTTTAAAGTGGTGTTGGTGAGCGACCGCTTCACCGGCGAACGTTTCCTTAATCGTCATCGTATGATTTACGGTACGTTGACCGAGGAGCTGTCAAGCACCGTGCACGCGCTGGCGCTGCATACTTACACGATTAAAGAGTGGGAAGGGCTACAGGATACCGTCTTTGCCTCTCCGCCATGCCGCGGAGCGGGGAGCATCGCGTAAAAATCACATTTGCAACCGCTGGCGCTTTTCCAGTATGTTGCGTGAAGATTTAGCAAAAACGGCCTGCGGGCCGTTTTCTTTTGCCTGGAAAATGCGCAAAGTTCGCGCTTTTGCAGACAAATTTGAGCGGGAAATGTGAAAAACGCCGCAGCAGTAGGCGACAACCGTTCTCGACTCACAAAAGTGATGCCGCTATAATGCCGCGTCTTATATATGAATGTCTTCGGGATGATTCTGACGACAGGGAATGTGTTTCTGATTTGAAGAGGGCATCCCGGTTCTGCGAAGCCACCTACACGCGCTTCCAGAGTTGACCGAGCACTGTGATTTTTTTGAGGTAACAAGATGCAAGTTTCAGTTGAAACCACTCAGGGCCTTGGGCGCCGTGTAACGATTACTATCGCCGCTGACAGCATCGAGAATGCTGTCAAAAGCGAGCTGGTCAACGTAGCGAAAAAAGTTCGCATTGACGGCTTCCGTAAAGGCAAAGTGCCGATGAATGTTGTTGCTCAGCGTTATGGCGCTTCCGTTCGCCAGGACGTGCTGGGCGACCTGATGAGCCGTCATTTCGTTGACGCGATCATCAAAGAGAAAATTAATCCGGCCGGCGCGCCGAACTACGTTCCGGGCGAATACAAGCTGGGCGAAGACTTCACCTACGCGGTAGAGTTCGAAGTGTATCCGGAAGTTGAGCTGAAAGGTCTGGACGCAATCGAAGTTGAAAAACCGGTTGTTGAAGTTACCGACGCTGACGTTGACGGCATGCTCGACACCCTGCGTAAGCAGCAGGCGAACTGGAAAGAAAAAGAAGGCGCCGTTGACGCTGAAGATCGCGTTACCATCGACTTCACCGGTTCCGTAGACGGCGAAGAGTTCGAAGGCGGTAAAGCGTCTGACTTCGTACTGGCGATGGGCCAGGGCCGTATGATCCCGGGCTTCGAAGACGGTATTAAAGGCCACAAAGCTGGCGAAGAATTCACCATCGACGTGACCTTCCCGGAAGAGTACCACGCTGAAAACCTGAAAGGTAAAGCCGCTAAGTTCGTTATCAACCTGAAAAAAGTTGAAGAACGCGAACTGCCGGAACTGACTGCAGAATTCATCAAACGTTTCGGCGTTGAAGATGGTTCCGTAGAAGGTCTGCGCGCGGAAGTGCGTAAAAACATGGAACGTGAGCTGAAAGGCGCCGTGCGTAACCGCGTTAAATCTCAGGCTATTGAAGGCCTGGTGAAAGCGAACGACATCGACGTTCCTGCTGCCCTGATCGACAGCGAAATCGACGTACTGCGTCGTCAGGCTGCTCAGCGTTTCGGCGGTAACGAGAAACAGGCTCTGGAACTACCTCGCGAACTGTTCGAAGAGCAGGCTAAACGTCGCGTAGTTGTTGGCCTGCTGCTGGGCGAAGTGATTCGCACCAACGAGCTGAAAGCTGACGAAGAGCGCGTGAAAGGCCTGATCGAAGAGATGGCTTCCGCATACGAAGATCCGTCAGAAGTGGTTGAGTTCTACAGCAAGAACAAAGAGCTGATGGACAACATGCGCAACGTCGCGCTGGAAGAGCAGGCTGTTGAAGCCGTGCTGGCGAAAGCTAAAGTGTCTGAAAAAGCCACTTCCTTCAACGAACTGATGAACCAGCAGGCGTAATTTCGCCGGGCTGTTTAAAGTTCGCGCAAAAACCCGTTGCCGAAAGGCTGCGGGTTTTTTTATTGCAATGATAGGCTTAGGATGAGTGCTAAAACACATTTTCAGTGATAGCGTTACTCCAAAAGGTTGTTATGCTTGAATTATGGCTGCGCCATCCCCATAACCGGGTGACGTATCTGCATCCGCAGCGTCAGAAATAATGACCAGCTCAACGTATCAGTGCCCTGCGGATAGAAACTCTGGCTGATAATCCGTCCATAAGGTTACAATCAGTGCAGCAGGTTTTTTCAAAATTAATCCAGGAGACGGAAATGTCATACAGTGGCGAACGAGATAACTTTGCACCCCATATGGCCCTGGTGCCGATGGTCATTGAACAGACCTCACGCGGTGAACGTTCTTTTGATATCTATTCCCGTCTGCTCAAGGAACGCGTTATTTTCCTGACCGGCCAGGTGGAAGACCACATGGCTAATCTGATCGTGGCGCAGATGCTGTTTCTGGAAGCGGAAAATCCAGAAAAAGATATTTACCTGTACATTAACTCTCCGGGCGGCGTGATCACCGCCGGGATGTCAATTTACGACACCATGCAGTTCATCAAGCCGGATGTCAGCACTATCTGTATGGGGCAGGCGGCTTCAATGGGGGCCTTCCTGCTGACCGCTGGGGCGAAAGGCAAGCGTTTCTGCCTGCCGAACTCCCGCGTGATGATTCACCAGCCGCTGGGCGGCTATCAGGGTCAGGCGACGGACATCGAAATCCACGCCCGTGAAATTCTGAAAGTGAAAGGGCGCATGAATGAACTGATGGCGCATCATACGGGTCAATCCCTTGAGCAGATCGAGCGTGATACCGAGCGCGATCGCTTCCTGTCGGCGTCGGAAGCGGTGGAATACGGACTGGTCGATTCCATCTTGACCCATCGTAATTGATGCCCGTGGCGTAAGGGTGCCGCTATACTTGTTTTAACAACTGGGCGGCACAACGCGTCACCGCGACTTGCGCCTGAGAATGGCATTTGCGTCGTCATCTGCGGCACAAAGAACTTAAGAAGAGGTTTGGACTCATGACAGATAAACGCAAAGATGGTTCGGGCAAACTGTTGTACTGCTCTTTTTGCGGCAAAAGCCAGCATGAAGTGCGTAAGCTGATCGCCGGGCCGTCCGTGTATATCTGCGACGAATGCGTTGATTTATGTAACGACATCATTCGCGAAGAGATTAAAGAAGTCGCTCCGCATCGTGAGCGCAGCGCGCTGCCGACGCCGCACGAAATTCGCCATCACCTGGACGATTATGTTATCGGCCAGGAACAGGCGAAAAAAGTGCTGGCAGTGGCGGTATACAACCACTACAAACGTCTGCGTAACGGCGATACCAGCAACGGCGTAGAACTGGGTAAAAGCAACATTCTGCTGATCGGGCCGACCGGTTCCGGTAAAACGCTGTTGGCGGAAACGCTGGCGCGTCTGTTGGATGTTCCGTTTACCATGGCCGATGCCACCACCCTGACCGAAGCGGGTTACGTGGGTGAAGACGTAGAAAACATCATTCAGAAGCTGCTGCAGAAATGCGATTACGACGTGCAGAAAGCGCAGCGCGGCATCGTGTACATCGATGAAATCGACAAAATTTCCCGTAAATCGGATAACCCGTCGATTACCCGCGACGTGTCCGGCGAAGGCGTTCAGCAGGCGCTGTTGAAGCTCATCGAAGGCACCGTAGCCGCTGTTCCGCCGCAGGGCGGACGTAAACATCCGCAGCAGGAGTTCCTGCAGGTTGATACCTCCAAGATTCTGTTTATCTGCGGTGGCGCGTTCGCCGGCCTGGACAAAGTGATTTCCCACCGCGTAGAAACCGGTTCCGGCATTGGTTTTGGCGCGACGGTTAAAGCGAAATCTGACAAAGCCAGCGAAGGTGAACTACTGGCGCAGGTCGAGCCGGAAGATCTGATCAAGTTTGGTCTGATCCCGGAATTTATCGGCCGTCTGCCGGTTGTTGCGACGCTGAATGAACTGAGTGAAGAAGCGCTGATTCAGATCCTGAAAGAGCCGAAAAACGCCCTGACTAAGCAGTATCAGGCGCTGTTTGGCCTCGAAGGCGCGGAGCTGGAATTCCGTGATGAAGCGTTGGATGCGATCGCGAAGAAAGCGATGGCGCGTAAAACCGGCGCCCGCGGCCTGCGTTCAATCGTTGAAGCCGCGCTGCTCGACACCATGTACGATCTGCCTTCCATGGAAGATGTCGAAAAAGTGGTGATTGACGAGTCGGTAATCGAAGGTCAGAGCAAACCGCTGCTGATCTACGGCAAGCCGGAAGCGCAGCAGGCATCTGGCGAATAATTCGCCAATCGACACAAGCAGTTAAGCAAAAAGGGGGGATTTTATCCCCCCTTTTATTTTTCCTGTGTTCCCGCCGTTGAATGTATGGAATACATCCCCATATACTGGATTACATATTAACGGCGACGCGTTAATGAAGGTGTCGTCGGCTACCTGGCGGACTTTAAACTAAGAGAGAGCTCTATGAATCCTGAGCGTTCTGAACGCATTGAAATCCCCGTATTGCCGTTGCGCGATGTGGTGGTTTATCCGCACATGGTCATACCCCTGTTTGTAGGGCGGGAAAAATCTATCCGTTGTCTGGAAGCGGCCATGGACCATGATAAAAAAATCATGCTGGTCGCACAGAAAGAAGCGTCGACGGATGAGCCGGGTGTAAACGATCTTTTCACCGTCGGGACCGTGGCGTCAATTTTGCAAATGCTGAAGCTGCCTGATGGCACCGTGAAAGTGCTGGTGGAAGGCTTGCAGCGTGCGCGTATTACTGCGCTGTCCGATAACGGCGAACACTTCTCCGCCAAAGCAGAGTACCTTGCTTCTCCGGTCATTGAAGAGCGTGAGCAGGAAGTGCTGGTGCGTACGGCTATCAGCCAGTTTGAAGGCTACATCAAGCTGAACAAAAAAATCCCACCGGAAGTGCTGACGTCGCTGAATAGCATCGACGATCCCGCACGTCTGGCGGATACCATCGCTGCGCATATGCCGCTTAAGCTGGCGGACAAACAGTCCGTGCTGGAGATGTCCGACGTGAACGAACGTCTGGAATATCTGATGGCGATGATGGAATCTGAAATCGATCTGCTGCAGGTTGAGAAACGCATTCGCAACCGCGTGAAAAAGCAGATGGAAAAATCTCAGCGTGAGTATTATCTGAATGAGCAAATGAAAGCCATCCAGAAAGAGCTCGGCGAGATGGATGACGCCCCGGACGAAAACGAAGCGCTGAAGCGTAAGATCGACGCGGCGAAGATGCCGAAAGAGGCGAAAGAAAAAACCGAAGCGGAACTGCAAAAGCTGAAGATGATGTCCCCGATGTCGGCGGAAGCCACCGTCGTGCGCGGCTACATCGACTGGATGGTGCAGGTGCCGTGGAATGCTCGCAGCAAGGTCAAAAAAGATCTGCGTCAGGCGCAGGAGATCCTCGATACCGACCACTATGGTCTGGAACGAGTCAAGGACCGCATCCTTGAGTATCTTGCGGTGCAGAGTCGCGTTAACAAGCTGAAAGGGCCGATCCTGTGCCTGGTTGGACCGCCGGGGGTAGGTAAAACCTCGCTGGGTCAATCTATTGCCAAAGCCACCGGGCGTAAGTACGTGCGCATGGCGTTGGGCGGCGTGCGTGATGAAGCGGAAATCCGTGGTCACCGCCGTACCTATATTGGCTCCATGCCGGGTAAACTGATCCAGAAAATGGCGAAAGTCGGGGTGAAAAACCCGCTGTTCCTGCTGGATGAGATCGACAAAATGTCCTCCGACATGCGTGGCGATCCGGCCTCAGCGTTGCTGGAAGTACTGGACCCGGAACAGAACGTGGCCTTTAACGACCACTATCTGGAAGTGGACTACGATCTCAGCGACGTCATGTTCGTGGCGACCTCCAACTCCATGAATATTCCGGCTCCGCTGTTGGACCGTATGGAAGTCATTCGTCTCTCCGGTTATACCGAAGATGAAAAACTGAACATTGCTAAGCGCCACCTGCTGCCGAAGCAGATCGAACGCAACGCGCTGAAAAAAGGCGAGCTGACGGTCGACGATAGCGCCATTATCGGCATTATTCGTTACTACACCCGTGAAGCGGGCGTTCGTAGCCTGGAGCGTGAAATCTCCAAACTGTGTCGTAAGGCCGTTAAACAGCTGTTGCTGGATAAATCGCTGAAACACATCGAGATTAACGGTGAAAATCTGCATGATTATCTTGGCGTGCAGCGCTTTGACTATGGCCGTGCGGATAGTGAAAACCGCGTAGGTCAGGTGACCGGTCTGGCGTGGACGGAAGTGGGCGGCGATCTGCTGACCATCGAAACCGCCTGCGTTCCGGGCAAAGGTAAGTTAACCTATACCGGTTCACTTGGCGAAGTCATGCAGGAGTCGATTCAGGCTGCGCTGACCGTGGTGCGCGCGCGTGCTGAGAAGCTCGGTATCAATCCGGACTTCTACGAAAAACGCGATATTCACGTGCACGTACCGGAAGGGGCAACGCCAAAAGATGGTCCGAGCGCCGGTACGGCGATGTGCACCGCGTTGGTTTCTTGTCTGACCGGTAACCCGGTACGCGCCGATGTGGCGATGACAGGGGAAATCACCCTGCGCGGCCAGGTGCTGCCGATCGGCGGTCTGAAGGAAAAACTGCTGGCGGCGCATCGTGGGGGCATTAAGACTGTTCTGATTCCTTACGAAAACAAGCGTGACCTTGAAGAAATTCCGGAAAACGTTATCGCCGATTTGGATATCCATCCGGTACAGCGAATCGAGGAAGTTCTGACACTTGCTCTGCAAAATGAACCGTTTGGCATGCAGGTTGTAAGCGCAAAATAGTGATATCGCGCAAATAGCGTTAAGAAAAGTGGGGCTGGTAAGTAAATTCGTACTTGCCAGCCTTTTTTTGTGTAGCTAACTTAGATCGCTGGCAGGGGTCATCGACAACTCTGTTGTAAGGGCATGACAGTCCTGATATAACTGCTGCGCGGTCGCGCCATGAAGGATTCTGGTGCGATATAAATTATAAAGAGAGGAAGAGAACAGTGAATAAATCTCAACTGATTGACAAAATTGCTGCGGGTGCGGACATTTCTAAAGCTGCAGCTGGACGTGCGTTAGATGCTTTGATCGCTTCTGTTACTGAATCTCTGCAAGCTGGGGATGACGTTGCGCTGGTAGGGTTCGGTACTTTTGCTGTTAAAGAGCGTGCTGCCCGTACTGGTCGCAACCCACAAACAGGTAAAGAAATTACCATTGCTGCCGCTAAAGTACCGGGCTTCCGTGCAGGTAAAGCGCTGAAAGACGCGGTAAACTAATCGGCTCTCCCGTCAGGGAATGTGACGAAGTACAAGGGCGCATCGCGAGATGTGCCTTTTTTATTTGTCCAGAACGCGACTTTATGTGTGTTTATGCGCACTTGTGGGCTGACAATTGCCCCGTTTTCTTGTCAAAATACGTCCTCACGCGCGGCAGCCATCACGTGCTATGCTGCGCGAGCAAAAGTCATCTACAGCGGAGCGTTGTTACACCATGATGGACAACCTACGCACGGCCGCCAACAGCGTCGTGCTCAAGATTATTTTCGGTATCATTATCGTCTCGTTCATTTTGACCGGGGTGAGTGGTTACCTGATTGGCGGCGGCAACAACTATGCCGCAAAAGTGAATGGTCAGGAGATTGGCCGCGCGCAGTTTGAAAATGCCGTTGCCAGCGAGCGTAACCGCATGCAGCAGCAGCTAGGCGATCAGTTCTCCGAACTGGCGGCCAACGAAAACTACATGAAGACCATGCGTCAGCAGGTGTTGAACCGCCTGATCGACGAATCGCTGCTGGACCAGTATGCTCGTCAACTGGGCCTTAGCATCAGTGACGACCAGGTGAAACAGGCCATCTTCCAGACCCAGGCCTTCCAGTCAAACGGCAAGTTTGATAACGAACGTTTCACCGGTATCGTGAATCAAATGGGCATGACCACCGATCAATACGCGCAAGCGCTGCGTAATCAGCTGACCACTCAGCAGCTGATCAACGCGGTAGCCGGTACCGATTTCATGTTGCCGGGCGAGTCCGATCAACTGGCGGCGCTGGTCTCCCAGCAGCGCGTGGTTCGTGAAGCGACTATCGATGTTAACGCTCTGGCGGCGAAACAGACCGTTAGCGATGAAGAGATTAACGCCTTCTGGCAGCAGAACCAGGCCCGTTTTATGGCGCCGGAGCAGTTCCGCGTGAGCTACATCAAGATGGATGCCGCCAGCATGCAGGAAAACGCCTCTGACGAAGAAATTCAGTCATGGTACGACCAGCATAAAGATCAATTCACTCAGCCGCAGCGTAATCGCTACAGCGTGATTCAGACTAAAACTGAAGCTGATGCGAAAGCGGTACTGGCCGAACTGCAAAAAGGCGCCGACTTCGCCACGCTGGCAAAAGAGAAATCGACCGACATCATCTCCGCGCGTAACGGCGGCGATATGGGCTGGATGGAAGAGGCTTCCACCGTGCCTGAGCTGAAAGATGCCGGCCTGAAAGACAAAGGCCAGCTTTCCGGGGTGATTAAATCTTCTGTAGGTTTCCTGGTGGCGCGCCTGGACGATGTTCAGCCGGCGCAGGTCAAACCGCTGGCCGACGTGCGTAACGACATCGCGGCGAAAGTGAAGCAGGAAAAAGCGCTGGATGCTTACTACGCGCTACAGCAGAAGGTTAGCGATGCGGCCAGCAACGATAACGAATCCCTGGCGGGGGCCGCGCAGGTCGCCGGCCTGAAAGTGGTTGAGACCGGCTGGTTCGGTCGTAACAACTTACCGGAAGAGCTGAACTTCAAGCCGGTTGCCGATGCTATCTTTAATGGCGGTCTGGTGGGTGAAAACGGCGCGCCGGGTAATAACTCCGACATCATTACCGTTGACGGCGATCGCGCCTTTGTCCTGCGTATTAGCGAGCACAAAGCGGAAAGCGTTAAACCGCTGGCGGAAGTGAAAGCGCAGGTGACTGATATCGTGAAGCGCAACAAAGCGGAACAGCAGGCGAAACTGGATGCCGATAAACTGTTGGCCGACCTGAAAGCGGGCAAAGGCGATGAAGCGATGAAAGCCGCCGGCCTGAGCTTCGGCGCGGCGCAGACGCTGTCCCGTACCGGCCAGGATCCGCTGAGCCAGGCAGCCTTCTCCCTGCCGCTGCCGCAGAAAGATAAAGCGAGCTACGGCGTGGGCAACGATGCCAAAGGCAACGTAGTATTGTTGGCGCTTGATGAAGTGAAAGCGGGTTCTATGCCAGAAGAGCAGAAGAAAGCGATGGTGCAGGGTATTACCCAGAATAATGCGCAAATCGCATTCGAAGCGCTGATGAGCAACCTGCGTAAAGACGCCAAAATCAAGCTTGGCGACCTCGTCGACCAGCAGCAATAATTTCGCGCCGCCTCGCAAAACGAGGTAACGCGATGCAATACTCAAAGGCCGCTTTCGCGGCCTTTTCCATTTCCGCAATCTGCCTTTTGTACTCCGTTTTCGCAGCCGCTATCGTGACCTTGCTGTCTACAAACAAGGAGATAACAGCATGAACAGAGGAATGAAAATGGTTATTGTCGCCGTGTTGCTGGCTTGTACGGCGGGTTCTCAGGGGGCGCTGGCGGCATCGGCGAGCGGCAAGGCGGCATCGGCAAAAGAGACTATTCAGGCGCCGCAGACGAAAATGCCGGAGGAAGGAAAAACGACCGATAACGTCGGCGCGCGGGTCAGCATCAATAATGCCAGCGCGGAGGAGCTCGCACAGGCCATGAACGGCGTTGGGCTCAAGAAAGCGCAGGCAATCGTCAGCTACCGCGAAGAGTATGGGCCGTTTAAGACTCTCGACGATCTTAAACAGGTTCCGGGGATGGGCAGTTCGCTGGTAGAGAGAAATCTGTCACATCTGACGCTCTAATTTCACCCGCTGGTTTGCACAGTGGTAAATCTTTGCCATGCTAAAGAGGTTACGCCATCTGGTGTGACCTCTTACCTGATTAACAACAATAATAGTAAGGCATGTGCGCTATGCAGACTCAAATTAAAGTTCGCGGTTATCATCTGGACGTTTACCAGCACGTTAACAATGCTCGTTATCTGGAGTTTCTCGAAGAGGCGCGCTGGGATGGGCTGGAGAGTAGCCCGGCGTTTCACTGGATGACCAGCCATAACATCGCTTTTGTAGTGGTCAATATCAATATCAATTATCGCCGCCCGGCGGTACTCGGGGATGTACTTACCGTGACCAGTAAGCTGGAGCAGTTGAACGGTAAAAGCGGCACCTTAAGTCAGGTGGTGACCCTTAATCCTAACGGTGAAGTGGTGGCCGATGCGCTGATTACCTTTGTTTGCATTGATCTGAAAACGCAGAAGGCGCAGCCGCTGGAAGGGGAATTGCGCGAAAAGCTCGACCAGATGAATTTACGCTAACAACAGCCGGACCGCGGAGAGCGGTGAACCTGTAGGTGAGGTTGAACTCAGGCTTCGTGCCAATCGATTCCCGCAGGCGGCGCCTGACGCGTCTTTTCCGGGCTACCGGCTGGTGGAATGCGGTGAATCCGTAGCCCCGGTAAGCGAAGCGCCACCGGGGAGGTTGAACTCAGGCTTCGTGCCAATTGTTTCCCGGAGGCGGCGCCTGACGCGCCTTTTCCGGGCTACCGGCTGGTGGGACGCGGTGAACCCGTAGCCCCGGTAAGCGAAGCGCCACCGGGGAG
>NZ_JAQIRI010000007.1:0-205464 GCF_050600755.1 Klebsiella sp. 141162 | reverse complement strand
TCGCGCAGGCGGACCCACGGGTCCTCGCCGAGGAAGCGGATGCAGGCGTCAAAGGTGGCGCCGCCCCAGCATTCCAGCGAGCGGTAGCCGACGTCGTCGAGCGCGGCCGCAACGGGCAGCATATCGTCGAGACGCAGGCGGGTGGCGAACAGGGACTGGTGGGCGTCGCGCAGGACGACATCGGTAATGGCAACGGTCATGAATTCCTCCGTGAATTAAGAATTAAGGCGGCGATGGTGGTGAATGGCGGCGACAATCGCCGGTTTTAAGCGGGCGAAGTCGTCGGCGGGCGCGACGGCCGCAGGCGCCGCTTTGGGCGCGGCAGGCGGCTCAGGGAACAGACGGGTAACGGCGAGAGACATTCCCCGGATGGCGAAAATGAGCAGCAGCAGAAACGCCAGCACGAAGCCCATGCCAAGAAACATCAGGGTGAAGCCCTCGCCTAACAGCGCAGCATCAGTCATACAAAATCTCGTATAAGGGCACGATGACGCGTTGGTTGGCGAGGTTGTCGACGCTTCCGGCTAAGGAGCAGGGTGGATTTCCCGCAGCCGCCCCCGGCGCTGGTCCCTGACTGGGTCAACTTCTTCGGCCGCTCAACGGCGCCATCGTGCGTGTGGGTTAAATCATCATGCCGAACACGATGCTGGCGATGACCAGCACAATACCGCCGCCCAAACGGGAGGAGATTTGTGCATAAGAGATAAGGCTCATACGGTTACAGGCGGAAAGGACTTCCAGGTCGCCGGAACCGCCGCGGTTAGCCATACACAGGCCTGCGGTGATCGCTGATTCAATCGGGAAGAAGCCCATCATCCAGCCGCCGATCGCCGCGCCGAGCACTGCGCCGATAACGATTACGGCGGCGATAACGACGTTATAGACAGTAATGGCATTGATGATTTCCTGCAGGTCGGTGTAGCAAACGCCGACGCCGACCATCAGTACCCACAGCAGCTGTTTAGAGAAGAAATCAGACAGACGCTTGGCGCCGGCTTTGATTTCCGGTGAGCACAGGCCGGAGGCGTTCAGCGCCGCAACGATCAGTACCATCCATGCGAAGTAGTGAATCGAAACGCCGCCAATGCTTGGCAGGATTTTCTTCGCGACGACGTATGCCAGCAGGAAACAGGTCGTGGAAAGCACCAGACCGACGGCGGTTTCACGATGCGTGATTTGTCCCGCTTTCTCGTCTTCTTCGACTTTGAACGAGGCTTTACGCACCAGTTCGCCTTCGCCGCTCAGCCAGGTGTATTTTTTGCCGATGATATCGAGGACTGCGGCGAAGACGATGGCGAAAATGTTAGCGATGGTCAGAATAGCGATGGCGGTTGAGTAGTACTCATCACGTGAACGACCGGTGACGGAGTGATAAATCTCCGACAGCGGAACCGCGCCCGCGCCGTTGCCGCCGCCCATGATCGGCAGGACGTACAGCATCATGATGCGATCTACCGGAATACCGAACACCAGGCCGATAGCGATGCCGAAAATCGACGCGCCGACAATGCCCATCAGGATGGTTGGAATATAGCCGAGCAGCGATTTCAGCAGCAGACGGCGGTTTACCGACAGAATCGCCCCGGTAATTAATACCGCGATGAATAAGTTAAGGAAGTTACTTTCATCCATAACGTTGCTGATAGCATCGATTTCTTTTTGCGTGAAAATACCGGCATAAACAAAATAAGCGGCGACCAGGAAAATCATTACCGGGGCGCCACCTATATATTTGTTGAATATTGGTAGACGTTTGCCAATTTCGCCGAATATGGCGCCGATAATAAACATGATGGCAAAGCCGCCAACGATGTCGGTGGGTAAAGCGTTATAAAAATGTGAAAGTAATAGCGTAATTAACGCAAACGCGTAAAGGGGGAGCGGCATGCCGAAGATTTTAAATCCCAGCAGGTCGCTAACGCCCTTTTTCTCCGTTGCGGGAGCCTGACTCATGTTGGTCATAAACGTTTTCCTGTTTATTGATGGAGTAGTAATACCGGCGCATAGTAATAAATAGACTTAGTGGTAAGGTGTGATTGCCTTCACTGAATACTCGTGTTTTTTATTAATTTAATTATTTTTATTATTCTGAATTAATTAACAACATAAAAACCATAAAGCTAATTAAGCCACGGGGAAAACTGTGACTTAAATACAAGTATCAATAGTCGAACGCTGGCGAAATACAGTTCGTTTTAGAATAACGAAGCGCTAAAAATGACTCTGATATTAAAACGCGTTCAGCTATTAAAGGATCAACCGCGGCGAGAGGCGATCGATCGGTTTCTTCATCAGCATCAGTTGTCGTTAGAAACCGATTGCGAGATGGCAATCGTTGCGGAGTATCGGCAACGGCTGGTCGGCTGCGGCGCCATTGCCGGTAATGTACTGAAATGCATCGCCGTCGATCCCTCGCTACAGGGGGAGGGGCTGAGCCTTAAATTACTGACCGAACTCCTGACGCTGGCCTATGAACTTGGGCGTAGCGAACTGTTTTTATTTACTAAGCCGAGCAATGCCGCGCTGTTCTCCGGCGCCGGCTTCTGGCCGATAGCCCAGGCGGGCGATCGCGCCGTATTGATGGAAAACAGCCGCGAACGTCTGACTCGTTACTGCCGTCAGCTGGCAATGTACCGTCAACCGGGAAAAAAAATCGGCGCTATTGTGATGAACGCCAATCCCTTCACTCTTGGTCACCGCTGGCTGGTGGAACAGGCGGCACGGCAGTGCGACTGGCTGCATCTGTTTGTGGTCAAGGAAGATGCATCCTGCTTTTCCTATCACGATCGCTTCAAGCTGATCGAACAGGGGATTACCGGCATCGACAAAGTGACGCTGCACCCCGGTTCGGCGTATCTGATTTCGCGGGCGACGTTCCCCGGCTATTTCCTGAAAGAGCAGGGCGTGGTCGATGACTGTCACAGCCAGATTGACCTGCAGCTCTTTCGCGAACGTCTGGCCCCGGCGCTGCAGATTACCCATCGTTTTGTCGGCACCGAGCCGCTATGTCCCCTGACTCGTAATTACAACCAACGCATGAAGTCACTGCTGGAAGCGCCAGGCGAGGCGCCGCCCATTGAAGTGGTTGAGCTGACGCGAATCGAAAAAAATGACGGGCCCGTGTCGGCCTCCCGAGTGCGCGAACTTTATCGGCAGCGCAACTGGCAGGCGGTCGCGGCGTTGGTGCCGCCGGGAACCCTCTCTTTTCTGATGAAACTGGCGGAAAGCGAACATCAAACCGCCTGATTTTTATGCCCTAACTAAGGATTTTCCCCTATGGAAATGAAGATTGACGCCCTGGCCGGCACGCTGGAATCCAGCGATGTAATGGTCAGGATTGGACCGGCGGCGCAGCCGGGCATTCAGCTGGAAATCGACAGCATTGTGAAACAACAGTTTGGCGCCGCGATTGAGCAGGTGGTCAGAGAAACGCTGGCGCAGCTTGGCGTGAACCAGGCCAACGTGGTGGTCGATGATAAAGGCGCGCTGGAATGCGTACTGCGGGCCCGCGTACAGGCCGCAGCGCTGCGGGCGGCGCAACAGTCCCAATTACAATGGAGCCAGCTATGAAACCACGTCGCAGTATGCTGTTCATCCCTGGCGCCAATGCCGCCATGTTAAGCACTTCATTTGTTTACGGCGCCGATGCGGTGATGTTCGACCTTGAAGATGCCGTTTCGCTACGCGAAAAAGATACCGCTCGCCTATTGGTGCATCAGGCGCTGCAGCATCCGCTGTATCAGGATATCGAAACCGTGGTGCGTATTAACCCGTTAAATACGCCATTCGGTCTTGCCGACCTTGAAGCGGTGGTCCGCGCGGGCGTGGATATGGTGCGTCTGCCGAAAACCGACAGTAAAGAAGATATCCATGAGCTGGAAGCGCATGTTGAACGGATTGAGCGCGAATGCGGCCGGGAAGTGGGCAGCACCAAACTAATGGCGGCTATTGAGTCGGCGCTGGGCGTGGTGAATGCGGTAGAGATTGCCCGCGCCAGCCCGCGTCTGGCGGCGATCGCGCTGGCAGCTTTCGACTACGTCATGGATATGGGCACCTCCCGTGGTGACGGTACTGAACTGTTCTATGCCCGCTGCGCCGTGCTGCATGCCGCGCGCGTTGCCGGCATCGCAGCCTATGACGTGGTGTGGTCGGATATCAACAACGAAGAGGGCTTCCTGGCGGAAGCGAATCTGGCCAAAAATCTCGGCTTTAACGGCAAATCGTTGGTTAACCCGCGACAAATTGAACTCCTGCATCAGGTCTATGCCCCGACGCGCAAAGAGGTCGATCACGCGCTGGAGGTGATTGCCGCGGCGGAAGAAGCCGAAACGCGCGGTCTTGGCGTGGTATCGCTGAACGGCAAGATGATCGATGGACCGATTATCGACCATGCTCGCAAAGTGGTGGCGCTCTCGGCTTCCGGTATTCGTGATTAAGGGGAATAAGATGAAAGAGACAGTAACAATGCTTAATCAGCAGTACGTGATGCCGGAAGGGTTAGCGCCTTATGCGGGCGTGACGGCGAAAAGCCCGTGGCTGGCGAGCGAAAGCGAAAAACGTCAGCGTAAAATCTGCGATTCGCTGGAAACGGCGATCCGTCGCTCCGGCTTGCAAAACGGCATGACCATTTCGTTCCACCACGCGTTTCGCGGCGGTGACAAAGTCGTCAATATGGTAGTGGCGAAGCTGGCGGAAATGGGCTTTCGCGATCTGACGCTGGCGTCCAGTTCGCTGATCGATGCCCACTGGCCGCTGATCGAGCATATTAAAAATGGTGTGATCCGCCAGATCTACACCTCCGGCCTGCGCGGCAAGCTGGGCGAGGAGATCTCCGCCGGTTTGATGGAAAACCCGGTACAGATCCACTCCCACGGCGGTCGCGTACAGCTGATTCAAAGCGGCGAGCTGTCGATTGATGTCGCGTTTCTCGGCGTTCCTTGCTGCGATGAGTTTGGCAACGCCAACGGCTTTAGCGGTAAATCACGGTGCGGTTCGCTGGGCTACGCGCGCGTTGATGCGGAACATGCCAAATGCGTAGTGCTGCTGACCGAAGAGTGGGTGGATTATCCTAACTATCCGGCCAGTATCGCCCAGGATCAGGTCGATCTGATAGTCCAGGTGGACGAAGTCGGCGATCCGGAAAAAATCACCGCTGGCGCGATCCGTCTGACCAGCAACCCGCGTGAGCTGCTGATCGCCCGCCAGGCGGCGAAAGTGGTTGAGCATTCCGGGTACTTTAAAGACGGTTTCTCGCTGCAGACCGGTACCGGCG
Organism: Klebsiella sp. 141162; assembly: GCF_050600755.1. Taxonomy (NCBI): domain Bacteria; kingdom Pseudomonadati; phylum Pseudomonadota; class Gammaproteobacteria; order Enterobacterales; family Enterobacteriaceae; genus Klebsiella; species Klebsiella sp. 141162. The sequence goes on along the minus strand of NZ_JAQIRI010000007.1, from coordinate 200,192 downwards.
GCGCCTCGCTGGCGGTGAGCCGCTTCCTCGAAGATAAAATGCGCCGTAACGGCATTACCGCCAGCTTCGGCCTTGGCGGCATCACCGGGACCATGGTTGACCTGCACGAAAAAGGGTTGATTAAAACGCTGCTCGATACCCAGTCGTTTGATGGCGACGCGGCGCGTTCATTGGCGCAGAACCCGAATCACGTAGAGATTTCCACCAACCAGTATGCCAGCCCGGGCTCTAAAGGCGCCTCCTGCGAGCGCTTAAACGTGGTGATGCTCAGCGCGCTGGAAATCGATACCGACTTTAACGTTAACGTGATGACCGGCTCTAACGGCGTGCTGCGCGGCGCGTCCGGCGGCCATAGCGATACCGCCGCCGGCGCGGATTTGACCATCATTACCGCGCCATTAGTTCGCGGCCGTATTCCCTGCGTCGTGGAAAAAGTGCTGACCCGCGTCACGCCGGGAGCCAGCGTAGATGTGCTGGTCACCGACCACGGCATAGCGGTAAACCCGGCGCGCCAGGATCTGATCGACAATTTGCGCAACGCGGGCATTCCGCTGATGACTATTGAGGAACTGCAGCAGCGTGCGGAACTGTTAACCGGCAAACCGCAGCCGATCGAGTTTACCGATCGCGTGGTGGCGGTGGTGCGCTATCGTGATGGCTCCGTTCTTGATGTCATTCGTCAGGTGAAAAACAGCGACTAAACGCAGAGGGGGAAGGGCAATGAGCGAAGTGTTAATCAATCCGCCGCGTTCTCTGCGCGTGACATCGCTGAACGCTGAAGAGGTGGTCAGCGCGGTAGAACGCGCGCTTTTAACCGAAGTTCGCCTGACCCCAAAGCCCGGGTTGGTGGACATTCGTAACACAGGCGCCCATCACGATATGGACCTGGCCTCTTTTGAGGCCAGCACCGCGGTCGTGGCGCCGTGGATGGAGAAATTTTTCATCATGGGCCACGATACCGCGGCTATCGTACCGGAACAGGTGTTAATGATGCTGCGTCCTGTGGGAATGGCCTGTGAGAACGATATGTTGGAGGTCACCGGCGGGGTGAATACCCATCGCGGGGCAATCTTCGCTTTCGGTTTGCTGAGCGCGGCGGCGGGAAGGCTGGTATCGAAAGGCGAACCGATTGAACAGCATCGGCTTTGCGATCAGGTGGCGCGATTCTGTCGCGGCATGGTTATGCAAGAACTCTCTTCCGCCAGCGGCGAACAGTTAAGCAAAGGCGAGGCCCATTTTTTACGTTATGGACTCTCCGGCGCCCGCGGCGAGGCCGAGAGCGGCTTTCGTACCGTGCGTACCCAGGCGCTGCCGGTGTTCAACCGCATGATGGAAGAGACTGGCGATAGCAACCTGGCGTTGCTGCAAACCTTGCTGCATCTGATGGCGTGGAATGATGACACCAATCTGGTCTCGCGCGGCGGGCTTGCGGGCCTGAACTATGTGCAGCAGGAGGCGCAGCGGCTGTTGTGGCAGGGCGGCGTCATGGCTGACGGCGGGCTGGAGGCGCTACGCCAACTCGACGACGAGCTGATTGCTCGCCATCTCAGCCCCGGCGGCAGCGCCGATTTACTGGCGGTAACCTGGTTTTTATCCGCTTTCCCCGCAGGTGCGCTTTTCCCCCTTTGATTGAGTACACAACGCCTTAGCCCGCGTCGCGCGGGCGGGGCGCTACCGTGTCCCCTCCCAATTTTCACTACTTAAACGCCGAATCGCGGCACAATCATATAGTTTTTACTGATATCGACCGCCGTTTGTCATAAATTTCTAATTATCGGCGTTTTTGAGTAGCGGCTATGCAATGGGCTGGTTACTCTGAAAACAATTCACGTGAAGTTAACAAAAGAGAATAGCTATGCAAGATGCACAAATCCGCGTGGCCATCGCCGGCGCGGGCGGCCGGATGGGACGCCAGTTAATTCAGGCTGCGCTGCAGATGGAAGGCGTGGCGCTTGGCGCGGCGCTGGAGCGCGAAGGTTCAAGCCTGGTGGGCAGCGATGCGGGCGAGTTGGCAGGCGCAGGCAAATCAGGCGTTACCGTCCAAAGCAGCCTGGCGGCGGTAAGCAATGATTTCGATGTTTTAATCGATTTTACCCGCCCGGAAGGCACGCTTAACCATCTGGCTTTCTGCCGTCAACACGGCAAAGGGATGGTGATCGGCACCACCGGTTTTGATGATGCCGGAAAGCAGGCGATTAGCGATGCCGCACAGGAAATCGCCATCGTCTTTGCCGCTAACTTTAGCGTTGGCGTCAACGTGTTGTTAAAGCTGCTGGAAAAGGCGGCAAAGGTAATGGGCGATTATACCGATATCGAAATCATCGAAGCGCACCATAGGCATAAAGTGGACGCGCCATCAGGTACCGCGTTGGCGATGGGCGAGGCGATCGCCGGGGCATTGAACAAAGATCTGAAGGACTGCGCCGTCTACAGTCGTGAAGGTTATACCGGCGAACGCGTTCCGGGTACCATTGGCTTTGCTACCGTTCGCGCGGGCGACATCGTCGGCGAACATACGGCGATGTTCGCCGATATCGGGGAACGTATCGAAATTACCCATAAGGCTTCCAGTCGGATGACTTTTGCCAATGGCGCCGTTCGTTCTGCTTTATGGTTGAAAGACAAAAAAAGTGGTCTCTTTGACATGAAAGATGTGCTTGATCTGAATGCTTTATAATGATTATTACCCATCGTGATGTGGTTATTGCATTCAATATGTGATTGATTGCAAAGGGCAATATTTTATTGCCCTTTTTTATTTTGACTGCTTTTGTGTTTTTTTCTTCTGAAGGCTTTAAAAAGCTATATCTTCCTGATGTTTTTGGTTATTGAATTGTAAATTTTGACCATCTGGTCCACTTTTTTACCCTCCGCTGGCTGATTTTACAGTTTTCCTCGCCCGCAAGCGTTTTCTCAACCAGGTTAGTTGATCTTTTTACCGTGAAAATAGCCCATTGCGCGCCAGTGACGTAAAATAAGGTTAAAAATATCCGCTTTAAGTTGACTTTTACCTGACATCTCTCCAGAATGCCGCCGTTTGCCAAAATTCTGCGGGCAAAAATTTGCATTGATTCAGATCTATGTCTGAATTAATATGCAAATAAAGTGAGTGAATATTCTCTGGAGGGTGTTTTGATTAAGTCAGCGCTTTTGGTTCTGGAAGACGGAACCCAGTTTCACGGTCGGGCCATCGGGGCAACCGGCACGGCGGTTGGGGAAGTCGTTTTCAATACTTCAATGACCGGTTATCAAGAAATCCTCACTGATCCTTCCTATTCCCGCCAAATCGTCACTCTTACTTATCCCCATATTGGAAATGTCGGCACCAACGCCGCCGATGAAGAATCTTCTCAGGTACATGCACAAGGCCTGGTCATTCGCGACCTGCCGCTGATTGCCAGCAACTTCCGCAATACCGAGGACCTTTCTTCTTACCTGAAGCGCCATAACATTGTGGCCATTGCCGATATCGATACCCGTAAGCTGACGCGTTTACTGCGTGAGAAAGGCGCGCAGAATGGCTGCATCATCGCCGGCGATAATCTTGATGCCCAGCTGGCGCTGGAAAAAGCCCAGGCGTTCCCTGGCCTGAACGGTATGGATCTGGCAAAAGAGGTCACTACTGCAGAAACTTACGCCTGGACGCAGGGGAGCTGGACACTGGCGGGCGACCTGCCGGAAGCGAAGGCGGAAAGCGAGCTGCCGTTCCACGTCGTGGCTTATGACTTCGGCGCCAAGCGCAACATCCTGCGGATGCTGGTCGATCGCGGTTGTCGCCTGACTATCGTACCGGCGCAAACGTCGGCAGAAGATGTGCTTAAGCTGAATCCGGACGGTATTTTCCTCTCCAACGGCCCTGGCGACCCGGCGCCGTGCGATTACGCCATCGCGGCAATAGAAAAATTCCTCACCACCGATATTCCGGTCTTTGGCATCTGTCTTGGCCATCAGCTGCTGGCGCTGGCGAGCGGCGCGAAGACCATTAAGATGAAATTTGGTCACCACGGCGGCAACCACCCGGTTAAAGATATCGATAACAATGTAGTGATGATTACCGCCCAGAACCACGGCTTTGCCGTTGACGAAGCGACGCTGCCTGCCAATCTGCGCGTGACCCACAAGTCACTGTTCGACGGGACCCTGCAGGGGATCCATCGTACCGACAAGCCGGCGTTTAGCTTCCAGGGTCACCCTGAAGCGAGCCCGGGCCCGCACGATGCCGCGCCGCTGTTCGACCACTTTATCGAGTTAATTGAGCAATACCGTCAGTCCGCGAAATAATCAGGAGTAAAAGAGCCATGCCAAAACGTACAGACATAAAAAGTATCCTGATTCTGGGCGCGGGCCCGATTGTTATCGGTCAGGCGTGTGAGTTTGACTACTCGGGCGCCCAGGCCTGTAAAGCCCTACGCGAAGAGGGTTACCGCGTTATTCTGGTGAACTCCAACCCAGCGACTATCATGACCGACCCGGAAATGGCCGATGCGACCTATATCGAGCCGATTCACTGGGAAGTGGTACGTAAAATTATCGAAAAAGAGCGCCCGGACGCGGTACTGCCGACTATGGGCGGCCAGACCGCGCTGAACTGCGCGCTGGAGCTGGAGCGTCAGGGCGTGCTGGCTGAGTTCGGCGTGACTATGATTGGCGCGACCGCCGATGCGATCGATAAAGCGGAAGACCGTCGTCGCTTCGATGTGGCGATGAAGAAAATCGGCCTCGACACCGCGCGTTCCGGCATTGCGCACACCATGGAAGAAGCGCTGGCGGTGGCCGCTGACGTTGGCTTCCCATGCATCATCCGTCCGTCCTTCACCATGGGCGGCACCGGCGGCGGTATCGCCTATAACCGCGAAGAGTTCGAAGAAATCTGCGAACGCGGCCTGGATCTCTCTCCGACCAACGAACTGCTGATTGATGAATCGCTGATCGGCTGGAAAGAGTACGAGATGGAAGTGGTGCGCGATAAGAACGATAACTGCATCATCGTCTGCTCGATTGAAAACTTCGATGCCATGGGGATTCACACCGGCGACTCCATCACCGTCGCCCCGGCGCAGACCCTGACCGACAAAGAATACCAAATCATGCGTAACGCCTCGATGGCGGTGCTGCGTGAAATCGGCGTGGAAACCGGCGGTTCTAACGTACAGTTCTCGGTGAACCCGAAAGATGGTCGCCTTATCGTTATCGAAATGAACCCGCGCGTATCCCGCTCTTCGGCGCTGGCTTCGAAAGCGACCGGCTTCCCGATTGCCAAAGTGGCGGCGAAGCTGGCGGTGGGCTACACCCTTGACGAGCTGATGAACGACATCACCGGCGGCCGTACTCCGGCCTCCTTCGAACCGTCCATCGACTATGTTGTGACCAAAATTCCACGCTTTAACTTTGAAAAATTCGCTGGCGCTAACGACCGTCTGACAACGCAGATGAAATCCGTCGGCGAAGTGATGGCGATTGGCCGCACGCAGCAGGAATCGCTGCAGAAAGCGCTGCGCGGCCTGGAAGTGGGCGCCACCGGCTTCGACCCGAAAGTCAGCCTCGACGATCCGGAAGCGCTGACCAAAATCCGTCGCGAGCTGAAAGACGCGGGCGCCGAGCGTATCTGGTACATCGCTGATGCCTTCCGCGCCGGTCTCTCCGTCGACGGCGTCTTCAACCTGACCAACATCGACCGCTGGTTCCTGGTACAAATCGAAGAGCTGGTGCGCCTGGAAGAGAAAGTGGCGGCAGTGGGCATCAACGGCCTCGACGCTGACTTCCTGCGCCACCTGAAGCGTAAAGGCTTTGCCGATGCGCGTCTGGCTAAGCTGGCGGGCGTGCGCGAAGCGGAAATCCGCAAGCTGCGCGACCAGTACAACCTGCACCCGGTCTACAAGCGCGTGGATACCTGCGCGGCGGAATTCGCCACCGATACCGCCTACATGTACTCCACCTATGAAGACGAGTGCGAATCCAACCCGTCCGTAGACCGCGATAAAATCATGGTTCTCGGCGGCGGCCCGAACCGTATCGGCCAGGGTATCGAGTTTGACTACTGCTGCGTACACGCCTCGCTGGCGCTGCGCGAAGACGGTTACGAAACCATTATGGTTAACTGTAACCCGGAAACCGTTTCGACCGACTACGACACCTCCGACCGTCTGTACTTCGAGCCGGTAACGCTTGAGGACGTACTGGAAATCGTGCGTATCGAGAAGCCAAAAGGCGTTATCGTGCAGTACGGCGGCCAGACCCCGCTGAAGCTGGCGCGTGAACTGGAAGCCGCGGGCGTACCGGTTATCGGCACCAGCCCGGACGCTATCGACCGCGCGGAAGACCGCGAGCGCTTCCAGCATGCGGTTGACCGTCTGAAGCTGAAGCAGCCGGCGAACGCCACCGTGACCGCGCTTGAGCAAGCGGTTGAGAAGGCAAAAGAGATCGGCTATCCGCTGGTGGTACGCCCGTCTTATGTGCTCGGCGGCCGGGCGATGGAAATCGTTTATGACGAAGCTGACCTGCGTCGCTACTTCCAGACCGCGGTGAGCGTTTCTAACGATGCGCCGGTGCTGCTCGATCGCTTCCTCGACGATGCGGTTGAAGTCGATGTTGACGCTATCTGCGACGGCGAAATGGTGCTGATTGGCGGCATCATGGAGCACATCGAACAAGCGGGCGTGCACTCCGGCGACTCCGCCTGTTCTCTGCCTGCCTACACCCTGAGCCAGGAAATTCAGGATGTGATGCGCGAGCAGGTACAGAAGCTGGCCTTCGAGCTGCAGGTTCGCGGCCTGATGAACGTACAGTTCGCGGTGAAGAACAACGAAGTGTACCTGATTGAAGTGAACCCGCGCGCGGCGCGTACCGTACCGTTCGTCTCGAAAGCCACCGGCGTACCGCTGGCGAAAGTGGCGGCGCGCGTAATGGCCGGTAAAACGCTGGCGCAGCAGGGCGTCACTAAAGAAATCATCCCGCCGTACTATTCGGTCAAAGAGGTGGTGCTGCCGTTCAACAAATTCCCGGGCGTTGACCCGCTGTTAGGGCCGGAAATGCGCTCTACCGGGGAAGTGATGGGCGTGGGCCGCACCTTCGCGGAAGCGTTCGCCAAAGCGCAGCTGGGCAGCAACTCCACGATGAAGAAACAGGGGCGCGCGCTGCTCTCCGTTCGCGAAGGCGACAAAGAGCGCGTTGTCGACCTGGCGGCAAAACTGCTGAAACAGGGCTTCGAGCTGGATGCAACCCACGGTACCGCGATTGTACTGGGTGAAGCCGGTATCAACCCGCGTCTGGTGAACAAGGTACATGAAGGTCGTCCGCACATTCAGGACCGTATCAAGAATGGCGAATATACCTACATCATCAATACCACCGCAGGTCGTCAGGCGATTGAGGATTCCAAGCTGATTCGCCGCAGCGCGCTGCAGTACAAGGTGCATTACGACACCACCCTGAACGGCGGTTTCGCCACCGCGATGGCGCTGAATGCCGATGCGACCGAGAAGGTCATTTCGGTGCAGGAAATGCACGCGCAAATCACCAAATAAGCGCACCGGCCGGGCCGGAAAGCGAAACAGAGGGGCTGACGATATCGTCAGCCCTTTTTTTTACGGCAACCATCTTCGGAGAGTTCTGCTTTTATCTGCCTGCCAGGTCAGGCTAACTATAGTTAGCACGATAACGATACCAATTGATGAAAAGACAGGAGGATACAATGCGGAACAAAATTCTGGTGGCATCCGCGCTGGCGGCAACGGCGATGGTATTTGTGGCAGGTTGCTCATCAAATCAGTCGCTCAAAACGACAGATGGCAAAACAATTGTGACCAGCGGTAAGCCGCAGGTTGATGATGATACTGGCCTGGTATCCTACAAAAATGCGGAAACCGGTCGCGTGGAGCAGATTAATCGCGACCAGGTGAAGTCAATGGACGAGCTGGATAACTAAAAAAAAGCAGTGGCTCCGGCCACTGCTTTTTACCTTTCATTGTACGGCGATTACCAGCGGTGATTCAGCAGAATGTGGCCGCCATAAGCGGCGTAGCTGTTTTCACCCCATTCGCCGCTGGCGCGCAGCGAGATTGTGGTCGTCTCGTTCACATTGCCGGTTACGCCCAGCTCTAACTGACCGCGGTCGTCCGGCGTATCGTTGCTGACTTTTTCGCCATTGAACGCCAAATCGTTTTGACCCGCGCCTTTCAGCCAGTTCACCGCGACATACGGCTGCCAGGCTTTAACATCTCGCTGCTCAAAGTAGCTGGTCTTCACGCCGAGACGGCCAAACAGGCTGTTGTTGTCCAGGGTTGATACCCGCACGCCATCCGGGTCGGTATGATTTTCCTGATCGAGATAGCTGTAGATCACCTGCGCCTGAGGTTCGATCTTCCACGTACGCGCGCTTTCTGAAGGGATCACCCACACATGGCCGACTTCAACAGAGGCGGCAAAACCTTTACTGTCATACTTTTCATTATTGCGATTGCTGGTGACGGTGTTGTTATACCAGCTGTAAGAGGCCCAGGTATCGATGTAGCTGCCGAGACGCAATTTCGGATCTTCCTGCCAGGTGGCGTACAGGCCAACGTTGAAACCGTCGACTTTACCCTGCGCGGTACGCACATTGTGTTTTGCATCTGAATCCGTTTTCGCCTGACCTGCGCCAAACATGCCGCCCGCACGCAATATCCCGTTGTCCATTGGCTTGCTGATGACATCACTGCCCACCTGGAGTACGGTGGTGGTGGTGTCGTAGCTGATTTTATCGCCGCCGGCGTCATTCTCATGATAACGGCCCTTTACGTACATCCAGGTGTTCAGGTCGTCTGTATTGCGGAAGGTGAGCTGGTCACGATCGTCACGTTTATGCAGGAACATACTCTGCGCCGCGAGATAGTTACCCAGATAAGCGCCAACTTCCGGGGCCATGACTTCTGGCAGGGGTTGACCGCCATTATCGGTGCCGCTACCGCCATCGGTACCGCTACCGCCATCGGTGCTGCTACCGCCATCGGTGCCGCTGCCGCCATCGGTGCCGCTGCCGCCATCGGTGCCGCTGCCGCCATCGGTACCGCTGCCACCATCGTCAGTATCATCCGACGGATCGTCTGACGGGGTCGCTTTGGATTCCAGATACCAGTTACCGTTGTCGTGTTGATACAGACCATACTCATAAGCCCCGGCGACAACCGGTTTGGATAAAGTTAACTGTGCTTCTGAACTGCCGCCGACGCTGACAACCTCCATACCATTAACGGTTTGCGCGCCCAGCCCGCCGATATTGGCGATGCTGACGCCAGACTGACCGTAGCTGCTGCCGGTGATGGACAGATGGTCGGTCGGCGAGCTGTCTTCGCCAAGTTGGCTGTTCATCACGATTTGGCTGCCGGCGGAGCCGGTATAGTCGCCGTTAATCGTAAAATTGTTGCCAACGCTATTATCGGCGGCGCTGAGTAACAGCGTGCCGCTGTTGCTTACATTGCCATTAATGGTGTCGACGCCGGATGTTCTTAGCGTTGAGTTACCGTCAACCGCATTCCACGCCGCGAGGATACCGCCGCTGAGGACATCAATGTTGTTATTGACTTCGCCTGCGCTGGCAAATTGCGCGCCATTTTCGATGGTGAGGGTGGCGTCGCTGCCGGCGACGCCGAGAGTAGCGCCTTCCGCGACCAGAGTGGTGCCGCTTTTCAGAAGCGTATTGCCGGTATAACTATTGGCGCCGGTTAAGGTCAGGGTATTGGCATCGACTTTTTCCACGTTGCCGCTACCGATGATACCGGTGGCAAAAGTAGAGTCGCTTCCCTGATTGAAGATCAGCGTGCCGTTATTGGTCAGGCTGCCGGTGAGGGTCGCGGTTTTCTGCCCGTTGCCTAACTGTAGCGTGGCCGCTTCCGCTACCAGCGTGTTGCCGCTATTAGCGACAGCGCCCGCCAGCGTCAACTGGCCGCTATTAACCTGGAGGGAATCGCCGCTGCCGATGATGTCGAGGTTGCCGGTGAGCGTCCAGTCTTCACCGTTCATTTTCACGGAGGCAAAACCGTCGCCATCGTTAAGGCCGACAAAGTTGCTGTCTTCCGTACCAGAACCGACCAGCGAGAGTGCGTTACCCGTTGAGCCCGTGGAGATGACATCGCCGATGAGGGAAGAGCCGGTATTGAGTACCAGGCTATTATTTTTGCTGCTGGCAAACATCACGGCCGCATCGCCGCCGCCGAGTAAACCGCTGTTGATGATATCGGCCTTCGCGTCATTAGCGACGTTGATACCGTTTTGGCTACCCTGCACGGTGCCGCTGTTGTTAATTTTGCTGTTGCCGTCGCTTAATGCAACACCATCGCCTGCGGTACCGGTGATGGCGCCGCTGTTATCTAACCCGAGGCCGATTTGCGAACTCAGGCCGTTTTTCCCGCTAATCACGCCGGTATCGGTATTGGTGATACTAATTGCCGATGACTCTTCGCTAACGAAAATACCGTTGTTGGCGCCAGTAATGATTCCGCTATTATTAAAATCACCCGCCATTGATTGCACGTTAACGGCATTATCAGTTGCAGATGAAATAATTGCATTTTCATTATTATTAATTTCTACTGGTTGCGCATCGATATTAATATTCAGACCGATTCCCGAACCGGAAATATTGCCTTCATTGGTAACTTTTTCGACTTTCATCCCGCTAACGGATACTGCTGGGGTGTTATCTGCGGAGGAGACGGTGACGTCTCTATTAATGACGTACTCGGTATCAGCCGAGAAGTCTTGTGGCACGGAGGTTGACTCGGCAATCGTGCCTGCGCTGACAACAATTGGCGTAAACATTAATAAGGCGGGAAATATTCTCGCCAGCGTTTTGGTTGTTCTGTTTAGTTCAAAATGTTTGTTGCTCATATACACGTCCATTTGCGTAAATAGCGCTTCCGGTTAACGCTATATATTAGAGTTTTGTTTTTGATTTAAAATTTTGGGGCTCAAAATGAAGAGCGTAAAATTATTGGTTGTACATTGTGGGGTGTATAGATTTATTTATTAAAGAATGATTTAATCTCGCCTTAAAATATCAAGTGACTGTATCATTTCTAATGATAAATTCGTATGGGGAATTAAATGGGGCGCCAATTGTGCTCTGGGACGCCTGCATTTTTGTTGTGATGGGAGGATTATCATTAGCTGCGATCGACTTTTCCTCAGGCATTCCCCCCTTTCAGTGAGCGAGTTAACTGTCTACACTCACTGCTACAAGAATACAAAAGACAGGCCCATTCATGATTCTGATAATTTACTCGCATCCTTATCCGCATCACTCCCATGCGAATAAGCGGATGCTTGAGCAGGCAGGGACGCTTGATGGCGTAGAGATACGCTCCCTCTACGAGCTATATCCCGACTTCAATATAGATATCGCTGCCGAGCAGGCGGCGCTGGCGCGCGCCGATCTGGTTATCTGGCAGCATCCAATGCAGTGGTACAGCGTGCCACCGCTGTTAAAACTGTGGATGGATAAAGTCCTGTCCCACGGCTGGGCGTACGGCCACAACGGTATTGCGTTACACGGTAAATCGTTAATGTGGGCGGTTACTACCGGCGGCGGCGAAAGCCACTTCGATATTGGTTCATTCCCCGGCTTTGACGTGCTGGCGCAGCCTCTGCAGGCAACGGCGCTGTACTGTGGTATGAAATGGCTGCCGCCGTTTGCCATGCACTGTACCTTTATCTGCGATGACGAAACGCTGCAGGCGCAGGCCCGTCATTATCGTCAACGCTTAATCGAATGGCAGGAGGCGCATAACAATGGATAGCCATACGCTAATACAGGCGCTGATTTACCTCGGTTCCGCTGCGCTTATCGTGCCGATCGCCGTGCGTCTTGGGCTGGGATCGGTGCTCGGATATCTGATTGCCGGCTGCGTTATCGGCCCGTGGGGACTGCGGCTGGTTACTGACGCTGAGGCGATTCTGCATTTTGCCGAAATCGGCGTGGTGCTGATGCTGTTTGTTATAGGTCTTGAGCTGGATCCGCAGCGCCTATGGAAACTGCGCGCCTCGGTATTTGGCGGCGGTGCGCTGCAAATGGTGGTGTGCGGCGCGTTTATCGGCCTGTTCTGCATGCTGCTTGGCTTGCGCTGGCAGGTTGCGGAGCTGATCGGGATGACGCTGGCGCTGTCGTCGACGGCGATTGCGATGCAGGCGATGAACGAACGTAACCTGACGGTGACGCAGCTGGGACGCAGCGCCTTCGCCGTGCTGTTGTTCCAGGATATCGCCGCTATCCCTCTGGTCGCGATGATTCCGCTGCTGGCGGCCAGCGGCGGTTCAACCACGCTGGCCGCGTTTGCGCTGTCGGCGTTAAAAGTGGCCGGCGCGCTGGCGCTGGTGGTGCTGTTAGGGCGCTATTTGACCCGGCCGGTGCTGCGCTTTGTTGCCCGTTCCGGCCTGCGCGAAGTGTTCAGCGCCGTGGCCCTGTTCCTGGTCTTCGGCTTCGGATTGCTGCTGGAGGAAGTCGGGCTGTCGATGGCGATGGGCGCGTTTCTTGCCGGGGTGCTTCTGGCTAGTTCTGAATACCGCCATGCGCTGGAGAGCGATATCGAACCGTTTAAAGGGTTGCTGTTGGGGCTGTTCTTTATCGGCGTCGGTATGTCTATCGACTTTGGGACCCTGGTCACCCATCCGCTACGTATCCTGATCCTGCTGGTGGGTTTCCTGGCGATTAAGGCCTTGATGCTATGGTTGATTGCTAAACCACTGGGTGTACCGCGCGCGCAGCGCCGCTGGTTTGCCGTATTATTGGGGCAGGGGAGTGAGTTCGCTTTCGTGGTCTTCGGCGCCGCGCAGATGGCCGATGTGCTGGATAGCGAGTGGGCGAAGGCGCTGACGCTGGCGGTGGCGCTATCGATGGCGGCAACGCCTATCCTGCTGGTGCTGCTGACGCGAATGGAGAAATCCGCCAGTAACCAGGAGCGCGAAGCGGACGAGATTGATGAAGAGCAGCCGCGGGTAATTATCGCCGGTTTTGGCCGCTATGGGCAGATAGCCGGCCGTGTGCTGCTTTCCAGCGGGGTGAAAATGGTTATCCTCGATCACGATCCGGACCACGTTGATACCCTTCGCAAGTTCGATATGAAGGTGTTTTACGGCGATGCCACGCGGGTGGATCTGCTGGAATCGGCGGGGGCGGCTAAGGCGGAAGTGCTGATTAACGCCATCGACGATCCGCAGGCCAGCCTGCAACTGGTGGAGCTGGCGAAAGAACATTTCCCGCATCTGCAGATCATTTCACGCGCCCGCGATGTCGATCACTACATTCAGCTGCGCCAGGCCGGGGTAGAAGCGCCGGAGCGCGAGACCTTCGAATCGGCGCTGAAAAGCGGCCGCATGACGCTGGAAGCCTTAGGTCTGGGCGCTTATGAGGCCCGCGAGCGCGCCGATCTGTTCCGCCGCTTTAACCAGCAGATGGTGGAAGAGATGGTGGCGATGGCGGAAAATGACGCTGCCTCGCGGGTGGCGGTGTTCAAGCGTACCAGCGATATGCTTACCGGCATCATTAATGAGGACCGTAATCATCTGTCGCTAGTGCAGCGTCACGGCTGGCAAGGTACTGAAGAAGGACGGCACACCGGAGACGTCCGCGATGAGCCGGAGAATAAGCCTTCAACCTAAGGTGGTAAGCAAATGTTGCGTTAACTTTACAGCTAACATTTTGTTTTCAATTTAGTTCCTGATCTGGCGGCTCATGAGGCTTACGTGGGCTCGCCAGCAAATCTAAAAATTTTCTTATTCTTTACTCTTCGTTCAGTCGACGAAGTATTACGCTTTCCGTATAGTGGCGGCAATTTTTTGCATTCGGGATATTTTCAATGATTAGTCTGATTGCGGCGTTAGCTGTAGATCGCGTAATTGGCATGGAGAACGCTATGCCATGGGACTTGCCTGCCGATCTCGCCTGGTTTAAACGTAACACCTTAAACAAGCCGGTGGTAATGGGGCGTTTGACCTGGGAATCCATCGGTCGCCCGTTGCCAGGACGTAAAAATATCGTTATCAGCAGCAAGCCAGGCAGCGACGATCGCGTGCAGTGGGTGAAGTCTGTTGATGAAGCGATTGCCGCCTGCGGCGATGCGGAAGAGATTATGGTGATCGGCGGTGGCCGCGTTTACGAGCAGTTCCTGCCAAAAGCGCACAAACTCTACCTGACCCATATTGATGCGGAAGTGGAAGGAGATACCCATTTCCCGGATTACGATCCGGACGAGTGGGAATCGGTGTTCAGTGAGTTCCACGATGCCGACGCGCAAAACTCCCACAGCTACTGCTTCGAGATCCTCGAGCGTCGTTAAGCTAACATAGCGTGGATTGAAAAACCCCGGTCGCGTCAGGCGTGACCGGGGTTTTATTTTATCAGGAATCTCCCGTACCGGAGGTAGCCCGGATAAGGCGCAGCGCGCCGCCATCCGGGATCGACTCAGGAGGCGACCGCTTCGCCTTCGTCGAGGCTTTTCTGGCGGTTGGAACGCTGGGTGAAATACGTTTTATCTTCCCAGCGCAGGCAGGTCAGGTCGCCGCCCCAGCAGCAGCCGGTATCCAGCGCATAGATACCTTCCGGCGTACCGCGGCCTTCCAGCGACGCCCAGTGGCCAAAGGCGATACTGTACTCGCGAGCGACCGGGCCCGGAATGGCAAACCATGGCTTAAGCGGGGCTGGCGCGTCTTCCGGCGCCTCTTTGCTGTACATATCCAACTGGCCGTTCGGGAAGCAATAGCGCATGCGGGTGAAGGCGTTGGTGATAAAGCGCAGGCGCGCCAGGCCGCTGAGCTCATTGCTCCAGTGGTTCGGCATATCGCCATACATCGCGTCGAGGAAGAACGGATAGGAGTCGCTCGCCAGCACGGCTTCGACATCGCGCGCGCACTGTTTGGCGGTTTCCAGATCCCACTGCGGCGTGATGCCGGCATGCGCCATCACCAGCTTTTTCTCTTCATCGACCTGCATCAGCGGCTGGCGACGCAGCCAGTTGAGGAGCTCATCGGCATCCGGCGCTTCCAGCAGCGGCGTCAGACGGTCTTTGGGCTTGTTGCGGCTAATGCCGGCAAACACCGCCAGCAGATGCAGGTCATGGTTGCCCAGCACGATGCGCACGCTATCGCCGAGCGTTTTCACGAACCGCAGCACTTCCAGAGAGCCGGGGCCGCGCGCGACCAGGTCGCCGGTGAGCCACAGGGTATCCGTATCAGGATTAAACTCCACCTGCTCCAGCAATGCGATCAGTTCATCGTAGCAACCATGAATGTCGCCAATAAGGTATGTAGCCATTGTTTTTAATGTATAAGCGTTGGAACTGCGAGACGGAAGACAGGGATCTCGATAGTGAACGGTGCGCCGTTGCTATCAATCATCTCATAATGACCCTGCATGGTGCCCAGCGGCGTTTCGATAACCGCGCCGCTGGTGTATTGATACTCTTCGCCGGCAGGGATGTGCGGCTGTTCGCCGACCACCCCTTCACCCTGGACTTCCGTCTCGCGACCGTGTCCATTGGTGATGAGCCAGTAGCGGCCGAGAAGCTGAACCTGACTCCGCCCCAGGTTGCGAATAGTGACGGTGTAAGCGAAGACGTAGCGCTCTTCTTCCGGAGAAGATTGCGATTCGATATAGACGCTTTGCACCTGGACGCAAACACGAGGCGAATTAATCATGGTTAGCTCTCCTTCGAAGGCAGATTGTTGGATAACCAGTTGGCCATCTTACAGTACTGCTCTACAGAAATATTCTCCGCACGTACCGCCGGGTCGACGCCCAGCTCCGTCAGCACCTCAACGCTAAACAGATTGCCGAGACTATTACGGATGGTCTTACGGCGCTGGTTGAAGGCTTCAGTGGTGATACGGCTCAGCACGCGGACATCCTTCACCGGGTACGGCATGGTGCGGTGCGGCACCAGGCGCACGACGGCGGAATCCACTTTTGGCGGCGGCGTAAAGGCGGTCGGCGGGACTTCAAGTACCGGGATCACCTGGCAGTAGTACTGCGCCATTACGCTTAATCGACCATACGCTTTACTATTCGGCCCGGCAACCAGACGATTAACCACTTCCTTCTGCAGCATAAAGTGCATATCGGCAATGGCATCAGTATAGCTGAAGAGGTGGAACATCAACGGCGTTGAGATGTTGTACGGCAGGTTGCCGAAGACGCGCAGCGGCTGGCCCATTTTCTCCGACAGTTCTCCGAAGTTCATGGTCATCGCATCCTGCTGGTAAATGGTCAGCTTAGGGCCGAGGAACGGATGCGTCTGCAGGCGGGCCGCCAGATCGCGGTCCAGCTCGATAACGGTTAACTGGTCGAGGCGTTCGCCGACCGGTTCGGTCAGCGCGGCGAGACCCGGGCCGATTTCGACCATCGCCTGGCCTTTCTGAGGATTGATGGCCGAAACAATGCTGTCGATCACGAACTGATCGTTGAGAAAGTTTTGCCCGAAGCGTTTACGGGCTAAATGGCCCTGATGGACTCGATTATTCATTGGGTATTAACAATCATTTTGATGGCGAGATTAAGCGCCGTGATAAAACTGCCGACGTCCGCTTTCCCCTGACCGGCTAATTCCAGCGCGGTCCCGTGGTCAACGGAGGTACGAATAAAAGGTAAACCGAGCGTAATATTCACGCCGCGGCCAAAGCCCTGGTATTTTAGCACGGGCAGGCCCTGATCGTGGTACATCGCGAGTACCGCATCGGCATTATCGAGATATTTTGGCTGAAAAAGGGTATCCGCAGGCAGCGGACCGCTTAAATTCATGCCCTTTGCCCGCATCTCTTCCAGCACGGGAATAATGGTATCGATCTCTTCCGTCCCCATGTGGCCGCCTTCGCCGGCGTGGGGATTCAGGCCGCAAACCAGCACGTGCGGCTGAGCGATACCGAATTTATGCCGCAGATCGGCATCGAGGATGGTAATTACTTCGCGCAGCAGCTCT
Organism: Klebsiella sp. 141162; assembly: GCF_050600755.1. Lineage (NCBI taxonomy): Bacteria > Pseudomonadati > Pseudomonadota > Gammaproteobacteria > Enterobacterales > Enterobacteriaceae > Klebsiella > Klebsiella sp. 141162. The sequence continues at coordinate 183,252 of NZ_JAQIRI010000007.1, read as the reverse complement.
GGCGTAATTGCCTCGCTTATTGCTTTTAGCGGCAGATGGGTGGTGGCCAGCGCGACCCGCAGCTCTTCGGTCGCCAGCATCATCACCACTTTGCTGGCGTGAGCGCGTTCTTCAAAGAACTCGGTATGGCCGGTGAAGGAGATACCGGCGTCATTGATGTTGCCTTTGTGCACCGGCCCGGTAATCAACGCCGCGAATTCTCCCTTAAGGCAGCCATCGCAGGCGCGCGCCAGGGTTTCCACCACATAGTTGCCGTTAGCGACATTAAGCACGCCCGGCTGTACCGGCGCGTTGAGGGCAACGGGAAGTAGCGTGAGCGTGCCCGCCCGCTGCGGCTGTGGAGGAAGGGTTGGATCGTAAGGGAGGAGCGATAAAGGAAGACCGAGCTGGCGGGCTCGGTCAGTTAACAGTGCGCCATCGGCGCAGATAACCAGTTCAACCGGCCAGTCGCGCTGTGCAAGCTCGGCGACAAGATCGGGACCAATCCCCGCGGGCTCGCCGGGAGTGATAACAACACGTTGCATAGAAACGTTCCTTCGGGCCAGGGGGGCCCGGCTGCGCAGTCGACCCCAGCCGTTGCTGGGGCGACCGGTCTACCCTCCCGCGACGCTTTTAAGGCGTGGAGAGGGGAGAACTTTAGTTGCTCAGAATTTTGACGTAAGCGCTGGCGCGCTGTTCCTGCATCCAGGTTGCCGCTTCTTCAGAGAATTTGCGGTTCATCAGCATGCGGTAAGCACGATCTTTCTGTGCGGCGTCGGTTCTGTCGACGTTGCGGGTATCCATCAGTTGGATCAGGTGCCAGCCGAAGGAGGAGTGAACCGGGCCGCTGGTCTGGCCTTTGTTCAGACGCATCAGCGCATCGCGGAACGCGGGATCGAAGATATCCGGCGTCGCCCAGCCTAAGTCGCCACCCTGATTGGCGGAACCCGGATCCTGGGAAAACTCTTTCGCCGCTTTATCGAATGTGGTCTTACCGCTCTTAATGTCAGCGGCGATCTGTTCCAGTTTCGCCTGCGCCTGCGCGTCGTTCATGATCGGCGACGGCTTCAGCAGGATGTGGCGGGCATGGACTTCGGTGACGGAGATGTTCTGGCTGCCGCCGCGCATATCGTTAACTTTCAGGATATGGAAGCCGACGCCGGAACGAATCGGACCGACAACATCGCCTTTCTTCGCGGTACTCAGCGCCTGAGCGAAGATACCCGGCAGCTCCTGAATACGGCCCCAGCCCATCTGGCCGCCTTTCAGCGCCTGCTGGTCAGCAGAGTAGGTGATAGCCAGTTTGCCGAAGTTAGCGCCGTTACGGGCCTGTTCAACGACGGACTTCGCCTGCTCTTCCGCAGCCGCAACCTGATCGGAGGTTGGGTTTTCCGGCAGCGCGATGAGGATGTGGCTCAGGTTCAGCTCGGTGCTGGCATCGTTCTGATCGCCAATCTGCTTGGCCAGCGCTTCAACTTCCTGCGGCAGCACGGTGATACGGCGGCGCACTTCGTTGTTACGTACTTCCGAAATCAGCATCTCTTTACGGATCTGGTTACGGTAGGTGTTGTAGTTGATGCCTTCATAGGCCAGACGGCTACGCATCTGATCCATCGACATGTTGTTCTGTTTGGCGATGTTGGCGATGGCCTGGTCAAGCTGATCGTCGCTGACTTTCACGCCCATTTTCTGACCCATTTGCAGAACGATCTGGTCCATGATCAATCTTTCGAGGATCTGATGACGCAGGGTCGCGTCATCTGGCAGCTGCTGTCCCGCCTGACCAGCGTTGAGCTTCACCGACTGCATCAGACCATCGACGTCGCTTTCCAGAACAACGCCATTATTGACGACAGCCGCTACTTTATCGACCACCTGCGGGGCGGCGAAACTGGTATTCGCGATCATGGCGATACCGAGAAGCAGCGTTTTCCAGTTCTTCATACTTTTTCCATTTCAATTAACCGCAAATGCGGATTACGTTTTAAACCAGATGCCTTACAGCGAGCTCTGGTACGGCAAAATGTTCGAGCGCAGCATCTGCTGGGTGCCAAGACCGTAGTTGGAGCTCAGACCACGCAGTTCGATGTTGATACCGAAGGTGTTGTCGTATTTGCTCTCACCGCCGTTGTTGTTATCCCAGCCGTTGATCTTACGTTCGTAGCCAAGGCGGATAGCGTAGCAGCAAGAGTTATACTGTACCCCTAACATCTGGTTAGCCGCTTTTTTGGTATTGGTATCGAAGTAGTACGCGCCGACCACTGACCAACGATCGACAATCGGCCAGCTGGCGGTCATACCCACCTGAGAAATACCTTCTTTGTACTGCTGAGCGGTGGAATACGAAGGCAGCGTCGCCTGAATATATTCCGGACTCGCGTAACGGTAGTTCAGTTGCACTAAGCGGTTTTCGTCGCGGCGGTATTCAATGGTTCCGTTGCCGGTTGCGACGTTATCCAGACGCGTATCGTACTGGATCCCCCCGCGTAAACCCCAGTTATCGGTGATACGCCAGTAAGTATCGCCGGCCCAGACCAGTGAACCCGTGGTGTCGTTATTCTCCCAGTTGATGTTGTCCGCACCGGTGCGAGACTCGGTGAAATAGTAGATTTGACCAACGGAAATATTAAAACGTTCAACGGCCGCGTCATCATATACGCGAGATGTGACGCCGGTGGTGACCTGGTTGGCTGACGCGATACGGTCAAGGCCGCTGTAGGAGCGGTCGCGGAACAGGCCGCTATAGTCGGACTGCAGCAGTGTCGAGTCGTAGACGCCAATGTGGCTCTGGTCGCGATACGGGATGTACAGGTACTGCATGCGCGGTTCCAGGGTCTGGGTATACCCTTCCTGCATATCGCGTTCGAAGACCATTTTGCCGTCGATTTTGAATTGCGGCATCACGCGGTTAACCGAATCTTTGTAATCGGTACCGTTAGCGGTGTTGTACTGATCGAGATTACTCTGCTGATAGTGGGTCGCCAGCAGCTTCGCCTCGGTATTGATGCTTCCCCAGCCGTTAGACAGCGGCAGGTTGATCGTCGGCTCCATGTGCAGGCGCGTTGCTTCTGGCATATCGCCGTTGGTGTTGACGAAGTGCACCGCCTGCGCATACAGATGAGTATCGAACGGACCGACGTCATTCTGGTAGGCGTTAATATCGAGCTGAGGCTCAGCAGCGTAGGAGTTGCTTGAGCTACGGTCGAAGACCTGGAACTGCTTGGTCGACACGGTGGCGTCAAAGTTCTGGTTAACGTAACCGGCGCTGAATTTCTGCGTCGCGTAGCCGTCGGTACTGGAACCGTACTTAGAGCTAAAGTCGTTAAAGTAATCCGGGTCGCTGACTTTGGTGTAGTCGGCGTTCAGACGCCACACCTGATCGATAACCGCGTTGTGGTTCCAGTAGAACATCCAGCGGCGGCTATTGCTGTCGTTGGAGTGATCGTCTTCGTACACTTTATCGGAAGGCAGGTAATCGAATTCGAATAAACCTGCGCCCGCCTGGGTCAGATAACGGAATTCGTTTTCCCACATTACGCCGCCGCGTTTATTCATATAGTGCGGCGTAATGGTGGCGTCGAAGTTCGGCGCGATATTCCAGTAATAGGGCAGCGAGAACTCAACGCCATTTTTAGTGCTGTATTTGGCGTTGGGGATCAGGAAGCCGGAGCGGCGCTTATCGCCGACCGGCAGCTGCAGATACGGGCTATAAAAAATAGGGACGGAACCCAGCTTAAAGCGCGCGTTCCAGATTTCGGCAACCTGCTCTTCGCGGTCATGGATAACTTCGCTGCCGACGACGCTCCAGGTATCAGAACCCGGCAGACAGGAGGTAAAGCTGCCGTTTTCCAGAATGGTATAGCGGTTTTCGCCGCGCTGCTTCATCAGGTCGGCGGTACCGCGCCCCTGACGGCCAACCATCTGATAGTCGCCTTTCCAGACGTTAGTATCTTTGGTGTTCAGGTTCGACCACGCCTTCGGCCCCTTCAGAATAACCTGGTTATCGTCATAATGAACGTTGCCAAGCGCATCAACGGTACGCACCGGCTGCGGTTGCCCCGCCGGCTGCTGCTGATGCAACTGCACCTCGTCGGCCTGCAGGCGACTATTCCCCTGATTAATATCAACGTTGCCGGTAAACACGGCATTATCGGGGTAGTTGCCTTTCGCATGATCGGCGTCAATCGTTACCGGTTGATCGTTAGGCTTTCCTTCAACGAGAGGACGATTATAGCTTGGCACGCCAAGCATACATTGCGTGGCGAGATCGGCGGCCATGCCCTGTTGGCTATACAAGGCGCTGGCGATCATGGTGGCCAGGAGGCTGGGGATACGTTTTTTCATACGTTTTATTTGTTGTTCCGTCATCTTGTGGCAGCGGCTTGCAAACGGTCAGAGCCTAACGTACTCATCTTAATCGCGCTAGTCTTAATCCGCTCGTTTCGTTTCTGAGCGTTAGGCACCGTGTAGAATGGCGAGTATGATAAAGCAAATTATAGGCGATGTCCCACATGACCGTGGCGTCAACGCTTGGTAACGTGCGGTCAGATATAGCTTAACTGGTAGCAGAAAGATTGGGGAGTCTATGCAGTATTTGGGTAAAGTGATTGGTGTCGCGGTTGCATTATTGATGGGCGGCGGCTTCTGGGGCGTGGTGCTTGGCTTTTTAGTCGGACATATGTTTGACCGGGCCCGTAGCCGTCGGCTGAATTTATTTGCCAACCAGCAGGAGCGGCAGTCGCTGTTCTTTTCCACCACTTTTGAAGTGATGGGGCATCTGACTAAATCTAAAGGGCGCGTGACGGAAGCCGATATTCATGTGGCGAATGTGCTGATGGATCGTATGAACCTGCACGGCGAGTCGCGCACCGCGGCGCAGCAGGCATTTCGCGCCGGCAAGGCCGATAATTACCCGCTGCGCGAGAAAATGCGTCAACTGCGCAGCGTCTGTTTCGGTCGCTTCGATTTAATTAGGATGTTTCTGGAAATTCAGCTGCAGGCGGCCTTCGCCGACGGCGAATTACATCCCAATGAACGCGAAGTGTTGTTTGTTATCGCCGACGAGCTTGGTATCTCGCGCGCGCAGTTTGAGCAGTTCCTGCGCATGATGCAGGGCGGCGCGCAGTTCGGCGGCGGCTCGCAGCAGCAATCCTATGGTCAGCGCGGCGGCAATGGCGGCTGGCAGCAGGCACAGCGCGGTCCGACGCTTGAAGACGCTTGTAATGTTCTCGGCGTCAAGCCGACCGATGATGCCGCCACCGTCAAACGCGCTTACCGTAAACTAATGAGCGAACATCACCCGGACAAGCTGGTAGCCAAAGGGCTGCCGCCGGAGATGATGGAAATGGCGAAACAGAAAGCGCAGGAAATCCAGAAAGCCTGGGAGCTTATCAAAGAGCAGCGCGGCTTCTGAATCCCGTAAGGCTTCACCTTCATGGAGAAGCCTTAGTTCGCGCCCTGCGCGCGGCGATACATCCGCCGTGGGTGGCCAATCTTTCCGTACAGCATTTCCACTTCCAGAAAACTCACTTCTACGCAATGCTCGAGATAACGACGGGCAGTGGTCTTGCTCAGCCCGGTTTCGCTGACCACTTCGTCAACCGAAAAACAGTGCGTTTCGCGGCCATGAAATAAATTTTGTACCAGCGCCAGGGTCTTTTCTTCGATGCCCTTGCTGCCGTTATCAGCGCGAAAATTTTTAGCCTGCAGCTGATACAGAGAATCAACGTTTTGCTGATCGACGATTTTCCATTCCCGCTGCTGATCGTAAAACTGAATAAAGCGCTCCAGCGACTGGCTCAGCCGTTTCCACGAAACCGGCTTGAGAATGTAGTCGAAGGCGCCGTTGCGTATCGCCTGGCTGCAGGTTTCCATATCGCTGGCGGCGGTGATGAAAATGACCGAGCAATTGGCATTGGCCAGAATCGGGTCGGTCATCAGAGTAACGCCTTTGCCGTCCGGCAGATAATTATCCAGCAGGACCAGCTGCGGCGGTCTGGCGTTGAGCATCTGCCGCGCCTGGGAAAGCGAGGCGGCCATTCCCGCCAGCCGCATGCGCGGGTGTTTCTGTATCAGCTCGGCGTGCAGGCGGGCCAGCTCGTTTTCATCTTCGATGATCAGCACATCGACCAGATCATGATGCATCGTTGGCCTCCGGTTGCGGATGGGCTGGCGGGTCGGCGGGAATAAACAGGGTAAATATCGTTCCGCGCGGCGCGTTATCGGCAACCTCAATCGTGCCGCCAGCCTGAGTCACATAATGTTCAATAAGATACAGACCAATACCGTGATCGCCACGGGTTTTTGTCGTCACCCCGCGCTCAAAAATACGTTCGCGGATATCCGGGCGAATTCCGACGCCGCGATCGGCCACCTCAATCATCAGCTCGCGGGCGTTGAGTTGAATCAGTACCTCGACCGGCTCGTGAGGTAGTTCAGCGCGCTGCGTCGCTTCAATGGCGTTATCCAGCAGGTTGCCGATGATCGAGATAAGTTCCGACTCCATCAGCGACGACAGCGGGCGATCGATACGACAGGCCGGATCAAAGCTCAGTTCAACGCCTTTTTCATAAGCGCGGGTGGCTTTACCCAGCAGCAGGCCGCATAGCGTCGGCGAGCGGAAGCGCGAGGAGATGAAGTCCAGCAGCTCCTGGGCATGTTCCGATTGCGCCTGTATATAGCGAATAGCTTCGTCGTAGTGGCCCATATGCAGCAGGCCGGAGAGCGTGGTCATGCGGTTGAGCTGCTCGTGGCGCATAATGCGCAGGTTATCGACATAGCGTTTCACCTGGCTGAGCTGGGCGGTGAGGGCGTTAATTTCATCGCGGTCGCGGAAGGTGATCACCCAGCCCTGCAGCGAGTTTTCCAGCATGATGCGCACCCGGCTGGCGAGTACCGTCAGCTGGTTGAAGCGACACAGTTCATCGTGCGTATCGTTCGCCAGCATCGCGCCGCTGGCGAAGAACGGCTGCGGCGCGATCACGCTATCAATCGATTTGCCGCGCAGCAGATGCGCGGGCTGCTTAAGCCCCAGCAGGCTGCGGGCGGCGTGGTTAATCACTTCAATCCGTCGCTGGCTGTCGATAACGATAACCCCTTCGAAAATCGATTCCATCATCGCTTTTTGCTGGCGAACCAGCAGGCCAATTTCGCGCGGCTCCAGCGAAAAAATCTGCTTTTTAATACTGCGGGTAAAATACCAGGAGAAGATAAACAGGGCGATCAGCAACAGGATGGCGGCGACAAAAATATTCACTACCTTTTGCACGGTGATGCTGTCGAGATAGCTGGTCAGATAGCCGACGGAGACGATGCCGATCACCCGCCCGTTGTCGTCGACAATGGGCGTTTTACTGCGTAGCGAGATGCCCAAACCGCCTTTACGGATGGTAGTGATAGTTTTGCCTTCCAGCACCGCCTGGTTATCGCCGCCCACTAAGCGGGTGCCGACCCATTCCGGGTGCACGGAATGAAACAGATGTACGCCTTTATCATCGCCGATGACGATAAAGCTGGCATCGCTGTGGGCGGCGATTTGCCTCATGAAGGCGCCGATAGCCTGCGGGTCGTGCAGACTGACCTGCTGGCGTAGATTGGGCATCAGCGCAATCTCTTCGGCCTGAATTTTCGCCCTGGCGCTCATTTCCTGATACAGCTGGCGGCTGGCGTCGAGATAATAATAAACGCCAAGCAGAGCGAATAAGATGGAGAAAAAGGCCACCAGGGAGATGAACAGCTTAAATTGGAATGAAACTTTCATAGTTATGCGCACAGTATTTGAGATGCGGCAACGATATCGTCAGCGGCCAGAAGGACAATTTATCTACTGGTGCCTATTTATAAAGGGTAATTATCCGGTTAATAAAAAAACCATAAAAACCACGTTTAGAAATCAGATATGTATCACGCTGATTAATATACCCGTCATACTTCAAGTTGCATGGGCGTTGGCAATAACTCGGCCCATCCCTGGGCCTCGCCCTTACGGGCGCAGTGAACTGCGTTCAAATTCGTTCCTGACGAATTTGTCCTCACTCACCCCTGTCACTTACTGGAGTAAGCTCCTGGGGATTCCCTGCGTCGCCGCCTTCCTGCAACTCGAATTATTTAGGGTATAGAAACCATAAAAACCATAATGACCATTAAAACTTCTTTTTTAATCTGCCTTTTCTCACATTAACGCCGCGCCAGCCCCTCTACCCTGAACAGGAATAATAACTACAGGGCTGAATTTATGAGCACCACAGACAACGCATTCTCTGCAACCCTTGAACCTATTAACAAACCGAAAGCCTCGTTGAAGCAACGCTGGTGGCACGTGATGGATAGCTGGAAAGTGGGGATTATCCCGCTGCCGCTATTTTTGCTGGCCGGGGGTCTTATCGCGCTGGACTGCCTTGGCGGCAAGCTGCCGAGCGATATCGTGGTGATGGTGGCGACGCTGGCCTTCTTCGGTTTTGCCTGCGGCGAGTTCGGCAAGCGTCTGCCGGTACTCGGTAAGCTTGGCGCGGCGGCGATTTGCGCCACCTTTATTCCTTCGGCGCTGGTCCATTACGGCCTGCTGCCGGATGTGGTGGTTGAATCCACCACCAAATTCTATAAATCGACCAATATTCTTTATCTCTACATCTGCTGCATTATCGTTGGCAGCATTATGAGCATGAACCGCACCACGCTGATTCAGGGGTTCCTGAAGATCTTCCTGCCGATGCTGTGCGGCGAAGTTGTCGGCATGCTGGTGGGCGTCGGCGTGGGTAGCCTGTTGGGAATGGATCCGTTCCAGGTCTTCTTCTTTATCGTGTTGCCGATTATGGCCGGCGGCGTGGGCGAAGGGGCGATCCCGCTGTCGATTGGCTATGCGGCGCTGATGCATATGGATCAGGGAGTTGCGCTGGGACGCGTGCTGCCGATGGTGATGCTGGGCAGCCTGACGGCGATCGTCATTGCCGGCTGTCTGAACCAGCTTGGCAAACGCTTCCCGCATCTGACCGGCGAAGGCCAGCTAATGCCGAACCGCAGTAATGAAACCCGCAGCCTGAGCGAAAGCGAAGGATTTGGCGGTAAAACTGATGTGGCGACGCTGGCCTCCGGCGCGCTGCTGGCGGTGCTGCTGTATATGATGGGCATGCTCGGACATAAATTGATTGGCCTGCCGGCGCCGGTTGGCATGCTGTTCCTCGCGGTGCTGCTGAAGCTGGCGAATGTGGTTTCGCCGCGCCTGCAGGAGGGCTCGCAGGTGGTGTATAAATTCTTCCGCACCGCGGTGACTTATCCGATTCTGTTTGCCGTCGGCGTGGCGATTACCCCGTGGCAGGAGCTGGTAAATGCCTTCACGCTCACCAACCTGCTGGTTATTGTCTGCACCGTCTCGGCGCTGGTGGCCACCGGGTTCTTCGTCGGTAAAAAAATGGGGATGCATCCGGTCGACGTGGCGATTGTCTCCTGTTGCCAGAGTGGGCAGGGCGGTACCGGCGACGTCGCCATCCTGACTTCCGGCAACCGTATGAACCTGATGCCGTTTGCTCAGATAGCTACCCGTATCGGCGGCGCGATTAATGTGTTGTTAGGGCTGCTGTTCTTAAGTCATTTCTTATCGTGATTTAGTTCTGCGCTAACAGCAAAAACTGCCATTTCCCTCCGTAGGACGAAGAAAATTTCTTTGTCCTGCGTCCTAAATTCTGTGCAATTAGCGATACAATAGGCGGCGTTATCCGCGATAGCGACGGCAGCTCCGAGCTGCCTTTTTGATCATTAAAGGAGAGGAAAGAATGTCAGTGCATACTCCCGCCCGGGCGGGCGTCAGCATGGAAAATCTGCTGGCGGCGAAAGAGCAGCGCGCAGCCCGTCAACAAGACTGGCTCAACCATTATCAACAACCGGTCATTTCTCTCACTCTGGTAACGCCAGGGGCGGTAAAAGACAGTATTCGCTATCGCAATATGATGGGTGTTGCGCTGCAGGCCTGTGACCAACTTTTGTGGCAGCAGCGTTGGAAAACGCTCGACCGCCAGGTGTTGTGGCTGCCTACCGGCCCGGAAGCGATGTGGTGCGTTGAGCACTCCGCGGAAGAGATCAAAGCGCTATGCAGCGAACTGGAACAGAATCATCCGCTGGGACGTCTGTGGGATATCGACGTCATTTGTCCGCAAGCGGGGCTGATTAGCCGCCAGGCGCAGGGTGAAGCGATGCGCCGCTGCCTGCTGTGCGATGAGCCGGCCCACGCCTGCGCGCGCAGCCGTCGTCACGACACCGGGCTGGTGGTCGCTCGCGTTGAGCAGATGATCGATGCGTGGTTCGCCCGCGATTAATCGCGTCTGCGTTAGAGATTTCCCCGGCGGCGTAGCGCGACCGGGGCGTCCGGATAACGACTTAAAAGTCGATCGGCGCGCGGAAGGTCATCGCGTTGCCGTAGGCGGGATGGGTGATAGTTAACGTTTCGGCATGCAGCAGCAGGCGCGGGGCCATCGCCAGCGCCTCCGGCGTGGCGTAAAAGCGGTCGCCGAGGATCGGATGCCCTAACGCCAGCATATGCACCCGAAGCTGATGTGAGCGCCCGGTAATCGGCTTCAGGCGCACGCGGGCGGTGTTGTCCTCCGCGTACTCCAGCACCTCATACTCGGTTTGCGCCGCTTTGCCGGTTTCATAACACACCTTCTGCTTTGGCCGGTTCGGCCAGTCGCAAATCAGCGGTAAATCCACCAGACCTTCCGCAGGCTGCGGATGGCCCCAGACGCGGGCGATGTACTGCTTCTTCGGCTCGCGCTCGCGGAACTGACGCTTCAGTTCACGCTCGGCGGCCTTATTCAGCGCCACCACAATCACGCCGCTGGTGGCCATATCCAGGCGATGCACCGATTCGGCCTGCGGGAAATCGCGCTGGATACGCGTCATCACGCTATCCTTATGCTCTTCCAGCCTGCCGGGCACAGACAACAAGCCGCTCGGCTTGTTGACCACCATAATGTGCTCATCCTGATACAGAATCACCAGCCAGGGATCCTGCGGCGGATTGTAGTTTTCCATCGCCATTTTCGCGTTCCGTTACTGGTGAGTGACGACGATCAGACGCAGCGCGTCCAGACGCCATCCGGCCTGCGCCAGCGCATCCATCACCTGCTGGCGGTTGCTTTCGATCGCCGCCAGTTCGTCGTCACGGATGTTCGGGTTCACCGCCTTCAGCGCTTCGAGACGCGACAGTTCCGCCGTCAGTTTATCATCGGCTTCGTTACGCGCCGCGTCGATCAGCGCCTGCGCCGCTTTGGCGATCTGCGCTTCGCCCTGTTGCAGAATCGCGTGAACGTCCTGCTGCACCGCATTGACCAGCTTGCTACCAGTGTGGCGGTTGACCGCGCTCAGCTGGCGGTTGAAGCTTTCGAACTCCACCTGCGCGGCGAGGTTGTTGCCGTTTTTATCCAGCAGCATGCGAACCGGGGTCGCCGGCAGGAAGCGGTTAAGCTGTAATTGCTTCGGCGCCTGCGCTTCGACGACGTAGATAAGCTCCAGCAGCAGCGTGCCGACCGGCAGCGCCTTGTTCTTCAGCAGCGAAATCGTGCTGCTGCCGGTATCGCCGGAGAGGATCAGATCCAGACCGTTGCGAATCAGCGGGTGTTCCCAGGTGATGAACTGCGCGTCTTCACGCGACAGCGCCACGTCACGCTCGAAGGTGATGGTGCAGCCATCTTCCGGCAGGCCCGGGAAATCCGGCACCAGCATATGATCGGACGGGGTCAGGACGATCAGGTTTTCGCCGCGGTCATCCTGGTTGATGCCGACGATATCGAACAGGTTCATCGAGAAGGCGATCAGGCTGGTATCGTCATCCTGCTCTTCGATGCTCTCCGCCAGAGCCTGCGCTTTTTCGCCGCCGTTGGAGTGGATCTCCAGCAGACGGTCGCGGCCCTGTTCCAGCTGCGCTTTCAGCGCTTCATGCTGCTGGCGGCAGGATTTGATCAGATCGTCGAAGCCATCGGTGGATTCCGGCGCGGCAAGGTAGTTAATCAGGTCGTCGTGAACGCTATCGTAGACGGTACGGCCGGTCGGGCAGGTATGTTCGAAGGCGTCGAGCCCTTCGTGATACCAGCGCACCAGCACCGACTGCGCGGTTTTCTCCAGATACGGCACGTGGATCTGGATATCGTGCGCCTGACCGATACGGTCGAGACGGCCAATACGCTGCTCCAGCAGATCCGGGTTAAACGGCAGGTCGAACATCACCAGGTTGCTGGCGAACTGGAAGTTACGCCCTTCGGAGCCGATTTCGGAACACAGCAGCACCTGCGCGCCGGTGTCTTCTTCGGCAAACCACGCTGCGGCGCGGTCGCGTTCGATAATCGACATGCCTTCATGGAATACCGCGGCGCGAATACCTTCGCGCTCGCGCAGTACCTGCTCCAGCTGCAGCGCGGTGGCGGCTTTGGCGCAAATCACTAGCACCTTCTGCGAGCGATGGCTGGTCAGGTAACCCATCAGCCATTCGACGCGCGGGTCGAAGTTCCACCAGGTGCCGGTATCGCCTTCAAATTCCTGATAGATCTGCTCCGGATAGAGCATGTCGCGCGCGCGCTCTTCCGCGGTTTTGCGCGCGCCCATAATACCGGAGACCTTGATAGCCGTCTGGTACTGGGTCGGCAGCGGCAGGCGAATAGTGTGCAGCTCGCGTTTCGGGAAACCTTTCACGCCGTTACGGGTGTTACGGAACAGCACCCGGCTAGTGCCGTGGCGGTCCATCAGCATTGAAACCAGCTCCTGGCGCGCGGCCTGAGCATCTTCACGATCGCTGTTAGCGGCTTGCAGCAGCGGCTCGATGTCTTGTTCGCCGATCAGATCGCCAAGGGTATTGAGTTCATTATCGTTGAGCTTGTTGCCTGCCAGCAGCAGGGCGACGGCGTCGGCGACCGGACGATAGTTTTGCTGTTCTTCAACAAACTGTTCAAAATCGTGGAAGCGGTTTGGATCCAGCAGACGCAGGCGCGCAAAGTGGCTCTCCATGCCCAGCTGTTCCGGCGTCGCGGTCAGCAACAGTATCCCCGGCACGCGTTCGGCGAGCTGTTCAATGGCCTGATATTCACGGCTCGGCGCCTCTTCGCTCCACACCAGGTGGTGCGCTTCATCGACCACCATCAGGTCCCATTCGGCGTCGCACAGGTGCTCCAGGCGCTGCTTGCTGCGGCGCACGAAGTCTAAGGAGCAGATAACCAGCTGTTCGGTTTCGAACGGGTTGTAGGCGTCGTGCTGCGCTTCGGCGTAGCGTTCGTCGTCGAACAGCGAGAAACGCAGGTTGAAGCGGCGCAGCATTTCCACCAGCCACTGGTGCTGGAGGGTTTCCGGGACCACGATCAGCACGCGCTCGGCGGCGCCGGAGAGCAGCTGCTGATGAAGGATCATCCCGGCTTCGATGGTTTTACCTAAGCCCACTTCATCGGCCAGCAGAACGCGCGGCGCGTGACGACGGCCCACGTCGTGGGCGATGTTCAACTGATGCGGGATCAGGCTGGTGCGCTGGCCGCGCAGGCCGCTCCACGGCATGCGGTACTGTTCGCTCTGGAACTTACGCGCGCGGTAGCGCAGGGCAAAGCGGTCCATCCGGTCGATTTGCCCGGCGAACAGGCGGTCCTGCGGCTTGCTGAAGGCCAGCTTGCTGTCGAGCAGGACTTCGCGCAGGGTAACATGTTCTTCTTGCGTATCCAGGCGGGTGCCGGTGTAGGACAGCAGCCCATTCTCTTCATTTACTTCGTCAACGTGGAGCTGCCAGCCTTCGTGGCTGGTAATGGTATCGCCCGGGTTAAACATCACGCGGGTGATCGGGGAATCGTTGCGAGAGTACAGACGGTTTTCGCCGATGGCGGGGAAAAGGAGAGTGACCATGCGCGCATCCAGCGCTACCACTGTCCCTAGTCCTAGTTCGCTCTCTGTATCGCTAATCCAGCGTTGACCAAGTGTAAAAGGCATATGTGTTCGGCTCTTTGTTCTTTAATTGCAGGCAATAGTGCATCCTCAGCATAGTTACGCTGAGGAATCAAAATTGGGTCCAGGAATGGAAAGGGCGCTATGGTACTGGATGCCGCGGTGTTAGTCACCTGTCAAAATAGCCCCAGTTGCCCTGTCACTATTGTAGCAAAGTCGTCGTTGACGAAGGGAAGGATTCCTTCCGCCACCGGCTGCAATTGCTTTGACAGATAGTGATCGTAATCGAGCGGCGACTGCTGGTAATCCACCGGCTCCGGGCCGCCGGTAGTCCAGACGTATTTAATGGTGCCGCGCTGCTGATACTGCTGCGCCCGCCCAAGCTTCGCGTTGTGTTCATCGGCAAGCCTCGCGGCGCGCACGTGCGGCGGCACGTTACGCTGGTACTCCGCCAGCGGTCGGCGCAGGCGCTTGCGATAAACCAGCTGCTCGTCGAGCTCGCCGTTCATTAGTCTTGCGATAGTCTCCCGTACATAATCCTGATACGGCTGATGGCGGAAGATGCGCAGATACAGCTCCTGTTGAAACTGCTGGGCCAGCGGCGTCCAGTCGGTGCGTACCGTCTCCAGCCCCTTGAACACCATGCGCTGGGCATCGCCCTCCTGAATCATTCCGGCATAACGCTTTTTACTGCCGGTATCGGCGCCGCGGATCGTCGGCATTAAAAAGCGGCAAAAGTGGGTTTCATATTCCAGCTCCAGCGCGCTGGTCAGCTGGCTTTTGCCCAGTTCCTGCGCCCACCAGTCGTTAACATAGGCAACAAGTTTGCGGCCGATTTCCGCCGCCTGCGCTTCGCTATGCGGGCGTTTGAGCCAGACGAAGGTGGAGTCGGTATCGCCGTAGATAACGTCATAGCCCTGGGCTTCAATCAGCGCTTTGGTCTGGCGCATGATCGCGTGGCCGCGCATGGTGATCGACGACGCCAGCCGTGGATCGAAAAAGCGGCAGGCGCTGGTCCCCAGCACGCCGTAAAAGGCGTTCATGATGATCTTCAGCGCCTGCGACAGCGGCTTATTATGCTGACGCTTAGCTTCATCGCGGCCGTGCCAGATCTGCCCGACGATGCCTGGCAGGCAGTGCTTTTCGCGCGAGAAGCGGGCGCCGAGAAACCCTTCGGTGCTGTGGCGGTCATCGGGCTGTGCCAGCCCTTCAACCAGGCCG
This sequence comes from Klebsiella sp. 141162, assembly GCF_050600755.1. Lineage (NCBI taxonomy): Bacteria > Pseudomonadati > Pseudomonadota > Gammaproteobacteria > Enterobacterales > Enterobacteriaceae > Klebsiella > Klebsiella sp. 141162. Next base: position 168,150 of record NZ_JAQIRI010000007.1, on the reverse strand, counting down.
ACCGGATCGATTAAAAAGGTGCGGATGATCGACGGATACAGGCTTTTGTAGTCCAGCACCAGCACTGAGTCATACAGGCCGGGGCGGGAGTCCATGACGTAGCCGCCGGGACTGGCCTGCGGGGGAACTTCGCCGAGATTCGGCGCCACGTAGCCCAGCCGGTGCATGCGCGGGAAATAGAGATGGCTGAAGGCGGCGACCGATCCGCCGTGGCGATCGGCGGGCAGACCGTTGACCGTCGCCCGTTCGAGCAGAAACGGCATGATCTCTGTCTTATGAAAGATCCGCGTCACCAGCTCGCAATCCTGTAGGTTATAGGTTGCCAGCGCCGGTTTATCTTCATGGAAACGGCGATCGATTTCGTCCATCCGTTCCCACGGGTTGTCGATAGCTTTACCTTCGCCGAGCAGTTCGCGGGCGACGGCCTCGAGTGAAAATGAGGAGAAGTTCCAGAACGCCGATTTTAGCGCTTCGATGCCGTCGATAATCAGTCGGCCGTTGGCCTGGGCGAAAAAGACGCCGTTCTTAAAACCGTGCTCGCGCCACTCCAGCTCGCTATTGCCGCGGCCGAGCTGCAGCGGGATGCGGTAGCGCTCGGCGTGTTTTTGCAGGACCCGCAGATCGAACTGCACCACGTTCCAGCCGATCAGCACGTCGGGGTCGTGTTCGGCAAACCAGGCGTTGAGCTTTTCCAGCAACAGCGGGCGGCTGGCGACATAGACCAGGCTGAAGCCCACATCCGGCGGCGTAGCGGGCTCGGGGCCTAACATGTAGACCACCCGCTGGCCGCAGCCTTCCAGGCCGATGCAGTAGAGCTCGCCGTGGCGGCTGGTTTCGATATCCAACGAGACCCATTTCAGCGGCGGGCGGTAATCCGGATTAGGTTTCATGCGCGCGTTAACCAACTGCGAACCGCGCGTTTCGCCTTCCACCCAGACCGGGGCGGTGATAAAGCGCTCCATCAGGTAGCGCTCCGGCGGGCGGATATCGCCTTCGTAAACGGTGACGCCGTTTTCACGCAGCTTTTTTTCCAGCCGCATCAGCTGGCGATGGGCGCGGCAGTACAGGCCGAAAACTGGCTGGCGGTGGAAATCTTTTAACGCAAGCGGGGCCAGGCGATAGCCGTTTTCACCTTGCAATAGGCTTTCAGCCTGCCGCCGCTGCGCTTCGGGGATAAACGCGACGGATTCCTGCGGCGGCAGCGTGACCTGCAGCGGGCCGTTATCGGTCGCCAGCCAGAAGGCCAGTTCCGTTCCCTGCGGGGTATCCCGCCAGTGACGGGTGAGTAAAAATCCTGCTTGCGGCTGCGTCACGCGTGCTCTCAACGATAAAAAACCAGGCCTGATTATAGCCTGGTTTCACGATAGGTGCTGGGGTTTTATACAGGCATTCAGCGCCGCGGTTGCCCCGGATTTCTGCTTGCGCCTCATCCGGGCTACGGTTCGTGCCATTGTGAGCTTAAGGTCTCTACCTTGTACCTGTGGCTACTGAAACTGCCGGTGTTGGTGGCCTCAAAATCGCTGAGACGTTCCCGGAAGGCCGGGGCAGCCCGCATGGATGCGGGCTGAGGGCCGTGATTTGCAAGGACGCTGCCTCGGCCCGACCCGAAGCCTGCAGGGATAAGTCGAAGGCACCACGAAGTGGCGATTTTGGTGGCCAGAGCCGGGGAGTACAGAGGGCGGCGGCGACTGGCCGCCCTCTGTGCGCTCCCTGCGCCATGAGAGACATAACGCAGAAAAATTAACCGGGAGCGCAATGTGCTCTGAATTAACACAAAACACACGTTTTTCCCGGACCAAAACAGTTGTAAACCGACAACAGTTTCTACAACATGGCCCAACCAACGGCCGTTACTGGCCGTAGTAGGCTTTGGCCCCGTGTTTACGCAGATAGTGTTTATCGAGCAGCGTCTGCTGCATATCCGGCAGTTGCGGCGCCAGCTGGCGGCAGAAAATTCCCATATAGGCGATCTCCTCCAGCACGATGGCATTATGCACCGCGTCTTCGGCATTTTTTCCCCAGGCGAACGGGCCGTGGGAATGCACCAGCACGCCGGGCATTTGCGCCGGGTCGATGCCCTGCTGACGGAAGGTTTCGACAATCACGTTGCCGGTTTCCCACTCATATTCGCCGTTGATCTCCGCATCGGTCATCAACCGGGTGCAGGGGACCGGGCCATAAAAATAGTCAGCGTGGGTGGTGCCGGTCGCCGGGATAGATTGCCCGGCCTGCGCCCAGATGGTGGCGTGGCGCGAATGGGTATGCACAATCCCGCCAAGCGTCGGGAATGCCTGATACAGCAGGCGATGGGTCGGCGTATCGGAAGAGGGCTTCTTGTTGCCTTCCACCACTTCACCGGTCTCCAGACTGACGACGACCATGTCGTTAGCGGTCATCACTGCGTAATCCACGCCGGAGGGTTTAATAACCAATACCCCTTTGTCACGATCGACGGCGCTGACGTTGCCCCAGGTTAAGGTCACCAGATTATGCTGCGGTAGCGCTAAGTTGGCCTCCAGCACCTGGCGTTTGAGATCTTCTAACATAGTGTGCTCCGAATAGCAGGTGAGTTGGGTTCCCCTCACCCCGACCCTCTCCCAAAGGGAGAGGGAGAAAGATGACACCGCGCCGGTTGGTTCCTTCTCCCCACTCCTCTCCCAAAGGGAGGGGGAAGGTGACACCGCGCCGGGTCGGTTCCTTCTCCCCACTCCTCTCCCAAAGGGGGAGGGGGAAAGGTGACGCCGCGCTCGGTCGGTTCCTTCTCCCCACTCCTCTCTCAAAGGGGAGGGGGAAAGGTGACACCGCGCTCGGTCGGTTCCCTCTCCCCGCTGGGGAGAGGGTTAGGGTGAGGGGCGGCCTCTTAGCGTTTTGAACCGTAATAGACTTCATTCCAGCGCAGCGCGTCTTTGAACGACGGCAGGCGGGTATCGTTGTCGATGACGGTCAGCTCAATATCCTGCAGCTCGGCAAACTGGCGCATATCGTCGAGGGTTAGCGCATGGCTGAAGACGGTATGGTGCGCGCCGCCGGCGATGATCCAGGCTTCCGACGCGGTACGCAGATCCGGCTGTGCCTGCCACAGCGCGTTGGCCACCGGCAGCTTCGGCAGATCGTGCGGCGTCGCGACGGTTTCGATGGTGTTGACCAGCAGGCGGAAGCGATCGCCTAAATCAATCAGGCTGGCGACGATCGCCGGGCCGGTTTGGGTGTTGAAGATCAGACGCGCCGGATCGGCCTTACCGCCAATTCCCAGCGGCTGGACGTCGAGGATCGGTTTCTCGGCGGTAGCGATAGTCGGGCACACTTCCAGCATGTGCGAGCCCAGCACCAGATCGTTGCCGTTGTCGAAGTGATAGGTGTAATCCTCCATAAAAGAGGTGCCGCCCTGCAGACCGGTCGACATCACTTTCATGATGCGTAGCAGAGCGGCGGTTTTCCAATCGCCTTCGCCGGCAAAGCCGTAGCCCTGCTGCATCAGGCGCTGTACGGCGAGACCCGGCAGCTGCTTCAGGCCGTGAAGATCTTCAAAGGTGGTGGTAAAGGCGTGGAAACCGCCTTGCTCAAGGAAGCGCTTCATCCCCAGTTCGATGCGCGCGGCGTCCAGTACGTTCTGGCGTTTATCGCCGTGCACCTGCGCTGCTGGCGTCAGGCGGTAGCTGCTTTCATACTCATCGACCAGCGCGTTGATATCGCCGTCGCTGATGCTATTCACCACCTGCACCAGATCGCCGACCGCCCAGGTGTTGACCGAGAAGCCGAACTTAATCTGCGCCGCCACTTTATCGCCATCGGTTACCGCTACTTCGCGCATGTTATCGCCGAAGCGGCACACTTTCAGATGGCGGGTATCCTGCTTCGAAACCGCCTGGCGCATCCACGCGCCGATGCGCTGGTGCGCTTCTTTATCCTGCCAGTGACCGGTGACGACGCTGTGCTGCTGGCGCATGCGCGCGCCGATAAAGCCAAATTCGCGGCCGCCGTGCGCGGTCTGGTTGAGGTTCATAAAGTCCATATCAATGCTGTCCCACGGCAGAGAGGCGTTGAACTGGGTATGGAATTGCAGCAGCGGCTTGTTGAGGAGCGTCAGGCCGTTAATCCACATTTTCGCCGGTGAGAAGGTATGCAGCCAGACCACTAATCCGGCGCATTTATCATCGTAGTTGGCGTCGCGGCAAATATGCGTGATTTCATCCGGCGTGGTGCCGAGCGGTTTCAGCACCAGCTTGCACGGCAGTTTTGCTTCCGCATTCAGGCTATTCACCACATGTTCGGCATGTTTCGTCACCTGGCGTAGGGTCTCCTGGCCATACAGGTGCTGGCTGCCAATTACGAACCACACTTCATAGTTATCAAAAATCGTCATTTTCGTATCCTTAATGGGTGAGCGCTGCCGGAGATTGCGGGGCGTTTTCCGCCTTTGCAGCCGAAGGGAGATAGTGTTGTTCCGCGCTAGCCGACCACTGCTGGTAGCGCTGATACAGTTGTTCGAAACGTTGCGCCTGCTGCGCGCGCGGCTGCAGGGTGTTTTCCACCTCGCTTGCCATGTTGCGTTGCGCGGCAGGGATATCCGGATAGACGCCCGCGGCGACGGCGGCGAAGATGGCGGCGCCTAACGCGCAGCACTGATCGGAGGCGACAATCTGCAGCGGGCGGTTCAGGACGTCGCAGCAGGCCTGCATGATGACCTGGTTCTTACGCGCAATGCCGCCGAGCGCCATCACGTTATTGACCGGAATGCCCTGATCGGTGAAGCACTCCATAATGGCGCGGGCGCCGAAGGCGGTGGCGGCAATGAGCCCGCCAAACAGCGCCGGGGCGTCGGTGGCCAGATTTAAATCGGTAATAACGCCTTTCAGCCGCTGGTTGGCGTTCGGCGTGCGGCGGCCGTTGAACCAGTCCAGTACCACCGGCAGGTGATCGAGGGACGGATTATTGGCCCAGGCTTCGGTGAGCGCAGGCAGCAGCTGTTTTTGACTGGCTTTGATTGGCTCGCGCAATTCAGGGTGCTGTTGGGCCAGCTGTTCCAGCGGCCAGCCGAGGATACGGCCAAACCAGGCATAGATATCGCCGAAGGCGGACTGACCGGCCTCCATACCGATGAAATCCGGCACCACGCTGCCGTCCACCTGGCCGCAGATACCTTTCACCGTGCGGTTGCCCACGCTCTGTTTATCGGCGATCAGGATGTCGCAGGTGGAGGTGCCGATAACTTTAACCAATGCGTTAGGCTGTGCGCCGGCGCCGACCGCGCCCATATGGCAATCGAAGGCGCCGCCTGAAATCACCACTGTCTCCGGCAGGCCGAGGCGCTGCGCCCATTCGGCGGTCAGGTTGCCGACGGGGAGATCCGCAGTCCAGGTGTCGCGGAATAGCGGCCAGGCAAGGTGGCGGTTGATAATCGGGTCGAGTTCGTCGAAGAAGCTGGCGGGCGGCAGTCCGCCCCAGCTCTCGTGCCACAACGATTTGTGCCCGGCGCTGCAGCGACCGCGGCGGATATCCTGCGGGCGGGTGGTGCCGGAAAGCAGGGCGGGCACCCAGTCACAAAGCTCAATCCACGATGCCGCGGCCTGCGCGACGGCGCTATCTTCGCGAGTGACGTGGAGGATCTTGGCCCAGAACCATTCGCTGGAGTAGATGCCGCCGATATAGCGCGAGTAATCTTCTTTACCCGGCGTGTGGCACAGGCGGGTGATGGCTTCCGCCTCTTCCACCGCGGTATGGTCTTTCCACAGTACGAACATGGCGTTCGGGTTGTCGGCGAACTCTTCGCGCAGCGCCAGCACGTTACCGTCAGCATCAATCGGCGCCGGGGTTGAACCGGTGCTGTCGACGCCGATACCGACCACCATCGCTCGTTGTTCTGCGCTTAATGCCGCCAGGACGCTTTTCAGCGCCGATTCCATCGATTCAATATAATCGCGCGGGTGATGGCGGAAGCGGTTATTCGGCCCATCGCAGAACAGCCCTTCCTGCCAGCGTGGATACCACTCTACGCTCGCGGCCAGCTCCGCGCCGGTAGCGCATTCCACCGCCAGCGCGCGTACTGAGTCACTACCAAAATCGAGGCCAATCGCAATTGCCATCTTGTTACTCCATGCTGAAATCATTCATGCAGCAACAGTAGATATCCCCGGCCAAATCCGTCAGGCCGTATTCGCTAATCTTATGGACTATATTGCTGTCACCTCGCAAAGTGTGACGCCGTGCAAATATTCGATGTGGACTTTCCTGCCGTATTTATAGACACTTTTGTTATGCGCTGGATCAACGCGAAATGCGTGCTGGTAGCGCTTTTTTCGCTCACCGTGCGGGTTTTTGTCTAAATTCCCACCGGTATCGCAGTCGCAACGGCGCGGATGGCGATAAAATGATGAATATGGACAATTGGTGTCAAAAATACCTCGTGGAGAACGACGCTTATGGCCGAAACGCAAAACGATCCGCTGCTTCCGGGCTATTCCTTTAACGCTCATCTGGTCACCGGCCTGACGCCGATTGAGGCGCAGGGTTATCTCGATTTCTTTATCGACCGCCCGCTGGGCATGAAAGGCTATATTCTCAACCTGACGATCCGCGGCGAGGGGGTGATTAACAACCACGGCGAACAGTTCGTTTGTCGCCCCGGCGATATGCTGCTGTTTCCGCCGGGTGAGATTCACCACTATGGCCGCCATCCCGACGCCAGCGAGTGGTATCACCAGTGGGTCTATTTCCGCCCACGCGCCTACTGGCACGAATGGCTTAACTGGCCGACGATCTTCGCTCAGACCGGTTTCTTCCGCCCGGATGAACAGTGGCAGGCGCGGTTTGGCGAGCTGTTCGGGCAGATTGTCGATGCCGGTCAGGGGGCGGGACGTTATTCCGAACTGTTGGCGATTAACCTGCTGGAACAGTTGCTGCTGCGGCGCATGGAGGCGATTAACGAATCGCTGCATCCGCCGCTGGATAACCGGGTTCGCGATGCCTGCCAGTACATCAGCGACCATCTGGCGGACAGCCATTTCGATATCGCCAGCGTCGCCCAGCACGTCTGTCTGTCGCCTTCGCGTCTGTCGCACCTGTTTCGCCAGCAGTTGGGGATAAGCGTACTTGGCTGGCGGGAAGATCAGCGAATTAGCCAGGCCAAACTGCTGTTGAGTACTACCCGGATGCCGATTGCCAGCGTTGGCCGCAACGTTGGCTTCGAAGATCAGCTCTATTTTTCGCGGGTCTTTAAAAAATGCACCGGCGCCAGCCCCAGTGAATTCCGCGCAGGATGTGAATAAAAAGTAAAGAAAGTGAAATGATGACCCGCTTAAATGTCACAGCCAGTAAACTATTAAGACAATTGGTGGCTTGACGGCGACGTGACGGCTCCGGAGAATCCGGGCTTCGTTTTTTAACCGGGTACATTATGCAGGCATTGCTGGAACACTTTATCACCCAATCCACGGTCTACTCATTGATAGCCGTGATGCTGGTGGCATTTCTTGAGTCGCTGGCGCTGGTGGGGCTTATTTTACCCGGCACGGTCATGATGGCTGGCCTGGGGGCGCTCATCGGCAGCGGCGAAGTTAACTTCTGGCAGGCGTGGCTGGCGGGGATTGTCGGCTGCCTGTTGGGAGACTGGATCTCATTCTGGCTCGGCTGGCGCTTTAAAAAGCCGTTACACCGCTGGTCGTTTATGAAAAAAAATCGCGCGCTGCTGGAGAAAACCGAACACGCGCTGCACCAGCACAGCATGGTGACGATTCTGATTGGCCGCTTTGTCGGGCCGACGCGGCCATTGGTGCCAATGGTCGCCGGGATGCTCGACCTGCCGGTGGCGAAGTTCGTGCTGCCGAATATTATTGGCTGCCTGCTCTGGCCACCGCTCTATTTCCTCCCCGGTATTCTGGCGGGGGCGGCGATTGATATTCCTGCCGATGAAAACAGCGCCAGCTTCAAATGGCTGCTGCTGGGCGCGGCGCTGCTGGCGTGGCTGGCGGGCTGGCTGTGCTGGCGGCTGTGGCGGAGCGCGAAAACCTCCGGCGATCGCCTGACCCGTTGGTTACCGCGCGGACGCCTGCTGTGGCTGGCGCCGTTGATGGCGGCGCTGGCGGTAGCGGCGCTAACATTTGTTTTCCGCCATCCCCTGATGCCGGTCTACCTTGAGATCCTGCATAAGGTCATTTCGCGCTAATTCCCAACAGCGCCGAGGCGCTGCTGTTGCCGCTTAACAGATCGTCAGTGGCGCCGTCCCAGGCAATGCGCCCTTCGGCCACCACGATGGAACGAGGCGCAATGCGCGCCGCATCCTCCACGCTGTGCGATACCATTAACAGCGTCAACTGTTGCCGCTGACAGACATCGGCGACCAGCGTCAGCATCTCCTGACGCAGCGCCGGATCGAGCGCCGAGAAGGGTTCATCAAGCAGCAGCACCGGCTGTTGGCGTATCAGACAGCGGGCCAGCGCCGCTCGCTGCCGCTGACCGCCGGAAAGCTCGCCCGGTAGACGATCCAGCAGCGTATCCATTCCCATCTGCCCGGCTATCGCCGTGACCTGCGCGTGCTGCTCGCGGTTCAGCTTCAGGCCGGGGTGGATGCCGAGGCCAATATTCTGCCGGACGGTGAGATGGTTAAACAGGTTGTTCTCCTGAAACAGCATGGAAACCGGACGCTGCGCCGGCGGCGTGGCGTTATGCTTCTCGCCGTCGATCAGCAGGCTGCCGCTGGCCGGCGGCAGAAAACCGGCGATCAGATTCAGCAGCGTGCTTTTGCCGGCGCCGCTGGGACCGAGCACGGCGATGCGTTCTCCGCGCTCGACGCTGAGCGTAAAGCGCATCGGCAAATGCTGATACAGCCAGGTGACATCATTGAGTTTTAGCATCGCGTCCCGGTAGTTTCTCGATCAAAGTAAAAAGGATAAAGCACAGCAACAGTAGCAGGAGCGCGGTGACCGCGCCGTCCTGGCTGCGGTAGGAGCCTATTTGTTGATACAAATAGAAAGGCAGCGTGCGGAAGGATTCATTGCCGAACAGCGCCACCACGCCGAAGTCGCCGATAGACAGCACGCAGGCGAAAGCCAAAGCCTGCGCCAGCGGCCGTTTCAGCGCCCGTAGCTCCACTACCCGCAGCCGGTTAAAACCTTGTAGCCCCAACGACTGACACAAAGCGCCGTAGCGGGCGGCAATATCGCGCATCGGGTTTTCCAGCACCTTCAGGGCATAGGGGATTGCCATCAGCGCGTTGGTAAAGATGACGATGCCGTCGGCGGATTCCGGCAGGCCGACGCTGTTATTGAGCAGCAGGAAAAATCCGGTTGCCAGCACAATCCCCGGCATGGCGAGGATGAGCATGCCGCTGAGTTCCAGCGTCTGCCCGGCCAGCGGCAGATTGCGGGCCCGCAGTTCGCGGCTGCTCCATAGCAGCATCATGGTCAGGATAACGCTAAGCAGACCGGCGGCGAGGGCGATACGCAGCGATGCCCACAGCGCCTGCCATAGCGCGGCTTGGCCGAGCACCTTCGGCAGATTGACGTTGAGGCCATCGACGATTACCGCTAATAGCGGCGGCAGCAACAACAATAGAGCAAGCGCGATCAGCGCGCAATCGCACAGGCGGCTATGCAGACGGTCATCGGGGTCGCGCCAGCCCTGCAGTTGGTTGGCGCCGATCGCCACGGCTTTGCTCAGGCGCTGGCTCAGCAGCACCAGCCCAAGACAGCAGACCATTTGAATAATCGCTAACAGCGCCGCCCGCGCCGGGTCGTAATCAAAGCTTAGCGCCTGATAGATAGCCAGCTCAATGGTGGTGGCCCGCGGCCCGCCGCCAAGTGACAGCACGGTGGCGAAGCTTGCGAAGCACAACATAAAAATCAGCGTAGCCACCGGCAGGATCTGCCGACGCAGCCACGGCCATTCCACAAGGCGGAAGAAGACGAAACCGCGCATGCCGAGCTGTGCGGCGATCTGCCGCTGTTCGCCGGGAATGTTTTCCAGCGCCTGCAGCAGCAGGCGGGTCGCCATCGGCATATTAAAAAACACATGGGCCAACAGGATGCCCTGTAAGCCGTATGGTGAGAAATCCCATTGCCAGCCGAGGGCGTGAAACAGCGCGGCGAGCCACCCCTGGCGGCCATAGACGCTGAGGATGCCGAACACCGCCACCAGAACCGGCAGGATCAACGTCATCGCGCACAGGCGCAGCAGCAGCGTGCGCCCCGGAAAGCGGCGGCGATACAGGGCGCGGGCAAGGAACATCGCCGGCACCACCGAAAATAGCGCCGACAAAAAAGCCTGCCAGAAAGAGAAACGAACGACGTGCCAGAGATAGCTATCGCTGAGGATCGTCTGCCAGGGGGCCTGCGGCGCTTCCAGCCACAGCGCCAGAAACGCCGCCAGCGCCACGATGACCAGTAAGCAGGCCGCCGCGGCGCCGGGGATCAGCCAGCCGAAACTTAGCGGCTGACGGCGCGTTGCCATGAACCGATCCAGTTTTGACGTTCAGCGGCGACCTGCTGCGGGGTGAACTGCAGCGTGGTTTGCGGTTTGGTTAGCTTATTGAAGTCGGCCGGCAGCGCGACCTGAGTTACCGGGTACATCCAGTTGCCGGTGGGGATCGCGTTCTGGAAGCCAGGCGAGACCATAAATTTCAGGAACTTCTCCGCCAGTTCCGGCTGCTTGCTGGCGGCGGTACGCGCGGCGACTTCAACCTGCAGATAGTGGCCTTCGGTAAAGTCCGCCGCCGCATAATTATCTTTTTTCTCTTCGATGAGGTGATAAGCCGGCGAGGTGGTATAGCTCAACACCAGGTCGCTTTCGCCTTTCAGGAACAGGCCGTAGGCTTCGCTCCAGCCCTTGGTGACGGTGACGGTTTTGGCCGCCAGCTTCTGCCAGGCTTCCGGCGCCTTATCGCCATACACCTTTTGCATCCACAGCAGCAGGCCGAGCCCCGGCGTACTGGTGCGCGGGTCTTCATAAATCACGCGCCATTTCTGCGGGCTCTCGACCAGCTCTTTCAGGCTTTTCGGCGGGTTTTTCAGCTTGTTTTTGTCATACACGAAGGCGAAGTAGCCGTAGTCGTAAGGCACGAAGGTGTCGTTATCCCAGCCGCCAGGTACGGTGACCGCGCTGCCCGGAACGCCGCTTTTGGCAAACAGTTTGCTCTGCGCCGCGGCTGCCAGCAGATTGTTATCAAGGCCGAGCACGACATCAGCTTTGCTGTTTTTGCCTTCCATTCGCAACCGGTTAAGCAGCGATACGCCATCTTCGAGGGCGACGTATTTCAGCTCGCAGCCGCAGTCGGCCTCGAAGGCCTTTTTCACCGCCGGGCCAGGACCCCAATCGGCGGAGAACGAATCGTAGGTGTAAACGGTCAGGATCGGTTTAGCAAAGACCGGGGCGGCGACCAGCGCCAGCAGGGGAAGCAGTTTTTTCAACACTTTGCACCTCAGTATATGGGGAGGCAAAGGATTTTGAGTAGGCCTCAAATCCCTTCGCCGGCGTTATCCGGATCAGGTTCGACGGGTATTTTCTCAGCCCATACGCTTCATCCTTCAAGCCGCATCTGCGTTAGCTTCGCGCGTTCACCCCAGTCACATAGTTATCTATGCTCCAGGGGATTCACCCGCTTGCTGCCTTGATGCAACTTGAATGATATTGCGTATGTTTATTAGCACCCCGTTGAGAACGGCGATAGTGTAATGATTTTGTTAGTTGACGCAAAGCATTCAGGGCTCCGGCGGGGCGAACCAGGCCGATTTAAAGTCAAACCAGCCGAGGGTGTTCATGCGCACGCCGCGCATACTGCGCTGGCCCTGAATCATCAGCCAGTGGTGGATCAGCGGGACAATATGCTGCTTCTCCAGCAGTTGCTGGCTCCAGGTCGCCGGGTTGAACTCCCCTGCGCGCCAGCGGTTGGCGTCTGCCTCCCAGTCGATGGGAATGCAGTGATGCATCAGCGGCACTTCATATAAATAGGCGAACAGGGAAAAATCGATCGGCAACGTGAAATTGACGCTGTTGAGCCAGATATCGCTCACCGTTTCGCCGCGATGCCAGTCATCGTACTCCAGCTCCTGAATGTTCAGCTTTACCTGATGTTCCGCCAGCAGCGCCCGCATGATCCCGCCAATGACCCGATGTTCCACATGATCGCGGTAGTAGGTGAGGGTGACTGACTCGAGGCCGGCTGGTTTTTCACAGGCATGGCTGCGGGCGTGGTGCCAGCGCGGCAGCAGACCGTAGGCCGGAAACCAGTTGCCTTGATAGTGTTCACCGGCGTGATACAGCAGGTTGGCGGGCTGGAACAGATAACTTAACCAGCGGCGCACGTCATCATTACCGCCCAGCGGGCTGCGGCTATCAAAGAGCAGGTAATAGCACCCCTCTTCCAGGCGGCTCTCTACGGCTTTTTCGCTTTCGGTATTCCCCTGCAGGGTTAAACCGCCGTTGGGTTCTTCGCTAATTTCCGGTAGCACCCAGACGTTAACCTCATCGATTAGCGCCCGGTAGCCGAAGTATTCTTCGAAGGCATGGATTTTCAACTGATTTTGATTATTGCGCGCGACCGCGTAAGGTCCGGTACCGATGGGCATACTGGAAAAATTATCCATCGTGCGCCATTCCTGCGGCAGCACCATTGCCGGGACCTGCCCTAACAGCCAGGGCAGCCAGCGGTCCGGCTGGCTGAGGTGAATATCCAGCGTCCAGGCGGTCGGCGAGACGATGCGCTCAATATGGGAAAATAGCGGCAGTTCGCTGCTGCGCTGTAGCGAAGAGATAACGTCGGCCATCTCCAGCTCGCGGCCATGATGGAAATGAATGCCGGGACGCAGGAAAAAGCGCCAGTGATTAGGCAAAATTTGTTGCCAGTGGTGGGCAATATCGGCCTCCAGTTCCCCATTTTCCTCATTTACCCGCGTCAAAGCGCTAAAAATTTGCCGCGCGATATGGGTCTCCGAACGGCGCAACGCGCTGCCGGGCAGCAGATTTTTCATCGGCCGATAGTAGAGCACGCGCAGGATGTGGCGCCCCTGGCGGAAGCTGCGTCCCAGATGGGAGATCAACATTTGCCTGACCGCCGTTTTATCACCTACCAGTTGTACCAGCTGATCGATGCGATCCTGCTCCAGCAGATCTTCGGCGCGCTGCTGCTGTAGCGCCAGACCGGTATAAAGGAAGGTCAACCTGGAGCGCTTGCCACGCCCGGCTTCAGATTCCCACGCCAGCCAGCCGCGCGCTTCCATCAGATTGAGCAAGGTGCGCATATGGCGGCGCGAACAGCTGAGCATTTCCGCCAGTTCGTTGAGGGTGGTCTGCTGCGACCTGCCATCGCAGCATTGCCACAGGCGGATGAACTGTTGTTGCAGACGGCTGGAAGGCATAAAAGAGGAACTCCTGACGAAAACTCAGCAATTTATGAGTTCCTATATTAAGCCAATAATGAACCTCGATGAAGTAAGGAGATGAATATGACGAGGTCAACCACTAAGCAGTTCTATCAACGGTACTTTTCTGCGACGCAGGGCGCGTCCTGGCTGGCCCGCCAGTTAGCAGGAAGGCAGCAGAAAATGCTGGAGGAATTGATGCAGTGGGGAGTTACGTCGCCGACCTCCGATCGTTGACTTGCCGACATCATGTGTGACTGAGTATTGGTGTTATACTCGCCGTCTTTCAGGCTGCAAGCGCATTGGCTGCAACTCGAAATCCACAGAGTATAGAATCACCCGCCAGCAGATTGCTTCTGCTGGCTTTTTTCGTTTACTTCGCGTGTGTTAAGGATATTTCATGCTGTGGTTGATGACGATGGGGCGACGGTTAAACGGCGTCTACGCCGCCTTTATGCTGGTGGCTTTTATGATGGGCGTGGCCGGGGCGCTGCAGGCGCCGACGCTCAGTCTATTTCTTAGTCGTGAAGTCGGCGCGCAGCCGTTCTGGGTCGGCCTGTTTTATACGGTGAATGCGATTGCCGGTATCCTGGTGAGCCTGGCGCTGGCCAAACGATCCGATAGCCGCGGCGATCGTCGGCGGTTAATTATGTTCTGCTGCCTGATGGCGGTGGGTAACGCGCTGCTGTTCGCTTTCAACCGCCATTATCTGACGCTTATCACCTGTGGCGTGATGCTGGCGTCGGTCGCCAATGCGGCAATGCCGCAACTGTTTGCTCTTGCCCGCGAATACGCCGATAGCTCTGCTCGCGAAGTGGTGATGTTCAGCTCGGTGATGCGCGCCCAGCTGTCGCTGGCGTGGGTCATTGGCCCGCCGCTGGCTTTTATGCTGGCGTTAAATTATGGCTTTACGACCATGTTTTCCATCGCCGCCGGGATTTTTGTCATCAGCCTGGCGCTGATTGCCTTTAAGCTGCCTTCGGTGGCGCGAGTGACGCAACTGCGGGAAGGCAGCAGCCTGCCGGAACTGGAAGGCGGCTGGCGCGATAAAAACGTCCGCATGCTATTTATCGCCTCAACGCTGATGTGGACCTGCAACACCATGTATATCATCGATATGCCGTTGTGGATCAGTAGCGATCTTGGCCTGCCGGATAGCCTGGCGGGGATACTGATGGGCACGGCCGCCGGTCTTGAAATTCCGGCGATGATCCTGGCCGGCTACTACGTTAAGCGTTGGGGTAAACGCAAAATGATGGTGGCGGCAGTCGCCGCCGGCGTGTTGTTCTATGTGGGGCTGATTATGTTCCATGGCCGCACGGCGCTGCTGGCGCTGCAGCTATTCAACGCCATCTTTATTGGTATCATCGCGGGGATCGGCATGTTGTGGTTCCAGGACCTGATGCCGGGGCGCGCCGGGGCGGCGACCACGCTGTTTACCAACAGTATCTCCACCGGGGTTATTCTGGCCGGGGTGATTCAGGGGGCGCTGTCGCAAAGCTATGGTCACGCCAGCGTCTACTGGACAATCGCGGCGATTTCGCTGCTGACGCTGTTTTTGACCAGCCGGGTGAAAGATATTTAAGTCAATCTCCCGCGCCGGCCATGCTGGCCCGGCGCGGAGAGAGCGTTACTTCAGTACGATTCGCTTGATGTCGCCGATGATAAAGATGTAGGCAATTACCCCGATCAGGGCGGTCACTCCAACGTAAATGAGGGCGTAAAAGAAGTTACCGGTGGCTGATATAATCACGCCAATGATGAGTGGCGCGATAATTGATGCCAGGTTGGCGCAGAAATTAAATATACCGCCGGTCAACCCAGCCATATTATCTGGGGCAATATCAGATATTAACGTCCAGCCCAGACCAACCATTCCCTGACCAAAGAAAGCGATCGACATAATAATAATTACCGTCGAATTCGCGCTCACCCAATTGGCGGCGATAATGCAACTGGAAAGCAATAATCCAGAAATTATTGGAAGTTTTCGGCTTATATTGGCTGAGCCCGTACGCTTAAGTAGCCTATCGGAAAGCCAGCCGCCGAAGATGATGCCAACCGCGGCGGCCAGGAATGGCCAGGTGGCGAAAAAGCCCACGTGAAGCCACGGCAAGTGGCGTTCGTTGGCCAGATAAGTAGGGAACCAGGTAAGGAAAAAGACCAGCGTAGTGTTACCAGCAAACTGCCCCAGACTGGCGCCGATAATTTGCCGACAGCAGAGTAATCGTTTGGCATCACGCCAGTTAAATGGAATGTTTTCACTCTTATTGGCAACCTGGTCGGCGCCAATATAATCCAGTTCTGCTTTATTTGCCGTTTTCGATTCATGCGGCTCATGATAAAAACGCCACCATACGAAAGTGAATAAAATTCCTAGCCCGCCGGTTAGAAAAAATAAGGTGCGCCAGCCATGATGTTCCAGGATTAAAAATAACAATGGCGAGAAGGCGGCTAACCCAATATATTCGCCTACTGTATAGGTAGCGGTGGCTCTGGCCCGTTCATGCTGGGGGAACCATTTGCTGACGATGCGGCTATTGGCCGGAAAGCAGGGTGCCTCGCTGACGCCTAGCCCCAGACGCAGAAGGAGCAATGATTTCAGCCCCAGCGAGAAGCTTTGCAGCAGGGTAAACAGCGACCAAAAGAAGATGGACAGGGCGTAGGTCAATTTATTACCGAAACGGTCTAAAAACATGCCGCCAGGAATTTGCGCCAGCGCATAAGTCCAGGCAAAAGCGGAAAAAACAATGCCCATCATCGCCGGGTCGATATGGATTTCAGTGGTTAATTTTGGAGCAACGATTCCAAGAATGGTACGATCGAGATAATTAATCATCGTACCCAGCGATAAGAGCGATAAAATAAAAATACGCGTTCTGCTTCTTTTTAGCGCGCCGGGCGATGACGCCAGGCTACCCTGAGAGTCAGGTATACACATATAGATTTCCTTTAAAGTTTAAAATATTTTTGCATGTATTAATGCATGCAGAAATACTCTAATGATTCATAGACTGTGTCTATGAATGGCAACGCCTTGTTACGCACAAAAGAAAATATCAAATAATATTTGATGGGAATCTGATATTGGCTCGTTGTAGCGTATTATCCACCTGCCGCATGGTATATTAGGCGCAGTGGTTTTATTCTTATATTATACGGACAAAAATAATGAACCTGAAGCAACTTTATTATTTTAAGCGATTGAGCGAGACGGAACATTACACCGAGGCGGCATCCAGCCTGTTCATCACTCAACCCTCGTTAAGCCACGCCATATCTGAGCTGGAGAAGGAGTTGGGTGTGGCGCTGTTCGCCAGAAAAGGCCGCAACGTCAAAATTACGCAAAGCGGTAAACGTTTTTTACCCTATGTGGAAGATGCGCTCGCTTCTTTAGAGAATGGGCGCCTGACGCTGCAAAACAATGATAGTGAAAAGAAAGAGAATATTCGTATCGCCTTTATTTATACGATGGGTGAATTTGTTGTTCCGCAGTTAATTAATAAATACACTAATTCACCATCCAGTCACAAGGTGACTTTTTCCTTCACGCAAGGCACTTCACTTTCGTTATTACAAGCATTAAAGGCAGGAAAAACCGATCTGGCGATTTGCTCATATATTGCCGATGAACCAGACATCGATTTTATTCCCATCATTCAGCAGGAGCTGGTGGTGGTGACGGCGAAAGATCACCCGCTTGCCCGATTGTATGAAAATGAGGTCGATTTGGTTGAGACGATTCACTATCCCTATATCTACTTCTCAGAAAACAGCGGTCTGCGGCCTTTTATTGATAATGTCTTCATGCAGCAAAAACTGGTGCCGGATATCGCCTGCTACGTCGATGAAGATACCGCGATGGCGGGGTTAGTTAGCATCGATTATGGCATTGCGATTATGCCGAGGATCTCCGCGCTGGCAAATTATAACGTGCACATTCTGAAAATAAAAAATGAGATTCCCCCTCGTTATATCTACCTGGCAACGATGAAGGAAAGGGTACTTTCCTCAGCGATTCAATCATTTAAAAACGTCATTATTAATGATAGCCAGAGAATCAACTGAGTAAGCGCCCGGAGACTGGCTCCGGGCGGCATGGTTATCAGGACAGTATGTCCATCAGCTCACGCAGCTTTGCAATGGCAATCTGGCCCGGCGCGGAGGCCTGGCCGACGGTGCCAAAGGTCATCGCTGAACCGAACAAGCGACCTGTTACCCGGCTCACGCCGCCGGATTTGCCCATCGACATGGTGATCAGCGGGCGCGTCGCATATTTCTCTTTCATGGTCAGCGTGGCGGAAAGCAGAGTGAGTACGTCCTGAGGCGACTGCGGCATCACCGCGATCTTCGGCAGATCGGCACCCAGATCCTGCATTCGACGCAGGCGATAGATAATATCTTCCTGTGCCGGCGTTTTATGGAAATCATGGTTGCTCATGATCACTTTTACGCCGGCCTGATGGGCGTCGTTCACCAGCGCGCGAATTTGCGCTTCATCGTTAAACAGCTCGATGTCGATAACATCGGCGAATCCGCTTAGCGCCGCCTGGCGGTTAAGTTCAAAGTACGCTTCGTCACTGATTTCCGTTTCGCCGCCTTCTTTCTTACTGCGGAAGGTGAACAGCAGCGGCAGAGCTTTCAGCGTATGGCGGATTTCCGCCAGCGCGGCCAGCACCTGGGGGATTTCCCGGACGTGGGTAAAATGGTCAACGCGCCATTCGATAATATCAGCGCCGGCGTCAACCAGGCCCTGAGCATTAGTCAGCAGCTCATCCAGCGTTTTTCCGATCAGCGGTACGCAAACTAAGGTTTCGCCTTCCTTGAAGGTGATGTTCTTTACGGTTACTGCAGTTGTCATGTAGGTATCCATTATTGTTGTCGTTGAACCTCAGGCGGTGACGGTGGTGCGGGACATTCTTTGCGCCGCGCGCGCCTGAAGTTGACGATAGCCGATGTACAGGGCGATCACAAAGCCAATGACGGCGATCAGGAAATCAAACCACATAATGCTGGCAATGCTAATCTGCGAAAGCCTGGCGGTGATAAGCGGGATCGTGAAGCTCGCGATGCTGCCAGCGGTGTAGAAGATCCCCGTCGCCTTGCCCTTGCCATTCGGAAAGCTCATCGCCATGATGGTCGCTCCCAACTGCAGTACCCCGCCGGCAGCGGCAAAGCCGATGACGAAGGCGAAGCCGGTCACCATCACCGGTGTCGGGAACAGGCACACTAACAGCAGCGAGACCATCGACAGACAGGTATAGATGATCATGGCCACCGCTGAGCTGAACACCTCTTTGACAAAGGCGGCGGTCACGAAGACGCAGACCAGCGAACCGACGGTGTAGATGCTCAGCAGCTTGATCGCCGAGGCATAAGGCATGCCGACCACGAACTGACCATATTGCGCCAGCCATTGACTGACCAGGTAAAAGGTTGCCATGCCGATATAGCCGTACAGGGTAAAGACAACCATATCCAGTTTGTTGGCTTGCGGCTTAGCGGAAGCTTCTGTCTGCGCCGTTGGAGTCTCTTCCTTTTTGGCCGCCTGGCTGTCGGGGAACGGCATCTTGAGCAGATAAATTGCACTCAGTACAAACAGTGCCGCCGCGATCACAAACGACCAGCCGAACCACAGATTCGCCCATATCAGCAGGCTGATAATGAATGGCAGCAGGAACTGCCCTGCGGAAACGAAGGCTTTGATGAGTACGTTAGCGCGGCTGGCGGAGTGCGGGAACGACTCCATCAGCGCCGGATAGGTTCCGGAGTCGAGGAAGCTGTTCGCCAGACCGGCCATGATGCCAAACACGTAGGCCAGATAGATATTTTTGGTCAGCAGAATGCCGACGAAAAAGATCAGGTAGCTGAGGATCCCAAGATAGATAAAGGGCTTACGACCAAAGCGATCCGACAAAAAGCCGGTCACGATCGTCGCCAGCTTACCGATACCTAATGAGGAGATAACGATCGATACGCCAGCGGCGTCTGTTCCCCACTGTTCCTGAAGATGGGCCATGTTGAGGGTGATTAAAAGCACCCCCATGCCGTGGATCAGGTAGTTGAGATACAGCCCTGCCGCAGTAGGGATGTATTTGTTTTTCATCTCTTGCCTCTTAGAACAGAATGCTCTTGACGTAGTCAACCGGCATCTCTTTGCCCGTCCAAATTTCGAACGCGCGCGCGCCTTGCCACAGCATCATTCCCAGGCCGTTGAGGGTCCGGCAGCCTTTTTTCTCCGCCACTTCCAGCAGATGGGTTTTACGCGGGTTATAGACGACGTCGGAGACAATCAGGTCCGGGCGCAGGAAGCTGTCGTTTGGCAGCAGCATCTGGCCTTCGAATGGTTTCATACCGACGCCGGTGGCGTTGGTGAGGATCACGCTGCTGTCGATTTCGGCGCGCAGCTTGTCATGATCGTCGAGATCGAAGAGATGGATCTCGCAGTCGGTGTTGTCGCGGATCTTGGCGACGGTCTGCTCGGCATTGGCGAAGAACTTGTCTTTACGGTTGAAGATCGAGATGGCCTTCACGCCGTCGAGCGCGGCCTGTACGCTGATGGCGGTAGCCGCGCCGCCTGCGCCGAGGATGGTCATCTTCTTGCCAATGATATCGATACCGGCTTCTGACAGCGCGCGCATATAGCCGGTGCCGTCGGTAATGTGGCCGGTTAACACGCCATTATCGTTGACGACGGTATTGACCGCGCCGACCAGCTGCGCCGCCGGCGAAAGCTTGTCGAGATACTGGCAAATTTCGGTTTTATTCGGCATCGAGACGTTGTAACCACGCAGTTTTAGCGCGCGGAAACCCTGCACGACATCTTTTAGCTCCTGGTTATCGACCTCGAATGCCAGGTAGGCGTAATCGAGGCCAAGATGGGCAAAGGCTTCGTTGTGCATGGTCGGCGACATGCTGTGACGAATCGGGGTAGCGATTAGGCCAATCAGTTCGGTATGACCGGTAAGACGTTCTGCCATGATAAATATCCTCAATATGTTAAAAATGGAATCTGTTGCGCTTCGCGATTGCCGAGTACGCCCATGTCTTCGAGTATCTCCAGCACGTTGCGGCCTTCGCGCACGCCGTCGATAATTCTCCGGGCCGACAGGCTGTCGCCGATATTCATGATTTTTACGTTGTTGGCGGCGGCCCACTGGGCGATATCGTCGAGACCTGCGCGGTTGGCGCGCATTCCCAGGCATACAAAGCCATAGTCGAAGGGAATGTCGAACGTGCCGTTGACGGTATTAACGGTGAAATGGTCTGGAGCGACGGCGGTTAATCGGGTCTGCATGTGTTGCTCCACCTGGTGTTCTTCCAGCATGGTCAACATCGCGTTTTTGGTAATAATGTCGAGGTCCTGTCCCGGCGCGTCCTGCATTTCAATCAGCACCGTCTCGGCGCCGCGCGCTGAGAAGTATTCAATGACGTCCAGGCCGACGGCGCCGCCGCCAACCACGACGATGCGTTTACCTGCGGCATCGGCAAAGGCGTCAAGGTGTTCAATCATGCCGGTTATTGAAAACAGGCGGCCACCTTCGGCGTCAATGTTCTCGCGCAGGCCTTCGATAGGCGGCAGCAGAGGAACCGAGCCGGTGGCGTTGACGATGAGCTGTGGATGCAGCGCGGCGACTGAAGCGACATCGGCGCGTTTACCGACCTGCAGCATCAGATTACTGAGCCCGGAAAGGCGGTTTTTCATAAACTGCGGGAAATCGGCGATGCGCTTTTTCTCCGGCAGCAGCGCAATGGTGCTGGCCAGTCCGCCGACGTGGCTTTTCTCTTCCAGCAGCCAGGTGTTACAGCCGACTTCCGCGGCGGTGCAGGCGGCTTCCATTCCTGCAGTGCCGGCGCCGATTACCACAACGTTGGTTTCGCGCGAAACACGCTGCTGCTTGTAAGCGTCGCCGTGGATGATGTCCGGGTTGATCGAGCAGCGCAGCGGACGAGAACGGGCGATGCGGTGATCCGCGCAGCCGATATTGCAGGAGATGCATTTACGCATCAGACGCTCATTGCCGCTTTGTACTTTCTGTACCCATTCAGGCTCGGCAATCAAACCACGACCAATGGCGATCAGATCGGCATCGCCGCTGGCGAGGATATCTTCGGCGATTTTTGGCGAACGAATGTTGCCGGCGATGACCGTCGGCTTATGGAATTTATCGCGTACCGCGCGAGAGAGGTAGCGCTTCCAGCCGTCTTCCAGCGACATCTGGTCGATTTGTAAATTCAGGTTATCGTTCTGCGCGGCAGAGACGTTAATAATGTCGACCTTATCCTGGCACAGCTCGAGGATGCGCAGCGAATCTTCCAGCGTGTTGCCGCCCTTTAAGAAATCGTCGGCGCTGATGCGCAGGCTTATCGGGAAACGTGGTCCAACGCAGGCGCGAACCTTATCGATAATCAGGCTTAATATGCGGGTGCGGTTTTCGATACTGCCGCCGAATTCGTCGGTACGTTTATTAAATAGCGGCGACAAAAACTGGCTAATTAAATAGGAATGGCCGCCATGAATTTCTACGCAGTCAAAACCGGCGCGGCGTACGCGCTCAGCGGCGTCGCCAAATTTGTCTACCGCGTGATAAATTTCCTCGTGAGTCATTGGCCGCGGAATATTACCGTGCTTTTTCGACGGCGTGCTGGATGCCGAAAGCGGCGTCTGCCCATTCAGGCGATAAGCATAAGCCGAAGCGCCCGCGTGATTCAGCTGAATCGCTACGCAGGCGCCGTGTTTATGGAGGGTTTCGGTTAATTTAAACAGGCGCGGAATATATTGATCGTTATCGATACGTAACTGCGTCGTGCCATTGGAGGCGAAGGGAAAATCAATGCAGATATTTTCCACGGTAATGAGCCCGGTGCCGCCTTTCGCCCGCAGTTCGTAGTATTCAAGCTGCTCCTGCGAGACTTCGCCATTCAGAGTGGCCATATTGGTACCCATCGGCGGCATGATAATGCGATTTTTTATGGTCATCCCGTTGATGGTTAGCGGGCTGAATAGATGAGGATAGTGGCTCATTTAGGCTCTCCACAAGAACGGCAGGCGGCCCACGATGTGAGGCAGGCGACGTGACGTATCTAAAGTTAATATTTCTCTGTCAGGAAAGATAACGAGCCGGGGAGGGGAAAAATAATGCTTTTTTTTGTGCTGAGCTATAGGGGTTTTCTATGGAGTTAACTGTTAATTCACATATTAGGCGGTTTGTTTTAAATACTTCTGCTGATTATTTACTTGTCATTGTGGATATAAACAAAAATAGCCCGGTTACGCCGGTATAAATGCACGATAAGGGACGGGAAGGATAAATTTATCTATAAATTATACGTAGTCATGTGCGCCAGAGAGGAGCACAAAGAGAAAGCCCGGCTTGCTCGCCGGGCTTAAAGGTTAGTTCATAAAGGCGGGCTGTTGACGCTCGTAGGCGGAAATCGCCTCTTCATGCTGCAGCGTCAGGCCGATGCTATCCAGACCGTTGAGCATGCAGTGGCGGCGGAAGTCGTCGATTTTAAAGCTGTAGGTTTTATCCCCGGCTTTAACCACCTGCGCTTCAAGATCTACTTCAAAGCTGATGCCCGGGCTCGCCTGTACCAGCTTGAACAGCTCGTCCACCTGCTCATCGCTGAGCGTCACCGGCAGCAGTTGGTTATTAAAGCTGTTGCCGTAAAAGATATCGGCAAAGCTTGGCGCAATCACCACTTTGAAACCGTAATCGGTCAACGCCCACGGCGCGTGCTCGCGCGAGGAGCCGCAGCCGAAGTTTTCACGCGCCAGCAGGATAGACGCCCCTTTATATTGCGGGAAGTTCAGCACGAACTCCGGGTTCGGTTGCTGCCCCTGGTCGTCGAGGAAACGCCAGTCGTTAAACAGGTGCGCGCCAAAGCCGGTACGCGTCACTTTCTGCAGGAACTGCTTAGGAATGATCGCATCGGTATCGACGTTTGCGGCATCCAGCGGAACCACCAGGCCAGTATGTTGGGTAAATTTCTCTGCCATGATGGTCTCCTTATTTCAAGTTACGGATATCGGCGAAATGGCCGGTCACCGCTGCCGCCGCGGCCATCGCCGGGCTGACTAAATGGGTGCGTCCACCGCGGCCTTGACGGCCTTCAAAGTTACGGTTGCTGGTAGAGGCGCAACGTTCGCCGGGATTCAGGCGGTCGTTGTTCATCGCCAGGCACATGGAGCAGCCCGGTAAGCGCCATTCAAAACCGGCGTCGATGAAAATCTTATCCAGACCTTCGGCTTCCGCCTGCGCTTTCACCGGGCCGGAACCGGGAACCACCAGCGCCTGTACGCCCGGCGCCACTTTACGCCCTTTGGCGATTTCCGCCGCCGCGCGTAAATCTTCGATTCGCGAGTTAGTGCAGGAACCGATAAAGACTTTATCGATCGCGACCTCGGTCAACGGCACGCCGGATTTCAGCCCCATATAGGCCAGCGCTTTCTCGGCGCTGGCGCGTTCGACCGGATCGCTGAACGATGCCGGATCCGGGATAATATCGGTGACCGAGATGACCTGGCCTGGATTGGTGCCCCAGGTAACCTGCGGCGCAATCTCTTCCGCCTGCAGCGTGACTACGGTATCGAAGGTGGCGTCATCGTCGGTTTTCAGCGTTTTCCAGTATTCCACCGCGTCGGCGAAATCCTGGCCCTTCGGCGCGTGCAGGCGACCCTGCACGTAATTGAAGGTCGTCTCGTCCGGCGCGACCAGACCCGCTTTGGCGCCCATTTCGATTGCCATATTGCACAGGGTCATACGGCCTTCCATGCTCAGGTCGCGAATGGCTTCGCCGCAGAATTCGACCACGTGACCGGTACCGCCGGCGCTACCGGTTTTGCCGATGATCGCCAGTACAATGTCTTTGGCGGTAATGCCCGGCGCCGCTTTGCCACGAACCTCGATTTTCATGGTCTTCGCGCGACCCTGTTTCAGGGTCTGGGTCGCCAATACGTGTTCCACTTCGGATGTGCCGATACCGAACGCCAGCGCGCCGAACGCGCCGTGTGTGGCGGTATGGGAGTCACCGCAAACAATGGTCATCCCCGGCAGGGTGACGCCCTGTTCCGGGCCCATGACGTGTACGATGCCCTGGAACGGGTGATTTAAGTCATACAGCTCAACGCCAAACTCTTTGCAGTTCTTAATCAGCTCCTGCATCTGAATACGGGCCATTTCGCCGGAGGCGTTGATATCTTTGGTCTGCGTTGAGACGTTGTGATCCATGGTGGCGAACGTTTTGCCCGGCTGGCGCACCGGACGACCGTGCGCGCGCAGGCCGTCAAACGCCTGCGGAGAGGTGACTTCGTGCACCAGATGGCGGTCAATATACAGCAGCGGGGTTTCGTTCTGCGCTTCGTATACCACATGCGCATCAAACAATTTTTCGTATAACGTCTTCGCCATGATTACACCCCTTCCGCGACATAGCGGGCAATGATATCGCCCATTTCATCTGTACTGACCGCCGCCGTACCGCGCGCTAAGTCGCCGGTACGAATGCCTTCTTCTAACGCGCGGTTGATAGCGCGTTCAATGGCGCTCGCCGCGTCGCCGGCATCCAGGCTATAGCGCAGCAGCAGCGCCAGCGACAGGATTTGCGCAATCGGGTTGGCGATATTTTTGCCTGCGATGTCCGGCGCCGAGCCGCCCGCTGGTTCATACAGGCCAAAACCTTGCTCGTTGAGGCTGGCGGACGGCAACATGCCCATAGAGCCGGTGATCATCGCGCATTCGTCGGACAGGATGTCGCCAAACAGGTTCGAGCACAGCAGGACGTCGAACTGCGACGGATCTTTGATAAGCTGCATGGTGGCATTATCGATATACATATGCGCCAGCTCGACATCCGGATACTCTTTGCCAATCTCGTTGACGATTTCGCGCCACAAGATAGAAGACTGCAGGACGTTGGCTTTATCAATTGACGTCACTTTATGACGACGCTTGCGCGCTGATTCAAAGGCAATACGCGCGATACGCTCGATTTCAAAGCGGTGGTATACCTCAGTATCGAAAGCTTTTTCATGCTGGCCGCTGCCTTCGCGGCCCTTCGGTTGACCGAAGTAGATGCCGCCGGTCAGTTCGCGCACGCACAGAATGTCGAAGCCGTTGGCGGCGATATCGGCGCGCAGCGGGCAGAACGCTTCCAGCCCCTGATACAGTTTAGCCGGGCGCAGGTTGCTGAATAATTTGAAGTGCTTACGCAGCGGCAGCAGCGCGCCGCGTTCCGGCTGTTCGGCCGGCGGCAGATGTTCCCACTTCGGACCGCCGACGGAACCGAACAGAATCGCGTCTGCCTGCTCGCAGCCATCAACGGTGGCTTGCGGCAGCGGCATGCCCTGACGGTCGATGGCGATGCCGCCAACGTCGTACTGGCTGGTGGTGATACGCATTGAAAAACGGTTACGAACGGCTTCCAGTACTTTCATCGCCTGGTTCATCACTTCCGGGCCAATTCCATCACCCGGCAAAACGGCAATATGATAATTCTTCGACATTACACGGTTTCCTTGTTGTTCTCTTTATTCTGAGCTTGGCGTTGCAATTCTTTTTCGACTTCGGCGGCGCGCCAGATGTTGTTCAGCACGTGTACCATCGCTTTTGCTGACGATTCGACGATATCGGTCGCCAGGCCGACGCCGTGGAAGCGGCGACCGTTGTATTCCACGACGATATCAACCTGACCCAGCGCATCTTTGCCGTGACCTTTGGCGCTTAAGCCATACTTCACTAAGTCGATGTTGTAGTCCGTCACGCGGTTAATAGCCTGGTAGATAGCGTCAACCGGGCCGTTGCCGTTGGCGGCTTCGGTTTTGATGTCATCACCGCAGGCCAGCTTGATAGAGGCGGTAGCGATATCGCTCGAGCCAGACTGGACGCTGAAGTAGTCGAGACGGAAATGCTCTGGCTCTTCCTGCTGCTTATTGATGAACGCCAGCGCTTCCAGGTCGTAGTCGAAGACCTGGCCTTTTTTATCCGCCAGCTTCAGGAACGCGTCATACAGATGATCCAGGTTGTAGTCGCTCTCTTTATAGCCCATCTCTTCCATACGGTGTTTCACCGCCGCGCGACCGGAGCGTGAAGTCAGGTTCAGCTGTACCTGGTTCAGGCCGATGGATTCCGGGGTCATGATTTCGTAGTTTTCGCGGTTCTTCAGCACGCCATCCTGATGAATACCGGAAGAGTGGGCGAAGGCACCGGTGCCGACGATGGCTTTGTTAGCCGGGATAGGCATATTGCAGATTTGGCTGACGGTCTGGCTGGTACGCCAGATTTCGTGGTGATTGATGTTGGTGTGCACGTTCATAATGTCTTTGCGCACTTTGATCGCCATGATCACCTCTTCCAGCGCGCAGTTACCGGCGCGTTCGCCGATACCGTTCATCGCGCCTTCTACCTGACGCGCGCCAGCGTGGACGGCGGCGAGGGCGTTACCGACGGCGATGCCTAAATCATCATGGGTGTGGACTGAAATAATCGCTTTATCAATGTTTGGTACGCGTTCATACAGACCGCTGATGATGTTGGCGTATTCGAACGGCATGGTGTAGCCGACGGTATCCGGGATATTAATGGTCGTGGCGCCGGCGCGGATAGCCGCTTCGACAACGCGAGCCAGATCGTCGATCGGCGTACGGCCTGCGTCTTCACAGGAAAATTCGACGTCATCGGTATAGTTACGTGCGCGTTTCACCATGTAAATTGCGCGCTCAATGACTTCATCCAGCGTACTGCGCAACTTGGTGGCGATGTGCATCGGTGAGGTGGCGATGAAGGTGTGAATACGGAATGCTTCCGCCACTTTTAAGGATTCCGCCGCCACGTCGATATCTTTCTCAACGCAGCGAGCCAGCGCGCACACGCGGCTATTTTTGATGGTGCGAGCGATGGTCTGCACCGATTCAAAATCGCCTGGGGAAGAAACCGGGAAACCGACTTCCATCACATCGACGCCCATACGTTCGAGGGCCATGGCTATCTGCAGCTTCTCTTTCACGCTCAGGCTGGCCTGTAACGCTTGTTCACCATCACGTAAGGTCGTATCGAAAATAATGACTTGCTGGCTCATGGTTTAGATCCTTAATCTGTTGCCTGGCGCCTTGCTTCGAGCATAAAAAAACCCGCGCAATGGCGCGGGTTTAGTGTCTTGCTGGAAGATGACTTAACGCTGAACGTCGCCCAACAGCCTACCGCGCACAATGGATGCGTTTAGTAGTAGTAGGCTGGTGAAACGAGTGGTGCGAATCATGCGTCATACTCCAGTTGAAATCGATATGCTTTTAGAGTTACTGGATAGCGGTTTTGATGTCAACCCCAGGCAAGATAAAAACTGTTTTTCACCAGCCTGGTGAATTAGCTAATTGTGCTGGATTATCCCTTGTTTTACCGACGATCCTATTTGAGACATTCATCTGCCCCTGGAAAAATAAAACAATTAGAAAAATTTTTTATCATAAAGGGGATGAAAAATATGAGAGAGGGTTCCATTGTTATCTTAATGAAAGATAAGAGATTAATGGCATTCTCATCGCTGATTTTGAGGGGTTTAGACAAAAGGAAGGATAACAAAGTGTTAATTAATCGCAGGGATAAACTAGATAGTTAATTGATACTTAAATTGTAATTAACTAATAGTGGTGTTGTTTATTCCTGTGATCTATGGGTACACTTTATATCATCAAGTAAATGATATGTTTTAGGCGGGTTCCGGTGATGTCCTGTGAGGTTTTTCGTCGCTACTCATAACCTTGATATATTCCTAAAATTCCATTTTACCCTTTTGCAGATTTAATATGCATGATAAATGATATTGTCTTAATTAATTACTGCACTTTGGTAAAAGGAATTTAGCGTGACGGTGGAGTTAGATATGTTAATTGAAAATACTGAATATAAATCAGCCCCGGGACAGGAAGTCGTTAAACCACAACTGCGGATGGTGGATCTCAACCTGCTGACCGTGTTTGATGCGGTGATGCAGGAACAAAATATTACCCGTGCGGCCCACACTCTCGGGATGTCCCAACCGGCGGTGAGTAACGCGGTCTCTCGCCTTAAGGTGATGTTTAATGATGAACTGTTTGTTCGCTATGGGCGCGGCATTCAGCCAACAGCGCGGGCCTATCAGCTGTTCGGCTCGGTACGCCAGGCATTGCAACTGGTGCAAAATGAGCTGCCGGGTTCCGGCTTTGAACCGCTGAGCAGCGAGCGCGTATTTAACCTCTGCGTTTGTAGCCCATTGGATAATTACTTAACCTCGCTAATATTTAATAAAGTTGGTGAAATCGCGCCAAATATTCATCTGGTCTTTAAATCAGCGCTACATCAAAACACCGAACATCAGCTGCGTTATCAGGAAATTGAATTTGTTATCGGCTATGAAGAGTTCCGTCGTCCGGAGTTCGCCTGCATACCTTTATTCAAAGATGAAATGGTTCTGGTTGCCAGCCGTAAACATCCGCGTATTTCCGGGCCGTTAACGGAAGCGGATATTTATCAGGAAGAGCACGCGGTCGTCGCATTGGATCGTTATGCTTCATTTAGCCAGCCGTGGTATGACTCCGTGGATAAACAATCCTGCATTGCCTATCAGGGTAATGCCATGGTTAGCGTATTAAACGTGGTTTCGCAAACCCACATGGTGGCGATAGCGCCACGCTGGTTAGCCAATGAATTCGCGGATAAATTAGACCTGCAGATATTACCGCTGCCGCTGAAGGTAAATAGCCGCACCTGCTTCCTTTCATGGCACGAAGCGGCCGGTCGTGATAAAGGCCATCAATGGATGGAAGAGTTACTGGCGAATATCTGCCAGCGCTAATTGTCCTCATCCACAAAGGGGAACGGAAGTTCCAGCTTATCTGAGTAAACATTAAAAAAGCAGAATATTATTCTGTTTATCACCGCGGGTTCTCGCAACCCGACGGTGAAAAATGGATGATTTTCTGCCGTAAGCCATTTTCCCCGAGTATTGGCTGTCTCATTTTTCTATTCCTGAAGCAATCCTCCATATATTTCTCCATATGCTTTCTTTTCTGCTTTTGAGACGCGCTCCAGACGCCGCCAGGCGAATTGCCTGCCTGTTGGCGAGCAGTTATGGTAATGCACAGCAAGTTGTTCACTTCAATGCGCTGCCGATGGCGGCGCATCATACGACGCGCGCGGAAAATGACTTCCGCCGTCGTGAAAACAAAAAGCCTGGAGGCAAACCATGGAGATGTTGTCAGGAGCCGAGATGGTCGTCCAATCGCTTGTCGATCAGGGCGTCAAGCAAGTATTCGGCTATCCCGGAGGCGCGGTCCTCGATATCTACGATGCATTACATACCCTCGGCGGCATAGACCATGTGCTGGTGCGCCATGAGCAGGCGGCGGTGCATATGGCTGACGGGCTGGCGCGCGCGACCGGCGAAGTCGGGGTGGTGTTGGTGACCTCCGGCCCGGGAGCGACTAACGCTATTACCGGTATCGCAACGGCTTACATGGATTCTATTCCGCTGGTTATTCTTTCCGGGCAGGTCGCCACCTCGCTGATTGGCTACGATGCCTTCCAGGAGTGCGATATGGTCGGTATCTCGCGCCCGGTGGTCAAACACAGCTTCCTGGTGAAACAGACTGAAGATATTCCCGGCATTTTAAAGAAAGCGTTCTGGCTGGCGGCTAGCGGCCGACCGGGGCCGGTAGTGGTCGATTTGCCGAAGGATATTCTTAATCCGGCGAAAAAGCTGCCTTACGTTTGGCCGGATGCGGTCAGCATGCGTTCTTACAACCCGACAACCAGCGGGCATAAAGGTCAGATCAAACGTGCGTTGCAAACGCTGGTGGCGGCGAAAAAACCGGTCGTATACGTCGGTGGCGGGGCGATCAATTCGCAGTGCGAAGCACAGCTGCGTACCTTGGTCGAAAAGTTGAAGTTACCGGTTGTCTCTTCATTAATGGGCTTAGGCGCTTTTCCGGCGACTCATCAGCAGGCGCTTGGCATGCTGGGGATGCACGGCACCTATGAAGCCAACATGACCATGCATCATTCCGACGTTATTTTTGCAGTCGGCGTACGCTTTGACGATCGCACCACCAACAATTTGGCTAAGTATTGCCCGAACGCCACGGTGCTGCATATTGATATCGATCCTACGTCGATCTCCAAGACCGTCCCTGCGGATGTGCCGATCGTTGGCGACGCGCGGCAGGTGCTCGACCAGATGTTTGATCTGCTTGAGCAGGAAGAGAGCCAGCAGCCGCTGGATGAGATCCGCGACTGGTGGCAGCAGATCGAACAGTGGCGTTCCCGTCATTGTCTGCAATACGACACGCAAAGCGGCAAGATTAAACCACAGGCGGTAATCGAGGCTATCTGGCGCCTGACCAACGGTGATGCTTACGTGACCTCCGACGTTGGCCAGCATCAAATGTTCGCCGCGCTCTATTATCCATTCGATAAACCAAGACGTTGGATTAATTCCGGCGGCCTCGGCACGATGGGCTTTGGCCTGCCTGCGGCGCTGGGCGTGAAGATGGCGCTACCGCAAGAAACCGTCATCTGCGTGACCGGGGACGGCAGCATCCAGATGAACATTCAGGAGCTTTCCACCGCCCTGCAGTATGAACTACCTGTGCTGGTGTTGAACCTGAATAACCGTTACCTCGGGATGGTGAAGCAGTGGCAGGATATGCTCTATTCCGGCCGCCATTCGCAGTCCTACATGGAATCGCTGCCGGACTTCGTGCGCGTCGCCGAGGCGTATGGCCACGTCGGTATTCGCATCAGCGAGCCGCAAGAGCTGGAAGCTAAACTGGCGGAAGCGCTGGAGCAGGTACGTAATAACCGTCTGGTGTTCGTTGATGTTACGGTTGATGGTAGCGAGCATGTTTACCCCATGCAGATCCGCGGCGGCGGCATGGACGAAATGTGGTTGAGCAAAACGGAGAGAACCTGATTATGCGCCGGATATTATCTGTATTACTGGAGAACGAATCGGGGGCATTATCCCGGGTGATCGGCCTGTTTTCCCAACGCGGCTACAATATTGAAAGCCTGACGGTAGCGCCAACCGACGATCCGACGCTGTCCCGCATGACCATCCAGACGGTGGGCGACGAGAAAGCGATTGAGCAGATCGAAAAGCAGTTACATAAGCTGGTGGATGTGCTGCGGGTCAGCGAACTGGGCCAGGGCTCCCACGTCGAGCGTGAAATCATGCTGGTTAAAGTGCAGGCCAGCGGTTATGGCCGTGAAGAGGTGAAACGCAACACCGAGATATTTCGCGGGCAGATTATTGATGTGACGCCTTCTATCTATACCGTGCAGCTGGCAGGAACCAGCGATAAGCTGGATGCCTTCCTGGCCTCATTGCGCGACGTCGCGCGCATTGTTGAAGTGGCGCGCTCCGGTGTCGTCGGCCTGTCGCGTGGCGATAAAATTATGCGCTAAACGCTGTAAAAATGACGTAAAAATAGCCCGACACAAACTGTCGGGTTATTTTTTTGCGAATTCCGTAGGAACTGTGGACGAAAGCGGTTGCCGCGCTAACTATTCTGCGTTTAGATGTTATAAAAATGGATCTCTATACTCTAATGAGTATATCTATTTAATGGTTGTTTTTTGTACTTCTTACCCAAGGGGCAATTGTGAAACTGGATGAAATCGCCCGGCTGGCCGGTGTTTCAAGAACCACCGCGAGCTATGTGATTAATGGCAAAGCGAAGCAGTATCGCGTCAGCGATAAAACGGTCGAGAAGGTGATGGCGGTGGTGCGCGAGCATAACTACCACCCGAATGCGGTCGCTGCTGGCCTGCGCGCAGGACGCACGCGTTCAATTGGTCTGGTAATCCCGGATCTCGAAAATACCAGTTATACCCGTATTGCGAACTACCTGGAGCGTCAGGCGCGTCAGCGCGGCTACCAGTTGCTGATCGCCTGCTCGGAAGATCAGCCGGACAACGAAATGCGCTGCATTGAGCATCTGCTGCAGCGTCAGGTGGACGCGATTATTGTATCGACTTCGCTGCCACCGGAGCACCCGTTTTATCAGCGCTGGGCGAACGATCCCTTCCCAATTGTCGCGCTTGACCGCGCGCTCGATCGTGAACACTTTACCAGCGTCGTCGGTGCGGACCAGGACGACGCCGAAATGCTCGCTGCCGAGCTGCGCAAATTCCCCGGCGACAATGTGCTGTATCTGGGAGCGCTGCCGGAGCTGTCGGTGAGTTTCCTGCGTGAGCAGGGGTTCCGTTCGGCGTGGAAGGATGATCCGCGGGAAGTGAACTTCCTGTATGCCAACAGCTACGAACGCGAAGCTGCGGCCCATCTTTTCGAGAAATGGCTGGAAACGCATCCGATGCCGCAACTGCTGTTCACCACCTCTTTCCCGCTGCTGCAGGGAGTGATGGACGTCACGCTGCGCCGTGAAGGCAAACTGCCATCCGAACTCGCCATCGCCACCTTCGGCGATAACGAACTGCTCGATTTCCTGCAGTGTCCGGTGCTGGCGGTCGCGCAGCGTCACCGCGACGTTGCCGAGCGTGTTTTAGAGATTGTACTGGCAAGCCTGGATGAACCGCGTAAGCCAAAACCAGGCTTAAGCCGTATTCGTCGTAACCTTTATCATCGCGGAAGTTTGAATCGCCGCTGATCCATTAGCGAAAAAAGGTTAAGATTCTTCGTAGGTTATTCGCCAGATGGATTAGCATCTGGCGATATTCCATACAATTTACGTAGAGATTCGTAAATCTATTCGCTTTCAGACAAATCCCTAAACTTCTTTACGCCTTATTTTGTTTTATTCCTGAGAAAGATTTTTTTGTATCCAAATGGTGCAAGAAAATGCGCAATACCCTTTGTTAGTATTATTTTGTTACATTCATCGGAATAATTGCTGAATTAACAATCGCTTTATCCTACCTTCATCGCATCTGAGAGCGTCAGGCCGCGGCACAAGTGCTTATCCGTCCACAACAGGCACTGTTAACGGACATCAGAATGGCCTAAAATGCCGCTCGCGTCGCAAACTGACACTTTATATTTTCCCGCTGAAGATATTTTGTCGCTTTTAACTGTTACGAGTTTGTTGGTTATTTTCTTACACGTATTCATAACGTTAATTTGCCTCGTTTGTTGGTGATTTATTCATCAGGGCTAATATCGGCTGTAAATAATGGGTTTTTGCGCTCCGTTGGCATTAGTGCTGGCTTGACAAGCTTTTCCTCCGCTCCGTAAACTCCTTTAGGTGGGAATTTGTGGGGTAAAGTGGCGAAAAGGGGTGAGGCTGGCATGTTCCGTGGAGCAACGTTAGTCAATCTCGACAGTAAAGGCCGTTTGGCCGTACCGACGCGCTACCGCGACGGGCTGATCGAGGATGCTTCTGGTCAAATGGTGTGCACCATTGACATTCATCACCCGTGCCTGCTGCTTTATCCTTTGCCTGAATGGGAAATCATTGAGCAAAAATTGTCGCGTTTGTCGAGCATGAATCCCGTTGAGCGGCGCGTACAGCGCCTGCTTTTGGGGCATGCCAGCGAATGTCAGATGGATAGCGCCGGACGATTGCTAATCGCGCCGGTGCTGCGGCAACATGCCGGGCTGACAAAAGAAGTGATGCTGGTCGGACAGTTTAATAAATTTGAACTGTGGGATGAAACGACCTGGTATCAACGGGTCAAGGAAGATATCGACGCTGAGCAGTCCGCTACCGGTGAACTGTCGGAGCGCCTGCAGGATTTGTCTTTATAAAATGATGGAAAATTTTAAACACACTACGGTACTTCTGGATGAAGCCGTTAACGGCCTGAATATTCGTCCAAATGGTATCTACATTGATGGAACCTTTGGCCGCGGTGGTCACTCGCGTCTGATCCTCTCCCAACTGGGGGCGGAAGGGCGCCTGCTGGCAATCGATCGCGACCCGACGGCTATTGCCGTTGCGCAAACCATCGATGACCCACGCTTTTCCATCGTACATGGTCCTTTCTCGCAGCTGGCTGACTACGTCGCCGAGCGCAATCTTACCGGCAAGATCGACGGTATCCTTCTCGATCTTGGTGTTTCTTCACCGCAGCTGGACGACGCGGAACGCGGGTTCTCCTTTATGCGCGATGGTCCGCTGGACATGCGCATGGATCCGACTCGCGGTCAGTCCGCCGCCGAATGGTTACAGACCGCCGAAGAAGCCGACATCGCCTGGGTCATCAAAACCTTTGGCGAGGAGCGTTTCGGTAAACGTATCGCGCGCGCGATCGTTGAGCGTAACCGCATTGAGCCGATGACCCGTACCAAAGAGCTGGCGGAAGTTATCGCGGCGGCAACGCCGGTGAAAGATAAGCACAAACATCCCGCGACCCGTACCTTCCAGGCGGTGCGCATCTGGGTGAACAGTGAACTGGAGGAGATAGAGCAGGCGCTAAAAAGCTCGCTCGGCGTGCTGGCCCCCGGTGGTCGGCTGTCGATTATCAGTTTCCATTCGCTGGAAGACCGCATTGTGAAGCGCTTTATGCGTGAGCAAAGCCGCGGTCCGCAGGTTCCAGCAGGGATCCCGATGACTGAAGAGCAGCTCAGGAAAATGGGCGGCCGTCAGTTGCGAGCACTAGGCAAGTTGATGCCGGGCGAAGAAGAGGTGGCAGAGAATCCACGCGCCCGTAGTTCAGTGCTGCGTATCGCAGAGAGGACGAACGCATGATCGGCAGAGTGACAGTAGCCTTAAGCAAAGTTAAAGGATCGTTAGGAAGCAACGAGCGCCATGCCTTGCCTGGCGTCATCGGGGACGATCTTCTGCGGTTTGGGAAGCTGCCACTCTGCCTGTTCATTTGCATCATCATAACGGCAGTGACCGTGGTGACGACGGCGCACCATACCCGTCTGTTAACCGCGCAGCGTGAACAATTAGTTCTGGAGCGTGACGCTCTGGATATTGAATGGCGCAACCTGATCCTCGAAGAGAACGCCCTTGGCGATCACAGTCGGGTTGAACGGATCGCGACAGAGAAGTTGCAGATGCAACACGTTGATCCATCACAAGAAAATATAGTGGTACAGAAATAAGGATTATTGCGACGCATGAAAGCAGCGCCGAAAACGCCAAAAGCAAAACGTCAGGAAGAACAGGCCAACTTTATCAGTTGGCGTTTTGCGTTGCTGTGCGGATGTATTTTAATCGCTCTCGCCTTCCTGCTTGGCCGCGTCGCGTGGCTGCAGGTTGTCAGCCCGGACATGCTGGTGCGTCAGGGGGATATGCGTTCCCTGCGCGTACAGGAAGTCTCCACCGCGCGCGGGATGATTACCGACCGCTCCGGCCGCCCGCTGGCGGTCAGCGTTCCGGTAAAAGCGATTTGGGCCGACCCGAAAGAGCTGCATGATGCGGGCGGTGTGACGCTCGATAACCGCTGGAAAGCGCTAGCCGATGCGCTGAACATGCCGCTGGATCAGCTGGCATCGCGCATCAACAGCAACCCGCGGATGCGTTTTATCTATCTGGCGCGTCAGGTGAACCCTGACATGGCCGACTACATCAGAAAACTGAAGCTGCCGGGGATCCATCTGCGCGAGGAGTCTCGCCGTTATTATCCGTCAGGCGAAGTAACCGCTCACCTCATTGGCTTCACCAACGTCGATAGCCAGGGGATTGAAGGGGTTGAGAAAAGCTTTGATAAATGGCTGACCGGTCAGCCGGGCGAACGTATCGTGCGTAAAGACCGCTATGGCCGCGTGATTGAAGACATTTCTTCCACCGACAGCCAGGCGGCGCATAACCTCGCGTTGAGCATCGACGAGCGCCTGCAGGCGCTGGTATATCGCGAACTGAATAATGCGGTGGCGTTCAACAAAGCGGAATCAGGCACCGCCGTTTTGGTTGACGTCAACACCGGTGAAGTGCTGGCGATGGCGAATAGCCCGTCGTACAACCCAAATAATTTCGCGGGTACCTCCAAAGATACCATGCGTAACCGCGCCATCACCGACGTATTTGAACCGGGTTCAACGGTGAAGCCGATGGTGGTGATGACGGCGCTGCAGCGCGGCATCGTCAATGAAAATACCGTGCTGAATACCATTCCATATCGAATTAACGGCCACGAAATCAAAGACGTGGCGCGCTACAGCGAATTGACCCTGACCGGGGTGCTACAGAAGTCGAGTAACGTCGGCGTTTCTAAGCTGGCGTTAGCGATGCCGTCCTCAGCGTTAGTAGATACTTACTCACGTTTTGGGCTTGGAAAGGCGACCAATTTGGGGTTGGTCGGAGAACGCAGTGGCTTATATCCTCAAAAACAACGGTGGTCTGACATAGAGAGGGCCACCTTTTCTTTCGGCTACGGGCTAATGGTAACACCGTTACAGTTAGCGCGAGTCTACGCAACGATTGGCAGCTATGGCATCTATCGCCCGCTGTCGATTACCAAAGTTGATCCACCGGTTCCGGGCGAGCGCGTGTTCCCGGACTCGCTCGTTCGTACCGTCGTTCACATGATGGAAAGCGTGGCGCTTCCCGGCGGCGGCGGCGTGAAAGCGGCGATTAAAGGCTATCGCATCGCCATTAAAACCGGTACGGCGAAAAAAGTGGGGCCGGATGGCCGCTACATCAACAAATATATTGCTTACACCGCAGGCGTTGCGCCCGCCAGCCACCCGCGTTTCGCGCTGGTGGTGGTGATCAACGACCCGCAGGCAGGTAAATACTACGGTGGCGCCGTTTCCGCGCCGGTATTCGGTGCCATCATGGGCGGCGTACTGCGCACCATGAACATCGAACCGGATGCGCTGGCAACGGGCGAAAAAAGTGAATTTGTGATTAATCAAGGCGAGGGAACAGGTGGCAGATCGTAATTTGCGCGACCTTCTCGCTCCGTGGGTGCCAAATGCGCCGGAGCGAATTCTGCGAGAGATGACGCTGGACAGCCGCGTGGCGGCGTCCGGCGACCTCTTTGTCGCGGTACAGGGTCATCAGGCGGACGGGCGTCGTTATATCCCGCAGGCGATAGCGCAAGGTGTTGCTGCCATTATTGCTGAGGCGCAGGGCGAGGCCGCAGACGGCGAAGTTCGCGAGATGCACGGCGTGCCGGTCATCTACCTTAGCCAACTGAACGAGCGGTTATCCGCGCTGGCCGGGCGTTTTTATCATCAACCTTCGCAGCAGATGCGCCTGGTGGGCGTCACCGGTACTAACGGTAAAACCACCACGACTCAACTGCTTGCGCAGTGGGCGAAACTGCTCGGCGAAACCAGCGCGGTGATGGGTACCGTCGGTAACGGCCTGCTGGATAAAGTGGTGCCAACCGAAAACACCACCGGCTCTGCGGTTGATGTTCAGCACGTGCTTTCCGGTCTGGTAGGGCAGGGGGCGACTTTCGGCGCGATGGAAGTCTCTTCTCACGGGCTGGTTCAGCACCGCGTGGCGGCGCTGCAGTTTGCCGCCTCGGTGTTTACCAATCTGAGCCGTGACCACCTCGACTACCATGGCGACATGGAACATTACGAAGCGGCGAAATGGCTGCTCTATTCCACCCACCATTGCGGCCAGGCCATCGTCAACGCCGACGATGAAGTGGGGCGTCGCTGGCTGGCGAAACTGCCGGATGCGGTGGCGGTGTCGATGGAAGATCATATCAATCCGAACTGCCACGGCCGCTGGCTGAAGGCGACCGCGGTCAACTATCACGACAGCGGCGCGACCATTCAGTTTGACTCGAGCTGGGGCAAGGGCGAAATCGAAAGCCGCCTGATGGGCGCCTTTAACGTCAGCAACCTGCTGCTGGCGCTGGCGACGCTGCTGGCGCTGGGCTATCCGCTGGCGGACCTGTTGAAAACCTCTTCGCGTTTACAGCCGGTGTGCGGCCGCATGGAAGTGTTCAGCGCGCCGGACAAACCGACCGTGGTGGTCGATTACGCCCATACGCCTGACGCGCTGGAAAAAGCGCTGCAGGCCGCTCGTCTGCACTGTAGCGGCAAGCTGTGGTGCGTCTTCGGCTGCGGCGGCGACCGCGACAAGGGCAAACGCCCGCTGATGGGCGCTATCGCGGAAGAGTTTGCCGATATCGTGGTTGTTACCGACGATAACCCGCGTACCGAAGAGCCGCGGGCGATTATCAACGACATTCTGGCCGGCATGCTTGATGCCGGGCAGGTGAAGGTGATGGAAGGCCGCGCGGAAGCGGTGACCAGCGCGGTGATGCAGGCGAAAGCGAACGACGTTGTGCTGGTCGCGGGCAAAGGCCACGAAGACTATCAGATAGTCGGCAACCGCCGTCTGGATTACTCCGACCGCGTTACCGTCGCGCGTCTGCTGGGAGCGGTAGCATGATTCGCTTTACATTAAGCCAGCTCGCCGATATCACCCGCGGCGAACTGCAGGGTAGCGATATCGCTATCGATGACGTGACGTCCGATACCCGCAAAGTCACGGCGGGTTGCCTGTTTGTGGCGCTGAAAGGCGAGCGTTTCGACGCGCATGATTTTGCCGAACAAGCGAAAGCGGCGGGCGCAGGCGCGCTGCTGGTTAGCCGCCAACTGGCCTGCGATTTACCGCAGGTGGTGGTGAAAGATACCCGTCTGGCTTTTGGCGAGTTAGCGGCCTGGGTGCGTCAGCAGGTGCCGACCCGCGTCGTTGCGCTCACCGGTTCGTCCGGTAAGACCTCGGTCAAAGAGATGACCGCGGCGATCCTCAGCCAGTGCGGAAATACGCTGTATACCGCCGGTAACCTGAATAACGATATCGGGGTACCGATGACGCTGCTGCGTCTGAACAAAGATCACCAGTATGCGGTGATTGAACTTGGCGCCAACCACCAGGGCGAAATCGCCTGGACCGTCAGCCTGACGCGTCCGGAAGCGGCGCTGGTCAACAACCTCGCCGCCGCGCACCTCGAAGGCTTCGGCTCGCTGGCGGGCGTGGCAAAAGCCAAGGGCGAAATCTTCACCGGCCTGCCGCAAAACGGCATCGCGATTTTGAATGCCGACAATAACGACTGGCTGAACTGGCAGAGCGTGATTGGCGATCGCAAAGTGTGGCGCTTCTCGCCGAACGCGGCTAACAGCGACTTCACGGCGACCAATGTTCATATCACCAGTTATGGCACCGAATTTACGCTGCAGACCCCGTTCGGCAACGTCGACGTACTGCTGCCGCTGCCGGGGCGCCATAACATCGCTAACGCGCTGGCGGCAACTTCGCTGGCGATGGCGGTAGGCGCCGATCTGGCCGCGGTGAAAGCTGGACTGGCGCAGCTGCAAGCGGTGCCGGGACGTCTGTTCCCGATCCAACTGGCGGAAAACCAGCTGCTGCTGGATGACTCCTACAACGCCAACGTCGGTTCGATGACCGCCGCGGTACAGGTGCTGGCGGAAATGCCGGGCTTCCGGGCGATGGTGGTCGGCGATATGGCTGAACTCGGCGCGGAAAGCGCGGCCTGTCATCGCGAAGTGGGCGAAGCGGCGAAAGCGGCGGGCCTGGATTGCGTGCTCAGCGTCGGTTCACTGAGCGCGGATATCAGCAGCGCCAGCGGCGTGGGCGAACATTTTAACGATAAAGCCGCCGTGGTAGCTCGCCTGCGCGAGCTGCTGGCAGAGCATAAAATCATGACCATTTTAGTGAAGGGTTCACGTAGTGCCGCTATGGAAGAGGTAGTACGCGCATTACAGGAGATTGCGACATGTTAGTATGGCTGGCCGAACATCTGGTCAAATATTATTCCGGCTTTAACGTCTTTTCCTATCTGACGTTTCGCGCCATCGTCAGCCTGCTGACCGCGCTGTTCATCTCGTTGTGGATGGGCCCGCGTATGATCGCCCGTCTGCAAAAACTGTCCTTCGGTCAGGTCGTTCGTAACGACGGCCCGGAGTCCCACTTCAGCAAACGCGGGACCCCGACCATGGGCGGGATTATGATCCTCACCGCGATTACCGTTTCCGTCCTGCTGTGGGCTTATCCGTCCAATCCATACGTCTGGTGCGTGCTGACGGTATTAATCGGCTACGGCATCATCGGGTTTGTCGATGATTACCGTAAAGTCGTGCGTAAAGACACCAAGGGCCTGATTGCCCGCTGGAAGTATTTCTGGATGTCGGTAATCGCGCTGGGCGTGGCGTTCGCGCTGTATCTGGCGGGGAAAGACACCCCGGCGACCGAGCTGGTAGTGCCGTTCTTTAAAGATGTGATGCCGCAGCTGGGGCTGTTCTACATCCTGCTGGCTTACTTCGTTATCGTCGGTACCGGCAATGCGGTCAATCTCACCGACGGCCTCGACGGCCTGGCGATTATGCCGACCGTCTTCGTCGCCGCCGGCTTTGCGCTGGTAGCGTGGGCCACCGGTAACATGAACTTCGCCAACTACCTGCATATTCCTTATCTGCGTCACGCCGGCGAGCTGGTTATCGTCTGCACGGCGATTGTCGGCGCGGGCTTGGGCTTCTTGTGGTTTAACACCTACCCGGCGCAGGTCTTTATGGGTGACGTCGGTTCGCTGGCGCTCGGCGGCGCGCTGGGCATTATCGCCGTACTGCTGCGTCAGGAGTTCCTGCTGGTGATTATGGGCGGCGTTTTCGTCGTGGAAACCTTGTCGGTTATCCTGCAGGTCGGCTCGTTCAAGCTGCGCGGCCAGCGCATCTTCCGTATGGCGCCGATTCACCACCACTATGAACTGAAAGGCTGGCCGGAACCGCGCGTTATCGTGCGCTTCTGGATTATTTCGCTGATGCTGGTGCTGATTGGCCTGGCGACGCTGAAGGTACGTTAATCATGGCAGATTATCAGGGTAAAAAAGTCGTCATTATTGGGCTGGGCATGACCGGCCTGTCATGCGTGGACTTTTTCATGGCGCGCGGCGTAACCCCGCGCGTGATGGATACCCGCGTCGCCCCTGCCGGGCTTGATAAGCTGCCGGAAGCCGTTGAGCGCCACGTGGGCGGCCTTAACGACGACTGGCTGCTGGCGGCGGATCTGATTGTCGCAAGCCCGGGGATTGCTCTGGCGCACCCTTCACTGAGCGCGGCGGCGGATGCCGGAGTGGAAATCGTCGGCGATATCGAGCTGTTTTGCCGCGAGGCGCAGGCGCCGATTATCGCCATTACCGGCTCTAACGGAAAAAGCACCGTCACTACCCTGGTGGGCGAGATGGCGAAGGCGGCGGGCGTGAACGTCGGCGTTGGCGGCAATATCGGCCTGCCGGCGCTGATGCTGCTGGATCCGGCGCGCGAACTGTACGTGCTTGAACTTTCCAGCTTCCAGCTGGAGACCACCTCCAGCCTGAAAGCCGTCGCGGCAACCATCCTCAACGTGACTGAGGACCATATGGACCGCTATCCGCTGGGGCTGCAGCAGTATCGCGCGGCGAAACTGCGGGTCTATGAAAATGCTAAAACCTGCGTGGTGAATGCCGATGACGCGCTGACCATGCCGGTACGCGGCGCTGACGAACGCTGCGTCAGCTTCGGCGTCGATGTCGGAGACTATCACCTTAACCGCCAGCAGGGCGAAACCTGGCTGCGGGTGAAGGGTGAGAAAGTGCTGAACGTGAAAGAAATGACCATCAGCGG
Source organism: Klebsiella sp. 141162 (assembly GCF_050600755.1). Taxonomy (NCBI): domain Bacteria; kingdom Pseudomonadati; phylum Pseudomonadota; class Gammaproteobacteria; order Enterobacterales; family Enterobacteriaceae; genus Klebsiella; species Klebsiella sp. 141162. Next base: position 126,274 of record NZ_JAQIRI010000007.1, on the reverse strand, counting down.
CCAGCACAACTACAGCAATGCCCTGGCGGCGCTGGCGCTGGCGGATGCCGCGGGCTTGCCGCGCGCCAGTAGCCTGAAGGCGCTGACCACCTTCACCGGCCTGGCGCACCGCTTCCAGCTGGCGCTGGAGCATAACGGCGTGCGTTGGATCAATGACTCCAAGGCGACCAACGTCGGCAGTACCGAGGCGGCGCTGAACGGCCTGCATCTCGACGGTACGCTGTATCTGTTGTTGGGCGGCGACGGTAAATCCGCCGACTTCACGCCGCTGAAACGCTATCTTGGCGGCGAGAACGTTCGTCTGTACTGCTTCGGCCGCGACGGCGCTCAACTGGCGGCGCTGCGTCCGGAAATCGCGGTACAAACCGAAACCATGGAACAGGCGATGCGGCAGATCGCTTCGCAGGTTAAAACAGGCGATATGGTCTTACTGTCGCCGGCCTGCGCGAGCCTGGACCAGTTTAAAAACTTTGAACAACGGGGTGATGTCTTTACCCGTCTGGCGAAGGAGTTAGGTTGATGCGTTTCTCTCTCCCACGCCTGAGAATGCCACAGCTGGGCCTGCCCCGGTTGAAGCTGCCGCGACTGCCGGGGATGTTTATTTTCGCCTGGCTGTTCGCCGCGCTGAAAGGTTGGGTGATGGGCTCGCGCCCGAAAGATAACGATAGCCTGGTCATGTATGACCGGATGCTGCTGTGGCTGACCTTCGGCCTGGCGGCTATCGGTTTTATCATGGTGACCTCGGCCTCGATGCCGGTCGGACAGCGCCTGGCGAACGATCCGTTCCTGTTTGCTAAGCGTGATGGTTTGTATATTGTGCTGGCCTTCGCGCTGGCGATGATTACGCTGCGCTTGCCGATGGAGTTCTGGCAGCGCCACAGTACCGCGATGCTGATCGCCTCGATTGTGATGCTGCTGATCGTACTGGTGGTGGGGAGCTCGGTTAACGGCGCCTCGCGTTGGATCGCGCTCGGGCCGCTGCGCATTCAGCCAGCGGAGTTTACCAAGCTATCGCTGTTCTGCTACATCGCCAACTATCTGGTGCGTAAAGCGGATGAGGTGCGTAACAACCTGCGCGGCTTCTTAAAACCGATGGGCGTGATTTTCGTACTGGCGATTTTGCTGCTGGCGCAGCCTGACCTCGGTACGGTAGTCGTACTGTTCGTCACCACGCTGGCGATGTTGTTCCTGGCCGGCGCGAAACTCTGGCAGTTCATCGCCATTATCGGCATGGGGATCTCGGCGGTGGTGCTGCTGATCCTCGCCGAACCGTATCGTATTCGCCGCGTCACCTCCTTCTGGAACCCGTGGGAAGACCCGTTTGGCAGCGGCTATCAGCTGACCCAATCGCTGATGGCCTTTGGCCGCGGCGAGATGTGGGGGCAGGGCCTCGGCAACTCGGTGCAGAAACTGGAGTATTTGCCGGAAGCGCATACCGACTTTATCTTCGCCATTATCGGCGAAGAACTCGGTTATATCGGTGTGGTACTCGCGCTTTTAATGGTATTCTTCGTCGCCTTTCGCGCCATGTCGATTGGCCGCAAAGCGCTGGAGATTGACCACCGCTTCTCCGGCTTTTTGGCCTGTGCTATCGGCGTGTGGTTTAGCTTCCAGGCGTTGGTTAACGTCGGGGCGGCGGCGGGGATGCTGCCGACCAAGGGGTTGACCTTGCCATTGATTAGTTATGGTGGCTCCAGTCTGCTGATTATGTCGACGGCCATTATGTTTTTATTGCGAATAGATTATGAAACGCGCCTCGAGAAAGCGCAGGCGTTTACACGGGGTGTTCGATGAGCGGTCAGGAAAAGCGGTTAATGGTGATGGCGGGCGGCACTGGCGGACATGTGTTCCCGGGGCTGGCGGTCGCGCACCATTTAATGGACCAGGGCTGGCAGGTTCGCTGGCTTGGCACCGCCGATCGTATGGAAGCGGATTTAGTGCCGAAACACGGCATTGATATCGATTTTATTCGCATCTCCGGCCTGCGCGGCAAAGGGATAAAAGCGCAACTGTTAGCGCCGGTGCGGATCTTCAACGCCTGGCGGCAGGCGCGGGCGATCATGAAGCGTTTCCAGCCGGATGTGGTGCTGGGCATGGGCGGTTATGTTTCCGGACCTGGCGGTCTGGCGGCATGGTCGCTCGGGATCCCTGTGGTGCTGCATGAACAAAACGGGATTGCCGGCCTGACCAATAAATGGCTGGCGAAGATTGCGAAGAAAGTGATGCAGGCGTTTCCCGGCGCCTTCCCGCACGCAGATGTCGTGGGCAATCCGGTGCGTACCGACGTTCTCGCGCTACCGCTGCCGGGACAGCGTCTGGTGGGCCGGCAGGGGCCGATTCGCGTGCTGGTGGTCGGCGGCTCTCAGGGCGCGCGCGTGCTGAACCAGACTATGCCGCAGGTGGCCGCGAAGCTCGGCGATGCGGTGACCATCTGGCATCAGAGCGGGAAAGGCGGCATGGATACCGTGCGCCAGGCGTACGCCGCCGCCGGTCAGCCGCAGCATAAAGTGACTGAGTTTATTGATGATATGGCGGCAGCCTATGCGTGGGCCGATGTGGTTGTTTGTCGTTCCGGCGCGCTGACGGTCAGCGAAATCGCTGCCGCAGGTTTACCGGCATTGTTCGTCCCGTTCCAGCACAAAGATCGTCAGCAGTACTGGAATGCGCTGCCGCTGGAAAAAGCCGGCGCGGCGAAAATTCTCGAACAACCCGAGTTCACGGCGGATGCCGTGGCGGCCACTCTGGCCGGTTGGGATCGGGAAACCCTGATGGATATGGCGGAACGAGCGCGTGGCGCTTCGATTCCGGATGCTACCGAGCGGGTAGCGGAAGAGGTCAGCGCCGTAGCTTTGGCGCGCTAATCGCGGTGATTATCACCGCCCGAATAAAGAAGTTGATGGCGTAAAGAATGAATACACAAGATTTGGCAAAACTGCGTTCCATAGTGCCCGAGATGCGTCGCGTCCGGCACATTCACTTTGTCGGCATCGGCGGTGCCGGTATGGGCGGTATTGCCGAAGTGTTGGCGAATGAAGGCTACCAGATTAGCGGCTCCGATCTTGCGCCGAATCCGGTGACTCAGCAGCTGTCGCAGCTTGGCGCCACCATTTATTTCAACCATCGCCCGGAAAACGTGCGCGATGCCAGCGTTGTCGTGGTGTCCAGCGCGATCTCCGCGGATAACCCGGAAATCGTCGCCGCGCACGAAGCGCGCATTCCGGTGATCCGCCGCGCGGAAATGCTGGCGGAACTCATGCGTTTCCGTCACGGAATTGCGATTGCCGGTACTCACGGCAAAACCACCACCACCGCGATGGTATCCAGCATTTACGCCGAGGCCGGCCTCGATCCGACCTTCGTCAACGGCGGGCTGGTGAAGGCGGCGGGCGTGCATGCCCGTCTTGGCCATAGCCGCTATCTGATTGCGGAAGCGGATGAGAGCGATGCGTCGTTCCTGCATCTGCAGCCGATGGTCGCCATTGTGACCAACATTGAAGCTGACCATATGGATACCTATCATGGCGACTTCGAGAACCTGAAGCAGACCTTTATTAACTTCCTGCACAACCTGCCGTTCTACGGGCGCGCCGTGATGTGCGTGGATGACCCGGTGATTCGTGAACTGCTGCCGCGCGTCGGCCGCCAAATCACCACCTATGGTTTTAGCGATGACGCCGACGTACGCATTGAAGAGTATCGTCAGGTCGGCGCGCAGGGCCATTTCCGCCTGGTACGCCAGGACAAAGAGGTCATGCAGGTGACGCTGAACGCACCGGGTCGCCACAATGCGCTTAACGCTGCCGCGGCCGTTGCCGTCGCGACGGAAGAGGGCATTGAAGACGAGGCGATTCTGCGCGCGTTGGAAAGTTTCCAGGGCACCGGCCGCCGCTTCGACTTCCTTGGCGAATATCCGCTGGCGGAAGTCAACGGCAAGAGCGGTAGCGCGATGCTGATCGACGATTACGGTCATCACCCGACGGAAGTCGACGCCACTATCAAAGCGGCGCGTGCCGGCTGGCCGGATAAAAATCTGGTGATGGTATTCCAGCCGCACCGTTATACCCGTACTCGCGATCTGTATGATGATTTCGCCAACGTGCTGACCCAGGTCGATGCGCTGCTGATGCTGGATGTGTATCCGGCGGGTGAAGCGCCGATTCCAGGCGCCGATAGCCGCTCGCTGTGCCGTACGATCCGCGGTCGCGGCAAAGTTGACCCGATTCTGGTTTCCGATCCGGCGCAGGCCGCGGAGATGCTGGCGTCGGTATTGACCGGCGACGATCTGGTGCTGGTGCAGGGCGCCGGCAACATAGGAAAAATCGCACGTCACCTGGCTGAAATCAAACTGGTACCGCAAAAAACGGAGGAGGACCGCCATGGCTGATAAAATCGCGGTTCTCTTCGGCGGAACCTCTGCTGAACGTGAAGTCTCGCTGAATTCAGGCGCGGCGGTGTTGGCCGGGCTGCGTGAAGGCGGGGTGGATGCCCACCCGGTCGATCCGCGCGACGTTGATATCACCCAGCTAAAAAACATGGGCTTTCAGAAAGCGTTTATTGCCCTGCACGGGCGCGGCGGCGAAGATGGCACGCTGCAAGGCCTTCTTGAGCTCATTCAACTGCCGTACACCGGTAGTGGCGTAATGGCTTCCGCCATTTCGATGGATAAACTGCGCAGTAAATTACTGTGGCAGGGGGCGGGATTACCGGTCGCGCCATGGGTTGCATTGACCCGCGCCCAGTTCAACGCAGGACTTTCTGCTGGCGTTAGTGAGCAGATTGCGGCGCTGGGGCTGCCGGTTATCATCAAGCCGAGCCGCGAAGGGTCAAGCGTCGGGATGTCGAAAGTTAGCGAAAGTTGTGCAATGCAGGATGCATTGGCGCTGGCTTTTCAGCATGATGATGAAGTTCTGATTGAGAAATGGCTTAGTGGCCCGGAATTTACCGTCGCTATCGTCGGTGAAGAAATTTTACCGTCAATTCGTATCCAGGCGGCTGGAACCTTCTATGATTATGAGGCGAAGTATCTCTCTGATGAGACGCAATATTTCTGCCCTGGTTTTGAGGAACCTGCCCGCGAGACAGAAATCCAGAGCCTGGTGCTTAAAGCCTGGAATGTTCTGGGTTGCAAAGGATGGGGACGTATTGACGTGATGCTGGACAGCGATGGCCAGTTTTATCTGCTGGAAGCGAACACCTCACCGGGGATGACCAGCCATAGTCTGGTGCCGATGGCGGCCCGCCAGGCGGGGATGAGCTTCTCGCAGCTTGTTGTACGAATTCTGGACCTGGCGGGGTGATATGTCGCAGGCGGCGCTGAATACGCGGAACCAGGAAGAAGAGTCGATTGCTTCTTCGCGTCGGAATAATGGAACCCGGCTGGCAGGTATCGTTTTCCTGCTGGCGGTGTTGTGTACCGTGTTGGTCAGCGGATGGATGGTTCTTGGATGGATGGAAGATGCGCAGCGTCTGCCGTTGTCGAAAATGGTCGTCACCGGCGAACGTCACTACACGCGTAACGATGATATCCGTCAGGCTATTCTGGCGTTGGGCTCGCCGGGCACTTTTATGACTCAGGACGTCAATATCATCCAGAGTCAAATTGAGCGCCTGCCGTGGATTAAACAGGCGAGCGTAAGAAAACAATGGCCCGATGAATTGAAGATTCATCTGGTTGAATATGTGCCGATTGCGCGCTGGAATGATCAACATATGGTAGACGTCGAAGGAAATTCTTTCAGCGTGCCGGCGGATCGTACCAGCAAACAGAACTTACCGATGTTATACGGCCCTGAAGGCAGCGAAAATGAAGTGCTGCAGGGATACCGCGACATGGGGCAGGTGCTGGCAAAGAATAAGTTCACGTTGAAAGTGGCGGCAATGACCGCGCGTCGCTCCTGGCAGTTGACGCTTAATAACGATATTAAGCTCAACCTTGGCCGCGGCGACACCATGAAACGGCTTCAGCGCTTTATGGAACTCTACCCGGTTCTTCAGCAGCAGGCACAGACCGACGGCAAACGGATAAGCTACGTTGATTTGCGCTATGACTCGGGTGCGGCGGTAGGTTGGGTACCTGCTCCCGTAGAGGAAAATAATCAACAACAGAATCAGGCACAGGCAGAACAACGATGATCAAGGCGACGGACAGAAAACTGGTAGTTGGACTGGAGATTGGCACCGCGAAGGTTGCCGCTTTAGTAGGGGAAGTTCTGCCCGACGGTATGATTAATATCATTGGCGTGGGCAGTTGCCCATCGCGCGGCATGGATAAAGGCGGGGTGAATGACCTCGAGTCGGTAGTGAAATGCGTACAGCGCGCTATCGACCAGGCTGAACTGATGGCCGATTGCCAGATCTCATCAGTGTATCTGGCGCTTTCAGGTAAGCATATTAGCTGTCAAAATGAGATTGGCATGGTGCCTATCTCCGAAGAAGAGGTGACGCAGGATGACGTGGAAAACGTCGTTCATACTGCGAAATCGGTACGCGTACGCGACGAGCATCGCGTACTGCACGTCATCCCGCAGGAATACGCCATCGACTACCAGGAAGGTATTAAAAACCCGGTAGGGTTATCCGGCGTGCGTATGCAGGCGAAGGTACATCTGATTACCTGCCATAACGATATGGCGAAAAACATTGTTAAAGCGGTTGAACGTTGTGGTCTGAAAGTTGACCAACTTATTTTCGCCGGTTTAGCGGCCAGTTATTCCGTATTAACGGAAGACGAACGTGAGCTGGGTGTCTGCGTAGTAGACATCGGCGGTGGTACAATGGATATCGCCGTGTATACCGGCGGCGCGCTGCGTCACACCAAAGTGATCCCTTACGCGGGCAACGTGGTGACCAGCGACATCGCCTATGCCTTCGGTACGCCGCCGAGCGACGCCGAAGCCATCAAGGTTCGTCACGGTTGCGCATTAGGTTCAATCGTCGGTAAAGACGAAAACGTGGAAGTACCGAGCGTGGGCGGACGTCCGCCGCGTAGCCTGCAGCGTCAGACGCTGGCAGAGGTGATTGAACCGCGTTATACCGAACTGCTCAATCTGGTTAATGAAGAAATCCTGCAGCTGCAGGAACAGCTCCGTCAGCAAGGGGTCAAACACCATCTGGCGGCGGGGATTGTTTTAACCGGCGGCGCCGCGCAAATCGAAGGCCTGGCGGCCTGCGCGCAGCGCGTGTTCCATACGCAGGTACGCATTGGCGCGCCGCTGAACATTACCGGTTTAACGGATTACGCTCAGGAGCCGTATTATTCGACGGCGGTTGGGCTGCTGCACTACGGAAAAGAGTCACATCTCAGTGGTGAAGCAGAAGTCGAAAAACGCGTGACGGCGTCAGTGGGCTCGTGGATTAAGCGACTCAACAGCTGGCTGCGAAAAGAGTTTTAATTTTTTAAGAGAACGCAGACAATTAGCGTTCTCAGGCGACAGGCACAAGACGGAGAGAAACTATGTTTGAACCTATGGAACTGACCAACGACGCGGTGATTAAAGTCATCGGCGTCGGTGGCGGCGGCGGTAATGCCGTTGAACACATGGTGCGCGAGCGCATTGAGGGTGTTGAATTCTTCGCGGTGAACACCGATGCGCAGGCGCTGCGTAAAACGGCTGTTGGCCAGACTATCCAGATCGGTAGCGGTATTACCAAAGGTCTGGGTGCAGGCGCGAACCCGGAAGTTGGCCGCAATGCGGCTGACGAAGACCGTGAAGCGCTGCGCGCTGCGCTTGATGGCGCGGACATGGTGTTTATCGCGGCGGGTATGGGCGGCGGTACCGGTACCGGTGCGGCGCCAGTGGTCGCGGAAGTGGCGAAGGATCTGGGTATCCTGACCGTTGCGGTCGTCACTAAGCCATTTAATTTCGAAGGCAAGAAGCGCATGGCGTTTGCTGAGCAGGGGATCACCGAGCTGTCCAAGCACGTTGACTCACTGATCACCATCCCGAACGACAAGCTGCTGAAAGTACTGGGTCGCGGTATCTCTCTGCTTGACGCTTTCGGCGCGGCGAACGACGTACTGAAAGGCGCGGTGCAGGGTATTGCCGAACTGATTACCCGTCCGGGTCTGATGAACGTCGACTTCGCGGACGTTCGTACCGTGATGTCGGAAATGGGCTACGCAATGATGGGCTCCGGCGTGGCGAGCGGTGAAGACCGTGCGGAAGAAGCGGCTGAAATGGCTATCTCTTCTCCGCTGCTGGAAGATATCGATCTGTCCGGCGCGCGTGGCGTACTGGTCAACATCACCGCTGGCTTCGACCTGCGTCTGGATGAGTTCGAGACCGTCGGTAACACTATCCGCGCCTTTGCTTCGGATAACGCGACCGTGGTTATCGGTACCTCCCTGGACCCGGATATGAACGATGAACTGCGTGTGACCGTTGTTGCCACCGGTATCGGTATGGACAAGCGTCCGGAAATTACCCTGGTGACCAACAAACAGGTACAGCAGCCGGTAATGGATCGCTACCAGCAGCACGGTATGGCTCCATTAACTCAAGAGCAGAAACCGGTCGCGAAAGTGGTGAACGACAATACGCCGCAAACCGCGAAAGAGCCGGATTATCTGGATATTCCAGCTTTCCTGCGTAAGCAAGCCGATTAAGAATTGGCTGGAAGTTGGGCATCTGCGCTCTTTGTGCTAAACTGCCCTGCCGAATGTATAGTACACTTCGGTTGGATAGGTAACTTGGCGAGATTATACGATGATCAAACAAAGGACTCTTAAACGTATTGTTCAGGCGACTGGTGTCGGTTTGCATACCGGCAAGAAAGTCACGCTGACTTTACGCCCTGCGCCGGCAAATACCGGGGTCATCTATCGTCGCACCGACTTGAATCCACCGGTTGATTTTCCGGCTGATGCCAAATCTGTGCGTGATACCATGCTCTGTACTTGCCTGGTGAACGAGCATGACGTGCGGATTTCTACAGTCGAGCACTTAAATGCCGCACTGGCTGGCCTGGGCATCGACAACATTATTGTTGAAGTCGATGCGCCGGAAATCCCGATTATGGACGGTAGCGCCGCTCCGTTCGTTTATCTGTTGCTGGATGCCGGCATCGATGAACTGAACAGCGCCAAGAAATTTGTGCGTATCAAAGAGACGGTTCGCGTTGAAGATGGCGACAAATGGGCTGAGTTTAAGCCGTACAATGGTTTTTCGTTGGACTTTACCATCGACTTTAACCATCCGGCGATTGACTCAAGCACCCAACGCTATGCGCTGAACTTCTCGGCCGATGCGTTCATGCGTCAGATTAGCCGTGCTCGTACTTTCGGTTTCATGCGTGATATCGAATATCTGCAGTCCCGTGGCCTGTGCCTGGGCGGCAGCTTCGATTGTGCCATCGTTGTTGACGATTATCGCGTACTGAACGAAGACGGTCTGCGCTTTGAAGATGAGTTTGTACGCCACAAAATGCTGGATGCGATCGGTGACCTGTTTATGTGTGGTCACAACATTATCGGCGCATTCACGGCGTTCAAATCCGGTCACGCGTTAAATAACAAACTGCTGCAGGCTGTTCTGGCAAAACAGGAAGCCTGGGAGTATGTGACCTTCGAAGACGACGCAAAACTGCCGCTGGCATTCCGCGCACCGTCAATGGTTCTGGCGTAAGCCTGACCATTCAGTAAATTCGACTGGTAACCTGGTACTCTCTCCGTCCAGGGAACCAGTCGTTTTTCTTTTTAGCCTCCCCAAACCGCTTTTCACTGCGTTTCGCTGGCAATAACCTGTGCGCGTTCGCTGCTTTATTAAGCGTTTTACCGCAGCATTAGCGTTCATTCCTGCTGTCTCGGCGCGGTATTAATGTTAGTATTTGGGCGCAAAATTTTTCTCTGGGTTGCTTTATCCTGTCGATTTCAGGCTGTACTGCGAAGACCGCCAATAAAATGGACCGCCTGAAAGGACGCAGGAATACCAACTAAAGGTAAAGAAAGTGAGTGGATTGCTGACGCGTTGGCGACAGTTTGGCAGACGGTATTTTTGGCCGCATCTCCTGTTGGGGATGGTCGCGGCTAGCCTCGGCCTGCCTGCGCTTAACAACAGCCACGAAACCACTACGCCGGCGAAAGCCACGGCCAGCAACCATAACCCGAATAAAGTTAACTTCTCCCAGCTGGCGCTGCTGGAGGCCAACCGTCGGCCGAATTTTACCGTCGATTACTGGCATCAGCATGCGATTCGCACCGTCATTCGCCATCTGTCGTTCGCGATGGCGCCGCAGGTTTTGCCGGTGGCGGAAGAATCGTCGCCGCTTCAGGCTCAGCATCTGGCCCTGCTCGATACGCTCAGCGCGCTGCTGACCCAGGACAGCAGACCGCCGGTGGTTATCCGCCAGGCAGCTTATATCCCTTCCTCTTATTCTGTCTTCCGCGTCAGCGCCTGGATAAGCCAGGTAGCGGGGATCCGCGCAGGGCCTCAACGTCTCAGCTGAAAATAAACACGGACCATCCTATTTTTTTACTCCGCACTGCGGGGCGTTTGAGATTTTATTATGCTAATTAAAATGTTAACTAAGGTGTTCGGTAGCCGTAACGACCGTACGCTGCGTCGTATGCGCAAAGTCGTCAATATCATCAACGGTATGGAACCGGCGATGGAAAAGCTCTCTGATGATGAGCTCAAAGCCAAAACCGGAGAATTCCGCGCGCGTCTGGAGAAAGGTGAAAGTCTGGAAAGCCTGATCCCGGAAGCTTTTGCCGTGGTGCGCGAAGCGAGTAAACGCGTCTTCGGTATGCGTCACTTCGACGTGCAGCTGCTGGGCGGTATGGTATTGAACGACCGCTGCATCGCGGAAATGCGTACTGGTGAAGGTAAAACCCTGACCGCGACCCTGCCGGCCTACCTTAACGCGCTGACCGGTAAAGGCGTTCACGTCGTTACCGTCAACGACTATCTGGCGCAGCGTGACGCCGAAAACAACCGTCCGCTGTTCGAATTCCTCGGTATGAGCGTGGGCATCAATATGTCCGGCCTGCCTGCGCCGGCGAAGCGTGAAGCCTACGCGGCCGACATCACCTACGGTACCAACAACGAATACGGCTTCGATTATCTGCGCGATAACATGGCGTTCAGTCCGGAAGAGCGCGTACAGCGTAAGCTGCACTATGCGCTGGTGGATGAGGTGGACTCCATCCTGATCGACGAAGCGCGTACCCCGCTTATCATTTCCGGCCCGGCTGAAGACAGCTCCGAAATGTATCGCAAGGTGAACAAAATTATTCCGCACCTGATCCGCCAGGAAAAGGAAGACTCCGACACCTTTACCGGTGAAGGCCACTTCTCCGTGGATGAGAAAGCTCGCCAGGTTAACCTGACCGAACGCGGTCTGGTACTGATCGAAGAGCTGCTGGTGCAGGAAGGCATCATGGAGGAAGGCGAATCGCTGTATTCTCCGACCAACATTATGCTGATGCACCATGTTACCGCCGCGCTGCGCGCCCACGCGCTGTTTACCCGCGACGTTGACTACATCGTGAAAGATGGCGAAGTCATCATCGTCGATGAACACACCGGCCGTACGATGCAGGGGCGTCGCTGGTCCGATGGCCTGCACCAGGCGGTAGAAGCCAAAGAAGGCGTGGAGATCCAGAACGAGAACCAGACTCTGGCATCCATCACCTTCCAGAACTACTTCCGTCTGTACGAGAAGCTGGCGGGGATGACCGGTACCGCGGATACCGAAGCCTTTGAATTCAGCTCCATCTATAAACTGGATACCGTTGTCGTCCCGACTAACCGTCCGATGATCCGTAAGGATATGGCGGATCTGGTCTATATGACCGAAGCGGAAAAAATTCAGGCGATTATCGAAGATATTAAAGATCGTACCGCCGCCGGTCAGCCGGTGCTGGTCGGTACTATCTCAATCGAAAAATCTGAAGTGGTTTCCCGCGAACTGACGAAAGCCGGCATCAAGCACAACGTCCTGAACGCCAAGTTCCACGCCAGCGAAGCGGATATCGTCGCCCAGGCGGGTTATCCGGCTGCGGTCACCATCGCTACCAACATGGCGGGGCGCGGTACCGATATTATGCTCGGCGGTAGCTGGCAGGCAGAAGTCGCCGCGCTGGAAAATCCAACGCCGGAGCAGATTGAAAAGATCAAAGCTGACTGGCAGGTGCGCCACGATGCGGTACTGGCCGCAGGCGGTCTGCACATCATTGGTACCGAGCGTCATGAATCCCGCCGTATCGATAACCAGCTGCGTGGCCGTGCTGGCCGTCAGGGTGATGCCGGTTCTTCCCGCTTCTACCTGTCGATGGAAGATGCCCTGATGCGTATCTTCGCCTCCGATCGCGTATCCGGCATGATGCGTAAACTGGGGATGAAGCCGGGCGAAGCTATCGAGCACCCGTGGGTGACCAAAGCGATTGCCAACGCTCAGCGTAAAGTGGAAAGCCGCAACTTCGATATCCGTAAACAGCTGCTGGAATATGATGACGTCGCCAACGATCAGCGTCGCGCTATTTACACCCAGCGTAACGAGCTGCTGGATATCTCCGACGTGAGCGAAACCATCAACAGCATCCGCGAAGATGTCTTCAAAGCCACTATCGATGCGCACATTCCGCCGCAGTCGCTGGAAGAGATGTGGGATATCGAAGGCCTGCAGGAACGTCTGAAAAACGACTTCGACCTTGATCTGCCAATCAAAGAGTGGCTGGATAAAGAGCCGGAGCTGCACGAAGAGACCCTGCGCGAACGTATTCTGCAGAGCGCGGTAGAAACCTACCAGCGTAAAGAAGAAGTGGTCGGCGCCGAAATGATGCGTCACTTCGAGAAAGGCGTCATGCTGCAAACGCTGGATTCCCTGTGGAAAGAGCACCTGGCGGCGATGGACTACCTGCGCCAGGGTATTCATCTGCGCGGCTATGCGCAGAAAGATCCGAAGCAGGAGTACAAGCGCGAATCCTTCTCAATGTTCGCAGCCATGCTCGAATCGCTGAAGTATGAAGTCATCAGCACCCTGAGCAAGGTACAGGTGCGGATGCCGGAAGAAGTCGAAGAGATGGAACAGCAACGTCGCGAAGAGGCAGAGCGTCTCGCGCAGATGCAGCAGCTGAGCCACCAGGATGACGATACTCTGGCTGCCGCTTCGCTGGCGGAACAGACCGGCGACCGTAAAGTTGGGCGTAACGATCCGTGCCCGTGCGGTTCCGGTAAAAAATATAAACAGTGCCACGGCCGTCTGAGCTAAGGGCTGATAAAAAGCAAACCAGGGCGCAGATTTCTGCGCCTTTTTTATGGAGCTGATTCAATGAAAAAACTGCAAATCGCCGTCGGGATAATTCGCAATCCGCAAGGCGAAATTTTTATTACCCAGCGTGCCGCAGACGCGCATATGGCTAATAAACTGGAATTCCCCGGCGGCAAAATAGAATCAGGTGAGACGCCGGAACAGGCGCTGGTACGTGAACTGCAGGAAGAGGTCGGGATTACGGTGACGACGTCCACGTTGTTCGACAAACTGGATTATCAGTTCCCTGACCGCCATATCACGCTATGGTTCTTCCTGGTGGAAAACTGGCAAGGCGAGCCGTGGGGCAAAGAAGGGCAACCGGGGCAGTGGATGGCTCAGCGGGCGCTGGATCCGCAGGCATTTCCGCCGGCGAACGAGCCGATTATCAATAAACTTATTACGCTTGCCTGAGCGCCGTGCAACCCGGCGCCGGCCTGAAATGCTAATCCGGATCGTCCCGGATTAGCGATAGGGAAGGTTACTGCTGCGGCTCGCTCCAGTCATCGCTATCAGACAAGTCTCCGGAACTGGGTATACGTTTCTCTTCCGCCGCCCACTCGCCAAGATCGATAAGCTGGCAACGCTTCGAGCAAAACGGGCGAAACGGGCTTTGTTCGCTCCAGACGACGTTTTTACCGCAGGTTGGGCAGTTAACGATAGTCTCTTCTGACATAGTATCTCCTTAGCAACAAGCCAGTTCAAAATCAAAGCGTTCCGGCACGATGCCATGCTCGCTGTCCAGCGGCAGGAAACGGATAGCGAAGCGGCTTTTATGGCCGGAAATTTGCGGATACAGCTGGCTTGCGAGATCCAGGCGCAGGCGCAGCAGATCGGCATCGTCGCCGTTATCCTGATAAAAGCCATTGAGGCTGGTTTGCTTACGGAAAGGCGCAGAGTTACGAATCAAATCAAGGATCAACTCCAGCGACTGCATCAGCGGCGTCAGGCTCGCTAACCATCTCGCCACCTGCTCATCACGATATTCCTGCGGCATATGCAGCCAGATATGTAGCGTTGGTAAATCAAAGCCGCAACAGCCGCCGGGGATGCTCAGACGCTGGCGCACCAGGCCAATCAGTCGATCTTCACGAAGAAACTGGCCAATGCGCGGAGCGGAAATCAAGGTGCTGCCGGACTGTTTAAGCTGCTGACGCAGAGCATCAATACGCTGCTGGTCGACACCGGGCACTTCGGCCCAGGTTTGTAATTTCCGCTGTTGTCGCTCCAGCTCTTTCAGCAGATCGGTACGCACTTCACCGCGTTCCAGCACATCCAGGAGATCGCCGGTATTGCGGAAAAAATGGAGGGCGTCCGCGTAGCTGGCGATGGTGGGGCGAGAAGAGAGCTGCTGAAATAAAAATTCAATGCGCAGCCAGGTGCGCATTTTCTCATTGAGCGGATGTTCGAAGAGAACAGGGGTATGCATTACGATTTTTCCTGTGAGGCGGCCTGCGATGCCAGCATTAAATACTTTTCGTGCAGGCGGGCGACGTGGGATGCGACGGCATCCGCGGAGCCCATGTTTTCAATAACATCATCCGCTGCGGCAAGACGCTGTTCGCGCGTCGCCTGGGCGGCAAGAATATGTTCAGCGTGTTCGCGACTGACCCCATCGCGGCGCATGGTGCGCTCGATTTGCGTCTCTTTCGGCACATCGACAACCAGCACGCGATCGGCTTTATCGGTCAGGCGGTTTTCGACCAGCAAGGGTACGACCCAGAGGAGATAAGGCGAGGTTGAGGCCTGCATCTGACGGCGCGTTTCTTGCTGAATCAGCGGATGCAGCAGCGCGTTAAGCCAGGCCTTGTCCTCGCTATGAGCAAAAATACGCTCGCGCAAGCGGCGGCGATTCAGGCAGCCATCGTCGTTGAGCATCTGTGGACCAAATCTTTCGGCGATGGCGAGCAGGGCAGGTGTACCGGGTTCTACAACCTGGCGCGCAATAATATCGGCGTCGATAACGGTTACGCCCAGGTGAGCAAATTCGTCGGCAACGGTACTTTTACCGCTACCGATGCCGCCTGTTAACGCTACCGTATACCCCATACACTTCAATCCCGATGTCACATTATTGTTCAAAACCCTGGCGATTCACCACGCCCGTCAGGCGCCGGGGATAGCTTAATCGAGATTTTGCTAAATCGAAAAAGTATCCATAATGTGAATCGTTACTTTCTTTATATATGAAAATCAATTGGTTAAAAATGATGCACTGGTAAGGAAAGCACACGAGCGTGTTTTTCGCTATTCACCAGGTAAATTTAAACGATTGTAGCGTAAAAAAAGTGAAAATCGCAGTCTTGCGCGGCTATGATTCGTGCGTATGATAGCGTCACTGGAGTTGTGCTCTCACATTAATGCAATTAACCCCAGGAATTCGCACATGCGTATTGAAGAAGATCTGAAGCTAGGTTTTAAAGACGTTCTTATCCGCCCGAAGCGCTCTACCCTCAAAAGCCGTTCTGATGTTCAGCTGGAACGTGAATTCACCTTTAAGCATTCAGGCCAGACCTGGTCCGGCGTACCGATTATCGCTGCTAACATGGATACCGTCGGCACCTTCAGCATGGCGAAAGCCCTGTCCGCTTTTGGCATTCTGACCGCCGTGCACAAGCACTACAGCGTTGAAGAATGGCAGGCGTTTGTGCAGAGCGAATCTGCAGAAGTGCTGCAGCATGTGATGGTTTCCACCGGCACCTCTGATGCGGACTTTGAAAAAACTCAGCAGATCCTGGCGCAGAATCCGCAACTGAACTTTGTGTGCATCGACGTGGCTAACGGCTACTCTGAGCACTTTGTTCAGTTCGTGGCGAAAGCCCGCGCCGCCTGGCCGCAAAAAACCATTATTGCCGGCAACGTAGTGACCGGTGAGATGTGTGAAGAACTGATTCTTTCCGGCGCTGATATCGTTAAAGTCGGCATCGGCCCTGGCTCCGTCTGTACTACCCGCGTGAAAACCGGCGTTGGCTACCCGCAGCTGTCTGCGGTGATTGAATGCGCCGATGCCGCGCACGGTCTCGGCGGCCAGATCATCAGCGATGGCGGCTGCACTATGCCGGGCGATGTCGCGAAAGCTTTTGGCGGCGGCGCCGATTTCGTGATGCTCGGCGGGATGCTGGCGGGCCACGAAGAGAGCGGCGGTACCGTGGTTGAAGAGAACGGCGAAAAATTCATGCTGTTTTACGGTATGAGCTCTGAATCGGCGATGACTCGCCACGTCGGCGGCGTCGCGAAGTACCGCGCGGCGGAAGGCAAAACCGTTAAGCTGCCGCTGCGCGGCCCGGTTGATAATACCGCGCGCGACATCCTCGGTGGCCTGCGTTCAGCATGCACCTATGTCGGCGCTTCCCGCCTGAAAGAGCTGACCAAACGCACAACCTTTATCCGCGTCCAGGAACAAGAGAACCGCGTGTTCAACAGCCTGTAATGACGATGGCTGGCGCTTTAGCGCCAGCCATTAACTTCCCATCCCCCCGAGCGCGTCTCCCAAATGAAAAATGGGGAGATACATTGCCACCACCAGCACGCCAACGATCGTTCCGGTCACCGCCAGCAGTAATGGCTCCAGCAGCGTCGCCAGATTATCCGCCTGTTGATGAGTTTGCTCGCTATGATGGCGCGCCAGGTTATCGAGCATCGTATCCAGCGCTCCCGATGCCTCGCCGGTACGAATGAGCTGCAGACACAGTAAGGTGAATCCGCCGCAATTCGTTAGCGCCTGCCAGATTGGTTGGCCGTGGATGATATCTGCGCGCGCCTGTGCAATCCGCTGCCGCCACAGCGGGCACCCCATGGTTTCCTCCACGCTCTCCAGCCCTTGTACAAAGCTGATGCCCGCGCTTTGGGTCAGTGAAAGAATGGTAAATATCTGGCTCAGCTGTTGGCCGTTGATTAGCCGACCGGCAATCGGAATCGCGTGTAGTAACTTTTGCCTTAACAGCAGCCAGCGTGGCCGATGCCGGGCCAGTCGGTTGAGAAATAGCGGAATAGCAAAAAGCGGCGGCAGCAACGGCCAGTAGCGGGCCAACGCATCGCCGATGTGAATGACCATTTGCGTCAGCAAGGGGAGCGGTGTATTGAAGGTCCGATAGATAGCGGTGAATTCCGGCAGCACGAAAAACAACATTGCCATGACCACCGCCAGCGCCAAAGTCAGAATCACCATTGGGTAGCGCAGCGCCTTCTTTACCTTTTTTGTCAGACGCTGCTGTTCCTGCTGCTGTAGCGCGAGCTGAAAGCAGCAGCGTTCCAGCTTACCGGTGAGCTCGCCGGTGCGGATCATCGCCAGATAGAGCGGCGGAAAGACCCGCGGCCATTGCGTCAGGGCGCTGGAGAGAGAAACACCCTGCGCCAGTTCCTGCGCCAGCATTCGCAGCAGCGCCTGCCACTGTTTGTACGGCTGTTGTTGGGCCAGCAGCTCCAGCCCTTCGGCCAACGGTAAGCCAGCCTGCAGCAGCGTGGCAAGCTGGCGGATAATCTCGCAGCTATAGCGCGGACGCCACAGTGAACCCTGTACCGTTTGGCGCCGCAGCGCCAGCAGCAGTATCCGCTGCTGTTCCAGTGATGCCAGCGCCTGTGCGCGCGTCTCTTGCCAGAGTGCCCCTTCGCACGGCATTCCTTGCTTATCCATCCCGCGCCACTGCCAAAGCTGCTTAGTCGCCATGTGGGATCCCCAGAACGCGCACGACTTCTTCCAGGCTGGTCAACCCGCGCTCCACCGCGTCACAGCCGCTTTCAAACAGCGTCATCATGCCAGCTTCGCGGGCCAGCGTTTCGATTTCCGCCGCGCTGAGATCGCGATTAATGGCCTCGCGTAGCGCGCTATCCACCGGCAGCAGTTCGAATAAGGCCAGGCGGCCGTAGTAACCGTGGTAGCACTGCGGACAGCCAACCGCCAGCCAGCCGGGCAATGGGCGTGGCCAAAGACTGTGCGGCACTTCGGTAGGGCGGCCGCCATCGCGCCGGCAGTGGGGACACAGTTTTCGCACCAGCCGCTGGGCGACCACCAGCGAAAGCGCTGAGGAGATCATCCAGCGCGCCACGCCCATTTGTTGCAGGCGAATCAGCGTTTCGCTGGTGGAGTTAGTATGTAATGTAGAGAGCACCAGATGCCCGGTTTGTGCGGCCTTAATGGCGATTTCCGCGGTCTCGGCATCGCGAATTTCTCCGACCATGACGATGTCCGGATCCTGACGCAGTAGCGCCCGCAGGACGCTCTGGAAGGTGAGGCCGGATCGCGGATTGATCTGCGTTTGGTTGAGACCGATTAGCGGGATCTCCAGCGGATCTTCCACGCTGCAGATATTAACCTCTTCGCGATTTCGCGCCTGCAGCGCGCTATACAGGGTGACGGTTTTGCCGCTACCTGTCGGCCCGGTAACCAGTAGCAACCCCTGCGGCTGGTTCAATGCGGCGCGGAAAAAAGCCAGCTGACGAGAGGAGAGCCCCAGAGCTTCCAGATCCAGCGCCTGTTCCACCTGGTGTAATAAACGCAGGACGATTTTCTCCCCGCCGCGGCAGGGGAGGGTTGCAATGCGAAAGGAGACCGTGCGCCCGGCCAGCGTCAGAGTGAACTGTCCATCCTGCGGGAGACGATGCTCGGCAATATCGAGGTTGCCCAGCACCTTAAGCCGTGCGGCTATTGGCGCAGCCAGCGCGGCCTCAAGTAACGGCAGGGCATGCAACACGCCATCGACACGTAGGCGTATCCGCAGCTGTTTTTCCGCCGGCTCAATATGAATATCAGAGGCACGCTGGCGCAGCGCCTGCTCCAGAATTTGATTCAGCAGATCGGTTACGCCCCGGGTGTTACCCGTGGCGGACTCTGATGCTGACTGTTGCGCCTCGTGCTGATGCTTATCCATTCGATCCTGGCTCCAGCATTCAATATCGATACGCTTTTGGGTAGCGAAGCGCAGCGCTTCCATCAGTTCTGGCGCCGGCGTATCCACGACGGCGATAACGATGGTCTGCTCATCGCTCTTCAACAAAATGGCGTGATGGCGCTGACAGAGTGAGAGTAGCTGTTCGCTTTTCATGGCTGTCACCTCAGTTAAAGCGGAAGACATCTTCGCAGGCCTGCTTTAGCGCGCTGTCATCGCCAATGGCGCAGACGCGCTGCCAGCCGGTGATGCCGTTGGCATTATCCCAGGAAGGGGTCAGGGTGACGGCCAGCCCGTTCAGACTCTCCTGGCCGGTCAGGGTGACCACGCCCTGGGCGACGCTCATCGCCGATACATAGCGGGTAGTCGACGGCGAGGGGATACCGTTGCTGCCGCCATCGCAGCTGGTTAGTCCACCGTGGTCCAACGCGCACAGTTCTATTGCCGTACGGTAGGGCACAAAGGTTTGCAGCATATCGGTGAGGGCGGCTTTGCGTAGGTAGTTCTGGTAGGCGGGGATGCCGATGGCGCTGAGGATGGCGATAATGCCGATAACCACCATTAATTCGATCAGGGTAAAACCACGTTGCTTATCCATAAGTCACTCCTTGTTGGTTGTGGGGTGACTTTGGCGCGATTACGTTGCGGCGGCGAGGAGGAAAAATACGCTTAGGATGCAGGCATCCAGCTTTTCGGTAGTGCTTTCAAAGATGCACGCGAAGCGTGCGAGGCGTCTCGCAAAAATAGCCCCGATACCCGGCGGATATCGGGGAGAGAATTAACGAAAACGCATGGACAGGTCGAGCGCCCGCACGTGCTTAGTGAGTGCGCCGACGGAAATATAGTCAACGCCGGTTTCCGCGAATTCGCGAATGGTACCGAAGGTGACGTTGCCGGAGACTTCCAGCGCCGCCTGGCCGTTGGTACGTTTTACCGCCTCGCGCATCAGGTCGGTGGTGAAATTGTCGAGCATGATGATATCAGCGCCGGCTTTTAACGCTTCGTCCAGCTCATCCAGCGTTTCGACTTCGACTTCCACCGGTACGTCCGGGTGCAGCCAGAAGGCTTTTTCCACCGCCTGGCGTACCGAACCGGAGGCAATGATGTGGTTTTCTTTGATCAGGAAAGCGTCAAAGAGGCCCAGACGGTGGTTCGCGCCGCCGCCGCACAGCACCGCATACTTCAGCGCGGTACGCAGGCCTGGTAACGTTTTACGCGTATCAAGTAGCTGCGTTTTGGTGCCTTTGAGCAGGTCGACGTAGCGGCGCACTTCGCTTGCTACCCCGGAGAGGGTCTGCACGAAATTTAGCGCGGTGCGCTCGCCGGTCAGCAGCACCCGCGACGGGCCGTCCAGTTCGAACAGCGGCTGATCGGCTTTAACCGTATCGCCGTCAGCCACGTGCCAGGTGATGCTGACATCGTCGCCGGCAAGCTGAATGAAAACTTCTTCTACCCAACGCTTACCGCAGAATACCCCATCTTCACGGGTGATGACGACGGCGTGAGAGCGCGCGTCCGACGGCAATAATTGCGCGCTAATATCGTTGTTAGCGTCAACTTCGCCGCCCAGATCTTCGCGTAGTGATTGCGCGACGGCGTCGGTAATATCGAGATTAATACGTTCCAGCAGCGCGTCACGGCGGCGGTCGGGGCTGTAGCGACGAGGCGTCATGATAAAGCTCCAGATAGATAAGATTCAGAAGTGGGAAACATGCTAACCTGAACCACGTTTCTGTACCACACATACCCAATGGATTTCGCGTCGCCTGTGGGGCCGCCGGGATCCACGTTTGCGAAAGGAGATTCCCCATGCAGTTGAATGGCGGATGGCTGGTGGGCGCGCGTCGGGTACCTTCGCCGCATCACGATTGCCGTCCGGACGATGAAAACCCTTCTTTACTGGTGGTACACAATATAAGCCTGCCGCCGGGGGAGTTTGGCGGCCCGTGGATTGACGCGCTATTTACCGGTACGTTGGATGCCAACGCGCATCCTTACTTCGCCGGGATTGCTCATCTGCGCGTTTCGGCGCATTGTCTGATTCGCCGCGATGGCGAAATAGTCCAATATGTGCCCTTTGATAAGCGCGCATGGCATGCGGGCGTCTCAAGCTATCACGGCCGCGAGCGCTGCAATGATTTTTCGATAGGCATTGAGCTGGAAGGGACGGATACTCAGGCCTACACCGAGGCGCAGTACCAGCAGCTAGCGGCGATTACCCGGGTGCTTATCCAGCGTTATCCTGGTATTGCTGATAATATTACCGGCCATTGCGATATCGCGCCGGTACGCAAAACGGATCCCGGCCCGGCCTTTGATTGGGCAAAATATCGCGGTATGTTGGCCGCATCGTCACATAAGGAGATACCATGACGTTGTTTACTACGCTGCTGGTTCTCATCGCCGAGCGTCTTTTCAAGCTTGGCGAGCACTGGCAGCTCGATCATCGCCTGGAGGTACTGTTCCGCCGCGTGAAGCATTTCTCGCTGTTCGGCACCGTGCTGATGACCGTCGTCGCGGTGGCGGTGGTATATGTTATTCAACGCCTGCTACAGGGGCAGCTATTTAACGTACCGCTGCTGGTGTTCTGGATTTTGCTTGGCCTGCTGTGTATTGGCGCGGGTAAGGTGCGCCTGCATTATCATGCCTATCTGAAGGCGGCGGCGAACAACGATAGCCACGCCTGCGATTCGATGGCCAGCGAGCTAACGCTGATTCACGGCGTGCCGCCGGGCTGCGATCGCCAGGAGTATCTGCGTGAACTGCAGAACGCGCTGCTATGGATCAACTATCGCTACTATCTCGCGCCGCTGTTCTGGCTGGTGGTCGGCGGCCCGTGGGGGTTGTTGACGCTGACTGCCTATAGCGTCCTGCGCGCCTGGCAGACCTGGCTTGCGCGCTATCAGACGCCGCGCCATCGTTTACAGTCCGGCATTGACGGTATTCTGCATATTATCGATTGGGTGCCGGTGCGCCTGGTTGGCGTGGTATACGCGCTGCTGGGTCACGGCGAAAAAGCGCTGCCGGCGTGGTTTGCCTCGTTAGGCGACCGTCACTCTTCACAGTATCAGGTATTAACTCGTCTGGCCCAGTTCTCGCTGGCCCGCGAGCCGCACGTCGATGCGGTTGAGACGCCAAAAGCGGCGGTTTCCATGGCGAAGAAAACTTCGCTGGTGGTGGTGGTGATTATGGCGCTGCTGACCATCTACGGGACTTTGATTTAACAGCCCGAAGCCAGGCGCTGACGGGCTTGGCGCACTCATGTCGCCGGATGGCGCTGCGCTTATCCGGCCTACGGTCCGCGGCCCGGTAAGCCAGAAGCGGTAGCCCTGCTAAGCGCAGCGCAAGCAGGGAAAATCCCAGCGCTGGCGTTGGATCCCGGACGGCTTGCTGTTCATTCTCTACAGCGTATCAGCAGGCGGGATGCCGAAATCGGGCATCCCGTTTTCTTGCCAGCGTACCAGCTTTAGCCGGGTGTGACGGTTAGGATCGTACAGCGGGTCGCCTTCGATTTCGGTGTAGTTGCGCGCGTGGTACACCAGCACATCTTCCCCCTCCGGCGTTTGCGTAAAGCTATTATGGCCGGGACCATACTGGCGGTTTTCATAGCTGGTACGAAATACCGGCTGTGGGGATTTATGCCAGTTTTCAGCCACCAGCGGGTCGGCTTCACGGTCGATCCATAATAATCCCATGCAGTAGTTTTCATCGGTCGCGCTGGCGGAATAGCTGATAAACAGCTTATCGCCGTGTACCAGCACCGCAGGCCCCTCATTGACCATAAATCCCCGGCATTCCCAGGCGAACTCCGGCTTGCTCAGCATGAGCGGCGCGCCTTTTAGCGTCCACGGGTTTTCCAGCTCCGCCAGATAGAGATTGGTATTGCCGGCGATCTGCGGGTCTTTCTGCGCCCATAAATACCAGCGTTTCCCTTGATGGCAGAAGGTGGTGGCGTCGAGGGCGAAGGTATCGAACGGGGTGACGATTTGTCCTTTTTCCTGCCAGCGGCCGCTGAGCGGATCGCTGTCGGTACACTCAAGGGCGAACATCCGGTGCTGGAACATCCCCTGGGCGTCGAGGTCATGGGTCGGGGCGGCGGCGAAATAGATATACCACTTGCCGTCGATGTGGTGGAGCTCCGGTGCCCAGATCAGCTGGCTCATCGGACCGCTTTGCGGCTTGCGCCAGACGGTCACCGGCTCGGCTTCACGCAGGCCTTCCAGCGTAGCGGCGCGGCGGATCTCCAGCCGATCGTATTCCGGTACGGAGGCAATAAAATAGTAGTGGTCTTGATGGCGCAGAATAAAAGGGTCCGCGCGTTGTTCAATAAAGGGGTTAGGCCAGTTGTTCATCAGGCTTTCCTTACGTGTTCACTGGTTTTCAATTCCTGGAGTTCATTCAGTTCGCTGTAGTTACTGCGGCGTTTTTCCAGATCGCTCTGGATTTGGCGCATCAGATTGCGGTCAACTTTCAGCAGGCGTACGACGCCTGCGGTAATCAGGTAGCCAACGCCGGGGATCACAGAGAACAGCAGCACGATACCATTCAGCGCCGAGGCGCTTTGCTGCTTCGCGCCGGCATCGTAGCCGTACCACGACAGCAGGAAACCCACCATGGCCCCGGCGACCGCCAGCCCCACTTTCAGGAAGAACAGATTGCCGGAGAAGCTGATGCCGGTGATCCGTTTACCGGTTTTCCACTCGCCGTAGTCATCAACGTCGGACATCAGCGACCAGTGCAGCGGCGACGGGATTTGATGCAGGATATTGAGCAGGAAGTAGAGTGCCAGAATCAGCGTCGTGGCATGCGGATTAAAGAAGTAGAATGCGCAGGAGAAGACCGCCAGTACAATGTTGGTCCAGAAAAAGACCTGCAGTTTACACCAGCGGTCAGTCAGCACTTTCGCCAGCATGCTGCCGATCATCATGCCGACGACGCCAAGGCTGATAAACAGGGTGGCGAAGTGGGTAGTTTGCCCCATCACCCAGGTGACGTAGTACATGGTGGCGGCCATGCGGATAAAGCCGGGGCAAACGTTGCACAGGGTTAAGAGCAAAATGCGAACCCACTGGTCGTTTTTCCACACGTCCTTGAGATCTTTTTTCAGCTCGTCGTTGGTTTGGACCGCCGGGCGGATGCGCTCGCGTACGGTGGCGAAGCAGAACAAAAACATACACATGCCGATGAACGCCAATACGGTCATCGCCATTTGATAACCTTTAGCTTTATCAGCGCCGCCGAACCACTCCGCCATAGGCAGCAGAGTCAGCGAGAGCAGAAGCGTCGCGATACCGACCAGCACAAAGCGGTATGACTGGCAGGCGACACGTTCTTGCGGGTCGGATGTCATCACCGTCCCCAAAGAGCAGTAGGGGATGTTAATCGCGGTATAGGTTATCGACAGCAGGAAGTAGGTGACGAAGGCATAGATAACCTTGCTGTTGTAGGTCCATTCCGGGGTGGTGAACATCAGCACGCTGAACAGGGCGTAGGGGAAAGCCATCCACAGCAGCCATGGGCGAAAGCGGCCATATTTACTGCGAGTGCGGTCGGCCATCGCCCCCATGATCGGGTCGGTGACGGCGTCGATGACGCGCACCGAAAGCAGCAACACCCCAACCAGCGCCGGGGCAAGACCAAAAATATCCGTATAAAAATAGTTAACGAACAACATGATGGCGCCAAAGATAATGTTACATCCGGCATCGCCCATCCCGTAGCCAATCTTTTCTTTCAGCGAAAGTTTATTGCCTGTCATCCTGGAACTCTCCATTGCAGTCTGGAGAGAATTATTGGTCTTAGCGTCGGGAATTACGTTGCAGTAATCCGTCATCGATATGGATAAAACTGTTACAGGAAGGAAAGTGTGAAGCAGATAACAATGCGCCGTGCCCGTCGCTAAAGGACGGACACGGCGTGACGAGATGTATTATTGTGCTTTTACGACGCCGGCGCTTTTCTGTTTAAACAGATAGCCAACGCCGAGAACGGCAATCCATACCGGTATCAGCCACACCGAAATCGCCATCCCCGGGGTCATCAGCATGATGGCCAGTACCGCGACCATAAACAGCAGGCATACCCAGTTACCCAACGGGTAGAACAGCGCCGGGAAACGTGTTTTCACGCCTTCCTGCTGCTTGGCGCGACGGAATTTGATGTGCGCGAGGCTAATCATCGCCCAGTTAATCACTAGCGCGGAGACAACCAGCGCCATCAGCAGTCCGAACGCCGATTCCGGCGCCAGGTAGTTGATCAGCACGCACAGCGCGGTGACTACGGCGGATACCATAATGGTGTTGACCGGTACGCCGCGTTTATCGAGGGTCAGCAGCGCTTTCGGCGCATTACCCTGCTGCGCCAGGCCGAACAGCATACGGCTGTTACAGTATACGCAGCTGTTGTAAACCGAGAGCGCGGCGGTCAGCACTACGATGTTGAGGGCGTTTGCCACCAGCGTGTCGCCGAGTTCGTGGAAGATCAGGACGAACGGGCTGGTATCGGCGGTGACGCGCGTCCACGGCAGCAGTGAGAGCAGCACGGCCAGGGAGCCTACATAGAAAATAAGGATACGGTAGATAACCTGGTTGGTGGCTTTCGGGATGCTCTTTTCCGGGTTGTCCGCTTCCGCCGCGGTGATACCCACCAGTTCCAGGCCGCCGAAGGAAAACATAATGATCGCCATCATCATTACCAGCCCGGTGAAGCCGTGCGGCAGGAAACCGCCCTGATCCCACAGGTTACTGACCGTCGCCTGCGGGCCGCCGTTGCCGCTGAACAGCAGCCAGGCGCCGAACAGAATCATGGCCACTACCGCGACGACTTTAATAATCGCGAACCAGAATTCCATTTCGCCGAACACTTTTACGTTGGTCAGGTTAATGGCGTTAATGGCGATGAAGAAGACTGCTGCCGAAGCCCAGGTAGGGATTTCCGGCCACCAGAACTGGATATATTTGCCGACGGCAGTCAGCTCCGCCATGGCGACAAGCACATACAGCACCCAATAGTTCCAGCCGGAGGCAAAGCCTGCAAAGCCGCCCCAGTACTTATACGCAAAATGGCTGAATGAACCGGCTACCGGTTCTTCGACGACCATTTCGCCGAGTTGACGCATGATCAGGAAGGCGATAAACCCGGCGATAGCATAGCCGAGAATAATACTAGGACCTGCAGATTGAATCACTGACGCACTACCCAGGAATAAGCCCGTACCGATAGCGCCTCCTAGCGCAATGAGCTGTATATGGCGGTTCTTCAAGCCGCGCTTGAGTCGATCGCCATGCTGTTGACCTTCCATCATGAAACCTCGTGTGTGGTTATTATGTTTATACGCTTCATCCTTCAGGTTGCTGCTTTGCTGTCCGTCTCTGCCAAATAGCATAGTTAGCTAATTTCAAGGCGTTTGAGGCCAGTTTTTACCCGAGTGACGCAACGCACACATTGTTGTGTTTGTGTAATTATGAAATTCCATTTTTGTATTGATTTCTTTACGGAAAGCAAAGCGGAAATTCCCTCAAAGACCTTTCGCCTGATGAAGAATAATGGTAAGGGCGTGCGAATGCACCTGCTTTATGAAGGGATGATGACGGAACGAACAAAAAGACACCGTTTGTCATTTTTTCTTACCACCGCCGCCGCTACCCTTAATTGGTTATCTATTCACTTTATTGGTTTATAAATGCACTTTTTTGCTTCTTGAATCGGTTCAGAAAGCGTAATTTTTCGTTTATATAAAGTTAATGCTACCCCTTGCTGGGTAAATGTAAGTTTTGTGCAAGGTTACATTTCTGAAACGTTATTTCTGTAAGGTTGTTAAAAAAGGCCAGGTTTACTGATTTCAATCAAAACCTGTATGGACAGGAGGTGAATACTTTGTTACTTTAGCGCTACGAACTTTAAATTGGTAAGACCAATTGACTCCGGGCGAATGGCAGAGACAGGGAATATGGCCTACAGCAAGATCCGCCAACCAAAACTTTCTGATGTGATAGAGCAGCAGCTGGAGTTTCTGATTCTTGAGGGGACGTTGCGCCCCGGTGAAAAACTCCCGCCTGAACGCGAACTGGCAAAACAGTTCGACGTTTCCCGTCCCTCGCTCCGTGAGGCGATTCAACGCCTCGAAGCCAAGGGCCTGTTGCTTCGTCGCCAGGGCGGTGGAACCTTTGTACAAAGCAGCCTGTGGCAGAGCTTTAGCGACCCGTTGGTCGAGCTCCTGTCCGACCACCCTGAATCCCAATTCGATTTGCTGGAAACCCGTCACGCGCTGGAAGGCATCGCGGCTTATTACGCGGCGCTGCGCAGCAATGATGAAGATCGCGACCGTATTCGCGAACTGCATCAAGCCATTGAGCGGGCCCAACAGTCCGGCGACCTCGACGCCGAATCCGGCGCTGTCGTCCAGTACCAAATCGCCGTCACCGAAGCGGCGCACAATGTGGTGTTGCTCCATCTGCTAAGGTGTATGGAGCCGATGCTGGCACAGAACGTTCGTCAGAACTTTGAATTGCTGTATGCCCGCCGGGAAATGCTCCCGTTGGTCAGCAACC
This sequence comes from Klebsiella sp. 141162, assembly GCF_050600755.1. Taxonomy (NCBI): domain Bacteria; kingdom Pseudomonadati; phylum Pseudomonadota; class Gammaproteobacteria; order Enterobacterales; family Enterobacteriaceae; genus Klebsiella; species Klebsiella sp. 141162. The sequence continues at coordinate 98,592 of NZ_JAQIRI010000007.1, read as the reverse complement.
ATCGTACTCGCATTTTCGAGGCGATAATGGCCGGGGAGCCGGAGCAGGCGCGTGAGGCGTCGCACCGTCACCTGGCGTTCATTGAGGAAATTTTGCTGGATCGTAGCCGTGAACAGAGTCGTAGAGAACGTTCATTGCGTCGTTTACAGCAACGAAAGGACGAGAACTCCGGTTCTTAAGCGCCATTTTTTAGAGCGCGGCAACTAAACGCAGAACCTGTCTTATTGAATTTTTGGTTGTTCATCAGAGTGAAACACTAAAGAGTTCAATGGGACAGGTTCCAGTTAAATCAACGATTAGATAGATAAGGAATACCCCCATGTCAGAACGTTTCCAGAATGACGTGGATCCGATCGAAACTCGCGACTGGCAACAGGCGATCGAATCGGTCATCCGTGAAGAAGGTGTTGAGCGTGCTCAGTATCTGATCGACCAGCTTCTTTCTGAGGCCCGCAAAGGCGGCGTGAAAGTAGCGGCCGGTGCGGCAGCGCATAATTACGTCAACACTATTGCCGTTGAAGATGAACCGGAATACCCGGGCAATCTGGAGCTGGAACGCCGTATTCGTTCAGCGATCCGTTGGAACGCCATCATGACCGTTCTGCGCGCATCGAAGAAAGATCTGGAACTGGGTGGCCACATGGCATCCTACCAGTCTTCCGCTACCTTCTACGAAGTCTGCTTCAACCACTTCTTCCGTGCGCGCACTGAGAAAGACGGCGGCGACCTGGTTTACTTCCAGGGCCACATCTCTCCGGGCGTATATGCACGTGCCTTCCTGGAAGGTCGTCTGACTGAAGAGCAGATGAACAACTTCCGTCAGGAAGTTCACGGTAATGGTCTGTCCTCTTATCCGCACCCGAAACTGATGCCGGAATTCTGGCAGTTCCCGACCGTATCGATGGGTCTGGGGCCGTTGGGCGCTATCTATCAGGCTAAATTCCTGAAATATCTGGAACACCGTGGTCTGAAAGACACCTCTGCGCAAACTGTTTACGCCTTCCTGGGCGATGGCGAGATGGATGAGCCGGAATCTAAAGGCGCTATCACCATCGCGACCCGTGAAAAACTGGATAACCTGGTCTTCGTCATCAACTGCAACCTGCAGCGTCTGGACGGCCCGGTCACCGGTAACGGTAAAATCATTAACGAACTGGAAGGCATCTTCGGTGGTGCTGGCTGGAACGTTATCAAGGTTATCTGGGGCGGTCGTTGGGATGAGCTGCTGCGTAAAGACACCAGCGGTAAGCTGATTCAGCTGATGAACGAAACCGTTGACGGCGACTACCAGACCTTCAAATCCAAAGACGGCGCCTACGTTCGTGAGCACTTCTTCGGTAAATATCCGGAAACCGCCGCACTGGTTGCCGACTGGACTGACGAGCAGATCTGGGCCCTGAACCGTGGCGGCCACGATCCGAAGAAAGTCTACGCTGCACTGAAAAAAGCGCAGGAAACCAAAGGCCAGCCGACCGTGATTCTGGCGCATACCATCAAAGGTTATGGTATGGGCGACACCGCGGAAGGTAAAAACATCGCGCACCAGGTTAAGAAAATGAACATGGACGGCGTTCGCTACGTCCGCGATCGTTTCAACGTGCCGGTGGCTGATGCCGATATCGAAAAACTGCCGTACGTAACCTTCCCGGAAGGTTCCGAAGAGCACACTTACCTGCACGCTCAACGTGAAAAGCTGAACGGCTACCTGCCGACTCGTCAGCCGAAATTCACTGAAAAACTGGAGCTGCCGACCCTGGCCGACTTCAGCGCGCTGCTGGAAGAGCAAAACAAAGAAATCTCTACCACTATCGCTTTCGTTCGCGCCCTGAACGTGATGCTGAAGAACAAGTCGATCAAAGATCGTCTGGTGCCGATCATCGCCGATGAAGCGCGTACTTTCGGTATGGAAGGTCTGTTCCGTCAAATCGGTATCTACAGCCCGAACGGCCAGCAGTACACCCCGCAGGACCGTGAGCAGGTTGCATACTACAAAGAAGACGAGAAAGGCCAGATTCTGCAGGAAGGTATTAACGAGCTGGGCGCAGGCGCATCCTGGCTGGCTGCTGCGACCTCCTACAGCACCAACGACCTGCCGATGATTCCGTTCTACATCTACTACTCGATGTTCGGCTTCCAGCGTATCGGCGATCTGTGCTGGGCGGCTGGCGATCAGCAGGCTCGCGGCTTCCTGATCGGCGGGACTTCCGGTCGTACTACGCTTAACGGCGAAGGTCTGCAGCACGAAGATGGTCACAGCCACATTCAGTCGCTGACTATCCCGAACTGCATCTCCTACGACCCGTCTTACGCGTACGAAGTCGCTGTCATCATGCATGACGGTCTGGTACGTATGTACGGCGAAGCGCAAGAGAACGTTTACTACTACATCACTACGCTGAACGAAAACTACCACATGCCGGCCATGCCGGAAGGCGCCGAGGAAGGTATCCGTAAAGGTATCTACAAACTCGAAACCCTCGAAGGTAGCAAAGGTAAAGTTCAGCTGCTGGGCTCCGGTTCTATCCTGCGTCACGTTCGTGAAGCAGCGCAGATCCTGGCGAAAGACTACGGCGTGGGTTCTGACGTGTATAGCGTCACCTCCTTCACCGAACTGGCGCGTGATGGCCAGGATTGCGAACGCTGGAACATGCTGCACCCGCTGGAAACTCCGCGCGTACCGTACATCGCTCAGGTGATGAACGACGCTCCGGCTGTGGCATCCACTGACTATATGAAACTGTTCGCCGAGCAGGTTCGTACTTACGTACCGGCTGATGACTACCGCGTACTGGGTACCGATGGCTTCGGTCGTTCCGACAGCCGTGAAAACCTGCGTCACCACTTCGAAGTCGATGCTTCCTACGTGGTCGTTGCGGCGCTGGGCGAACTGGCTAAACGTGGTGAAATCGATAAGAAAGTTGTGGCTGACGCCATTGCTAAATTCGACATCGATGCAGAAAAAGTTAACCCGCGTCTGGCGTAAGAGGTAAGAGAATAATGGCTATCGAAATCAAAGTACCGGACATCGGGGCTGATGAAGTTGAAATCACCGAGATCCTGGTCAAAGTTGGCGACAAAGTGGAAGCTGAACAGTCGCTGATCACCGTAGAAGGCGACAAGGCCTCTATGGAAGTTCCGTCTCCGCAGGCTGGCGTCGTGAAAGAGATTAAAGTCTCCGTCGGCGACAAAACCGAGACTGGCAAACTGATCATGATTTTCGATTCCGCCGAGGGGGCAGCAGCCGCTGCACCTGCGCAGGAAGAGAAAGCAGCTGCTCCGGCACCGGCAGCAGCGCCGGCGGCAAGCGCAGCGAAAGAAGTTCACGTACCGGATATCGGCGGCGATGAAGTTGAAGTCACCGAGATCATGGTTAAAGTGGGCGACACCATCGCCGCTGAGCAATCCCTGATCACCGTCGAAGGCGACAAAGCTTCTATGGAAGTTCCGGCGCCGTTCGCGGGTACCGTTAAAGAGATCAAAATCAACACCGGCGACAAAGTGTCCACCGGCTCCTTGATCATGATCTTCGAAGTGGCGGGCGCTGCGCCTGCAGCCGCTCCGGCACAGGCTGCCGCTCCGGCTGCAGCGGCACCGGCTGCTGCGGCTGGCGTGAAAGATGTTAACGTACCGGATATCGGCGGCGACGAAGTTGAAGTCACCGAAGTGATGGTAAAAGTCGGCGATAAAGTTGCCGCTGAGCAGTCACTGATCACCGTCGAAGGCGACAAAGCTTCTATGGAAGTTCCGGCGCCGTTCGCGGGTACCGTTAAAGAGATCAAAATCAGCACCGGCGATAAAGTGTCTACCGGCTCTCTGATCATGGTCTTCGAAGTGGAAGGCGCTGCGCCTGCTGCTGCTCCGGCTCAGGCTGCGGCACCGGCACCGGCTGCTGCACCTGCACCGGCTCAGAAAGCTGCCGCGCCGGCTGCGAAAGCAGAAGGTAAAACCGAATTCGCTGAAAACGAAGCTTACGTTCACGCGACTCCGCTGATTCGCCGCCTGGCGCGCGAGTTCGGCGTAAACCTGGCGAAAGTGAAAGGGACCGGCCGTAAAGGTCGTATCCTGCGCGAAGACGTTCAGGCTTACGTGAAAGAAGCGGTTAAACGCGCTGAATCCGCACCGGCTGCTGCCGCAGGCGGCGGTCTGCCGGGCATGCTGCCATGGCCGAAAGTTGACTTCAGCAAGTTTGGCGAAATCGAAGAAGTGGAACTGGGTCGTATCCAGAAAATCTCTGGTGCTAACCTGAGCCGTAACTGGGTGATGATCCCGCACGTTACGCACTTCGACAAAACCGATATCACCGATCTGGAAGCGTTCCGTAAGCAGCAGAATGCCGAAGCTGAGAAGCGCAAACTGGACGTGAAATTCACCCCAGTGGTCTTCATCATGAAAGCCGTTGCCGCTGCGCTTGAGCAGATGCCGCGCTTCAACAGCTCGCTGTCCGAAGACGGTCAGCGCCTGACGCTGAAGAAATACATCAACATCGGTGTGGCGGTAGATACTCCGAACGGTCTGGTGGTTCCGGTCTTTAAAGACGTGAACAAGAAGAGCATCACCGAGCTGTCTCGCGAGCTGACCACCATCTCGAAGAAAGCGCGCGATGGCAAGCTGACTGCTGGCGAAATGCAGGGCGGTTGCTTCACCATCTCCAGCATCGGCGGCCTGGGTACTACCCACTTCGCGCCGATTGTTAACGCGCCGGAAGTGGCCATCCTGGGCGTGTCTAAGTCCGCGATGGAGCCGGTATGGAATGGTAAAGAGTTCGTTCCGCGTCTGATGATGCCGATCTCTCTGTCCTTCGACCACCGCGTCATCGACGGTGCTGATGGTGCCCGCTTCATTACCATCATTAACAACACCTTGAGCGACATTCGCCGCCTGGTGATGTAAGCGAAAAAGCCGGCCTGACGGCCGGCTTTTTTCTGATAACCTCAGGCTGTTGGGGATTATCAGCAACAAAGGACAAAATCGTTTGCCGTTTGTTGTTTAAAAATTGTTAACAATTTTGTAAAATACACGCGGATAGAACGTCCCGGTGGACTTGGGCGTAATAATAAAAGCGTCAGACCCGCCGGATATAAATTACAGAGGTCATGATGAGTACTGAAATCAAAACTCAGGTCGTGGTACTTGGGGCAGGTCCTGCAGGCTACTCTGCAGCCTTCCGTTGCGCTGATTTAGGTCTGGAAACCGTCATCGTAGAACGTTACAGCTCGCTGGGCGGCGTTTGCCTGAACGTGGGTTGTATCCCTTCTAAAGCACTGCTGCACGTTGCAAAAGTTATCGAAGAAGCGAAAGCGCTGGCCGAACACGGCATCGTTTTCGGCGAACCGAAAACCGACATTGACAAGATCCGCACCTGGAAAGAAAAAGTCATCACTCAGCTGACCGGTGGTCTGGCTGGCATGGCCAAAGGTCGTAAAGTGAAGGTGGTTAACGGTCTGGGTAAATTCACCGGCGCTAACACCCTGGAAGTTGAAGGCGAAAACGGCAAAACCGTGATTAACTTCGACAACGCGATCATCGCGGCGGGCTCCCGTCCGATTCAGCTGCCGTTTATCCCGCATGAAGATCCGCGCGTTTGGGATTCCACCGACGCTCTGGAACTGAAATCTGTACCGAAACGCATGCTGGTTATGGGCGGCGGTATCATCGGTCTGGAAATGGGTACCGTATACCATGCGCTGGGTTCAGAGATTGACGTGGTTGAAATGTTCGACCAGGTTATCCCGGCTGCCGACAAAGACGTGGTTAAAGTCTTCACCAAGCGTATCAGCAAGAAATTCAACCTGATGCTGGAAACCAAAGTGACTGCCGTTGAAGCAAAAGAAGACGGTATTTACGTTTCCATGGAAGGCAAAAAAGCCCCGGCGGAAGCGCAGCGTTACGACGCGGTGCTGGTAGCTATCGGCCGCGTGCCGAACGGTAAAAACCTCGACGCAGGCAAAGCCGGCGTGGAAGTTGACGATCGCGGCTTCATTCGCGTTGATAAACAAATGCGCACCAACGTGCCGCACATCTTTGCTATCGGCGATATCGTCGGTCAGCCGATGCTGGCGCACAAAGGCGTACACGAAGGTCACGTTGCCGCAGAAGTTATCTCCGGCCTGAAACACTACTTCGATCCGAAAGTGATCCCGTCCATCGCCTACACCGAGCCAGAAGTAGCATGGGTTGGCCTGACTGAGAAAGAAGCGAAAGAGAAAGGCATCAGCTACGAAACCGCCACCTTCCCGTGGGCTGCTTCCGGCCGTGCTATCGCTTCCGACTGCGCAGACGGTATGACCAAACTGATCTTCGACAAAGAGACCCACCGTGTTATCGGCGGCGCGATTGTCGGCACCAACGGCGGCGAGCTGCTGGGTGAAATCGGTCTGGCTATCGAAATGGGCTGCGACGCTGAAGACATCGCGCTGACTATCCACGCTCACCCGACTCTGCACGAGTCTGTTGGCCTGGCGGCAGAAGTCTTCGAAGGTAGCATTACCGACCTGCCAAACGCGAAAGCGAAGAAAAAGTAACTTTTTCTTTCAGCTAAAAATGCGTAAGCGGCTCTAAGAGCCGCTTTTTTTATCGCTAATGTTTAGAACTATGTCCCTGTTCACAAACCGCTACACCTCATACATACTTTGAAAATAGTCACTCAGTAAACTAATAGGCAGTTAATTATGTATCTGAGGTGTGAGATGAAACGCTTATTGACCACGGCGCTGTTAGCCACGACGTTAGTATCCGGTATGGCCTGCGCGGCTGATGCGACAATTCCATGGGCGGCGAACAGCGGCGGTACCGAAAGTACCCATATTGCGGCGATGGGTCAGGATCTGAATGCGCAGCATCAGTTGGTGACGAAGACGAATGAAGGGGTGTGGGCGGCGAATTCCGGGAGCATCAGCTCGGATGAAGCGGCGCTGACCAGTCAGAAACCTGCTTTTGCCGGTTATCCGGAGCTGATGCCGCACCAGGGCTAAGCACCAGAGAGTGCCCGGTTGCTATTGCGCAACCGGGCATTTTTTTATTGATTGACCGGCTGCCATCCCGCCGCTGAATCGGGGGCAAAATGCGTAATTGCCTGCGCTTTCGTCGCGCTCTCTTCGCCCAGGTTTGCCTGCCAGACCTTATCGTTCTGATCGATCATAAAGCTCATCACCCCGGTTTCTCCCCACTCTACCGGCCATGCCAGTAAGGCGACGCCTTGACTATCGCTATCGGCGATAATGCGGAAACGGTAGCCATGATAACCGGCGCCGGGCTCAGTCGGGCTAAAGGCCGGCCCCAGCGGGCTTGGCGTTTCGCCCGGTGAGGTTGGCCAGTACAGACCATCTTTTTTGCCTTCGCTGCTGATGATTTTTTGCGCCCAGCGATGATTCAGTTGATAGTAATCCTGCTGGGCATCAACGTAGGCGTGCATGGCGGCAATTGCCGACAGTTCATTGCGGCCGATGGCGCGTGTGAGAATTTCATCTTCCCCGGCCGCCATATCAAATCGCCAGCCCTGTTCATCTTTGACAATCGGAATTGGCAATCGCCACGCTTCACTGCCGACATCAAGCCAGGCGTTATTACCCTGCTGCACAATGACGTGTTTCACCTGCCAGTCGCGCTGAAAGCGGTCGACGGCATTGGGATCAATACCATCGGTGGGTAAAAACTGCTGCCAGTTATCGCCGAGCAGATTATTGAGCGCGGATTTATCACGATGATTGAGCGCATCGGCCAGCGCGCTTGCGGCTTTCTCCGGCGTGGGAAACTGTTGCTGGGCGAAGGCGGCGAGCGGCGACAGCATTAGCGTTAATAGGGCGATCTGTAATGGTTTTCTCATCTGCTCATCCTCAGCGACGACGCAATTCATGGTGTTCGGAAAGGCGCTCTCTGGCGGCGCCGCGCTGTTCGCTACTCAAGCCGGAAATATTACGGCTTTGCAGCCCGCGCGCCTGCTGCGATTGCCAGGAGGGGGAGCGACTTTCGTTGCCGCTTAAGGCATTGGCGCGGGCCGTGCTTACCGCTTGCTGACGCTGGGCCGGCGTCGCGGAGTGAATCTGCTGACGGCGCTGTTGTTGCTGAGGCGTAGGATTTTGCACGTGGCTCTTCACGGCCTCGCGATGCTGTTGCTGCTGCGGCGTTGGGTGTTGCAACTGCGTTTTCGCCGCTTCGCGACGCTGCTGTTTGGCAGGTGTCGGCGTGCTGTCGTAGCCACGGTAGCTGCTGCGCTGGGTGGCCTGCTTCAATTGTTGAGAGGCCGCCTGACGCTGCGCATCGCGCGAGGCGCTAGTGGCCGCCAGCGTGCCTGCGCTGGCTGCTGGCGCGTTGGGATGCTGAAGCTGCGTCATCGCCGCTTGCCGTTGAGCGTTGCGATCGACCGGCGCATGCTGGGTCGCGCTGAGTCCGCCGGGCACATTGGTCTGATGATAGCGCTGGGCGACATTATTATTCGGATAAGGCACGTTGCCGCGATAGGCGGGGTTATGCTGCCAGTTAACGCGGTTACCCGGTAGGTTCTGCCCGGTAATGTGGTTGAAATTATTCACATTAATATTGATGTTATCGCCATTGTGCTGGTAACCGCCGTGATGGTAATCGTCATCATGATGATGGTCATCATCATCCCAGTCGATGCTGCTGAAGAGCGCCCAGGTGGTGGCGACGCCAAGACTGTAGCCAAAACCTTTGACAAAGCTATCGGTGAACTGCTCTCCGGGAGGCGGCGGCAGATAGACCGGGGGATAGGCGCTATTCGGCCAACTGCCGTAGACGGTCGAAGGGTTATAGCTTGGAACGTATACCACTTGCGGGTTGGTCGGTTCAATTTTGATGATCTGCGAAGGCGCTGGAGAAGCCGTTGAGGTTGTCGAGGTTGATACCGCGCTGCTATTCGATGACCTCGAAGAGGCTGGCGCCGCGGCCGTGACGGTCACTTTCTGTTGCGGCGTGGATTTTAATGTCCCGGTTTGCTGGGCAATGGCGCGCAGGCGCTGTACGGAGTCCATGACGTCGTGGGGTTGGGCTAAAAATGCGTCGCCAAGGTTTTCCACCCACGGCGGATTTTCGCCCATCATTGCCAGCAGGGCGGGAAAGGCGACGAGGGATTTGACGCTCGGATCCCACGGCTGGCTGGCAACGGCCTGAACGGCCGCGTCGCCTTTCATCGACGGGTTATCCTGCGACCACTGTACCGCCTGCATAACGTTGTCCGGATAGGTGGAGGCCATCAGTACCTGCGAGAGTAAACTGTCCGGATAGAGCGCGATTGGCGCGACCCATTGGTCGATTTGCGCCTGTGTGTAGGTGGCTGTGACCGCTTGTCCCGCCGCCGGCGCAGTCGGGGACGCCGGCGCGGGTACCGTTGTGGGCTGTGCCGTCACCGGCGCTTCCGCGATAGTCTCTGGGGTACGACTTTTAACATAGAGCGTTCCTGCCGCTGCGAGTAAGCCTGCGCTGCAGAGCAGGGCGATAATATGGGGTTTGAACGGTAGTGACATGGAAGCTCCTGACACAGAAATGTTACCCATCTCGCTAAAGTATCGGCGAAAACGGTACGTTAGGGGAGTATATGAAGACGATATTGTTTTTTTTGATTTTTGTTGGGATCCTGACATTAAATCTGTAACAGAAATAAATTTATCTACCAGCATTTGAACAGAAAGCCTGCAATATCCTGCCCTTAACGATTCAGCTAAATTTTAATGTTGCTTTTTTGTAAACAGATTAACACCCTTCAAAAATCCTGCTATGCTGCCCTCGCGGTATCGGGCATTTACCCTACAAACTGCTGTCTCACAGGAGCGTGAAGAAAATCGCCTACCGCATTTTACAATGAGAGCGAGGAGAACCGTCGTGCTAGAAGAATACCGTAAGCACGTAGCTGAGCGTGCCGCCATGGGGATTGTTGCCAAACCCTTAGACGCAACCCAAATGGCCGCGCTGGTAGAACTGCTGAAAAACCCGCCAGCGGGTGAAGATGAATTCCTGTTAGATCTGCTTACCAACCGTGTACCGCCGGGCGTCGATGAAGCCGCCTATGTTAAAGCCGGATTCCTTGCCGCTATCGCCAAAGGCGAAGCGACCTCCCCACTGGTTACCCCTGAAAAAGCCGTTGAACTGCTGGGCACCATGCAGGGCGGTTACAATATTCACCCCCTGATTGAAGCGCTGGACGATGCCAAACTGGCGCCGATTGCCGCGAAAGCGCTGTCCCATACCCTGCTGATGTTCGATAACTTCTATGACGTAGAAGAGAAAGCCAAAGCGGGTAATGAGTACGCTAAACAGGTTATGCAATCCTGGGCTGATGCCGAGTGGTTCCTGAACCGTCCGCAACTGGCGGAAAAAATCACCGTTACCGTCTTCAAAGTTACCGGCGAAACCAATACCGATGACTTGTCTCCGGCACCTGATGCCTGGTCCCGTCCGGATATCCCACTGCACGCTCTGGCGATGCTGAAAAACGCTCGCGAAGGAATTGAGCCGGATCAGCCGGGCGCGGTCGGCCCGATTAAACAAATTGAAGCGCTGCAGCAGAAAGGCTTCCCGCTGGCCTACGTTGGCGACGTTGTTGGTACCGGTTCTTCGCGTAAATCCGCCACCAACTCGGTGCTGTGGTTCATGGGCGACGATATCCCGAACGTACCGAACAAGCGCGGCGGCGGCCTGTGCCTGGGCGGCAAAATTGCGCCTATCTTCTTCAATACCATGGAAGATGCGGGCGCGCTGCCTATTGAAGTGGACGTGAGCAACCTCAACATGGGCGACGTCATTGACGTTTACCCGTTCAAAGGTGAAGTGCGTAACCACGAAACCAACGAGCTGTTGGCAAGCTTTGAACTGAAAACCGATGTACTGATCGACGAAGTGCGCGCCGGCGGCCGTATTCCGCTGATCATCGGTCGCGGCCTGACGACCAAAGCGCGCGAAGCGCTGGGGCTGCCGCACAGCGACGTTTTCCGTCATGCGAAAGATGTGGCGGAAAGCAACCGCGGCTTCTCTCTGGCGCAGAAAATGGTTGGCCGCGCCTGCGGCGTTGCCGGTATCCGTCCGGGCGCTTATTGCGAGCCGAAAATGACCTCCGTCGGTTCTCAGGACACCACCGGTCCAATGACCCGCGATGAGCTGAAAGACCTGGCGTGCCTGGGCTTCTCCGCGGACCTGGTGATGCAGTCCTTCTGCCACACTGCGGCTTATCCGAAGCCGGTTGACGTCACCACGCACCACACTCTGCCGGACTTCATCATGAACCGCGGCGGTGTTTCACTGCGTCCGGGTGATGGCGTTATCCACTCCTGGCTGAACCGTATGCTGCTGCCTGATACCGTCGGTACCGGCGGCGACTCCCATACCCGTTTCCCAATCGGTATCTCCTTCCCGGCGGGTTCTGGTCTGGTGGCCTTCGCCGCCGCGACCGGCGTGATGCCGCTGGATATGCCGGAATCAGTACTGGTGCGCTTCAAAGGTAAAATGCAGCCGGGTATTACTCTGCGCGACCTGGTTCACGCCATCCCGCTGTATGCCATTAAGCAGGGCCTGCTGACCGTTGAGAAGAAAGGTAAGAAAAACATCTTCTCTGGCCGCATCCTTGAAATCGAAGGTCTGCCGGATCTGAAAGTCGAGCAGGCGTTTGAACTGACCGATGCTTCCGCTGAGCGTTCTGCTGCTGGTTGTACCATCAAGCTGAACAAAGAGCCGATCGTTGAGTATCTGAACTCCAACATCGTCCTGCTGAAGTGGATGATCGCGGAAGGTTACGGCGATCGCCGTACGCTGGAGCGCCGTATCCAGGGCATGGAAAAATGGCTGGCGGATCCGCAGCTGCTGGAAGCCGACGCTGATGCGGAATACGCGGCAGTGATCGACATCGATCTGGCGGATATCAAAGAGCCTATTCTGTGCGCGCCGAACGATCCGGACGATGCGCGTCTGCTGTCGGACGTGCAGGGTGAGAAGATCGACGAAGTGTTTATCGGTTCCTGCATGACCAACATTGGCCACTTCCGTGCTGCAGGTAAACTGCTGGACAGCCACAAAGGCCAACTGCCGACTCGCCTGTGGGTGGCGCCGCCAACCCGTATGGATGCCGCGCAGTTGACTGAAGAAGGCTACTACAGCGTGTTTGGTAAGAGCGGCGCGCGTATCGAAATCCCTGGCTGTTCCCTGTGTATGGGCAACCAGGCGCGCGTGGCTGACGGCGCGACCGTCGTGTCGACCTCTACCCGTAACTTCCCGAACCGTTTAGGTACCGGCGCCAACGTTTATCTGGCCTCTGCCGAACTGGCGGCGGTCGCTTCTCTGCTGGGCAAACTGCCGACGCCGGAAGAGTACCAGACCTTCGTCGCTCAGGTTGATAAGACGGCGGAAGATACCTATCGCTATCTGAACTTTAACCAGCTGGATCAGTACACTGAAAAAGCTGACGGCGTGATTTTCCAGACCGCTGTGTAATCCGTTCGGTCAGCCTGGCTGACCGTTTGGCTACAAACTCTCCAATGCCCGCTGAACATTGCATCAGCGGGCATTTTTATTTTTAAACCTCCCACCCGTTGCGCTTTTTTTCTTCCTGTCTGCTGCGATAATTAGGTTATGGGTACAGTGCAGCGGTGACGCATTGCCCTTGCAGAGGAAAAGATTATGGATTACGAATTTCTGCGCGATATTACCGGTGTGGTAAAGGTGCGAATGTCGATGGACCACGAGGCGATTGGTCACTGGTTCAACGAAGAGGTGAAAGATAACCTGGCTCTTCTGGATGAAGTGGAACAGGCAGCGCGCACCGTGAAAGGCAGTGAACGTTCCTGGCAGCGAGCCGGCCATGAATATACGTTGTGGCTGGATGGCGAAGAAGTGATGATCCGCGCCAACCAACTGGAATTTTCCGGCGATGAAATGGAAGAGGGGATGAACTACTACGACGAAGAGAGCCTCTCTCTTTGCGGCGTGGAGGATTTCCTGCAGGTGGTTGCCGCATACCGTGAATTTATGCAGCAGCGTTAATGATTCGTTTTGTGCCGGGCGGCGCGGAACCGTAGGCCCGGCAGGCAAAAGCGCCGCCGGGCATTTCAGATGTTACACCGCAGGTATATTGCGGGCGTAATAAATTTCCCGCATCTCTTTCCACAACAGGTCGGTAATCACCTTGCGCTCTTGTTCGCTTAACTCTTCCGGTTTGGTATGGAACATGTAGTGCTTCAGATCGAACTCTTTCAGCATCATTTTGGTATGGAACATATTTTCCTGATAGACGTTCACGTCCACCATGTCATAGAGCGACTTCATATCTTCTGACATGAAGTTCTGAATTGAGTTGATTTCATGATCGATAAAATGCTTCATGCCGTTGATATCACGAGTGAACCCACGCACGCGATAATCAATGGTTACGATATCGGATTCCAGTTGGTGAATCAGGTAGTTCAGCGCCTTCAGCGGTGAAATCACCCCACAGGTGGAGACTTCAATATCGGCGCGGAAGGTGCACAGGCCGCCTTCCGGATGGCTTTCCGGATAGGTATGCACGCAGATGTGGCTTTTATCGAGATGTGCGACCACGGTCTCAGGCAGCGGGCCCGGATGCTCGCTCTGATCGATAAGCTGCGGGTCGATAGGCTCTTCGCTAACCAAAATGGTGACGCTTGCGCCCTGCGGTTCATAATCCTGGCGTGCGATGTTGAGTATGTTGGCGCCAATGATTGAACAGGTCTCAGAAAGGATTTCCGTCAGGCGATTGGCATTATAGAGTTCATCGATATAGGCGATATAGCCATCGCGCTCTTCGGCGGTTTTAGCGTAGCAGATATCGTAAATACAAAAACTCAGGCTTTTAGTCAGGTTGTTGAAGCCGTGCAGCTTAAGCTTTTTCAATTTGGTTCACCTCCTCGTTTCAGGTTAGCTGGCGGTCAGCGCATCCAGCAGGTACTGCGGTAGCGCGAAAGCCGCGGTATGAATTGCCGGATTGTAATAACGGCATTTCAGCCCGGCGCTATGGAAGCGGGCCTGAATAATTTCCGTCGACAAATGACGCAGTGCTTCATTATCGGTCGCCCAGGCAAAGGTCATGATGCCGCCATAGTAGGTCGGGATCGCCGCCTGGTAGAAGCTGACATCGGTGAAATAGTGGCTGAGCTTGCGATGGCTGCCGACCGCTTCATCCTGCTGCAGGAAGCTTACGCCGTTCTGGGCAACGAAAATTCCGCCGGGATTCAGGCAACGTTTACAACCGGCATAAAACGCCGAAGTAAAGAGGCTCTCACCGGGGCCGATCGGGTCGGTACAGTCGGAGATAATGACATCAAAGGTTTGTGACGTTTGGTTGACGAAGTTCACGCCGTCATCAATCACCAGCGTAAAGCGCGGGTCGTCATAGGCGCCGGCATTATGGTTTGGTAGATACTGACGGCAGAACGAGACCACCCCGGCGTCGATTTCCACCATGGTAATGGTTTCGATATGTTGGTGGCGGGAGACTTCACGCAGCATCGCGCCATCGCCGCCGCCGATGATCAGCACGTGCTTTGCGTGACCATGCGCCAGCAGCGGAACGTGGGTCATCATTTCATGATAAATAAACTCATCGCGCTCGGTGGTTTGCACCACGCCATCAAGCGCCATCACGCGGCCAAATGCCGCATTTTCGAAGATGATTAAATCCTGATGATCGGTCTTCTCATGGTACAGCACGTTATCAACGGTAAAATATTGACCAAAATGGTCGTGCAGCGTCTCATGCCAGTGATTACTCTCGGCCATGGCTTACTCCTCCTTTGTTAACTTCTGTCGCGCCCGCCACGCGGGCACCACATCATAGCCAACTATAGATAGAGATTGATATGGCGAATAGTAAACCTTCTATTGTTTAGATGAACTCTCGCTTAGCGTGAGGTTTTCGGCGCAGATGCTCTGGATTGTTGGTTGCTGTTGGGTCTGGCGTCAACAATTCGCACGCTATACACCATCGTCGCGCCAGGCGGAATTTTTCCGGGGATTCCTTTGCTGCCGTAGGCCCGCTCCGGCGGAACAACAATAGTGATGGCGCCATGGTTACTAAGACGTTTAAGCGGTTCACGGAAGGTTTCGGGATATTGACTTAGCGCCTGGGTCCAGACCTTATATTCGGCTTCCATATCGTTTATCACGGTACCGTCGATCAAGCTTTCTTTGATAACGACGGTGACGATATCGTTATCAGCGACCTTACCTTTACCGGGGTAGTCTATACGGCTGTAAATACCCTCTTTAAGCACTGCGCCTTTCTGCGCGGCGAATTGCTGCTGATACTTTTTACCTTCGCGGAGAGTTTGCTGCTCAAGCTTATCAATGTTTTTGTATAACCGTTGTGAGACGTCGAAAAGCGCCTTATTGCGTGCTTTGTCATCCAGCGCCGGCTTACCGGCAAAAACATCGTTAATCCCCTTAAGAACGGTTTCCTGTTGCAGGTTTAACCCTTTCGCTGCCTGACTGGACAGCGTGTTAAGCGCATCTTGCCCTATCGACACGCCAACCGAATATGCCTGCTGCTGTGGAGCGCTGCTGAGGTTTAGCGTGGGTGATTTGGCTGTCGTGGCGGCGGTGGTTTTTACGCCGGCGAGTTCGGTGCTCAGTTTCTGCTGCTCCGCCATTGCCGCAGCCAGCTTATCGCTCAGGGCCTGCTTGTCTCTCTCCAGCGCGTTGAGCTTTACCGTTTGCGCCTGCAAAGCGGCGGCAGAGCGTTTGAGATTATCCGCGCCGTCGGCTTTTTCCTGCTGAACGGTACCGACTTGCTGCACAAGCCGTTTGTTTTCCGTGTCCAAAGCAGCAATCCGGCTCTGGAGTTGTGCGATGGTTTTATTCAACGCTGCATTATCTACCGGCGCTGGCATCGTGGCGGGAGGTGGCGATTTCAGCTGTGCCTGCAGTTGGCGGATGATCTTATCTTTGTCGGCGATGAGACTTTTTTGCGCGGCCAGCTTTTTTTGCAGCGCTGCGGTGTTGTTCTCGCGGGCTCTGGTTGGTTTACTGACCTCCGGCGCCGGAGGTATCTCTTTCTTCTCTTTTTTCTCCTGCTGCTGGACATAGTTGAGAAATGCAGGCGCATCGTCATCCGCTTGCGCATAAGCAATAAAAAGGGACGCCAGCAAAATGAAGGCCAGCGTCAATATATTAAGGCGATTTATCATGGCGCCTGTCACTTCACCGCATTATCGCCGCGCATGACCAGGCTATCGATCAGCGACTTTTCAATATCGGCGCAAAGCTTAATAGATTTAAATTGATACATAGAATCTATGCCCTGACGGGTGGGATCGGCGACTTTCGTACGCACTGAGTTATATTGCGACGCCGCGCCTATCAGAGCGGTGAATTCACTACCCAGTCTTGAGGCTTCTTTCGGATTGACTTCTTTTAACGAATCCAACGCCTGGCGACAGGCATTAAGTCGCTCCTGCTCAGCGGCCAGTCGCAGCTTTTCATTCTGTTGCGCGTCGGTGGCAATGGCGATTGGTGGCGTTATGGGAGCGTTAGCCTGACGATGCGCCTGGCAGCCAGCTAACATGATAACAGCGAACGGAAGTAAGCGAAAAACAGGTGAGATATTCAAAATGTCATTCCATTGCAATAAGAGAGGTTGCAGGCGATTTTAATTAGCCAGTAGGTCTTTGCAATAAACGATGAGTTGAATTATTCTCTCCTGAATGTGATTTTTTTTGATAAATTAAGCCGTCGTCTAATTAATGAATATAAAGCATATTAGCTGCATGTGAAATAAAAGTATCGCGCAATGAATTCATAGTAAATGAATCACAGGGGAAAAGAATAATATAGCATTCTGCAACCGCATCGCGGCGGCTGCAGATACGTTTACTTCACATAGGCCAGCAGGCTAAGGGAGTCACGCGCCAGAGCTTTGCACTTTTTGGCGGTTGGGATTTTGATGCCGCTGAGATCGCGATAGCTGTCCTCACCTAATGCTTTCATATTAAAGCTATCGTAGTTGCTGAGGTCCCATTGGTTTTGCTGGGCAAAAAAGACCAGCGCGCGGCGAATTTGCGTATTTGGCAAATTTTGATAGCCGCAATCATTTTTCAGGAATACAAATACCGCCGTTAAATCAGCCATATCTTCCGCTTCGGACTCGCTTAATGCATAGCTATTGGCGGAGAGGGCGAGCAGGCTGCCAAACAGCATTGTTCTGAAAAACGTCTTCATTTTTTCTACCATTGAAACACGGACAATCAAAGTTAGCATACTTCTTTACACCACGCAGAGCTTTATTCACAAGCTTCTGCTTGACCTTCCCGTTGCGGGAGGGTTTAAGCTTAAATATTCACCAGCAGAATAAAAGGATGTGAAAATGCAACGTCGTGAGTTTATCAAATTAGGCGCCGCGCTTGGCGCGGTCAGCGCCTTACCGCTCTGGAGCCGTGCGGTATTCGCTGCCGGCCGTCCGGCTTTGCCGGTTCCGGATTTATTGACCGCTGACGCGCGCAATCGCATTACGCTGACGATTCAAGCCGGAAAGACGCAGTTTGGCCCGCATCTTGCGACGACCTGGGGCTATAACGGCAACCTCCTCGGGCCCGCGTTGAAGCTGAAGCAAGGTGAAGCGGTGACGGTAGATATTCACAACCGCCTGGCGGAGGAGACCACGGTCCACTGGCACGGGCTGGAAGTGCCAGGCGAAGTCGATGGCGGTCCGCAGGGCGTCATCGCCGCAGGAGCCTCAAGGACGGTGAGTTTTACGCCGACGCAGCGAGCGGCGACCTGCTGGTTCCATCCTCATCAGCATGGTAAAACCGGCCGTCAGGTTGCCATGGGGCTGGCGGGTTTGGTGCTGATTGAAGATGTCGAAAGCGGGCAATTACTGCTTCCGAAGCAGTGGGGAATCGATGATGTTCCGGTGATCGTGCAGGACAAAAGATTCAATGCCAATGGCGAAATAGATTATCAGCTCGATATCATGAGCGCCGCCGTTGGCTGGTTTGGCGATACCCTGTTGACGAACGGCGCGCTGTATCCCGAACACGCTCCGCCGCGAGGTTGGTTACGCCTGCGTCTGCTTAATGGCTGTAATGCCCGCTCGTTGAATTTCGCTACCAGCGATCGCCGCCCAATGTACGTAATAGCAAGCGACGGCGGCCTGTTGGCGGAACCGGTCAAAGTGAGCGAACTGCCGGTGCTGATGGGCGAGCGCTTTGAGGTTTTAATTGATACCCGCGACGGGAAGGCATTTGATCTCCTGACGATGCCGGTGAGCCAAATGGGGATGGCGATTGCGCCATTTGATAAGCCGCAGCCGGTGCTCCGTATACAGCCGCTATTGATCCCGGCCTCCGGTAAGTTACCCGATACTTTGGCCGCGATACCCGCGCTGCCGTCACTGGAGGGGCTGACGCAGCGCACGCTGCAGCTGTCGATGGATCCTATGCTCGACATGATGGGTATGCAGGCGCTAATGAAGAAATATGGCGACCAGGCGATGTCCGGTATGAATCATGGAATGATGGGGCATGGCGACATGAACAATATGGGAAATATGAATCATGGTGAAATGAAGAATATGAACCATGGCGGTGGCATGGGACATGGCGCTTCATCAGACAAGGGTTTTGATTTCCATAGCGCCAACCGCATCAATGGCAAGGCCTTTGATATGAATGTGCCGATGTTTGCCGCGGCCAGGGGGCAGTACGAGCGCTGGCTGATCTCCGGTAAGGGCGACATGATGCTGCATCCTTTCCATATTCATGGCACGCAATTCCGTATTCTGAGTGAAAATAGCCAGGCGCCGGCGGCGCATCGGCGCGGCTGGAAGGATACGGTAAGAGTGGAGGGCGGGGTGAGCGAAGTGCTGGTGAAGTTCGATCATCAGGCGCCAAAGGAGTTCGCCTATATGGCGCACTGTCATCTGCTGGAGCATGAAGATACCGGGATGATGTTGGGATTCACCGTGTAGGACTGTACAGCCTGCCGCCCACTCCCATGGGGAGAGGGGCAAAAAAAACGGCAACTTTCGTTGCCGTTTTGCGTTTTACTTCGCGTCATCCGGTAACGCGTAGGCAACGATGTAGTCGCCCATTTTCGTACCGAACGAGCCATGACCGCCGGCAGAGATGACAACGTACTGCTTGCCATTCACTTCATAGGTCATCGGCGTCGCCTGGCCACCTGCCGGCAGACGCGCCTGCCACAGTTTTTCGCCATTGCTCATGTTGTAAGCGCGCAGATAGTTATCGGCGGTGGCGGCGATAAACAGCACGTTACCGGCGGTGGAGATCGGACCGCCCAGCATCGGCATACCCATATTGAACGGCAGCGGGACAGGCAGCGGGAACGGCAGACTATCCTGCGGCGTACCGATGCGTTTTTTCCACACCACTTCGTTGGTCTTCAGATCCAGCGCCGAGATATAACCCCATGCCGGTTGTTTACACGGCAGGCCAAACGGCGACAGGAACGGGTTCAGCGTAACGCCGAACGGCACGCCATACTGCGGCTGAACGCCAGACTCGGTACCGGAGCCTTTCGCGTCTTTTGGCGGTTCCATCGGGTTGCCCGGGCCGCGTGGGATCAGTTTAGAGACGAACGGCAGCGCCATCGGGTTGGCGATAGCCACCTGACGGTTAGGATCGACGGAGATGCCGCCCCACTCAAACATCCCCAGGTTACCCGGGAATACCAGCGTGCCCTGTTCGGACGGCGGCGTGAAGATACCTTCATAGCGCATCTGATGGAAGATAACGCGGCACACCAGCTGGTCAAACATGGTGGCGCCCCACATATCCGCGCCGGTCAGGTCTTTCTTCGGACGGAAGCTCAGCTCGGAGAACGGCTGGGTTTTAGCAACGTAATCGCCTTTCGCCGCACCCTGCGGAACCGGTTTTTCCGGCGCCGGGACCACCAGTTCGCCATTACGACGATCCAGCACGAAGATGTTGCCGGTTTTGGCCGGAGCGTAAATCACCGGTACGCTTTTACCGTTCACATCAATGTCGGCCAATGTCGGCTGCGACGGCATATCCATATCCCACAGATCGTGGTGTACGGTTTGGTAGCTCCACGCCAGTTTACCGGTGGTTGCGTTCAGCGCCACGATAGAGCTGGCGTAACGTTCCTGTTCCGGTGTGCGGTTGCCGCCCCAGATATCCGGCGTGGTAACGCCCATCGGCAGATAGACTAAATCCAGCTTCGCGTCATAGGCGGCAGGCGCCCAGGAGTTAGGTGAATTGAGTGTGAAGTGATGCTCATCGCTCGGGATCGCATTAGGGTCTTTCGCACCCGGGTCGAAGGCCCACAGCAGTTTACCGGTATTCACATCAAAGCCGCGGATCACGCCTGATGGCTCGCGGGTGGAGAAGTTATCGGTTACCGCGCCGGCAATGACGATAGTCTTGTCGGTGATAATCGGCGGCGACGTCGGTTCATACATGCCCGGCGTGGTCACCGGCATGTTGGTCTGCAGGTTGAGAATGCCTTTATTAGCAAAGGTTTCGCACAGCTTACCGTTGTCGGCGTTCACCGCGAACAGACGGCCATCGTTGACCGGCAGAATAATACGGCGCGGGCAATCGGCGACGACGTCGGCAGGGGCGTTATCCGCTTTCGCTTCATGATAGGAGACGCCACGGCAGGTCACGTGCTGGAACGACGGATCGGCGTTCAGCTGCGGGTCAAAATGCCACTTCTCTTTACCGGTGGCCGCGTCAAGCGCGAACAGACGCTGGTGCGCGGTACACAGATACAGCGTGTCGCCAACTTTAATCGGCGTCACTTCGTTAGTGATTTCACCCGGATCGTTCGGCTGCTTCAGGTCGCCGGTGCGGAATACCCAGGCTTCCTTCAGGTTCTTCACGTTGTCGGCGTTAATCTGTTTCAGCGGCGAATAACGCTGGCCTTCCTGGTTACGGCCATAGGCCGGCCAGTCGCTATCGGCGACGGTAGAAATCGGCGCGGCAGGCGTCGCGTCAGCGCTCAGCGTACCGTTCACCTCCTGCGGGTCGTTGAAACCGGCCCAGGTCAGGATCCCGCCGCTAATCAACAGGGCGATAACCAGACCGCCCACGGCGCCAGCGGAGGGTACCGGCAGGCGACGCCAGACAAATGGCAGAATCAGCCAAATGCCGAAGAAGACCAGGATGTCGCTGCGCGGCGTCAGCGCCCAGAAGTCGAAGCCGACTTCCCATACCCCCCAAATCATGGTTGCCAGCAACAGGGCGGCATACAGCCACAGCGCTGCGCGCTTGCCGCGGAACAGCATGACGGTGACGGCCAGCATCACCAGGCCTGCGATAGGGTAGTACCAGGAACCGCCGATAGCGGCCAGCCATACCCCACCGATTAACAGATACAGGCCACAGAAGGCGGCAAACAGCGCCGTCAGCGTGACAAGTAACCGTGATTGTTGAGATTTTGTTTCTGCCATAGAAAGACACTCTTCAGTTGTTAATTTTTTAACTGCAATTAATTATAGGATTTAACAACTGTGATCGGAATCACAAATATGGCTTTATTATTCACTGCACCGAAGATTTCGTTTTGCTGGTATACTGTATCGCTTGCCGGTCAACGTCGGTGTGAAAGCAGCGGCTTTGAAGATTTATCCTAAGAATCAAATGGTTAGTTTAATGAAACATACTGTAGAAGTGATGATCCCGGAAGCCGAGATCAAAGCGCGTATCGCCGAACTGGGTCGTCAAATTAATGAACGCTACAAAGACAGCGGCAGCGAAATGGTGCTGGTGGGTCTGTTGCGCGGTTCATTTATGTTTATGGCTGACCTGTGCCGTGAGGTTCAGGTGCCGCATGAAGTCGACTTTATGACCGCCTCCAGCTATGGCAGCGGCATGTCCACCACCCGTGATGTCAAAATCCTTAAAGATCTTGATGAAGACATTCGCGGTAAGGACGTACTGATCGTCGAAGACATCATCGATTCCGGCAACACCCTGTCTAAAGTGCGCGAAATCCTCAGCCTGCGCGAGCCGAAATCGCTGGCTATCTGTACGCTGCTGGATAAACCAAGCCGTCGTGAAGTGAACGTCCCGGTTGAGTTTGTCGGTTTTGCCATTCCGGATGAGTTCGTGGTGGGCTACGGCATCGACTATGCTCAGCGCTATCGCCACCTGCCGTACGTCGGTAAAGTGATCCTGCTGGACGAGTAATTATTGTTGCGGTCCCGGATAGGGTGAACGCCTTATCCGGGGCGGTGAGCGCGGCGGCTATTTATGGTTGGCGTGCTTGCTCTTGAGATTGGAAATCCCGTGGCGATAGCGCTGCTCGAGGGTTTCCCGGCTGACGGCGGTGACATCAAGATCGCGCAGCAGTCCGTCGTGAATACCATAAGCCCAGCCGTGGATCGTCACCTTTTGGCCACGTTTCCACGCCGACTGCATGATCGTCGAGTGTCCCAGGTTGTATACCTGCTCCATCACGTTCAGTTCGCAAAGCGTATCCAGACGCCGATCTTCCGGCATCTCACCGAGCAGCGAGCTGTGTTTAAACCAGATATCGCGAATGTGCAGCAGCCAGTTATCAATGAGCCCCAGCTCCGGGTTCTCGACCGCCGCCTGTACGCCGCCACAGCCGTAGTGGCCGCAGATAATAATGTGTTCGACTTCCAGCACGTCAACGGCGTATTGCACCACCGACAGGCAGTTCAGGTCGGTATGGATCACCAGATTGGCGACGTTACGGTGTACGAATAATTCACCGGGTTCCAGGCCGGTTAAGCGCTCCGCGGGGACGCGGCTATCGGAGCAGCCAATCCACAGAAAGCGCGGTTTCTGCGCCTGCGACAATTTCGCAAAGAAGCCGGGGTCCTCTTCCACCAGCATTTTTGACCATAGTGCATTATTGCTGATGAGTGTATCTATATCATTCATGGACGTTTACGGCCTGTAACCAAGTAAGTGCGTTGCGCTAATATAGGGTAAGCTCACCTTTTTGAAAACATTACATCACGTGTGATGACACGAGAAGAGATATTTAATGACCATTGCTCTGGAATTAAAACAGCTCAAGAAAACCTATCCCGGCGGGGTTCAGGCGCTGAAAGGCATTGACCTGCAGGTTGAAGCCGGCGACTTTTATGCGCTGCTGGGCCCTAACGGCGCGGGGAAATCCACGACTATCGGCATCATTAGTTCGCTGGTTAATAAAACCTCCGGCCAGGTTAACGTATTTGGCTACGACCTGGAAAAAGATGTGGTGAACGCCAAGCGCCAGTTAGGGCTGGTGCCGCAGGAGTTCAACTTCAACCCATTCGAAACCGTACAGCAGATCGTGGTTAACCAGGCGGGTTACTATGGCGTTGAGCGTAAAGAAGCAATTTTGCGTAGCGAAAAGTATCTGAAACAGCTCGATCTGTGGGAAAAGCGCAATGAACGCGCGCGTATGCTCTCCGGCGGGATGAAGCGCCGCCTGATGATTGCCCGCGCGCTGATGCATGAGCCGAAGCTGCTCATTCTTGATGAACCCACCGCTGGCGTTGATATCGAACTACGTCGCTCGATGTGGGGTTTCCTCAAAGATCTTAACGATAAAGGCACCACCATTATCCTCACGACCCACTATCTGGAAGAGGCGGAAATGCTGTGTCGTAATATCGGCATTATCCAGAGCGGCGAGCTGGTGGAAAACACCTCAATGAAGGCGCTGCTGGCTAAGCTGAAATCGGAAACCTTTATCCTCGATCTGGCGCCGAAAAGCCCGCTGCCAACCCTCGACGGGTATCAGTACCGGCTGGTTGATACCTCGACGCTGGAAGTTGAAGTGTTGCGCGAGCAGGGGATTAACAGCGTTTTCGCCCAGCTAAGCGCCCAGGGCGTGCAGGTATTAAGTATGCGTAACAAGGCCAACCGTCTGGAAGAGTTGTTTGTCACGCTGGTGCACGACAAAAAAGGAGAATCAGCATGATGCAGCTTTACTGGGTCGCGCTGAAAAGCATCTGGACCAAAGAGATCCACCGGTTTATGCGTATCTGGGTTCAGACGCTGGTGCCGCCGGTGATCACCATGACCCTCTATTTCGTCATCTTTGGCAACCTGATCGGCTCGCGGATCGGCGAGATGCACGGTTTTACCTACATGCAGTTTATCGTGCCGGGGCTGATTATGATGGCGGTGATCACCAACGCCTACGCCAACGTCGCCTCGTCGTTCTTTAGCGCCAAGTTCCAGCGCAATATTGAGGAACTGCTGGTGGCGCCGGTGCCAACCCACGTGGTGATCGCCGGTTACGTCGGCGGCGGGGTGGCGCGCGGGCTGTGTGTCGGCATTCTGGTGACGGCTATCTCGCTGTTCTTCGTCCCGTTCCAGGTTCATTCCTGGCTGTTTGTCGCCCTGACGCTGATTTTGACGGCAATTCTGTTCTCGCTGGCGGGCCTGCTCAATGCGGTGTTTGCGAAAACCTTCGACGATATCAGCCTGATCCCGACTTTCGTGCTGACGCCGTTGACTTACCTTGGCGGGGTGTTCTATTCGTTGACGCTGCTGCCGCCGTTCTGGCAAGCGCTGTCGCATCTCAACCCCATCGTCTACATGATTAGCGGCTTCCGTTTTGGTTTCCTCGGCATTCATGACGTCCCGCTGGCGACCACCTTTGGCGTACTGGTGGTGTTCATCGTGGTCTTCTATATTCTGTGCTGGTACCTGATCCAGCGCGGGCGCGGCCTGCGTAGCTAACCTCTCTACAAGCGCCCCCGCTAATTTCACTTTGCCGGGGCGCTATGCGGTAATTTTTGATACCCATCACCCTACCTCAACGCTTGCCCTGCTAAATTGTTTGCCTGCTAAGGAGGTAGGCGATGTTAGGTTGGGTAATTACCTGCCATGATGAGCTGGCGCAGGAGATGCTGGATCGTCTGGAGAAAAAGTTTGGCCCGCTGGCGCAATGCCGGGCGGTGAATTACTGGCGTAATCTGAGCGTCAATATGCTGAGCCGCATGATGTGCGACGCGCTGCATGCCACAGACTGCGGCGATGGGGTGATTTTTCTCACCGATAAAACCGGTGCCGCGCCGTATCGCGCCGCCGCGCTGATGAGCCACAAGCATACTCACTGTGAAGTCATTTCCGGCATTCGCTATCCATTGCTGGAAGAAATGTATTTACAGCGCTATACCCTCAGCAGCGATGCCTTCCGTAATGCTATTGTTAGCGCTGGAGGCCCCACGGTGAGCAGCCTGTGGCATCAGCAGCAAAAAAATCCGCCTTTTCGTCTCCTGCATGACACGTTCGGAAATTAGGCATTAGCATTGATGCCGCTTTTGTTACAATGGCGGCATTCAGGTTTACCGGTTCGATGCGCATGTTTGCCCGAGTCATAACACTATTCCTTTTGCTGACGTCAGTCAGCGTTTCCGC
The DNA here is from genome assembly GCF_050600755.1 of Klebsiella sp. 141162. NCBI lineage: Bacteria > Pseudomonadati > Pseudomonadota > Gammaproteobacteria > Enterobacterales > Enterobacteriaceae > Klebsiella > Klebsiella sp. 141162. The sequence continues at coordinate 73,270 of NZ_JAQIRI010000007.1, read as the reverse complement.
CAGCCTGCTCAGCCAACAGGGCGTCCCCGCACGCTATATGCAAATCACGGAAGATGCCGATATCTGGGCGCAGGTCGGCAACCATGTAGTGAGCGTCGGCAACGTTCGCGCCGGGCAAATCCTTGCCGTGGTGCCGACTACCGCAGACTATTACGAATTCAATTTTGGTTTCGGTACCGGCTTTATTGATAAAGGGCACCTGGGGCCGGTGCAGGGCGCAAAGCGGGTTGAGGATAACCTGGGCGATTTACACCAGCCATTGAGCAACCAGAACCTGCTGACCTGGAAAGATACGCCGGTTTACGATGCGCCGTCAGCGGGCAGCCCGCCGTTTGGCACATTAGCCAATAACCTGCGCTATCCCATTATCAGCAAGCTGAAAGACCGCCTTAATCAGACCTGGTATCAAATTCGTATCGGCAACCGGCTGGCGTGGGTAAGCAGCCTGGACGCGCAGGAAGATAACGGCATTCCGGTACTGACTTATCACCATATTCTGCGTGATGAAGAAAATAGCCGTTTCCGCCATACCTCGACCACCACCTCGGTGCGCGCTTTCAGTAACCAGATGACCTGGCTGCGTGACCAGGGCTATACCACGCTGACGATGTATCAACTGGAAGGGTATTTACGTAACAAGGTTAATCTGCCTGCGCGCTCGGTGGTGATTACCTTTGATGACGGCCTCAAGTCGGTGAATCGCTACGCTTATCCGATCCTCAAGCAGTACGGATTCCACGCTACGGCATTTATTATCTCATCGCGGATCAAACGTCATCCGCAAAAGTGGGATCCGAAATCGCTGCAGTTTATGAGTATCTCTGAGCTCAGACAGATTCAGGACGTGTTTGATGTGCAGTCGCATACCCATTTTCTGCACCGGGTCGATGCCGCCCGTCACCCGATATTACTTAGCCGTAATTACCACAATATTCTCTTTGATTTCGAGCGTTCACGGCGGGCGCTGAGCCAGTTTAATCCACATGTGCTGTATCTTTCGTATCCATTCGGCGGCTATAACGCCACGGCGGTCAAAGCGGCGAACGATGCCGGTTTTCATCTGGCGGTAACGACGGTGAGAGGGAAGGTGAAACCGGGGGATAATCCGTTCTTGCTGAAGCGGTTGTATATCTTACGCACCGATTCGCTGGAGACGATGTCGCGGCTTATCAGCAACCAGCCGCAAGGATAAACCGGCGCTGCGGCTGAGCGCAGCGCCGTAAGAATCAGGCGACCTGCACCGGAATAGCTTTCGCCTGGCGCTTCATTTCGTTATCGCCTTCGAAATAGGCCACTTTCGGCTGCCAGGTGCGGGCTTCTTCGTCAGACATGGTCACGAAGCTGGCGATAATGAGGATATCGCCGACGCTAGCGCAGTGCGCCGCAGCGCCGTTGACGGAGATAATCTTCGAACCGCGCTCGGCGGCGATCGCATAAGTCGAGAAACGGTTTCCGTTGGTCACGTTCCACAGATGAATGGCTTCATTTTCCAGAATACCGGCCGCTTCGAGGAAATCCTGGTCAATGGCGCAGGAACCTTCGTAATGCAGGTCAGCCTGCGTGACTTTAACGCGGTGGAGCTTGCCCTGCAGCATATTACGCATCATAACTTCTACCTTCCAACCTTTAAGTAGCAAAGCGGATACGGCATCCGCTTTGAGAAAATAACCCGATTTTTCGTTCCGGACTACTGGCCCAGCGCGACGATTTTGTTATCAATCAGACGCGCCTGGCCCAGCCATGCCGCCATCAGGATCACCGCGCGTTTGCTGGCATCCGTGAGCTCCAGCAGGGTGTCGGCATCGCGGATCTGGATATCGTCGGCGCGAAAACCTGATTCGTTGAGCTCCTGCTCGGCGATGGCGATGATTTCCTCAAGATGACGTTCGCCCGCCGCAAGTTTTTCCGCCACCGAGCTCAGCACTTTATACAGACCCGGGGCGATTTTACGCTGCTCGGCGGTCAGATAACCATTACGCGAGCTCAGCGCCAGGCCGTCTTTCGCGCGGATAATCGGCACGCCGACGATCTCGATGTCATAACCCATATCGGCGACCATTTTGCGGATCAGCGCCAACTGCTGGAAATCTTTCTCGCCGAAGCAGGCGACATCCGGCTGCACCAGGTTGAACAGCTTGCTGACAATGGTCGAGACGCCGCGGAAGTGGCCAGGGCGGCTGGCGCCTTCCAGCATGGTCGACAGGCCCGGGACATCAACGAAGGTTTGCCCTTCGGTACCCTGCGGATAAATTTCCGCCGGCGCCGGAGCAAAGACAAAATCGACCTTGCGCTTGTTCAGCTTTTCGCAATCTTCCTGCAGGGTACGCGGATAGCGCGCCAGATCGTCCGGGCGGTCAAATTGCATGGGATTCACGAAGATACTGACCACCACGACATCCGCGCAGGCTTTGGCTTCATCAACCAGCTTCATATGACCATCGTGCAGGTTGCCCATGGTGGGAACCAGCGCAATGCGCTTGCCTTCCTGGCGTAAACGACGGATATGCTGGCGCAGCAGCGGCAGGGTTTCAATTATCAGCACAACAAGACTCCTTAATGGAAACTATGTTCTTCGCCCGGATAGGTCCCGGATTCGACTTCGGCAATATACTGCCGTACCGCGGCGCGGATGTCGCCCGCTTCTGCGAGGAAATTTTTCGCGAATTTAGGAATGTGGCCCCCGGTGATCCCGAAAGCGTCATGCATCACCAGGATTTGCCCATCGGTCACGTTGCCTGCGCCGATGCCGATAACCGGGATCGTCAGCGCTTCGGTAATGCGTTTTGCCAGCTCTACCGGCACGCACTCCAGCACCAGCAGCTGGGCGCCGGCGGCTTCCAGGGCTAATGCGTCATCAAACAGCGCCTGCGCTGCACCGCCGCGACCTTGTACTTTATAGCCGCCGAACACGTTCACCGATTGCGGCGTCAGACCGAGGTGACCGCAAACCGGTACCGCGCGCTCCGCCAGCATCCTGACGGTATCAGCCAGCCAGGCGCCGCCTTCGAGCTTGACCATATTGGCGCCGGCGCGCATCACGACGGCGGCATTTTCAAAGGTTTGTTCCGGCGTGGCGTAGGCCATGAACGGCAGGTCGGCGAGCAGCAGGCTGTTCGGCGCGCCGCGGCGCACCGCGCGGGTGTGGTAAGCGATATCGTCAACGGTCACCGGCAGCGTGGAGTCGTGGCCCTGTACCGTCATCCCTAGCGAATCGCCCACCAGCAGGACGTTAATGCCTTCATCGGCAAAAAGCTTAGCGAAGCTGTAGTCGTAGGCGGTGATAGTGGCGAAGCGCTTTTTCTCCTGTTTGCATTTCTGCAGCAGGGCAATGGTGGTCGGTTTCATAACGTTTCCTGATGATGAAAGTCATATTAACCGGCATTCTAACAGCAGCATTCAGGGGGGCAATGATTTTGGGCAACCGATTACCACTATCGCCGGAAATGCTAAAAAAGGGAGTAGGGGTTACCAGAGAGCGGGTTTTTCGGCGCCCAGATTTTCCAGCGCGGCGCGAAGGGCGAGGCCATCGGGGAAGTGGAGCTGTGGGGCGATTTCAAACAGCGGCCAGAGCATAAAACCGCGATTTTTCATATCGTAGTGCGGCACCGTCAGACGCTCGCTGTTAATGACCGCATCGCCGAATAGCATAATGTCGAGGTCCAGCGTTCGCGGTCCCCAGCGTTCGGCTTTCCGCTCCCGTCCCTGCTGCAGTTCGATGCGCTGAGTGTGATCGAGCAGCGCTTCCGGCGCGAGCGCGGTTTCAAGCGCGACGGCGGCATTGAGATAGTCGGGCTGATCCTGCGGCCCCAGCGGCGGCGTACGGTACAGCGAAGACACGCTCGCCACGCGGCTGTCCGGAATGTCGGCCAGCGCGCGGATAGCCGCATTCACCTGTTCGAGCGGCGAAGCGAGATTACTGCCAATGGCGATATAGACCAGGGTCATGCGTTACCCTGACGCGGCGCGCGTTTCCGCGGGCGGCGATGGCGGCGGCGCGGAGCCGGATCGTCGCCGAGGTCGTTGAGCATATCTTTCTGTTCCGGCGGCGCGGCTACCTGGAACTCGCCCCACCATTTGGTCAGGCGCTGCAGTTCGTGGTTGTTCTCGGCGCCTGCGCGCAGTTCAAGCAGATCATAGGCGGCGCGGAACTTCGGATGCTCCATGAGTTTCCACGCGCGTTTGCCCTGACGGCGGGACATACGAAGCTGCAGCTGCCAGATATCGCGCACCAGGGTGGTGATGCGTTTAGGAATCGCCAGCGTCCGGCAGGCTTCATCCAGCACGTCATTCATTGCCAGCGCGAAGGCGTCGTAATAGACCAGCCCGCTCTCCTGCGCGATTTTCTGCGCCATTTCCAGCAGCGGATACCAGAACATGACCGCGAACAGGAATGCCGGGTTAACGCGCATGTCGTTATGCAGGCGGTTATCGGTATTCTTCAGCACCTGAATGATGATGCGTTCCATCGGGCTATCGCCGCGCTCGGTGAAGTAGCGGGTGATCGTCGGGAACAGCGGCTGGAACAGGCTGTATTCGCGCAGCAGCTGGTAGGTTTCATAACCATAACCCGCCTGCAGTAGTTTCAGCACTTCTTCAAACAGACGCGCCGGGGGGACGTCGTGAAGAAGGGTGGCCAGACGCGGAATTGGCTCGGCGCTTTCGGCGCTGATGCGCATATGGAGTTTGGCGGCGAAACGTACCGCGCGCAGCATGCGCACCGGATCTTCACGGTAACGGGTTTCCGGGTCGCCAATCAGGCGAATCACCCCTTCCTGCAGATCGCGCATTCCACCAACGTAGTCGCGTACGGTGAAGTCCGCCACGCTGTAATAAAGGCTGTTGATGGTGAAGTCGCGGCGCTGGGCATCCTCTTCGATAGAACCGAAGATGTTATCGCGCAGCAGCATGCCGTTCTGGCCGCGCTGGGAGGTGACACGGTCGTTAGTGTGGCCTTCGTGATGGCCGCGGAAGGTGGCGACCTCAATGATTTCCGGCCCGAACATCACGTGCGCCAGGCGGAAACGACGGCCAACCAGGCGGCAGTTGCGGAACAGTTTACGTACCTGGTCCGGGGTCGCGCTGGTGGTGACGTCAAAATCTTTTGGTTTCTTGCCCAGCAGCAGGTCGCGAACGCCGCCGCCGACCAGGTAAGCTTCGTAGCCCGCCTTGTTCAGTCGATAGAGCACCTTGAGCGCGTTTTCACTGATATCTTTGCGGGAAATTGCATGCTGTTCACGCGGGATCACCGTCATATGCGTTTGTTCGACGGCGGCAGCCTCTGCCTCGCGCTCTTCACGGCTTAGCACCTTGCGGCAAAAATTAGCGACTCGGGTAAAAATGGTGCACCTCGTAGTGTCAGACGAACTTCGGATAAAACATTACTCTATGGGCTTCAGGTTGCATTTAAACGGCAAATTCAGGGGCAACCTGAAGGGCGACGAGCAAAAATAGCGGCTAATCATAGCTCAGCGGGAGCCATTTGAGAATGCTGGATTTTTGCAGGTTGCCAGTTGGCTACCGCTTGTTTGAGTAAATCTTCAATACTCAGCGCTTGCCAATCCTCGACGACATCCTGATTCAAAAATGTTAATGCCCGCACAATTTCCGGGCGCGGATCGCCCTCCGGCAGGGCCGGGGCGTGGTTTTGTTTTGAGAGCTTATTACCTTCGGCGTTCAGCGCCAGCGGCAGGTGCACGTAGTCTGGCACAGGCCAGCCAAAGTGCTGATACAATGAAATTTGTCGTACCGTTGGCTCGATGAGATCGGCGCCGCGGACGATTTCGCTGACCCCCTGAAAATGGTCGTCAACCACTACCGCCAGATTATAGGCGAACAGCCCGTCGCGACGATGGATGATGAAATCTTCCCGCGCCAGCGGTTCGTCGGCGACGATGGTTCCGCGCAACTGGTCATAAAATTCCAGTACCGGACGGGTCTGACGCAGGCGCAGCGCGGCGTTTTCGCCGCCAAGGCGCAAATCGCGACAGTGGCCGTCGTAGATCCCGCCGACGCTATGAATGCGCGCGCGGGTGCAGGTGCAGTAGTAGCAGAGATCCCGATCGCGCAGCCAGGCGAGGCGCTCGCGATAGGCTTCGTGCCGCTGGGATTGCCACAGTACCTCGCCGTCCCAGTGCAGGCCGTAGCGATCGAGCTGTCGCAAAATAGTGTCGGCGGCGCCGGGAACTTCCCGCGGCGGGTCGATATCTTCAATGCGTACGCGCCAGATACCGCCTTTCGCCCGCGCCTGTAGATAGCTGCCGAGGGCGGCGATTAATGAGCCGAAGTGGAGTTCGCCGGAAGGTGAGGGAGCAAAGCGCCCGATATAGTCTGAGTCGGTCATGTTAAACACAAGGGGAATCAGGCGGGAGAAACTCCCGCCAGAGAGTGAGGTAGCTGGGAATTAACCCGCCATCTGTTTTTCGCGAATTTCCGCCAGCGTCTTGCAGTCGATGCACAGGTCAGCTGTTGGACGCGCTTCCAGACGGCGAATGCCAATCTCCACGCCACAGGATTCGCAGAAGCCGAAGTCTTCGTCTTCGACTTTTTTCAGTGTTTTCTCAATCTTCTTGATGAGTTTACGTTCGCGGTCGCGGTTACGCAGCTCCAGGCTGAACTCTTCTTCCTGCGCGGCACGGTCGACCGGGTCCGGGAAGTTAGCTGCTTCATCCTGCATATGCGTTACGGTGCGATCCACTTCATCCCTGAGTTGATTACGCCATGCTTCAAGAATGCGCTTGAAGTGCGCCAGCTGGGCTTCGTTCATATACTCTTCGCCCGGCTTCTCTTGGTACGGCTCCACCCCAGCGATGGCGAGAATACTCAGGGACGATGTTTTACGGTTTTGCCCTTCTTGCATGTTGCTTCTCCTTAACACGCACTATCGATCCCCATGTGGGGGAAAAATCAGGCCGCTATAAATAGCAGATGCTTTTCCGGATAGCAATTATCTAAACGTTACACTTGACAACGCTGTGAAGAAAAGCGTATTTGCGCTCGCGAACCGGACACAATTTAGCCTTTTAATTACCGGGGGTTAACGCCACGGCAATCGGCTTATTCAGAGTCATCATTTTGGTAGAAAGTTCCGCTTTCCAGGCGAGAATTTCTACCCCCTTTTCCTGCGCCTCTATCAACAGCTGTGCGTATTTGGCATCAATATGATGCGCGGGTGAGAAACGGTCTATCGCCGAATGCAGCACGGCGAATAAAATCACGGCCCGATGGCCCGCGGCCGCGACGCTCATGAGTTCCCGCAGGTGCTTCTGACCGCGTGCGGTAACGGCATCGGGAAAATAACCGTACTCTTTTTCCGCCAACGTAACCGATTTCACTTCAATATAGCAGTTACGGCGGCCTTCTGCCTGTAACATAAGGTCGATTCGGCTATTTTCTTCGCCATATTTTACTTCGCTTTTCAGAATGTTATACCCGGCAAGCTCAGGGATATTTCCGGCGAGTACCGCCTCTTTCGCGAGGGTATTGGCCCGCAGCGTGTTGACGCAGATGACCGCGCCCTGTTGGGTTTCAGTTAATTCCCAGGTATGCGCATATTTACGTTTAGGATTATCGGAAGTGGAATACCAGACGGTATCGCCCGGCGCGGCGCAGCCGGTCATGGCGCCGGTATTCGGGCAGTGCAGCGTCAGCTCCTGGCCCTCCGGCGTGACGACATCGGCCAGAAACCGTTTGTAACGTTTAATTAAAGTGGCGGACTGCAAAGGCGGAGTGAACAGCATCAGAGTTCCCTGGTAAATGGATAACGTTCCAGCACGTTGTAGCGGGTGCGCCCGCGGAGAAAGCTGGACTCATAAAGCACAAATTCGTTGACCGGCATCTGCCAGCAAAAACCCGGCGGCGGGATCGGCACCGCGTGGCGGGCGTCGCGCAGGAGGGTGATATGCGGATGAAACGGCTGCGGGCTTTGATAGCAGCCGCTCCGCGCTGCCTGAGCGCGCAGCATATTTGCCAGCTGCAGCATGCCGCGCGGCGGCTGGCGGGTACCGAGCCACACTACGCGCGAACGCAGCCACTGGCCGGCGTCGTCGAGCGTCAGGGTAAATGGCGGTTGTTGAATGCGTCCGGCCATTGCCGACAGCGCGCGCTGTTTTTCAGCGCTGACGTCGCCGAGAAACGCCAGCGTCAGATGTAGGTTATCGGCGGCGACCGGCCTTCCGGCATCGTCGGCAAAATGGGCGGCGCGCCAGTGAATAATCTGTTTCTGTATCGCTTTCGGCAGTTCAAGAGCGAAAAACAGCCGTTTCGGCTCGGACATGATAGAGACTCGGTAATGAATTACGGGGATGCTACAATGCTTGCCCTCGAATGTTAACCTCCGGAGCCTTTCGTGTCCTCATTGCCGGTTGCCGCAATTCTTCCCGAACTTCTTTCCGCCCTGCAGCAGGCGCCGCAGGTGCTGCTTAACGCGCCTACCGGCGCGGGTAAATCAACCTGGCTGCCGCTACAGATCCTCGCCGATGGCAACATTGATGGCCGGATTATTCTGCTGGAGCCGCGGCGGCTGGCGGCGCGTAACGTCGCTCAGCGTCTGGCGGAGCTGCTGGGAGAAAAACCGGGAGAAACGGTAGGCTACCGGATGCGCGCCGAAAGCTGCGTTGGGCCAAATACCCGTCTGGAAGTGGTTACTGAAGGGATCCTAACCCGCACTCTGCAGCACGATCCGGAACTTTCCGGCGTGGGGCTGGTGATCCTCGATGAATTTCATGAACGAAGCCTGCAGGCCGACCTGGCGCTGGCGTTGTTGTTGGACGTTCAGCAGGGGCTGCGTGACGATCTCAAGTTATTGATCATGTCGGCGACCTTGGATAACGATCGTCTGCAGCGCCTGTTGCCGGAAGCGCCGGTGGTAGTTTCCGAAGGGCGTGCATTCCCGGTTGAACGTCGCTTTACGCCGCTGGCGAGCCATCAGCGTTTTGCCGAAGCGGTAGCGATCGCCGCCGCGGATCTGCTGCGTGAGGAGCAGGGATCGATGCTGTTGTTCCTGCCGGGCGTTGGCGAAATTCAGCGCGTACAGGAACAATTAAGCGAGCGCGTAGCCAGCGATGTGCTGTTATGCCCGCTGTACGGCGCGCTGCCGCTGAGCGAACAGCGCAAAGCGATTCTCCCGGCGCCCGCCGGGATGCGCAAAGTGGTGCTGGCGACCAATATCGCTGAAACCAGTTTGACGATCGAAGGCATTCGCCTGGTGGTCGACAGCGCTCAGGAGCGGGTCGCGCGCTTCGATCCGCGCACCGGCCTGACCCGGCTAATCACCCAGCGGATAAGCCAGGCGTCAATGACCCAGCGCGCCGGTCGCGCCGGGCGTCTGGAGCCGGGGATCTGCCTGCATCTGCTGGCGAAAGAGCAGGCGGAGCGCGCGGCGGCGCAGAGCGATCCGGAAATTCTGCAAAGCGATCTATCGGCTCTGCTGCTGGAGTTGCTGCAGTGGGGCTGCCGCGATCCGGCCGAGCTTCGCTGGCTGGACCTACCGCCGGCGATCAATCTGGCGGCGGCGCGGCGTCTGTTGACGGCGCTATCGGCGCTGGAGGGCGAACGCCTTTCGGCTCACGGGCGCCAAATGGCGGCGCTGGGTAACGACCCGCGTCTGGCAGCCATGCTGACGGCGGCCGATTCCGCGGATGACGCGGCGACGGCGGCGAAACTGGCGGCTATTCTTGAGGAGCCGCCGCGCGGCGGCAATAGTGACTTAGGCGCCGCGTTTGCGCGCCAGCAGGGCAACTGGCAGCAGCGGGCGCAGCAGTTATTGAAGCGGCTGGCCAGCCGCGGCGGTCAGCCTGATGCTGAGCGGATGGCGGCGTTGCTGGCCCCAGCGTTTGCTGACCGGATCGCCCGTCGACGCGGCCAGGAAGGGCGCTATCAGTTGGCTAACGGCATGGGGGCGATGCTGGATGCCGATGACGCGCTCGGCCGTCACGAATGGCTAATTGCGCCGCTGCTACTACAGGGCAGTTCGGCGCCAGATGCGCGAATTTTGCTGGCGCTGCCGCTGGATATTGACCAACTGGTGGCGCAGCGTCCTGAGCTGATACAACGCTCCGATACCGTGGAGTGGGATGAAGCGCAGGGGACGCTAAAAGCCTGGCGGCGTAGCTGCATTGGCCAGCTGGTGATAAAAACTCAGCCGTTGGCGAAACCGTCGGAGGCGGAGCTGCACCAGGCGATGCTCAACGGAATCCGCGATAAGGGGCTCGGGGTATTGAACTGGACGCCGGAGGCTGAACAACTGCGCCTGCGGCTGCACTGCGCCGCGCAGTGGCTGCCGGAAGCGGACTGGCCCGCCGTTGATGACGCATCGCTGTTAGCTTCGCTGGAGGCGTGGCTGTTGCCGCAGATGACCGGGGTGCATTCGCTTCGGGCGCTCAAGGCGGTAGACCTGCGACAGGCGCTGCAAAACTGGCTGCCGTGGACGTTACGCCAGAAGCTGGATAGCGAGCTGCCGACCCATTACACGGTGCCGACCGGCAGCCGTATCGCTATTCGCTATCATGAAGATAACCCGCCGGCGCTGGCGGTACGGATGCAGGAGATGTTTGGCGAGGCGACGACGCCGCGCATTGCCGAAGGGCGGGTTCCCCTGGTGCTGGAATTACTTTCGCCGGCGCAGCGACCGTTACAAATTACCCGCGATTTGAGCGCCTTCTGGCAAGGGGCGTACCGCGAGGTGCAAAAAGAGATGAAAGGACGCTATCCGAAACATGTCTGGCCGGATGACCCGGCGAATACCGCGCCGACCCGGCGGACGAAAAAATACTCCTGAGGCGCCGCGCCCTTGCTGTGGGCGCGGTTCTGAAAATCGGCGGCCTGAGTCACACGGCGCAATATTTATGTTATTAAAAAACATCATATTTTACCGTTTATCGCGTTTTGCGGTTGTAAAATGCTGGTTAAGAATGTCGCGGATTAGTGCTATTCTCTGTGGCCTGGACAATTCGTGCTATGTCCGGAGATATTCTTCAGCTTAAACAGATAATTATATGATTTGTTTAATGAATTATTCTTCGAAGATGATATGAAAGACGTCGGCCGCGGCAGCGCGGCGGGTGTTAAATTGAGAGATATCTTCTTCCTCCTTCAAGAGGAAGTATTGAGAATCAGGCCTTTACGCCTGAAAGTTGCGGAGAAAAAGCATGGCGGGAGATGACCGCGAGCCTATCGGACGTAAAGGGAGACCTTCACGCCCGGCAAAACAAAAAGTCACCCGTCGCCGGGTCCGGGAAGAGGACTACGACGATGATTACGATGACGATTATGAGGATGAACGACCGATGCCGAAGAAAGGAAAGGGCAAAGGCAATAAGCCTCGTCGTAAGCGCAGCTGGCTGTGGCTGCTGGTTAAGCTGGGGATTGTCTTTGCGGTAATTATCGCCGCCTATGGCGTCTACCTCGACCAGAAAATTCGCAGCCGCATTGACGGTAAAGTCTGGGAACTGCCGGCGGCAGTGTATGGCCGGATGGTCAACCTTGAGCCGGATATGCAGATCAGCAAAAACGAGATGGTGCGCCTGCTTAATGCGACCCAGTACCGTCAGGTCAGCGCAATGACGCGTCCTGGCGAATACACCGTACAGGCTAATAGCATCGAGATGATCCGTCGTCCGTTCGATTTCCCGGATAGTAAAGAGGGGCAGGTGCGCGCGCGTCTGACCTTCGATGGCGATCATCTGGATACCATCGAGAATATGGATAACAACCGTCAGTTCGGTTTCTTCCGTCTCGATCCGCGCCTGATCACCATGCTGCAGTCGGCGAACGGCGAGCAGCGCCTGTTCGTTAAGCGTAGCGGTTTCCCGGATCTGCTGGTGGATACGCTGCTGGCGACCGAAGACCGCCACTTCTATGAGCATGACGGTATCAGCCTGTACTCAATGGGCCGTGCGGTGCTGGCGAACCTGACGGCGGGGCGTACGGTGCAGGGGGCAAGTACCCTGACCCAGCAGCTGGTGAAGAACCTGTTCCTGTCCAGCGAGCGTTCCTACTGGCGTAAGGCCAACGAAGCCTATATGGCGCTGATCGTTGACGCCCGTTACAGCAAGGATCGTATCCTTGAGCTGTACATGAACGAAGTGTATCTCGGCCAGAGCGGCGACAACGAAATCCGCGGCTTCCCGCTGGCGAGCCTGTACTACTTTGGCCGCCCGGTAGAAGAGCTGAGCCTCGATCAGCAGGCGCTGCTGGTCGGGATGGTCAAAGGGGCGTCAATCTATAACCCGTGGCGTAACCCGAAACTGGCGCTGGAGCGGCGTAACCTGGTGCTGCGTCTGCTGCAGCAGCAGAACATTATCGACCAGGAGCTGTACGATATGCTGAGCGCCCGTCCGCTGGGCGTGCAGCCGCGCGGCGGGGTGATTTCTCCGCAGCCGGCGTTCATGCAGATGGTGCGCCAGGAGCTGCAGGCGAAACTGGGCGATAAAGTAAAAGATCTCTCTGGCGTGAAGATCTTCACCACCTTTGACCCGGTGGCTCAGGATGCGGCGGAAAAAGCGGCCATCGAAGGTATCCCGGCACTTAAGAAACAGCGTAAGCTGCCGGATCTGGAAACCGCCATGGTGGTGGTCGATCGCTTCACCGGCGAAGTCCGGGCGATGGTCGGCGGCGCGGAGCCGCAGTTTGCCGGCTACAACCGCGCGATGCAGGCGCGTCGTTCGATTGGTTCGTTGGCAAAACCGGCCACTTATCTGACCGCGCTGAGCCAGCCGAACCAGTATCGGTTGAATACGTGGATTGCCGATGCGCCGGTGACGATTCGCTTGTCGAACGGCCAGACCTGGTCGCCGCAGAACGACGATCGTCGCTTTAGCGGTCAGGTGATGCTGGTGGATGCCCTGACCCGTTCGATGAACGTGCCGACGGTTAACCTCGGGATGTCGCTGGGTCTGCCGGCGATCACCGATACCTGGCAGAAGCTGGGCGTGCCGAAAGACCAGTTGAATGCGGTTCCTGCGATGATCCTTGGCGCCCTTAACCTGACGCCAATTGAAGTCGCGCAGGCATTCCAGACCATCGCCAGCGGCGGTAACCGCGCAACGCTGTCGGCGCTGCGTTCCGTTATTGCTGAAGATGGTACGGTGCTGTACCAGAGCTACCCGCAGGCGGAACGCGCCGTTCCGGCGCAGGCGGCCTATATGACCCTGTGGACCATGCAGCAGGTGGTGCAGCGCGGTACCGGCCGTCAGCTTGGTGCCAAGTATCCTGGCCTGCATCTGGCGGGTAAAACCGGGACCACCAACAACAATGTGGATACCTGGTTTGCCGGTATCGATGGCAGCCAGGTGACGATTACCTGGGTTGGCCGCGATAACAACCAGCCGACCAAGCTGTACGGGGCCAGCGGCGCGATGTCGATTTATCAGCGCTACCTGGCTAACCAGACCCCGACGCCGCTGGCGCTGACGCCGCCGGAAGATGTCGTGGACATGGGCGTGGACAGCAACGGTTACTTCCAGTGCAGCGGCGGTATGCGTACGCTGCCGGTGTGGACTACCTCGCCGGATGCGCTGTGCCGCCAGGGCGAAGCCCTGCAGCAACAGCAGCAACAGCAGCAGGAAGCCAATAACCCGTTCAACCAGTCCGGGCAGCAGCAGCCTGCTAACCAACCGCAGCAGCAACAGCAGCAGCCTGCGAAGCAGGAAAAGAGCGATGGCGTGGCCGGCTGGATTAAAGATATGTTTGGCGGCAACTAAAACCGTTTAAGCTGAACGTCTGAACAGCCCCTTAATACGAAGGTATTAGGGGGCTTTTTTATTTAGGGTATCTGCTTAACACGGTGATAACTCCTTAATAACCGTCTGGTTATTTATTAATCCCTTGGCGCTTCCTGTTCGGCATAGCGCTTGCCTTGGATTCCGCGTTTCGCCTATTATGTCACCCGTCATAATAATAATTCTCGTTTACGTTATCATTCACTTTCATCAGAGATATACCAATGGCGCGTCTTAAAACTGCTCAGCCAAATCACTCGCTGCGTAAAATCGCAGTCGTAGTAGCCACGGCGGTTAGCGGCATGTCTGTTTATGCACAGGCTGCGGAACAACCGAAAGAAGAAACCCTCGTCGTTACCGCGGCGCCAGCGAGCCAGGAGAGCGCCTGGGGACCGGCACCGACTATCGCCGCGAAGCGTTCCGCCACGGCCACCAAAACCGATACTCCCATTGAAAAAACGCCGCAGTCTATCTCCGTGGTGACCCGCGAAGAGATGGACATGAAGCAGCCGACAACGGTCAAAGAAGCGCTCTCTTACACGCCGAGCGTTTTCTCCACTCGCGGTAGCTCGACCACTTATGATGTGGTCACCATTCGTGGATTCACCACCTCCAGCACGGTGAACACCAACCAGTATCTGGATGGCATGAAGCTGCAGGGTAACAACTACTCTGAAGTCTCGATGGACCCGTATTTCCTGGAACGCGTGGAAGTGATGCGCGGGCCAACCTCGGTGCTGTACGGCAACAGCAACCCGGGCGGTATCGTCAGCATGGTCAGCAAGCGTCCGACCACCGAGCCGCTGAAAGAAGTACAGTTTAAGATGGGCACCGATAACCTGTGGCAAACCGGTTTCGACTTCAGCGACGCCATTGATGATGACGGCGTGTGGTCATACCGTCTGACCGGTTTAGGCCGCAGCCAGGATGCGCAGCAGCAGATGGCGAAATCGACCCGTTACGCCGTCGCTCCGTCCTTCAGCTGGCGTCCGGATGATAAAACCGATTTCACCTTCCTGAGCAACTTCCAGAATGACCCGGATGCGGGTTACTACGGCTGGCTGCCGCGCGAAGGCACCGTGGTGCCGTATTACGATGCCAACGGTAAGGCCCACAAGCTGCCGACCGACTTCAACGAAGGCGAGTCCGATAACAAGATGTCGCGTCGCCAGCAGATGGTTGGCTATAGCTTCTCCCATCAGTTCGATGACACCTTTACCGTGCGTCAGAACCTGCGCTATGCCGATGTGCATACGCTGTATCGTTCGGTCTACGGCAATGGTTACCAGGAGCCGGGGAAAATCAATCGTGCCTACGTGCGTTCCGATGAGCACCTGAATACCTTTACCGTTGATACGCAACTGCAGTCTGATTTTGCTACCGGCGCGGTGAACCACACGCTGCTGACCGGCGTGGACTACTCGCGGATGCGTAACGACGTTGATGCGGACTACGGTACGGCCGATGCCATTAGCATGACCAATCCGCAGTACGGCAACCCGAACGTGAACGTCAACTTCCCGTATGCGGTCCTTAACCGTATGGAGCAGACGGGGCTGTACGCGCAGGATCAGATGGAGTGGGACAAATGGGTGATGACCTTAGGCGGCCGCTACGATTATGCCACCACGTCTACCTTCACCCGTTCCACCAGCAGCATGGCGGAAAATCACGACCAGCAGTTCAGCTGGCGCGGCGGGATCAACTATCTGTTCGATAACGGTATCTCCCCGTACTTCAGCTACAGCGAATCGTTCGAACCGGTATCGGGTTCCAATAGCACCGGCAAGCCGTTCGATCCGTCGCGCGGTAAACAGTATGAAGCCGGCGTGAAATACGTGCCGAAAGATATGCCGGTGGTGGTGACCGCGGCGGTCTATCAGCTGACTAAAGATAAGAACCTGACGGCAGACCCGAACGATCCGACCGGACTGTTCAGCGTACAAACCGGCGAAATCCGCTCCCGCGGCTTTGAGCTGGAGGCGAAGGCGGCGGTCAATGCCAATATCAACCTGACCGCGGCATACAGCTATACCGATGCCGAATACACTCACGACACCGTCTTCGAAGGCAAGCGTCCGGCGGAAGTGCCGCGTAATATGGCGTCACTGTGGGCGGATTACACCTTCCACGAAACCGCGCTTAGCGGGCTGACGATTGGCGCGGGCGCGCGTTATATCGGTTCGACGGTCAGCTACTACAAAAATGACACCAGCACCGGTAAGAAAAATGACTCCTTCAATGTGGCCGGTTATGCGCTGATGGATGCGACGGTGAAATACGATCTGGCGCGCTTTGGTCTGCCGGGATCCTCGGTCGGCGTCAACGTCAACAACCTGTTTGACCGCGAATATGTCTCCAGCTGCTATAGCGAGTACGCATGCTACTGGGGAGCGGAACGTCAGGTTGTTGCTACCGCAACCTTCCGCTTCTAACTACTCACGGGCGCGGTTCGCCGCGCCCAATATCAGGTTGTTGCTATGCAGGAACAGACTCCGCACTCTGAGACGACGTTTGCGTTAAATCGCGTGACCTTTCGCGTGCCTGGCCGCACGCTGCTTCATCCCCTCTCGTTGACCTTCCCGGCAGGAAAAGTCACTGGCCTGATTGGCCATAACGGTTCCGGCAAATCCACGTTACTCAAAATGCTTGGCCGCCATCAGCCGCCTTCCGAGGGCGATGTGCTGCTTGACGGCCAGCCGCTGGACAGCTGGAGCAGCAAGGCGTTTGCCCGCAAAGTGGCCTATCTGCCGCAACAACTGCCGGCGGCGGAAGGGATGACGGTGCGCGAACTGGTGGCGATTGGCCGCTATCCGTGGCACGGCGCGCTGGGGCGCTTCGGCGTGGCGGATCGCGAAAAAGTAGAAGAGGCCATTGCGCTGGTGGGGCTGAAACCGCTGGCGCATCGGCTGGTGGACAGCCTTTCCGGCGGCGAACGCCAGCGCGCGTGGATCGCCATGCTGGTGGCGCAGGATAGCCGCTGTCTGCTGCTCGATGAACCGACGTCGGCGCTGGATATCGCCCACCAGGTCGATGTGCTGGCGCTGGTGCATCGTCTCAGCCAGCAGCGTGGCCTGACGGTGATCGCGGTCCTGCACGATATTAATATGGCCGCCCGCTATTGCGATTATCTGGTGGCGCTGCGCGGCGGCGAAATGATCGCCCAGGGGACGCCGGCGGAACTGATGCGCAGCGAAACGCTGGAACAAATCTACGGCATCCCGATGGGGATCCTGCCGCATCCGGCGGGCGCAGCGCCGGTAAGTTTTGTCTATTGATGGAAAATTCGAACTTCTTCTCACGCCGACGCCTGTTGACGGCAATGGCGCTGTCGCCGCTGCTGTGGCAGATGCGCGGCGCGCAGGCGGCGAACGTTGACCCGCAGCGCGTCGTCGCGCTGGAGTGGCTACCGGCCGAGCTGCTGCTGGCGCTCGGCGTTACGCCCTACGGCGTAGCCGATATTCCCAACTACAACCTGTGGGTCAATGAGCCGGCGTTACCCGCTTCGGTGATTGATGTCGGCCTGCGCACTGAACCCAATCTTGAATTACTGACGCAGATGAAACCGTCGTTTATCGTCTGGTCGGCAGGCTATGGCCCGTCGCCGGAAAAGCTGGCGCGCATTGCGCCCGGTCGCGGCTTCACCTTCAGCGACGGCAAACGGCCGCTGGCGATGGCCCAGCGTTCGCTGCTGGAAATGGCCGACCTGCTGGGTAAGCAACAGCAGGCGAAGCGTCATCTGGCGGAGTTCGACGCGTTGATGGAAAGCCTGCGTCCGCGATTTGCCGAGCGTGGCGATCGCCCGCTGCTGATGATTTCGCTACTTGATGCTCGCCATGTGCTGGTCTTCGGCGAGAACTGCCTGTTCCAGGAAGTGCTCGATCGTTTTGGCATCAAAAACGCCTGGCGCGGTGAAGCGGCATTCTGGGGCAGTATCACCGTAGGCATCGATCGGCTGGCGGAATTTAAAGAGGCCGATGTTATCTGTTTCGATCACGGCAACGATCGGGAGATGGCCCAGATGATGGCGACCCCGCTGTGGCAGGCGATGCCTTTCGTGCGCGCGGGGCGTTTCCAGCGTCTTCCGGCGGTGTGGTTCTATGGCGCGACGCTGTCGGCGATGCATTTCGCCCGCGTACTGGCCGATGCGCAGGGGAGGGCGGTATGAAGGCGCGTTTCTCGCCGTTAGCCATTATCCTGTTGGTCGTGTTGCTGGTTGCCGCTTTCGCGCTGAGCATCATCAACCTTCAGGTTGCTTTACCTTACGCGCAGTGGCGTCAGGCGCTGTGGCAGCCGGATAGCGATAATATCGCCCAGATGCTGTTCCATTACAGCTTGCTGCCGAGGCTGGCTGTATCGTTGCTGGTCGGTGCCGGACTGGGGCTCGTCGGCGTACTGTTCCAGCAGGTGCTGCGTAACCCGCTGGCGGAGCCGACCACGCTCGGCGTTGCCACCGGCGCGCAGCTCGGAATGACGGTGACGACGCTATGGGCGATCCCCGGCGTGCTGGCGTCGCAGTTTGCCGCGCTGGCAGGCGCTTGTCTGGTCGGCGCGCTGGTGTTCGGCGTTTCGTGGGGCAAACGTCTGTCGCCGGTGACGCTGATTCTGGCCGGTCTGGTGGTGAGTCTCTATTGCGGCGCGGTCAATCAGCTGATGGTGATTTTCCATCACGACCAGCTGCAAAGCATGTTCCTGTGGAGTACCGGGACGTTGACGCAGACCGACTGGAGCGTGGCGCAGCGCCTGTGGCCGCAGCTGCTTGGCGGCGCAATATTGACGCTGCTGTTGCTACGCCCGTTAACGTTGATGGGGCTGGATGATGGCGTGGCGCGAAATCTCGGGCTGGCGCTTTCTCTGGCGCGCCTTGGCGTCTTGACTCTGGCGATAGTAATAAGCGCGCTGCTGGTCAACGCGGTCGGTATTATCGGCTTTATCGGTCTGTTCGCGCCGCTGCTGGCGAAAATGCTCGGCGCCCGCCGCCTGCTATCGCGACTGGTACTGGCGGCGCTACTTGGCGCGCTGATCCTGTGGCTTTCCGACCAAATTATTCTCTGGCTCAGCCGGGTATGGCGGGAAGTGTCGACCGGGTCAGTCACCGCGCTGATTGGCGCGCCTTTATTACTGTGGCTACTGCCGCGGCTGCGTAGTATCAGCGCGCCGGTGATGAACGGCGGCGATAAGGCGTTGATTGAGCGCCGCAACGTGCAGTGGTTCGCGCTGGGCGGACTGGCGCTGATGTTGTTGGCGGTAACCGCCGCGCTGACCTTTGGCCGTGATGCGCAGGGGTGGCAATGGGCCAGCGGCGATCTGCTGGAGCAATTAATGCCATGGCGCTGGCCGCGGGTGCTCTCGGCGCTGTTCGCCGGGGTGATGCTGGCCGTCGCGGGTTGCATTATTCAACGCCTGACCGGTAATCCGATGGCCAGCCCGGAAGTGCTGGGTATCAGCTCTGGCGCGGCGTTCGGCGTGGTGTTGATGCTATTCTTCGTACCAGGCAACGCTTTTGTCTGGCTGCTGCCAGCCGGCAGTCTTGGCGCGGCGGCGACGCTGCTGGTCATCCTGGTCGCCGCCGGGCGCGGGGGGTTCTCGCCGCACCGGATGCTGCTGGCGGGGATGGCGCTGAGCACCGCTTTCACCATGCTATTGATGATGCTACAGGCCAGCGGCGATCCGCGAATGGCGCAGATCCTGACGTGGATGTCCGGTTCGACCTATAGCGCGACGCCGGAGATGGTGCTGCGTAGCGGGGTGGTAATGTTGGCGCTATTGGCGCTGGCGCCGCTCTGCCGCCGCTGGCTGACCATCCTGCCGCTCGGCGGCGAGGCGGCGCGGGCGGTGGGGATGGCATTAACGCCGTCGCGTATCGGGTTGCTGCTGCTGGCGGCGAGCCTGACGGCGACGGCGACGCTAACCATTGGGCCGTTAAGTTTCGTTGGTTTAATGGCGCCGCATATTGCGAGGATGATGGGCTTTCGTCGGACGATGCCGCATATGGTCATTTCCGGACTAACTGGCGGGATGCTGCTGGTGTTCGCCGACTGGTGCGGGCGAATGATCATGTTCCCCTACCAAATCCCGGCGGGGCTGTTATCGACGTTTATCGGCGCGCCGTACTTTATCTATTTGCTGAGAAAGCAGAGCCGCTAACGATCCCGAATGGCCTCAACATCCCCGGTGGCGCTAGCGCTTACCGGGGCTACAAGGCTGCGCGATTTGCTAGCCCGGACAAGGCGCAATGCGCCGCCTCCGGGAAAATCCCCGGTGGCGCCAGCGCTTACCGGGGCTACAAGGCTGTGCGATTTGGTAGCCCGGACAAGGCGCAATGCGCCGCCTCCGGGAAAATCCCCGGTGGCGCCAGCGCTTACCGGGGCTACAGTGCTGCTCGATTTGGTAGCCCGGACAAGGCGCAGCGCGCCGCCTCCGGGAAAATCCCTGCGCCACCAGGCATTCAAGTACCTTACAGTTTGGCAAACACCCGGCGTGCGGCGTCGATAGTGTTGTTGATATCCTCTTCGCTATGGGCGACGGACATAAAGCCGGCTTCAAACGCCGACGGGGCGAGGTAAACCCCTTCTTCCAGCATCAGGTGGAAGAAACGCTTGAATCGCTCAACATCGCACTTCACCACGTCCTGATAGCAGGTGACGGTTTCGGCATCGGTAAAGAAGATACCGAACATGCCGCCGACATTATTCACCACCAGCGGGATCCCGGTTTCGCGCGCCGCGTTCAGCAGGCCATCCGCCAGTTGATTGGTCAGCTCGGTCAGGGTTTCATGCACGCCCGGCTGCGCCACTTCGCTTAAGCAGGCGAAGCCTGCGGCCATGGCGATAGGGTTGCCTGACAGCGTACCGGCCTGGTACACCGGACCAGTCGGCGCCAGCGCGTCCATGACCTCGCGGCGACCACCGAAAGCGCCCACCGGCATACCGCCGCCGATGATTTTACCCAGACAGGTCAGATCCGGCTCCACGCCGTAATAGGACTGAGCGCCCGCCAGCGCGACGCGGAAGCCGGTCATCACTTCGTCAATAATCAGCAGCGCGCCAAACTCGTCGCACAGCGCGCGCAGGCCCGGCAGGAACTCCGGCTGTGGCGGAATGCAGTTCATATTGCCGGCCACCGGTTCGACGATGATACAGGCGATATCCTGCGGATACTGTTCAAACGCCGCGCGTACCGAGGCAAGATCGTTATAGGTGCAGGTCAGGGTATGCTTCGCGAAATCGGCCGGTACGCCCGGCGAGTTCGGCTGGCCGAGAGTCAGCGCGCCGGAACCGGCTTTCACCAGCAGGCAGTCGGCGTGACCGTGGTAGCATCCTTCGAACTTGATGATTTTGTCGCGGCCGGTGAAGCCGCGCGCCAGGCGAATGGCGCTCATGGTGGCTTCGGTGCCGGAGTTCACCATGCGCACCATATCCATGGTCGGTACCAGTTCAGTAACCAGTTCCGCCATTTTGACTTCCATTTCGGTTGGCGCGCCGAAGCTTAACCCGCGCTCTGCCGCTTCAATCACCGCGTTACGAATGGCCGGATGGTTGTGACCCAGCACCATTGGCCCCCAGGAACCGACATAATCGATATAAGCTTTACCATCGACATCGTACAGGTAGGCGCCATCCGCACGTTCAATAAACAGCGGGGTGCCGCCGACGCCCGTAAAGGCGCGGACCGGCGAGTTGACGCCGCCGGGGATAAGTTCGCGGGCGGCGTTATACAGATTTTCAGATTTGCTCATGGCCAGGATCCTGGTTCGTGAATAAAGTTATCGGGCTATTCTAAGTTATTCCATGAAGGTTATGAAAGTTTTGCCCAATTGAAACATTAAGCAGACGAAACAATTTTTTGACGACGCGCGGCGCGGAGGCGGCTAGAATGCCTCTCTTCTCATTTGTATTACCAATAAATGATAATGGCATGAAATCAGAAACTCCCTCTTTTGAAGCACATCAGTTTGTTCGCGTGCGCCGTAGCGATGCGGTCCGCCGGTTAATTCAACGCGATAAAACGCCGCTGGCGGTATTGTTGATGGCGGCGGTGGTCGGCACGCTGGCCGGGCTGGTGGGCGTGGCGTTTGAAAAGAGCGTGAACTGGGTACAGAACCAACGTATCGGGGCGCTGGTGCAGGTGGCGGACCACTGGTACCTCGTCTGGCCGCTGGCCTTCATCCTGTCGGCGCTGCTGGCGATGGTCGGCTATTTTCTGGTGCGCCGCTTTGCGCCGGAAGCCGGCGGTTCCGGGATCCCGGAAATCGAAGGCGCGCTGGAAGAGCTGCGTCCGGTACGCTGGTGGCGCGTGCTGCCGGTAAAATTCATCGGCGGCATGGGGACGCTGGGCGCCGGGATGGTGCTGGGGCGCGAAGGGCCGATGGTACAGCTTGGCGGTAATATCGGGCGCATGGTGGTGGATGTGTTTCGTCTGCGTAGCCCGGAAGCACGGCATACGCTGTTGGCCACCGGTGCGGCATCGGGCCTCTCCGCTGCCTTCAACGCGCCGCTGGCGGGCATTCTGTTTATCATCGAAGAGATGCGCCCGCAGTTCCGCTACAACCTGATTTCGATTAAAGCCGTGTTTACCGGCGTGATCATGTCGAGCATCGTGTTCCGTATTTTTAACGGCGAAGGGGCGATTATCGAAGTCGGCAAGCTGAGCAATGCGCCGGTGAATACCCTGTGGTTGTACCTGGTGCTGGGCATGATTTTCGGCTGTTTCGGGCCATTGTTTAATACCCTGGTGCTGCGGACGCAGGATATGTTCCAGCGCCTCCACGGCGGCAATATCAAAAAATGGGTGTTGATTGGCGGGCTTATCGGCGGGCTGTGCGGCCTGCTGGGTCTGATGCAGCCGACCGCGGTGGGCGGCGGTTTTAACCTTATCCCGATCGCCGCTGCCGGCAACTTCTCGGTTGGGCTGCTGCTGTTCATTTTTATTGCCCGCGTCATCACCACGCTGCTGTGCTTCTCTTCCGGCGCGCCGGGGGGGATTTTTGCCCCGATGCTGGCGCTCGGCACGCTGCTGGGGACGGCATTCGGCATGGCTGCCATTCCGCTGTTTCCGTCCTATCATCTGGATGCCGGTACCTTCGCTATCGCAGGGATGGGGGCGCTGCTGGCGGCTTCGGTGCGCGCACCGCTCACCGGGATTGTGCTGGTGCTGGAGATGACCGATAACTATCAGCTCATTTTGCCAATGATTATTACCTGCCTTGGGGCAACACTATTGGCACAGTTCCTCGGCGGTAAACCTTTGTATTCGACCATTCTGCAGCGTACCCTGGCAAAGCAGAAGGCCGAAGAGGCGGCGAAAGCGCAGCAGGTACCCCGGGAGAATACTTGAACGATTTACCAGGGTATTAGATAATGGCTCAAAAGGTCCGGTTATTCTTTAATCGGCCGGAAGTATCAATGGGAGCAAAAAATGAGTGATGACGTAGCGTTGCCGCTGGAGTTCACCGAAGCCGCAGCGAACAAAGTAAAACATCTGATTGCGGATGAAGACAATCCGAACCTGAAACTGCGCGTGTACATCACCGGCGGCGGTTGCAGCGGTTTCCAGTATGGCTTCACCTTTGACGATCAGGTTAACGAAGGCGATATGACCATCGAGAAACAGGGCGTCGGCCTGGTGGTTGACCCAATGAGCCTGCAGTATCTGGTTGGCGGCGCCGTCGATTATACCGAAGGCCTGGAAGGGTCACGTTTCATCGTGACTAACCCGAACGCGAAAAGCACCTGCGGCTGCGGCTCCTCGTTCAGCGTTTAACGCAAGCGACTCAAGCCCTCTTCCACAAAGAGAGCGGCAAACACGAAAAACGGTAACCTCAGGGTTACCGTTTTGCTTTTATGACCGTCCGTTATCATCCAACGCAAAGGTCGGCAGCTTCAGGTGCCAGCGAATCGCCGCCAGGCGTATCCCCAGCGTCACCACCATGCCTAACATCGCCGAGTTTTCCAGCGACAGCTGAAAGGTGTAGTGCGCCGTTGCGTGCACGATACCGCCGACAATGCAGGCGGTGGCGTAGATTTCGGTGCGCAGAATCATCGGTACTTCTCGCGCCAGCACGTCGCGGATAATCCCTCCGCCGACGCCGGTGACCACGCCCATACAGATAGCCACCAGCGGGCCGGTATGGGCAATAAAGGCTTTATTCACGCCGATGCCGACAAACACCGCCAGGCCGACGGCATCCAGTACCGGCAGTACCCATTTCGGCATGCGCCGCGGTTGGCGGACCAGCAGAATCGTTAACATACTGGTGACCATCGCCACGACCAGATCGGTAGGGTCCTTAACCCAGAACACCGGGCCGTTGGCCAGCGCCATATCGCGAATCGTCCCGCCGCCCACGGCGGTCACTACGCCTAATACCAGCACGCCGAAAGGGTCCATGCGTAATTTCCCCGCCAGCAATACGCCGGAGATAGCAAATACGGCTGTGCCAATAATATCCAGCCAATAGACAAGCATCGTCAGTTCCCGCTAAAAGCCTGCTGCCAGGCGGTTATTTTACCTGCTCAAGCGCAGTACAGAGTTGTTTTGCGGCAAGGATAATACGTGGGCCCGCGCGTTCAAACCAGTCGCTATGTAAGGCGATGAGCGAAATTGTGAGCTGATTTTGCCAATAGCGGTCCACGGCGGGAATTTTATCCGGATCGCCGGTGATGACGATTGCCTGCGGATGCCGTGACAGCACCTGTTCGCGGCTAACCTGCGGCCAGGGAACGCGGCTGGCGGCAAAAATATTTTCTCCGCCGCACAGGCGTAATACTTGATTCTGGATCGAGGCGCTGTTGCTGGTGAACAGCGGGTTGGCGCCAAACTGCAGAAATACGCGTTTTTTCGGCGCGTTGGCATAGCGGGCTTTTAGCGCCTCGTAATCGTCTTGCATCGCCTGCGCAGCCTGCCGGGCTGTTTCCGGCTGCGGGCTCCACGGCGCAAGCATCTGCAAAGCATGGATGATTTGCTCAATCGAACCGGTTTCAACCCAGATAACCTTGATTCCCAGCGAGCTGAGCTGATTCACCTGGCGTTCGGCATTGCCGCCGCGCCACGCCAGTACCAGATCGGGTTTCAGGGCGACGATACGTTCAAGGTTCATTCCCTGCCAGCTGGCGACTTGTTCGATTTTAGCCGCGGCGGGAGGGTAATCGGAATAACTGCTGACGCCGACCGGCGTAATGCCGGCAGCAAAGGCCAATTCAGTGTTGGCCGGGGAGAGCGTCACCACCCGCGGCGCGGCGAAAAGCCACGCCGGGGCGAGCAACAGCAGGGCGGTTAACGCCTTCTGTAACGACTTAGCCACGCGCCAGGTTCTGCACCAGATTTTCCACCATCAGGGTGGACTGCTTGGCGGCGACGGCGAGGAACTCGTCGAAGCTGAGATGCGACTGCTGGTCAGCGACGTCAGAGATTGCGCGCACCACCACAAAAGGAATGCTGAAGTTATGGCAGACGTGGGCGATGGCGGTGGCTTCCATTTCAACGGCAACGGCCTGCGGGAAGTTATGGCGAATTTTCGCCAGCCCTACCGAGCCGTTGATGAAAGCGTCGCCGCTGACGATCAGCCCGCGAACGGCGTTGAGGTTCAGCGCTTTGATGCAGGTTTCCGCCGCGGCAACCAGTTTGTCGTCAGCTTTGAAACCGGCCGGACAGCCCGGCAGTTGGCCGTATTCGTAGCCAAACGCGGTGACGTCGGCATCATGGTAGCGCGCTTCGTCAGAGACCACGATGTCGCCGACTTTCAGCGTCGGCGCCAGCCCGCCGGCGGAACCGGTATTGATAATCACATCCGGCTTGCAGCGCTCCAGCAACAGGGTGGCACCCATGGCGGCGGCCACTTTACCAATGCCGGATTTCAGCAGAGCAACCTCGGTACCGTGAAGTTGGCCGGTATAGATTTCGCTACCGCCGATAGAGATAGTCTGGCGGTTCTCGATTTTGTCGCGCAGAAGGGTAACTTCTTCTTCCATGGCGCCAATAATGCCAATTTTCATAGATTTACTCGCGATGTGTCAGGATTAGCTGCATAGTCTATCATGCGCTTAAGGGGAAGCGTATTGCTCGCGCGGGAGAGGCTATGGCAAATATTGATTTTCGCAACAAGATTCACTGGCGTCGGCGCTACCGTTCGCCGCAGGGGGTAGAGACGGAACGCGAGATCCTGCGGGTGTTTGAAAGCGATCGCGGACGCATTATCAATTCACCGGCCATCCGCCGCCTGCAGCAAAAAACCCAGGTCTTTCCACTTGAGCGCAATGCGGCGGTCCGCACCCGGCTCACCCATTCGCTCGAAGTCCAGCAGGTCGGGCGCTACATCGCCAAAGAGGTATTAAGCCGTCTAAAGGAGCAAAAGCTGCTGGAACGCTACGGACTGGATGAACTGAGCGGCCCGTTTGAAAGCGTCGTGGAGATGGCCTGCCTGATGCACGATATCGGCAATCCGCCATTTGGCCATTTTGGCGAAGCGGCAATTAACGATTGGTTCAGCAAACGGCTGGCGCCGAAAGATGCCGCCAGCCAGCCGTTAAGTCAGGATCGCTGCCAGGTTGACGCGCTGCGTCTGCACGATGGCGAAGGGTTGCTCAACGAACTGCGGCGTAAAGTGCGTCAGGATTTGTGCTGCTTTGAAGGCAATGCGCAGGGGATCCGTCTGGTGCACACGCTGATGCGTATGAACCTGACCTGGACCCAGGTCGGCTGCATTCTGAAATATACGCGACCGGCGTGGTGGCGGGGAGAGACGCCAGCCAGCCATAGCTATTTAATGAAAAAGCCTGGTTATTATTTAGCCGAAGAAGAGTATATCGCGCGGCTGCGTAAAGAATTGGATCTGGCGCCTTACAATCGCTTTCCATTAACGTGGATTATGGAAGCTGCCGATGATATCTCATATTGCGTTGCTGACCTCGAAGATGCGGTAGAAAAACGGATATTCAGCGCGGAACAATTGTATCAGCATCTGTATGACGCATGGGGTGCTCATGAAAAAGGATCGTTGTTCGCTCAAGTCGTAGAAAATGCCTGGGAGAAATCGCGCGCTAATTCACTCAGCCGCAGCACTGAAGATCAGTTCTTTATGTATTTACGGGTCAATACGCTGAATAAACTGGTGCCTTATGCGGCGCATCGATTTATCGAAAACTTACCGGCCATTTTTAGCGGCGACTTTAATCACGCGCTGTTAGAGGATGATAGCGATTGTAGTCAGCTACTTGAACTTTATAAAAACGTCGCCATAAAACAGGTGTTTAGCCATCCTGATGTTGAACAGCTGGAATTACAGGGTTACCGCGTTATCAGCGGGCTGCTTGATATCTACGAGCCGCTACTGAAATTATCGCTGGAGGAGTTCAGCCAATTGGTGGAACAAGAGCGGGTACGCAGTTTACCTATTGCCTCGAGGTTGTTCCAGAAACTCTCGACCCGACATCGGTTGGCCTATGTGGAGGCGGTAAATAAGCTTTCGCGCGATACCGAAGAATATCCCGTGCTGGAGTATTATTACCGCTGTCGATTGATTCAGGACTATATCAGCGGAATGACGGATTTGTATGCGTGGGATGAATATCGCCGTCTGATGGCGGTGGAATAAGTCTGAGTTTTGTAAAGACGGACAATAAATTTTTACTTTTACCGAAACTTAACTCTGGAACTTCGCGCTATAAAATGACTCTGAGAGTGCGTACACAGCAACTTTTTCGTTATCCGAAATTTGAAATTGAGATTGAAACCTATGAAAAAAACCACGTTAGCAATGAGTGCTCTGGCTCTGAGTTTAGGTCTGGCGTTGTCCCCGCTCTCTGCGAGCGCGGCTGAAACGGCTTCCTCGGCGACCACTGCGCAGCAGATGCCGAGCCTGGCGCCGATGCTGGAAAAAGTGATGCCGTCGGTGGTGAGCATCAACGTTGAAGGCAGCACGACTGTTAACACGCCGCGGATGCCGCGTAACTTCCAGCAGTTCTTCGGTGACAACTCGCCGTTCTGCCAGGACGGTTCGCCATTCCAGAGCTCCCCATTCTGTCAGGGCGGCGGCCAGGGCGCGCCTGGCGATAATGCGCAGCAGCAGAAATTTATGGCGCTCGGTTCCGGGGTCATCATTGATGCGGCCAAAGGCTACGTAGTGACCAACAACCACGTGGTCGATAATGCCACCACGATTAAAGTTCAACTGAGCGATGGTCGTAAGTTTGACGCGAAAGTCGTAGGTAAAGATCCGCGCTCCGATATCGCGCTGATTCAAATTCAGGATCCGAAAAACCTGACGGCGATTAAGCTTGCCGACTCTGACGCGCTGCGCGTCGGCGACTACACCGTGGCGATCGGTAACCCGTTCGGCCTCGGCGAAACCGTGACTTCCGGTATCGTCTCCGCATTGGGCCGCAGCGGCCTGAACGTGGAAAACTATGAAAACTTTATCCAGACCGATGCGGCTATTAACCGCGGTAACTCCGGCGGCGCGCTGGTGAATCTCAACGGTGAGTTGATCGGTATCAACACCGCGATCCTTGCTCCGGACGGCGGCAACATCGGTATCGGTTTTGCTATTCCGAGCAATATGGTGAAAAACCTGACCGAGCAGATGGTCAAGTTTGGCCAGGTGAAACGCGGCGAACTGGGGATCATGGGTACCGAGCTGAACTCCGAGCTGGCGAAGGCGATGAAAGTCGATGCCCAGCGCGGCGCGTTCGTAAGCCAGGTGATGCCGGGCTCGGCGGCGGCGAAAGCGGGTATTAAAGCCGGCGACGTGATTACTACCCTCAACGGTAAGGCGATCAGTAGCTTTGCGGCGCTGCGTGCGCAGGTTGGTACGATGCCTATCGGCAGCAAAGTCGAGCTGGGACTGCTGCGCGACGGCAAGCCGGTTAACGTTACCGTTGAACTACAGCAGAGCAACCAGAACCAGGTTGACTCCAGCAGCATCTTTAACGGTATTGAAGGCGCGGAAATGAGCAATAAAGGCCAGGATAAAGGCGTCGTGGTGAGCAACGTGAAAGCGGGCACCCCGGCGGCGCAAATTGGTCTGAAGAAAGGTGACATTATTGTCGGCGCTAACCAGCAGCCGGTGAAAAACATCGCCGACCTGCGCAAAATCTTCGACGCGAAACCGTCCGTGCTGGCGCTGAATATTCAGCGTGGTGATACTTCTATCTATCTGCTGATGCAGTAACTGATACTAGCGTGAATGCCCCTTCCCGGTAAGGGAAGGGGGCTTTTTTATTCTGCCCGCCGGTTCTGTGATTCCCGCCACAACTCCATACTTCTTTGTCATGCTTTGTGCATATGCACAGTGCGTCCTCTTCGTCACTCTTTTATGCTGATGCCCTGCTCAGGGGAGGGGTTTATGGCTGGCTGGCATCTTGATACCAAAATGGCGCAGGATATCGTGGCGCGTACGATGCGCATCATTGATACCAATATTAACGTAATGGATGCCCGCGGGCGCATTATCGGCAGCGGCGATCGCGAGCGTATTGGTGAATTGCACGAAGGCGCGCTGCTGGTGCTGTCGCAGGGACGGGTGGTTGATATCGATGATGCGGTTGCTCGCCATCTGCACGGCGTGCGCCAGGGGATCAACCTGCCACTGCGTCTCGAAGGGGAAATCGTCGGCGTAATCGGGTTAACCGGCGAGCCCGAATCGCTGCGCAAGTACGGTGAGCTGGTGTGTATGACCGCTGAGATGATGCTCGAGCAGTCGCGGCTGATGCATTTGCTGGCCCAGGATAGCCGCCTGCGTGAAGAACTGGTTATGAACCTGATTCAGGCGGAAGAGAATACCCCGGCGCTGAACGAATGGGCGCAGCGACTGGGTATCGATCTCAATCAACCGCGGGTGGTGGCGATGATTGAGGTCGATAGCGGTCAGCTCGGCGTCGATAGCGCGATGGCGGAGCTGCAGCAGCTGCAGACGGCGCTGACCACGCCGGATCGCAACAACCTGGTGGCGATTGTCTCGTTGACCGAAATGGTGGTGCTGAAACCGGCGTTAAACGCCTTTGGCCGCTGGGATGCCGACGACCACTGCAGACGCGTTGAGCAACTGATTGCCCGTATGAAAGAGAATGGCCAACTGCAGTTCCGCGTTGCGTTAGGCAATTTCTTCACCGGCCCCGGCAGTATTGCGCGTTCTTACCGGACCGCGCGTACGACAATGATGGTTGGTAAGCAGCGGATGCCGGAGAGCCGCTGCTATTTTTATCAGGATCTGATGCTGCCTGTGCTGCTGGATAGTCTACGGGGCGGCTGGCAGGCTAACGAGCTGGCGCGCCCGCTGACGCGGCTAAAGGCGATGGATAACAATGGTCTGCTACGGCGTACTCTGCAGGCGTGGTTTCGCCATAACGTGCAGCCGCTGGCGACCTCAAAGGCGTTGTTTATTCATCGTAATACGCTGGAGTATCGGCTCAATCGGATTTCGGAACTGACCGGGTTAGACCTCGGTAGTTTTGACGACCGCTTGTTGCTGTACATTGCGCTGCAGCTGGATGAGCAACGCTAAAACTCCCGCCGCAGGCGGCGGGAGAGGAAATGGCGGGCTACAGGCGCTGTAGTCCGCGAGCGGTCACTTGCCAGGTAACAGTATTGGGCTGGTGCCAGCTATTGCCATTGAGCGGATTAATAATGACGGAGCGATTCCCCGCTTCGGCATGGAAGACTTCAATGGTATAGCCCTCATCCAGGATAGCGGTATCAATATAGTCGCCAAGCTGCGACGATCCTTTAATCGACTGGCGATACACCACCGAACCACGCGTATTGTAGATATTGACCGTGGCGTAAGTGGTCGTGAAGTGCTTGTTCGGCACCACTGGACTCGCGGTAAAGGTCAACGCGCCGCTGCCAATATCCATCTCCATCGCGGCAAAGCAAACATCACCATCGCCAAGCAGTTGCCAGCTGAAGCTATCGCCATACAGTGCGGTGGCATCCTGAGTGTCCTCTTCTGTATCAGCGGCTTCCTCATCCGGTTCATCAGGCGCGAGCGCAAAGGCTTCGAGGCCCGTTTTCACCACGCGCCAGCGGTTGTGCTGCTTAAGGGGAACGGCGTTTTGGCTCGTGCCATTCGTGGCGCTGGAGCGGAATGGTTCATCATGGAAAATATCGATGATCATTCCCTCTGCGAGGGCGATAGTTTCACTGTTTGCCAGATTGCTGGTGGCGCCGGCGTAGCTGCGTTGATAAACAACCGTATCGTCCGCGCCGGTAACCATAATGCTGGCGTAGGTATGGGAGGTGTAATACGAGTGCGGCGTGCCGGCGCGCGTGGCGACCGTCATCGCACGTTGTTGATTATCAATAACGATCTGGCAAAACTCGTTATTGTCCTGACCGCGGAGATTGAGGGTTACGCTCTTGCCCGTCAACTCCCCCGGATCGCTATTATCCTGAGGCAGGACATCGGCATAGGTTTTCCGCAAGCTGCTGCGTTGGGGTTCTTCAATATGGGGGAGCATCAGCCAGAGGTCGTTTTTACAGACGCACTCTTCCTGCGCGAGCAGCGAGGGCTGAGTACGGATCGCCTGAGCGTTATGCTCGAAAATAGCCTGTAAATCAGCCGCCGGATTATTATTGAGGATAAAGTTATACACGCCATTATCATCAATGCGTATCAGCTGGTATTTCTCGCGAGCGACTAACGTTAAATATCCGAGAGAGGCTTTCAGCCGTCCAGGCTCCACGTGAGTGATGTATAGGTGATAGTGGGGGCTGAATGGAATGACCACTTTTCCGGTAGCGCAATTGGTGCCGGTCATTTTGCGTTCAAATACTTTTTCCCCACTGGCGGAAAGTACGTTTACTGCGGCATACAACGCGCCTGGGTAGTAGGTGTGCGGCGTGGCGCTGGTGACATTAAGAATAAGCTGCTGATTTTCGTAGTCGATATCAAGGCGCGCGAAAGGCGCATCATTCAGCCCTAAAAAGGTGATCGTCACGTTACGTTCGCTGGTATCGTTTTGCCGAGCGTAGTTAACGGCAACCGCATTGGCGCCTTCTTTTACGGTGATATAGTTGATATCCGGGCGATATTTTTGCGAACGACCTTTAGGCAGTACGAGCTGGTATACACCCATTGGCATGTTATTCAGGACAAAAGTGTCACCATCAACAATCAGTGAATAATGCGTACCGCAATTATCCTGAATAGTCAGCGTTTGTCCGTAAATTTGTTGCAGCTGATCGATATTCAACGTCAGGGTCAGGTTACCCGTTTTGTTCAATTTCGCCAGTTCGCTGTTATCCACCAGCCAGAAGAAGGAATCCAGCCCTAACTGCTGGCGCGCGCTATCCCATTCGCTTTGTGGCAGAAAGCGATACAGTGGATAGAGCGGTTTTGTCGTCAGCGAGACGATATTTTCCCGGGTGGCATGTTTCAGCGTTAAGCCGCAGAGCTCGATAAACGGCGTGACATCATATCCAGCGGTAGCGGCAATAGCGGTTGCCAGCATATCGGCAAGCTGATGATCGGTCGGCTGGAAGCCCTCGCTATTGGCGAGTTGGCGATAATTCTGGTTAAAGACGCGGAAGGATGCGACACCAGCTTTCAATAACATCAGCATCAGGAATTGCAGGCGAGGACGTAAACCCCAGCTGGTGACCGGCGTCTGCTCGGTAATGTAGTTTACCAACTGCGCTTCCTGGGCGGCCAGCTTGCCATAGTTGTACAGCCAGCCATCGGTATACAGATGATTATCCTGACCCAGCGTGAGCTGCTGATAGAAAGAGGCGTAAATGTTGTTCCACACTTCGCTGACCGACAGCGTGGAGTCCTGCATAAATTTACCCTGATAACCGTGGCCAATTTCATGCAGGATAACCCACTGCGTGGCAACGTTATCCAGCCAGCCTTCGCCAACGGTTGCGGCGCTCTGTGCGCACCAGTTGGTATTATAATAAGCTGAACCGACGCCATGTTTATCCGCCCGCAAAAAGTAGCGGTTGGCAACGTTCTGATTCCATTGCGAATCGGGATTATCGCTTAGCCCGGCCCAATCGTTATAGCTGGTGAAAAGGTGGTTATAAAAACGGTGTAACGACGCTAATCCCGCTTTCATCGCATTGTCGCGGTCGGCATAAGGCAGCAGCAGGTTGATAACATCCAGATCCACCAGTGCGAACGACGATTTATTATTCTCCCAGTCGAGGAAAAACGTCTCTTCAGACTGTCCTGATTTCCAGCTGGGGAGCGGTTTCGTCGCCGCAGGTTGTTGGTAAATCACGGAGAACTCGCAGGGGCTGTCGGTAAACAACGTATCGACAAACGGCACAGAATCGACGGTGGTGCTAATCGTTGTCCAGGAGGTGGTCAGAGCGCTGGTTTTCTCCAGAGCGCTATCATCACACATCAGGCGCAGGGTCGAGATGCCGTTACTGAGGTCCGTTTGCCGAATTTTCAGCACCGTATTGGCGGGCAGAATAAAGCCAAGCGCCTGACGATCGTGTTTTCGTCCTTTTTCAAAGCCTGCGTTATCCAGCCAGGTTGCGGATTGCAGGGTATAACATTTTTGTTCAATTTCCTGTGTCATAGAGCTATCTCCTTTTTCGCGGAAACTGAACATAAACGAAATAAAATAGTAAGTAATTCATATGGATAGAGTTGTGATGTGAAATGATATCAGTGAGGGATAACTGAGGTTTGCTGATGGCGAAGATGATCTATGGCTGAGGAAATAGAGGTTGCGGCAGGGTAAGAGGGCCAGTAGCTGGCCCGTAGCAGTCTGGGTTATTTACGCGTTAGCTTTTCCAGATCGGCTTCAATTTCGCTGATCTTATTGGTGACAACGCTTTCCAGATGGCGTAAATCGTCAAGGATCTTACGCTTGAGGTCGATTTCGGTACGGTCGCGCTGGCAGAGCTGGTCCAGCTCGTCGATCACATAGCGCAGGTTTGGGCTTATCTCCTGCACTTCTTTGTAACCCTGACCGACGCCGTCGGCGACCACGGTTTTACGCTGGCGTGGGTATTTAAACTTCACGCTTTTGGCGAAGAACTCGCCCTTATCTTTCTGGAAATAGATCTTCAGGATGTCGTTGTTAGCTTCCTGGCGCAGGCTATAGCGATCGATTTCATCAGGATTGGTAATGCCAAGACTTTTCAGATTATCGTACATAACGGTACCTTTGATATCATCATAACCATTGAATAATTAACGAAAAAATCCATCTTCGCCAGCGTCAGATATAAAAAAAGCGGGATATCTCCCGCTTTTTGTTCTGCTTAGTCGATGGTACGCAGCAGTTCGTTGATGCCGACCTTACCGCGGGTCTTCGCATCAACCTTTTTCACGATCACCGCACAGTACAGGCTGTATTTGCCATCTTTCGACGGCAGGTTGCCGGAAACGACAACCGAGCCCGCCGGCACGCGGCCGTAATGGACTTCGCCGGTTTCGCGATCGTAAATTTTGGTGCTCTGGCCGATGTACACGCCCATGGAGATCACCGCGCCTTCTTCAACGATAACGCCTTCAACGATTTCAGAGCGCGCGCCGATGAAGCAGTTATCTTCGATGATGGTCGGGTTAGCCTGCAGCGGTTCGAGAACGCCGCCGATGCCGACGCCGCCGGACAGGTGAACGTTTTTACCGATCTGCGCGCAAGAACCGACGGTGGCCCAGGTATCAACCATGGTGCCTTCATCAACGTAAGCGCCGATGTTGACGTAGGACGGCATCAGCACGGTATTGCGTGCGATGAACGCGCCCTGGCGAACGGCCGCCGGCGGCACTACGCGGAAGCCTTCTTTCTGGAAGCGCGCTTCGTCGTAGTCGGCGAATTTCATCGGAACTTTATCGAAGTAGCGGCTTTCCGCACCATCGATAACCTGGTTATCGTTAATACGGAAAGAGAGCAGTACCGCTTTCTTCAGCCATTGATGCGTCACCCATTGACCATCGATCTTCTCAGCGACGCGCAGCGCGCCGGAATCCAGCAGGGCAATAACCTGGTTCACCGCTTCGCGGGTGACGGTATCCACATTTGCCGGCGTGATGTCGGCGCGACGCTCAAAGGCGGACTCAATAACGTTCTGTAACTGCTGCATTGTTTCTTTCCATTCACTTAAAAAAAATACGTTACCCTTTATCGTTTGGATTGAGGGCCTCTGTCAACCGTTGTTGCACTTCTTGTTGCAGCTCATTATTAAGGGCACGCCGGTCGGCGGTGGCGATTATAAATAAATCTTCTACTCGCTCACCAATTGTCGTAATTCGCGCTCCGTGAAGCGATATTCCGAGGTCGGCGAACACCTGACCGACGCGGGCGAGCAGCCCCGGCTGATCGAGCGCAATGAGCTCAAGAAATGATTTCCGGTCGGTGTGGGTCGGCAGGAAATTCACCTCAGTAGCGACAGAAAAGTGACGCAGTTTCGCCGCCTGACGACGCGGGGCCGGCGGCTCCCAGCTGCGCTGCGTTATCGTCTGCTCCAGACCGTGGCGAATCGCCTCGTGGCGATCGGCGGAAAGCGGGCTGCCGTCGGGTTCAAGGACAATAAAGGTATCCATCGCCATGCCGTCGCGGGTAGTAAATATCTGCGCATCATGAACGCTGAGGTTGCGGCGGTCCAGTTCGCCGCAGACGGCGGCGAACAGGTAAGGGCGGTCCGGGCTCCAGATGAAGATCTCGGTGCCGCCGCGGGTGGCCCGCGAACTCAGCAGGATCATCGGTTTACTGAGATCGTGTTTCAGCAGGTTGCGGGCGTGCCAGGCGAGCTGATTCGGCGTATGCCGCACAAAGTAGTTCGCCCGGCAGCGGTTCCAGATCTGATGCAGCGCCTCTTCATTGATATTGTCCATGCGCAACAGCGCCAGCGCCTGCAGCTGATGGTGGCGTACGCGTTCGCGCATATCCGGCGTGCTCTGCATACCGCGACGCAGCTGTTTTTCGGTGGCGAAATAGAGCTCGCGTAGCAGGCTTTGCTTCCAGCTATTCCACAGCGTTTCGTTGGTGGCGCAGATATCGGCGACGGTCAGGCATACCAGATAGCGCAGGCGATTTTCCGTCTGTACCTCTTCGGCGAACTGTTTAATTACCTCCGGGTCCTGAATGTCGCGGCGCTGGGCGGTTACCGACATCAATAGATGCTGGCGTACCAGCCAGGCGACCAGCTGCGTCTCCCGCGAATTGAGCCCGTGGAGCTCGGCGAATTTCAGCACGTCTTCGGCGCCGAGAATCGAATGGTCGCCGCCGCGGCCTTTAGCGATATCGTGAAACAGGGCGGCGATGAGGATAAGTTCAGGATGGGCCAGCCGCGGCCACAGCTCAACGCACAACGGATGGCGGCTGCGGGTCTCTTCTTTCGCGAAGCTTTCCAGTTTTAACAAGACGCGTATGGTGTGTTCGTCGACGGTATAGGCGTGAAACAGGTCGAACTGCATCTGACCGACAATATGCGACCACTGCGGCATATAGGCCCACAGCACGCTGTGGCGATGCATCGGCAGCAGACCACGACTCACCGCGCCCTGATGACGGAGCATGCTGAGGAAGAGGGTTCGTGCCTCCGGGATATAGCACAGCGGCTGCGTCAGGTGGCGGCGCGCGTGGCGCAGGTGGCGCAGGGTGGTGGAGTAAATACCGGTGATGCTGCTGTTACGCACCATGATAAAGAACATCCGCAGAATCGCCTGCGGCTCGCGAATAAACAGGGTGTCGTCGCGCAGGTCTATCAGAGTACCGCGCAGTTGGAAATCATCATCAATAGGCCGCGGCTTTTCATTCTCGGTGAGAGCGAGGATCGCCTCATCAAACAGCTGCAGCAGCATATTGTTGAGTTCGCTTACCCGACGGGTAACGCGGAAGAAATCCTTCATCATATGTTCGATCGGCTGATTGCCTTCGCCTTCATAGCCGAGGCGATGGGCGACATTCAGCTGACGATCGAAAAGCAGGCGGTTATCGTAGCGATTCACTTCAAGATGCAGGGCAAAACGGATGCGCCAGAGCTGGTGCAGGCACTCGTTAAGCTCATTGCGCTCGGCTTCGGTGAGGAAGCCGAAACCGACCATTTCATCAAGCGAGGTTGCGCCGAAGTGGCGGCGAGCCACCCACTGCAGGGTATGTATATCGCGCAGGCCGCCGGGGCTGCTTTTGACGTCCGGCTCCAGGTTGTAACTGGTGCCGTGGTAGCGCTGGTGGCGGACATTCTGCTCTTCAACCTTGGCGGCGAAGAACTTCTCCGACGGCCAGAAGCCGTCGCTAAAAATATGTTTTTGCAGTTCAAGGAACAGCGCGACGTCGCCGATCAGCAGGCGGGATTCGATTAAGTTGGTGGCGACGGTGAGATCCGAAAGCC
This sequence comes from Klebsiella sp. 141162, assembly GCF_050600755.1. NCBI lineage: Bacteria > Pseudomonadati > Pseudomonadota > Gammaproteobacteria > Enterobacterales > Enterobacteriaceae > Klebsiella > Klebsiella sp. 141162. The sequence goes on along the minus strand of NZ_JAQIRI010000007.1, from coordinate 36,266 downwards.
CTTCTAGCAGACACTCTTCGAGGGTGCGCACGCTATGGCCCACCTCCAGCTTGACGTCCCACAATAGCGTCAGCAGTTCGCCGACCTTTTGCGCCTGCTCGTCCGGCAGCTTTTTACGGCTCAGAATCAGCAGGTCGACGTCGGAGAGCGGGTGCAGCTCGCCGCGCCCATAGCCGCCGACGGCTACCAGCGCCATATCGCTCTGCGCGCCAAAACCGTAGTCGACCCACAGCCGCTGCAGCAACTGGTCGATAAACTCGGTGCGCGCCGCTATCAGCCGTTCCGCGGCGATACCGCGATCGAAAGCCTCGCCCAGCCAGTATTGGAAGGTATCGAGATGCGTCTTGATGGCGGCACAGTTCAGATCGCCCTGCGGCCAGCTCACGGGATGTTCCGGCGGGATGGGCAGAAGAGGGGAGGCTGTGTCAGGTAAAGAGTTGCTCATCGCGTCACCATAAGAAAAAACTATCTAATAAAAAAGCCGGCGGGCGCCGGCTTTTCATTATGCTTCGTGCGAGATTATCGCCGGGATGGTGTCATCCTTGCGTAGCGTCAGAATTTCGCAGCCGTTATCAGTTACCACAATAGTATGCTCATACTGCGCAGACAAGCTACGGTCTTTGGTTTTCACCGTCCAGCCGTCCTTCATGCTGCGGATCTCTTTCTTACCGGCGTTGACCATCGGTTCGATAGTGAAGGTCATACCCGGCTTGAGCACCACGTCGGTTTCCGGCGAATCATAGTGCAGTACCTGTGGTTCCTCGTGGAAGCCGCGGCCGATACCGTGGCCACAGTATTCACGTACCACGGAGAAACCTTCCGCTTCGACGAATTTCTGGATCGCCGCGCCGATCGCACGCAGGTTAATCCCCGGCTTGACCATCTTCAGCGCCAGATAGAGGCTTTCCTGGGTGATGCGGCACAGGCGCTCGCCGAGGATAGTCGGTTTGCCGACGATGAACATTTTTGAGGTATCGCCGTGGAATTCATCTTTAATCACGGTCACGTCGATATTGACGATGTCGCCGTCTTTCAGCAGTTTGCCGTCATCCGGGATGCCGTGGCACACCACTTCATTAATAGAGATACAGACCGATTTCGGGAAGCCGTGATAGCCGAGGCAGGCGGAGACCGCTTTCTGTTCATTAACAATGTAGTCGTTGCAGATGCGATCCAGTTCGCCGGTGCTGACGCCCGGTTTAACGTAGGGTTCGATCATTTCCAGCACTTCGGCGGCCAGGCGGCCGGCAACGCGCATTTTTTCGATGTCTTCAGATGTCTTGATAGAGATAGCCATGGAATATGTCCAGCAGTGTCGATTTTTTCGACAATAATAGATTAAGTCCTGTCAATGGTAACAGTCCGGGTACGCTGGTGCCAAATTGAGAATCATTAACAGCACGCGACGTCAACAAGAGTTGGTGTCTGGCCAGGTTTTGTGGTATAAAGCGCGCCGGACTTCCGTTCCATCTCAGATACACAAGGATGGACGTAAGCGACATACTCATATTGTGTAAATAACACACACGTATCGGCACATATTCCGGGGTGCCCTTTGGGGTCGGTAATATGGGATACGTGGAGGCATAACCCCAATTTAATCTATAGAGGTTTTAAACATGGCAACTGTTTCCATGCGCGACATGCTCAAGGCTGGTGTTCACTTCGGTCACCAGACCCGTTACTGGAACCCGAAAATGAAGCCTTTCATCTTCGGCGCGCGTAACAAAGTTCACATCATCAACCTTGAGAAAACTGTACCGATGTTCAACGAAGCTCTGGCTGAGCTGAACAAAATCTCTGCCCGTAAAGGCAAGATCCTGTTCGTTGGTACTAAGCGCGCTGCAAGCGAAGCGGTAAAAGAAGCTGCTAACAGCTGCGACCAGTTCTTCGTGAACCATCGCTGGCTGGGCGGTATGCTGACTAACTGGAAAACCGTTCGTCAGTCCATCAAACGTCTGAAAGACCTGGAAACTCAGTCCCAGGACGGTACTTTCGAGAAGCTGACCAAGAAAGAAGCGCTGATGCGCACTCGTGAGCTGGACAAGCTGGAAAACAGCCTGGGCGGTATCAAAGACATGGGCGGCCTGCCGGACGCACTGTTCGTTATCGACGCTGACCACGAGCACATCGCTATCAAAGAAGCAAACAACCTGGGTATCCCGGTATTTGCTATCGTTGATACCAACTCTGATCCGGACGGCGTAGACTTCGTTATCCCGGGTAACGACGATGCAATCCGCGCAGTTAGCCTGTACCTGGGCGCTGTTGCTGCTACCGTTCGTGAAGGTCGCTCTCAGGACCTGGCTTCTCAGGCGGAAGAAAGCTTCGTAGAAGCTGAATAATAAGGTTTAAGCCCTTATTAGTACCGTGTATGAATAGGGGCCAATTTTAGGCCCCTTTTTTCAATTTATGCTGTTTGGCCGCAGGCCGGGCAGTTTCCACATCTCCCGAGGATTTTAGAATGGCTGAAATTACCGCTTCCCTGGTAAAAGAGCTGCGCGAACGTACTGGCGCAGGCATGATGGATTGCAAAAAAGCACTGACTGAAGCTAATGGCGACATCGAGCTGGCAATCGAAAACATGCGTAAATCCGGCGCGATCAAAGCGGCGAAAAAAGCAGGCAACGTTGCTGCTGACGGCGTGATCAAAACCAAAATCGACGGCAACTACGGTTACATTCTGGAAGTTAACTGCCAGACTGACTTCGTTGCTAAAGATGGTGGTTTCCAGGCATTTGCTGACAAAGTACTGGACGCCGCTGTTGCTGGTAAAATCTCCGACGTTGAAGTTCTGAAAGCGCAGTTCGAAGAAGAACGTGTTGCCCTGGTTGCTAAAATCGGCGAGAACATCAACATCCGTCGTATCGCTATCCTGGAAGGCGACGTTCTGGGCAGCTACCAGCACGGTGCTCGCATCGGCGTTCTGGTTGCCGCTAAAGGCGCTGACGAAGAGCTGGTTAAGCAGCTGGCAATGCACGTTGCTGCAAGCAAGCCGGAATTCGTTAAGCCGGAAGACGTTTCTGCTGAAGTAGTAGAAAAAGAGTACCAGGTTCAGCTGGACATCGCGATGCAGTCCGGTAAGCCGAAAGAAATCGCAGAGAAAATGGTTGAAGGCCGCATGAAGAAATTCACCGGCGAAGTTTCTCTGACTGGTCAGCCTTTCGTTATGGAACCGAGCAAATCTGTTGGTCAGCTGCTGAAAGAGCACAACGCCGACGTTACTGGCTTCATCCGCTTTGAAGTGGGCGAAGGCATCGAGAAAGTTGAGACTGACTTTGCAGCAGAAGTTGCTGCGATGTCCAAGCAGTCTTAATTTTTAAAAAAAGGAGCCGCCTGAGGGCGGCTTCTTTTTGCGCCTCTCTTGTAAAATCAGCCAATCGCTTATAGTGACTGCGCTGAACGATGACATACAATGTCGTCAGAATTAACTCATCTCAATCGTTGACAGTCTCAGGAAAGAAACATGGCTACCAATGCAAAACCCGTCTACAAACGTATTCTGCTGAAGTTAAGTGGCGAAGCTCTGCAGGGTTCAGAAGGCTTCGGTATTGATGCAAGCATACTTGACCGTATGGCTCAGGAAATCAAAGAACTGGTTGAACTGGGTATTCAGGTTGGCGTAGTGATTGGTGGCGGTAACCTGTTCCGTGGTGCTGGTCTGGCGAAAGCGGGTATGAACCGCGTTGTGGGCGACCACATGGGCATGCTGGCAACGGTCATGAACGGTCTGGCAATGCGTGATGCGCTCCATCGCGCCTATGTGAACGCTCGCCTGATGTCCGCAATCCCGCTGAACGGCGTGTGCGACAACTACAGCTGGGCGGAGGCGATTAGCCTGCTGCGTAACAATCGCGTGGTGATCCTCTCCGCGGGTACCGGCAACCCATTCTTTACCACCGACTCCGCAGCCTGCCTGCGCGGTATTGAAATCGAAGCCGACGTGGTACTGAAAGCGACCAAGGTTGACGGTGTGTTTACCGCTGACCCGGCGAAAGATCCTTCCGCTACCATGTACGATCAGCTCACCTACAGCGAAGTGCTGGATAAAGAGCTGAAAGTGATGGATCTTGCCGCCTTTACCCTGGCGCGCGACCACAAACTGCCGATTCGCGTATTTAACATGAACAAGCCAGGCGCGCTGCGTCGCGTGGTCATGGGCGAAAAAGAAGGCACATTGATTACGGAATAATTCCCGTCGGCGCTAATTCCGGGTAATATTCCGCTTTACTTTAGCGGGGAAGTTGCCCGGTTAATAGAATTAATCCGGACTATACTTAGCTCACTTTTGCAGTGGGCGACCGTGTGGTCTGTCTGAGACAAGTTTTCAAGGATTCGTAACGTGATTAGCGATATCAGAAAAGATGCTGAAGTACGCATGGAAAAATGCGTAGAAGCATTCAAAAACCAAATCAGCAAAATTCGCACGGGCCGTGCTTCTCCAAGCCTGCTGGATGGCATCATCGTGGAATACTACGGCACGCCGACCCCGCTGCGCCAGCTGGCAAGCGTTACGGTAGAAGATTCCCGTACGCTGAAAATCAACGTCTTCGACCGCTCCATGAGCCCGGCCGTTGAAAAAGCGATTATGGCGTCTGACCTGGGTCTGAACCCGAGCTCTGCGGGTAGCGATATCCGCGTTCCGCTGCCGCCGTTGACTGAAGAACGTCGTAAAGATCTGACTAAGATCGTGCGTGGCGAAGCTGAGCAGGCGCGTGTTGCCGTGCGTAACGTTCGTCGTGACGCGAACGACAAAGTTAAAGCTCTGCTCAAAGAGAAAGAGATCAGCGAAGATGACGATCGCCGTTCTCAGGACGACGTGCAGAAAATGACTGACGCCGCCATTAAGAAAGTTGATGCGGCGCTGGCAGAGAAAGAAGCGGAACTGATGCAGTTCTGATTTTCTGCCGCTACGCAGGCCCAGGGCATTCGGGGCTGCGTAAAGTCTGAAACGCCGTACAGAAGACCGTACGCTCAATATTTGGGATTGCGTTAAAATAGCTGGCCTTGTAGCCTTCCGGTTTATACCGAAGGTCATTCGCCGCCGTTTTAGCCCCGAGAATTGATGCGTAAAGGGCTTGCTGGCGGCGTTTTGCTTTTTATCCTGTCACAATTCTTCTGGACGTCTCATGAAGCAATTAACCGTTCTCGGTTCGACCGGTTCAATCGGCTGCAGCACGCTGGACGTGGTGCGCCATAATCCCGAAAGCTTTTCCGTCGCCGCGCTGGTCGCGGGGAAAAATGTCGACCGTATGGTTGAACAATGTCTGGAATTTTCCCCCCGATTCGCGGTGATGGATGACGCGCAAAGCGCTGAGCGTTTACGTACGCTGCTGCGCGAACAGGGCTGCCGCACGGAAGTGCTGAGCGGCAAGCAGGCGGCGGCCGACGTCGCGGCGCTGGATGAGGTCGATCAGGTGATGGCGGCCATCGTTGGCGCGGCAGGCCTGGCGCCGACGCTGGCGGCAATTCGCGCCGGCAAAACGGTATTGCTGGCGAACAAAGAGTCTCTGGTGACCTGCGGCCGCCTGTTTATGGATGCGGTTCAGCAGTATGGCGCTCGCCTGTTGCCGGTTGATAGCGAACATAACGCGATTTTTCAGAGTATGCCGGAAACAATTCAAAATCATCTGGGATACGCTGACCTGACGCAGAACGGCGTCTCGTCGATTCTGCTGACCGGTTCCGGTGGTCCTTTCCGGGAAACGGCGATTTCAGAGCTGGCGGCAATGACGCCGGATCAGGCTTGCCGCCATCCGAACTGGTCAATGGGACGCAAAATTTCCGTTGATTCCGCCACGATGATGAATAAAGGGCTGGAGTACATCGAAGCCCGCTGGCTGTTTAATGCTTCTGCTCGGCAGATGGAAGTCATAATTCATCCGCAATCGGTGATTCACTCCATGGTTCGCTATCAAGACGGCAGCGTGCTGGCGCAATTGGGCGAGCCGGATATGCGCACGCCGATCGCCCATACCATGGGCTGGCCGCAGCGCCTGAACTCTGGCGTTAAACCGCTGGATTTCTGCCAGTTGAGCAACCTGAGCTTCTCGGCGCCGGATTACGATCGCTATCCGTGCCTCAAGCTGGCGATGGACGCTTTTGATGTCGGCCAGGCGGCGACGACGGCGTTGAATGCCGCTAACGAAGTCTCAGTGGCGGCGTTTCTGAATAGTGAAATCCGCTTTACCGATATTGCGGCGGTGAACCAGGCAGTGCTGGATAGTATGGCGCTCAATGAACCGCAAAGTATTGATGAAGTGGTTGCAATTGATGCCGAAGCGCGCGTCGCCGCACAGCGACAACTTCGATAACACATGGCGCAGGGGAGCCCCTACAACGCATTGTGATATTTGTGGGCGCTGGGCTTCAGTGATATAGTCTGCGCCACCCGATCGTTGCATTTTGTTGTGAAAGATTACGGTGGCCGTGGCAAGACACGGCTTTTTTGCGTAAAGCTTTTGGTTGTTCTCTGCGATTGGCTGTAGCTCCGGCGCCGGATAAAAATGCGTATTCAGCGCTGCCCGGCGGCGTGTGTGATGTGGCTTAGCTAATCCTTATTATGGACTTAAAACGCGTTATGTTGTCTGCTAATCAAACTGTCAGCAAAATGTCGCCTGCACATGGTTGTCGCCATGTCGCCATTATCATGGACGGCAACGGTCGTTGGGCGAAACAACAAGGTAAAATTCGCGCCTTTGGCCATAAAGCTGGAGCGAAATCTGTTCGTCGCGCGGTCTCCTTCGCGGCGAATAATGGTATTGAAGCATTAACGCTTTACGCATTCAGTAGTGAAAACTGGAACCGTCCGGCGCAGGAAGTGAGCGCGCTGATGGAACTGTTTGTCTGGGCGCTGGATAGCGAAGTCAAAAGCCTGCATCGTCACAATGTCCGCCTGCGGATTATCGGCGAGACGACGCGCTTTAATGCTCGGCTGCAGGAGCGTATCCGTAAGGCGGAAGCGCTAACGGCAAACAATACCGGGTTAACGCTGAATATCGCCGCTAATTACGGCGGCCGCTGGGATATTGTCCAGGGCGCGCGTCAACTGGCCGAACAGGTACAAAACGGGTTGTTAAAACCTGAAGAGATCACGGAAGAGATGCTTAGCCAGCGGGTGTGTATGCATGAACTGGCTCCCGTTGATTTAGTTATTAGGACCGGGGGAGAGCACCGAATAAGTAACTTTTTGATTTGGCAAATTGCCTATGCCGAACTTTACTTTACGGATGTTCTTTGGCCCGATTTTGCTGAACAGGACTTTGAAGGTGCACTCCATGCATTCGTTAGTCGAGAGCGTCGTTTTGGCGGCACAGAAGAGCCGGGTGGCAGTCATGCCTGATGGGGGTCACTTTTGCTGAAGTATCGCCTGATTTCCGCTTTCGTTTTAATTCCCGTCGTTATTGCGGCGCTTTTTCTATTGCCGCCCGCGGGTTTTGCCATCGTCACCCTGGTCGTTTGTATGCTCGCCGCGTGGGAGTGGGGGCAATTAAGCGGTTTTACCTCAACGACGCAGCGCGTGTGGCTTGCGGTACTTTGCGGCCTGCTGCTGGCGCTGATGCTCTTTATGTTGCCTGAATACCACTATGACGCGCATCAACCGATGGTTGAAGGATCGTTATGGGCCTCATTTGGCTGGTGGATTGTCGCGCTGTTGCTGGTGCTCTCTTATCCGGCCTCGGCGGCGCTGTGGCGTCATTCCAAAGCGTTACGTCTGATCTTCGGCCTGCTGACTATCGTCCCGTTTTTCTGGGGCATGCTGGCGCTGCGCGCATGGCATTATGCCGATAACCACTACAGCGGCGCGGTGTGGCTGCTGTACGTCATGATTCTGGTGTGGGGCGCGGATTCCGGCGCCTACATGTTTGGTAAAATGTTCGGTAAGCATAAGCTGGCGCCGAAGGTTTCTCCGGGTAAAACCTGGCAGGGTTTCTTCGGCGGCCTGTTGACGGCAGCTGTTATCTCCTGGGCTTATGGCGTGTGGGCTCATCTGGATGTCACCCCAACCGTGTTGCTGATCTGCTCGGTGGTGGCGGCGCTGGCTTCAGTGCTGGGTGATTTGACGGAAAGTATGTTTAAGCGTGAAGCCGGCATCAAGGATAGCGGGCATCTGATCCCTGGACATGGCGGTATTTTAGACCGTATCGACAGCCTGACGGCTGCGGTACCGGTGTTCGCTTGTCTGCTGTTGTTAGTCTTCAGGACGATTTGACGGAAGGTTTTATGCTGAGCGTTCTCTGGAATTTGGCCGCTTTTATTATTGCGCTTGGCGTACTGATCACCGTGCACGAGTTCGGCCATTTCTGGGTGGCTCGTCGCTGCGGCGTGCGCGTTGAACGATTCTCCATTGGTTTTGGTAAAGCGCTGTGGCGCCGCGTGGATAAGCAGGGGACCGAGTTTGTTATCGCGCTGATCCCGCTCGGCGGTTATGTGAAGATGCTCGACGAACGCGTCGAACCGGTGGCGCCGGAAATGCGTCACTACGCTTTCAATAATAAAACCGTCGGTCAGCGCGCGGCCATCATCGCCGCAGGCCCTATTGCCAACTTCATTTTTGCCATCTTTGCCTACTGGCTGGTGTTTATCATCGGCGTCCCTGGCGTGCGTCCGGTTGTTGATGAAATATCGCCCAATTCCATCGCTGCGCAAGCACAAATTGCAAAAGGAATGGAACTTAAAGCGATAGATGGCATCGAAACGCCTGATTGGGATGCAGTACGTATGGCGTTAGTCGCGAAGATTGGCGACCAACAAACAATACTTACCGTCGCCCCTTTCGGGACGAACCAACGTCAGGATAAAATTCTCGATCTGCGGCACTGGGCGTTTGAGCCGGATAAGCAAGATCCGGTGACCTCGTTAGGCATCAAGCCGCGTAGCGCGCAGATTGATACCGCGCTGGCTGAGGTTCAATCTCAGTCGGCCGCGCAGAAAGCAGGTTTGCAAGCGGGAGACAGGATCGTTAAAGTCGATGGTCAACCGTTAACGCAGTGGATGACGTTTGTTAATCTGGTGCGTGATAATCCGGGCAAGGCGCTGGCTCTGGAGGTCGACAGACAAGGTACGCCGCTGTCGTTGACCCTGACTCCGGATACGAAGTCGGTGAAAGGCAAGGCTGAAGGGTTTGCAGGGGTAGTGCCAAAAGTTATCCCGCTACCTGATGAATACAAGACAGTGCGTCAGTACGGGCCGTTTGCCGCCATCGCCGAAGCCACGGATAAAACCTGGCAACTGATGTCGTTAACGGTCAGGATGCTGGGCAAATTGATAACCGGTGATGTCAAACTGAACAACCTCAGTGGGCCGATTTCTATCGCTCAGGGGGCTGGAATGTCAGCGGAATTTGGGTTGATTTACTATCTGATGTTCCTTGCGCTGATTAGCGTGAACCTTGGAATAATCAACTTGTTCCCGTTACCCGTCCTCGACGGGGGGCATCTGCTGTTTTTGGCGATTGAAAAGCTGAAGGGCGGGCCGGTATCCGAGCGAGTTCAAGACTTTAGTTATCGCATTGGCTCAATACTGCTGGTGCTGTTAATGGGGCTTGCACTTTTCAATGATTTCTCTCGGTTGTAAGAGAGTTTGTTAGGAAGAACGCATAATAACGATGGCGATGAAAAAGTTGCTCATAGCGTCGCTGCTGTTTAGCAGCGCGACTGTATACGGTGCTGAAGGGTTCGTGGTGAAGGACATTCATTTCGAAGGCTTGCAGCGTGTCGCTGTTGGTGCGGCCCTCCTCAGCATGCCAGTGCGTCCTGGCGATACGGTGACCGATGATGATATCAGTAACACCATTCGCGCTCTGTTTGCCACTGGCAACTTTGAGGACGTCCGCGTCCTGCGCGATGGTGATACCCTGCTGGTGCAGGTGAAAGAGCGCCCAACAATTGCGAGCATTACCTTCTCCGGCAACAAGTCGGTGAAGGATGACATGCTCAAGCAAAACCTTGAGGCATCCGGCGTTCGCGTTGGGGAATCTCTCGATCGCACCAAGCTTGCCGATATCGAAAAAGGGCTGGAAGATTTCTACTACAGCGTCGGTAAATATAGCGCCAGCGTAAAAGCTGTCGTAACGCCGCTGCCGCGTAACCGCGTCGACCTGAAACTGGTGTTCCAGGAAGGCGTCTCGGCGAAAATCCAGCAGATTAACATTGTCGGTAACCACGCGTTCACCACTGACGAACTGATCTCTCACTTCCAACTGCGCGATGAAGTGCCGTGGTGGAACGTGGTCGGCGATCGCAAATACCAGAAACAGAAACTGGCGGGCGACCTTGAAACCCTGCGCAGCTACTATCTGGATCGCGGTTACGCGCGTTTCAACATCGATTCGACGCAGGTTAGCCTGACGCCGGACAAGAAAGGCATCTACATCACCGTTAACATCACCGAAGGCGAGCAGTACAAGCTCTCTGGCGTGCAGATAACGGGCGATCTGGCGGGCCATTCTGCGGAAATCGAATCGCTGACCAAAATTGAGCCGGGCGAGCTGTATAACGGCACCAAAGTGACCAAAATGGAGAATGACATTAAGAAACTCCTCGGTCGCTATGGTTACGCTTATCCGCGCGTCCAGTCGCAGCCGGAAATCAACGACACGGATAAAACCGTGAAGCTGCACATTAACGTTGATGCTGGTAACCGTTACTACGTGCGTAAAATTCGCTTCGAAGGTAACGACACCTCCAAAGATTCCGTTCTGCGCCGCGAAATGCGCCAGATGGAAGGGGCGTGGCTGGGCAGCGACCTGGTTGACCAGGGTAAAGACCGTCTTAACCGTTTAGGTTATTTCGAAACCGTCGATACCGATACCCAGCGCGTGCCGGGTAGCCCGGATCAGGTCGATGTCGTTTACAAGGTGAAAGAGCGTAACACCGGTAGCCTGAACTTCGGTATCGGTTACGGTACCGAAAGCGGCGTCAGCTTCCAGGCGGGCGTACAGCAGGATAACTGGTTAGGTACCGGCTACTCCGTTGGCATCAACGGGACCAAGAACGACTACCAGACCTACGCTGAACTGTCGGTCACCAACCCGTACTTCACCGTAGACGGCGTGAGCCTCGGCGGCCGCCTCTTCTATAACGACTTTGATGCGAATGACGCGGATCTGTCTGACTATACCAACAAAAGCTATGGTACAGACGTCACCCTCGGCTTCCCGATCAACGAATACAACTCGCTGCGCGCAGGCTTAGGTTACGTTCATAACTCCCTGTCCAACATGCAGCCGCAGGTGGCGATGGATCGTTACCTTGACTCTGTAGGTTCAGACAGCACCGGCAGCTTTACCGCGAATGACTTCACCTTTAACTACGGCTGGACCTATAACAAGCTGGACCGTGGTTACTTCCCGACGGAAGGTTCGCGCGTCAACCTGAACGGCAAAGTGACCATTCCGGGGTCTGACAACGAATACTACAAAGCGACGTTGGATACCGCGACGTACGTGCCGATCGATGACGATCACCAGTGGGTTGTGCTGGGACGTACCCGACTGGGCTATGGCGACGGTATCGGCAGCAAAGAGATGCCGTTCTATGAAAACTTCTACGCCGGTGGTTCAAGTACCGTGCGTGGCTTCCAGTCGAACACCATCGGTCCGAAAGCGGTCTATAAATCCGGGGCTTATGCCGGAGATAATAACGACTACGAAGAATGTTCCAACTCTGACGGTTCATACTGTAAATCAGACGATGCGGTCGGCGGTAACGCCATGGCGGTCGCCAGTCTTGAGCTGATTACCCCGACGCCGTTTATCAGTGATAAATACGCGAACTCGGTACGTACCTCCATTTTCTGGGATATGGGTACCGTATGGGATACAAACTGGGAAAATACTGCGGCGACTCGAGCAGCAGGCGTGCCTGACTACAGCGATCCGAACAACATTCGTATGTCTGCGGGTATCGCGGTACAGTGGATGTCGCCGTTGGGGCCGTTGGTCTTCTCCTACGCCCAACCGTTTAAAAAGTACGATGGAGACAAAGCCGAGCAGTTCCAGTTTAACATTGGTAAAACCTGGTAATTGTTGGCAACAACGGAATGTAAGTGCAGTATAGCGCTGACTGTAGGCGATAGCGGATGCTATCGCCTGGCCACGCAAATAACGGTACCCCTGGGTACTCATGGGATGGTAAGGAGTCAATTGTGAAAAAGTGGTTATTAGCTGCAGGTCTGGGTTTAGCAATGGTAACTTCCGCTCAGGCGGCAGATAAAATTGCAATGGTTAACATGAACAACCTGTTCCAACAGGTAGCCCAGAAAACTGGCGTTTCCAACACGCTGGAAAACGAGTTCAAAGGCCGCGCTAGCGAACTGCAGCGTATGGAAGGCGATCTGCAGTCCAAAATGCAGCGTCTGCAGTCTATGAAACCGGGCGCAGATCGTAGCAAGCTGGAAAAAGACGTGATGTCTCAGCGTCAGTCCTTCGCGCAGAAAGCACAGGCTTTTGAGCAGGATCGCGCACGTCGTTCCAACGAAGAACGTGGCAAACTGGTTACCCGTATCCAGACCGCCGTTCAGAGCGTAGCGAAAGATCAGAGCATCGATCTTGTTGTTGACTCTAATGCCGTGGCATACAACAGCAGCGATGTTAAAGACATCACCGCTGATGTACTGAAACAGGTTAAATAAGTAATGCCTTCAATTCGACTGGCTGACTTAGCACAGCAGTTGGATGCAGAGTTACACGGTGATGGCGATATCGTCATCACCGGCGTTGCGTCCATGCAGAGCGCTAAAGCAGGCCAAATTACTTTCATGGTAAATCCTAAATACCGTGAACACCTGGCCGCTTGCCAGGCCTCCGCCGTTGTGATGACGCCGGACGATTTACCCTTTGCCCATAGCGCCGCGCTGGTAGTGCGTAATCCCTACCTGACCTACGCGCGCATGGCTCAAATTTTAGATACCACGCCGCAGCCGGCGAAAGACATCGCGCCAAGCGCGGTGATCGATCCCACGGCGAAGCTGGGTAACAACGTCTCCGTTGGCGCGAACGCCGTTATCGAATCCGGCGTGGTGCTGGGCGATAACGTGGTTATCGGCGCGGGCTGCTTCGTTGGCAAAAATAGTAAAATCGGCGCCGGCTCGCGTTTGTGGGCTAACGTTGCTGTTTACCATGAGATTGAGATCGGTGAAAATTGCCTGATCCAGTCCAGTACGGTGATCGGCGCGGACGGTTTCGGTTACGCTAACGATCGCGGTAACTGGGTGAAGATCCCGCAGCTTGGTCGCGTTATTATTGGCGATCGCGTGGAGATCGGCGCCTGTACCACTATCGATCGCGGCGCGCTGGACGATACCGTGATCGGTAACGGCGTTATCATTGATAACCAGTGTCAGATTGCGCATAACGTGGTGATTGGCGACAATACCGCCGTCGCTGGCGGCGTGATTATGGCCGGCAGCCTGAAAATTGGCCGTTACTGCATGATTGGCGGCGCCAGCGTAATTAACGGCCATATGGAAATCTGCGATAAAGTCACCGTTACCGGGATGGGGATGGTTATGCGTCCTATCTCTGAACCTGGCGTCTATTCCTCAGGTATTCCGCTACAGCCGAACAAGGCGTGGCGTAAAACCGCGGCGCTGGTGATGAATATTGACGAGATGAGCAAGCGCCTGAAAGCCGTTGAGCGCAAGGTTAATCAACAAGACTAATTTCTCATTTGGTCACGTACATTCCCGGCCTGTTGCATTCGTTAATAAGATTGCCGCAGGCCGTGTTATTATTGCCTTTTAGTATATTTAGACAGGAAGAGTATTTTGACTACTGACACTCATACTCTGCACATTGAAGAGATTCTGGAACTTCTGCCTCACCGTTACCCGTTCCTGCTGGTAGACCGCGTGCTGGATTTTGAAGAAGGTCGTTTTCTGCGCGCAGTAAAAAATGTTTCCGTAAACGAGCCGTTTTTCCAGGGGCATTTCCCTGGTAAGCCGATTTTACCTGGCGTTCTGATTCTGGAAGCGATGGCGCAGGCCACCGGTATTCTGGCATTTAAAAGCGTTGGAAAACTTGAGCCGGGCGAGCTGTACTACTTCGCGGGTATCGATGAAGCGCGTTTCAAACGTCCGGTAGTACCAGGCGATCAGATGATTATGGAAGTCACTTTCGAGAAAACCCGCCGCGGCCTGACCCGTTTCAAAGGCGTTGCGCTGGTTGACGGTAAAGTGGTTTGCGAAGCGACGATGATGTGTGCGCGTAGCCGGGAGGCCTGATACGTGATTGATAAAACCGCCTTTATTCATCCTACCGCCATTGTAGAAGAAGGTGCCGTTATTGGCGCTAACGTTCACATTGGTCCGTTTTGTATCGTGGGCGCCAACGTCGAAATTGGCGAGGGCACCGTACTGAAGTCTCATGTCGTTGTGAATGGCCACACTAAAATTGGTCGCGACAATGAGATCTATCAGTTCGCTTCTATCGGCGAAGTTAACCAGGATCTGAAATATGCTGGCGAGCCGACCCGAGTGGAAATTGGCGATCGCAACCGCATTCGCGAAAGCGTGACCATTCATCGCGGTACAGTACAGGGCGGTGGATTAACGAAGGTGGGCAGCGATAACCTGCTGATGATCAACGCCCACGTGGCGCATGATTGCACGCTTGGCGACCGCTGTATTCTGGCCAACAACGCGACGCTGGCCGGTCACGTATCTCTGGATGATTTCGTCATCATCGGCGGCATGACTGCAGTACATCAGTTCTGCATCATCGGCGCGCACGTAATGGTTGGCGGCTGCTCCGGCGTCGCTCAGGACGTTCCGCCGTTCGTGATTGCCCAGGGCAACCACGCCACGCCGTTTGGCGTCAACATCGAAGGGCTGAAACGCCGCGGCTTTAGCCGTGAAGCGATTACCGCGATTCGTAACGCCTATAAACTGCTGTACCGCAGCGGCAAAACGCTGGACGAAGCCAAACCGGAAATTGCCGAACTGGCGGCTCAGCACCCTGAAGTTCAGCCGTTTGTCGATTTCTTCGCCCGTTCAACTCGCGGCTTGATTCGTTAATGGCCGAACAGCGTCCCCTGACGATTGCCCTGGTCGCCGGAGAAACTTCCGGCGATATTCTTGGCGCTGGTCTCATTCGCGCCCTCAAAGCTCGCATCCCTGATGCGCGCTTTGTCGGCGTGGCGGGGCCGCTGATGCAGGCGGAAGGATGCGAAGCCTGGTACGAAATGGAAGAGCTGGCGGTGATGGGCATTGTTGAAGTGCTTGGTCGCCTGCGCCGCTTACTGCATATTCGCGCCGATTTAACGCGCCGCTTCGGCGAGCTGCGTCCCGATGTCTTCGTTGGCATCGACGCCCCTGATTTCAATATTACCCTCGAAGGTAATCTGAAAAAGCAGGGCATCAAAACCATTCATTACGTCAGCCCGTCCGTTTGGGCATGGCGACAAAAACGCGTTTTCAAAATTGGCAGATCCACCGATCTGGTCCTGGCATTCCTGCCTTTCGAAAAAGCGTTTTACGACAAATTTAACGTCCCCTGCCGCTTTATCGGCCATACCATGGCGGATGCGATGCCGCTGGATCCTGATAAAGGCGCGGCGCGCGATCGTCTGGGCATCCCGCATGATGTTCACTGTCTGGCTTTACTGCCCGGTAGCCGCGGCGCGGAGGTCGAAATGCTCAGCGCCGACTTCCTGAAAACCGCGCAGCTTCTGCGTAACACCTATCCCGACCTGCAGGTCGTGGTGCCGCTGGTCAACGCCAAACGGCGGGAACAGTTTGAGCGAATTAAAGCTGAAACGGCGCCCGACATGACGGTGCATATGCTGGATGGTCAGGCACGCGATGCGATGATCGCCAGCGATGCCGCGCTGCTGGCCTCGGGGACGGCGGCGCTGGAGTGCATGCTGGCGAAATGCCCGATGGTCGTTGGCTACCGCATGAAGCCGTTTACCTTCTGGCTGGCGAAGCGGCTGGTGAAAACCGATTATGTCTCCTTGCCAAATCTGCTGGCCGGGCGCGAGCTGGTGAAAGAGCTGCTGCAGGATGAATGCGAGCCGCAGGCGCTGGCCGCCGCGTTGAAGCCGCTGCTGGCCGACGGCAAAACCAGCCACGATATGCATGATACTTTCCGCGCGCTGCATCAGCAGATCCGCTGCAACGCGGATGAGCAGGCGGCGGACGCAGTACTGGAGTTAGCAAAATGATGGAGTTCGTCTATCCACATACCCATCTGGTCGCCGGCGTCGATGAGGTTGGCCGTGGGCCGCTGGTCGGCGCAGTGGTCACTGCGGCGGTGATCCTTGATCCGCGTAAGCCGATCGTAGGCCTCAACGACTCTAAAAAATTAAGCGAAAAGCGCCGCCTGGCGCTGTTCGATGAAATCAAAGATAAAGCGCTGTGCTGGAGCCTGGGTCGCGCCGAGCCGCATGAAATCGACGAGCTGAACATCCTGCACGCCACGATGCTGGCAATGCAGCGCGCCGTCGCTGGCCTGAGTATTACCCCCGAGTTCGTGCTTATCGATGGCAACCGCTGTCCATCGCTACCGATGCCGTCGCAGGCGGTGGTGAAAGGCGATAGCCGGGTGGCGGAAATCAGCGCAGCGTCTATTCTGGCTAAAGTCACTCGCGACGCCGAAATGGCTACGCTGGATATCGCATTTCCGCAATACGGCTTTGCCCAGCACAAAGGCTATCCTACCGTTGTACATCTGCAAAAGCTGCAGGAACACGGCGCAACAGAGCACCACCGGCGTAGCTTCGGCCCGGTGAAACGCGCGCTGGGTCTGGCGTCCAACTAAGTCACTGGGATCTAAAGATGTCTGAACCACGTTTCGTACACCTGCGGGTGCACAGCGACTATTCCATGATCGATGGGCTGGCGAAAACCGGGCCGCTGGTGAAAAAGGCGGCCGCTTTGGGCATGCCTGCGCTGGCGATCACCGATTTTACCAACCTCTGCGGTCTGGTTAAGTTCTACGGAACGGGCCATGGCGCCGGGATTAAGCCCATTGTCGGCGCTGACTTCCATGTTCAGTGCGATCTGCTGGGCGATGAATTCACCGAACTGACGGTTTTAGCGGCCAACAATACCGGCTATCAGAATCTGACTCTGCTCATTTCTCGCGCCTATCAGCGCGGCTATGGCGCGCTGGGGCCGTGGATCGATCGCGACTGGCTGGTTGAGCATCAGGAAGGGCTGATTCTGCTGTCCGGCGGCCGTAAAGGCGATGTTGGCGTCAGCCTGATCCGCGGAAATATGCCGCTGGTCGAGCAGTGTCTCGCCTTCTATGAACAACATTTCCCGGATCGCTACTATCTGGAGCTGATCCGTACCGGTCGTCAGGACGAAGAAAGCTATCTTCACGCCGCGGTTCAACTGGCGGAGGAGCATGGTTTGCCGGTAGTGGCGACCAACGATGTGCGTTTCCTGGAAACCGGCGACTTCGACGCCCATGAAATTCGCGTCGCCATTCACGATGGCTTCACCCTCGACGATCCGAAGCGACCGCGCAACTACTCGCCGCAGCAATATATGCGTAGCGAAGAGGAGATGTGCGAGCTATTTGCCGATATCCCGGAAGCGCTGGAAAACACCGTTGAGATCGCCAAACGCTGCAACGTTACCGTGCGCCTTGGCGAATACTTCCTGCCGCAGTTCCCGACCGGCGACATGACCACCGAAGACTTCCTGGTAATGAAGTCGAAAGAGGGGCTGGAGGAACGTCTCGAATTCCTGTTCCCGGATCCCGAAGAGCGCGCTAAGCGTCGCCCGGAATATGACCAACGTCTGGATGTCGAACTGCAGGTTATCAACCAGATGGGGTTCCCGGGCTACTTCCTGATCGTCATGGAATTTATCCAGTGGTCGAAGGATAACGGCGTGCCGGTAGGGCCGGGACGTGGTTCCGGCGCCGGCTCGCTGGTGGCCTACGCGCTGAAAATTACCGACCTTGACCCGCTGGAGTTTGACCTGCTGTTCGAACGTTTCCTTAACCCGGAACGTGTGTCGATGCCCGACTTCGACGTCGACTTCTGCATGGAGAAACGCGACCAGGTTATTGAGCACGTTGCGGATATGTATGGCCGCGACGCGGTATCGCAGATTATCACCTTCGGTACCATGGCGGCGAAGGCGGTTATTCGCGACGTGGGCCGCGTGTTGGGTCACCCGTACGGCTTTGTTGACCGTATCTCCAAGCTGGTGCCGCCGGATCCTGGCATGACGCTGGCGAAAGCCTTTGAAGCGGAACCACAGCTGCCGGAAATCTACGAAGCGGACGAAGAAGTTAAAGCGCTGATTGATATGGCGCGTAAGCTGGAAGGCGTGACGCGTAACGCCGGTAAGCACGCGGGCGGCGTGGTTATCGCGCCGACCAAAATCACCGATTTCGCGCCGCTGTACTGCGATGAACAGGGGCTACACCCGGTTACCCAGTTTGATAAGAACGACGTCGAATACGCCGGGCTGGTAAAATTCGACTTCCTCGGCCTGCGTACGCTGACCATCATCAACTGGGCGCTGGAGATGATCAACAAGCGGCGGGCGAAGAACGGCGAAGGGCCGCTGGACATCGCCGCGATCCCGCTGGATGACAAGAAAAGCTTCGACATGCTGCAGCGCTCGGAAACCACCGCGGTCTTCCAGCTTGAATCGCGCGGCATGAAAGATCTGATTAAGCGTCTACAGCCCGACTGCTTCGAAGATATGATCGCGCTGGTGGCGCTGTTCCGTCCGGGCCCGCTGCAGTCGGGGATGGTAGATAACTTTATCGACCGTAAGCACGGCCGTGAAGAGATTTCCTACCCGGACGTGCAGTGGCAGCACGAATGTCTGAAACCTGTACTGGAGCCGACTTACGGCATCATCCTGTACCAGGAACAGGTCATGCAGATAGCCCAGGAGCTCTCCGGTTATACCCTCGGCGGCGCGGATATGCTGCGTCGTGCGATGGGTAAGAAAAAGCCGGAAGAGATGGCCAAGCAGCGCGGCACCTTCGAAGAAGGGGCGAAAAAGCGCGGCGTTGACGGCGAACTGGCGATGAAAATCTTTGACCTGGTGGAAAAATTCGCCGGTTACGGATTTAACAAGTCTCACTCCGCCGCCTATGCGCTGGTCTCCTACCAGACGCTGTGGCTGAAGGCGCACTATCCGGCCGAGTTTATGGCGGCGGTGATGACCGCCGATATGGACAACACCGAGAAGGTGGTGGGTCTGGTCGATGAATGCTGGCGGATGGGCCTGAAAATCCTGCCGCCGGACATCAACTCCGGCCTGTATCATTTCCACGTCAATGATGACGGGGAAATCGTGTATGGTATCGGCGCCATTAAAGGCGTCGGTGAAGGCCCGATTGAAGCGATCATCGAAGCGCGTAACAATGGCGGCTATTTCCGCGAGCTGTTTGATCTGTGCGCCCGTACCGATATTAAAAAGCTCAATCGCCGGGTGCTGGAAAAGCTGATTATGTCCGGGGCGTTCGACCGCCTCGGCCCGCATCGCGCGGCGCTGATGAACTCGCTCAACGATGCGCTGAAAGCCGCCGATCAGCACGCCAAAGCCGAAGCCATTGGCCAGGCGGATATGTTCGGCGTGCTGGCGGAAGAGCCGGAACAAATTGAGCAATCCTACGCCAGCTGCCAGCCGTGGCCGGAGCAGGTGGTGCTGGATGGTGAAAGGGAAACGCTGGGGCTGTATCTGACCGGCCACCCGATTAACCAATACCTGAAAGAGATCGAACGCTACGTTGGCGGCGTGAGACTCAAAGACATGCACCCGACCGATCGTGGTAAAGTGACCACGGCGGCGGGTCTGGTTATTGCTGCGCGGGTAATGGTCACCAAGCGCGGCAATCGTATCGGCATCTGTACGCTGGATGACCGTTCCGGGCGTCTGGAGGTGATGTTATTCACCGACGCGCTGGATAAATACCAGCAGTTGCTGGAAAAAGACCGCATACTTATCGTCAGCGGACAGGTCAGCTTTGATGACTTCAGCGGGGGCCTTAAAATGACCGCCCGTGAAGTCATGGATATTGACGAAGCCCGGGAAAAATATGCTCGCGGGCTTGCTATCTCGCTGACGGACAGGCAAATTGATGACCAGCTTTTAAACCGACTCCGTCAGTCTCTGGAACCCCACCGTTCGGGAACCATTCCAGTACACCTCTATTATCAGAGGGCGGATGCGCGCGCGCGGTTGCGTTTTGGCGCAACATGGCGCGTCTCTCCGAGCGATCGTTTACTCAACGATCTGCGTGGCCTTATCGGCTCGGAGCAGGTGGAACTGGAGTTTGACTAATACAGGAATACTATGAGTCTGAATTTCCTAGATTTTGAACAGCCTATCGCAGAGCTGGAAGCGAAAATCGATTCCCTGACTGCAGTAAGCCGTCAGGATGAGAAACTGGATATTAACATCGATGAAGAAGTGCATCGTCTGCGCGAAAAAAGCGTAGAGCTGACGCGCAAAATCTTCGCCGATCTTGGCGCATGGCAAGTAGCCCAGCTGGCGCGCCATCCACGTCGTCCCTATACCCTGGATTATGTCCGCCTGGCTTTCGACGAGTTTGACGAGCTGGCAGGCGATCGCGCCTACGCTGACGATAAAGCTATCGTTGGCGGTATTGCGCGTCTTGATGGTCGCCCGGTGATGATCATCGGCCATCAGAAAGGCCGTGAGACCAAAGAGAAGATCCGTCGTAACTTTGGTATGCCGGCGCCGGAAGGCTACCGCAAAGCGCTGCGCCTGATGGAAATGGCTGAGCGTTTCAAAATGCCGATCATTACCTTCATCGACACCCCTGGCGCCTATCCGGGCGTTGGCGCGGAAGAGCGCGGCCAGTCGGAAGCGATTGCCCGCAACCTGCGTGAAATGTCGCGTCTGAGCGTGCCGGTTATCTGCACCGTCATCGGCGAAGGCGGCTCCGGCGGCGCGCTGGCGATTGGCGTAGGTGATAAGGTCAACATGCTGCAGTACAGTACCTATTCGGTTATCTCGCCGGAAGGCTGCGCGTCTATTCTGTGGAAAAGCGCGGATAAAGCGCCGCTGGCCGCGGAAGCGATGGGTATCGTTGCGCCGCGCCTCAAAGAGCTGAAGCTGATTGATTCCATCATTCCGGAACCGCTGGGCGGCGCCCACCGTAACCCGGAAGCGATGGCGGCGAGCCTGAAGGCACAGCTGTTGGCCGACCTGGCTGACCTGGATACTCTCAGCGAAGAAGAGCTGCGTAACCGCCGCTATCAGCGTCTGATGAGCTACGGCTACGCCTGATTATTCAGCTCATTATTTTCTCTAAGGGGCCGGATTTCCGGCCCCTTTTTTTATCATTTTTTTACTGAGGCAAGATGATGCGCCAATGAGGTGATGTGATTAGCCGATGATGTCCTTTTCCCGCGACACTGCGCTAACTGCCGGGGACAACGCCTGGGCAGACCGTTCACAAGGAAAAGGAGAATAATATTATGGCAATTCATAAAACTGTCGCCTTGAGCGCCGTGGCCGCAGGGATCATGTTAAGTCTGAGCGCCGCACAGGCCGCGCCGCTGCTCAGCGCCACTGAAGCCACCACCATGACAGCCAGCGAGCTGGCGGCGAAAGAAAAAGCATTAACCGATTTTCCATTAATGGATGCGGTGAAGTCTTCCATTCGTACCCTCGATAACGCTTCAGTCGAAAAGATTGAGCCTGGCAGGGCGGCTAACCCGGAAAACGTTAAACGCGTCGAAGGCATGCTCAGCGAGCAGGATTGGGATTATCTGTTCCCGATGCGCGCGCCGGAATATACCTACAGCAACTTCCTGAAGGCGATCGGTAAATTCCCGGCGGTCTGCGGCACCTACACCGATGGCCGCGATAGCGACGCGATCTGCCGTAAATCGCTGGCCACCATGTTTGCCCACTTCGCCCAGGAAACCGGCGGCCACGAAAGCTGGCGCGATATCCCGGAATGGCGGCAGGCGCTGGTCTATCTGCGCGAAGTTGGCTGGACCGAAGGACAAAAAGGCGGCTATAACGGCGAATGTAACCCGGATGTCTGGCAGGGACAGACCTGGCCTTGCGGTAAAGATGCCGATGGCGATTTCCTCAGCTACTTTGGCCGAGGGGCTAAACAGCTCTCCTATAACTACAACTACGGCCCGTTCTCCGAGGCAATGTATGGCGACGTCCGCCCGCTGCTGGATAAACCTGAGCTGGTGGCGGACTCATGGATGAACCTCGCCAGCGCGGTCTTTTTCTTTGTTTATCCGCAGCCGCCGAAACCTTCCATGCTGCACGTCATTGACGGCACCTGGCAGCCGAACGACCGTGATAAGAGTAATGGCCTGGTGCCGGGGTTTGGCGTGAGCATCCAGATCATCAACGGCGGCGTCGAGTGCGGCGGCGCTACGGAAAACGCCCAGTCGCTTAACCGTATTGCCTATTACAAAGAGTTCGCCAACTACCTAAAAGTGCCTATTGCCGATGATGAAGTGCTGGGTTGTAAGAACATGAAGCAGTTTGATGAAGGCGGAGCCGGCGCGCTGCCCATCTACTGGGAACAGGATTGGGGATGGGATCCGAACAGCGCAGACGGCAAAACCAATGCCTGCCAGCTGGTGAGCTATCAGACACCGTACAGCGCGTTCAAAGAGGGGGATTACAGCAAATGCGTTCAGCATTACTTCAACGTGACCGTGGTTGATGATGCGGGCAGCGATGGCGCGTCTGATAAGACAGATGACACGACACCAGCGCCTCAAGTGAACGTCGCGCCGGTGGCGCGTATTGCCGGCCCGGTGGGCGCTGTTGAAGCTGGCAGCCTGGTGTCGCTGAGCGGGGAAGGGTCTACCGATGCTAACGGCGACAAGCTGAACTATCTCTGGATGTCGCAGGATGGACAGACGTTAAGCGGCGCGGATAAAGCGGTGATCAATTTCAGCGCCCCACAGAGCGATAAAGATGCCCAGTATGTGGTTAGCCTGACCGTTAGCGATGGCAGTTTATCCAGTACGGCCACCTATACTCTCAATGTGAAGGCGAAGGCGGCGGATGAAGCGAAGGATGAGCCGGCTGGCGACAGCGGCGCCATCAGTTATCCGGCGTGGAGCGCCAGCCAGAGCTGGAAACCGGGTGATATCGTCAATAACCACGGCGCGCTTTTCCAGTGCAAGCCCTTCCCGGAAGGGGCATGGTGCAACGTGGCGCCAACCTACTACGAACCGGGCGCAGGTCTGGCCTGGGGGGATGCATGGAAGGCGCTGTAATTATCGTTTTACTCTGATTCAGGACTAAGATAAATCCGCCAGTGCTAAGCACTGGCGCGATTGATATTATGCTTACCTTAGGTAAATCCAGGAGGAAAGCGTGAATATCATCGCCATCATGGGGCCCCACGGCGTCTACCATAAAGACGAACCGATCAAAGAGCTGGAAGCCGCTCTGCAGAAGCAAGGATTCCAGACTATCTGGCCGCAAAACAGCGCCGACCTGCTGCAGTTTATCGAACACAACCCGCGCATCTGCGGCGTGATCTTCGACTGGGATGAGTACAGCGTTGATTTATGTAGCGATATCAATCGTCTGAACGAATACCTGCCGCTGTATGCTTTTATTAATACGCACTCGACGATGGACGTCAGCAGCCAGGACCTGCGCATGGCGCTATGGTTCTTTGAATATGCGCTGGGGCTGGCGGAAGATATCGCTACTCGTATTCGTCAGTATACCAACGAGTATCTGGACAACATCACGCCGCCATTTACCAAAGCGTTATTTAACTATGTGCAGGAGGGGAAATATACCTTTTGCACTCCCGGACACATGGCGGGAACCGCCTACCAGAAAAGCCCGGTCGGCTGCCTGTTTTATGATTTCTTCGGCGGTAATACGCTGAAGGCCGATGTTTCTATCTCCGTTACCGAACTGGGGTCGCTGCTGGACCATACCGGCCCGCATCTGGAAGCGGAAGAGTATATCGCCCGCGCCTTTGGCGCCGAGCAGAGCTACATGGTGACCAACGGTACCTCGACTTCAAATAAAATTGTCGGCATGTATTCGGCGCCTGCCGGCAGTACGCTGCTTATCGATCGTAACTGTCATAAATCGCTGGCGCATCTGCTGATGATGAGCGATATCGTGCCGCTATGGCTAAAACCGACGCGTAACGCGCTGGGGATCCTCGGCGGTATTCCGAAACGGGAATTTACCCGCGACAGCGTCCAGCGCAAAGTAGAGACAACTCGCGGCGCGCAGTGGCCGGTGCATGCGGTGATCACCAACTCCACCTATGACGGCCTGTTGTATAACACCACCTGGATTAAACAGACTCTCGACGTGCCGTCGATCCACTTTGATTCCGCCTGGGTGCCTTATACCCACTTCCACCCGATTTATCAGGGCAAAAGCGGCATGAGCGGCGACCGCGTACCGGGGAAAGTGATCTTCGAAACCCAGTCGACGCATAAAATGCTGGCGGCGCTGTCGCAGGCGTCGCTTATCCATATTAAAGGCAGCTACGATGAAGATACCTTCAACGAGGCCTTTATGATGCATACCTCTACCTCGCCAAGCTATCCGATCGTCGCCTCGATAGAAACCGCGGCGGCGATGCTGCGCGGTAACTCCGGAAAACGCCTGATTCAGCGCTCCATCGAGCGTGCGCTGCACTTCCGTAAGGAGGTGCAGCGCCTGCATGAAGAGGCCGACGGCTGGTTCTTTGATATCTGGCAACCGGAAGAGGTTGAGGAGGCGCAATGCTGGCCGGTTTCGCCGGGAGAAACGTGGCACGGTTTCCAGGACGCCGATGCCGACCATATGTTCCTCGATCCGGTCAAAGTTACCATTCTTACGCCGGGGATGGACGAGCAGGGCAATATGGCGGAAGAGGGGATCCCGGCGGCGCTGGTGGCGAAATTCCTCGACGAGCGCGGCGTGGTGGTGGAGAAAACCGGGCCGTACAATCTGCTGTTCTTGTTCAGTATCGGTATTGATAAAACCCGGGCGATGGGCCTGCTGCGCGGCCTGACCGAGTTTAAACGCGCCTACGATCTCAACCTGCGGGTGAAAAATATGTTGCCGGATCTCTATGCCGAGGATCCGGACTTCTACCGCAATATGCGCATCCAGGATCTGGCGCAGGGTATCCACCGCCTGATCCGCCAGCATCAGCTCTCACAACTGATGCTGCGGGCCTTTGACGTGCTGCCGGAGATGAAAATGACTCCGCATCAGGCCTGGCAGCGACAGATTAAGGGCGAAGTAGAAACCATCGAACTGGAGAATCTGGTGGGGCGTATTTCGGCAAACATGATCCTGCCGTATCCGCCTGGCGTGCCGCTGCTGATGCCGGGCGAGATGATCACCGAAGAGAGCCGCGCGGTGCTCGACTTCCTGTTGATGCTCTGTTCGATCGGTCGCCACTACCCAGGTTTTGAAACCGATATCCACGGGGCCAAACGCGACGAAGACGGCGTCTACCGTGTACGAGTCTTAAAAAATAATTAGGGGCTTGCGCGGCGGCGGGCGGCGCGAGTAACGTGTTGGGCTTCAACAGGAGGAGAGCAACCATGCTGGGTTTAAAACGAGTTCACCATATTGCCATCATCGCGACAGATTACGCGAAGAGCAAAGCGTTCTATTGCGACATCCTCGGGTTTACGCTGCAGAGCGAGTTCTACCGCGCCGAGCGTGATTCGTGGAAGGGCGACCTGGCGCTGAACGGCGAGTATGTCATCGAGCTGTTTTCGTTCCCGTTCCCTCCTGCGCGCCCCAGCCGTCCGGAGGCCTGTGGTCTGCGCCACCTGGCGTTTAGCGTCGACGATATTGATGCCGCGGTTGCGCATCTGCAGGCGCACGGCGTCGCCTGCGAGGCTATCCGCATCGATCCGTTTACCGATAAGCGCTTCACCTTCTTCAACGATCCCGACGGCCTGCCGCTGGAGATTTACCAACAGTAATACTTGCCAGAACCAGCCCTGGCGCGTAACGTGCCGGGCTATCTCTTCTTAGCTGCGTACGCACGATCATGACGCCGGATATTGCCTCATCGCTTCGACCACATCGTCAGTTTCTGCTGGCCTTCAGCGGCGGCCTGGACTCAACCGTCCTGCTGCACCGACTGGTACGCTGGCGCCAGCGCGAGCCAGCGATTCAGCTGCGCGCGATTCACATTCACCACGGCCTGAGCGCCAACGCTGACCATTGGGTTGAGCATTGCGAACAGATTTGCCAGCAATGGCAGGTACCGTTACAGGTGGTGCGCGTGACGCTGGCGGATGAGGGGTTGGGGATCGAAGCGCATGCTCGCCAGGCGCGCTATCAGGCTTTCCGTGAGGCGCTGTTGCCAGGCGAGGCGTTATTGACGGCACAACATCTCGACGACCAATGCGAGACCTTCCTGCTGGCGCTCAAACGCGGTAGCGGCCCGACCGGCTTGTCGGCGATGGCCGCCAGTAGCGAGTTCGCTGGCGGAAAATTGCTGCGTCCGCTGCTCAATGAGAGCCGTGAATCCCTGCATCAATGGGCGCTGACTCATCAACTGCGGTGGATTGAAGACGAGAGTAATCAGGACGATGCGTACGATCGTAACTTTCTGCGTCTGCGGGTGGTACCGCTGCTGAGCGAGCGCTGGCCGCATTTTGCCGAGGCTGTCGCCCGCAGTGCCAGCTTATGTGGCGAACAGGAACAGTTGCTCGATGAGATGCTGTCGGCAGAACTTGCCGCGCTGGTTGATGAGCGTGGTTCTCTGGCGATAGAACCGCTGAGCGCGATGAGCGCGCCGCGTCGCGCGGCGTTGCTGCGCCGCTGGCTGGCTTCCCAACAGGCGCCGATGCCGTCGCGCGAAATGCCGGAGCGCATCTGGCAGGAAGTGGCGCTGGCGCGTGAAGACGCCGCGCCTTGCCTGCGGTTAGGCGGTTTTGCCGTCCGGCGCTACCAGCAGCGCCTGTTTTGGGTCAAGCATCTGGCAAGCCTGGCGGAACGGGAAATACCCTGGGGCGATGCGGCTAAAGCGCTGACGCTACCGGAAGCGCTGGGAGAACTGGCATTGCAGTCCGGCGGGCCGATACGCGCGCCACGCGCGGATGAGCCGGTATCGATACGTTTTCGCGCCAGCGGTAATCTGCACATTGTTGGGCGTCAGGGCGGCCGTAAGCTTAAGAAAATCTGGCAGGAAATGGCGGTCGCGCCCTGGCGTCGCGACGCCACGCCGCTGCTGTTTTATGGCGAAACCTTGATTGCCGCAGCCGATGGGCTGTTTGTCACCAGAGAGGGGCAAGTACAGGAAGGCGAAGGGTTACAGCTGATATGGCGGAAAACGGGCGGCTAAGCCGCCCGGTGGGCTTCAGGATTCGCTGACCACCACGGTGCCGATTTCCGGGTGGCTGAAACTGGCGATTTTATCCAGGCGTAGCTCGCGGACGTTACCGGCAAGTTCTACCACCAGATACTCGACATTTTTACGCGAGATAAGATCGCTCGCTTTGGCCTGTAGCTGTTCACCATCTTTCAGGGCCAGCGCCAGCACCAGGTGATGCTGGCAGGCAAGTTCGAGGTTGTCATAATCATCGCAGTTAATGGGTTGATAAGTATCATTCATTGACATAATCGCTCACCAATAAGTTTGCCGCCGCATAAGCGGCCTTTTCCCTGACTGACTCCGAAAGGGCCTGATCCGCCGCAACCTCATTTAATACTTTCAACACGCAGCCCAGCGCATCCGGGATATACCCTAAGTCTCCGCTGGCTATTTCCGCATACCGCTTGCGTATTAACTCACAATATTGATCCACATGCCCTCCTGTCAGCGTTCTGACTTAACCGTGGGATGCAAGTTTAAGCCTACGAAGATAAACTCTGTTTAGCAAGGTGACTATACCATAGTCATCTAAGCAATATCAGCAGGATGAAAGGAGTACCTGCGATTGCCGACAGCCTTTTGTCGCCAGTTTCGCTACAATGTACGCCATTTTTTTCAGGAGTTTATTCATGGCGCTGAAAGCGACGATTTATAAAGCTGTGGTTAATGTTGCCGATTTAGATCGCAACCAGTTTCTGGATGCTAACCTGACGCTGGCGCAACATCCCTCAGAAACCCAGGAGCGTATGATGCTGCGTCTGCTGGCGTGGATTAAATATGCCAACGAACGTCTGCAGTTTACCCGCGGGTTGTCCTCGGATGATGAACCGGAGCTGTGGCAGTTGAACGACCATTTGGGTGTTGATCTGTGGATTGAGCTGGGGCTGCCGGACGAGAAGCGCCTCAAGAAAGCCTGCTCGCGGGCGCAGGAGGTGGCGCTGTTTGCCTATAATAGCCGGGCGGCTGAAATCTGGTGGCAGCAAAATCAGAACAAGCTTGCGGCGTATCCGAAGCTGACTATCTGGTATCTTGATGATACGCAGCTGGCGCAGCTAAGTGCTTTTGCCGATCGCACTATGACGCTGCAGGCAACCCTGCAGGACGGCGGTATCTGGTTATCCGACGATCGGAATAATCTGGAAATTCATTTAACGGCCTGGCAGCAGCCGGCATGATAACGATTAGCCGCAGCGTTTCCATCCCGGATGAGGAGATCTCGCTTACCGGGGTCCGCGCACAGGGGGCGGGCGGTCAGCATGTGAATAAGGCCTCGACGGCGATTCACTTACGTTTTGATATTAAAGCATCGAGCCTGCCTGAGTTTTATAAAGAACGCCTGCTCGCCGCCAGTCACCACTTAATTTCTGCTGACGGTGTGGTTATCATTAAGGCTCAGGAATATCGTAGCCAGGAGATGAACCGCGAAGCGGCGATCTCGCGACTGGTTACGCTGATAAAAGAATTAACCGCAGTGCAAAAAAGCCGCCGGGAGACGCGACCGACTCGGGCGTCAAAAGAGCGACGACTTGCCTCCAAGGCGCAAAAGTCCTCAGTCAAAGCGCTGCGTGGGAAGGTTCGCCATTGAGCGGCGTGGCGGACGGGTGGAATGGATTATAAGGAATTCACAGTGAAGAAAATTGTATTTTCGCTCGCAGCGGCCTGTTCGCTCTTTGCGCTATTTGGCTGCAATCATCGCGCTGAGGTGGAGACGGTTCAGCCGGCGGCGATGGAAGAGCTGAAACCGATGCAGCAAAGCTGGCGCGGTATTTTGCCTTGCGCGGATTGCGAAGGGATTGAGACCTCTTTGTTCCTTGAGAAAGATGGCACCTGGGTTATGAACGAACGTTATCAGGGCGTTAGTCGCGAGCCGTCATCTTTCGCTTCATATGGTACCTGGGCGCGTACCGCCGATAAACTGGTATTGACCAACAGCAAAGGCGAGAAATCTTACTATCGGGCGAAAGGCGACAAGCTGGAAATGCTCGATCGCGACGGCAACCCGATTAAATCAACGCTGAATTATACGCTTGAGCCTGTGAAGGCCAGCCTGCCGACGACGCCAATGGCGATGCGCGGGATGTATTTCTATATGGCGGATGCGGCAACCTTTACCGATTGCGTGACCGGTAAAACGATCGCGGTCGCGAATAACGCCCAGCTTGAGCGCGATTATGCCGCCGCGCGCGGAACCGATACTCGTCCGGTGCTGCTGGTGGTTGAAGGACATTTCACCCTTGAAGCAAACCCGGATACCGGCGAGATGATGAAAACGCTAATGACGGATAAAGACAGTAAATTTATTCCGGGTAAAGACTGCGGTAATTAATTCTTGCAGTTGCTATAAAAAAGGCCTCGCTATTGCGAGGCCTTTTAGCTTTTAAGGGGAAATTAACCCTTAATCTGCTGCACCAGGTAATTCACGATATCCCCGGTCTTAATCAGCTGCTTCTCGCCGTTGCGACGATGTTTGTATTCGATATCATCGTTGTCGAGGTTACGGTCGCCGAGCACGATGGTGTGAGGAATACCGATCAGCTCCATATCGGCGAACATCACGCCCGGACGCTCTTTACGGTCGTCCATCAGCACGTCGATGCCATGCGCACGCAGCTCGACGTACAGCTTCTCGGCCAGCTCCTGCACGCGATAGGACTTGTGCATGTTCATCGGCAGAATAGCGACCTGGAACGGCGCGATGGCGTCCGGCCAGATAATCCCGCGATCGTCAAAGTTCTGCTCAATAGCGGCGGCCACCACGCGGGTCACCCCAATACCGTAGCAACCCATGGTCAGAATCTGGTTACGGCCATCTTCGCCCTGCACCGCGGCATTCATTGCCTGAGAGTACTTGGTGCCCAGCTGGAAGATGTGGCCGACTTCGATACCGCGTTTGATAAGCAGGGTACCTTTGCCGTCCGGGCTCGGGTCGCCGGCAACGACATTACGAATATCAGCAACTTCCGGAGTCGCGACGTCGCGATCCCAGTTAATGCCGAAATAGTGTTTGCCATCGATGTTAGCGCCGGCGGCGAAATCGCTCATTGCCGCGACGGTACGGTCGATAACCACCGGAATCGGCATGTTAACCGGACCGAGAGAACCAGGTCCCGCGTTAACGATAGCGCGGATCTCTTCTTCGCTGGCGAAGGTCAGCGGGCTCGCGACCTGCGGCAGTTTTTCCGCTTTCACTTCGTTGAGCTCGTGATCGCCGCGTACCAGCAGGGCGACCAGCGGGTAGCTGCTATCTTCCACCGCTTTCACCAGCAGGGTCTTCACGGTTTTTTCGATTGGCAGATTGAACTGCTCAACCAGCTCGGCGATGGTTTTCGCGTTCGGCGTGTCTACCAGCGTCATTTCTTGCGTCGCGGCGGCGCGCGGCTCTTTCGGCGCGACGGCTTCGGCAAACTCAATGTTCGCCGCGTAGTCGGAGCTATCAGAGAAGATCACGTCATCTTCGCCGCTCTGCGCCAGCACCTGGAACTCATGAGAAGCGCTACCGCCGATCGAACCGGTGTCAGCCTGTACCGCGCGGAAATCCAGCCCCATACGGCTGAAGATTTTGCTGTAAGCGGTATACATCGCGTCGTAGGTTTCCTGCAGCGATTCCTGAGAGGTATGGAAAGAGTAAGCATCTTTCATCAGGAACTCACGGGAGCGCATCACGCCGAAACGCGGGCGGACTTCATCGCGGAACTTGGTCTGAATCTGATAGAAGTTCAGCGGCAGCTGTTTATAAGAGTTCAGCTCGTTGCGAATCAGGTCGGTAATGACCTCTTCGTGAGTCGGGCCGAGAACGAACGGGCGATCGCCACGATCGGCAATGCGCAGCAGCTCAGGGCCATATTGCTCCCAGCGACCGCTCTCCTGCCACAGTTCAGAAGGCTGAACTACCGGCATTAACACCTCGATAGCACCGGCGTTGTTCATCTCTTCACGCACGATGTTCTCGACTTTTTTCAGAACGCGCACGCCGGTCGGCAGCCAGGTGTACAACCCTGAGGCCAGCTTGCGGATCATCCCGGCGCGCAGCATCAGCTGATGGCTGATGACTTCGGCGTCGGCAGGTGTCTCCTTCAGAGTGGAGAGCAGATATTGGCTAGTACGCATGTTGTTACGGTTCCATTTGGACGATCGGAACAGGCTGGAGAGCCAGCCTGAAACAAAAAAAGTGGTTTAGTTTACCAGTGTGGCAAAGATGCCAAAAGAGAGGAAAATAAAATTAGCGCGGTTCGAGAGAAAAGACTTCAAAACCGTAGGGGATTACCCGCCAGCGCACGTTGAAATCGAGCAGCCAGACGGCGTAGGTTTTCCCTGCTTCTTCCTCTTTACGATAAGCCGGACGCGGATCCTGCGCCAGTACTTCACGGATAAACGCTTTGATATGCGGGTAGCGTTTTTCCAGCGTCAGTAACTGTGCTTCTATTTCCGGCGTAAAGCTGACATTCATGCCTGCCAGCGGCGCCTGCTGCGCATAGCTGGCGCTGGCGTCCGGCAGGGCTTCGGCAAAGGGAAGATAAGGTTTGATATCAACCACCGGCGTACCGTCCACGAGA
Organism: Klebsiella sp. 141162; assembly: GCF_050600755.1. Classification (NCBI taxonomy): domain Bacteria; kingdom Pseudomonadati; phylum Pseudomonadota; class Gammaproteobacteria; order Enterobacterales; family Enterobacteriaceae; genus Klebsiella; species Klebsiella sp. 141162. The sequence continues at coordinate 4,418 of NZ_JAQIRI010000007.1, read as the reverse complement.
TCGAGGCTGCCAAGTTCCAGTATCACCTGATCCTTCTGGCAGCGAACGCCTTTTAGTTCAACCAGCGACATGCCGATAGGGTTGGGGCGAAACGTCGAGCGGGTTGCAAAGACGCCCATGCGTGCGTTGCCGCCAAGGCGGGGAGGGCGCACGGTCGGACGCCAGCCGCCAGCCATGGTCTGATGAAAGACAAACAGGACCCACAGATGGCTGAAGTTTTCCAGCCCACGCACGGCGTCAGCCTGGTTATAAGGCGCGAGCAGATGCAGCTCTCCGCTGCCGTGTTCAACCAGGCCTGGCTGGCGAGGAACGGCAAACTTCTCTTTATACGGCGAGCGGATGACGCCTATCTGCGCGAACTGAAATGCACTCATTGTGCCGAGACGTTAAGCGCTGAACCCAGGCAAACGGCCTGACGGTAGCAGCCTGGCGTACCGCTGGTCACTTCGCAGCTGTGCAGCAGCACGGCGTTGGCCTTCATTTTGGCCGCGTTGATTTGCATGCGTTTACGGGCGGTCGGGATATTCGGCGGGGAGTCCTGGTTTGAAGCCTGGCATGATTCGCCGCTCACTTCACCCAGATCGCGGAAGGGTTTGCCTACCAGCGCGGCGGCATCGGTATAGATTCTGACCGGCGCGGGACGTGAGACTTTTGGTTTAGCCGTTTCCGTCTGGACTGGCGTGGTTGCGGTGCTTTTAACAGGCTCAACGGGGGATCTGCTTAGCATAGAACAACCGCTTAACATGAGTGCTAACAAACAGACCGGTAAAGCACGCATAGTATTTCCTCAATGAATTATAAACAGGGCGCTATTGAATCAGGTGCTTGCATAAATGACAAGACGGGCATAAAGCCCGTCCTGAATGATATTACGCTGAAAGCAGATTACCAGCCTTTCACTGCGCCGCCGTTAAAGATTTTGTTAGCGGCTTCGTAAACTTCATCGCTTTGGTAAGCCTGAACAAATTTCTTAACATTTTCCGCGTCTTTATTATCTTCGCGGGCGACGATCAGGTTTACGTACGGCGAGTTTTTGTCTTCAACGAAGATACCGTCTTTCGCCGGCGTCAGGCCAATCTGGCTGGCGTAAGTGGTGTTGATGACCGCCAGAGCGATCTGCGCGTCGTCCAGAGAACGCGGCAGCTGCGGCGCTTCCAGCTCAACAATCTTCAGGTTTTTCGGGTTCTCAACCACGTCCAGAGACGTCGGCAGCAGACCTACGCCTTCTTTCAGTTTAATCAGGCCCACTTGCTGCAGCAGCAGCAGGGAACGGCCGAGGTTGGTCGGATCGTTCGGAACGGCAATCTGTGAGCCCGGCTGCAGTTCGTCCAGAGATTTGATTTTCTTCGAGTAGCCAGCGATCGGATAGACGAAGGTGTTGCCGACGGAAACCAGTTTATAACCGCGGTCTTTAATCTGCTGATCGAGATACGGTTTGTGCTGGAAGGCGTTAACGTCGATGTCGCCTTTGCTCAGCGCTTCGTTCGGCAACACGTAGTCGTTGAAGGTCACCAGCTCAACGTCGAGGCCATACTTCTCTTTTGCCACTTTCTGCGCGACTTCAGCAACCTGCTGTTCCGCGCCGACGATTACGCCGACTTTAATATGGTTAGGATCTTTTTCATCCTGACCGCAACCCACCAGAGCCAGAGAACCGATTAATGCGCCAACTGCCGCAAAGGTTTTGAAATTAAAGGCCATGTTATTTCCTTCCTGTAAGAATTAGTGTTGTGTGTCAATAACGTTATTTGTGAGTCACAGCCCGGACGATACGATCGCCTGAGAATTGAATTAAATAAACCAGAATAACCAGCAATACCAGCACGGTATTCATTACCGTCGCGTTATAGCCGATGTAGCCGTACTGATAGCCAATCTGACCCAGACCACCGGCACCCACCGCACCGCCCATCGCAGAATAGCCCACGAGGGTAATAAGCGTGATGGTAGCGGCGTTCACCAGACCCGGTAATGCTTCAGGTAGCAGGACCTTACGCACGATCTGCAGCGGCGTTGCGCCCATCGCGCGTGAGGCTTCGATAAGCCCGGTCGGGATCTCGAGCAGCGCGTTTTCCACCATACGTGCGATAAACGGCGCGGCGCCGACCGTTAACGGCACAATCGCTGCCTGCAGGCCGATTGAGGTACCAACGATCACGCGGGTAAACGGAATCATCCACACCAGCAGAATAATGAATGGAATCGAGCGGAAGATATTAACCAGCGCCGATAGAGTACGATACAGTCGGGCGTTGGCGGCAATCTGCCCCGGACGGGTAACGTACAGCAGTACCCCGACCGGCAAGCCGAGCACAAAGCCAAAGAAGCCGGAGACAAACGTCATAGCCAGCGTTTCCCACACGCCGCGAACCAGCAGCCAGATCATTGGTTCAGACATATCCCAGTACCTCTACTTTTACATGATGTTCCTGCAGCCAGGCGATCGCCGCCTGGGTATCTTCCGGTGTGCCGTGCATTTCGGTCAGCATGATGCCGAACTTCACTCCGCCGGCGTAATCCATCTGCGCGCTAATAATGTTGTTATTCACATTAAAGCGGCGGGCGGTTTCCGACAGCAGCGGCGCATCGACGGAATGGCCGGTGAACTCCATACGCAGCATCGGCACGCTGTCAGGCAGCGGGGTGGGCTTCAGGCGTGCCTGATAGTCATCCGGAATATCCAGATGCAGGGTAGACTGAATGAACTGCTGAGCCAGCGGCGTCTTAGGATGCGAGAAGACTTCGCTCACGGTGTCCTGCTCGATCAGTTGACCATTACTAATGACCGCCACGCAGTCGCAGATACGTTTAACCACGTCCATTTCATGGGTGATCAACAGAATGGTCAGCCCCAGACGACGGTTGATGTCTTTTAACAGTTCGAGGATCGAACGGGTCGTTGCCGGGTCGAGCGCGCTGGTGGCTTCATCGCACAGCAGCACTTTTGGGTTACTGGCCAGCGCGCGGGCAATCGCCACGCGCTGTTTCTGGCCACCGGAGAGGTTTGCCGGATAGCTGTCGTGCTTATCGCCAAGACCAACCAGGTCAAGCAGTTCATTAACGCGGCGTTTGATTTCCGCCGGCGGCGTGTTGTCCAGCTCAAGCGGCAGCGCCACGTTGCCGAAAACGGTACGTGAAGCAAGCAAGTTAAAGTGCTGGAAGATCATGCCAATCTGACGGCGCGCGCGAGTCAGTTCTTTTTCAGTCAGCGCGGTGAGTTCCTGGTTATCAACCTGCACGCTGCCTTCGGTTGGGCGTTCCAGCAGGTTAACGCAGCGAATCAGCGTACTTTTACCTGCGCCGGAAGCGCCGATCACGCCGTAAATTTGCCCGGCAGGGACATGCAGGCTGACATTGTTCAGCGCCTGTATGGTGCGGTTCCCCTGCTGGAACACTTTGGTAATATTCGAAAGTTTAATCATCAGTTATTTATTATCGTTTAGCCGTTTGCCGTGGCATTTTCTTCTGCCGTGTGCAGGCGATGCCTGTCAATGAAATGGATGTTAAGGCATCCAGACGTCTAAATCAATCTGACTCTTTATAATGAGCACTTTCTTGCATGGCGAAACATGCGATACTAACGGCATTAGCCTTTATCAGGAGCAAACCGGTGGCAAAGTCTGTACCCGCAATTTTTCTCGACCGTGACGGCACGATTAATATCGATCATGGTTACGTCCACGAAATCGACAACTTTGAGTTTATCGACGGCGTCATTGATGCCATGCGTGAACTAAAGGCGATGGGATTTGCGTTAGTGCTGGTGACCAACCAGTCAGGCATCGCGCGCGGTAAATTCACGGAAGCGCAATTTGAGACCCTCACCGAATGGATGGACTGGTCGCTGGCAGACCGCGGCGTGGATCTCGATGGTATCTATTATTGTCCGCATCACCCGCAGGGGAGCGTTGAAGAGTTCCGCCAGACCTGCGATTGCCGCAAGCCGCATCCGGGGATGCTCATTTCCGCACGCGATTTCCTGCATATTGATATGGCTGCTTCTTATATGGTGGGCGATAAACTCGAAGACATGCAGGCGGCTGCAGCGGCGAATGTCGGAACGAAAGTGCTGGTGCGTACCGGTAAGCCGGTTACCGCAGAAGCGGAAAGCGCCGCGGATTGGGTGCTAAATAGCCTGGCGGACCTGCCTGCGGCTATCAAAAAGCAGCAAAAATAAGCGTTACGTATAAAAGATGAGCGGTTGAAATAAAAATGTATTTTTCCGCTTGTCATTCCCGGCGGGCTCCCTATAATGCGCCTCCATCGACACGGCGGATGTGAATCACTTCACACAAACAGCCGGTTCGGTTGAAGAGAAAAATCCTGAAATTCAGGGTTGACTCTGAAAGAGGAAAGCGTAATATACGCCACCTCGCGACAGAGCGCTAAAGCGCGTCGCAACTGCTCTTTAACAATTT